>CAWJOD010000019.1:0-174196 GCA_963844425.1 uncultured Thermoleophilia bacterium | reverse complement strand
CCCTCCTCCGGCATCGGGAAACGGTGAGCTTGAGCCTGGTCCATCAGATCGACCATCGCTAACGCTTCTACTTTTTCTTCTTCAAGACCTCGAAGGCCCACGTCGCAGGTGTCGGGTCGACGTTCCCCGCGAGGTCGATGGCGCGGACGTCGAAGGTATGCGTACCTCGCTTAACTCTCAGGGTCAGCGGCGTCGTGCACTCGCGGTATCTCGCCCCGTTGAAGCTGCACTCGAACCTCGAGACGGCTTCGTTGGCGGCGAACCCGAACTTCAGTTTCGCTCGCTTCCTCTTCGTCTTGGTCGTGACCTTGGGCTTGGTCGTGAATGTTGTTTCCGGAGCAGTCCGGTCCTCCACCTCAGGCCCACCCCCGGTCCCACCCCCAGTCCCCGGCTCGCTATCGCAATTCACCGTCATCGAGACCGTGGCGCTCGAACCGCCGTTGAGCGTGTAGGTGAATCTGTCGGGGCTGCCATTCGGCGAGTTGCAGAAGTTCGCATCGGGCGCGTAGGTGAGCCCGCCACCGTCGGCGTCCACCGCGACCGTTCCGTTTGGCGGATCGCTGGCGGCCGCGATGGCGAACGAGCCACCGTCGGCGTCGGTGTCGTTGGCCAGAACCGCAAGCGCCGCCGGCGGGTCGTCCTCGGTGATGGTGAAGGAATCGTCGACTGCGTTGGCCGGGTCGTCGACGCACGTCACCGTGACGCTCACCGTGGCGCTCGAGCCGCCGTTGAGCGTGTAGGTGAAGGTGTCGGGGGCGCCACTCGGCGTGTTGCAGTAGTCGGGGTCGGGCCTGTAGGTGAGGCCCGATCCGCCGCCGGTGATCGCGACGGTCCCGTTCGCGGGATCGCCGGCTGAGACGATTTGCTTCGGACCCTGGTCTGGATCGTCCTCGTTGGCGAGCACCGGGACAGCGGTCGCCGACGCGTCCTCGCCGACGGTGAGGGAGTCGTCCACGGCAACAGGTGGGTCGTCGGTCGCATCGACCGACCCGACCATTCCGGGCGTCTCGTCGTCGCCGACGTCGTCCGCGTCCCCGTAGCCCAGGCGACCGGCCTCGCCGAAGCCCCAGCACTTCAGGTCACCCTGATCGAGCACCGCGCAGTCGTGTTGGCCGCCAACGCTGAGCTCCACCGCCGAACGACCCAACCCGAAGTCGACCGGTCCGGCGGTCGAGGGCAACTCGTCGTCACCGATGTTTTCGGTATTGCCATATCCGAGCTGCCCGTTCTGGTTCCAACCCCAGCAGCGGACACTTCCGTTGGCGAGCCTTGCGCAGGTGTGCCCGCCCTCCACCACATCCGTGTCCCTGCCAGTGTCCACGTCCGTGGCCCCCCCGCCCAGGCTGATCGGACCCACGGCCCCCGGGTCGCTCACGCCACCCACGCCGGGGTACCCGAGGCGGCCGTCGGGGCCACTCCCCCAGCAGCGGACGGTGCCGTCGTCGAGCCGGGCGCAGGTGTGGTCGAATCCGGCGCTGATCGACGTCGCCTCGATCCCTGCGCCGAAGCCGACGGGCCCGATAGTCCCCGGCATTTCGTCGTCCCCGACGAAATCCGTCCCCGGGTAGCCGAGCTGGTCCTCGGCATTCGATCCCCAGCAGAGCGCGCGGCCATTGTCGAGGATTGCGCAGGTGTGCTTATTGCCGGCGGAGATGTCCACCGCTGAGCGGCCGAAACCGAGATCCACGGGAGCTACCGAGCCTGCCGACTCCTCATCCACGTTGTCCGTGTTCCCGCGCCCGAGGCGTCCGTCCGCACCGCTGCCCCAGCAGCGGAGGTCGCCGTTGTCCAGAACGGCACAGGTGTGCGCGCTGCCCGCGCTGACCGCAACCGCAGATCGTCCTACGCCGAGATTGACTGTGTGAACCGAGCTCCCGGACCCCCAGCAGCGCACCGTGCCGTTGTCGAGCAGGGCGCAGGTGTGTTCAATACCGGCGGTGATCTCCGTCGCCGCCCCGTTACCCAGGTTCACCGGCCCGAACGCTCCGGGGCTCTCGGTGTCGCCGATATCCGTCGTGTTTCCGTAGCCAAGCTGTCCGCTCTCGGCCTCGCCCCAGCAGCGCACGTTGCCATCGTCGAGCAGGGCGCAGGTGTGCGCGCCGCCGGCGGCGACGCGGATCACGCTGCGTCCGAGCGCAATCCGCGGGTCGGCGCCGACGTTGACCGGGCCCACCGTCCCCGGCGCCTCGGTGTCGCCGATGTCGTTCGTGTTGCCGTAGCCAAGCTGTCCGCTAGCCGCCTCACCCCAGCAGCGAGTCGACCCGTTCTCCAGGCGGGCGCAGGTGTGCTCGCCGGCCGCCGTGATCGCGACGGTCCGGCGGCCCGAACCGACATCGACCGGGCCGACCGAGCCCGGCGTCTCGGTGTCGCCGATGTCGGTCGTGTTGCCGTAGCCGAGTCGGCCGTTCGTACCGAGCCCCCAGCAGCGCGTCGTCCCGTTCTCCAGGCGGGCGCAGGTGTGGCTGTCTCCGGCGCTGATCGCGACCGCGTTACGGCCGCTGCCGACATCAACCGGGGCGACCGAGCCCGGCGTCTCGGTGTCGCCGATGTCGGTCGTGTTGCCGTAGCCGAGTCGGCCGTTCGTACCGAGCCCCCAGCAGCGAACGCTGCCGTTGTCGAGCAACGCACAGGTATGTGCGCCGCCGGCGCTGATCGCCACCGCTTGACGGTCCGCGCCGAGGTCCACCGGCCCCACCGATCCCGGCGCCTCTGTGTCTCCGATGTCGGTTGTATTGCTGTAGCCGAGCCGCCCGTTGTCGCCCTCGCCCCAGCAGCGGACGGTGCCGTCGTCGAGCAGCGCACAGGTGTGGCTTCCGCCGGCGCTGATGGCGACCGCGAATCTGCCGACGCCGAGGTCGACGGGCCCGACCGAACCAGGGGCCTCGGTGTCGCCGATGTCGGTTGTATTGCTGTAGCCGAGGCGCCCGTTGTCGCCCTCGCCCCAGCAGCGGACGGTGCCGTCATCGAGCAGCGCGCAGGTGTGAGCACCGCCGGCGGAGATCTCGATGGCAGAGCGGCCAGGCCCGAGGTCGACCGGGGCCACCGAACCCGGCGCCTCGTCGTCGCCGATCGAACTCGGGTTTCCGTAACCGAGACGGCCGTCGACCCCCAGGCCCCAGCAGCGGACGCTGTGGTCGTCGAGAACCGCGCAGGTATGCGCGCCGCCGGCGCTGACCGCCACCGCGGACCGGCCCGGTCCGACGTTCACGGGTCCAGCCGTATTGGGCTGCTCGGTGTCGCCGATGTCGACGGTGTTTCCGTAGCCGAGGCGCCCAAAGTTGCCCTCCCCCCAGCAGCGGACGCTTCCCCGCTCGAGGATCTTGCAGGTATGGGCCCCGCCCGCATCGATTCTGCTCGCCTGCTCGGCGAGCGCGCTGGAGCTCGCCCCCTCCGCGAATGCAGCGGGGGCGGTCAGCATCGCCAATGCGACTAAGGACGCAAGAAGCGCAAGTACGTAACTAAGCGCTGCCAAACATTCCCTGCGAATCCTCCCCATGCCGAAAATCATCGGCTCTTCCCGCCAAAACTTGAGTTTTCTGGCCGGGGCGCTGGAGCTGCCGCGCGGTCATAATCCGCGTGTCGGGGATTCGAGTCCCTCCTCCTGCATCCTGGAACTTGCCAGGCCACACCAAAGAGGTAGGTTGACCCGCATGAGAAATCATTTCTTCCGCACAGGTCTCATCCTGATCGCCTCCCTCTCCCTCGCGGGCTTCGTCGCCGCCTGCGGAGACGACGAAGCGACGACGTCGACGAGCACGACGACATCGACGGTGACCGAAGGGCAGGCCTCGTCCTCGACGACCACCACGCCGGGGACCTCCACCTCGACCGCGACGACGTCGACGAGCGCGACGTCGACGACCCCGGGTCCAGAACCGACCCCGGCCTCCCAGAGCTGCTCCAACGGCCAGATCTACTCGCAGTCGAGCGGCACCTGCGTCGACCCGAACCCAAGCGGCAATCCATGCCCAGAGGGTGAGCTGCCGATGGCTGACCAGCCCGTTTGTAAGCCGGAGTAATTCGGATCGAGATCGTGGTGCCCGGTCAGTCTCCGGCCGGGAAATCGTTGATCGTGAAGTCGAGCGGGAGCTGGTGGCTGTGTGCCACCGGCGTCATCTGGTCGCGGGCCGGAAAGCCGGGGTCGCCCTTGAGTGCCGTCGCGAGCGCGTTGATGTCGCTCTGCGCCGCGAGCTCGAAGGAGTCGAACACGAACGGGTAGCCGTCCGACGCCGAGATGTTGTTGCCGTCAACGATGTGGAAGTGGAGGTGTGGCGCGAGCGAAGCACCGCTGTTGCCCGAGCAGGCCGATCCGCTCGCCGACCCGGACCTTGTCCCCGACGTCGACGGTCACGCTTTCCGGCACGAGGTGGGCGTAGACGGCCGTGAACCCGCCCTTCATCTTGACCGAGACGTAGTTGCCCGGAAGCTGGTCGAAGGTCAGGTCCGAGGGCATCACGCCAGGCGTTTGGTTCGGCAGGTCCTCCCGCGCCTCGGTGACGACGCCCTTTCCGGCGCTGACTATCGGTGCCCCGTATCCGAACCAGTTCTCGGGGACGGTGCGGTCGCCCGTGAAGATGCGGCCGGTCGGGTCGATCTGGATCCAGTCGGCGGCGTAGCGCTCCGTTCCCTGGAGCTTCCCGTCGAACCCGACGATCGCGTTGACGTGGCTGGTCGGCCCGGAGGGGCGTTCGACGACAGCCAGCCGTCGCCCTCGAGCGGCGGGGAGATAACGTGCGCGGCGGCTTCTCCTGGGAGAAGCGGATCTTCCGCTGGCCGGATAGCTGAACGTCATCGGCGTCCCGCTGAACGGCTCGGTGCCGTCGACCACGAACCGGTGCGTGATCCGCTCCGGGATCTGGCGCTTCGAGGGAAAGCTCAGGTTGAGGATCAGGATGCGCGCCTGGTTGCTCTCGAACACCGTCGTCTCGGCGCTCGTGCGGTTGAGGGTGTGCAGGTACTCGCCCGCGATGATCTGCTCCGAGTCCAGGCTGAGCAGCGTGTCCTTGGTCTCCGTGTCGACCGCGGTCACCGATCGGAGGTCGGCCGGACCCGCCAGCGTGTTGGCGAGCTCGAACTCGTACATGACGTGCCAGCGGCCGTCGCTCCCCTCGAACGGCACGAAGGCCTGCTGCAGGGGCGAGACGACGATCGGCGTCAACCGTCCCTGGTCCTCGGCGGCGCTCCCCTGATCGGGCAGCACCAACAGCAGCGACGCGAACAGCGCCACTGCCAAACTCGCATGCAGGGATCCCCTGCTGGTCCCGCCAAGAACCATCGCGTTCATCATGCAAAACCAGGAGGCGGAACTTATGGGTGATAACTACTGATTTTTGCCGAATAGGCCGTTCTAAGTGCTTGTATGTGGCTTGGGAGGTTGTACCCCGCGCCGACCCGGATGGTCATGCGAGGAGCCAAGCCACCGAGCCCAACAGAGATGAAGCGCGCCTCGCCGGGGTCGTTGTGGGGCGCTTGCTTGGCGATCCTGATGGCGCTGGCGATCCTGCCGGCGACGGCTCAAGCCCTGACTCTGGAGATCGTCAATCAGAGCGCATACCCGGACGACGAGGTCTACGTGAACGTCGCCGGGGCGCCGGGCCAGTACGACGTCGTCGGCGCGAGCAACAACTCGCCGCAGCTTCTGAGCAGCATCGCCGGCGGCGAGGTGACGATCAACCGGCTTGTCTCCGGCCGGGTCTACATCTCCTTCGAAGAGGGGGTTCCGCAATCCGTGCCCTTTGATTCAGATGTCCGCTTCGACTGGGCCGAGCTCACCGTGTCGCCCTCGGCGTTTGACGTCGCCAACCTGACCGCCGTAGACCAGTTCGCGATCGGGATGAACCTGCAGACGTTGAACGCGACCAACGGCAAACTCGAAGAAGTCGGCTCGGCCAACTCGAACACCATCTTCTCCGCCCTGCAAGCGATACCCGGCGGGCCCCAAGCAACGGTTCGAGACCCACAGGGCAACATCTTGCGGGTTCTCTCGCCAAACAAATCACCCGTCTATCCGCTGCTCGGCCAATACGTCAAATCGATGGCCAGCCAGCAGATCCGGCTGAGGACCGCGTTCTACGGCTCGCCCTTCACCACCAGTGATTACAGCGGCGTCTTCGAGGCCGACGGCTCGATCCGCCTGGTCGGCACAACCAATCCCGCGATGCAGGCTCCGGCTGAGATCGATGTCGACGGCCAGCAGCTGATCAACGATGTCTATACCGGAGCTAACACGCCCAACAACGCCCAGGGCGCGATCCGGCGCGATCTCCTGGCCGGTTTCAGCACCGGCCTCTGGGGCGGAAAGTACGGAAACGACGCGCTCTCCTTCTGCGCTGATCCGATCACCAACGCTCAGGGCAGCTGGTGCCCGAGCGGATTCAACCGGCCGGCCTTCGGCGATGCCCGGACCTCCCCGGCGTCGTTCGCGTCCTGCGAGCAATACGCCGCGGTGATCAACAGGTACTCCGACTCCTACGGAAACCCCTACAGCGACGCCTCGAAGAAGGTCACCGTCGGACTGCGCCAGCCCGGCTCCGGAGGCTCGGTGGACACCTTGCGGCTGACCATTCTGCCCGACAGCGGCAACGCCCAGCCAGTCGCGAGCGGCAACGACAACTGCGGCGCCTTCGCCGGATCCCCTCCAGACGCCGGCCCCACCCCCGCCCGGCCCCACTCCCGACCCCGGCTCCACTCCGGATCCAGATTCCGGCCCTGCTCTCGAGCCCGACCCCGATTCTGCTCCCGGGCCCGAGCTCAAGAAGCGGGCCTTGGTGAAGAGAGGCCAGGTGCGGCTCGGGATAGTCGACTGCTCACCCGGTTGCCAGAGGATCAAGATCGCGCTCAGAGCATCACAAGAAGGTCATCGGGCGCGCCAGCTACTCCAGCGAGAAGGCCAAGACCGCGCTGAGGGTCAGGATCATTCCGCGCGCAAGAGAGCTGGTGAAGAAAAACGGCCGGCTCAGCGCCAAGGCGCTGATCGAAATCAGCTCGACAACAGAGACCCTGACCAATCAGAGAGTCACATTGGTGGCCGGTTGAAGCTTGGTCAGCGGGAGGACTTCGACAGCAGGCGGCACACCAGGGAGCTGACGCGGTGCATGCCGACGCGACCTCGATCCGGGCCGGAATCGCCGACCGCATCCCTCCGCTGATTCCCACGATGCACGACAAGGTGTTCACCCGGCTTGATGGGCTCCGCCACGGGCTCCTGCCGATTCGTGGCGGGCTTTGTGTTGCCAGCGGCGTCGCCTTCGATACCGAGTGGACCTATCAGCGGCGCTCGAACAGGGCGCTGCTCGTCCCGTGCTTGAGCTCGGACCGGTGTCGGGATGTCGGAAACGACTCCCTTGTCGTCGATTGACACGTATCGCGGCTTCTCGGGATTGCGCCAGGCGACGAGCGAATTGACCCCCTGCTTGCCCAGGAAGGTCACAGCGAGCCCGCGAATGCGCTTCTGAGTCGGCCGCAGCTTGGCCATGAGCTCTGGCGATTCCGAGGTGGTCGTGCGCGGGGCGGCCGAACCGGTGTGGCCGAGGTGCGCCGAAGACGCGTGCTCTTCGGTCTGCGTCGGGGTCCAGACCTGGGCCCTTCCCACCTTGGGACCTGACTGCGGTGTGGTGATCAGGTTCGCGAGCAGGCCCGGACGGGTGCGACGGTCGAAGTAGCCGCCGGCGAGGTTCACGCCGGCCTTCTTGCCTCCCGGCGCCTCGAAGTCGAAGAGCGTCGTCGGCGTGGAAGTGGATCCGAGCGTGAATCCGTCGAGACCGACCACCCGCGGCGCGCGTCCGCGTCCGGCGCCGATCGCGAGATCGTCGTAGTTGTCGCCGTTGAAGTCGGCGCTCGCCACCGAGATGCCGTGGGGGAATTGACCGGGGAGAGCGCCCTTGATGTCCTGGACAGGCTCACCGTCCGGGCGGAAGACCCGGACCCGGCTCTGGCCATCGCCGACCCGTCCGGCGACGATTTCGGCGCGACCGTCACCGTCGATGTCGCCGGTGGCCACGTCCACACCGCGCCGAAGATTTTGAAAACGGGCTGAATTGATCGATGCGCTTCAGGCTTTCCCCGTCGTATGTGGAGACGGTGGCGGACTTCCCGGAGCGGCGCCCGACCACGACGTCCTCGGTGAGGTCGTCATTCAGGAGGCCGGTGGCGGTTTCGAGACCGCCTTTGCTGCTTCCGGAACCCAGCTTGATCCGTCCGAGCCCGCGACCGTTGCCGTCCTGGACCAGAACGACGCTTCGCTCTCCGGGCGCAAACGTCCCCAGCGCGATCCGACGCTGGCTTTCGTTGGGGATGGCGAGGACGGACATCATCATGCCTGCGTCCTCGTGCGGGAGGATGTGGCAGTGGAAGACGAACTTGCCCAGCTCCGCGCTGACCCGGAAGCGGATCACGACGTTTCCACCGGGCGGGATGTTGACGCTGTCGCGGAGTGAGGTGTACTCGTTCGGCTCCGCGACATCAGCGGTGGGGTTGAAGAAGTCGGTCGGGGTCTTGTTCACCGAGATCACGGCGAAGTCGTTCTGGTGGATGTGGAAGACGTGGTCTACGGGGGACGTGTTGACCAGCTTCCATTCCTCCACCTGCCCGTCCTGGAGCTGGACGTTGGGAGTGTCCGGGAAGAGCGACCCGTTGATCGGGAACTTGATCGTGGGGCCGGACGTGTCGTTCGAGAACACGAAGGTGCGCTTCTGGTCGGGGGCGGCCGTGAACAGGTCGGGCGGCGGACCGTTCGGGGTGAAGACCGGCGGCGGCTCGGTGACGGCATCGCCTTCGACCTTGATCGTGGCGAGCGCGAAGAACTGCGACTGGGGCCTGCGCTTGGGCGTCATGTCGTCGACGAGGTAGTAGGTCCCGGGCGCGGTGGGGGCGGTGACCGCCATGCTGATCCGGGCGCCCTCGTCGAGCACCGTGGGGCCGTTGAAGCTGTAGGGCACCGGCAGGGCGAGCGTCGTGGCTTGGGGCTGCAGACTCTTGCTGTTGCCGTCATAGTCAAGGATGGTCGCCGACCAGGGGTTCTCACCATTGGCGTCGGTGATGCCGAGGTTGTAATTGACGTTTCGGCCCATCGAGGCGACGTTCCAGATCTCGGTCTCTCCCGGCCGCAAGGTGATGGTGGGGTTGTACTGGCCGTTGACGTACTTGCGCCAGGTGTCGAGCTGCCCGTAGGGGCTCACGCCCCCGGACCCGTCGCCGTTCACGGTCGGCGCGAAATCGTCGATTATCGGCTGGCCCGAGTCTGGGTCGGGGTGGATGATGCCTGCCGTCAATCCGAGCAACCGCTCGCGGAACTTGCCCTCGTACTGCGGCCACGGATCGAGGGGACTGCCCACCTCGATGGCGCCGGCGAGGCCCGCGTAGACCTGGTCGGCCGAGAAACCATGATGGTGGGGGTGGTACCAGTCCATGCCCGTGTTGTGGTCCTCGGGGATCTCGATACGCGTGCGGGTGGTCGCGTCCGACTCCATGGTGCGCAGAACGTTGTCGCCATCGCCGAGCGGGCTCACCTCCAACCCGTGGGTATGGAGATTCGTGAGGAAGGCCTCGTCGGGAATCGGGCCCGCCGGCCCGTCGGCGGGTCCGGTGGGCTCCTCCCGGAGCCTGTTGTGCATCGTCAGGTCCACGGTGTCTCCCGGCTCGACCTGGAGCGTGGGCGCCGGAAACTGGGCGGGGTGGGTCGTGCCGTCGGCGGTCGTGAACTGGTACCCGGCGGCGAAGTTGAAGGGGAAGTGGGGAGGAATGAGCGGAAAGGTGGGCGACGGGGGCTGCGGCGTTTCCAGAAGCTGGGCCGGGTCGGAGTAGATCTGCTGACCGCCGTACAGGGTCGGTCTGCCCGAGCCCGGGGTCCCGGCGCGGATCATGTCGACGTCGGCCTCGAGAACGCCGTTCTGGCTCGTGATCACGGGAGGCTGGAGCAGCGGCCCCTCGGACTCCGGAGGCACGTAGATCGGGTCACCGGGCGCCTGCGCGGCAGCGCGCTCCTCGCCGGGGCGACCGGCGACCACCAGCGTGATCGCGATGAGCAGCACCGCAAGGATGAATCGCTTACCCATCGCCGGCCTCCAAGTCCTTTACCCAGTTCGCCTGCCGACCCTACACCCGAACCGCGGAGTTGCAAGAACGCGGAAATAAGGGTCTAGGGTCGTTCGCATCTTCGGGATCCCGCAGCGGCGCGCACTGAGGGCCGCGATTGCGGCGACGATCTGCTTCTACCTGGGCTGGATCGTGATCGACGACCCCGTGCTCGCGGTATTCGCGACGCTGGGCGCTATCGGGCTGCTGGTTCTGGCCGACTTCGGCGGCGACCTGCATAACCAGGCACGCGACTACGTGATCGCGACGGTGATCGGCGCTGCCCTGGTCGCGCTCGGGACCATCGTGTCCGAGCACACTTTCGCGGCCGCTGGGCTGCTCTTCGTGGTCGCGCTCTTCGTCTCGCTGTCCACGGTGATGGGGCGCAACGTGGCCACCGGCGCGAACGGAGTGCTGCTCTTCTTCCTGGTCGCTTGCGCCGTTCCGGCCCCGATCGGCGCCCTGGAGTCGCGAGTCCCCGGTGTGCTGCTCGGCGGCGCCATCGCGCTGGTGGCGGCCTTGACGATCTGGCCACAGCGCCCGCAGGACCGCCTCCGCTCAGCGCTCGCCGACGCCACCAACGCGCTCGCGAGGCGCATCGGACAGTTTGGCCAACCCGCTTATGACGAGGCCGAGTCGCTCGCCCAGCCCGTGCTCGACGCGCTCGCCGACGCGCGACCCGAGCGCCTGGCGGTCGGCGAGCGCCCGACGCTGGCATCGGAGCGCGACCACGCACAGATTCGCGTCGGCTACGGCCTCAGTCGCGCGCAGTTCCTGTTCGAGCGCCTAGCGCAACGACCCGCGCCGCCACTGGCCGTCGCCGACGCCGAGCGCACCCTGGCGCAAGACCTGAGCCATGCACTCGAAGGCACCGCCGCCGCGCTGCGCGGCGAAGGCTCGCCGCCGGCTGTAGAGCTGTCGCTCGACGCCGGGCGCGCGCACAGAGAGCGCGTCGATGCGGCGCTCGTAGACGAACTCGCTGCCGAAGGAGCCGGTGACACGCTCGCGGTCGGCGCCGACCGAGCGGTACTCGCCGGCGAGGTCTGCACCTCGGTCGGCGGCATCGTCACCGACGCGCGGGTCGTGGTCGGCGCCGACCGCTTCCCAGCCCGCGCCGGCTCGATGAGCGAGGGGCTCGACCGTCGCGTGGAGGGCATGCTGGACCGCCTCGTCACGATCGCGTCCTCGACGCTCAGCACCCGCTCGGTCACCCTCCAGAACAGCCTGCGGCTGGCGGCCGGGCTCGCGATCGCCCTGGTGCTCGGCGGCGTGTTCGAGGTCGAAAACGGCTTCTGGGTTCTGTTCGCGACGCTGAGCGTCGTGCGCACGAGCGCCCCCATGACGGGCGCGAGTGCGCTCCAGGCGGTGCTCGGCACCGTGATCGGCTTCGCGATCGCGCTCCCGCTGCTGCTCGCAATCGGCACCAGCGGGGACCTCCACCTGTATGTCCTCCCGATCGTCATGGTCGTAGGGCTCCTGGCCGGATCGATAAACCTGGTGTGGGGGCAGGCGGGGTTCACGGTGCTCGTGTTGGTCCTCTTCGACCTGGTCGATCCGGTCGGCTGGGAGATCGGGATAGTCCGCGTCGAGGACGTCGTGCTCGGCGCTGCTGTGGGCGTCCTGATCGGCCTCGCGGCGTGGCCGCGAGGCGCCACTGGACAGTTGGCGCAGTCGCTCGCCGACGCCATCGAGGCGAGCGGGAACCTGGTGGCGACGACGATGGAGCGCCGCCTGCGCCCGGTCAGCCCGGAGCGCCTCTCCCGCCTACGCTCCCGCGCCCGTGCCAGGACGCTGCGCGCCGACGGCGTGCTCGCCGTGTTCCTCACCGAGCGGCCCAAGGGCGCCGAGCATGTCGCGATCTGGGAGCAGATGTCGGTGTTCGCTCATACGCGCTGGTACGGAGCCGAGATGCTGGCGCGCCAGTCGGTTGCGCCACCGCCACCGGAGGCGGCGGACCTGGTCGACGCGCTCGTGAAGCACGTGGACGAGCTCGATGCTGCCCATACTGCGGTCGCCGCCGCGATCGCCCGGCGCGAGCCACCGCCACCGGTGCGCGAGCCAATCGACATCGAGCGCCTCGGCCCCGAGTCCCGCGAGCTGGCGGCCCGCCCCCGCGTGGACGATCCTTGGGCCGCGCGGGGAGTGGTCGACATCCTGCGGACGCGCGCGCTGGTCGCAGAGATCACGATCTCGCTGATCCGACTGCGCGACCTCGTCTCGGACCACCAAGGCCTCCCCATGGAGCCCAAGGAAGCCGCCAGTTGACCCCGCCGCAGGGCACCGGAGATACTGCGCGGATGTCATCACGCCGCATTTGCCCCCACTTCGACAGCCGCGCGTGACCAGTCAGCCCCGCTTGCCGTGATCGCCCACCTCCTGATCGTCTGGAGTGTGATCGCCGCTGCCATCGCGTTGGCCGTACTCGTCCACCGCAGGAGGAACGGGGACGACGAGCTCCCCGATTACAGGGTCGTCCTGGGCTTCGTCGCTTCGGCTTACGGAATGCTCCTGGGCCTGCTGGTGGTCTTTGCGGTCGGCCACAGTTCTGATGCCCGCACCCAGGCGGAGGACGAGGCGACCTCGCTCGTCGCGCTATATGACGCCTTGGCGGTCTATCCGCACGGCACCAGGGAATCCGTTCGGCACGACCTCGTTTGCTACATGCGCTCGATCGTCGCCGACGACTGGCCTTCGATGGAGAGCGGGAACACGACCGTGGCGCCACGCACGCTCGCATTCGGCGATCGGCTTCGCTCGGATCTGCGCAGATTGCCACTCACCAACGAGCGAGAAAGCTCCGCCTACGGGAGCGCTCTCGGCCATGTAACCGATGCGGGTGCGGCGCGACAGCAGTTGCTGTTCTTCACCCAACCGGAGATCCCCACCGCGCTTTGGGTAGTGATCTATGTCGGCGTATTCCTTCTCGTCTTCCTGATCGCGCTCCACTACACCGACAACCCTCGTGGTCGCATCACCGCTCTGGCCAGCCTGAGCGTGCTGCTCACCGTGGTGGTCGCGGTGCTCGCCATGCTCGACCAACCGTTCGGGGTTGGCGCGCGGGTGAAACCCGACGAGATGCGCCAGGCGATCGCGCTCGTGTCGGTGGGCAACAAAAGCGCGGACGTGAGACCGTGCTCCGCAAGGCCGCAGGGGTAGCTCGGCCAAACGAATACCGCATGCCGGAGGTCGAATCCCTCCTCCGGCATCCGGCCCACCGGTAAGAATGGGGTTGGGATGGTGAAGAAGGCACTCCTCGTCTCCTGTCTCTGCTTCGCGCTGATCACGGGTCACGCGGGCGCGGCCCAGCTCTCGGTTCCCAGCCTCAAGCCGCTCTCCGTCACCCAGGCCTGGTTCCGTGTCGGTGACTACTCGCTGTACCTGAAGGGGCTGCCCACCGCTACCCCTGAATACCTCGCGCAGGCCCGCCTCCGGGTCCGCGCCCTGCGCCACCACCTGAACAACACCGTCCAGAGGCGCGACCGCCACCGCCGTCACAGCGTGCGCCGGCAGGCGCGGTCGGTGCGCCGGGAGCTCGTCCACGAGGCTCGTGACAACGCCCGGTTCCAGCGCGGGAAGGCGCGGAAGCACTACCACGAGCGGCGCCGGCAGGCACAGAAGATCCCGGATCCTCAAAGGCGCCGGGCGAAGCTGGTCCACGCGAAGCGACTGCTCACAAAGCGCAAGCTCGAGATCGAGCGCAGCCTCCTCGGCAACTTCAGGCAGGCCGGCAGGGTCGCGGCACACGCGCGCGCATCGGCCAGGCCCCGCCTTCACCGGCTGCACCGAATCGACCGGAGCTCCGCGAAGGTCCAGAACCGCGAGCTGGGCTACCAGTTCCGCGCGCTACGCAACCGAAGCTGACGAAGCGCCCCAGGCCGTAGCCTTGGCGCGGTGAGCACGCCCACCGCCGCCCCCGACGAACTGGACGCCTGGCGCTCCCTGCCGGCCGCGCAGCAGCCCGACTGGCCGGATCCCGCGATGCGTCGGCGAGATCACCGCCCAGCTTGCGACCCAGCCGCCGCTCGTCTTCGCCGGGGAGTGCGACCTCCTCAAGGAGCGGCTCGCCGCCGTGGCCGCGGGCGAGGCGTTCGTGCTGCAGGGCGGGGACTGCGCCGAGACGTTGGCGGCGTCGAGACCCGATGCCGTTCGCAGCAAGCTGGAGACATTGCTGCAGATGGCGGTGGTGCTCACCTATGCGGCGAGCGTTCCGATCGTGAAGATCGGCCGGATCGCAGGGCAGTTCGCGAAGCCCAGGTCGAGCCCGACCGAGACACAGGGACGGTGTCGAGCTCCCGAGCTACCGCGGCGACGCCGTGAACGGCCTCGAGTTCACGCCCGAGTCACGCCGCCCCGATCCCGCGCGAATGCTCGAGGCCTATCACTGCGCGGCGGGCACCTTGAACCTCTGCCGTGCGTTCGCGAGCGGGGGCTACGCCGACCTGCACCAAACCCACGCTTGGAACCGGGACTTCGTCGCGCAGAGCCCGGCGGGCCGTCGGTACGAGCAGATCGCCGGCGACATCGACCGCGCCCTGGCGTTCATGAAGGCCTGCGGCGTGGACCCGGAGGAGCTTCACGGAGTCGAGTTCTACTCGAGTCACGAGGCGCTCCTCCTCGAGTACGAGCGTGCGCTGACCCGGATCGACAGCCGCACCGGGACATCCGTACACGGTCTCGGCCCACCTGGTCTGGATCGGCGAGCGCACCAGGGACCTCGATGGCGCGCACGTGGAGCTCCTCCGCCACATCCGCAACCCGATCGCCGTGAAGCTCGGCCCCACGGCGACGGCCGACGACGTGCTTTCGCTGATCGAGCGGTTGAACCCCGAGCACGAGCCGGGGCGGCTCACTTTCATCACCCGCATGGGCGCCGACAAGGTCCGGGAGGTCCTGCCCCCGCTGCTCGAGTCGGTCCCGCGGCAGAGCCCGCCGGTCGCGTGGATCTGCGATCCGATGCACGGGAACACGTTCGAGGCACCGAGCGGGCACAAGACGCGCCGGCTGGACCACGTCCTCGACGAGGTGACGGGCTTCTTCGAGGTGCATCGCGCCCTGGGCACCCACCCCGGCGGCATCCACGTCGAGTTCACCGGCGACGACGTGACGGAATGCATCGGCGGCGGCCACGAGGTCTTCGAGGACGACCTCCACCAGCGCTACGAGACCGCGTGCGACCCCCGGCTGAACCGCGGCCAGGCGCTCGACCTCGCCTTCATGGTCGCGGAGCTGTACCGCGGAAGCTGAGCGAGGCGCCCACCCTCGCTTCGAGGACATCCAGCCGCACGTGCGCGAAGCGGCCATATGCAGGCGGTGGATCGTCCTGGTCGAGGTAATCGGCTACCCAGAACCCGCGCTCGCCGTGGAGCAGGCACGCGCAGGTCACGGGGTCGGGCGGCTCGAAGGAGCACCCCGCGAGCTCGTCGATCGCGGCGTCGAGATGACAGATCACCGGCTCGAGCCGGGACGCGTCCCATTCCGCCCAGTCGAGCTCGCCGAGGCCGTAGGAGGTGCCGTCGCTGTGCGCGACGAAGCCGGCGCGGGCAAGCTCGCGGGCGCGGGCCTCCTCGGCCTCGCAGGCGAGCCTCGAGCTTCGCAGCGGCTCGAGGTCCTCGTAGAGGTCGGGTCGCAGATCCAGCGCGAAGCGCTTGACCAGTCCCGAGGACTTGTAGCCGCGGCGGTGCTGGGCCAGGCGGATCTCGGCGTCACGGGCGCTGGAGCCGACGTAGACCCACGGGATCCGCGGGTCGCGCCGGCGCCCGGCCGCAGGGGCGAGCTCGATCACGTAGACGCGGTAGGTGCGCGGTGCCACCCCTCCCTCTTCGACGGCCACGACCCCGATCCCACGCGGAGCCGACTTCGGAGCGCTAGCCGCCTTCGAGGCTGACCGAGTCGTCGCTCAGGTCGAGCGTTCCGCGGACACCGCCGCGGCCGGAGAACTCGATCTTGCCGGTCTTCTGGGCGGACTCGACGACCGCCTCCCCGGTGGGCGCCTTCGTGATCCGCACCGGCCCCGAGCCCTTGACCTCGACCAGGCTGGAGGTCTGCCTGGCATCGAGGAAGTCATGGCGGAAGATCGCGAACGCGCCGGTCGTCTTGCCGGCCTGCAGGGCTCCGGCGTCGACCTCGGTGAAGCTGGTGTGGCTGCCCGCGCGCCACGCGTTCTCAAGCGGGCTAATGACGTCGCTCGAGACGAACCCCTGCGGGTGCTCGTCGATCTCCGCCGGCGTGATCGACTCCATCCTCTGGCCGATCCGGCCGGGGGCGGTGGTCGTCGTGCCGTCATCAGAATCCTCGGAACCGCACCCGGCGATGGCGAGCGCGGCGACCGAGGCGACGATCGTGATCGCGCGCACCTTCATCCCGGGAACACCACGATCACCGGATCGACGTCGACCGAGGTCTCCTTGCGAAGCGCGTCGTAGCCGCCGACCGGCGAGAGCGTGCCGAGCGGGCTGGCGCTGACGCCCGCGAACGCCTTGATCTCGCACTTCTTCTGCACCTCCGCCCATTGGGCCGGCTGGTCGATGAGGTGGTCGAAGTAGATCTCCGGCAATGCCTGGCGGCCGCCGCCGCTCGCGACCTCGCAGATGTCCTCGATGCTCCAGCCGTTGACGCACCTCCCGTCGCCTTCGCAGGGCGCGGTACCGAAGTCGTAGTAGGAGCCGCCATCGGTGCCCTCGACGGCGCCCGCGACGAGCGCTTTCGGCACATCAACCGACGCGACGCTGTCGTAGCCGGCCTCGATGTCGCCGCCCACGGTCGCCGAGACGTGCTCCTCGAGGTCGAGCCCCGCGGCGGTCTTGGCCTGCTCCTCCCCGGCCTCGTGCGCGGAGTCCTCGTCGAGCGTCGTGTAGGGCTCGCCTGGATCGCCCGAGCAGGGCGTTGCTGTTCGCGTAGACGACCGTCACGTCGCCCTGTCGGTAGTTGTCGTGGTAGCCCCGGACCGCGGCCTGGAGCGCCTCGCCGATCTCGTCGTTGCCGAAGAACGTCCCGCCGCGAAGGGCCGTGCCGTAGTCGCCGTCCTTCAGCCTCGCCGCGCCGAAGTCGAGCGCGAGCAGCGTGTGCTCCGAGCCCTGTGCGCGGGCGACGCGGGCGCCCGCGTCATACGCCTGGCGCTCGAGGTCGCCCGCGCTCGATGCCGTCAGGTAGTAGCCGGGGACCGGCTCGGGGGCCGCTTTCGCGGCCCTGCCCGCCGCGGTATCGCCTCCGTCGGCGACCAGCACCGCCGCGGAGACCGCGGCGGCGAATCCGAGCGCGAGCAGCAGCGGGCGCGGCACCGCGGCGATGCTACTGCGGCGTTCAGTCCCTGGCGTGGCCGTTCGTGCCCGGGGCGGCGTCCTCCACCGGCCAGAACATGATCAGCGAGCCGTCGTAGCGATCCTTGTCGACCAGCGGCAGCGCGCTCACCTCGACTTCCTGGAGGCCGCGCTCGCCGAGGCGGACGCGGAAGCCGCCCTGCGCGGGGCGGCCGCTCCGGAGCGCCTTGCCGAGCGGCAGCGAGTCGGCGGCGAGCGCGCGCCCCTCGTCGTCGAAGGGTCCGTACTCGTGCGCCCAGCTCGTCGCGTGCCATCGGGCCGATCTCCTCGAAGCGGCGCCCGAGCAGGACGCCGGCGGCCTCGTTGTAGAAGAGCAGCCGGCCCTCGTCGTCGGTGAGCAGCGCGGGCAGGGCGAGGTCGGTGATCAGGTTGCGCGCCTGGATCAGGAGCAGTGGCTGTTGCCTGACGGCCATCGGGTCCTTATCCCCAATCTGGGGCACCCTCAACCCTCGCTACCGTCCGCGCCGATGTCGCCCGGACCAGACGAGACCGGCCTCGAGCCGCACCGCCGCTTCGACGCCGCCGCGTCGAGCTACTCGCGGGCGCGGCCGCCCTACCCGCCCGAGGTCGTCCCGTGGCTCGTCGCAGACGCCGCGCTCGCCCCCGGCGACCCGGTGCTCGACCTCGCCGCCGGCACCGGAGCGCTGACCGCACCTCTGGTCGATGCCGGGCTCGCGGTGACCGCGGTCGAGCCCAGCGCCGGGATGCGCGCGGTCCTCGCCGAGCGGGCGCCCGGCGCCGGGGCCGTCGACGCGCTCGCCGAGAAGCTCCCGTTCGCCGACGGCAGCTTCGAGCTCGTCACGGTCGCCAACGCCTGGCACTGGTTCGACCCCGACGACCGCGCACGCCGAGATCCGCCGCGTGCTCGCCGCCGGGCGGTCACCTCGCCGTGCTCTGGAACGTCGAGGACCGCAGCGATCCGCTCTCGCGCCGGATCGACGACGTCAAGCTGCGAGTGCTCGAGCGCTCCTCGACGCCCGGCCCGCACGAGGAGGAGCCGCTCGGCTGGGATCGGCATTTCGAGCGGGTCGCCGAGCGCGAGTTTCGCTTCGTCCACCGCCCGGAGAGCGTCGCCGCGTACGTGGCCTCGTGGTCGCTGGTCGCGAACATGCCGGAGGCAGAGCGCGGGCGATTCCTCGACGAGGTCCGCGGGTGGGCGCCCCCGGGCCCGGTCGAGCTCCCGTTCCGCGTGACGGCGACGATCGGCGCGCCCCGTCGGGGGCCGGCGGCGGCGTCCGGCTACGTCTAGCGCAGGGTCTCGCTGGCCTTGCCGGTGCCCTTGTTGCCGGCGGAGTCCTCGGCGGCGGCGTTGACCGTGACCTTCGCCCTGTTCGCTCCCTTGAGCGCCGACCTGCCGGCCTTCGAGAGCTTCAACTCCATCACGTGCTCGCCGCCCTCCGGGAAGTCGTGGGATGCCTTGCCGAGCTTCGAGGACTTCTTGCCGACCTTCGCGCTCGCGCTCATGGTCATGCTCGCCGGCTCGTCCACGGTCATCTTCACCCGCAGCACCCCGGACTTCAGGACCTGGGAGATCTTCGAGTCGAGCACGTCGAGCTCGATCTTCGGGCCCTTGCCGCCGGGGTCTCCCCCGCCGCCGCCGACGTCGAGCGTCCCCTCCATGTTCGGGTGGACGGTGCAGAAGAACGCGTAGCTCCCCGGGCTCAGCTTGTCGGCGCCGGTGACCGGGACCTCCTGGCCGGGCCCGATCAGCGGGGTCGAGAAGAGCGGATTGCCTTCGGCGTCCTTGCCGCGGGCGGTGACGTCGTGGTTGAGCGCGTCGAGGTTGAGGAAGGTGAGCGGCTCGCCCTGGTCGATCGCGACGTTCGAGGTCGCGTAGGTCGACTGCGGGATCGCGACGACCCGCTCGGCCGCGTCGGCGCCGGCGACCGGCCCGGCCAGGGTCAGCGCGGCGGCGACCGTGGCCGCGAGAACCGCGGCTCGCCTCAGGGGGTCACCTCGAAGGCGCCGCGCATCCACGGGTGGATGCGGCAGTAGTAGGAGTACTTGCCGACCGTCATGTCCTTGGGCGTCTCGGCGACGGGGTTCGGGCTGCCGCCGTCGATCGCGTCGTAGCCGAGCGTCTCGGAGTCCCAGACCCCGTCGGCCTGCGGGTAGTTGGCGACGTAGCGGCCGTTGCAGGGCCACTTACAGGTCGTCACCGAGTGGCGGATGTTGGCCGCCTGGTCGACGTTGGTGAAGCGCAGCGACGTGCCCTGCTTCACCTGGACCGGCTGGCCGGCCTGGCCGGAGAGCGTCATGTCGCCGGGTTGGTATTGGAAGTTGACGATCTGGACCTCGTTGGTCGCGATCCCCGGCGAGTAGGGCTTCTCCGGCTCCTCGCAGGGCGGGCCGCCGTACTCCTTGCCGCACACCGAGTCCGTGCGAGTGGTGGCTCCAGGGCCGGTTCGGAACGCCGGTGAAGAGCGGCTTCGTCTTCTTGCCGCGCCTTCTTCCGCGCCTCCAGCCGCTTCGCGGCCTTGCCGACGAGGTAGGGCTTGCAGCGCCCCTCCGGCGGCTGGGACTGGTCGATGTAGAAGCCGCCGTGGGTCATCGCCGTGTACCAGGCGTGCTTCTTGTTCTCGTAGATGCCGGCGATCCGGATCCGGTCGCCCTCGTGGATCGGCGCCCGCCAGGCCGGGTTCGTGACCTCGGTCTGGTAGTCCTCGCTGAACTGGACGCCGTTGTGGTCGAGCACGTCCGATTTGAGCAGGACGGTGCCGCCGTAGCCGTTGCCCGCGTCGGGGCACGGGTTCTCCTCGGAGCCGTAGTTCTCGCGTGATCACCCGCTGGCCGCCGGGATGGACGTGGCTGCCGGTGCCGATCAGCGTCCCGTCGACCGGCGAGGTCCACTCGATGTAGCCCTTCGGGTCGTCCTCGGGCTGCTCGAAGGTGCCGTCCTTCGAGCTCGGGTCGCGCGGGACGTCGAAGGTGCGGCCGAAGAGGACGCCGGTGATGTCGTGGTACTCGCGCCCGTTGTCGAGCGGCGGAGAGCTCCTCGGGGCTGCCGTGGATGAAGGTGATGTCGAGCGCGATGTAGGCGACGAAGGCCTCCGCGGTCTTGTTGTGGAGCATGTAGATCACCGGCCCGGGCTCGGACGCGTCGATGTGGCTGCCGTAGACCGGGCCCTTGGGGTCGGCGGCCGTGCGCTCCTGGAAGTCGGCCTTGGTCTCCTCGTCGCCGTTGCCGAACATCCAGTCGGCGTTGCCGCCGAAGTAGTTGTCGGTCTCGCTGCCCGGGTGGAGCGTGAACCAGTGCGCGTGGTGGATGTGCGCGACCTGGTGCGAGGGCTCCTCCATCGTGTCGGCCATCCGCAGGCCCGGCTCGATCGAGAGCACCATGCCCTCGGGGACCGGCACGTTGAGGTCGAGCCGGTTCGCGTCCCAGCCCGGCGGGACGACGTAGGGCCCGTACCAGTACTTCAGCGTCTCCTTCGTCCCCGCCGGCTTCGGCGTGTACTGATCGCTGCGCTCGGCGATCGGGTCGAGCGGCCCGGGCGGCTGCTCCTCCGGGGGCTGCTCGGGCGATCCCTGGGCGCCGGCCACGGTGGCGCAGAGGACCGAAAGCAGGATCGCGAGGAAAACGGTCGCAACCGTCTTTCCACCCACCCTTCTGCGCGCAGCGAGTCTCACTCGGTCCACCCCCCTCCAGAGGTGCGCCGGAAACCTACATCAAGGCCGCGGACGCTGCGCCGGTCACTCGCAGAGGACCGTGTCCTCGTGCGAGTAGGGCGGCGCCGAGCAGCAGAGCAGGACGAGCGGCTCCGCGCCCGGGTTCCAGAGCTTGTGGCGGACCCCCGGCGCGATCGCGACGGTGTCCCCCGCCCGGACCGCCGCCTCCTCGCCGCCCACCCGGATCCGGCCCGCCCCGGAGAGGAAGTGGTAGATCTCCTCGGAGGCGCGGTGGTAGTGCTCGATCGTCTCCGCGCCCGGCTCGACCGTCGCCTCCGCGAACGACTGGTGCTCGGCGGTTCCCGACGGCGGGCCCGCGATCTCGCGGATCGCCGACCCGTCGCGCGTCCGGTACGGCTCGACCTCGTCGGCGCGGCGGATCCTCACCGTCGGCCCCGGCTAGGCGCCGCGGGCGCGCAGGTAGCGGGCGTGCACCGAATGCGCGCGCCAGAGCAGGAACACGTAGGCGACGGCGAGGCCGACGACGAAGCTGATCGAGGGAAAGAAGGTCGCGTAGATGATCAGCGCCAGCGCGATCCCGGCGCCGACGGTGAGCATCGCCTTCGGCCACGAGAACCGCGCCGGGTCGTCCTGCGCCATCGCGCCCCAGGCGCCGCGGTCGAACCAGCCGACGAAGCCGCGCTCGGGAACGACGCCGGCGAGGCGTTCGCGCCGCTCCTCGGCGACCCGCCGGCGCTCGTCGGCCCAGGACATCACTCTGAGCAGGGTGCTTCGATGTCGGAGATCAGCCAGTCGTCGCCGGAGCGCTCGAGCTCGAAGGAGATCGTCCCGCCGCCGCCCGTGCTGATCGCGTAGTCGCTGTGTCACGTCGGCGGTGTCGCCCGAGACATCGACCGCGTCCGGGGAGAGGTCGGTCAGGGTGTACGCGCCGGTGCCGAGCGCGAACTGGCTCTCGTAGGCGGCGAGCACCTCGTCGATCCCGCCTGTGTGCAGTCCGAGTCGCTGACGCCGAACCGGGTGACGTCATCGGCGAGGATCGCCGCGAGCGCGGCCGAGTCCTGGTTGGTATAGGCGGCCTCGTAGTCGCCGAGGACGCCGGCCACGGCCTCCTGGTCCGCCTTCTCGGTCGCGCCCCCGCCGCCGCCGGCCGCCGCCGTCGTCGGTGCCCTGCCCTCGTCGCCCGGGTCGGTCGCCTCCCCGGCGCTCGAGATCACCGTGGTCGAGCCGCCCGAGTCGAGCCCTCCGGCGGCGGCGAACGCGCCGAAGCCGATCGCGGCGACGAGCAGGAGGACGCCGAGGCCGATCAGGACCCGCTTCGCCGTGTCGGGCCTCTCGGGCCGGGGTGGCGCCGCCGGTTCCTCCGGCTCGGGGCCGCGCGCCGGCGTTGCGGCGGGGGTGGTGGTGGAGGCGGCTCGGGCTCACGCTCGAGTCGCTGGGTGGCGGCCGTGCGGGTCTCGCCGGCCGGCGGGATCGCCGAGGTCACGGTCGCGGCGCCGGCCGTGGCGCTGGAGCCGGTCATCGCCAGCGCTTCGGCGAGCTCGGCGCCCGACTGGAAACGCTCCTCCGGGTCGAGCGCGAGGGCGCGGGTCATGAGGTCGTCGAAGGCCTCGAGCTCGGGGCGGACGGCGGACGGCCGCGGCCGGGCCTCGTTGACGTGCGCGAACATCACCGCGACCTCGGTTTCGTGCTCGAACGGCTTGCGGCCGGTCATGCACTGGTAGAGGACGCAGCCGAGCGAGTAGAGGTCGGCGCGCCCGTCGCTCGGCTCGCCGCGGATCTGCTCCGGCGCCATGTAGCCGACGGTGCCGACCGTCTGGCCGGTCTTCGTGAGCCCGGTGGCGCCGACGTCGACGCGGCGGGCGATGCCGAAGTCGGTCAGGTAGGCGTGGTCGGAGCCGGAGATCGAGCGCACGAGCACGTTCGGCGGCTTCACGTCGCGGTGCACCAGCTCCCTGGCGTGTGCCGCGTCGAGGGCTCCGGCGAGCTGGGAGACGATCCGCCGCATCCGCGCCTCGTCGAGCGGGCGGCGGTCGGCCAGGAGCCTGTCGAGGCTCTGTCCGTCGACCCACTGCATCGCGATATATGCGCGGCCCTCGAGCTCGCCCGCGCTGTGGACCGAGACCACGTGGGGGTGGTCGATCGAGGCGGCGAGCCGCGACTCGCGCCGGAAGCGGGTCGTGAAGTCGGGCGCGTCGGCGACCTGCGGGCGAGATCACCTTGAGGGCGACGATGCGCTCGAGCGTGATCTGGCGGGCGCGGTAGACGACCCCCATGCCGCCCTCGCCGGCGACCTCGATGATCTCGAAGTCGCCAAAACGCTCGCCCGCTTCGAACCCACCCGTCACGCGGATATCGTAATCCGGCGTGGGCAGGAAAGCCCTTCTCCTGATCGCCGCCCTCTCGCTGACCGCCTGCGGAGGCGGCGACGGCGACGACCACGGTCACCTCCGAGCCGCCGGCCGCGGAGACCAGCGAGCCGGCGCAGACGCAGGGAGATCGCGACGAGGAGCCCGCCCCGGAGCCCGACGTGCTCTCCGAGGACGCGATCCGCGACCTCGAGCGATTCGCCGACAGCGCCCCCGGTGAGGTCGGGATCGCCGTCGCCGCGCTCGGTGGCGCCGAGCCGATCGCGATCGGCGACGCGGAGGCCGGCCGCGCCTGGAGCACGATGAAGGTGCCGCTTCTCGTCACCCTGCTCGACCGGGTGGGCGGCGAAGGCGAGCTCTCCGAGGTCGAGCGCGCCCAGGCCGAGGCGGCGCTGACCGCCTCCGACAACGAGGCCGCGCTGGCGCTCTTCGACCGCCTGGGCGAGCTCGAGGGCGGCACGGACGCCGCGAGCGCCGCGATCGAGGCGGTGCTGCGTCGCTCGGGCGACTCGGAGACCGAGGTCAACACCGAGCCCAGCCCCGAGGGCTACTCGACCTTCGGGCAGACGATCTGGTCGGCGAGCAACTCGGCCCTCTTCTTCCGCGCGCTCGCCGGCGGTTGCCTGCTCGACGAGGCGGACACGGAGTTCGTCCTCTCGCTGCTGGAGGACGTGGTCGCCGACCAGCGCTGGGGGCTGGGCGAGGCGGAGGTGCCCGGAGGCGCCAGGGTCGCCTTCAAGGGCGGCTGGGGGCCCGAGCCCGGAGGCGGCTATCTGGTCCGTCAGAGCGGCGTCGTCCTCAACAACCACGGCATGGGCGAAAGGGCTACGCGCTCAGCGTGATCGCGATCCCCGACGACACGAGCGAGGGCTCGTTCGCGGCGGGCCAGGACCTGGTCAGCGAGGCGGCGAGCCTGGTCGGCAGGCTCACCGGCGCGGGCGACGCGAGCCGCAGTAACGTGCGAGCGGTGAAAGGCAAGCTCGGCAAGGAGAAGCCCGAGGCGCGGATGCCCGACGTAGGCGAGACCTTCGCCGAGCACGAGCTCGGCGAGCTGCTCGGCGAGGGCGGGATGGGCAAGGTCTACAAGGCCTCGCACCCCGACGGCGGGGTCGTCGCGCTCAAGATCCTGCGCACCGAGCTCGGAGACGACGAGGGGTTCCGCCGCCGCTTCGAGCGCGAGGCGGAGATGGCGACAGCGCGTCGAGCACGCCCACGTCGTGAAGACGCTCGCCGCCGGCAAGCACGAGGGGGTCCTCTACCTCACCCAGGAGTTCATCCCGGGCGGTTCGCTCGACGAGGCCCTCGAGCGCGAGACGATGCTCGAGCTCGAGCGGGCGGTGCAGATCTGCCTCGAGGTCGCCGCCGGGCTCGACGCGATGCACGCGGCCGGGCCTGGTCCACCGCGACATCAAGCCTCACAACATCATGCTCGACGCCGACGGCACCGCCTACATCGCCGACTTCGGGCTCGCCAAGGACCGCGAGGCGAGCACGGTCCTGACGAGGCTCGGACAGGCGATGGGCTCGCTCGACTACATGGCGCCCGAGCAGATCCGCGGCGATGGAGTCGATGCCCGCGCCGACGTCTACGCTCTCGGCTGCGTGATGTACGAGTGCCTGACAGGGAAGGCGCCGTTCGCCGACCGCAAGGGGATGCAGGTGATGTGGGCGCACCTGCGCGACGAGGCGCCCAACCCCTGCGACGCGCGCGCGGACCTGCCCGATTCGGTCGGCTGGACGATCACGATGGCCATGGCCAAGGAGCCCGGCGACCGCCCGCCGACGGCGACCGCCTACGCCCGCATGCTGCAGATGGCGGCGGGCTCAGTCGAGCAGCCCGGGAGCCCCGGCGATGAGCTGTCGAGCTGGTCGAGCTCGAGCCC
This sequence comes from uncultured Thermoleophilia bacterium, assembly GCA_963844425.1. GTDB lineage: Bacteria > Actinomycetota > Thermoleophilia > Solirubrobacterales > 70-9 > DASUSH01. The sequence goes on along the minus strand of CAWJOD010000019.1, from coordinate 148,930 downwards.
CTCCCCGGCCGCCGGCTGACGATCGACGGCGAGATGTCGATCGGCAGCCAGGACTGCGACGTGATCGTCTCGAGCCCCCAGGTCTCGCGGCGGCACGCTTCCGTCGCGCCGCGACGGCGAAGGCGCCGAGATAACCGACCTCGGCTCGCGCAACGGGACGTTCGTCAACGACGAGCGGGTCGCCGAATCGCAGGCGCTCAGCGCCGGGGGACAAGCTGCGATCGGCGAGACGACCTGGGAGGTCGCGCTGGTCGACGCGGCCGCCGCAACCGTGCTCGAGGCGCGCGGCGACGTTCCCGCGCCGCCGCCCTCGGGCGTACGCGACGTGCCGCCTCCCGCTCTCCCGCAACCACGGCACCCCCGCTAACTCGGCAGCCCCGCCAGCGGCCTCGCCCCACCACCTGCGCCGGCCCCACCACCCGCGCCGGCGCCCGCCGCGGCCGCCCCGTCGCCCCCTGCGCTCGACGCCGAATCGCGCCCGCGGGCTTCGGCCGCGCGGCGCATGGAGGCGACCCTGATCTGCTACGCGGTCGTCGTCCTCACGGCGATCGCGGTCGTGCTCTACCTGGCTACGCGCTGACGCTCAGAGCGTGAGGCCGAGGTAGATGATCACCGCGAGCGCGGCGATCGCGAGCAGGGCGAAGGCGGCGACGTTGGTCTGCCGCTTGACCCGCGAATCGACGAGCGCGGCGAGCGAGTCGTAGCCCTCGCGGCCCGCTCCCTCGGCGCTCGCCGCGCTGGATCGCGTCCGGGACGAACGCGGGCTCGACCTCCTCGGCGCGCAGCCCCGGTGAGCCCGGCGCGGACTCGGGCTCGGCCGGGCTCGGCGGCGCCGGCGCGAGGTCGGCCTCGGCGGCGGGTCGAAGGACGTCGGCGCGGAGCGCGTGATCTCGGGCATCGGCCGCACCGCGGAGGCCTGGGCGGCGACCTGCGCCTCGCTTCGCAGCTCGAGCACGGTGAGGCCCATCCGCACGCGGTCGCCGGGCACGAGCGGCGCGCGCGCCCTGCAGGACCTGGCCGTTGACGTAGGTGCCGTTGCGCGAGCCGAGGTCCTCGACCGTGACCTGCGCCGCCCGAGAGGGCGAAGCGGGCGTGGCGGCGGGATATCTGGTCGTCGGTGAGGGCGATCGCCTGCGCCGGGTCGCGCCCGGCGACCTCCTCGCCGCCGAGCGAGAAGGTGCGGCCCGGCTCGGTGCCCTCGACCATCTCGAGTATCGGGTCAGCCATCGCCGTGTAAGTCTTTCACGCTCGGCCTGAGCAGTCCAGTGCGGTCCGGAGGCTGCGTCTCAGCTCGCGTACGGGTAATCGAGCTTGGTCGTGTCGGTGCTCTTGCCGGCGCTCTCGCGGAACGTGGCGATGCTGCGCAGCTGCTCGCTCCCGTCCAGGCCGGGCGCCGCCGACTCGTCGATCGGGATCCGGATCGGGACGCCGTCGCCCTCGGCCTGGAGCGTCCCCGAAGCCTGGCCGATCTGCTCGGTCGCGGCCGGCAAAGAGGTCGACCTCGTACTCCGTCGGCGGATCGGCGATGGTGAAGTACGAGTAGATGTCGGGCGTCGCGGTGATCTCGGCGATCTTGAAATCGCCCTCCTCGCTCTCGCGCACGAGCCGCCACTCGAGGGTGCCGGAGGCCCGGTTGTCGCCCTTGGTCGCGTACTCGTAGGAGAGGTTGGCGTCGACCGCCGGCGGCGAGGAGCCCTCCTCGAAGGTCGCGTCGTCGACGGTCAGCTGGTAGTCCTTGGCGTCGAGCGCCGCGAACAGGTCGCGGTACTCGTCGACGGCGGGCTTCTCCTCGAAGCCGAGGTAGTCGTAGGGCGTGTCGGGCGCGAGCAGGAGCTCGATCGTGCTCAGGCCCTCGCTCGCGAAGGCGCCGCGGAACTCGCGAGATCGTCTCCTCGGCCGCGGTCTCCTGCGCGACGGCCTCCTCCTCGGCGGCCTGCTCCGCGGCTGCCTCCTCCGCCGCCTGCTCCTCGGGGGAGGGGCCGTCGTCGCCCGCCGATCACGCCGGCGGCGAAGAGGACTCCCGACGACGACGGCGATCAGCAGGACCGCCGCCGGCGCCGATGAAGAGCGGTCGCCGGCTTCCCGAGCCCGCCTTCCTCTTCGCCGCGGCGGGCGGCGGAGGCGGCGGCGGCGAAGCGCTGCGTGACCCTGCGGCGGAGGCGTCGCGGGGGGCGCGTCGGAGCCGGCGGTGGTCTCGCGCCGACGCACGGGCGCGAGGCGGCGGTCTCACCGGGCGCGGGCGCCGAGAGCGCGGTCGGCCCCGGCGGCGGCCGGCGCAGCCTCGCCCGCCGCGACGGACTTCTCGGGCTGGGCGACCGGCGTCCCCTTGATCGCGGCGGCTCGCCGCCGCCGCGAGGTCGCCCGCCGAGGGGTAGCGGTCGTCCGGGTCCTTGGCGAGGGCGCGGTCGATCACGTCGTCGATCGCCGGCGGCAGGTCGGGAACGCTTCGCGCGGGGCGGCCGGCGCCGATTCGTTCAGGTGGGCGTACATCGTCGCCACCTCGGAGTCCTTGGCGAACGGCACCGTGCCGGTGAGCGACTCGTACAGGACGCAGCCGAGCGCGTAGACGTCGGAGCGGGCGTCGGTGGCGCGGCCCTCGATCTGCTCGGGGGCGACGTAGTCGAGCGTCCCGACCCACTGCCCGGTCTTGGTCAGGCCCGCCTCCGAGCTCGTGTGGCGGGTCAGCCCGAAGTCCGTGAGGTAGGCGTGCCCGGAGCCGTCGGCGCCCTCCAGCAGGACGTTGGCCGGCTTCACGTCGCGGTGGACGAGCCCGCCCGCGTGGGCGGCGTCGAGCGCGGCCGCGATGTCGCTGACGATCGCGACGGCGCGGCCGGCCTCGATCCGGCCCCGGGTGTCGATCAGGGTGCGCAGGTCGGTGCCCTCGACGTAGCGCATCGTGATGTAGAGCAGGCCGTCCTCCTCGCCCGGCGTGGCGGACGGGGAGCACGTTCGGGTGCTCGATCGAGGCGGCGGAGCGCGACTCGCGCTTGAAGCGCTCGCGGAAGCCCTCGTCGCGGGCGAGCTCCGGCTTGATCAGCTTCAGCGCGACCGTGATGTCGAGCGCGAGATGGGTCGCCTTGTAGACGACGCCCATTCCGCCCTGGCCGGCCACACCCTCGATTCGGTGGCCGGCGAACTCGGTTCCCGGTTGGAGATCGCTCACCGGGCGCAAATCTACCAGCGGCGGATGCTAGGAATACCGCCCCCGTGATGAGGCTCGAGGTGAAGAGCAGGCCCGAACGCCGGCAAGAAGGCCGAGCTCGACGGCGATCGGCTCACGATCGGCCGCGAGCCCGGGGTCGAGCTGGAGCTCGCCGACGACGAGATCTCCCGGCGCCACGCGGCGATCACCAGCTCCGCCGACGGCACCTTCCAGGTCGAGGACCTCGCCTCGCGCAACGGCACCTACGTCGACGGCAAGCGGATCTCGGAGCCGACCGCGCTCAAGGGCGGCGAGACGATCAGGGTCGGGCAGACCGAGATCGGCGTCACCGTGGAGGAGCCCGGCGCGGGCGAGACCAAGGTCGCCGGGGTCGCCCCCGCGGGCGCGCCGACCGCCGCGCAGCAGCCAGCCGCCAGCCGCCGCCACCGCCGCCGCCGAAGCGCGGCGAGTCCCGGATCTCCTCGATCGCCAACCGCCTGCGCCCGTCGTCGGGGAAGCGCAGCGAGTCGGCGATCCAGCGGATGCTCCTGCAGCGCTCGGTGAAGCGCGCCACGCTCCTCGCCTACATCGCCGGCGGGATCGCGCTGCTCGCGATCATCGCGCGTCGTCCTCTTCTTCGCCACCGACATCTTCGACGACGACCCGCCGCCCGCCCCGCAGGAGCCGAGCGCCTCGGAGATCATCGCCGACGCGACCCCGTCAACCGTCTCGGTGATCGGCTCCGAGGGGAGCAGCGGCACCGGCTGGGTGCTCGACGCCGAGGAGGGGCTGATCGTCACCAACGGCCACGTGATCGAGGCCAACAAGACGTTCGAGGTGATGCGCCCGACCGGCGAGCGCCAGGACGCCGAGCTGGTCTCCGTGGCCATCTGCGACGACCTCGCGGTGCTGAGGGTCGCCGACACCGAGGGCCTGGTGACGCTGCCGATCGGCTCGCAGGCCGAGCTCGAGGCCGGCGACACCGTCTACGTGCTGGGCTACCCGGGGAACTTCCAGCAGGAGCCCGACCTCCAGGCGACGCGCGGGATCGTCTCCCAGGTCGAGACGACCGCCGACATCGGCCCGCTCGCCGACCCGGACCTCCAGGTCTACCCGAACGTGATCCAGACGGATGCGGCGATCAACCCCGGCAACTCGGGCGGCCCGATGGTGAACGAGGCGGGCGAGCTGGTCGGCGTCAACACCCTCTCCGACCCGCAGACCCAGCAGCAGGGCTACGCGATCGGCGCCGACCTCGTCCAGCAGGACCTCACGACGCTGCGCGCCGGCGAGTCGATCGGCTACGGCGGCTTCGGCTTCGTCGCCACGGGCTCCGACCTCGAGGTCCAGGCGGCCCAGGCCGGCACGGAGGCGGCCAAGCTCGGCTTCGGCGACGACATCACCAACGTGATCGGGGTCAACGGCGAGCGCACCCGAACGCGCGAGGACTACTGCAACGCGGTCGACGGACGTCGAGTCGGGCGAGAAGGTCGACGTCGTCGCGCAGGACTTCCTCGGCGACCGCCGCAGCGGCCCGCTCACCTTCGAGTAGGCGCGACGGCGGCCGAGCGGCCATGGAGCGGATCGCATCCGGATACGCCCTCGCCGAGGCTCCGGTCGCAGCCCCCGACGGCGGCCTCTGGTTCTCCGACGCGCTCGGCGGCGGCGTCCACCGCTGGTCGCCCGGCACCGGCGAGGTCGAGACCGTGATCGAACGGCGGCGCGGGGATCGGCGGCATGGCGCTGCACGCGGGCGGCGGCCTGGTCGTCTCCGGGCGCGACCTCTCGCTGGTCGACGGCGAGCGCTCGGAGGTCGCTCTACGCGGACGAGACCGCCGCCGGGTTCAACGACCTGACGGTCGATCCCGACGGCCGGGTCGTCGCCGGGGTGCTCCGCTTCCGCCCCTTCGCCGGCGAGGAGCTCGTGCCCGGCGAGTTCGTGCGCATCGACGGCGATGGGACGGCCGAGAGATCGTGCCCGGCGTGGAGTGGGTGAACGGGTGCGGGTTCTCGCCCGATGGCGACACCTTCTACGGCTGCGACTACCGCCGCGGGGTGGTGCTGGCGGCGGAGCGCGACGCCGGCGGAACCTACGGCCGGGCGACGGCCCTGATCGAAAGCCCGAGCGGCGAGGCCGACGGGCTGGCGGTCGACGAGAACGGCGCGATCTGGGTCGCGCTCGGCGGCGCCGGGGCGATCGGCCGCTTCCGCCCCGACGGCGTCCTCGAGGAGACGGTGGACGTCCCCGCCGGGTTCGTCGCCAGCCTCTGCTTCGGCGGCTCGGACGGTCGCGACCTGTTCATCACCACCGGCGGCACCCCGCGGATCCGGAGGCCTCGGGGAGCGTCTTCCACGCGCGCGCAGACGTCGCCGGGGCACCGATTCTCGCCGTCGCCGCCGACTAGATGATCGATTCCCTAGGGCTTCGGGATCTTCGGCAGGCCGGGCGGAATCCGGTGCACGCCGGACGGGCTCGGGTTCGGCTCGAGCGGCACGGCGTGGGCGCCGGAGGCGCTGCGAAGCACGGGGCCGGGGCCGGCCTCCGCCTCGGCGCCGGCGGCGACGATCGGGATCGCGGCCTGCGCGGGCGGGATCGACCACTCGGTCGTGCGGAACTCGAACGACGACTCGAGGTAGGTGAGCGAGAGGATCGGCAGGATCGACGATCTTCGTCGCGATCGCGATGCACCAGACGACGACGTAGAAGATGATCGCCTCGGCGGGCGAGAGCCCGAGCTCGAGGACGTTCGCGAGCACGTAGAGCAGGCCGAGCTCGGCGAGGCCGAGGACTCCGGTCATCCACGGCGGCTGGTAGCGGATCAGCCAGGAGTAGACGCCGGCGTCGAGGGCGACGCCCATCAGCAGGTAGACGCCGATCAGGACGATCCAGCCGGCCTCGCCTGTGATCGAGCGAGATGATCGTCGCGATGATCGCCGGGATGACGAGGATCGTCGACCCGGGTGTGGATTCGTCCTATCGGCGTCGGGCACATGCGGGGCCCCCTAGGCGAGCTGCTCGGACTTGCGGACCTGCTTGAGCGCCTTCGAGGTGGCGCCGGCGAGCTTCAGCTGCATCCCGAAGCGGCTCGGGAACGAGCGCTGGCGCAGGCAGCTCGGCGCGGACGCAGTCGCCGACGAAGCGGCGGGCGATGTACTTGAGGCCGGCGATCGTGTCGCCGTTGGGGACGACGGTGTTCGCGCTGGATCCCCATCATCGCCAGGCGCGAGTCGGCGCGGTCGAGCGGGGGGATGCCGCAGTTCGTCTTCAGGCGGATCCGCTCGCGGACGATCGGCACGTCGTAGCTCTGGGCGAGCCGGCGAATCAGCGGCAGCGAGAGCGCCGACTTGACGAACCCGGTGGCGCAGGTGACGCCGGTGACCTCGAGCTCGCCGGGGTCCTCGCCGTTGAGCAGCTTCAGGTTCAACAGCAGCCCGCCCGGCGAGGGCGCGATCGTGCGTCGCCTTGCCGAAGACCTGCTCGAAGCGGCCCTCGCGCTTGGCGTTGGCGACCTTCTCCGCCCAGGTGCGCCGCTCGGGTGCGGTGCCGCGCAGGACGCGGCCGAGGAAGTCGAGGCGCTGCTCGAAGGGCAGGCCGGCGAAGGCGTCGATGCCGCTGCCGTCGAAGAGGCAGCGCGGCACGTTCAGGTCCTGCTCGTCGGGCTCGGGATTGCGCTGCAGCGCGATGCAGGAAGCGCCGGCGTCGACGATGTTCGCCCACTCGTTGATCGCGGCGATCCCGGAGCCGACGACGAGGTAGCGGCCGCCGGGGTAGTACTGCTTCGGCTCGTATGCCTGGACGATGCGGTCGCGCCGTCTGCGGGGTTCTCGCGCGCCTCGCCGTAGACGCCCGGGAAGGAGAGCGGGCCGTGGCCGATCGCGATCATCAGGTGCTTCGCGCGGCCGATCAGCTCGGCGTCCTCGTCGTAGAGGGAGAAGTAGGGCGGCGGGCCGGGCTCGCGGACGATCCAGCCGACGTGGCGGTCGCCGATGATCCGGTTCTCGTAGCCGAGCATCCGGGTGACGAGCGTCGCCTCGGTGAGGATCTCCGGCACGCCGGGGTTGAACTTGCGCCCGGCCGAGCGCAGGAGCGGCGAGGGATCCTTGCGCGACCAGGCGTCGAGCTGGGCGAAGGTCGGCCAGTCGGCGGGCAGGAAGTGCGACTCCGACTCGGAGCGCAGGATCGTCTGGCCGAGGTTCCAGGCGAACTGCTGGTAGGTGCCGACCGGGTTCGAGCCCTTGCCGAAGATGCCGATCCGCTCCGGGGCGAAGCCGAGGTAGACGGCGGTCGTGTAGACGAGGAGCGAGCCGAAGCCGTCGCCGACGATGCCGACGTGACGTCGTTCGAGCCGCTCCCGTTCCCCGCTGCCATCTCAGTCATCTCCTCCTGGCCGATGGTTTGCCGGACCTCGCGGGACCATACCCGGCGAGGACCAGGTGAAGCGGGTGAACTCGTCGCTCGGCGCGAGCGCGCCCGGGCGGGTGCCGCGGCGGACGAACGCGATCGGGGCGGGCGCGGCGCGGGCGATCTCCGAGCGGGTCGGGCCGAGGCCCTCCTCGCGCCAGCGCGACGAGAGGCCGATGACGAGCAGGCCGGCGCTCCTCGGCGGCCTCGACGACGCTGACGCCACCCGGCTCCGCGATCACCGGCTCGGCCGGCGACGCCCGGCGTACTGCTGGACCAGCAGGCCGGCGTCGGCGAGCAGGCGGCTCACCTTCGACGTCTCCTCGGTCTCGCCCGCGGCGCCGAGCAGGCGCAGCGGCGCGCCGGTCGCCGAGGCGATCCAGGCGCCGAGCTCGAGCGCCGCCCAGTCGTGCTCGGCGCCGCCGAACGGGACGACGACCGAGGACTCGGGGCCGGGCTCGATCGTCTGGTCCTCGCGCGCGACGACGACGCCGACGTCGCAGGGCGTCGTCGCGCAGCACGACGCCCGACCTCGCCGCGCGGAACGCCCGTCGCCGAGCAGCGGCCGGCGGCCGTCGACGAGGACGATGTCGACGTTCTCGCGCTCGGCGACCCGGATCACGTCCGCCGCCGGGATCGGGGCTGATGAAGGCGACCGCGCGCGCGGCGACCCCCTCGGCGATGAGGCGGTCGCGGGCCTCGTGGACGTGCGCGGTCGCCTCCTCGAGCAGGCGGTTCTCCGTCTGCAGCCCGCCGCGAACGCCGGCCGCGGCCCCGCGCGGCGGCGCGACCGGGCGCGCGAGGATCACCTCGCGCGGCGGCTCCGAGCGGGCCAGCGGCTCGGCGAGCGCGAGGAGCTGCGGCAGCCCCTCGTCCGCCTGCGGCGCGAGCAGGATCGACCGGTCGGGGACCTCGAGCGTCGGGTGCTCGGCCTGCGACTCCTTGCGCGCCTCCTCGAACTCCTCCTCGACCGGGGCGCCGAACTCGTTCTCGCGGTCGATCAGGCGCAGGATCGGGCCCGCCATGAACGTGGTGACGAGGGCCATCAGCACGAGCGAGGCGAAGAGCGCCTCGGAGATCACGCCCGCCTCGAGCGCGAGGTTGAGCACGATCAGCTCGGTGAGGCCGCGGGTGTTCATCAGCGTGCCGATCACCGCCGCCGGCTTCGAGTTCATGCCGACGACCCGGGCGGCGACGTAGGCGCCGGCCAGCTTGCCGATGATCGCGACCGCGATCAGCGCGAGCGTGAGCAGCCAGAGCTCGGGCCGGTCGAGCAGGCCGATGTTGGTGCGCAGGCCGGTGTACGCGAAGAAGAGCGGCAGCAGCAGGATCACGACGAAGTCCTCGATCCGCCTGGTCACGTCCTCGGTGAGGCCGGCGTGGCGCGGCATCACCATGCCCATGACGAAGGCGCCGAAGATCAGCGCGATCCCGATCGTCTCGGTCGCGTAGGCGGAGATCAGGACGCCGGCGAAGATCGCCGCGATCCAGCCGACGGGGACCCGGCCGGCCTCGTCGTAGGCGTCCGAGGCGCGCGCGATGCACGGGCCGCACGACGCCGAACATGACCGCGCAGAAGACGAGGGCCAGGACGATCGTCTCGACGCACCTCGAGGCCGCTGCCCGCGACGGCGACGGCGCTCGCGAGCGCGATCAGGAACCAGGCCGTGACGTCGTCGATCGCGGCGGCGGCCATCGTCAGCGCGCCCACCGGCCGCTTCAGCATCCGCCGCTCGACCAGGATCCGCGCGAGCACCGGGAACGCGGTGATCGACATCGCGACGCCGATGTAGAGCGCGAAGGCGACGAACTTCGTGTCCGGCCCGACCAGCGAGTAGATCGGGACCGCGACGGCGATCCCGAGCGCGAGCGGGAAGACGACGCTCATGTTCGAGATCGCGAACGCCTGGCGAGACGCGGCCCTTGAGCTGGCTCGCGTCGAGCTCGAGCCCGACCAGGAACATGTAGAAGATCAGGCCGAGGTTGGCGACGACGCCGATCAGCGGGATCACGTCGGTCGGGAAGATGAGCGTCTGGAGCTCCGGCGAGAGCGCGCCGAGCACGGTCGGGCCGAGGCAGATGCCGGCGACCACCTCGCCCATCACCCGCGGCTGGGCGATCCGCACCGCGAGCGCGCCGAAGAGCCGGGCGACGAGCATGACCACGACCACCGCGATGAAGAACGCGGCGAGCGTGTGCGCCGAACTCGCGCTGCTTTGTCGCGCGTGGACGGTGGCGCGGGGTCGGCCTCCTCCCCGCCGTCGGCCGCCTCGGGGGTGAGCGTTAGGGTCAGCGCGCGGTCCGCCGCCTCGCCGGTGATCTCGGCCTCGCCGCCCTCCGAGCACACTCGGCGTGCCCCTCGATCGTGCCCTCCGAGTAGGTGAGCTCGCCGCGCGGCGTCGCCCTCGACCAGGAGCTCCAGCGCTTCGCCGTCGCTCCTCGATCTCGATCGCGCCGCCGAGGCAGGCCGAGCGCGGCGCGATCTTGTACTCGCCGGTCGATCGAGCTCGGGCGCGCGCGGCTGCTGGGTGCCGCCGGGCCGGCGGCTCGGAGGCGAACGTCGGCGGCGATCTCCTCCGTCGCCCAGCGTGCCCTCGATCGTCGTCTCGTCGGCGACCTCGGCGTCGAGCTCGGCCGTCGGAGCCGTCCACGCACTTGACCGTCGCCGGTCAGCGCCGGCGTCGCTCGAAGCGCAGCGACCCGGAGACGGTCTCGTCGGGGTTGGTGATGTTGACGAACTGGCCCGACTGCTTCAGGTCGAAGCCCTCGCCGAGGCACTCGGATTCCGCGCTTCGAAGACGTAGCCGCCGGCGATCGGCGTCGCGGCCTCCTCGTCCTCGCCCGCGCCGAAGCTGAGCGCGGCGGCGATCGCGCCGGCGGCGAAGAGGACGACGTAGAAGATCGTCAGCCGGCGCTTGCTGACCCCTGTACCCAGATCCGAGTCGGCACATCCGGCGGCAGACCCTATATCCGCCGCTCGTGGCCGCGCAAGCGTTCTCTTCGGGAAGATCGAGAAGCTCCCGATCGCGGTCGCGAGCAGGCGATCCTCGCCGTCGCGGACCTCGCTGGAGAGGACGGCGACGCGGTCGTTGCGGCGGTCCACGCGGCTCGTGCAGCCGCACCTCGCCCTCGCGGGCGCGGTCGCGCAGGTAGTTGATCGAGATGTTGATCGTCGCGATCCGCTCGCCCGGGTTCTTCTGCGCCCACAGCGCGGAGCCCATCGAGTAGTCGACGAGCGCGTAGGCGACCGGGCCCGAGAGCAGGCCGGCGGGGTTGATCAGCTCGTCGCGGACCTCGATCTTCACGGTCTCGGCGGACTCCCACGCCATGCCGACGAAGCGGCTGAGGCCGTCGATGCCGCGCGGGCTGTCGGGCTCGGCGTTCAAGCCGAGGCAGCCTATGCTTGAACGGTGCGGGAAGGAGCCCTCACACGGCGGCGCTTCGTCGTCGGCGCGGCCGGAGCCTCAGCGGCGATCGCGCTCGGCGGCGGCCTCGCGCTCGGGCGGCGCGGCAGCTCGGATGCGCGGGTGAGTCGTTGTCGTGGGCGCGGGCCTCGCGGGCCTCGCCGCCGCCTACGAGCTCGGCAAGGCGGGCTACGAGGTGGTCGTCCTCGAGGCGCGCGACCGGATCGGCGGACGCGCATACACCGTGCGCGAGCCGTTCGCGGGCGGCCAGTACGCGGAGGCCGGCGGCGAGTACGTCGACGTGCCGCACCGCGCGATGCGCGCCTACGCGCGGGACTTCGGGATCGGGCTCGACGACGTGCGCGGCGGGGGCGGTGCCGCGGCCGCCTACGTCCGCGGCCGCAGGCTGCGCTGGGCGCGGCTGCGCGACTGGCCCGCGCTCAACCCGTTCTACTCGCGCCTCTACCGGCTCGGCAGGGGCATCGACCCGGACGATCCCGGCCGCGAAGGGCGCCGAGCTCGACGATTACGCGGTCAGCGACCTGATCGACCGCGCCGGGATCCGGGGCACCGACCGGCTGGTGCTGGAGACGATGATCCGCGACGACTACGGCGTCGAGCCATCGGAGCTCTCGCTGCTCGGGACGGTCGCCGCCGAGAACTACTACGAGGGGACGTCCGACTCGGGGATCGAGGCGTTCCGGATCCGCGGCGGCAACCGGCGCCTCGCGGAGGAGCTGGCGCGCCGCTCGAGCGCGGAGATCCGGCTCTCCACGCCGGTGACGGCGATCGCGCGCGACGCCGACTCGGTCGCCGTCGAGGCCGGCGGCGAGACCTTCGACGGGGCCTGGTGCGTGCTCACCGCGCCGCTCCCCGCGCTACGCGCGATCGACTTCGAGCCGGCCCTGCCCGCAGCCGCTCGCCGGCGCGATCGCCGAGATGCAGTACGCGCGGGTGGTGAAGACGATGATCCAGTACCGCACCCGCTTCTGGCGGCGGCTCGGCCTCGAGCGGGGACCTGTTCACCGACCTGCCGATGGGCAACGCCTGGGAGGCGACCGACCAGCAGCCCGGGCGGCGCGGGATCCTGCTCGCCTACGCGGCGGGGCGCACCCACGACCGGCTGGTCGAAGCGGCCGCCGGCGACGCGCCCGCGACGGTGAAGGCGGACCTCGACCGGGTCTACCCCGGCTCGGCCGAGCGGGCGCTCGGCTCAGGGGCGTTCGACTGGGCCGCGCGACCCCTACTCGGGCGGCTGCTGGATGCAGGCGGCGCCCGGCCAGGTCGTGCCCTACTGGCGCGCGGTGCGCGAGCCCGTGGGCAGGATCGTGCTCGCCGGCGAGCACACCTCGAACGATGCCGGGCTACATGGAGGGCGCGGTCCGCAGCGGCATCGCGGCGGCCGCGACGATCGAGGCGGGCTCCTAGCGCGGGGATACCGCGAGCGACTCGAGCGCGCTCGAGAAGGCGAGACCTGGCTGGGGGCCGCCCTCGATGGCGTAGACCGAGCCGCGATACGAGACGCCGCCGAGGCCGTGGCGCGGGGTCGAGCATCGGGGCGAGTGGCTCCCAGCCGCCCGTCTGGGGGCGCCAGAGCTCGACCTCGGGGATCGTCTGGTCACCCTCGGCGAGCTGCTCGCCGCCGAAGGCGACTATGTAGCCGGCGATGGTGACCGCTGCGTGCCCGCTGCGTGAGACCGTCGAGGGGCCGGAACCGGTTCCAGTCGGTCGCGGCCGGGCCGGTAGGTCTCGACGACGTCGAGGTTCGCGCCCGAGTCGGTGCGCCCGCCGGTCACGAGGATCGCCTCCGCTTCCAGACCGCGGCGCCGACGTGGTTGCGCCCGGTCCGCATCAGCGGGCCCTCGGCTCCAGCGGCGCCTCTCGATGTCGTAGATCTCGAGGCCGCGGAACTCGCCGGTCGTCGGCGGTCATGCCACCGGCGGCGTAGAGGCGGCCGCCGATGCCGACGAAGCCGAGGGCGCCGCGGGCGGTGGGCATGTCCGGCAGCCGCCGCCAGCGGTCGCGCTCGGGGTCATAGCGGTAGAGCCGGTCCGACGGGCCGCCGGCGTCGGTGAAGCCGCCCGTGACGTAGAGGAAGCCGCGATGGGCGGTCACGCCGGGGTGGTTGACGGCGATCGGCAGCGGCGCCACCTCGGTCCAGGCGTCCTCGGAGATGTCGTAGCGGGCCATCCGCCCGGTGCTGCCGCCATCCGGGACGAAGCCGCCGACGACGTAGATGCGGTCGCCGACCCGTGCCGGCGCCGACCTCGGTCCGCTCCAGCGGGCTCGGCGCCAGCGTGTCGCCAACCGCGTCGCTGGCCGGCGCCGGCCGGCGAGGCGACCGCGCAGCGCGGCCCCGAGGAGGGCCAGCGCGATGCTCGTCACGCCGCGCTTCGCCACCGCGGCAAGTATCCATCCCGCCCTACTTCAGTTTCTATAGTTTTGAGCGATGTCGACGTTCAGGCGGCTGCTCGGGTTCCTGCGCCCCTATCGCCGTGCCGTCATCGGCTCGCTCGTCCTCGCCTCGGTCGCGATGGCGATGACCGTGCTGATCCCGGCGCTCGTCGGCGAGGCGGTCGACGCGATCGAGAGCGGCGACCGTGCCGGACCTGCTGCCGCTCGGGCTCGCGATCGTCGGCGCCGGGATCCTGCGCCTCGGGCTCACCGTGGTCCGCCGGCTGGTCGCCGGCAAGGTCTCGCTTGGCGTCGAGTACGACCTCCGCAGCCGCTTCTACTCGCACCTGCAGGCGCTCGAGCTCGGGTACTTCGACTCGCACCAGACCGGGCAGCTGATGTCGCGGGCGACGGTCGACCTGCAGTCGATCCGCTTCTTCCTCGGCTACGGGCTGATCTTCATCACCCAGAGCGCGCTCACGATCCTGCTGGCGAGCGCGGTGATGTTCGTCGCTCAAGCCGTGGCTCGCGGCGCTCGCGCTGCTGCCGGTGCCGTTCGTGGTCGGCCGCGGCCGCGCGCTACAACCGGCTCTCGCGGCCGGCGCTGCAGGAGGTCCAGCAGCGGATCGCCGAGCTCACCGCGGAGGCCGAGGAGAGCGTCTCGGGGATCCGGGTGATCAAGGCGTTCGCGCGCGAGCGCGCACGTGCTCGGCCGCTTCCGGCGCTCGGTCGACCGGGTCTTCGACCAGACGATCTACTCGACGCGGCTGCGCGCCTTCTACAACCCGCTGATCGGCTTCCTGCCGAACATCGGGATCGCCGTGGTCCTGCTCGTCGGCGGCGATCCAGGTGATCAACGGCAACCTCACGCTCGGCGAGTTCACCGCCTTCTACACCTACCTGATGATGCTGGCGCTGCCGGTGCGGATGCTCGGGATCGCGCTCGGGATGTCGCAGCGGGCGATCGCGTCGGGCAACCGGCTCTTCGAGGTCCTCGATCGCGAGCCGCGGATCGCGAGCCCGCCGGACGCGAAGCCGCTCCCCGAGGGCGACGGGCGGGTCGAGCTGCGCGACGTCTCGCTCTGCTACGACGGCGTCACCGACGCGCTCGACGGATGTCGACCTCACCGTCGAGGCCGGGCGGACGGTGGCGCTGGTCGGGCCGACGGGCTCGGGCAAGACGTCGCTCGTCGCGCTGCTGGCCAGCGCCTCTACGACCCCGACCGCCGGCGCGGTGCTGCTCGACGGCGCGGACGTGCGCGAGGTCGACCTCGTCTCGCTGCGCTCGCAGATCGCCTTCGTCGCCGACGACAGCTTCCTGTTCTCGGCGACCGTGGCCGAGAACATCGCCTACGCGCGACCCGGATGCGAGCCGCGAGGAGATCGAGGTCGCGGCGCGGCGCGCGCAGGCGCACGAGTTCATCGAGCGGCTCCCCGACGGCTACGAGACGATGGTCGGCGAGCGCGGGCCTCACCCTCTCCGGCGGGCCAGCGCCAGCGGGTCGCGATCGCGCGGGCGCTCGTCGCCGACCCGCGGATCCTGATCCTCGACGACGCCACGTCCTCGGTCGACGCCACGACCGAGGCGAGGATCCGCGAGGGCTGCGCGAGGCGATGGCGGGACGGACGACGTTCGTCGTCGCCCACCGGCTCTCGACGATCGCGCTCGCCGACGAGGTCGTGGTCATGGACGAGGGCCGGATCGTCGACCGCGGCACGCGCGAGGAGCTCGAGGAGCGCTCCGACCTCTTCCGCGAGATCGCCGAGCACGGCTGCGAGGACTCGGTCTTCCTGCAGCGCGACCTCGAGGAGCGCGAGGAGGTGGCGCGGCTGTGAGCGAGCGAGCGACGCCGCCCGTCCGAGCCCGAGGAGGTCGCGGAGGAGCAGAACCAGCCCGGGCGGCTGGCGGGGACCTGGCTGCTGATCCGCGAGCTCTGGCGGATCCTGCGCGGCGAGGACCAGCGCGGGCGCAAGCTGCGCTGGCTGTCGGGCTGCTGCGGCCCTACCGCGGCCGGGTGGCGCTGATGTTCGTCGCGCTCGTGATCGCGACCGCCGCCGGGCTGGCCCCGCCCTACCTCGTCGGCAAGGCGATCGACGACGGGATCACGGCGGGCAACGAGACGCGCGCTCTACATGATCGTCGGCGTCTTCATCGCCTCGACGCTCGTCTACTGGGCGGCGACGTACGCGCAGACCTACCTGGTCGGCTGGGTCGGCCAGCGGGCGCTGCAGGAGCTGCGCCAGCGGATCTTCGCCCACGTGCAGGGGATGTCGATCGGCTTCTTCACGCGCAACCGGCCGGGCGTGCTGATCTCGCGGATGACGAACGACGTGCAGGCGCTCGACAGCCTCGTCACCGACGGGATCGTGACGCTGTTCTCGAGCACGCTGACGCTGGTCGGCGTGGTGGTGATCCTGCTCCTGCTCGACGTCCCGCTGGCGCTGGTCACGTTCCTCACCTTCCCGCTGCTCGCGATCGGCAGCGTCGTCTTCCGGATCGTCGCCGCCGACGCCTACAAGAAGACGCGGGAGACGATCGCGGCGATCACCTCGGGGCTGCAGGAGTCGCTCTCCGGGGTGCGGGTGGTGCGGAGCTTCGGGCAGGAGCCGCGGCACGTGCGCGAGATGGAGCGAGCTGAACGAGGCGAACCGCGGTCGCGAACATGAAGACCGTCTACCTGAACGCGTCGTACTTCCCGGCGGTCGAGCTGCTCTCGGCGGTCGGGACGGCGGCGATCCTGCTCTACGGCGGCTACCAGGTGCTCGAGGGCAACATCGCGATCGGCATCGTCGTCTCGTTCGTCGGCTACCTGCAGGCGTTCTTCGACCCGATCCAGCAGATCTCGCAGCTCTACACGACCTACCAGCAGGGGATGGCGGCGCTCGACAAGATCTTCGACCTGCTCGACACCGAGCCCGACATGACCGACAAGCCGGGGGCGCTCGACCCCGGGAAGCTGCGCGGCGAGATCGAGCTCGAGGGGGTCTCCTTCTCCTACGGGCGGCGACGCCGACCTGGGCGATGCGCGACGTCTCCCTGCACGTGCCCGCCCGGGCAGACGCTGGCGCTGGTCGGGCAGACCGGCGCGGGCAAGTCGACGCTGGCGAAGCTGGTGGCGCGCTTCTACGACCCGCAGGAGGGGCGGGTGCTGGTCGACGGGCACGACCTGCGCGACCTGAAGGCGTCGTGCCTGCGCAGCCAGCTCGGGATCGTGCCCCAGGAGGGCTTCCTGTTCTCGGGGACCGTGCGCGAGAACATCGCCTTCGGGCGGCCGGACGCGAGCGACGAGGAGGTGCGGGCCGCCGCGGCGGCGGTCGGCGCCGACGGGTTCATCGAGCGCCTGCCGCAGGGCTACGACACCGAGGTCGGGCGAGCGCGGCGGCCAGCTGTCGGCGGGCCAGCGCCAGCTGGTCGCCTTCGCCCGCGCGCTCGTCGCCGACCCGCGGATCCTGATCCTCGACGAGGCGACCTCGAACGTCGACGTGCGCACCGAGCGCACGATCGAGCGCGGGCTCGAGCGGCTGCTCGTCGGGCGCACGGCGATCGTGATCGCGCACCGGCTCTCGACGATCCGCCGCGCCGGCCGGATCATCGTCCTCGAGCACGGCCGGATCGCCGAGTCGGGCACCCACGACGAGCTGATCGGCGCCGGCGGCCCGTACTCGCGGCTCTACGGCGCCTGGTCCGAGCAGGCGGCCTAGCGACTAGCCAGGGGCTGACGCCGCCGGTTCCGCCGCCACCGCCGCCGCCGCTTGGCGGTGCGTTCCGCCGCCGGGGGCGGGAGCGGGCGCCGGGGCGGGCGCAGGCGCGGGCGCCGGTGCCGGAGCCGGGGCCGGCGCGGGTGCCGCGGGCTCCGCCGGGGCGGCCGGCGCGGTGCCGGTGTCGCCTCCGGTGCCTCCGGCTTCGGCCGAGCCGCCGCCGATCGACTCGCCCTCCTTGCCGCAGTCCTCGAGGCCGAAGTCCTCGGCGGCCTCCTCGGCGTCGGCGCGTGCCGCGTCGGCCTCGGAGTCGGCCTCGCTCGTGTCCTCGCCGCGCTGCGAGGCGAGGTCGGCCTTCTCGAGCGCGGCGACGAGGTCCTCCATCGCGGCGAGGAACTCGTCGAAGGTCTCGGCGTCCTCGGGCGGCGAGCCGAGCGACTTCAGGCTGTCGATCTGGCCCTCCGTGATCGCGACCTCCTGGCCCGCGCTCGACGTCGCGTCGAGCTCAGGTTGGCGACCGCGGCGTTCGACTCGGCGCAGATGGCGTCCGCCTCGTCGATGAACGACTCCAGGCTGCCCGAGGCGCCGGACGCGCCGCTGGCTGCCGGTCGTGCTGACCGAGGTGATCGGATCCTCGTCATCGCCGCCGCAACCGGCGGCAATCGCCGCCACGGCGAGGATCACCGCGCCGAAGCTCGGCCTGAGCAGGGAAAAACGGCGCCCCATCGCCGCCTGAAAGTAACAGGTGCGTCTTACGGCACCGCGGCGCGGTTCGGCGCCGGACAGCTTTCTTGCGGAGGGGTGGATTCGGAACATGCACCTATCTGGTGCGTTTCGGCATCCACCCGCCGAATCGAACTGCGCCCCAGGGACTCGAACCCCGAATTCCGCTCCAGAGGCAGGCGTGTTGCCATTACACCAGGGCGCAACGGGGGCAATTGTATGAGGCTCAGCTCGGGGTTCCGAGCTCGTCCAGATCGCTGCCGGGGTCGGCGATCTTCTCGCGCTCGGCGCTCACGTCGGCGCCCTCCGCGAGCAGGCGGCGGGCGTGGGCGAGGTCCTCGGAGCGGTCGACCGAGAGGCAGCCCGCGACCTTGCCGTCCTTCAGGTACCAGGCGGAGAACTCGGGCCCGAGCCGTCGCCTTCGAACGGAGGACCGTCGCCGCGCCAGACGATCTCGTCCCAATCGGTCGCCGGGCCGACGTACTCGAGGCTGGCCCAGTCGGCGAGGTCGCTGAAGAAGTACGGGACCTCGCGGAACGGCTCCGCCTCGCCGAGCATCGCCCGCGCCGCGTAGCTCCCCTGCTGGAGGGACGACGTCCCAGTGCTCGACCCGCAGCCGCCGGCCGTGGACGACGCTGTCGTAGGAGCAGACGTCGCCGGCGGCGAAGACGCCCTCGGCCGAGCTCTCCAGCCGCCGGTCGCAGACGACGCCGTTGTCGACCTCGAGCCCGGCGCGCTCCGCGAGCATCGTCTCCGGGTGCACGCCGGCGCCGACGACGACGAGGTCGCCCTCGACCTCGCGCCCGCTCTCGGTCCGCACCCCGGCGACCCGGCCCTCGCCGAGGAACTCCTTCGCGGTCTCGCCGCCGATCAGCTCGACCCCGTGCGAGCTCAGGCACCTCGTGGAAGTAACGGCCCGCCTCCTCGCCGAAGGAACGCGACAGCGCCACCTCCTCGAGCATCAGGCAGGTGCACCTCTTCCCCTTCGCGGTCAGCGAGGCCGCCACCTCGCAGGCGATGTAGCTGCCGCCGATCAGGATGACGTGGTCGGCGTCCTCGGCCTCCTCGGCGATCTCGTCGGAGTTCTTGAACGCGCGCAGGTAGTGGATCCCGTCGAGCTGGGCCCCGTCGAGGTGGAGGATGTTGACGCGCGCGCCGGTGCCGAGCAGCGCCTTGCCGAACTCGACCTCCCCCTCCCCCTGGACGTTGGCGGTCCGGCGCATCGAGGTCGAGCCCGAGGACGTTGCGCCCGGAGAGCAGCTCGACGTCGTTCTCGCCGTACCAGCTCGGCTCGTGCACGTAGGCGTCGGAGCGCGCGGCCTCGCCGCGCATGTACTCCTTCGAGAGCGGCGGCCGCTCGTACGGCGGCTCGGGCTCGCGGCCGACGAGCATCACGCTGCCCTCCGCCCCCCGCTTGCGCAGCTCCGCGGCGCAGTGCGCGGAGGCCATGCCGCCGCCGATCAGCAGGAAGTCGACATGGCGGTCCGCCACGGCTAGCCGCCGCCGCCGTCCGGGCCGAAGTACTCCTTCAGATCCTCCTCGAGCCCCGGGTCGAGCACGGCGAGGATCTCGTCGCCGGGCTCGAGCACCGTGTCGGCGTTCGGCACGAAGCCGCGCCCGTCGCGCAGCACCGAGATCAGCAGGCTCCCCTCCGGCATCTCGAGGTCGCCGACCCGCCTCCCGGCGGCGCGCGAGTTCGTCGGCGAGCAGCATCTCGATGATCTCGAGCCGCTCCTCGGGCAGGTCGAGCAGGTGGACGAGCCCGTACTCGGGCACCTCGTGCTCGAGCAGGCGCAGGATCAGGTCGGTGGCGGAGACGAAGGGCTTGATCCCGAGCAGCTCGAAGTGCTGGCGGTTCCGCGGGTTGTTGACGCGGGCGATGATCCGGTCGACGAGGTACTTCTCCCTCGCCACCTGGCAGATCAGCATGTTGTCCTCGTCGTCGCCGGTGACCGCGATCACCATGTCGGCGCGCTGGATCCCGGCGCGCTCGAGGATCCAGAGCTCCGAGGCGTCGCCGTACTGGACGTTGTGCTCGAGCTCCTGCTCGACCGTCGCGTAGCGGTCGCGGTCGTTCTCGATCAGGGTCACCTCGTTGCCCTTGTCGAGCAGCTCGCGCGCCAGGTTCCAGCCGACCTTGCCGGCGCCGGCGATCATGATGTAGAGGCGCTCAGCCACCGGCCTGTCCCGCTCCCGCCTGCCGGACCTCCTCCTCGAGCAGGTCGATCGCGACCCGCGTCGGCGAGATCGTGTGCAGCCCCTGCTGCTCGTACCACTCGGCGCGATAGGGGTCGAGCACCCGCGCGATCACCTTCGGCACGCTGAACCGCCGCTGGGCGATCTGGGCGATGATGATGTTCGTGTTGTCGCCGTCGGTGGCGGCGACGAAGACGTCGGCCCGCTCGATCCCGGCGGCGATCAGCGCGTCGATCTCGAGCCCGGTCCCGACCGTGAACTGACCGCCCTCGTCCTCCCACGGCTTCTCCAGCCCGACCTCGAGCCGCGCGTGCGACTCCGGGTCCTCGTCGAGGCACGAAACCTCGTGCCCCTCTCTGAGCATCGCCCGGGCCAGCGACGAGCCGACCCTCCCTGCGCCCACGATGAGGATGAACATGGGCGTGATCCTACGCTTCGCGAGCCCGTGGAGCGCGAGCTGACAGGACGGACCGCGCTCGGGTACGGCCTGGTCGTCGCCGCGGTGACGATGTTCTCGCTGAACGCCAGCCTCGCGCTCTTCCTCCTCGAGGACGGGCTGAGCGCCATGCGCCTCTCCGAGCTGCGGTCGGTCGGCGCCCTCGCCCTGCTCGTCCTCGCCGTCGTCGTCATCCGCCCCAGCCGGCCTGCGGATCGCGCGCCGGGAGATCCCGCGAGTTCGCCCTCCTCGGGATCGCCGGCCTCGCGTTCGTCTACGTGACCTACTTCATCGCCATCGAGCGCCTCGGGGTGGGGCCCGCCCTCACCCTCGAGTACCTCGCCCCGCTGCTGCTGCTGCTCTGGCTGCGCTTCGCGCACGGCCGCCGGCTCTCCCCCGCCCTCTGGGCCGCGGTCGTGCTCTCGCTCGCTCGGCTCGGCGCTCGTCGTCCGCGCCTTCGACCCCGCCTCCCTCGACGTCGTCGGCGTCCTCGCCGGGCTCGGCGCCGCGATCTCGTTCGCGATCTACTTCGCCGGCTCCGAGCGCGCCGGCCGGCGCCACCCTCCGCTCGTCACGCTGTTCTGGGCGTTCGCCTTCGCGACCGCCTTCTGGCTGCGTGATCCAGCCGCCCTGGACCTTCCCCTTCGAGCAGATCGACACCGGGGGCGACCTGCTGCTCGCCGCGGCGATCGTCGTGATCGGCACCCTGATCCCATTCGGCCTGATCGTCGCCGCGCTTCGCCACGTCCCCGCGGCCCGCGCCGCCGCCGTCGCCACCCTCGAGCCCGCCCTCTCAGCGCTCTTCGCCTTCCTGATCCACGACGAGGCGCTGGCCGCCGTCCAGATCGCCGGGATCGCGATCGTGCTCGCCGCCGTCGCCTGGGTCCAGCTCCAGCGCCCCGACATCGCCGCGGAATCGCTGGGGCCGGCTCACCGGCTGATCACCGCCGCCGCCGCCTTTCGGTTAGCTTGGCTCGCGGTGGCCACTCGCCGATCGACGCCCCGCCCCCGCCGCTGAAGCCGATCGACCCGCACGTGATCGTCCTCTTCGGCGTGACCGGCGATCTCTCCCGCCGCAAGCTCCTCCCCGGCCTCTACCACCTCTACGCCGACCGGGCTCCTGCCCGAGTTCAGGATCGTCGGCTGCTACCGCGGCGAGGCCACCGACGAGGAGCTGCGCAACTCGCCCGCGAGGCCGCCGACGACTGCGGCCACGACGAGCCGACGGATGAGGAGTGGGCGCCGTTCGCCGAGCGCCTCGCGAGCGTCGACATCACCGCCGGCCCCGAGGCCCTGGCCGCCGCCGTCGGCGAGCAGCGCGTCCAAGCTCGGGCGACGATGCGCGGCTCCTCCACTACCTGAGCGTGCCGCCGAAGGCGGTCGACTCGCTGCTCAGCCTGATCGCCGACGCCGGGCTCAACACCGAGCGCGCCCGGATCGTCCTCGAGAAGCCGTTCGGCCACGACCTCGCCAGCGCCCGCGCCCTCAACGCCCGCCTCCACGAGGTCTTCGCCGAGGAGCAGATCTTCCGCATCGACCACTACCTCGGCAAGGAGGCGGCGCAGAACATCCTCGCGCTGCGCTTCGCGAACGGGCTCTTCGAGCCGATCTGGAACCTCAACCACATCGAGCACGTCCAGATCGACGTGCCCGAGACGCTCGCCGGTCGGCGACCGCGCCGAGTTCTACGAGGAGACCGGCGCCTTCCGCGACATGGTCGTCACCCACCTCTTCCAGATCCTCGCCTTCGTCGCGATGGAGCCGCCGACGGCGCTCGAGCCGGACGCGATCACGATCGAGAAGAACAAGGTCTTCCGCTCGCTGCAGCCGCTCGACCCCGAACGGGTGGTCCGCGGCCAGTACGAGGGCTACCACTTCACGGAGGGGGTCGACCCGGACTCGTCCACCGAGACGTTCGTCGCCCTCGCCTGCACCGTCGACAACTGGCGCTGGGCCGGCGTGCCCTTCTTCCTGCGCACCGGCAAGCGCATGGCGGAGAGCTGGCGGATCATCTCGATCGCCTTCCGCGAGCCGCCGAAGAGCATGTTCCCCTCCGGCTCGGGCGTCGGCGACCACGGGCCCGACCACCTCACCTTCGACCTCGACGAGAGCTCGCGGCTCTCGCTCTCCTTCTACGGCAAGAAGCCCGGACCCGGGTTCATCCTCGACAAGCAGAGCCTGCAGTTCTCGCTCACCGAGGTCGACCACGACGACACGCTCGAGGCCTACGAGCGGCTGATCCGCGACGCGATGATCGGCGACCACACGCTGTTCACCACCGCCGACGGGATCGAGCACCTCTGGCGGATCTCCGAGCCCCTGCTCGAGGCCGAGACGCCGGTGCACCTCTACCGGCAGGGCTCGTGGGGACCGGAGGCGATGAACGAACTCGTCGAGCCGTTCGGCTGGCGGCTGCCCGTTCGCGCGCCATTGGCGCGGACCGCTCGGCAGCGAGCCTAGTCCTCCGCAGGCGCCGTCAGCAGAACCCGGCACGGCGCCCTCCTGAGCACGTACTCGGTCACCGGCCCGATCTCGGCCGGCCGAGCGCCGCCGATCCCGCCGAGGAGCGCCCCGCCGCGTATCCGCGTCGGCGGCTCGGCGCCCATCACGACGAGGTCGACGCCGCGATTGCGCGCCTCGGCGACGATCCCGGCCCCGATCGAGCGGGCGCGGGCGATCGAGGTGCCGACCTGGACCGTCTCGTACTCCTCGCCGATGTTCGCCGCCCGCTCCACCGCCGTCTCGGCGACCTGCTGCTGGGCCCGGGTCGGCGGCGCGTCGAGCGGGATCGTCAGCGGCAGCTCGATCACGAAGAGGACGTCGACGCGGGGCTCGATCTCGCCGGGCTCGTCGGCGGCGGCCGCGAGCCTGCCCGCGGTCGAGACGATGTCGTCGTCGTGCTCCGTCCCGAACACGGGCACGAGGATGCTCGCGTACTCGAGATCCGAGCCGGTCCTTGTAGAGCGCCGCCTCGGGGATCGTCACCCGCTTCGTCACCGAGGTCTCCTCGACGACGCTGCGGTAGAAGACGTATGCGCCGATCCCGAAGAGGAGCCAGCCGCCGCCGATGTAGCGCGCGCCCTCGTGGAAGACGAGGACGCTGATCCAGGCGAGCGCCGTCAGGATCGCCATCCCCACGGCCGGCAGCGGGATCGAGTACCCGCGCCAGCTGACGTTGAACGGGATCCGGAACGGGCGCTCGCGGTCGGGGTCGATGATCCTCAGCCGCACGATCGCGAGGTGGGCGATCGTGAACGCGATCGTCGCGCCGAAGGCGTACACGCCGGCGAGGAAGCGCACGTCTCCCGGGAGGACGAAGACGAAGGCGATCGCCGCGGCAGCGAGGATCGCCACGTGCGGCGTCGTCCAGCGGTGGCTGAGCTTGCCGAGCCAGCTCGGGATCTGCCGGTTTCGCGCCAGCGTGTAGGCGTGGCGGGAGAGGCCGAGCATCGCCGTCGACGCCGCCCAGATCAGGACGAGGGGCGCGACCGCGACGACCGCGACCTCCATCACGTTGCCGACCCAGGCGGGCGTGAAGGCGAGCACCGTTCCGAGCACCGGCGCCTCGATGAACCGCTCGGCGAGCGCGGTCTCCGCGCCGCCGGGCGCGGTACCGACCGGGACCGCCATGAGCGCGATCAGCGCCGTGCCGGTGTAGACGAGGGGCACGACGACCGCCGAGGCCACGACCAGATGCCTGAGGTCCGCGGGCTCGAACTCGAGGTCGGGCGCAAGGTTGGAGGCGGCCTCGATCCCCGCGTAGGCCACGGTCGCGATCACCGAGGCGTAGATCACGTCCTCGAGGGTCGGCGAGGTGAACGGGTCGAGCCCGTCCGTGATCGCGCCGACGTCCCAGGATGTGATCGCCCCGACGACGATCACGATGACGAGCAGCGCCAGCCCAACCACCGCGACCACCGTCAGCAGGCGCTGGCGGTAGCGGCCGGTGAAGCCGGCGATGTTGAGTGCGGCGACCGCGACGATCACCGCGCCGGCGACGATCAGCTCACCGGGCGACTCGCCGAGCTCGCTCCAGATCGGCGCCAGGTAGTGCGGTACCGAGATCGCCGCGAGGGCGATCACGAGCATGAAGTCGAGCAGGATCGCCCAGCCGGCGATGAAGCTGACGAGCTCGTTGAAGGCGTGGCGGGCGAAGGTCGAGGACCCGCCCCGCTCCCGGTACATCGCGCCGCCCTCGATGTAGGTGAGGGTGTTGAGGACGAAGGCGATCCCCGCGGCCAGGAAGATCAGCGGCGTCAGCCCGAGCCCGCGGTCGGCGACGAGCCCGATCGAGAAGTAGACCGAGAACCCGACCGCGGAGAACGCCGCCGCGAACAGCCAGGGCACGCCGAGGAAGCGGCGCGCGGCCCCGGTGCCGACGGGCAGCCTCGGCAGGTGAGGCCGCGGCGGCGCTCCGTCGCGCTCATTCGCGGTCCCTCAGCGCCAGGTAGAGGCGGCCGCATCCCATCGCGACGAAGACGAGCCCGATCAGGACCCCGAAGGCGAGAGGGCCGCCGCCGTTGGCCAGGGTGACCGCGACGATCGCGATCCCGAAGCCGATGATCACGACCGAGAAGAACCGGGTCGCGAGCCGGTAGCCCTCGCTCATCGCTCCTCCTCCGCCGCGGCCCTCGCGGCCTCCTCGCGGGCCGGGGTCGGCTCGGCGGCGACGATCACCCGGCAGGGGCGCTCGCCGAGCACGGTCCGCAGCGTCGAGCTGTAGAGCGGAGCTCCGTTTCGGTAGTTGAGCTGCATCACGACCGCGGCGGCGTCGATGTCGCGCGCCTCGTCGACGATCGCGTGCCCTGCCTGGCCGGGACGGATCCGCAGCGTGTGGCCGGTGACCCGGCCGCCGGCGATCAGCTTCGCCCGCTCGATCTTCGCCTGCGCCTCCGACTCGGCCTCGTCCAGCCGCGCGTCGAGCGGCAGGTTCTGGGGCACGTTGATCAGCGAGACCACGTGGATCCCGTGACGGCGCTGCGAGCCGAGCCTCGCCGCCGTCGCCACGGTCTCCTCGCGGAACGGATCGTCCTCGAAGGCGACGAGGACGCTCTTGTACTCGACCTCCTCGACCCCGAGCGGCTCCAGGGACTGGACCTTGACCGTCTCGGTCAGCGGCAGGCGCTGCTGGCGCCGATAGAGCGACGTAGAGCGCCATCCCGAAGACCATCCAGCCGCCCCCGCCGCAAAGGTCGACGGGTTCGAGCGCCATCGACGACGATCGAATGCGCCCGAACGTGCCGAGCCCGCCGAAGACCGCCGTCATCGGCACCTCGACGCCGGCCGACGCGCACGTTAAAGGGCGGCTTCCATGGCCGCTCCGCGATCCGGGTAGCGCTGACGCAGCCGGATCACCGAGACGTGGGCGATCGTGAAGGAGAGCGTCGCCCCGAACGAGTAGATCGTCGCCAGGAATGTGGTCTGGCCGGGCATGATCGCCACCGCCGCGACGCCGGAGAAGACGAGGATCGCCACGTAAGGCGTGCGAAACCGCGGGTGGACCTGCCGCAACCGCTCGGGGAGCTGGCGATGCTGCGCCCATCGAGAAGGTGAGCCGCGAGACGCCGATCAGGGCCGGCGTTGGTCGCGATCAAGCAGGATCACCGCGGCGAGCACTCCCGACGTAGATCTCGCAGCGACCTCCGTGGCGCCCTCGCCGAGCCCGAGGTTCTCGACGATCCCGAGCACCGGGTCGTCGGCGAACGTTGTCCCGAGCTCGGTCGTGTACTCGCCGTTCGCATCCTGCGTCACCGGCATCGCCGACAGCGCGATCGCCGGAAGCAGGGCGTAGAGCCCGACCACCGCGATCACGGTCAGCGCCGACGCCGCGCGGCACGGTCCGCTTCGCGTCCCTGGCCTCCTCGGCCATGTTCGAGATCGTCTCGATGCCGGTGTAAGCGACCATCCCGACGGCGATCCCGAGCAGGAAGTCGCCCGCGCGTCGGCGCGACGCCGAAGTCGACCTGGCGACACCAAGAGGTCGGGGTCGAAGACGAGCACCAGCCCGATACCGACCAGCACGACCTGGGTCAGCAGGTCGGCGGTAGCGAGGACGAGGTTGAGCTTCGCCGACTCCTCCGTCCCCTTGACGTTGAGCGCAGCGAGCACGGCCACCAACCCGACGCCGAAGATCGACGTCGGCCGGGCCTTCCCCGAGTGGCTCCCAGAACGACCGAGAGGTAGTGCGGTACGAAGAAGGCCGAGATCGCGACCGTGATGATGTAATTGAGCATCTGGCCCCAGGCGGCGAAGAAGCTGACGCACTTCGTTGAAAGCGTGTCGAGCGAAGCTCGAAGAGCCGCCAGCCTCCGGGTACATCACCGTGCGCCTCGACGTAGGTCGCTGCGGTGAAGGCGAAGATCAGCCCCGCGATCATGAATGTGACCGGGGTCAGTCCGAGCGCGAAGAGGGCGACTACGCCGAGCGCGTAATAGATCGATGAGCCGACGTTGCCGTAGGCAGCGGAGAACAGCGCGCCGGTCCCGTGAACCCGCCGCAGCGCCGCCTCTCTAGGATGTCGCTCGGCCATCGGGCCGGAAGACTACGCTCGGAAGCGGTTCCGCAATCGCTCGCTCAGGGCCCGGTGACGTGCGCCCTGGTGAGGGCGTCAGGCGAAGGGCAGCCGCTGAGGCAGAGCGCGAGCTCGAGCTCGTCGCGAAGCAGCTCCAGGACGCGCCGGGCGCCGTCCTCGCCGCCCACCGCGAGGCCCCATAGCGCCGGCCTGCCGACGAGCACTGCCCTCGCCCCGAGCGCAAGTGCGACGAGCACGTCGGTGCCCCGGCGGATGCCACCGTCGACGAGCACCTCGACCCGCCCGTCGACCTCCTCGACCACGTCCGGCAGCGCCTCGAGGCTCGAGGACACCCCGTCGAGCTGGCGGCCGCCGTGGTTGGAGACGATCACCCCACCGGCGCCATGCTCCACCGCGAGTCGCGCGTCCTCGGCGGTGAGCACGCCCTTGACGAGGACCGGGACGTCGACCTCGGCGCAGAGGCGCTCGAGGTCCTTCCAGGTCAGCGTCGGGTCGACCTGGGCGAAGACCTCGTGGACGGTGAGCGGCGCCTCGCCCCCGGTCGCCGCGTCGAGGCTCGGCACCGAGACCTCCGGCGGGATCGCGAAGGCGTTGCGGATGTCGCGCTCGCGCCGGCCCGCCCGCGGCGCGTCGACGGTCAGCGCGATCGCCGAGTAGCCGCATTCGATCGCCTCCTCGGCGAGGGCCATCGTCACCCCGCGGTCGCGGAAGAGATAGAGCTGGTACCAGCGCGGGGCGCCGGGGGCCGCGTCGCAGACCTCGCGCGGCGCGGCCGTCGCGATCGTCGAGAGGCACATCAGCGAGCCCGTGGCCGCCGCGGCCCGCGCCATCGCCGGCTCCCCGTCCGGGTGGGCCAGGCGCTGGAACGCGACCGGGGCGACCCCGATCGGGCTCGAGACGGGGGTCCCGAGGACCGTGGTCTCGGTCGTGACCTCGCCGACGTCGACCAGCATTCGCGGCCGCAGCCTCCAGCGCGCGTAGGCGGCGACGTTGTCGCGCAGGGTGCGCTCGTCGCCGGCGCCGCCGGCGAAGTATCCGAGCGCACCCGGCTCGAGCACCTCCGCGGCCAGGCGCTCGTAGTCGGCGACGTTGCAGGGCTCGGGGTCGGCGCATCCGTCGCGCGAGCCTATCCGCGCTCGGGCGGCAGGACGAGGCTCGCGAGCACGGCGCGGTGGTCCGTGCCGGGCACCGTGTGGATCTCCGCCGCGGCGACGTGGACCCGCTCGTCCGCGAGCACGTGGTCGATCGCCACCTGGGGCGGGAAGACGCGGCCCGACGGCCAGGTCATCGCGAGCCCCTTGCCGCGGGCCGCGGCCGCGTCGACGTAGCCGCTCGCCACGAGCTCGCGGAACGGCTCGTGGTCGAAGGTGGAGTTGAAATCGCCCGGCAGGATCCGGATCCGGCCGGGCGTGGCGCGCGGCAGCGCCTCGAGGCCCTCGAGCCAGCGGGCGGCGTTGCTGCGGGTCGGCGGGAACGCGTGCACGGTGACGACCTCGACCTCGCCCGCACCGGGAACGGCGGCGAGGGCATGGACCTGCGGCGGGATGCCGCCGGGCACTTTCTCGAGCCGCTCGCAGCGGAAACCGCGAGTAAAGGCCCGCCCCCGAGCTCCCGGCCTCGGCCGGGCTCAGCTCCTGGTGGGGCAGCAGCTCGTCGATCCCGGCGTCGCGGAGCCGGCCGGCGACGTCGTCGGTGAGCTCCTGGACCGAGAGCAGGTCAACCTCTCCCTCGCGCACCAGCGCGGCGATCGATCTCCGCGTCGGCGTCGCCGAGGCGGGCGTTGGAGGTGAGCACGTCGTACGCGCACGCCCCCCTCGATCGGGCCGGTCGGCTGGTGCGGGACCGCGCGCGGCAGGACCGCGCCCGCGAGGAGGACGACGACCACCGCGGCGGCCCCCGCCTCCCACCGCGCACGGGCGAGGAGGGCGACCGCGAGCACGAGCACCGAGAGCGCCGCGACGTAGGGCGTGAAGGCGACCAGCGCGACGAACGGATAGCCGCCCCCGACCCCCAGGAGGCGGAAGAGCGCCCAGAGCGCGAGCAGCGCGATCGCGGCGCGCAGCGCCCAGACGGCGATGCGCCTGGGCCGCCAACGCGGCGACCCAGGCGCACCAGCGGTCTCAGGCGGGGCGATCTACAGCGCGATGATCGGGATGATCAGCAGGGCGACGATGTTCGCCACCTTGATCATCGGGTTGATCGCCGGGCCCGGCGGTGTCCTTGTAGGGGTCGCCGACGGTGTCGCCGGTGACCGAGGCGGCGTGGGCCTCGGAGCCCTTGCCGCCGAAGGCGCCGTCCTCGATCAGCTTCTTGGCGTTGTCCCAGGCGCCGCCGCCGGCGGTCATCGAGACGGCCATGAAGAAGCCGACGACGATCACCCCGATCAGCAGGCCGCCGAGCGCCTCGGCCGGAGATCATGCCGACGATCAGCGGGATCACGATCGGGATCAGCGAGGGCAGGATCATCTCGCGCTGAGCCGTGGCGGTGACGATGTCGACCGTCTCGCCGTAGTCGGGCTTCTCGGTCCCCTCCATGATCCCCGGGTGCTCGCGGAACTGCTTGCGCACCTGCTCGACGACCTGGCCGCCGGCGCGGCCGACAGCCTCGATCGAGAGCGCGGCGAACAGGTAGACCATCATTCCCGCCGATCAGCAGCCCGATCAGGACCGCCGGGTCGGCGATGTTGAAGCTGAGGATGTTGTCGACCCCGGCCTCCTCCTGGAGCTCGATCTCGAACGCCTTGAAGAGGACCAGGGCGGCGAGCGCGGCGGAGCCGATCGCGTAACCCTTGGTGACGGCCTTGGTCGTGTTGCCGACCGCGTCGAGCGGGTCGGTGACGTTGCGGACTTCCTCGGGCATCTCCGCCATCTCGGCGATGCCGCCGGCGTTGTCGGTGATCGGCCCGAAGGCGTCGAGGGCGACGATCAGGCCGGTCAGCGAGAGCTGCCCCATCACCGCGACGCCGATGCCGTAGATGCCGGCGAGCTCGTTGGCGCCGAGGATCGCGAGCGCGAGCACGATCGCCGGTAGGGCGGTCGACTGGAAGCCCTGAGCGAGCCCGGAGATGATGTTGGTCGCGTGACCGGTGACCGATGCCTGCGCGGTCGTCTTGACCGGGCGGAACCGGGTCGACGTGTAGAAGTCGGTGATCACGAAGAGAAGCGCGGTCACGACGAGGCCGATCAGGGCGCAGAACCAGAGGTCCATCGCCGACGGGGCGGCCTCGACGAGCTCCGCCGCCTTCAGCGTGAGGTCGTCCATCAGCCAATTCGTGATCGGCAGGAAGACGATCGCCGAGATCACGGCGGAGACGGCGAGTCCGCGATAGAGCGCGGCCTCCACGTTGCCGCTGGTCGTACGCACCGAGAGCGCACCGACGATCGACGCGAGGATCGCGACGCCGCCCATGATCAGCGGGAAGATCGCCACCTCGGAGGCCTCGCCGAAGGTGAGGACACCCAGCAGCATCACCGCGACCGCGGTGACGGCGTAGGTCTCGAAGAGGTCGGCGGCCATGCCGGCGCAGTCGCCGACGTTGTCGCCGACGTTGTCGGCGATCACCGCGGGGTTGCGCGGGTCGTCCTCCGGGATGCCGGCCTCGACCTTGCCGACGAGGTCGGCGCCGACGTCGGCGGCCTTGGTGAAGATGCCGCCGCCCAGCCGGGCGAAGACGGAGATCAGCGAACCGCCGAAGCCGAGGCCGATCAGCGCGTCGATCGCCTCCTTCTCGGTCGCGTCGCCGAGCAGGAGGAGGCCGTAGTAGCCGGCGACGCCGAGCAGGGCGAGGCCGACGACGAGCATGCCGGTCACCGAGCCGCCCTTGAAGGCGACGTCGAGAGCCGGCGGGATGCCGCCGCGAGCCGCCTCGGCGACGCGCGAGTTCGCCCGCACCGAGAGGTTCATCCCGATGAAGCCGGCCGCGCCGGAGAGCGCGCCGCCGATCACGAAGCCGATCGCGGGCAGGATGTCGCCCTGGACGATCCAGAGCAGGATCGCAAGCGGCACGGCGACGACGGCGATGATCGTGTACTGGCGGCGCAGGTAGGCCTGGGCGCCTTCCTGGACGGCGCCGGAGATCTCCTGCATGCGCTCGTTGCCGGGTGACTTGGCGAGCAGCCGGCGGGTGATGAGGGCGCCGTAGAGGACGGCAGCGCCCGCGCAGACGAGCGCGATGACGATGCCGTAATCGGTCAAGAAGTCGGTCAAGGTTCGGTTTCCTCCGAGTGTTCGGTTGGGCGGTCCCCGAAAGACGATCCGGGCCGCATCACGAGCGCGGTCCTCCCTTCAAGGGAGACCGCGAAAGCGCGGGGAGTCTAGTGGGTTCCTGGCGGGTTCTCAGTCGCGCTGGTGCGGGGTCCAGAGCCGAGAAGGCGGCTCTGCTGACGGCGACTTCGGCTGTCCGGGCTCGGGCGCCGGGGGCGGCGCTGAGGGGCTCGGCTTCGCCCGCGGGGGCGCCCTCCTCCGCGGCGGCGCCTCGCCCTCGCCGGAAGCCTGCGCGAAGAGGAGCTGGAGCTCGGAGAGGGCCTCGCGGACCTGGCGCCTGGGGCTCGGGCTCGAGCAGGTCGACGAGGCCGCGAACGGCCTCGATCCCGATCCGCGCCTGCTCGAGGTCGCGCTCGTCCTCCTTCGCGATCCGCCTGCGCGGTCAGGTTGACGAGGCTGGCGACGCTCTGCAGGACGAGGTCCTGGACCCGGACCCGGCGCATCTCCTCCTCGAGCCGCGCCCGCAGCTCCTCCTCGGACTGGGGCGGCTCGCCGCCGGAGGGGGCGCGCCGGCGCCGGGGGGTGTCTGGCCAGCTTCCATCAGAACACCCTAGCCCGGGAACGCCCTGCGGGACGTAGGTGCGGCGGGTCTCGGCGAGGGCGTCGCGGTAGATCGACTCGATCGGGGCGCCGCCGGCAAGCGCGCGGAGGGCCCGCTGGGCGCCGTTCGCCTCCGGTAGCTCGGCCCGGACGCCGATCGCCTCGCGGGCCGGCTCCGTCCAGGCGAGCAGGCGCTCGCGCACCTCGCGGGCCTCGACCTCGGCCCGGGCGGCGAAGTCGATCTGCTTGCCACTCCATGCCGTAGCGGATGGCGCGCCAGAGGTTCTCCTCGATCTCGCGCTGGCGCAGCGGCGCGCCGAGCTCGCCGGCGTCGTAGTCGAGCGCGGTCTGGGCGACGCAGGCGGCGATCAGCTCGGCCAGCGCGAACGACTCCGCCCCGCCCGTCTGCGCGTCGCAGATCCGCACCTCGACGGTTCCGAAGCGGTGGTGCGGGCGGACGCTCCACCACAGCTGGGTCGGCTCGACGACGCAGCCGGTCTCCTCGAGCAGCGCGATGAAGTCCGCGTAGGCGTCCCAGGAGCCGAACGGCTCCGGGATCCCGCAGCGCGGGAACGTGCGGGTGAAGATCTCCGTCCGGACCGAGTGCAGGCCGGTATTGCGGCCGTCGAGGAACGGCGAGTTCGCCGAGATCGCCAGAAGCAGCGGGCAGCAGCGCCGCGAAGGTGGTCGCAGACGGCGATCGCCCGGTCCGCGCCGCGGATCCCGACGTGCACGTGCAGGCTCCAGGTGTTGTTTCGCTGCGCGACCCAGCCGAGGTCGCGCCTGAGGCGCCGGTAGTGCGGCGTGTCGATGATCTGCTGGTCGAGGTAGTTCGCCCACGGGTGCGTCCCCGTGGCCGCGAGGGCCAGGCCGCGCTCCTCGGCGAGAGCGAAGAGGCGGGCCCGGTGCTCGCGCTGGAGCGCCGCCGGCGTCGGCGAAGGTCTCGCCGCGGCCGGAGCGGATCTCGATCTCGGAGGCGATCAGCTCCCCCGCCACGGACTGCGACGAGGACTTCGTCGTCCTGCGCCGCCTCGAAGAGCTCCTCGAAGCGGTGCTCGAGCTCGAGCGTCTCCGGGTCGACGATCGCGAACTCCTCCTCGAGCCCGATCGTGAAGTCGGTCGACTCCTCGAAGACCTCGCGCGCACGCGGCGAGGTCGATTCCGGGTCCGGTCACGTCAGATCGATCACGTCAGATAGAAGTAGAGCGCGTAGAGCAGGTCGACGGCGGGGCTCGAGGTGTGCACGGTCACCTCGGGCGGAACCTGGAGGAGCTGCTCTGAGTAGTTGAAGATGATCTTCACGCCCGCCTCGACGAGGCGGTCGACGACCTCCTGGGCGGCCTGCGCCGGGACCGCGAGCACCCCGACGACGACGTGCTCGTCGGCGACCACGCTGCTCGATCTCGTCGAAGTGCAGGACCTTCTGGTCGCCGACGTCGCTGCCGACGAGGTCGTCGTTGACGTCGAAGATCGCGACGATCCGGAATCCGTGGTCGGCGAAGATGTCGGAGCTGGCGATCGCCTGGCCGAGGTTGCCGGCGCCGAAGAGGGCGATGTTGTGCTGATCGGAGGTCCGGAGGATCTTGCGGATCTCGCGGACCAGCGACTCGATGTGGTAGCCGACCCCGCGCTTGCCGAACTTGCCGAAGCCGGAGAGGTCGCGCCGGATCTGCGTCGAGTTGATGTGGGTGTAGTCGGCGAGCTCCTTGGAGGAGATCGTCTCCTTGCCCATCTTGCGGGCCTGGATCAGGACCTGGAGGTAGCGCGAAAGGCGCGCGGCCACGCCGAGCGAGAGCCGATCGCCATCAGCGGTCGCCGACCCGGATTCAACGAGGGACGGCGGCGCCGCCCGGACCTCATCGGCCATGTCCCCACGTTATCGCGGCTCGCAGAGCAGCCTCGTCGGTACCCAGCTCGGAGACGACCTCCCCGCCCACCTCGACCACCGGGATCCGCTCGACGAAGCGGGCGTGGAGGCGCTCGTCGGCCTCGATGTCGACCTCGCGGAGCTCGAGCTCGAGGCCGCCGCGCTGGAGCGCGAGGATCTCCTCGCGAGCCTCGTCGCAGAGGTGGCAGCCGTCCCGCGTGTAGAGCGTGACCAACTTCACGCTCTTCAGGTGCGCGCGTCCCAGCCCAGGTACTCCGGGTAGGGAGCCGGTTCGGCGAAGCGGGCGGCGGAGGCGATCATCGCGGCGTTGTCGGTGCAGAGCGCCGGCGCAACCAGCTTCAGCCGAACCCCGCGATCGGCACAGATGGCGGCGGCGCGCTCGCGCAGCAGTCCGTTGGCGGCAACGCCGCCGCCGAGCGAGACCGCGGGCCAATCGCCGCCGTCGAGGGCGCGCTCGAGCTTCGCCTCGAGCTGGCCGACGACCGCCGCCTGAAAGCTCGCCGCGAGGTCGGCCCGGCGTTCGGAGACGCCGTCCTCGCCGAGCTCGCGCGCCCGGTAGACGAGGGCGGTCTTGAGGCCGCTGAAGCTGAAGTCGAGCCCCGGGTCGCGGGCCATCGCGACCGGGAACTCGAATGCGTCGGGGTCGCCGTCGCGGGCGGCGCGCTCGATCGCGGGGCCGCCGGGGAAGCCGAGCCCGAGCAGCCGCGCCGCCTTGTCGAGGGCCTCTCCCGCCGCATCGTCGAGCGTCTGGCCGATCGTCTCGTAGCCGTCGTGGTCGCGGACGGCGGCGAGGAGGGTGTGGCCGCCGCTGGCGACGAGGCAGAGGAACGGGCGGCTCGAGCGGGTCGGGCTCGAGGAAGCCGGCGGCGACGTGCCCCTGGAGGTGGTCGACTCCGGCGAGCGGCAGGCGGCGGGCGGCGGCGAGCGCCTTCGCGCCGCTCACCCCGACGAGCAGCGCCCCGATCAGGCCCGGCCCGCGCGTGACCGCCATCGAGTCGATCTCGCCGAGCCCGACGCCGGCCTCCGCGAGCGCCGTGTCGACGACCGGGTTGAGCAGCTCGAGGTGATGGCGCGAGGCGACCTCGGGAACGACACCGCCATAGCTCTCGTGGAACGCGGCCTGCGAGGAGACGACGTTGGAGAGCACCCGCGGCCCGTCGACGACGGCGGCGCAGGTGTCGTCGCAGGAGGTCTCGATCGCCAGGATCAAGCCGGACAACGGCCGCTCGGCTCCAACCACATGATCAGTGCGTCCTCGCCGTTGTCGTGGTAGTAGCGGGGGCGCTTGCCGGCCGGGCGGAAGCCGAAGCCCTCGTACATCGCGATCGCGGCGTCGTTCGACGTCCGCACCTCGAGCGTGTAGCGGGCATCGGAGCCGGCGATCTCGAGCAGCTCGGTGATCAGCGTCGTCGCGATCCGCGCCCGGCGGCGCTCGGGGGCGACGGCGACGTTCATCAGGTGCCAGACGTCGGCGTAGCGGGAGCAGACGAGGTAGCCGATGAGGCCCTCCGGGTCGAAGCGGCGAGGCAGATCCCCGACGGCTTGGAGAGCTCGAGCACGAACATCGCGAGCGACCACGGGGTCGGGAACGAGCGGCGCTCGATCGCGAGCACCGAGGGCAGGTCGCTGTAGACGAGGCGCCTTACCTCCATCTCAGCTTTTTCGGCTATCTCGATCGAGCCAGCGTCGCGCATCGGGTTCCCTCAGGTAGATAGGCCGGATCCGCTCCGCAGAGCCGGCTTCGCCTGCGGCCGCCAGCCGGCAGAGATGGCGGGCCGCGAGCCTGTGGGCCGGATCGCCGGCGGCGAGTGTCTCGACCCCGGCGGCATCCAGCTCACGCCTGAATCGTACCGAGCCGGGACCCGGCTGCCAGTGGCGATCGCGCGGCGCCCGCAACCGAGCTCTCACCCGCCGCCGCGGCCAGCCACTCCCCGATCCGGCCGGGATCGAGGACAGCCGGCTCGGAGATCGGGCTACCGGTTCCGTCGTGGAGCTGGGCGAAGACCTCGTTGCGGCGGGCGTCGGCCACGGCCAGGCAGAGCCGTGAGGGATCGGCGGCGCGCTCGGCGATGCCGAGCGCGAGCGCGGTCAGGGTCGGCACCGGGCACGGTCGGGAGCCCGCGCGCCTGCGCGAGCGCGAGGCCGGTGGCGATCCCGATCCGCAGGCCGGTGAAGGAGCCCGGGCCCGATCCCGATCCCGATCCGCCCGACGCGCTCCCATCCACCGCCGATCTCGACCGCTCCGCTCGACCTCGGCGAGCAGGGCAGTCGAGTGACGGGGCCGCTCGCCCTCGGCGGGCGGGAGCAGGACCTCGTGCAGGACGCTGCCGCCGCGGGCGATGCCGACGACGACGTCGTCGGTCGCGGAATCGAGCGCGAGGACGTTTCCATCCGCAGGGATCATCGGTTAGCTTTGCCCGACCCGCCGCCGCGGGGATGGGCGGGCGCGGGCCATCGAAAGCGAAACTCGAAGGGACGACATGGACGAGATGCAAGCACCTGTCTCGCGCGGCCGCCGCGTGCTCACCGGGATCGCCGTGCTGGCGATCGCCGGCGCCGGCATCGGCTGGGCCGGCTGCGGCGACGATGCCGAGGACGAGGCCAACGAGGCGATCGACCAGGCCCAGGAGCAGATCCAGGACCAGGGCGGCGACGTCGCCGACGAGGTCAACGAGGCCGTCGATGCCGCCCAGGAAGGCGACACCGAGGCCGCCGACCGAGGCTGCGCAGGAGGCCGCCGACGAGGCGACCGACCAGGCCCAGGAGGCGATCGACGAGGCCAACCAGGAGCTCGAGGACGCGACCAGCCGTAGCTCCGGGCTCCAAGCCAAGCCGTACCGAGCGCCCCGGTTCCCGCCGGGGCGCTCGCGTCGTCGACCGGGGTCGGACCCCTGATCGCGGACGATGACCTCGCGGGCGTCGCCGCCCGCGTGGCGGATCTCGATCTCGAGCACCCGGCCGCTCGCCTCCAGGGCCGGCTCGGCGCCGCCGATCTCCGGCCACTCGACGAAGGCGATCGGAGCCCGGCTCGATGTAGTCGGCGAGCAGCGCCGGGTCCTCGGTGCCGAGGTCGGCGAGCCGGTAGAGGTCGAGATGGGAGACGGGTACCCGGCCGGCGTAGCGCTGTCCGATCGTGAAGGTCGGCGAGGTCACCGGCTCGCTCACCCCGAGCGCGCGGCAGGCGCCGCGGATGAGCGTCGTCTTGCCCGCGCCGAGCTCGCCGCTGACGAGGACGACGTCGCCGGGCTCGAGGCGCTCCGCGAGCCGCCCGCCGAGAGCCTCGGTCTCTTCAGCCGAGTAGGTCGAGCTGGTCACTCGTCGTCGGAGCCGACCCCGGCGGCGAGCTCGGGCTCACCCGCCCGCCTCGCCTCCTCGACCTCCTGCGGCGACGGGGTGGCGAGCAGCTCGGGGAACTTGGCGAAGTCGCCGCGCAGGGTGTCGACGAGCGACGGGGTTCGCAGCGCCGCGGCGGGATGGAGCAGCGGCATCAGGTAGACGGCGCGGCCGCCGAGCACGTGCACCTGGGTGGTGCCGCGGACCTTGGTGATCCCCGTCTGGCTGCCGGTGAGGAGCTTGGTCGCGAAGTTACCCGAGGGTCCCGACCACCTTCGGCTGGATCAGCTCGACCTGCTTGTGCAGGTAGGGACTGCAGGACTCGATCTCGGCGGGCTGCGGGTCGCGGTTCCCGGGTGGCCTGCACTTGAGGACGTTCGCGATGAAGACGTCCTCGCGGGTCAGCCCGATCCCCTCGAGCAGCTGGTTGAGCAGGCCGCCGGCGCGGCCGACGAACGGCAGGCCCTGGCGGTCCTCCTCGGCGCCCGGGGCCTCGCCGACGAACATCAGGTCGGCGTCGGCGTTGCCGGCGCCGAAGACGACCTTGGTCCGGGTCTCGGCCAGCGGGCAGCGCTGGCAGTCCGGAGGCCTCGTTGTAGACCTCGACGAGGCGGTCGCGGCGGCTCGGCGCGACGCTCGTCGATCTCTTTCCGTCGCGCCTTCGCGCGGGCGCGCGCGCTGCGCTTCGCCTTGAAGTCGCTCTTCGTCGCCGGTGGAGCTTGCGGTTCTTCGCCTCCTGGCG
The DNA here is from genome assembly GCA_963844425.1 of uncultured Thermoleophilia bacterium. GTDB lineage: Bacteria > Actinomycetota > Thermoleophilia > Solirubrobacterales > 70-9 > DASUSH01. Next base: position 111,235 of record CAWJOD010000019.1, on the reverse strand, counting down.
GCGGTTGCCGGCCGGCGGAGCGACGAGCTTCGGCAGCTCGGCGCGGGCTCGACATCACCCGCATGGCGCCCGGCGGCGCCGCACTCGCGGCAATCCTCGGCCTCGGTCCCGGCCGCGACGAGCGCCTCGAAGCGAGCGCCGCACTGCCCGCACCGGAACTCGTAGATCGGCATGGACCGAATGCTAATCGCGCGCCGCGGACCCAGTAAGCCGCCGCGATTCCGCGCAGCGAGCGGAGTCTTGCCGAGAGCGCCGGCGACCTATAATCCGGCCTCGGCCGCGACCTCGATCGGCGCGGACCGAATCGCTCGCGGCCCGGTCCATCGACGTTCCAGGGCTCGAGCACAGCTCAGATGCCAGAACAGCGATCCAACCCGGAGCAGCTCGTGCTCGCGATCGTCGGCGACGGCCGCGCCGGCGGCGCGCTCGCCCGCGCGGCCCGCGCGGCCGGGATCGAGGTCCGCGTCGCCGGGCCGCGACGGAGTCGCCGAGGCCTGCGAGGGCGCCGGCGCGGCCCTCCTCTGCGTGCCCGACGACGAGATCGACGCCGCCTGCGAAGCGCTGCTCGAGCATCGTGTCCCGGCGTACGTCGGCCACGTCAGCGGCGCCACGCCGCTGATCGCCCTCGGCCCCGCGTCCGATGCCGGCGCCGAGGTCTTCTCGCTGCACCCGCTCCAGACGATCCCCGACCCCGATACCGACCTGACGGGCGCACCCTGCGCGGTCGGCGGGCTCTCGCCGCCAGGCGCTCGGGTTCGCGACCGATCTCGCCGAGCGGATCGGCATGAGGCCCTTCCCGGTCGACGACGCCGCCCGCACGGCCTACCACGCCGCCGCCGTCGATCGCCTCCAACTTCCTGGTCGCGCTCGAGGAGTCGGCGGCCGAGCTGCTCACCGGCGCCGGCGTCGAGGACGCCCGCGACCTGCTCGCCCCGCTCGTCCTGCGCACCGCCGCCAACTGGTCCGAGCGCGGCGCCGAGGCGCTCACCGGCCCGATCGCCCGCGGCGACGAGGCGACCGTGGAGCGCCACCTCGCCGAGCTGCGCGAGCGCGCGCCCGAGCTGGTCCCGCTCTACGAGGCGCTCGCCGAGCGTACCCGCGCCCTGGCCGCGGAGAGGGCCCGATGAGGACTCGTGCGCACGGTCGCCGAGCTGCGCGAGGCGCTCGCGCCCGGCGCGCCGCGACGGCCGCTCGATCGGGTTCGTGCCGACGATGGGCGCGCTCCACGAGGGCCACCTCTCGCTGCTGCGGGCGGCTCGGGAGCAGAACGACGTCGTCGTCGTCAGCGTCTTCGTCAACCCCGCCCAGTTCGGGCCGAGCGAGGACCTCGAGCGCTACCCGCGCGACGAGCGGCGCGACCTCGCGCTCGCCGAGGCGGAGGGCGCCGACCTCGTCTACGCGCCGGCGGTCGAGGAGGTCTACCCGGAGGGCTTCGCGACCACGGTCGAGGTCTCCGGGACTGACCGACGTCCTCTGCGGAGACCCGGCCCGCCGCGGCTCCGAGCACTTCCGCGGCGTCACCACCGTCGTCGCCAAGCTGCTCAACTCGGTCGACCCGGACCGCTGCTACTTCGGCCAGAAGGACGCCCAGCAGGCGATCGTCATCCGCCGCATGGCCCGCGACCTCGACTTCGACGTCGAGATCGTCGTGCTGCCCGACGGTGCGCGAGCCCGACGGGCTGGCGATGAGCTCGCGCAACGCCTACCTCGACGCCGACGGCGCGCGAGCGCGCCAGCGCGCTCAACCGCGGCCTCGGCGCGGCCGGAGAGCGCGCCAGCGACGGCGCCGCAGCCGACGAGGTGCTCGCCGCCGCGCGCGCGGAGCTCGAGGCCGCCGGGATCGAGCCCGAGTACCTCGAGGCACGGGACGCCGAGGACCTCACGCCCGGCGCAGAGCTTCAACGGCCGGCCGGTGCTGGTCGCCGTCGCCGCCCGAGTCGGCGGCGCGAGACTGATCGACAACGTCATCATCGGAGGGCAATGATGCAAAGGCAGATGCTGAAATCGAAGATCCACCGGGCGACGATCACGGCTGCGACGTCGACTACGTCGGCAGCGTCTCGATCGACCCCGAGCTGATGCGCCAGGCCGACCTGCTGCCGAACGAGCAGGTCCACATCTGGGACATCGCCAACGGCGCCCGCATGGTCACCTACGCGATCGAGGGCGAGGAGGGCCAGATCAAGGTCAACGGCGCCGCCGCGCGCCTGGTCAGCGAGGGCGACCTCGTGATCATCGTCTCCTACGCGCTCTACGACCGCGAGGACCTCGACGCCTACGCCCCGGTCGTCGTCCACGTCGACGAGCGCGAACCGGATGGTCCAGGTCGACTCGAGCCCGGAGGTGCTGCTGAACGCCTCGGGCCGCGAATGGAGCGACGAGGTGCCGGGAACCCTCGGCACGGGAGGTACGCCATGAACCCCGTGACCCTGCCGAGGCTCGCCGAGATGAAGGCGAACGGCGAGCCGATCGTGATGGTGACCGCCTACGACCACCCCTCGGCCCAGGTCGTCGAGGAGGCCGGCGTCGACGTCGTCCTCGTCGGCGACACCGCCGCGATGACCGTGCTCGGCCATCCCTCGACGACGCCGGTCTCGCTCGACGAGATGCTCATGCTCACCGCGGCCGTCCGCCGCGGCCTGAAGACGCCGCTGCTCATCGGCGACCTCCCGTTCGGCTCCTACGAGGCCTCGAACGAGCTCGCGATCGAGAGCGCCCAGCGCTTCGTCAAGGAGGCGCAGGTGGACGCCGTCAAGCTCGAGCGCGGCGGCGCCTCGGTCGACCGCGCGCGGGCGATCATCCGCGCCGGGATCCCGGTCATGGGGCATGTCGGCCTGACCCCGCAGACCGCGACCGCGCTCGGCGGCTTCAAGGCGCAGGGCAAGACGGCCGAGGCGGCCGCGAAGATCGCCGAGGAGGCGCTCGCGCTGCAGGCGGTCGGCTGCTTCGCGATCGTCTTCGAGGCGATCCCCGCGGCCGTCACCGAGGCGCTGATGCCGAAGCTCGAGATCCCGGTGATCGGGATCGGCGCCGGCGTCGCGACCGACGGCCAGGTGCTCGTCTGGCACGACCTGCTCGGCATCTACGGCGGCCACCAGGCGAAGTTCGTCAAGCGCTACGCGGAGGTCCGCGAGCGAGATGGTCGCCGGCGTCAGCGAGTACGCCGCGCGAGGTCCGCGAGCGCCGCTTCCCCGGGCCCGAGCACATCTACTCGATCGAGCCCGCGCGAGCTCGACGCGCTCGACGCTACCTCGACCAGGAGAGTCTCGCTGCAGGCGCCTGGGACTGGTAACCCCCTGCAAATCGCGGGGTAATTATTCGTGACAATCGTTACGACCCCGCGAGCCGCGATCCGGCCGCGGGAAAGCGAGGTAGCGATGGAGATGCTGAGACGACTGGAGCCCGTGGCTCTGGTGATCATGTTCCTCGGTGCCCTCAACTGGGGCATCCTCGGAGTGACCGGCGGTGAGACCAACGTGCTCGCCGAGATCTTCGGCACCGGCACGGTGATCGACGTCCTCTACGTCATCGTCGGGCTATCCGCCCTGGTCTTCGTACCGAGGCTGATGGACACGTTCCACATCGGGCACGGCCCGCATCCGCGCGGCGTCTGACCCGACGACAGCACCGACTCGAGCGAGCCGGGCCCCAGGGCCCGGCTCGTCGTATGTTGCGGAGCCATGGCGGTCCACACCGGAGAGCTGACGGCTGACTCGACCGCAGGGCGATGCCGACATCGTCGACATCACCGAGGGCGTGCGCCGGATCGTCGCCTCGGCGGGGATCGCGAGGGTCTCGCCAGCGCCTTCGTCCGCGGCTCGACCGCGGCGCTGACGACGATGGAGTACGAGCCCGGCGGCGTGCACGACCTGCGGGCGCTGCTCGATCGGCTGGTGCCGCCGGAGGGCGATTACGAGCACAACCGGCTGAACCACGACTCGAACTCGCACGCCCACCAGCGCGCCTCGCTGATCGGCTCGAGCGAGTGCGGTCCCCGTCGCCGGCGGCCGGCTCGGCCTCGGCACCTGGCAGCAGCTCGTCCTGATCGATTTCGACGACCGCCCGCGCGAGCGCACCGTGGTCGTGCAGGTGCTGAGCTGACCGCTCGCAGCGCGGTCAGGGACCGGCGGGGATGTCGGCCTCGAGCGAGTCGACGAGCCAGGCGCCGCCCTCGCGGACGAGCACGACGTCGTGCTCGAAGCCGTCGTTCGGCCCGCCCTCGGGGACCACGATCGCCTCGGCCGTGTCGCCGGAGATCTCGAGCTCCTTGATCTCGATCGAGTTCGGCGATCGCGGCCGGGACCTGCGCCTGGCGACAGCCCTTCTCGTCGCCGTAGGCGCTCGCGAGGAGCTCCTCGGTCGCAAGCTCGCCGCAGACGAGGTCGGGGTCACCGGAGGTGAAGAACGCCTCGAGCGCACTCTCGGGGTCGCTCGCCGGCGGCCGGCTCGCCGTCCGCCGCCATCGCCGCCGCCGCCTCCGTCGCCGCCCGTCGTCTCGGGCGGGTCGGCCGGCTGCGCCGTCCTCCGCGCCCGGTGGGGCCGGTGCGCCGTCGCCGTCGAGGTGGAGGCTGGTCGTGGTCGAGCTCGTCGTCTCGTCGTCGCCGCCGCAGCCGGCGAGCAGCGACGAGCGCGGCGACCACGGCCGCGATCGTGAGCAGGGTGCGCATGGGCGCCAAGTTAGCGTCTCGCCGTCTGAACTCGATCTCGCGCAGGACCTTCGCCGGAGCGCCGGCAGCGATCGAGGCCGGCGGGATGTCCCGGGTGACGACCGAGTTCGACGCCGATCACCGCGCGGTCGCCGATCTCGACCCCGCCCGTGACGACGCAGTTGACGCCGAACCAGACGTTGGAGCCGATCCGCACCGGCCCGCGGGCGACGAACCCCTGCTGGGTGACCGGCGTCTCCGGGATCGTCGTAGCGGTGGTCGGCGTCGCCGACGAAGCAGTTGTTGGCGAACATCACGTGGTCGCCGATCTCGATCCTCTCCTGGGCGGCGAGCATCGTGTTCTTGTTGAGGAAGCAGCCGCTGCCGATCGAGATCCGCGCCTCCGGCGACATCGTGATCCAGCAGCCGGGCTCGAGCAGCGTCCCCTCGCCGATCGTCAGGCGGCCCTCGTCGAGCGCCTCGAGCACCTCGCCCTCGACGGGGTAGCGGATGAACGCGCCCGGCGCGGGCCATGTGGCGGTTGATCCGCCAGCGCCGGCGCAGGCGGTGGTTGCGCTCGTACCAGCGCCGCTTGAGCCACCAGAGGCGCCAGCCCTGGGCCTCGCTCACGCGGGCTGCCGGCGCGGCTGGAGGCCGCGGAGCGCCGCTGCGCGGCGCAGCCGCCGCTCGCGTCGCCGCTCGCGGACGATCGCCATGCGACCTCGAGGTCCGTGACGCACATGTCACGACCCTACCAACGCGCCCGCCGGCGCCTCGCCTACGGCGGAGTTAGTCTGGCGAAGGCCAGCTAGGCGGCGACGGGCTCGCGCCGCTTCGCCTTGCTTCGCGTGCGCCGGACCTTCGGCGCCTCGGGCTCGACCAGCTCGGCGAGGAAGCGGCCGGTGTGGGAGTCGGGGACGCCGGCGACCTGCTCGGGCGTGCCGGTGGCGACGACCTCTCCCCCGCCCTCGCCGCCCTCGGGGCCGAGGTCGATCAGGTGGTCGGCCGACTTGATCACGTCGAGGTTGTGCTCGATGACGACGACCGTGTTGCCGTTCTCGACCAGGCGACCGAGCACCTCGAGCAGGCGCTGGACGTCGGCGAAGTGCAGGCCCGTGGTCGGCTCGTCGAGGATGTAGAGGGTGTCGCCGGTCGCGACCTTCGAGAGCTCGGTCGCGAGCTTCACCCGCTGCGCCTCGCCGCCCGAGAGCGTCGTCGCCGGCTGGCCGAGGCGGATGTAGTCGAGGCCGACGTCGTGCAGGGTCTGCAGGCGGCGATGGATCTTCGGGATGTGGGCGAAGAACTCGACCGCCTCGCCGACCGACATCTCGAGCACGTCGGCGATGTTGCTTGCCCTTGAAGCGGACCTCGAGCGTCTCGCGGTTGTAGCGGCGGCCGTGGCACTGCTCGCATGGCACGTAGACGTCGGGGAGGAAGTGCATCTCGATCTTGATCTGGCCGTCGCCCTTGCAGACCTCGCAGCGCCCGCCCTTGACGTTGAAGCTGAAGCGGCCCGGCTTGTAGCCGCGCGCCCGCGACTCCTTCGTCTTGGTGAAGAGCTGGCGGATGTGGTCGAAGATGCCGGTGTAGGTCGCCGGGTTGGAGCGCGGCGTGCGGCCGATCGGCGACTGGTCGATGTTGATGATCTTGTCGACCTGCTCGACGCCGTCGATGCCGTCGTGGGATCCCGGCCGCTGCCGGGCGCGGTGCAGGCGGTTGCCGACGGCGCGGAAGAGGATCTCGTTGACGAGGGTGGACTTGCCCGAGCCCGAGACGCCGGTGACGCAGGTGAAGACGCCCGAGCGGGAAGGCGACGTCCTCGCCCTTGAGGTTGTGCTGGCGCGGGCCGCGGACGACGATCTCGCCGCGCTTGCGTGCGCCGCTCGTCGGGAGTCGGGATCGCGCGCTTGCCGGCGAGATACTGGCCGGTCAGCGACTCGGCCATCCTCTCGATCTGCTTCGGCGTGCCCTCGGCGACGATGTGCCCGCCGTGCTCGCCGGCCCCGGGCCCGAGGTCGACGACGTGATCGGCCGCGCGGATCGTGCCCTCGTCGTGCTCGACGACGATCACGGTGTTGCCGAGGTCGCGAAGGCGCTCGAGCGTCCCGATCAGCTTCTCGTTGTCGCGCTGGTGCAGCCCGATCGACGGCTCGTCGAGGATGTAGAGGACGCCGACGAGGCTGGAGCCGATCTGCGTGGCCAGCCGGATCCGCTGCGCCTCGCCTCCCGACAGCGTCGTCGCCGCGCGATCGAGCGAGAGATACCCGATCCCGACCGCGTCGAGGAACGAGAGCCGCTCCTCGATCTCCCGGACGACGAGCCGCGCGATCGCCCGCTCGGTCTCGGTCATCTCGAGCTCGCGGACCCACTCCAGCGCCGACTTCGCCGAAAGCGCCGAGTACTCGTGGATGCCGAGCCCGCCGACCTGCACCGAGCGGCTCTCCGGCCGCAGCCGGGCCCCGTCGCACTCCGGGCAGGGGCGCAGCGCCATGGACTTCTCGATCTTCTCGCGGGTGTTCTCGGAGTCGGTGTTCTCGTAGCGGCGCTCGAGCCCGTGGAGGATCCCCTCGAAGCGGACCCGGTAGCTGCGCCGCCGCCCGTAGCGGTTCTTGTAGCTCACCGTGTGGCGCTCGTCGCCGGTGCCCTCGAGGATCACGTTGCGGTCGGCGTCGGGCAGGTCCTGCCACGGTGTGTCGATGTCGATGTCGTACGCCTCGGCGACCGTCTCCATCAGGCGCCGGTAGTAGCGCGACGCCGAGCTCGTGAACGGCTGCAGGGCGCCGTCGGCGATCGAGAGCGACGGGTCGGGGACGATCAGGTCGGGGTCGATGATGCGCTGGAAGCCGAGCCCGTGGCAGCGGGTGCAGGCGCCGTGCGGGGAGTTGAACGAGAAGATCCTCGGCTCGAGCTCCGGCATCGAGGCGCCGCAGTTGAGGCACGCGAACTTCTCCGAGAAGAGCAGGGTCTCGCCGCGCTTGCCGGCGGAGGGGCCGCTGAGGACCTGGACGCCCGGGGCGCCGTTGGTCGGCGTCGAGGCCTCGCCGTCGAGGATCTCGACCTCGACCAGGCCCTCGGCGAGCTGCGAGGCGGCCTCGATCGACTCGGCGAGGCGCTTGCGGATGCCCTCCTTCATCACCAGGCGGTCGACCACGATCGAGATGTCGTGCTTGAACTTCTTGTCGAGGACGATCTCCTCGTCGAGCCGGCGCAGCTCGCCGTCGATCACGGCGCGTGCGTAGCCCTGGCCGCGCATCTCCTCGAGCATCCGCCCGTACTCGCCCTTGCGCTCGCGGACGACCGGGGCGAGAACCATGAAGCGGGTGCCCTCGGCGAGGGTGAGGACGCGGTCGGTGATCTGCTCCAGCGACTGACCGGCGATCGGCTCGCCGCAGTTGTAGCAATGGGGCTTGCCGATCCGCGCCCAGAGCAGGCGCAGGTAGTCGTAGATCTCGGTGACGGTGCCGACCGTCGAGCGCGGGTTGCGCGAAGTCGTCTTCTGGTCGATCGAGATCGCCGGCGAGAGCCCCTCGATCGAGTCGACGTCGGGCTTGTCCATCTGGCCCAGGAACTGGCGCGCGTAGGCGACTGAGCGACTCGACGTAGCGGCGCTGGCCCTCGGCGTAGATCGTGTCGAACGCGAGGCTCGACTTCCCCGACCCGGAGAGGCCGGTGACGACCACGAGCGCGTTTCGCGGCATCTCGAGATCGACGCCCTTGAGATTGTGCTCCCGGGCACCGGAGATGACGATCTTCTCGGAGGCGGCCATTCGTGCGAACAAGTGTACGGGTGGGGTCGGGCGGTTCTGCGGCTGATTTTCGCGCGCGATGGGACGAAAAACCGCAACGCGAAGGGGGCGCGAGACCGCCCGTTGGGCTTGACGGTGGTATGCGCGGTCAACTGCAACCGCAAGGTACGAGGATCCCTGGGGGTGCAGTTGACGGCGATGCTGGGGCCCGAATCAGGAGAATCGCCGCTCTCGCCGAGGGCCAGCAGGGCAACGTGACCCGAGCGCAGCTGCTCGCGCTCGGCCTTGGGCGAGATGCGATCGACAACTGGCTCAAGACGGGGAGGCTGTTCGTCATGCATCGCGGCGTGTACGTGCTTGGGCACCGGGCGGCGCCTGAGCTCGCCATCGAGATGGCGGCCGTGCTCGCGTGCGAGCCGGACGCTCTGGTCACCGGCCTCTCGGCCACGTGGATGTGGGGCATGCTCCCGCGGCCCGAGGACCCACGGCCGGTCTCGATCCTCGTCATCGATCGCGCGCTGCGGTCCCGACCGGGAATCCGTGTGAGCCGCACGCGGCACTTGCCGCAGAGCGAGCGGACGAGCCGCGCGGGAGTGCCGGTCACCACTCCGGCCCGCACGCTCCTCGACCTCGCGGCCACGGTCGACACCCGAACCCTCGAACGCGCGTTGAACGAAGCCCAGGTCCTGCGCCGGACGACCCCTCCCGCACTCCTCCCCTTGCTCGCCCAACACCCACGCCACCGCGGCGCCCGCGCGCTTCGCGCGCTCGCCGATCCCGATCGCGCCCGGGGAATGACCCGTTCCGAGTCCGAGCGCCGCCTACTGGCCCTGATCGAGCACGCGGATCTCCCCCGTCCGAGAATCAACGCTCGCCTCGGCCACTTCGAGGTCGACTTCCTTTGGCCCGCTCAGCGGCTGATCGTCGAGGTCGACGGCTTCCGGTTCCATTCCTCGCGTGGCGCATTCGAGCGCGACCGGGCGCGGGATGCCGAGCTTGTGGCGCGGGGCTATCGGGTGGTGCGAGTCACCTGGCGGCAGATCGTCCACGAGCCCTACGCCGTCGTCGGCCGCATCGCACAGGTCTTAGGCTCGGCCGCATGAGCGATGCGCCGCGGACCAGCGGGATCTCCGAGCTGGTGCTCGAGGTCGATGACCTCGAGGCGGCGCGGGTCTTCTACCGCGACCTGCTCGGGCTTCGAGGAGACGCTCTACGGCGAGGGCCGCGAGGGTCGCTACTGGTATCTGGTCGGCGAGACCGCGCGGCTCGGGCTGTGGACCCCGCAGGTCGGGCTCGCGGGCGGGCGCGGTGGCGCCCATGTCCATTTCGCGTTCCACGTCGAGGACGCCGAGATCGACCGGCTCCAGGCGCGGCTCGCGCGACGCGGCGGCGAGATCGAGGGGCCGATCCAGCTCGGCCCGGGGCGGGCGATCTACGTCACCGACCCGGACGGCAACGTGGTCGAGTTCTGGTCGCAGGACATGGCCGCCTACACCGCCGAGGCGCGCGCCGGCGGCGAGCCCGGGAACCTTCCGGCGAGAGGGCTGAGCGCGCGGCTACTTGCCGACGCGGTCGAAGACCTCGTCGAGCAGGGCGTCGCGGTCGGACAGGTCGAACTCGTCGGCGAGGTGCTGGTCGACCTCCTCGCGCGAGGAACCGTCGAGCGCCATGTTCATCGCGACGAGGCGAGCGGCGGCATCACCGCCACCACCGCCGCCACCTGACTTCGCGGGCGAGTCGCCGCCCTTGAGCTGGGCGATCAGCTCCTCGGTGCTGGGGCCATCGGCGTCGCCGACCTGGTCAGGCTCTGGCTCCGGCGGGGGTTCCGGCTTCGGGCTCGGGCTCGGGCTCCGGCTCGGGCTCCGGTTCCGGCTCAGGACCTCGGTCTCCGGCTCGCGGCTCGGCTGGGCTCTCGCTGGCCGAGCGCGACGCCGAGCTCGTCGAGCGCCTTGCGGGCCCGTTCGATGCGCTCGCGCGCCTGATCCTCCGAGAGCGCCACGGTTCGCTCTGCCTTGCCGTCGGCCTCGGCCTCGATCTGCCGGCCGGCCCGCGCCTCGGCGACGATCTCCTCGGCGCGGCGCTCGGCGTCGGAGACGATCTCACCCGCGCGCTGGCGTCTCGCCTCCTCGAGCACTCGCGAACGCGCTCGGCGACCGCCTCGACAGCTTTTCGCGATCCCCGCTGGCCACGGCCGCGCAGTCTATGCAGCGAGCCTCAAGCGCCGGTCTCAGCCCGACTCGCTGATCGCTTCGAGGTCGCGGCGAAGCTCCTTCAGCTCGTCGCGGATCCGCGCCGCCTCCTCGAAGCGCAGGTCCTCGGCGGCGACGAGCATCTCCTCCTCGAGCTCGACGACGATCTTCGCCAGCTGCTCGGGGGTCTGGGTCTCGCCGCTGCGGTCGACCCGGCGGCGGCGCGAGGGGGCGTTGCGGGTCTCCATCGAGAGGAACTCGGTGAGCTCGGAGATCCCCTTCTTGATCGTCTCGGGCGTGATCCCGTGCTCGCCGTTGTAGGCGAGCTGGATCTCGCGGCGGCGGTCGGTCTCGCGTAGCGCCGCCCGCATCGCATCGGTCTCGCGATCGGCGTACATCAGCACCTTGCCGCGTACGTTGCGGGCCGCGCGGCCGATCGTCTGGATCAGGCTGGTCTCGCCGCGCAGGAACCCCTCCTTGTCCGCGTCGAGGATCGCGACGAGCGAGACCTCGGGCAGGTCGAGCCCCTCCCGCAGGAGGTTGACCCCGACGAGCACGTCGTACTCGCCGAGCCGCAGGTCGCGGACGATCTGGATCCGCTCCAGCGTGTCGACCTCGGAGTGGAGGTAGCGGACCTTGAAGCCGTGCTCGAGCAGGTACCCGGTCAGGTCCTCGGCCATCTTCTTCGTCAGGGTCGTCACCAGCGTGCGCTCGCCGGCCTCGACTCGGACCCGGACCTCGTTCATCAGGTCGTCGATCTGGTTCTTGGTCTCGCGCACGTCGACGTACGGGATCGACGATCCCGGTCGGGCGGACGATCTGCTCGACGATCCGCGACGACTTCGTGCGCTCGAAGTCGCCGGGCGTCGCGGAGACGGCGACGAGCTGGCCGCACGCGTGTCATGAACTCCTCGAAGCGCAGCGGCCGGTTGTCCATCGCCGAGGGCAGCCGGAAGCCGTGGTCGACGAGCGTCGTCTTGCGGGAGCGGTCGCCCTCGTACATGCCGCCGATCTGCGGGATCGTCTGGTGCGACTCGTCGACGAAGCAGACGAAGTCGTCCGGGAAGTAGTCGATCAGCGTGTGCGGCGGCGAGCCCTCGGCGCGGCCGTCGAGGATCCGCGAGTAGTTCTCGATCCCCGAGCAGAACCCGACCTCCTTGAGCATCTCGATGTCGTACTCGGTCCGCTGGCGCAGCCGGTGTCGCCTCGAGCTGCTGCCCGCGCTCGTTGAAGTAGGCCCAGCGCTCCTCCAGCTCGTTGCGGATCTCCCGCACCGAGCGATCGAGCGTCTCCTCCTCGGTGACGTAGTGCGAGGCCGGCCAGACGGCGACGTGGTCCATCTCGTCGAGGATCTCGCCGGTGAGCGGGTCGAAGTGCTGGATCCCCTCGATCTCGTCGCCGAACAGCTGGATCCGGTACGCCGTCTCGGCGTAGGCCGGGAAGATCTCCAGCACCTCGCCCTTGACGCTGAGAACGTGCCGCGGGTCAGCACGGTGTCGTTGCGGCCGTACTGCATGCCGACGAGCTTGCGGAAGAGCTCGTCGCGCTCGATCCACTTGCCGACCTGGAAGAGCTGCATCTGGCGCTTGTAGAGCTCCGGCGAGCCGATCCCGTAGATGCAGGAGACGGAGGCGACGATGATCACGTCGCGGCGGGCGAGCAGCGACGGCGGTCGCCGCGTGGCGGAGGCGGTCGATCTCGTCGTTGATCGACGAGTCCTTCTCGATGTACAGGTCCTGCGCCGGGACGTACGCCTCGGGCTGGTAGTAGTCGTAGTAGGAGACGAAGTACTCGACCGCGTTGTCGGGGAAGAACTCGCGGAACTCGTTGCAGAGCTGGGCGGCGAGCGTCTTGTTGTGGGCGATCACCAGCGCGGGGCGCTGAACCGCCTCGATCACCCCCGCCATCGTGAAGGTCTTGCCGGTCCCGGTGGCGCCGAGCAGGGTCTCGAAGCGCTCGCCGGCCTCGATCCCCTCGGCGAGGGAGGCGATCGCCTGCGGCTGGTCGGCCGTCGGCGAGTAGGCGGGATTGAGCTTGAATCCGGCTGGTTTCGAGGTGCTGACGGCCATCGGATTCCACGATAGCCGGGGGCCTACGGTCGGCCTGCGGCGATCTCGACCCAGTCCCAGCGCTCGCCGCAGAGGCGCCGCGCTTGGCGCGCCGGCACGGTGACGAGCTCGGCGTCGTCGGGCTCCGAGGCGGTCAGGATCAGCGGGCCCGGCGGGCTCGGCCCGCCCGCCGCTGCCGGGGTCGCAGGCCGGAGCGCGTCGAACCGCAGCTCGAGCTCGTGCGCCGCCGGCGTCCAGCTCGGCCTCGCCGAGTCGACGATGAAACGCCGTAGTTGTTGAGGAAGTGCCGGGCCGAGGCCGTCTCGCGGCCGTCGACGAAAGCTCCACCTCGCCGCGGACCGAGCCGCCGAGCCAGGCCTGCCAGACCCCGGAGCGCGGCAGGTCGAACCGGTCGCGAACGACGCCGTCGCCGAGCGGGAGCACGATGCGCGCGTCCGCGAGCCAGCCGGTCGGGTGCTCGGCGCTGTCGAGGGGGACGACGACGGTGGGGGGCCGCCGCGCCGCGGTCACCTCCCGCCGGGCTCGCTGGCGAGGAGCCGGGCGAGGGCGCCGCACCGAGCCTCTCGGTCGGGTCGAGCGCCGCCGCCGAGCTTCGAGCCGCCCGGCGACCCGACCCCCGCCGTCCTCGGGCCGCTGCCAGACCTCGTAGTAGCTGCCCGCGCCAGACCAGCTCGTACGGCGACGGTGGGCGGCTCTGCACGGGCGAGCGCCGCAGGACCAGCGTGCGGTAGACGAAGCAGCGCGTGCGGGCTGAGCTCGTCGGTGTCGGCGTTCGCGCCCTTCTTCACGCCCGTCGCCGTTGCGCAGCGGGATCAGCCGGCGGCGCAGCTCGGAGACGCCCTCGGGGTCGGCCTCGCGCAGGAAATGGCGGACGCCGTAGGGCTGGTACTCGGTCATCAGGGTCGGCCCCTCGCCGGCGACGAGCTCGCCGATCCGCTCGAGCTCGGCGAGCTGGTCGTATGGGGCGAGGCTGGCGTCGCGGTAGGCGAGCGCGTTCGACCAGGCGACCCCGGCGACGATCGGCGGCGAGCAGCGACGGCGCCGACGAGCCGGCGGACCAGGCCGTGCCGCGCGCGGCGAGCGCGAGCGCGGCCGCCAGCGGCGAGCATCAGCACGGCCGGGGCGGCGGTCGCCATCGCCTTCCCGTCCACCCACGGCGAGCCGAGGACGAGGATCACGGTCGCGGCGACGAGCGTGCCGACGGCGTAGACGAGCAGCGGCCGCGCGCCGCCGCCACGCCGGCGAGGCCGAGACCGGCGACGGCGGCGGCGATCGACGACGACGATCAGGGCGTAGGCCGCGATCTCGTCGACCGGACCGGCGCGGAAGTCGCCGGCCGGCCAGATCCCGGCGAGCCGCACGGCGCCGAGCGGCTCGAAGAGGTTGCCCTGGGCGGTGTCGCTGGTGAGCGGCGAGGAGGTCGGCGGGCAGGACCGCGCCGGTGACGATCGCGGGCAGCGCGAGCAGCGACGATCGAGCGCGGCGGCGGCGAGAGCCCGGCGGATCGCCTCGCGGCCCCGCCGCTCCGCCGCCACGCGATCGCGAGAGCGCCGAGCAGCGCCGGCAGCAGCCAGAGTACGCCGCCCGCGCTCAGCACCGCGAGCAGGGCGGCGGCGGCGAGCGCGAGCGGCAGTGCCGGCGCGGAAGCGTGGCGGCCCGGCGCCGCCGCCGCGGACCTGCGCCAGCCGCACCGCCAGCAGGCGCGGCGAGCGCGAGCAGCATCGCCGCCGCGACCTCCTTGATCCCGCCCCATTGCACGTAGCCGACGAGGAGCGCCGGCTGGGCGGCGATCGGTCGCCGCCAGCGCGCGCGGCCAGCGGCGCTCGCGACGACCCGGCCGAGCAGCGCAGTAGAGGACGAGCGCGAGGCCGCCCGCGAGGACGCTCATGTACGGCTGGATCAGCCAGGCGACGTCGGCCCCGGTGAGCGCGCCGCCGATCCCGAGCGGGACGAAGACCCCGATCGGGTAGCCGTCGGCGAGGTTGAAGTCGAGCGTCGCCTCGTAGCTCGAGCCGGCGAGGCCGTCGAGGCTGCGCCCGTGCTCCATCACCCGGTCGGTGAGCGCGAGCCAGGTCGAGGTGTCGTCGAGGCGGATGTAGCCGGCGAAGGTCGGGCTCGCCCGAGGCGATCACCGGGGCGCCGAAGACCGCCGCGACGACGAGGAAGGCGACGAGCGCCGGCGCGCTCGGGCGAAGCGGGCGGCCGCGCCGGCAGCGCGAGCGCGAAGCCCGGCGACCGCGAGGGCGACCGCGAGCGGGACGGTGAGCTCGGCGGTCGGGTCGAACGAGGCCGTCGCCTGGCCGGCGACGATCAGCGCCGGCGAGCCCGAGCGGGACCAGCAGCGGCGCCGGGCACGCGCCGGCCGCTCGCGGCCTCGGCGAGCAGGCCGACGCCGAGCGCGAGGCGCCGCGAGCACGGCCGGGAAGACGAGCCAGGCGATCAGCACGGTCAGGGTCTGCTGTCGCGCCCCGGCGGCGGCGCTAGTCGAGCCCGAGCTCGCGGCGTAGTTCTTGGCGGTACTCCTCGCGCTTGGTGAGCACGATGTCGACGTACTCACGCGTCTCGGCGTAGCCGATCTGGTCGACCTCGAGCTCGGACCCGCCCCACTCGTCGGCCTTCGCCGGGCCGGCGTTGTACGCGGCGAGCGCGGCGACCTCGTTGCCGCCGTAGAGGTCGAGGAGCTCGCGCAGGTGATAGGTCCCGTACTGGATGTTGATCTGCGGGTCCGAGAGGTCGGTGTCCGGGTCGAAGGTCGTGCCGCCGCTGCGCTGCTCGATCTCGTTCGCGGTGCCCGGGCGTGATCTGCATCAGGCCGCGCGCGCCCGCCTCGGAGGTCTGGTCGACGAAGCGCGACTCGGCGTAGATGACGCCGGCGATGAGCGCCGCGTCGACGTCCTTGTCGTCGGCCTGCTGGCGGATGATGTCCTCGTGGCGCAGCGGCAGGGTGATCTCGCTTGACCGTGTCGTCGAAGATCCCGAACTGGGTCACGGCCAGGACCCCGACGACGGCGGCGACGAGCGCCGCCCGCGAGGAACCGGCGGCGGCGGATCTTGGCCTGGGCGCGCGTCGGGCCGCGCCCCTTCCGCGTCGTGCGCGCCGGTTTGCGCCGCGAACCGGATCGCGACGCCGAGCCGCGCTTGCGGCCGCGGCTTCGCGACTTCGCTCGACCCCGTGCTGCGGCGGACATACCGTGCCTACCTTCCGGCGGACTTGAGCTCGGGCAGGAGCGCTTCGAGCTTAGCCTCGAGCTCCTGGAGCGTGCCGTCGTTGGCGACGACGAAGTCCGAACGTGCGGCCTTCTCGCCCTCGGGCAGCTGGCGGCCGTCGCGGCCCTCGAGCTCGCTCGAGCCCGCGCCCGTCGGCGCGCTCGGCGCGCAGCTCGCAGCGGCGCGGTCACGCAGATCACCGCGTCGAACGCGGCCCTCCATCCCGGTCTCGAAGAGGAGCGGCACCTCGATCACCGCGAGCTCCACGACCGGGGTCGATCCCCTCGCGCCACCGGCCACCGGGCGCCCACGCGCGGGTGGAGCTGCGATTCGAGCCAGGCGAGCTCATCGGGTTCACTGGAACACGATCGCGGCGATCTTGCTGCGGTCGACCTCCCCGTCCGGAGCGACCTCCTCGCCCCAGCGCTCGACCAGCAGGTCCGCGCAGCTCGCCGGTCGTGAGCAGCTCGTGGACCACGGCGTCGCTCGAGATCGTCTCGGCGCCGAGCCGCTCGAGGATCGTCAGCACCGCCGACTTGCCGGCGCCGGCGCTGCCGGTGAGGCCGATCATGGTCGCGGTCACGGGAAAAGGTTAGGAGCGGCGAGCGGCGGCGCAGCGGCCGCCAAGCTCAGCGGACGTTCAGCGTGCCCCGCATCCCGGGGTGGATCGAGCAGAAGAACTCGTAGGCCCTGCCCGCCTGGACCCGGTCGAGGCCCTCGACCGGGGCGGTCTCGCCGAGGTCGATCAGCGGCGTCGAGAAGAGCGGCGTCCCGTCCGGCGCCTTCTCGGTCGACTGCACGTCGTGCTTGGCGAGGTCGAGGTTGACGAACTCGAGCGTGCCGCCGACGGCCGTGGTCGCGACCGGGGTCGCGTAGCTCGTCGACGCGGCCGCCGGGCCCGGCGACGATCGGCGGCTCCGAGCGCTCGCCGAGCCCTCCTCGCGGCGGCTCCTCGGCCGGCGGCTTCTCGGGCCCGCCCCCGCCACCGCCGCCACCGCCGCCGCCCGGCGGCTCCTCGGCCTGGCTGCGCCCGCCCGGGCGGAAGGCGACGACGTGGCCCTCGGAGGAGCCACGGATCCCGGTCGTGGCGTAGATCGTGTGGCGGGCGATGCTGACCCCGCCCCACGACGGCGTCGCGCTCGCCGGGGACGAGCTGGTGCTTGCCGAGCAGCACGCCGGTGCGGGCGTCGTAGGCGTCCAGGAAGCCCGTCGAGGTCGCTCGTGTAGACGACGCCGTTGGCGACGGCGACCGGGTTGCCCCAGTGCAGCGCCGTCGCCGACCGGCGCCGCCCAGCGGTAGCCGCCGGCCGCCGCCGATCGACCAGACGTAGCCGGGCACCGTGATCGGCCCGTAGACGTTCTCGCCGTCGTAGGCGGTGGAGCCGACGATCCCGCCGACCGGGGTCGGCGGGCCGACGATCTCGGTCCAGACCGGCTCCATCGTCTGCGCGTCGAAGACGTGGTAGACGCCGGACTTCTGCCCGTTGCCGACGAGCTTGCGGCCGTCCTCGCCGGTGATCAGGTTCGGGGCCGCGCCGAAGTCGAGGTCGATGTCGCCGCAGGCGCCCGATCCCCTGCGGGTAGTACGGCGGCGGGTTGCCCGGGATGTCGTAGCACGGCATCTCGAGAGCCCGGGGATGTACTCGTCGACGTTCCCCTTGTAGGAGCCGATGATCTGGCCGAAGGTCTCGCTCTTGCGGTTCGACGTCGTACTTGAGCGACCGCGTTCGCGTACTCGTGCTCGGCCTGCGGCTTGAACGGGTTCGCGGTGCCGGCGTAGGCGACCTTCGCCTTGCGTGTCGACCGCCGGCGTCGTCCAGATCCCGGCGCCGGCGAACTCGTCGTCGGGCTGCATCGGCGGGTGGATCGTCCAGGTCTTCGTCAGCGGTCTTGCCCTTGCGGGTGTCGATGAAGACCATCGAGCCCTGGAACGCGTAGCGGTCGGCCTCGTCGCCGAGCTCGGCCGAGCCGCCGGAGATGCCCGACCATGAGCGTGCGCTCGAAGACCACCGGGCTGCCGTAGAGGTCGCGAGCCGGGCTGCTCGTCGATCGACTTCGTCGCCCACGCGACCCTGCCCGTGCGCCGGTCGAGCGCGACGACGTAGGGCCCGACGCAGGGGTCGCCCTTGCGGCAGCCCTCCGCCGGCCGGGTCAGCCGCGAGACGCCGACGTAGACGCGCTTGCCCTGCACCAGGAGCGAGCCGTTGACGCCGCCGCCGTAGGGCAGCTGCCGCTTCCAGGCGAGCTCGCCGCTGTCGGCGTTCGACGCGCGAACACCCAGCCCTCGGTGGTCGCCGCGTAGGCGCAGCCGCCGGCGACGACCGGCGTGCCGGTGATGTCGCCCTCGCCTCGCCGTCCTCGGTGCGTCGAGAACGTCCAGACCGGCGCGAGCTGGGGCGCGTCGCCCGGCGAGATCACCTTCTCGTGCGGCTGCGTGCGGGTGTTGGCGTAGTCGTGGCCGTAGGTCGGCCACTCGCCGCCGCCGACGTCGGTCGTCGCGCAGGCCGCGGTTCTCGCGGGATCGGCTTCTTCTTCGCCTCGGCGCCGCCGGGCACGCGACGAGCGAGCAGCACGGCGAGCACGCCGGCGACGAGGCGAGCCGGACCTCACGGTGACCACGGGCTCTCCTTCAGTCCCTTCATCACTTCGCGGCGGGTCCGCGCGCCGGGCGAGAGGTGCGAGGCGAGCGGCGCGGACTCGCGCTGGCGTGCCCTGGTCGCCGCGCAGGTAGCCCTCCTCGCGCAGCTCGTTGACGTCGTCGCAGTGGATCGCGTCGCGCTGGGCGTCGGGGTTGATCTCGTAGGCGCGAGCGGCGTTGCGGCCGAGGATCCCGTTGCGGATCGTCCGCTCCGGGCTTCGGCGCCTTGCGGGTCGGGTCGTTGACGTCGCCCTCGAGCCCGTAGGGCAGCCCGTAGAGCTCCTTGCCCTCGTCGGTGAACTCGAACCGGCGCAGCCCGACGATCTCCGGCTGCGGCGAGCCGTACCAGAGGCTGTCGGTGCCCCAGGCGATCCGCTTCGGCCCGACGTGGGTGATCAGCTTGCCGAGCAGGTGGGCGGCCTCGTCGGGGTCGTTCATCACGTTGCGCCAGACCGAGCCGAGCTCGGCGTAGACGTTGGGCACGTTGCCGAACTTCTTGCCCTTCTTGCGGAACTTGCGTCGCGTCGTAGTGGTTCTCGCGCAGGCTCTTGATCAGCGCGTCGACCGTGTTCGTGTTCGAGTCGACGTTCTCGTCGCCGGCGGTACGGGCTCCTGGTCGTCGCCGATGTCGTAGCCCGAGTGGTAGACGAGGAAGCGCACGCCCGGGTTCGCCTTCGCCGCCGGGCCGATGTCGCGCGGCGTCGCGGCGCGCTGGTCGAAGCCGGGCAGCGCGAAGCCCTTGTGGGTCGCGACGACCGGCGGGATCTTGTCGTAGCGTGTCGGAGATCGACTTCACCTGCTCGAGGAAGCGCATGCCCGGTGTCGGAGTCGAGGAACCAGCCGCTCGCGTTCGGGACGCTGCCCCAGGCGCAGTAGGTCTTCCAGCCGCGCAGGATGTTCCCGTACTGCTTGGCGCGCTCCTCCATCAGCTGCATCTCCTCGTCGATGCTACGGAGCGCGCTGGCTCTGGTCCTGGGCCGAGGTCGCCGAGGCCGTCCGCGGTTCGGCATCACGAAGGCGTGCAGGACGCGAGCGCCGCGAGTCGGCGAGGTCGTTGACGACGTTGACGGTCTCCGCCGCCTCGGCGAGCGGCAGCGGGTTGCTCGGCGTCGGGCGAGGTCGGCACGCACGGAGAGCACCGATCATCGTCGTCGCCGAGTCGAGGTAGACCTCCTTCAGGTAGTGGAAGCGCGAGAGGTTCTGCATCGGGTCGACCTCGCCGCCCTCGCGGGCCTGCGGCCAGACGGCCGAGAAGAACGCGTGCGAACGCCGGGTTGGTGACCCGCCACATCCCGTCCGGGTCGACGTGGTGGGACTGGACGTCGAAGATGAACTCGCCGGGGAGGTTGCGCAGCGTCTCGAGGCCCTTGGCGCCCGGCCCACTCGAGGTCGCAGGCGTCCGGGCGTGCGTGCCGCCCTGGGCGAAGCCGTAGTTGCCGAAGCGGCCCATCGCGGATCAGGTCGATCGCCCAGAAGCCGATCGCGGTCGCCGCCGCGGTGCGGACGAACTGCGCGCCGCGACATGCCGAACTTGTCCGCCAGCGCTCGGTCTCGCGGTTGGCGGCGTCCATGATCGCGAGCTGCGCCGCCGACGGCGGCGGCGGGAAGTACTCGTCGTTCGAGCACGGGAGCACGTCGACCGGCAGGTCCTGGGACATGTCCGGCCAGGAGAACCGCGCTGGGGCGCGAGCTCGGCGACGGTCCGTTGTCGCTTCCAGTCGATCACTCGGTGACCTCGAACGCTCCTCGCATCGACGGGTGGATGCGGCAGAAGTAGGTGACCACCTCACCCGGCTCGTAGCCCTCCTCGGCCGGTGATCGGCAGGCCCCAGCGCAGGTCTGCTTCGCCGGGCCCGATCGCCGGCGGCCCGATCCCGAGCTCGGAGGAGTCGAAGTCGACCTGCCGGCCGGTGCTCGTCGTCCCGTCGGAGAGCGGGAACGAGGTCCCGGTCGGCCCGAGGCAGGGGAAGGCGCAGGAGGTGACGGTGTGGTAGATCGCCGCCCCGTCGAAGTTGGTGAAGTTGAGCGTCTCGCCGAGCTTCACCGTCGGCACGCCGGTCATCTCGATCGTCGTCAGGTCGCCGGGCGCGTAGAGGAAGTTGGCGATCGCGACCTCGTTCGTCGGCGAGCCGGCGGTCGCGGTCCACTCGCCCTCCGCGCCGCCGTAGTTGTCGTTCTCGGCGAGGTGGCCGTGGGTGACGATGCCCGCCCTGGTCGCACAGCCTCGGCTTGCCCTTCGCCAGCAGCCCGCCCGACTTGCAGCGCTTCGAGTGGTCGACCGGCGCCTTGAACGGGTCGACGCCCGGGGCGGTCGGCTTGCCGTTCTCGTCGTTCGGGCGCGAACAGGCGTCACCGCGATCCCCATGTTCTCGTAGGTGGACTGGATCGTCGGTGTCGTAGGTCGACGTTCGAGCGCAGCGCGTCGCCGGGCTTCACGTGCACGCCCCAGTACGGGTTGCCGTTCACCCGCATCGAGAAGTCCCACGACGTCGGCGGGCCGCCGGGCTTCGCGGTGCGCCTTCGTTTCCAGTAGGCGGCCTGGCCCGTGTAGATCCGTTTCGCCTTGCCGCCGCGGACGAGGTCGATCTCGTTCTGGATCCCGCCCGGGTGCAGGTGGCCGCCGATCCCGATCAGGGTCCCGCCGGTGAAGTACTCGATCGCGCCGAACGTCTCGCCCGCGCTCCGGCAGCACCAGGTCCTCGCCGACGCCGTTGCCGGGCTCGCCCTGGCCGACGATCTGTCTTGCCCCAGGGGTCGAAGCCGGCGCACTCCTCCTTCGGCCAGGTGCACTCGCCCTTCTTGCCGTAGTCGCGCTGGGTGTTGAAGACCGGGTAGCCCGAGGGGCGGACGTCGAGCCAGACCGGGTAGGCGGGCTTGAGCCCGAGCTTCTCGGCGTTCGTCCTCCGGGACGAAGTCGATGTCGTAGGTGATGTAGACGGTCATCGGCTCCTGGACCGCCGAGTGGACCATGTAGAGGAGGAGCCAGGTGTCGGTCGCCTTGACCGGCATCCCGTAGCCCTTCGGGAACGGGGCGATCGTCTTCTCCTCGCCGGCGGCGAAGAACGGGCCCGAGCCGTAGTCCTGCGCCGAGAGCCAGGTGCCGTGGTGCAGGTGGACGCTGCTCGATCGGCGGCACGCTGCCGTCGGGGAGGACGAGGTTGGGCTCGAAGCGGGTGATGTAGCCGTCGCGCATCGGCTTCTCGATCTTCACCGGCTCGACGAGGACGTCGTTCTGGCCCGGCTTGACGGCGATCGGGCCGAAGGAGAAGCGCAGCCGCTGGCAGTCGCCGGGGTAGCGCTCGTAGTCGGGGCCCTCCCAGCCCTCGCGCTCGGTAGAAGTCGCGCTCGTAGGGGTCGTTGCCCTCGAGCGCGCAGGGGCGCGGCAGCAGGTCGACGGCCCCGTTCGACCTCCGGCGGGAACGGCGAGTGCGGCGGCGCCGCCTGCGCGCTGGCGACCACCGCGACCAGCACGGCGAGCGCGATTGGCAACGACAGGATGCGGCGGATGATGGGTCTCCCTCCCCCTCCAGAGCGGGCGTCTGACGGGATAGTACGGGATGGTGCGGCAGCATGCGCCGGACCGTCCAAACGGTCGAGAGGTGAGGTACGAGAGGGCGGGGCTAGGCGGCCGAGTCGTCTTCGGCGGGCGCCTCGGCGACGGGCTCCTCCGCCGCGGGCTCCTCAGGCGCGGGCTCCTCAGGCGCGGGCTCCTCGGCGCGGGCTCCTCGGCAGCAGGCTCATCGGCAGCGGGTTCCTCGGCGGCGGGCGCCTCGGCGGGCGCTGCTTCTGCCGCCGGCTCTTCCGCCGCGGGCTCTTCCGCCGCGGGCGCGGCTGCGGCTTCCTCGGCGGCCGGCGTCTCGGCGGCGGGATCGTCGGTGAAGACCTCTTCGGAGAGCGCGAGGTCGGGCACGCCGGCCGCGGCCTCGCCGGGCTCGGGCGCCGAGCTCGCGACGAGGGTCGAATCGCGCATCGGCAGTCCGCCGCCGCCTTCGACCCGCTTGATCGAGAGCGAGATGCGGCGGCGCTCCTCGTCGATCTCGAGGATCTTCACCCGGACCTTGTCGCCGGGGGCGACGACCTCGCTCGGGTTCTCGACGTGGTGCTCGGCGAGCTCGGAGATGTGGACCAGGCCCTCGACGCCGGGAACGATCTCGACGAAGGCGCCGAAGGCGACGACCTTGGTCACGTTGCCGTCGAGGGCGTCGCCCGGACGGTGGCTGTCGACGACCCGCTGCCACGGATCCTCCTGCGTCTGCTTCAGGCCGAGCGAGATCCGCTGGCGCTCGCGGTCGATGTCGAGGACCTTGACGCGCACGGTCTCGCCGATCTCGATCACCTCGGAGGGGTGGTTCACGTGGCTCCAGGAAAGCTCGGAGATGTGGATCAGGCCGTCGATGCCGTCGAGGTCGACGAAGGCGCCGAAGTCGACGATGTTGGAGATCTTGCCCTCGACGACCTGCCCCGGCTGGAGGCGGCCGAGGATCTGCTGGCGGACCTCCTTGCGCTCCTCCTCGAGCACCGCGCGGCGCGAGAGGACGACGTTGTTGCGGGAGCGGTTGAGCTCGATCACCTTGCACTCGAGCTTCTGGCTCATGAACTCGTCGAGGTTGTGGACGCGGCGGATGTCGACCAGCGAGGCGGGCAGGAAGCCGCGGACCCCGAGGTCGAGGATGAGGCCGCCCTTGACGACCTCGATCACGGTGCCCTCGACGGGCTCGCCGGATTCGGCCGCACCCTCGATCCGGCGCCATGCCTTCTCGAAGCGAGCGCGCTTCTTGGAGAGGATCAGGCGGCCCTCGTCGTCCTCCTTCTTGAGGACGAGCGCGTCGACCTCTTCGCCGAGGTCGACCTCGTCGGAGGGGTCGACGGAGCGGCGAATCGAGAGCTCGTGCGAGGGGATGACCCCTTCGGACTTGTAGCCGATGTCGATCAGGACCTCGTCCTTGTCGATCCTCACGACCTGGCCGCTGACCACGTCGCCCTCGTCGAACGGCTTGAAGGTGGCTTCGTAGTTCGGGACGAGCTTGCCGTCGACCTCGATCATCAGGTCGGTGGAGGCGGCGCCGTTGGAGGCCTCGGGGGCGGGCTCGGGGGGTGGCGTGGGCGCCTCTGGAGTCTCGACGGCAGCGTCGGACGTTGTGTCGGGGGTGGACACGGCGGCGAATGATAGGGCCAAGCCGCCGGCCACCGGCCTCGCCAGGCGCGCCTGCGGGGATTGCGGGTCACTATCGTCACCACGGATGCCGAAACGGGCGACGAAGCGGGGCGACGAGCGCACTCCACTCGAGGGGGATTTCGACGTCCTCGTCTGCGGCGCGAGCTTCGCCGGGCTCGCGGTCGCCCGCGAGCTGGCCGGGATCGACGCCCGGGTGCTGGTGATCGACCGCTACGAGATCGGCGAGCGCCAGACCTCCGCCTGCGCCGCCCCTACGGCCTGGCTCGAGGCGCTGTCGCTGACCGGCTCGATGCGCCAGACCTTCGGAGAGCTGGTCGTGAACACGCCGCACACGACCCAGCGGATGCGCCTGCCCTGGACCTTCTCGACCTTCGACTACCCCGAGCTCTGCCGGCTTCTCTGGGAACAGGCCGACGCCGAGTTCGAGACCGCCAAGGTCGAGGGACGCACCGGTACGACGGTCCACACCGACCGTGGGGACCTCTCGGCGCCGCTGGTCGTCGATGCGCTCGGGTGGCGACGGGTGCTCGTCAGCCGATGACGGCTACCAGCCGCCCGACGCGCCGCTCTCACGCGGGCTCGAGGTCCACCCGAACGGCGGCGGCTCAGAGCTCGAGATCTGGATCGACCGCGACTACGTCCCGGCCGGCTACGGATGGAGCTTTCCCGCCGCCGACGAGGTCCGGGTCGGCGTCGGCTCGTTCGACCCGCGCCACCACGTGAAGGAGCCGACGGTGCGGCTCGCCGCCGATCTCGAGCGCGAGGCGGTTCGCTACCAGGGCAACTGGATCCCGCACAGGCTCCGCGAGGCGACGGCCGACTCGATCTTCTTCGCCGGCGACTCGGCGGGGCATTGCCTGCCGCTTACCGCGGAGGGGATCCGCACCGCCTGGTACTTCGGGATCGCCCTGGGCCGCGAGCTGCGGGCGGTCGTCGAGGGCGGGAAGTCGCGCGAGGCGGCGCTTCGCGACTACGCGGCCTTCTCCGCCTCCCACCGCTGGAAGTTCGAGTGGATGCTGCGCACCCAGCAGGCGGTTCCGAGGGTGCCGCCGAGGGCGCTGGCGCTGGCGCTGCGCGGGCTCGCCACGGACGCCTTCGTGCGCTGGTCCTTCAAGCACTACCTGCGCATCGCGCCGCCCGAGTTCGCTCGCGCCGCCGCGACCGCCAGCGCGAGCCGCGGCGCGAGCTGCAGGCTGCGGCGTAGCTAGAACCCGCGCCGCTCGCGCTGGAAGTTGAGCGTGCGGTGCAGGTCGCTTCCTCCCCCGTCCTCGAGCGCGTGGTGGACGCGATACATGTGGATCGCGAACGCCACGGCCAGGACCACGGCGACGATCGAGGCCACGATCGTCTCGGTCGGCGAGAACGCCCCGAGCGCGAGGAAGAAGAGGAAGAGGGCGACGAGCCCCGCGGCGAGCATCATCGCGATGGTTCCGAGTGCCCCGAAGGACCTCATTCGCGACCACCTCCTTGGGTCACCCGGGCGCTCCGGTCGCACCCGGACCTAGTGCGGATTGTAACTCTCCTGCGGACGGACCGGGGCGCTCAGCGAACGATCAGGTAGGTGCCCGCGAGCAGCAGTGCGACGCCTGCGACGCGGTCGATCGTGATCGGCACCTCGTCGAGCCCGAACACGCCGAGCCGGTCGAGGACGACGGACGCCGCGAGCTGGCCGGTGATCGTCGCCGCGGCGACGCCGCCGGCGCCGATGGTGCTGACGGTGACGAGCGCCGTGAAGACGTAGGCCGCGCCGATCGCGCCGCCGAGCAGGTAGTACCAGGAGACGTCCAGCACGCCGCTCGCGCCGCCGGCCTTGCCGCTGATCGCGACGAGGATGGCCAGCAGCAGCGCGCCGACCGCGAACGAGACGAGGGCGGCGAAGAGGTTTCCGGTCGCCCTGCCAAGCCCGGCGTTGATCGCCGGCTGGGAAGCGACCAGGCAGCCGACCCCGGCCATCACGATGACTGCGGCGCCCCGGTCCATGCGCGGATGCTACGAGCAGGCGCCGCGTGATCTTCGAACCCGTACCGTGTTGAGTGGATAGGAGCAGGAGACTTTGTCACCACCGATTCTCGATCCGATCCGCGGAGCGCTGCTCCGCTCCCAGCCCGACTGCGAAGCTGGTCGCGCTGGTCCGCGAGGGCCGCGAGCGGGCGTTCGAGGAGATCGTCCGCCGCTACCGGGCGCCGTTGGTCGGGTTCGCGGCGATGATCGTCCCTCCGGACCGGGCCGACGACGTCGTCCAGGAGTCGCTGCTCGCCGCCTACAACTCGCTCGAGTCCTCGAACGCGGAGATCGTCCTGCGGCCCGTGGCTGTTCAAGATCGTCCGCAACCGGGCGCTCAACCACCTGCGCGACACCCCCGCCGCCGTCGAGCTGACCGAGGAGCTCGACGGCGTCTCCGGGCCCGCCGAGATCGCCGAGCAGCGCGAGCAGATGGCGGCGCTCGTCGGCGGCCTCCAGGCGCTGCCGGACGCCCAGCGCGAGGCGATCGTCGCCCGCGAGCTCGAGGGCCGCGGGCACGCCGAGATCGCAGCCGAGCTCGGCACCAGCCCCGGGCGCGGTGCGCCAGCTCATCTTCCGCGCCCGCGGCGTCTCTGCGCGAGGCCGCCGGGCTCCTGATCCCGCTTGCCCCTGCTGCGGTTCCTGCTGGGGCCCGGCGGCGCCGAGGCCGGCGCCACCGCGGCCACCGGCGCCGGGATCGGCGCGGCGGCCGCGGCAGGCGGAGGCGCCGCCACCGGCCTCGGCGCCAAGCTCGCCGTCGGCATCGCCGGGCGTCGCGCTCGCGGTCGGCGGCGGGATTCGCGATCGAGCGCAGCCGCGAAGGCCGCGACGGGCCCGGGGAGAGCTCGAGCCGCGACGGACAGGCGCTTGCCGCCGAGGGCTCGGGGTCCGGCGGTGGCGCGCACGGCAGCTCGGCCGGATCGGGACACTCGGGCTCCGGCCACGGCGACGACGCACAGGCCTCGGGCGGCGGCCCCGGGCCGGCGAGAGCAGCGGACCGGGCGGCGGCGGGCACGGTGGCGATCGGGGTGGGGACGGCGAGGGCGGCGACGACTCGAGCGGGCCCGGCGGCGGCGTCGAGCGGGCACGGCGGCGGCGACGACGACGACCTCGACGACGACTCGAGCGGGCCCGGCGGCGGCGATGACGACGGCTTCGACGACTCCAGCGGATCCGGCGGGTCGGGTCGAGTCGGTCGCCGACTCGAGCGGTTCGGGCTCCAGCGGTTCGGGCTCGAGCGGGTCCGGTTCGAGCTGGGCTCCGGCAGCTCCTCGGGAAGCGGCTCCTCCGGCGACGACGACCTCGAGCCGCCGGAGGTCGAGATCGACGACTCCGGCGGCTCCTCGGGCTCGGGGAGCTCGGGCTCCGGCAGCTCCGAGCCAATCGACGAGTAGTCCTGGCGCCGCCTACTTCGCGGCGAGCCAGTCCGGCCCGGAGCCGACGTCGACCGCCAGCGGCGGGTCGAGGTCGAAGGCCCCGACCATCTCCCGGCGGGCGATCTCCTCGACCGCCTCGGCCTCGCCCGGCGGGCCCTCGAAGAGGAGCTCGTCGTGGATCTGGAGGACGAGCCGGCTCTCGAGCCCGGCGTCCGCGAGCGAGTCGCGGCAGCGCACCATCGCGATCTTGATGATGTCGGCGGCGGTGCCCTGGATCACGGTGCTGATCGCGAGCCGCTCGCCCTGCAGGTAGCGCTGGCGGTTCGAGGAGCGCAGCTCCGGGATCCGCCGGCGCCGGCCCATGAGGGTCGTCACGTAGCCGTCCTCCTTGGCGCGCTCGATCGTCGCGTCGATGAAGCGCTTGATCGCGGGGAAGCGCTCGAAGTAGCGGTCGATGTAGGTCCTGGCCTCGTCGCGGTCGATCTGGAGGCGGTCGGCGAGGCCGAAGTCGGAGAGGCCGTAGGCGATCCCGTAGTTGACCATCTTCGCCTTCGAGCGCTCGCCGGGCGAGATCGCCTCCGGGTCGGCGCCGACGATCCCGGCGGCGGTCGTGGCGTGGACGTCCTCGCCCGAGGAGAAGATCTCGCGCAGGACCTCCTCCTCGGCGGCGTGGGCGAGGACGCGCAGCTCGACCTGGTTGTAGTCGCAGGAGACCAGGACCATTCCCTCCTCGGCGACGAAGCAGGAGCGGATCGGCCTGCCCTCCTCCGAGCGGATCGGGATGTTCTGGAGGTTGGGGTTGGTCGAGGAGAGCCGGCCCGTGGTCGTCGCGACCTGGTTGAAGGTGGTGTGGATCCGGCCGTCGTCCGGCGATCAGCTCGGGAAGCGCGTCGAGGTAGGTGTTCTTGAGCTTGGTGAGCTCGCGCCAGGCCTCGACCTTGGCGACGATCTCGTGCTCCTCGCGGATCGAGGCGAGCACCCGCGCGTCGGTCGAGAACCCGGTCTTGCCGCGGCGCTTCTTGGTCAGGCCGAGCTCGTTGAAGAGGACCTCGCCGAGCTGCTGCGGCGAGCCGATCGTGAACTCGCGGCCGGCGAGGTCGAAGATCTCCGCCTGGAGCGTCTCGATCCGCTCGCCGAGGCCGGATGAGATCTCGGCCAGGCGCTCGGCGTCGACCCGGATCCCGATCCGCTCCATCGCGGCCAGCACCTCGATCAGCGGCATCTCGACGTCGTTCATGAGGCCGGTGAGCCCGGTCTCCTCGAGCCGCCCGCGCTGGCGCTGCGGCGAGCTCGAAGGCGAGCCGGGCGTCGACGGCGGGGTCGCCGGCGGCGTCGCCCTCCTCGGCCTCGAGCGACATCTGTCCCTCCTCGGCGGTCGCGGGTGCCGCGGCGAGCCCGGCGTCGGCGGCGAGCTCGGCGAGCTCGTAGGTGCGCGCGCGCGGGGTCGAGCAGGTAGGCGGCGACCATCGTGTCGAAGGCGAGGTCGAGCGCCTCGCCGTCGGCGGCGGCCGCGAGCAGCCCCTCCCCCGGCCCGCCGCCGAGGTCCTTGAAGTCGTGGGCGACGAGCGGGCGCCCGCGCAGCTCGGCGGCGAGCGCGCCCATGTCGGCGACCTCGCCCGCGAGCAGGCGCTCGCCGTCGGTCGCCGCCCAGCGGCCGCCGCGCGATCGCGATCGCGGTCTCGCCCTCGGCGAGGTCGGAGATGCTCCCCTCCTCGGCCTCGACCTCGAGCTCCTCCGCCACCGCGCGACCGGGGATCACCTCGTCGAGCTCGTCCTCGAGCCGGGCGATCACGGCGCGCAGCTCGAACTGGTTCGCGAACTCGCGCAGGCCGGTGCGGTCCTGCGGGCGCGCCATCACCTCCGTCAGGTCGAGCTCGCACTCGATGTCGTACTGCGCCGTGGCGAGCTCCTTCGAGACGCGGGCGTCGTCGGCGTGCTCGGTCAGGTTCTCCTTGCGCTTCGCGCCGCTGATCTCGTCGACCGAATCGAGCACCTTCTCGAGCGAGCCGAAGCGCTGGAGCAGGTCGGCGGCGGTCTTGTCGCCGATCCCGGGGACGCCGGGGATGTTGTCCGAGGTGTCGCCCTTCAGCCCGATCAGGTCGGGGACGAGCTCGGGCGGGATCCCGTAGCGCTCGACCACGCCGTCGCGGTCGTAGATCTTCGTGTCGGTGATCCCGCGGGAGGTCGTCATCACCCGCACCCCGTCGCCGACCAGCTGGTAGACGTCGCGGTCGCCGGAGACGACCATCACCGGGATCTTCGCCTCGCTCGCGCGCCGGGTCAGGGTCGCGATCAGGTCGTCGGCCTCGAAGCCCTCGGCCTTGATGTTGGTGAAGCCGAAGGCCTCGACGGCCGGCGCCAGGTGCGGCCACTGCTCGCGCAGCAGGTCGGGCCGCGACTTGCGCTGCGCCTTGTACGGCTTGTAGGTGACCTCGCGCCCGGACCAGCCGGCGTCCCAGG
Organism: uncultured Thermoleophilia bacterium; assembly: GCA_963844425.1. Taxonomy (GTDB): domain Bacteria; phylum Actinomycetota; class Thermoleophilia; order Solirubrobacterales; family 70-9; genus DASUSH01. The sequence continues at coordinate 81,727 of CAWJOD010000019.1, read as the reverse complement.
CGACGACCACCGCCGCCGGATCGTGCTCGGTGATGATCTTCGCCAGCATCGAGGCGAACCCGTAGATCGCGTTCGTCGGCCGCCCGTCGGAGGTCGCCATGTCCTCGGGCAGGGCGAAGAACGCCCGGTAGGCGAGGCTGTTGCCGTCGATCAGGAAGAGCTCGGGCTTGGAGCCCTGGGGCTTCTTCTTGGCCTTCGCGGGGGGCACGCTCCGATCATAGGAGCGGGATCAGCGCCTCCAGGACGAGCTCCGGCTCTTCCACGACCTCGCGATAGATGAAGCGCAGGACGACGAAACCGCGGGCCTGGAGCTCGCGGTCGCGGCGGCGGTCTGCCTCGAAGGAGGCTCGGTCGGAGTGGTAGGCGTAGCCGTCGAGCTCGACGGCGAGGCGTGCGGATCGCCAGAGGAAGTCGACTTCGAAGGGTCCGAGCCGAGCGTTCACCTCGGGCAACGGCAGCTCGTGGGAACGGAGTAGGCGCAGGAAGGCGCGTTCCAGGTCGCTTCGGGTGCGCTCGGTGGTCCAGCCCATGTCGCGCTGGGTGCGGGCGCGGGTGGTGACCCGGATGTTGTGGCGACGGGTCGTGTCCGCCGATCGAGCCTCTCGCGGTAGTGGAGGCGGATGCCGTCGCGCTTCGCCTGCCGTTCGGCTCGGGACGGTCACGTGGCGACGGTGGGCCCTGGGGGACAGGCCCCAGAGGTGCGCAGCGGATTCGTGGCTCAGGGCCGCGCCCTCACCGCAGGCCAGGACGGCGGCGAGCCAGCGACCTTTGCCGTGAGGTCGGCGTGGCCGACGGCGTAGACGCCGCGGTGGATGCGATGGAGGCGGCCGGCCTCGACGCGGCGCTTCACAGCGTGACGCGAGATCCCAGCCCATTTCAGTTGCGCGATCGTCACGACTCCGTGCTGATTGGCGGCGATTCGGGCAAGGGTCGCGTCGGGCTTCGCGCGAAAGGAGCGGATACCGCTCTTAAGTCGCGAACGGCTCCGGCTCTCCCCCTTATTGCCGCCGTTTTTCGAGCCTCCGGAAACCGGCCGGGCCCGGGCACGGCGCCCTCGTATGCTTCCCGCCCCATGGCGTCGGTCTCCGCTCAGTTCTCGGTCACGGTTCGCGTCGAGCTCGACGCCCGGCGCGAGCCGCTGGGCAAGCTGACGGCGGCGATCGCCGAGTGCGGCGGGGCGCTGTCGAGCGTCGACCTCGTGCCCGGGCGCCGGCGGCGAGGGCAAGCGCGTACGCGAGTTCACCGTCGACGCCCGCGACGAGGCGCACTGGGAGCAGATCCTGCGCGCGATCGGCTCGACCCGCGGCGCGAAGGTGCTCGAGTACATCGACCGCACGATGCAGATGCATCGCGGCGGCAAGATCGAGCAGCACAACAAGTACCCGCTGAAGACCCGCGACGACCTCTCGATGGCCTACACGCCTGGAGTGGCCCGCGTCTGCACCGAGATCGCCGAGGACCGGTCGAAGGCCTTCGAGTACACGATCAAGCGCAACACCGTCGCCGTCGTCTCCGACGGCAGCGCCGTGCTCGGGCTCGGCGACATCGGGCCGGAGGCGGCGATGCCCGTGATGGAGGGCAAGGCGATGCTCTTCAAGGAGTTCGCCGAGGTCGACGCCTTCCCGATCTGCCTCTCGACCAACGACCCGCAGGAGATCATCGAGACGGTGAAGCTGATGGCGCCGACCTTCGGCGGCATCAACCTCGAGGACATCTCGGCGCCGCGCTGCTTCGAGATCGAGGACGCGCTGCGCGAGGCGCTCGACATCCCGGTCTTCCACGACGACCAGCACGGCACCGCGGTCGTGACGATGGCCGCCCTCTTCAACGCCCTGAAGATCGTCGACAAGCCGATCGAGAGCCTGAAGGTGCTGATGCTCGGGCTCGGCGCCGCCGGCGTCGCGGTGACGAAGATGATGCTCGCCTCGGGGATCACGAACATCATCGGCTGCGACCGCCGCGGCGCGCTCTCGACGACGCGCGAGGACTACGTCGCGGGCGAGATGACGGAGATCAAGCGCTGGTACTCGGAGAACACGAACCCCGAGAACCTGACCGGGCCGCCGTCCGAGGTGATCGAGGGCTGCGACCTCTTCTGCGGCGTCTCGGGCCCCGGCCTGATCAACGCGGCCGACCTGGAGAAGATGGCCGACGACGCGATCGTCTTCGCGATGGCGAACCCGACGCCCGAGGTGATGCCGGAGGAGGCCGAGCCCGTACGTGCGGATCATGGCGACGGGCCGCTCCGACTACCCGAACCAGATCAACAACGTGCTCTGCTTCCCGGGGATCTTCCGCGGCGCCCTCGACGCCGGCGCGCCGCGGATCACCGAGCCGATGAAGCTCGCCGCCGCGCAGGGGATCGCCGACGTCGTGCACCCCGACGACCTCGCCGAGGACTACATCATCCCCTCGGTGTTCGACCGCGACGTCGCCCCGGCCGTCGCCGAGGCGGTCGTCGAGGAGGCCCGCCGCGAGGGCATCGCCCGCGTCTCGGAGGAGACCGGGACCTTCACGGCGGTCGGGGAGAGCCCGAACGGCGAGCCCGGCGAAGCGCCGGACGGCTGACGCAGCACCGATGCGCGTCCTCGTCACCGGCGCCAGCGGCCTGATCGGCACCGCCGTCTGCGACGCGCTGCTCGCCCGGGGCGACGAGGTCGTCGGCCTCTCGCGCAACCCCGCGGCGGCGCGCTCGACGAACCCGACCGTGAAGTGGCTCGCCTGGCACCCCGAGACCGAGCGCCCGCCCGCGGATGCGCTCGAGGGCACCGACGGCGTCGTCAACCTGCTCGGCGAGCCGCTCAACCAGCGCTGGACCGACGACGCGAAGCGGCGCATCCGCGCCAGCCGGATCGACGCCACGCGCAACCTGATCCAGGGGATCCAGGCGGCGTCGCACGGCCCGACAGGCGATGGTCGAGCCAGTCCGCGGTCGGCTACTACGGCGATCGCGGCGAGACCATCGTCGACGAGGCCGCCGGCCCCGGCTCGGCGTTCGACTCGCGGGTCGTCGTCGACTGGGAGGCCGCGGCGAAGGAGGCCGAGGCCGACCTGCGGCTCGCGATCACCCGGACCGGCCTGGTGCTGACCCGGCGCGGCGGGCTCCTCAAGGAGCTCCTGACGCCGTTCAAGCTCGGCGTCGGCGGCCCGCTCGCCGGCGGCCACCAGTACTGGCCCTGGATCTCGCTCGACGACGAGGTCGGGATGATCCTCTGGGCGCTCGGCGACGAGCGCGTCAGCGGCACGCTCAACGCGACCGGTCCCGCGCCCGTCACCAACCGGGCCTTCTCGAAGGCGCTCGGCCGGGCGCTCGGGCGGCCGGCCGTGGTGCCGGCGCCGAAGCTCGCGCTCGTCGCCCGCTTCGGCGCCGAGGCGGCGGACTCGCTCGCCGGCGGCCAGCGCGCGGTACCCCGCCGCGCCCTCGACCTCGGCTACGAGTTCCGCCACTCGGACGTCGACGCGGCGATCGGCGCCGCGCTCGGCGACGACGGCTGACTTCTCTACGGGGCTCGCAGAGCGGTATCGAAGCGGGGCTCGCCGCCCTCGACCCGGTAGCCCGCGATCGCATCGAGCGTCGTGTCGCCGGCCTCGTCGATCGAGTAGGTGCCGAGCACCGAGTCGCGGTCGGAGGTGGCGAAGAAGGCGTCGATCACGGCGCTGCGGTCGCGCGGGTCGCTCGCCCGCTCGATCGAGTCGAGCACGACCGCCATCGCCTCGTATCCGTAGGCCGCGTAGCGGTCCGGGGGCTCGCCGAAGGCCTCCTCGTAGGCGCGGACGAAGTCCTGGCCGGCGGGCGGGAGCTGCTCGGGGGCCTGGGCGGAGGAGGTGAGGTCAGCAGCCGACGTGGTCGCGTCGTCGAAGAGCGGCATCGGTCGCCATCGGCGTCCCGTCCGGCAGATCCCGGCGCCGGATCCGGTGGCTCGGCTCGAGCGCCAGATAGCGGCAGATCGCCCCGGCGCCGCCGATCGCGATCCCGAGCGCCTCCGCCTCCTCGGTGAACTCGTCGCCGACCGTGTCGCCGAACTCGCCCGATCGCCTCGACACCTCGCACTCGTCGAACCCCAGCTCATCCGCCCACACCGCCCCCGCCCCCGCCTGCTTCTCGTCGTCGGGGATGACGCGGCCGAAGGTGCGCTCGCCGGTCGGCTGGGCGAGCTGCGGGACGTCGTCCGATGCCGATGACTCGCGGGTGAGGTCGACCGCGGTCGAGGCCGCCGAGACCTGGAGCATCTGCGCCTGGTTGGTGATCGGCAGCGAGATCCGCGTCGCACCCGACTCGAGCTCGCCGACGTACGCGATCGCGGTCGAGTCCTGGGCGGCGCGCCGGGCGTTGTCGGCGACCACGACCGGGTCCCAGCGGGCCTCCTCGCCCTCGCCCGAGGTGTCGTCCATGTAGACCGCCTCGACGTCGACGCCGCCGGCCTCGCCGCCGGCGTCCTCGAGCGCGAGCTTCGCGCCGTCGACGATCGCGCTGGCCGCCGGCGCCGCTCTCGCCGCGCAGCGGAGCGCTGACGTAGACGGTCAGGGTGGCGTCCTCGGGCGCCTGGTCGTCGTAGTCGCCCGACGAGCACCCGGCGAGCGCGATGACGGCGAGCGCGACCGCGGGGATGGCGGGGACACGCATCAGGCGGGCGATTCTATGCTCCGCACGCGTGGCCGAGTACGTCTATGACCAGGACTGGAAGGACGAGCGCGAGCGTCTCGCGGGGATGGAGCGGCTCTGGGACCCCGGAACGCGCGAGCTGCTCGCGAAGCTCGGCGTCGGCGAGGGCTGGCGCTGCCTCGAGGTCGGGGCCGGCGGCGGGTCGATCAGCGAGTGGCTCGCCGACCGGGTCGGAGGCAGCGGCCAGGTCGTCGCCGCCGACGTCTCGCTGCGGTTTCTGAGCGCGATCGAGCGCGACAACCTCGAGGCCCGCGAGCTCGACATCCTCGGTTCCGACCTGCCCGAGGGCGAGTTCGACCTCGTCTACGCCCGGCTCGTCGCCGAGCACCTCGGCACTGAGGCGGTGACGGCGATGGCACGCTGCCTGAAGCCCGGCGGCCTGCTCGTGCTGGAGGACTACGACTGGAGCGTCGACCCGCGCGACGAGTTCTTCCAGCGCGTCCAGGACGCCGTGCTCGGGTTCATGGAGCAGGCCGGATTCGATCCCTACTTCGGCCGGCGCCTGATCGCCGAGATGGCGAGCGCCGGGCTCGAGGCGATCTCCGCCGACGGCCGGGTCCGCGTCGTCCGCGGGGGCACGCCCGAGACCGCGTTCTTCCGGCTCAGCCTCACGTCGCTCCAGGACACCCTGATCGAGGCTGGGACGATCACCCCGGACGAGGTCGAGCGGGCGCTCGCCGAGCTCGACGATCCCGCCGAGGTGATGCTCTCGCCCGTGATGGTCGCGGCCTGCGGGCGGCGACCAGGACCCGATCGGTAGATTCGCCAACCGTGCGGATCGGCGTGCTCACCGGAGGGGGCGACTGCCCGGGCCTGAACGCGGTCATCCGCGCGATCGTCCGCAAGGGCATCGACGTCTACGGCGACGAGCTCATCGGCTTTCGCGACGGCTGGCGGGGCGTGCTCGACGGCGACCACGAGCCGCTGACGATCGAATCGACGCGCGGGATCCTGCACCGCGGCGGCACGATCCTCGGCACCTCGCGCACCAACATCTACAAGGACGAGGAGGGCCCGGCGCTGGCGGCGCAGACGCTCGCCGAGCTCGAGCTCGACGGGCTGATCGCGATCGGCGGCGAGGACACGCTCGGCGCCGCGAACCGGCTTCACGGCGACGGGACGCCGGTGCTCGGGGTGCCGAAGACGATCGACAACGACCTCGGCGCCACCGACGTCACCTTCGGCTTCGACACGGCCCTGCACGTCGCCACCGAGGCGATCGACCGCCTGCACACCACCGCGGAGAGCCACCACCGGATCCTGATCTGCGAGGTGATGGGGCGCCACGCCGGCTGGATCGCCCTGCACTCGGGCGTCGCCGGCGGCGCCGACGTGATCCTGATCCCGGAGCGTCCCTTCGACATCGACGAGGTCTGCGCGATGCTCCACCGCCGCAAGGCGCGCGGGCGCGGCTTCTCGATCGTCGTCGCCGCCGAGGGCGCGACGGCGAAGGAGGGCCAGCTCGCGACCTCCGAGGACGACGCCGACGAGTTCGGCCATCCCAGGCTGGGCGGGATCGGGCACGCCCTCGAGCGCGAGATCGAGCAGCGCACCGGGTTCGAGACCCGCGCCACCGTGCTCGGCCACATCCAGCGCGGCGGCACCCCGACCGCTCGTGACCGCGTCCTCGCCACCCGCTTCGGCCTCGCCGCGATCGACGGCGCCCACGACGGCGCCTGGGGGAAGATGGCGGCCCTGCGCGGGACCACGATCGAGCTCGTCCCGCTCGCCGAGGCGGTCGCGACCCTGAAGACCGTCCCGCCCGAGGAATACGAGACGATCAGCCCGCTGTTCGGCTAGCCCTACGGCCTGAAGCGCTCGAGGAGGGGGTCGGCGACGCGCAGGGCGGCGCCGGTGAAGAGGATCAGCAGGAAGATCAGCCCGGCGACCGTCCCGCCGAGGCCGAAGGAGTAGGCGACGAGGTAGGCGACGAGGCCGATGACTGTGAAGACGAGGAGCTGCACGGCTCGGAAACCTACCGGACCGGGGCCATGGCTTCCCGGCAGGCGGCCAGGAACTCCTGGACCCGGGCGGCGGCGTCCGCGGCGCCCGATGCCTCGCCGACCTCGCGGACCAGGCGGCTGCCGATGATCACGCCGTCGGCGATCTCGCCGACGCTTGCCGCCTGCTCGGGGCTGCCGATGCCGAACCCGACGGCAGCCGGGACGGGCGCCTCCTCGCGCACGGCCGCGACGAGCTCGGCCAGCTCGGGCGGGAGCTCCCCGCGCTCGCCCGTGACGCCGACGAGCGAGACGACGTAGACGAACCCGCTCGCGGCCTCGCAGATCCGCACGCGCCGCTCGCTCGGCGTGGTCGGGGCGACGAGCGGGACGAGCGCCAGGCCCGCGACCGCGAGCGCCTCGCGGATCCCCGACGACTCCTCGAACGAGAGGTCGGGCACGATCGCCCCCGCCGCCCCGGCCTCGGCGGCGGCCGCGGCGAACGTCTCCGGCCCGCGCGCGAGCACCATGTTCGAGTAGACCATCAGCAGCACCGGCACCCGGTCGGCGACCGATGCGCAGATCTCCAGGGTCGAGTCCAGCGTCGCCCCGGCTTCGAGCGCCGCGGTCGCAGCGGCGTGGATCACCGGGCCGTCGGCGAGCGGGTCGGAGAACGGCACGCCGAGCTCGATCAGGTCGGCGCCGCCGTCGGCGTATGCCTCGGCGACGGCGAGCGAGGTCTCGTGGTCGGGGTAGCCGCCGACCATGTAGGGCATGAGCGCAGCGCGGCCCTCCTCGCGGGCGGCGTCGAACGCGGCGGCGATCCGCGGCGCTGCCGGACTCAGGCATCGGGCTGGGCCCGCGCGGTCGGTCGTGCGCTCGACCACCTCGGCGAGGTCCTTGTCGCCGCGGCCGCTGAGAGGCAGAGCAGGTCGTAGCCCTCGCCCGCCGGCGGGTTCTCGAGCAGCCAGGCGATCGCGTGCGAGGGCTCGAGCGCCGGGATGATCCCCTCGAGCCGGGCGAGCTCGCGGAAGGCGGCGAGCGCCCGATCGTCGGTGACGGCCTCGTAGCGGGCGCGGCCGGAATCGCGGAGCTGGGCGTGCTGCGGGCCCGACGCCCGGGATAGTCGAGCCCGGCCGAGACCGAGTGCGCCTCGACGATCTGGCCGTCCTCGTCGGCGAGGATCGAGGAGAGCGCGCCGTGCAGGACGCCGGTGCGCCCGCCGACGAGCGAGGCGCCGTGGCGCGAATCGAGGCCCTCTCCCCCGGCCTCGATCCCGATCAGCTCGACATCGGCGTCCTCGAGGAAGGCGGTGAAGGTCCCGATCGAGTTCGAGCCGCCGCCGACGCAGGCGATCACGCGGGCCGGCAGCGCTCCCTCCGCGGCGAGCGCCTGCTCGCGGGCCTCGTCGCCGATCACGCGCTGCAGGTCGCGGACCAGCGCCGGATAGGGCGCCGGGCCGACGGCGGAGCCGATCACGTAGTGGGTGGTGGCGACGCTCGCGACCCAGTCGCGGATCGCGGCGCTGACCGCCTCCTTCAGCGTCCGCGCGCCCGACTCGACCGGCGCGACCTCGGCGCCGAGCAGGCGCATCCGCTCGACGTTGGGCGCCTGGCGGCGCATGTCCTCGGTGCCCATGTAGACGACGCACTCCAGCCCGAGCAGGGCGCAGGCGGTCGCGGTCGCGACGCCGTGCTGGCCGGCGCCGGTCTCGGCGATCACCCGGCTCTTGCCCATCCGCTTCGCGAGCAGAGCCTGGCCGACGGCGTTGTTGATCTTGTGGGCGCCGGTGTGGGCGAGGTCCTCGCGCTTCAGGTAGACGCGGCCGCCGGCCGCCTCGGAGAGCCGCTCGGCCAGGTAGAGCGGCGTCGGGCGGCCGACGAAGTCGCGAAGGAGCCGGTCGAGCTCGGCGCCGAATGCCTCGTCGGCGCGGGCCTCGTCCCAGCCCGCGGTGAGCTCGTCGAGCGCCGGGATCAGGGTCTCCGGCACGTAGCGGCCCCCGTAGGGACCGAAGCGCTCCTCGATCGGTCGTTCACGGGGCCGCGGGGGTCTCGGTGGTCGAGCGCACGGCCTCGAAGAAGGCGGCGAGCTTGCGGTGGTCCTTGCGCCCGGGCTCGGCCTCGACGCCGCTGACGACGTCGACGCCCCAGGGCCTCGCGGCGAGCATCGCCTCGCCGACGTTCTCGGGGTCGAGGCCGCCGGCGAGCAGCGCCGGGATCTTCGAGCGCCGCCCGGCGAGGAGCTCCCAGTCGAAGCTCTCCCCGGTGCCGCCGGCGGTGCCGGGGCGGTAGGCGTCGAAGAGGTGGAAGTCGGTGCGGAAGGCCTCGGCGCCGCGGACGTCGGCGCCGCTTCGGACCCGGAAGGCGCGCATCACCTTGGCGCCGGTGCGGCGCGCCACCTCGCGGCAGAACTGCGGCCCCTGGTCGCCGTGGAGCTGGACGATCGTGAGCTGCTCCTCGTCCGCGGCGCGGACGATCTCGTCCATCGGCGCCTCGACGAAGACGCCCGCGACCTCGCAGCGCCGCTTCAGCGCCGCGCCGATCTCGGCGGCGACCTCCGGGTCGACGTTGCGAGGGCTCTCGGGGTGATGGATCAGCCCGATCGCCCATGCGCCGAGCTCGACCGCGGCACGCGCGTCGTCGAGGTTCGTGTTGCCGCAGATCTTGATTCGCATCGCCCCCAGCGTAGAGTCCGGCGGAGCGCGAGATGAGACGATCCATTGCCGCAGGGCTGGCGGCCGCCCTGGTCGCGATCGTGGCTCGTCGAGATCGCGGCAGCGCCGGGCCAGGATCCGGCGAGGCCACCGAGTGTCGACTGCGACAGCCGGACCCAGGTGATCGGCGGCGCGCCCCGGGCCGACCGTCACGACCTCAGGCTCGGCGGCGTCTACCTCGCCGGCCTCCGTCACACCGGCCGGAACGCCCCCGTAGACACCTTCAAACCCAGGCCGGGCAAGCGCTTCGCATCCGTCAAGTCGCCGCCCGTGGTCGACACCGGCGCCGATGCGACGCTCGAGGTCCCCGCACGGGAGGCGGGCCGGTTCCAATATGAGATCGCTCACGACAGGGGTCCGGCTGCGAGAGGCCCTGTGATCAGGCTCGTTCCTTGCCCAGCCGACGCCGAGGTCGCGGGCGAGCCTGTCGGCCCGCGCACCCCGTTCGTCGGCGGGATCATGGTCACGGGCCCCGGCTGCTACACCCTCCGTGCGCGCGTCGAGGGCGAAGAGCCGGTGACGCGCCGCGTCAAGCTCGGCGTCGAGTCCTGCGACGGATCGGGCTAGGGAGTCACCTGGTCGGGGCGATCGGCGAGCTCGGCCGTGACGGTCTCCTCGTGGCCGTCGCGCAGCACGGTGAGCTCGAGCTCGTCGCCGGGCTCGCGGTCCTCGACGGCGGCGATCACGTCCTCCATCGAGTCGACGGGCTCGCCCTCGGCCTCGGTGATGATGTCGCCGCCGATCCGCATCGCCCCGGGGCCGATCTGCGCCTCGGCGCTGCCGGCTTCGATCCCGGCCTCGTCGGCGGGCCCGTTCGGGACGACGTCCTGGACGATCACGCCCTCGTCGACGGGCAGGTCGAGGACCTCGGTGGCCTGCGGGGTGATGTCGGCGCCGGTGAGGCCGAGGTAGGCCTGGCTCACCTCGCCGTCGTCGAGCAGGTCGTCGACGACCTCGCGGGCGGTCTCCGCGGGGACCGCGAAGCCGATCCCGATGTTGCCCTGGCCGCCGGCCGTGGCGATCTGCGAGTTGATCCCGACGACATCGCCCTCGGCGTCGAAGAGCGGGCCGCCCGAGTTGCCGGGGTTGATCGGCGCGTCGGTCTGGATCGCGTTCGTGATCGAGAAGCCGTTCGGGGAGTCGATGGTGCGGCCGAGTGCGGAGACGATGCCGGCCGTCGCCGTGTGGTCGAGGCCGAGCGGGTTGCCGATCGCGACCACCGGGTCGCCGACGGCGAGGTCCTTCGACTCCCCGAGCGGAAGCGGGTGCAGCTCCGAGGAGTCGGCGTCGGCGTCGAGCAGCGCGAGATCGGTGGAGGGATCGGCGCCGACCACCTTCGCCGTGACCGGGTCGCCGTCCTCGCCGATCGAGACCCGGACCTCGTCGGCGCCCTCGACGACGTGGGCGTTGGTGAGCACATGGCCCTCCTCGTCGATGACGAAGCCGGAGCCGGTCGCCGTCCCCTGCTGGGGCGGGCCGCCGAACGGGTTCAGCTCCTGCTGTGAGTCGGTCACCCCGTCGGCCTCGATGTAGACGACACCGGGGTTGGCCTGCTCGTAGATCTTGTTGACCGCGCTCTGGCCGCCGGAGTCGGTGGAGGCGGCGGGCAGCGAGGGCAGCGAGGGCCCGGCCGCGGCAGTGTCTTCGTCACCGACCCAGCCCGCGCCGAGCGCGACCAGGAAGGCGGCGGCGACCAATGCGCCGCCGAGGAGCGCGGAGACGAACGGGTGGGTGAAGGTGCGGCGCAGACGATTCATGCGCCGCAGCATCAGTCGATGCGCTGAACGCTCGCTAATCCGTTCCGAAAAAGTCGCTAAATCAAATGCTCGCGGGTCGACTCCTCGGTGAGCGAGAGCGCGCGCACCGCCTCCTCCGGGTCGGCGGCCCGCATCAGGGTCTCGCCGACGAGGACGGCGTCGACACCGACCCGCTCGAGCTCCTCGAACTGGTCGCGCGTCGTGTATCCGGACTCGGAGACGACGGTCTTGCCCGCGGGCACGTCCGTGAGCAGCTCGGGGGTCGTCTCCAGGTCGACGCGGAGGTCGCGCAGGTTGCGGTTGTTGATCCCGATCACGTCGCAGTCAAGCGCGAGCGCGCGCTCGAGGTCGGGCTCGTCGTGAACCTCGACCAGGCAGTCGAGGTCGAGCCCGCGCGCCTCGTCGTGCAGCAGCCGCAGGGTGGAATCGTCGAGGGCGGCGACGATCAGCAGGATCGCGTCGGCGCCCCCGACCGCCGCCTCGTAGAGCTGGTAGGGGTCGACGATGAAGTCCTTGCGGAGGATCGGCAGGCTGGAGGCCTCCCGCGCGGCGCGCAGGTCCGCGAGCGATCCGCCGAAGCTCTGCGGCTCGGTCAGGACCGAGAGCGCGGCGGCCCCGCCGCGCTCATAGGCGCTGACGACCTCGCCGACCTCGGCGCCGGGCCGGATCTCCCCGCCCGATGGCGAGCGCCGCTTGAACTCCGCGATCACGCTGAGGCCGGGGCGAACCAGCGCCTCGCTGAAGGGCCGGTCGTCGCCGCGCGCGGCGAGCTGCCCCGCGAGCTCGTCGAGCGGGACCTCGGCGCTGCGCCTATCCACCTCCTCGCGCGCCGCCGCGACCAGTTGGTCGAGCGTGCTCATCCGCTGCAGGCTAGCCGTCCCGCGAGCGTCGTGCTGAGCTCGACGAGGCGCTCGAGGACCTCGCGGGCGGCGCCGGAGTCGATCGCCTCCTGGGCGAGCGCCGACGCCCGCGCCGAGGTCTTCGGCGCCGCCGCCGACGTAGATCGCCGCGCCGGCGTTGAGGGCGACGAGGTCGCGGGCCAGGCCCGCCCTCGCCGGCGAGGACCGCGCGGGTCACCGCGGCGTTCTCCTCGGGCGAGCCGCCGGCGACCTCGGTCAGCTCGGCCTCGGCGAGACCCATCTCCGAAGGCTCGACGAACCACTCCTCGGTGGCCACCGCCACGGACCTCGATCACCCGCGTGCGCGCCGAGAGGGCGAGCTCGTCGACGCCGTCCTCGCCGGTGACGACGAGCGCGTGCTCGGTGTCGAGCCCGGCCAGCGCCTCGGCGATCGTCTCCTGGTAGCGCCGGTCGGAGACGCCGAGGAGCTGGCGGCGGGCGCCCGGCGGGGTTGGTCAGCGGCCCGAGGAAGTTGAAGATCGTCCGCACCGCGAGCTCCTTGCGGACCGGGACGACGTGCTTCATCGCCGCGTGGTGGCGGGGCGCGAACATGAAGCCGAAGCCGATCTCCTCGATGCAGGTGGCGACGCCGTCGGGGCCGAGCTCGATGTTCACGTCGAGCGCCTCGAGCAGGTCGGCCGAGCCAGAGCGGCTCGTCGCCGAGCGGTTGCCGTGCTTGGCGACCGCGCGGCCCGCGCCCGCGGCGACCAGCGCGGCGGTCGTCGAGACGTTGAACGTCGAGGGCCCGCCGCCGGTGCCGGCGGTGTCGACGAGATCGTCGCGGCCGGTCTCCACCGAGGCGGCGAGGCGGCGCATCGTCCGCGCCAGGCCGATCAACTCGGGCACGGTCTCCCCCTTCGCCCGCAGGGCGACGAGGAAGGCCCCGGTCTGGACCTCGCTCGCACGGCCCTCCATCACCTCGTCGAGGACCGCGGAGGCGTGATCGGAGGTCAGGTGCTCGCCGCCGGCGACGGCGTCGATCGCGCGGGTGAGGATCTCGTTGGGCATGGGCGCGGGAGTCTCCCACGCCATGCCCGTTCCGGCGTTTACTCGACGTGCTCCTCTGCCTTGGCGTCCGCTACGGCGCCCTTGCAGTCGTCTCTTCCGGACTCCTTGCTCTTCACGACCACGATCAGGTTGTCGCCCGCGGGAGCCTGGTTGCCCTTGATCCGGTATTTCCCGTCTCTGCTTGGGCACTTGAAGTCGGCGTCATCGCACAGGTCGTGCTCGTGGTCGCTGCGCGAGCGGTCGGGCACGACGTCCGCCTGCACCCGGTGTCGCCGACGCCGGATTCTCGGCGCGGCGGAGGACGGCGCGGAACGTCCTGAGCGGCTGACGGACGCGGCGAGCGTCGATCCGAGGGTGCCTTCACGGCGTTGTCGTCGGGATGCCCTCATGCCCGAATACGTCAGCAGGGACGAGGCTCGTCGGAGCGGTGGAGGGATATCGGGGGCGGCAGATCACGGCCGCCGGTCGTCGGGACGACGATCTCGCGTTGGGCCGCCGATTGCGGGCGCATTCCGCGGTGAGCGCCGGCGCTATCGAGCGCCAGAGACGCCGCGCCCGCGCCGCAGTCGCATCGACGGAAGTCGGTCGCTTCGAGAGTGCGCGGTCGGGGACTCGATGACGCCGTGGAGCAGGTCGAGGTCAGTCCGAGTACGCCCGGCGATTGAGCCGGACTCGTCGTCCCCGTGCACGGCCGGAACGCCCGCGAGCGCCGGTGACGCGATCAGCAGTGCTTTCATGATCCTCTGCCTCCTGCTCGAGTTCCTCGCGGATACCGAGGACAGCGAAGGCCGATGCCTCGCCCCCTCATCGCCCGCCTACCTGGCCGGCCGTCGCGCGTCCTCGAGGAAGTTCTCGCAGCAGGTCCTTCCCTCGCGGCGTCAGCACCGACTCGGGGTGGAACTGGACGCCCTCGGCCGGCAGCGAGCGGTGGCGGACGCCCATCACGACATCGCCGAAGGAGGCCGTTCGCTCCAGCTCGTCGGGCAGCTCGGGGTCGGCGACGAGCGAGTGGTAGCGGCCCGGCGGTCAGCGGGTTCGGGAGGCCGGCGTAGATGCCGGTGCCGTCGTGCGAGACCTCGGCGTCCTTGCCGTGGATCGGCTCGCCGCGGATCGTGCGGCCGCCGAAGGCCTCGACCATCGACTGGTGGCCGAGGCAGACGCCGAGCGTGGGAACGCCGGCCTCGGGAAACGCGCGCGCGGCCTCGATCGAGATCCCGGCGTCGGCAGGGGTGCACGGGCCCGGTGAGATCACCAGGCGCTCGGCCCCGCGCTCGAGCAGCTCGGCGACCTCGGCCTTGTCGTTCCTGACCACGTCGACCTCGGCGCCGAGCTCGCCGAGGAACTGGACGAGGTTGTAGGTGAACGAGTCGTAGTTGTCGATGACGAGGACGCGCACGGCTCACTCCCAGCCCGGCTGGCTCGCGGCGAGGCGGATCGCGCTGAAGACGGCCTCGGCCTTCGCCAGCGACTCGCGGTACTCGTAGTCGGGCTTCGCGTCGGCGACGGTTCCGCCGCCCGCCTGCACGTAGGCGTTCCCGTCCTTGACGACGACCGTGCGGATGTGGATCGCGGTGTCGAGGTCGCCGTCGAACCCGACGTAGCCGATCGCGCCGCCGTAGGAGCCGCGCTTGTGCGGCTCGAGCTCGTCGATGATCTCCATCGCGCGCACCTTCGGCGCGCCCGAGAGGGTGCCGGCGGGCAGCACCGAGCGCAGCGCGTCGAGCGCGGTCGTGTCGCCGCGAAGGCTTCCCGTGACCCGGCTGACGATGTGAAAGACGTGCGAATAGGCCTCGACCTGCATGAACTCCTCGACCGCGACCGTGCCGTAGTCGGAGACGCGGCCGAGGTCGTTGCGGCCGAGGTCGACCAGCATCACGTGCTCGGCGCGCTCCTTCGGGTCGGCGAGCAGCTCCTCGGCGTTGCGGCGGTCCTCCTCCTCGCTCGCGCCGCGCGGGTAGGTGCCGGCGATCGGCCGCGTCTCGACCGTGCCGTTCGTTGACCTTGACCAGCGACTCGGGCGAGGTCCCGGCGATCTGGAAGTCGCCGAACTCGAGGTAGTACATGTACGGCGAGGGGTTGATCGTCCGCAGGCCGCGGTAGATCGAGAACGCCGAGACCGGGGCCGGGGCCGAGAAGCGCTGCGAGGGCACGACCTGGAAGGCGTCGCCGGCGTGCACGTACTCGACGATGCGGGCGACGTTGGCCTCGAACTGCTCGCGGCTCATGTTCGACTCGAACGGCTCGACCTCGCGCGCCGGGTGCGGCTCGGCCGCCGGCACGGCGCGGGCGAGCGCGGTGCGGACGGCCGCGATCGCGGCCTCGGCGCGCTCGCGGCCGGCGCCGCCGGAGAAGTCGAAGGCGATCACGGTGAGCTCGTGCTTGAGGTGATCGAAGGCGAGCATCACCTCGCAGACCATGAGCGCCAGGTCGGGGAGCCCGAGCGGGTCCGGGTTCGGCGGGCCGAGGTCCTCGACCGTGCGGACGAGGTCGTAGCCGAAGATGCCGACCGCGCCGCCCGCGAATGGCGGCAGCGCCGCCGCCGGATCGGACCCGGCGACCTCGCCGAGGCGGTAGCCGTCGAGGATGCGGGCGACGGCGCCGTAGGGGTCCTCCTCGTCGGCCTCGCTCGTCTCGCCGCCCTCGGTGACCGTGAGCCGTCCCTCGGCCCAGCGGATCAGCGCGTGCGGGCGGAAGCCGAGGAAGGAGTAGCGGCCGAAGCGGCCCTGCTCGGCGGACTCGAGCAGGAACGAGGGCCCGCCGCCGAGCTCGGGATCGGCGCGGAGCTTGAGGAAGGCCGAGACCGGCGTCTCGCAGTCGTCGATGAAGCGCTCGACGACGGGGATGACGGTCGCGCTCTCGGCGAGCTGCTCAGCGGCGCCCATTGAGGACCTCCATCGCGGCGGAGAGCGACAGGTCGCGCGATCGCATCAGGACCTCGAGGTGGTAGAGGACGTCGGCCGCCTCCTCGGCGAGGCGCTCGTCGGACTCGTCCGCGGCCGCGCGGGCGACCTCGTCCGCCTCCTCGCGGACCTTCTCGCCGATCCGCGGCGGGTCGGCGAGCAGCTCGGCCGTGTAGCTGCCCTCGGGCCGCTCGGCGGCGCGAGCCGCGATCGTCCGCTCGAGCGCGGCCAGCGCCTCGTGGGCAGCCGGCTCGGGCGCCTCGCCGGATCTCGAGCTCGCGGTGGAAGCAGGAGCGCTCGCCGGTGTGGCAGGCGGGGCCCGCCGGCTCGACCAGGGCGACGATCGCGTCGGCGTCGCAGTCGAAGCGGAGCTGGCGCACGCTTCATCGTGTTGCCGGAGGTCTCGCCCTTCCGCCAGAGCTCCTGCCGCGAGCGGCTGTAGAAGTGGATCTCGCCGGTCTCGCGGGTCAGCCGCAGCGCCTCCTCGTTCATGTAGGCGAGCGTCAGCACCTCGCCCGTCGCCCAGTCCTGCATGACGCAGGGCACGAGGCCGTCGTCGTCGAAGCGGATCTGCTCCATCGACCGAGTTTAGGTAGCGCTCAGTCGATCCCGAGGCGGTCGAGCAGGGACTCGTCGCGGCGCCAGCGCTCGCGCAGGCGGACCTGGAGGTCGAGGAAGACCTTCGCGCCGAGCTCGCGCTCGAGCTCGCGCCGGGCGGCGCTGCCGATCTCCTTGATCATCCGGCCGCCGCGGCCGATCAGGATCCCCTTCTGCGAGTCGGACTCGACCCAGATCTGGGCCTTGACGTCGACGAGCCCGTCCTCGCGCTCCTCGATCGACTCCACCGCGACCTCGACCGCGTGCGGGATCTCGTCGCGGGTGCGGCGGCAGCACCTGCTCGCGGATGAGCTCGGCGAGGTGGACGTC
This sequence comes from uncultured Thermoleophilia bacterium, assembly GCA_963844425.1. Classification (GTDB taxonomy): domain Bacteria; phylum Actinomycetota; class Thermoleophilia; order Solirubrobacterales; family 70-9; genus DASUSH01. The sequence goes on along the minus strand of CAWJOD010000019.1, from coordinate 64,920 downwards.
GCTGGGCTGGTCGCTGTGGTCCTCGGGCGGATAGAGGAACGGGCCTTCGGGCAGCAGGGTGGCGACGTGCTCGATCAGGGGCTCGAGGCCGGTGCCGCGCTTCGCCGAGATCGGGAAGATCTCGTCGGCCACGCCGAGCTCCTCGGCGTCCGCGAGGACCTTTGCCGCCTCCGGCGGGCCGACCCGGTCGAGCTTGTTGACGGCGCACACGACCGGCGTCTCGGTGCCGACCCCGAGCAGCTGCTGGGCGATGAAGCGGTCGCCCGGGGCCGATGCCCTGCTCGGCGTTGACCACGAAGAGGACGGCGTCGGAGTCGCCGAGCTCGTGCTCGACGCGGCGCTGCATGCGCTTGGTCAGCATGTCCCGGGGCCGCTGCACCCCGGGCAGGTCGACGAGCACCATCTGCCAGCCCGGCGGCGACGTCGGTGGCGACGCCGCGAACGGCCCGCCGGGTCGTCTGCGGCCGGTCCGAGACGATCGCGACCTTGGCGCCGACGATCGCGTTGGCGAGCGTCGACTTGCCGACGTTCGGCCGTCCGGCGAGGCCGACGAACCCGGAACGGGTCACCGCAGACCCGCCATCACGCGGTCCTGGAGCTCGAGCATCTCGCCGGCGTCCTGCTCGTGGTCGTAGCCGCAGAGGTGAAGGACGCCGTGGACCGCGGCCTCGGCGAGGTCCTCGGTGTGCTCGGGGCAGATCACGACGTCGCCGAGCTCGCGCGGGCCCGGCGACGTCGCCGGCGCCGTCGAGCGGGAACGAGAGCACGTCGGTCGGCCGGTCGCGGCCGCGGTGCTCGCGGTTCAGCTCGCGGATCCGCTCCTCGCCGACCAGCTCGACGCGAGAGGTGGCCCTCCTCCACCCCCGCCGCGCGCGAGCGCCGCGGCGACGGCGTCGCGAAGCTCCTCGGGGACGTCGGCGAGGTCGATGCGTCAACCGGGGTTCTGGCGTTCCGAGTAGGCGCCGTAGGCGGCGACGATCCGCTGAACGAGCTTGTGGCGAACGACGTCCTCGCCGCCGAAGCGGACGAAGGCGATGTCCTCCAGCCCCTCGAGGATCTCGCCGATCACGACCAGCCCGGAGCGCTGGTCGCGCGGGAGGTCGATCTGGGTGACGTCGCCGGTGACCACCATCCGCGAGCCGAAGCCGAGCCGGGTGAGGAACATCTTCATCTGCTCCGGGCTCGTGTTCTGGGCCTCGTCGAGGATGACGAAGGAGTCGTTCAGCGTCCGCCCGCGCATGAAGGCGAGCGGCGCGACCTCGATCACGCCCTTCTCGAAGTAGGAGTTGACCCGGTCCGGCTCGAGCATGTCGTAGAGGGCGTCGAAGAGCGGGCGCAGGTAGGGGTCGACCTTGGCCTGGATGTCGCCGGGCAGGAAGCCGAGGCGCTCGCCGGCCTCGACCGCGGGACGCGTGAGGATCACGCGGCTCACCTGGCGCGCGTCGAGCATCGCGACCGCCATCGCGACGGCGATGAAGGTCTTGCCCGTGCCCGCCGGGCCGATCCCGAAGGTGACGGTGTGCTCGCGGATCGAGTCGACGTAGCGCTTCTGGTTGACGGTCTTCGGCGCGACCTTGGTGCCGCGGTGGCGCCAGACGACGTCCTCGAGCACGTTCGCCGGGCTCTCCCCCGCGTCGAGCGCGCCGGTGACCGCCTCGATCGTGCCGGGGGCGATCTCCTGGCCGCGCTCGATCAGCTCGACGAGCTCGTCGACCACGGTCTCCGCCGAGCGCACTCCGCCCTCGGGGCCGTCGAGCGTCAGCACGTTGCCGCGCAGGTAGAGGTCGACTTCGAGGTGTCCCTCGAGCGCGCGCAGCACGGAGTCCTCGGAGCCGGCGAGCTCTGCCGCCACGGTGTTGTCGAGCGTCAGCTGCCTACGAGCCAAGTGAGCCGCTCGCGCACGATCGCGCTGACCCGCTTGCCGTCGGCGCGGCCGCCGACCTTCGCCATCGCCGGCGCCCATCGCCTTGCCCATGTCCGCGGGGGACGAGGCCCCGGACTCGGAGATCGCCTCGTCGACGATCGCCGGCGAGCTCCTCGTCGGAGAGCTCGGCGGGCAGGTAGGAGGAGATCACCTCGGCCTCGGACTCCTCGGCCTCGGCGCGCTCGGCGCTGCCGCCCTCGCGGTAGGCCGTCGGCGGCCTCGAGCCGGCGCTTGCGCTCGCGGCGCAGCACGGCGACCTCGTCCGAATCGCCCTCCTTGGCGTCCTGCTGGAGGGCGTTGGAGATCATCCGCAGCGCGCCGACGCGTTCGCGCTCGCGCGCCTTCATCGCCGCCTTCGTGTCCTCCTGGACCTGCTCGAGAATGCTCACGGTCCAAGGTTAGCCACGCATGGGTGCGCCCGCCCGCCCAAAGTTCAGGGTGCGAACCCTGACGACACGGGCAAGCGGAGTCGCGAGAGTCACCGTACGGATAAACGACTGACTTTCGGAGGTTTGGGATGAGCGGACGTATCGGCAGGCCGTCACCGGCGATGGTGATCTCGTCGCTGGCCCTCTTCGTCGCGCTCAGCGGTTCGAGCTACGCGGCGATCAAGGCGAACACGGTAGGCGCCAAGCAGATCAAGGCGAACGCTGTCGCGACGAGCGAACTGAAGGATGGCTCGGTCGGGACGGGGGATGTCGCGGACGGGGCCATCACCGGCGCCGACGTCGCGAACGAGTCGCTCCGCTCGGAGGACGTCTCGGGCCTCGGCGCGGCAGACGTCAGCGATGGGTCGATCGGCCTCGGCGACCTGAGTGCGGAATCGGTTGACGGGTCGAAGATCGTCGATGGTTCGGTGGCGACCGGCGATGTCGCCGACGAATCGCTCCTCGGCGAGGACGTCCTCGACGGAACGCTGACAGGCGCCGACGTCCAGGACGACAGCATCGGCGGCGACGACGTGGCAAGGCTTGGCAAGGGCGACATCGCCCCCGGTTCGTTCCTCGACGGCAGGATCACCGTTCAGTTCGAGCAGGCGGCAACAGACCTCGCGAACGGTGCGAACCAGTCCTACACCGTCTTCTGCCCTGCGGGTCAGATCGCGATAGGCGGAGGCGGCCGCGGCGACGCCACGCTGTCCGAAGAAACGACCATCGGAACGTTCCGTCCGGCGATCAGCTCCGGCAACACCGAGCCACCGTTCGACGACCAGTCCTTCTCCGGATGGCGGATAAACGTGGTCAACCCCATAGGTGGCGCCGCCTCCGGCATCAGGCCCGAGGTCTGGGTGATCTGCGCCGGGTAGTCCTTCGGTCGGTTCAGCTGTTGTCGAAGACGAAGACGGTGCACTCGGACGCCGTCGACGGGTAGCGCTGACTGTCGCCGGCGACAACGCGCCTGGATCTTCCAGTTGCCCTCCCTGACGCTGGTGTGGTCGAGCGGCGTGACCGTGTCGCTCCAGTTCCCGTCCGCGTTGTCGTGACGGTCCGCTCGAACGTGGCACCGTCCGGTGGCGTGTACTTGACCACGATCTGAGCACCGGCGAAGCCTGGGCTGAGCGTTCCGGTCGTGGGCAGACTGTCCTCCCCACGCGACCGGCGCTGAGGGGCATGTCTGGCCGTGAGCGATGGTCGCCTGGTCGGGACCCCGCTCACCGGCGCCTGGACCGGCGGCGAGTCAGTCCGCCGTCCACGGCCACCTGGAGCTCTCCCGCCATTCGGCGAGTCGCCGCCGAAGTCGCGCGGGGATGTCGGCCTGCCCGCCGACGATGCTTCGCCTTCCCACACCACATCGCCGTTTCGCAGGAGGCTGATCGGCTGCCCGTTCAGCTCCTCCGGCACCGTCACGTGGACTGAGTACGGCGCCGGGTCGGGGCCTGGCCCGAACGCCTGCCTGACGAACCGCGCGTTGATCAGGCTCGGATCGAGCACGACAGCGGGCTGCCGTCCGCCCCACATCTTCATCGAGGGATCGCCGAAGTAGTGCCACAGATAGAGCTCGTTGCGGGTGCTGCCGTCGGTAGCGCCGGCGGCGAGAGCCCGGCCAACCGCAGCTTGCCGTTGATGAGCGCGTCTCCCGCTCCGCAATTTCGTCGACCGGCCCCTCACTCGGCAGAACGGTCGGGAGCGACCGTCGACGAAGCCGAGGCCGATCTGGGTGTTGTGCCAGCGTGGGCGAGTCGCGCGTGTCCTGCCGAAAACGCCAACGGCCCCGCCATTCGCCTTGACGAGCGATCCGAAGGCGAACGACGTCTCGTCGTAGTCGTAGGCGCCGCTCGAGCAGTTGATGCTCATCACCGACGGGATAGCGTTGGAGCCGTTCCGTCGAGCGCGTTGCACGTTCGCCGTCGAGTAACTCGGGTGTGCCCCATCCGTCCGACCAACCGTGATCGCCGTGGATGACGAGGAAGCGACCGTCGTTCCAGGCGTTCGATGACGTCCGTACGCCGGTGCCGTTCCACGCGAACGTCGGCTCTCAGCTCGGCGGGCAGGTTCGTTCCGTCGTTGAACTGCTGCGGGTCGTCTCCGGGTGCTTGCCGTAGATGTCGATCGACGGCACGCCGCTCGTCCAGCTCGACCGCGTCCGGTCTCGAGCGACACTGCTCACAGCTCCGGTTGCTCCGCTGCCGTCGAAAGTGTGCCGCCGCTGCGAGCTCGAGTTGGTGATGACGAGCATCCCTCGCCGCAGCGCCGGGGTCCGTAGCGGGTCGTCGCGCGAGATTCCGGTCGAGAAACGTGCTCAGGATCCGCTGCTGTGCGTCTGACGGCAACGTCAGGTCGCTGGGTACGAATGCCCGCCCCTGCCGTACGCGACGTTGACGTTAAGACTCGATACCGGCGAACGTCTCGCTTATCGACGTACTGGGTGAGTCCGACAACGGTCGCCGGTTGATGTCGCGGATGACGTCGGCGCCAGGTCGCCGGGTCGCCGACGATCCGTTGCCGTACTGCGGCTGTCGATGTGAACGGCCGTCCGGCAACGCCGGGTGACGCAGGTTCGACGTCCTGGGAGGTCCGTCGCGGCTCGCGGCCGATGCCCGGCGAGGACATCGATCCAACGACGACGTGCAAGAGCTCACGCGCGGCGACTTCGCGGCCGGTGAGCGCCGCGGCCGGTGACCGTGCAGCGCACCGACGCGGCGCTAGCCGACAACACGACCCAGGCGGTCGAGGAGTCGTGCCCCGCGGGCCAGCAGGCGATCTCCGGCGGGTCGTCGGTCGACCAGACGGGTAGCGACGACATCAAGCTCCTGGTGTCGAGGCCCGGGAACGCTGGGTTCATTCCTGCCGACGACCAGTCGTTCAACGACTGGCGCGCGGTCTACCGGAATCCTGCCGGCGGCACCGCCGCCGCCGAGATCCGCGCCTTCGTAATCTGCATGGCGACGAGCTAGGCAGACGCGACGACGAGCGGTTCACGAGGGCCCGGCCTCGATGCCTGGTCCCTCGTCCTTCCGGCGCGCCGGTTGCCTCCCGCCTCGGATGCGGCTCCTAGTCCCCGACGTTGAAGCGGTGGATCGGCGAGGACGACGGCTGGTAGCCGTCACCGCCGTCGAAGAACGCCTGCGCGCGCCACGTTCCGAAGTCGAAGAAGCCCTGCGGGAAGGTCCAATCGTCCGACCAGTCCCCGTTCGCATTCGTGGTGGTGTTGTGCGTGATCGGCGGAAATGCGTTTGGCGAGCCCGTCTCCGATGTGTAGACGACCCTGATCGGGGCGTTCGCGGCCGGCGGGTCGAGGTGGCCGCTGAATGTCCGATTCTCCGAGCCGCCGGTCAGGTTCACGCTCGACGGTCCCGTGATCGTCAGGCTCGTCGGGACGCCCTCGACCTCCTTCTGCACCGGCAGCGCCCCGTCCTGGTCGAGCGAGACGGTGAGGTCGTCGGCGTTCGTCTGCACATCCGGCGTGATCGTCGCCGTGCCGTCCGCGCCCACCACGGCCCGGCCGATCGCCTCGCCGTCGTGGAGCAGGGTCGCGATCGTGCCCGAACGGCGGCGGGTCGGGGCCGCCGATCGGCAGCCTGATGTTGACCTTGAAGAAGGGGTCACCCGGCCGCGGCTCGAAGACCCGCTCGAACTCGAAGTGGAGGTCTGGCGGCTGCCACATCACCGGCTCCGCCGCCCACATCTGGGCCGAGGGGTCGCCGAGTAGGCCGTAGAGGTAGTGCTCGGCGTAGGTGTCGCCGGCTCCGTGCCACTCGGTGCCCTCCTGGGCGGCCATGTACTGCTTGCCGCGCACGAGGACGTCGCCGAGGCGGCGGGTCGGCACCGTCGCTGCCGAAGTCGGGTGCCGACGTTCGGGAAGAGCGCGTCCATGAACCCGAGCGCCATGTGGTTGTTCGGGAAGCTCGGGCTGTTGCGGGTGTCCCCGAACCCGGCGAAGGCGCCTCCGCCGATCCTCCATCACCTGGAGCTCGACGAAGCTCGGGTGCGACGGATCGTCGAACGCCGCGCTCGCGCAGTTGATCCCGAAGACGACCGGCTGCTCCGAGCCGTTCGTGAAGAGCGGGACGTGACCCGAATGCAGGGTCGGCTCCGCCCAGCCGTCCGGCCAGCCGTGGTCGCGGTGCATGATCATGAAGCGGCCCTCGTTGTAGGAGTTGAAGAAGTCGGTCGTGTTCGCGTCCCAGGCGAACGTCGGCCGCCTGAGATGCGCCGGGATCGGTGTCCCGTTCCAGTAGTTCTCCGGGATCACGTCCTCGTCGTCCGTCGTGAAGAGGCGGTCGACGTTGTAGCTGTTCGCCTGCATCGCGCTGGATGATCCGCTCCGACGTGATCGTGAATCCGCGGGTGTCGGTGTTGCGCCGGGTAGTCGATCTCCCAGTGGCCGGTGACCGGTGGGGCGTCGGCGTTGCAGTTCGGAGTCCCGGAGGCGCCCTCGTTGAGCACGCAGACCAACGGCGGCTGGAAGTACCCGGTGACGGTGGCGTGGCGAGTAGAAGTCGTCCCCGGGCGGCGCCGGCGGCGTCGTCTCGTAGGTGAGGATCTTGTTGACGACGGCGTCCGCGTCCGCCGGGTCCGTCACCGGGATGCGCCCGAGCATCACGTCCGCGAACAGGTCGCGGGCCGTTGAGTGAATACGGGAGGTCGGAGGCGATGTTGCACTCGTCGGGGTTCCCGCCCGGCCCGCAGGGCACTAGCCAGGTGGGCACGGCCGCCGTGTTGCCGAAGATCACCACGTAGCTCGGGCGGATCAGGCAGCTGCCGTTGAGGCGGCCGAGGATGTAAGACTGGATCTGCTCCTTCGTCGTGCCGATCTGCCCGGGGCCCGAGCCCACCTCCACGACCCGAGTGGCGAAGCCCGGCGGCGGTGCGGCCGGCGGCGAAGGTGTCGGCCGCGGTCCGCAGGGTCGACGACGTGACGACGAGCATCTCCTCGCCGCAGAAGAACCGCTCGAAATCCGGTCGCAGGAACCTGTCGACTGTCGTCGAAGTTCTCGAGCAAGGCGCCGTAGTTCCGCGTGAACTGGGCGTTCCAGGGGCTCCGGATGTCGTCGACGTCGCCGAAGACGCCGCTGTTGTCGCCGCCGAAGTTGACGGTCACCTCGATCGAGGTGTAGACGTGGAGCTTCTCGGTCTTCGGCTGTGTACTGGGCGCCGGCGAAGTCGACGCCTCCGACGCGCAGGTCCCTGATCGCCGCCGAGCACCGCGGCGTCGGACGGTGTGGGGGGAAACTTCGCCTTCGAGTCGTAGGCCTTCTTGTCGATCTGGAACGGCCCGGGCATGAAGGTCGAAACCGGCGGTAGGCCATCGATCTGCTCCAGGGCCGGAATCCCCGAGGGCTTACCGTCCACCGGCTCCTTCTGGACCGGGAAGAGCTCGACGCCCTTCAGGTCGTATCCCTTGGCGTCGTTGACCGTCACCGAGACATCCGCGCCGAGCGGGACCGCAAAGAAGCTGGAGAAGATCGGCGGCCCGGGGTCGCCGACGTCGCCGGACTCGCCCGTGCCCTCCATGAACATCCGCTGGAACTCGTCGTCACCGACCTGCTGAGCGGCGAACGTCGGTTGCGGGAAGTTGACCCTGAAGCTCACGTGCTTCTCGTCCGAGCTGAGCACCGACGATCCGGCCTCGGTCGCCGTCGATGCCTCGCCACCGCCGCATGCGCGCGCCTTGGGCAGCTGCATCAGCGCGGCGTCGACCTCGAGCGCGGCTGCCTCGAGCTCGCCCCGGACCGAGCCGGCCCCCACGACCCGGCGCCCACCGGGCCGCTCCTCGACCTTCTTCTCCACGAGCTTGCGGAACCCGGCCATCGCGCGGACCGACTTGCACGGCTTGCGGCGAGAAAGCCGCTTCGCGCTCTTCGCCTTCTTCAGCAGGGCGCCGCGATCGCGCTTCGAGGCGGCCCGTTTCGGGAGGTCGCGCGTCTCCGAGATCAGCTGCTTGAAGGCCTTCTTCACCGCGGCCTTCTGCGGCGAGGCCCGGTCGGCACCCTCGGCGGCGACCGCGGGAACGAGCGCCAGCGCAGCCAGCAAGGCGATTGCGACCGGCCACCGGGAACGCCGCGATGCACGCAGCCGCTTCACCGTCGTCCGCCGCATTCCCGTTCCGGTCGCATCCACCCTGGACCTCGTCCTGTACGTGGTACCGAGGGCGACTATCTCACCGATCGAGGCGAAAGTCACGCCCCGAAGCTGGAATCGACAAATGTTCGGTTTGTGACCGCATCGGTCCGCTCTCTGGTAAGTCGGGCTCGATTGGGCGTAGAGTGGATCGCGTCGCCCGGATAGGGATCCGGGCGTATACGGGAGGTATGGGTATTGCGGCATCGACTTCGCCGCCCTCCGCAAAAGTTCAGGGTGCTTACCCCGACGACAGGGTGACCCGCAGGCACGAGAGTCGGCGGTGATGAGCACCGGTACAAACCAGGGAGGTATAGGATGAGGAAGCGATTTCGGCGGCCATCGCCGGCGATGGTGGTTGCGATGGCGGCGCTTTTCGTCGCCCTGAGCGGGGCGGCCTACGCGGCAACCCTCGGGAAAAACAGTGTCAGCGCCAAGCAGATCAAGGCGAACGCCGTCCGGGCAGCCGAGATCAAGGACGGCGCCGTGGGCGCGAACGAGATCCCGGACGGCTCGCTCACCGGGGCGGACGTCCAGAACGAGTCGCTCAAGTCGGCCGACGTCGACGGCCTCGCATCCGGCGACATCGCCGACGAATCGCTGAACGGCGGCGACGTGGAGGACGGCACGCTCGGCTCCGGCGACATTACGGATGAGTCGCTGACCGGCGGCGATATCGCGGACGGATCGCTCGGTGGCGGAGACGTCGCTGACGAATCGATCGGCAGCGGCGATGTCTCCGGCCTTGCTGCCGGTGATTTCGCCAGCGGCGAGCTTCCTCCAGGCTCGGCGTTCGCGCGCGTGCAGGCCAACGCGACACTGCAGCCGGACGTCGCTGGGTTCCCACCACAGGCCCAGACGAGGATCCTCGTCTCGGAGGGCGAGGCTGCGGCCGCGGTCGGGACCTACTGCTTCGACGTGCCATTCCGGCCGGCGAGCGCAATGGTGAGTCTCGATAATGCGGACACGGCGGCCGCCGACCGCAACCTCGTGACGAGCGTTGCGATCGACCGCGGCGAGGACCTCGGCGACTGCCCGGCGAACCGCAACGACGCGCGGGTGCGGATCGTCGACGCCGACTACCGAGGCGGGGCAGGACGCCCGGTTCTTCATCTGGTTCATCCAGTAGCCGAAGCCTGAGATCGAGCCGGCCGGGGCTCGCCCCGGTCGGCTCGGACTCGGCTCAACCGAGCTCCACCCGCTCCACCTCCCCCAGCGGGAGCTGGAGGAAGCGGGTGCCGAGCTCGTGGAAGGCGTACGGGTCGCCGGTGCAGAGGAAGCGGTAGTCGCCCTCGCCGCTGCTCGGCCGTGGTCAGGCCGGCGGCGGCGAGCGTGCGCTGCGACGGTCGCGGCGATCGCGTGGCCGGCGCTCACGAGGCGGACGTCGCGGCCGAGGATCCGCTGCAGCATCGGGCCGCACGAGCGGGTAGTGGGTGCAGCCGAGGATCACCGTGTCGACCTCGGCGCGCTGGAGCGGCGCGCAGTACGAGCGGACGATCGAGACGACCTCCTCGTCGATCCGGTTGCCGCGCTGGATGATCGGCGCCAGGTCCGGCGCCTCGACCTCGATCACCTCGAGCTCGCGGCCCTGGCGCCTGCAGGGCGCGGTGGTAGGCGCCGCCCTCGACGGTCGCCGGGGTGGCGAGGACGCCGATCCGGCCGGAGTCGGTGATCGCCGCGGCGATCTCGGCCTCGGGCTCGATCACGGCGACCACCTCCACCCCGGCCTCCGCCGCCGCGGCCTCGCGCGCGACGTCGAGCCCCGCCGTCGTCGCCGAGTTGCAGGCGAGGACGAGCAGCTTCGCCCCGCGCTCGAGCAGGTACGCGCTCGCCACCTCGACCCGGCCGCGGACCTCGCTCGAGCTCCTTCGTCCCGTAGGGGAAGTGGGCGTCGTCGCCGAGGTAGAGGAAGTCCTCCTCCGGCAGCGAGACCAGGCACTCGTGCAGCACCGTGAGCCCGCCCACGCCGGAGTCGAGCACGGCGATCGGGAGGTCTGAGCGTGCGGTGCCGTCAGGGCTTGACGGTCATGAAGAAGATCGTCACGACGATGAGGACGCCCGGCGAGCGTGCCGACCTGGGCGATCCGCTTCGAGACCGCCCAGTACTCGTCGCTGAACTCGACTCTCGCCGGTGCCGGCGGCGGCGATGTCCCGCTCGGCGAGCTCCATCGCCTTGCGCCCCTGCGGGGCGAAGAAGCCGCCGCCGAGCCCGAGCAGGACCAGGATCGCGACGATCCCGAAACCGACGAACGACGTCGGAGAACTCCCAGGCTGTCGCCATCGATGATCAGGTAGAGCCCGGCGAGCAGGGCGACCGTGCCCGGCCGGCGTGACCAGGTACCTGCCGTCGCGTCGATCGCGCGCCACATCGTCGGCACGCCCTGCGGGTAGTTGCGCTCGGTCACCGCCTGGAAGAACGCGTAGCCGAACGTGGGCCCGAAGGCGAGGACGACGGCCACCACGTGGACGAAGAGGCCGATCTCGTAGCCGGTGATCGCGACAGGCATCGGCGCGCAACATACCTAGCGCGCCAGAAGGAGCGCGGTCCAGTCGCCGTCGGTGAGCCGGCGGCGCTCGGCGAGGCCGTGGGCGGCGAAGGCGGCGGCGATGCCGTCGGCCTCGCGGTTGAGCAGGCCCGAGCAGACGAGGCGCTCGCGGGGCGTCCTCCAGGCGGTCGGCGACCTCGAGCAGCACCGGCGCGGTCAGGTTCGCGGTGGCGGTGGGCGCCGCCGGCGCCGGCTCGGCGCGCAGGTTGCGGCGCTCGAGCGCGATCTCGACCCCGTTCGCCGCCGCGTTCTCCCCGGCGGCGGCGAGCGCGGCGAGCTCGTGGTCGCAGCCGGAGACCGGCGCGAAGCCGAGCTTGGCGGCGGCGATCGCGAGCACGCCCGAGCCCGTGCCCCAGTCGGCGAGCGGGCCGGCGGCGCCGCCCTCCTGCGGCGAGCTCGATCAGGAGCTCGAGGCACATCCGCGTCGTCGCGTGCGCGCCGGTGCCGAAGGCCTGGCCCGGATCGATCGACGATCCGCTCGAGCCCGCTCGCCCGAGGGACCCTCCTCCCACGACGGCGCGACGACGAGCCGGTCGCCGACCGTGATCGGCTTGTGGAAGTCGCGCCAGCGGTCGGTCCAGTCGTCGGGGATCTCCTCGCTCGTGACCTCGATCGCGCCGCCGTCCACCTCGGCGGCGAGCGCGCCGAGCTCGGGCAGCTCGCCGGAGGCGCCGTAGATCGCGTACTCGACGTAGCCCTCGCCCTCGTCCTCCTCGACCCCGCCGGGCGCGAGGACCAGGAGCTCGGCGAGCACGCGCTCGGCGAGCTCCGGCTCGCATCGGACCGCCAGGCGGATCAACCGAAGGCGCGGCGGACCCGGGAGAAGATGCCCTCCTGGCGGCGCCCGCTCAGGTTCTCGTCGGTGATCGTCTCCGCCAGCCGCGCGGCGAGCGCGCGCTGCTCCTCGGAGAGGTTCGCCGGGACGACGACGTTGAAGAGGACGTGCTGGTCGCCGCGGGCGCTCCTGCGCAGCGTCGGCAGGCCCGAGGCCCGGCAGGGTCACGCGCTCGCCGTGCTGGGTCCCCGGCGGCGCCTCCACGGTCTCGGTCCCCTCCAGGGTCGCCACCTCGACCTCGGCGCCGAGCATCGCCTCGGTGGCGGAGACGTCGACGACCGAGACCAGGTCGGGGCCCTCGCGGACGAAGCGGTCGTCGTCGGCGACCATGACCTCGACGTAGAGGTCCCCGCTGCGGCCGCCGGCCTCGCCGGCGTGGCCCGCGCCGCTGATCCTGATCCGCTGGCCGTTCTCGATCCCGGGCGGGATCTCGACGTCGAAGGTGCGCTCGCCGACGGTCCGGCCCCTGCCGTCGCAGACCTCGCAGGGCGTCTCGGCGATCTTGCCGTCGCCGCCGCAGGTGTCGCAGGCGACCGCGCGGACCATCTGACCGAACGCGGTGCGGCTCACCTGGCGGAGCTGGCCGGCACCGCCGCAGGTCTCGCAGGTGCGGATCGGCGTCCCCGGCTCGGCGCCGTTGCCGCGGCAGTGCTCGCAGGCGCGCACGGCCTCGAAGGAGACCTCGCGCGCGGCGCCGGAGAGGACCTCGGCGAGCGTCACCTCGACCGTGGCGCCGATGTCGGCGCCGCCCGCGGGCCCGCGTCCGCCGAAGCCGAAGATGTCGCCGAACGGCGAGTCCGAGCCACCGCCGCCGAAGAACGCCTGGAAGATGTCCTCGACGTTGCCGAACCCGGAGCTTCGCGGGCTCCAGCCGCCCGAGCGCAGCCCCTCGTGGCCGAAGGCGTCGTAGGTCTGCCGCCGCTCGGGATCGGAGAGCACCTCGTAGGCCTCGGCGGCGCTCTTGAACTTCTCCTCGGCCTCGGGGTCGTGCCTGTTGACGTCCGGATGGAGCTCGCGCGCGACCTTGCGGAACGCCTTCTTGATCTCCGTCTCGGAGGCTCCCCGCTGCGACGCCGAGCAGCTCGTAGTAGTCCTGCGGCATCGGCCAGCTCAGCCCTCGTAGACCGTCTCGAAGAATCGGGAGAGCTGGCCGGCGGCGTCGCGGACCGAGGAGATCGCCGTCGCGTAGTCCATCCGCAGCGGCCCGACGACGCCGACGGCGCCGAGGTTGCGGTAACCGAGCCCGTAGTTGGCGCCGACGACGCTGACCGAGCGCAGCCCGGGCTCGGGGTTCTCGCCGCCGATCCAGAGGAAGACGGAGCGCTCCTCGAGCGCCGAGCGCAGCATCTCGAGCAGGCCGGCTCGGCGCTCGAGCGCGCGCATCAGCGCGTCCGCCTCCGGGCAGGTCGCGCGAGTGCGACTCGGAGAGCAGGCGGGCGGCGCCGTCGACGTAGATCGTGCTCTCGACATCGGTCTCGAGCGCGGTGAACGCCCCCTCGAGCTGATCGAGGAAACGGCGCTCCGCCGCGCTCAGCTCCGGGTCGGCGAGGCGGCCGGCGATCATCCGGGCGCCGAGGCCGAGGCCCGAGAGCCGCTCGTTCAGGTAGCTCGACGCCCACTCGACGAGGCCCCGGTCGACATCTCTGGCGAAGCTGAAGACCCGCTTGGTGACCGAGCCGTTGGAGGCGATGACGACGACCATCACGACCTTCGGCTGCAGCTGGAGCACCTCGACGCGGTGGATCCTCGCGCTCGAGGGCGGCGGCGCCGTCGCCAGGGCCAGCAGGTCGGTCATCTGGGAGAGCGCGGCCGTCGTCTCGCGCATCGCCTCCTCGACCTCGCGGCGCATCCGGTCGAGGCTGAGGGACGAGCCGCTCTCGGCCGGAAGCGCGTCCCCCGTCGTGATCAGCTGATCGGCGTAGAAGCGGTAGCCGGAGTCGGTGGGAACGCGGCCGGCGGAAGTGTGCGGGTGGGTGAGATAGCCCGCGCTCTCGAGGGCCGCGAGCTCCGATCGCACGGTGGACGCGCCCCATTCGATGCCCGAGCGCTCGGCGATCGCCTTCGAGCCCACCGGGCTCCCGGACTCCAGGTAGGAGCCGACGACCACCTCGAGAATGCGCTGCTGTCGCTCGCTGAGCATGCCGCAGCCAAGCTTAGGGTCCGGCCCCCACGGCAGAGCCGAGGCGGCTAGATGATCGCGAGCCCGGCGACGAGCAGGACGACCGCTGCGATCCCGGTCAACAGCACCATCTGCGGCCGCCGCGACTTCGAGAAGTACTGGATCGAGAAGACCAGGAAGGCGATCGAGGCGATGGCGCCGATCACGGAGAGGATCGAGCCGATCGCCCGGGTCCCGCTGCTGCCGTCGTAGCAGTCGTCGAGGAAGGTCAGGCCGGGATCGGTGCAGAGGTCGAGGCTCAGCGCCACCGCGACGACGATCAGGGCGAAGAGTCCGCCGAGCACGACGATGATCGAGAGGACGAGCGCGGTGACGCGCAGGCCGGTCGACGCCTGCGGCCCCCCGACCGGCGTTGCCCCGGGGGGCGGGCCCGGCGCGGCGCGCGAGGCGGCGGCGGCGGCGGCGGCGCAGCGGCGCGGGGCGGCGGCGGTGTCGGAGGAGGCGGTCGGCGGCTCGGCCGGCGGAGGCGGTCGGCGGCTCGGCCGGCGGCGGTGACGGGCTGCGGCGCGGTCGCGTCGTCAGGCGCCAGGCCCGGCGGCACCGGGGTGGCCGCCGCGGTCGCGTCGGGGTCGGGCGGCGGCTGGGCCGAGACCTTGGTCGCGCCCGGGTCCGGCGGGGGTGGCGGGGCCTCGACCATGATCGTCGTCACGCCCGAGCCTGATCTCCTCGCCGCCGGAGAGCGTCTGCGGACCGGTGATCCGCTCGCCGTCGACGCGGGTCCCGTTGCGGGAACCGAGGTCGGTGAGCTCGACCCGGCCGTCGGGAAGGGTTCGCAGCTCGATGTGCCGGCGCGAGACCTCGTCGTCGGCGAGGAGGAAGTCGACGTCCTCGCGGCCGACCGTGAACCGCTCGCCGGCCGGCTCGATGGTCTTGCCCGCATCGGGTCCGGCTGTGATCTGCAGACGCACGATCGGCCTACCTTCCCGGCCTCGATGCGTCGCGCTGGCGTTGCGGATGATCTGGTTGCCGCTCTGCTCGGCGACCGTCTCGGTGACGAGCCGGCCGTTCTCGGCATCGACGACCTCGGCGGTGACCACCACCTCCTGCTCGGGGAAGCCCATGCCGCGGAACTGGACCTCGAGGCGCTTCAGCGAGCGCGGGTCGCCGCCGGCGGCCTCGGTATGGGCGCGGGCGACCTGGGCCATCGTCCAGAGCCCGTGCAGGATCGTCCCCGGCAGCCCGACCGACTTCGCGAACTCCTCGTCGGTGTGGATCGGGTTGGGATCGCCGGAGGCGGCGGCGTAGCGCTTGGTCAGCTCCGCGTCCGGCGTGACCCGCAGCTCGGGGATCGAGTCGCCCTTGCTCAGCTCCGCCATGCTCAGACTCCTCGCACGATGTTGGTCCAGGTCGCGCGCACGGTCTCGGCCCCGTCCTGGTTGGTCGAGACCGTCTCGAAGACGTAGAAGCCCTTGCCGTCCTGCTCGTAGATCTCGCTTGCAGGTCGCGGTGGTCGAGATCTCGTCGCCGGCGCAGACGGGCTCGCCCCACTCGAACACCTGGCTGCCGTGGACCATCGCGCCGAAGTTGATCCCGACCTCGGGGTCGAGGATCGCCGGGCCCATCGCCGGGGCGCTGTAGACGACCGCGAACATCGGCGGCGCGACGACGTCGCGGAAGCCCGCCTCCTTGGCGGCCTCGGGGTCCTGGTGGACCTCGCTCTGCTCGCCGACGGCGTCGGCGTACTGGCCGATCCGGTCGGCCTCGACCTCGAAGGTCTCGGGCCCCCACTCCTTGCCGACGGCTTTGTCCTCGACGGGCATGCGGCGCGCGAACTCTATTCAGACGGCGGCCATGCGCGCTTCGCGGTCGCGAGTGCACGTGGAAGCGGCGCGCGCCCGGCCCGTCTGCTCGACGCTCGAAGAGGGCAGCGCGGCGTCCATCTTCCAGCCGAGGCGAAGCCGGCTGCTCGCGGCCCGACCGCGGTCTGGTGGACGTCGCCGACGAGGACGTGGCGCTCGCCGACGGGCTCGATCTCCGGATCGTCGAAGTGGAAGTCCTCCCAGGCCTCCTCCACGCGGCCGATCCACTCGAGAAGCCCTCGGGGCCGTGGCAGGTCCCGGCGTTGCCATCGACGGATGGACGTGCGATCTCGACCTCGGGGTGCGAGCAGCGCGAGCACGGCCTCGATGTCGCCGCGGTTGTAGGCCGTCGATGCCGCCGCGCGGGCGAGTCCGACGCGCGTTCGCTGGCTCGCCGGTCAGCTCAGTCGAACTCGAGCACGGAGAGGAAGGCCTCCTGCGGCACCTCCACCTGCCCGACCTGCTTCATCCGCTTCTTGCCCTTCTTCTGCTTCTCGAGCAGCTTGCGCTTGCGGGTGACGTCGCCGCCGTAGAGCTTCGCGGTCACGTCCTTGCGCAGGGCCTTGACCGTCTCGCGCGAGAGCACGCGGGAGCCGACCGCGGCCTGCACGGGGACGTCGAAGAGCTGGCGCGGGATCGTCTTCTGCAGGCGCTCGACCAGCCCCCGGCCGACCTTGTAGGCGTGGTCGCGGTGGACGATCACCGAGAGCGCGTCGACCCGGTCGCCGGCGAGCAGGATGTCGAGCTTGACGAGGTCGCCGGGGCGGTTGCCGATGGGCTCGTAGTCGAGCGATGCGTATCCCGCCGTTCGCGACTTCAGCTGGTCGAAGAAGTCGAGGACGATCTCCGCCAGCGGCAGGTCGTAGTGGAGCTGCACGCGCTCGGGCGAGAGGTAGTGCATGTCGACGTGGGTGCCGCGGCGCTGCTGGCAGAGCTCCATCACCGCGCCGACGTGGTCCTTCGGGCAGATCACGGTGGCGCGGATGTAGGGCTCGAGGATCTCCTCGATCACGCCCGGGTCGGGCATCTCGACCGGGCTGTGGACCTCGACCCGCTCGCCGCCGATCAGGATCGACCTCGTAGCGGACGGTCGGGGTCGTCGCCAGCAGCTCGAGGTCGTACTCGCGCTCGAGCCGCTCGCGGACGATGTCCATGTGCAGGAGGCCGAGGAAGCCGCAGCGGAAGCCGAACCCGAGCGCCTGCGAGGTCTCGGGCTCGTAGCTGAGGGCGGCGTCGTTCAGCGAGAGCCGGTCGAGCGCGTCGCGCAGGTCCTCGTAGCGGTCGGTGTCGATCGGGAAGAGGCCGCAGAAGACCATCGGCCGGACCTCGCGGTACCCGGGGAGCGGGTCCGAGGCCGGGTTCTCGGCGGCCGTCAGGGTGTCGCCGACGCGCAGCTTCGAGACGTCCTTGATCCCGGTGATCACGTAGCCGACCTCCCCTGCCGCCATCCCCGGCGCGGCGGTCATCTCCGGGGTGAAGAAGCCGATCTCGTCGATCTCGGCGCGGGTCCCGGCCTGCATCGCGACGATCGGCTCGCGCTTCGCGAAGGAGCCGTCGATCATCCGCACGTAGGCGACGGCGCCGCGGTACTGGTCGAACTCGGAGTCGAAGATCAGCGCCCGCGGCGGAGCCTCGGGCTCGCCCTCGGGCGGCGGCACGCGCGCGACGATCGCCTCGAGCACCTCGATCACGCCCTCGCCGGTCTTCGCGGAGATCCGCAGGACCTCGTCGGCGCCGCCGAGCAGGTCGTCGATCTCGGTGGCGACGCGGTCGGGCTCGGCACTCGGCAGGTCGACCTTGTTGAGCACGGGGATCAGCTCGAGCCCGGCCTCGATCGCGGCGTACGTGTTGGCGACCGTCTGCGCCTCCACACCCTGCGAGGCGTCGACGACGAGCAGGGCGCCCTCGCAGGCGGCGAGGGATCGCGAGACCTCGTAGGAGAAGTCGACGTGGCCGGGGGTGTCGATCAGGTGCAGGAGGTAGGTCTCGCCGTCGCTCGCCTCGTAGGCGACCTGGACGGCCTGCGCCTTGATCGTGATCCCGCGCTCGCGCTCGAGGTCCATCGAGTCCAGGACCTGGGCGCGCATGTTCTTCGGGTCGACGGTCTTCGTGACCTCGAGGATGCGGTCCGCCAGCGTCGACTTGCCGTGGTCGATGTGGGCGATGATGGAGAAGTTCCTGATGCGCTCCATGGCCGACCCCAGGCTAGTTATCGCGATCGCGGCGGCCGCGCTTGCCGCTCCGGCGCCCGCCGGCGCTGCCCAGGTGCCCGAGCCCGCGCCGTGCGATCCCGGCGCAGGGCCGTGCTGGGACCCGGTCCCGACCACCGAGCCCTGGCAGATCCAGTTCCAGGGCCGGATCGACCTCTCCGTCCCCGCGCCCGTCTACGACATCGACGTCGACTCCGACCCGGCCATCGTCGACGCGATCCACGCCCAGGGCGATCGGGCGGTCTGCTACATCAGCGCCGGCAGCTGGGAGCCGTTTCGCGCGGACGCGGGAGAGTTCCCGAGGAAGCTCCTGGGCAGGCCGATCGCCGGCTTCGAGGAGGAGCGCTGGCTCGACATCCGCCGGATCGGGCGACTGCGGCCGATCATGGAGGCGCGCATGGACGAGTGCGTCGCGAAGGGGTTCGACGCGATCGACCCCGACAACGTCGACGGCTACCAGAACCGGACGGGCTTCCCGCTCGGCGCCCGCGACCAGATCGCCTACAACGCCTGGGTGGCGAACGCCGCGCACGAGCGCGGGATGGCGGTCGGGCTGAAGAACGACCTGGGTCAGGTCGGCAGGCTGCTCCCCTACTTCGACTTCGCCGTCAACGAGCAGTGCTTCCAGTACCACGAGTGCGACCGGCTCGATCGCTTCATCGAGGCCGGAAAGCCGGTCTACGGGATCGAGTACGAGGTCAAGCGCGAGAGGTTCTGCGCCTCGTCGCTCGCGCACGGGTTCTCGACGATCTTCAAGCGCTACAGCCTGCGCGCGTTCCGAGAAGTCTGCTGAAGGTCACTGCTCGGACACGCTCGCGTCACCTGGCTCGGTCTCCAGCGACTCGCGGTTGAGTAGGAGCAGGCCAAGAAAGAACAACCCGCCCACGACGAGCAGGCCGCCGACGACGAGGACCGAGGTGAACGACTCCGAGGGCAGCGCGATCACACACAGCGCGCCCACCAGCCAGGCGATTGCGCCGAACGCGACCGGCAGCTCCAGGCGCCCGAGCGAGAACCCGCCCTCCTTGCGCTCTAGGTTCTTGCGCACCGCCAGGTAGAGGACGACGGTGAAGGCGTAGACGAGCAGCACGACGATCGTCCCCGCGTCGATCAGCTCCAGCAGCGCGTCCCCCGGCAGTGCGATCATCAAGACGACGCCTCCGAGGAAGATCAGGATCGTCGCCGGAATCGGCGTCGACGTGCGTGGATTGACGAGCCGCATGAGCTGGTGGGCAGGGAATCGTCCGTCACGCGACATCGCGAAGACGAGCCGCGCGCCCGTCGCCATGATCACCAGCCCGGCGCCGAAAAAGGCGAACGTGATCGCGACCAACAGCACCGTCTCCATCCCAGTACCGAGCTGATCGCGCATGATCGTCGCGACGGGCGAGGCGCTGTCGGTGATCTTCGGGATGTCGTCGATCGCGACGGTGAGCGCGATCAGGAACAGCAGTCCCAGCACCGATGCCGCCACGACCGATCCGACCATCGCGCGCGGCACGCTGCGATATGGATCCTTGGCCTCCTCGGCGAGGTTCGCCGCGGCGTCGAAGCCGACGAGCGTGGCGACACCCATGATGATTGCCAGGACGAACGGGCCGCCGGCGAGAGCGAAGTAGCCCCCTTCCCCCACGGCGGCCCCGCGCGAGGTGAGGTTGCTGACCGAGCCGTCGCCGCTGACCGCGACCGCGATGATCAGGGCGATGGTCAGGACCACGACGATCGTCAGCTCGAGGCCCACCGCGGTCGAGTTGATGATGGCGACGATGCGCGTCGAGGCAATCACGAGCGCTGCCTGTACCGCCAGCACCGCGACAGTGATCAGGCGGGCGGTGCCCTCGTCCGGCGCGATGTCGAACAGCGGCATGAAGGCCTGGCTCGCGAGCGCGTTGTCGGACGCCACGACACCGATCCCCAGGAAGCAGTAGCCCAGCCAGCCAAAACCCCAGCCGATCTTCGGGTTGGCCAGCCGCGAGGCCCATTGATACGACGAGCCGCTGAGCGCGATGCGAGCGGCGAACTGCGCGAGCACCAGCGCCACCATGGTCTGCCCGATCGCCGTGACGACCCACATCCAGATCCCGATCGGCCCAGCCGTGTTCAGGACGTCGTCGTAGGTCGCGAAGATGCCGACCGCCACCGAGATGAACGCGAACGACATCGCGAACATCTGAAAGGAGCCGAGCCTCCGCTTCAGCTCCTGCTCGTAGCCAGAGCCTTCGAGCTCGCCCGAACTCGCGTCCACCCGCGCCTCGCCTGCGTCGGTGGACATCATGTCCTCCCATCGACAATGGTTGCGCTGACCCTACGCCGCCGATCCCCGCGGTTCAATCCTCTTCAATCGGGTCCATTCCGAGTCCGCGCTAGGGCTTCTTCTCGCGATGGTGGGTCGCGAGGTGGCGACGGGCGACGTCGACATCCCTGAAGACCCAGCCGCAGACAGCGCACCGGATGTCCTTCTCACCGCTCGCGATCAGTCGCCCGTCGTCGAGCGCCTGGACCGGCTTGCCGCCCGATGGCGGCGGCGGTGGCGGCGGTGGTAGTGGCGGCGGGGCGTAGCCCGGCGGCGGTGGTGGTGGTGTCGCCGCGGGGCTCGGGGGCGGCGGTCCGGCGGCCTGGGGCCAGGGCTGCGGGGGCGGCTGGGCGAACACCGCCCCGCGGAGCTGGTCGTCGCGCTCGGTGATCCGCCGGATGACGATGCAGGCGAGGACCGCAGCGACGACCAGGCAGAGCATCGCCGGCGCCGCGACCGTCGCCGCGGTCTGTTCCTGCTCGAACTCGGTGCGGCCGCTGAGCACGCCGTCCTCGTCGAAGCCGACGATCACCGCGATTACGCCGAGGATGCTGGCCCCCACCCAGAGCGCCCACCACCAGTGCAGGAGCGGGCTCACCGGGCGCGATCGCCAGGAGGCGTCGCGAACCTGGGCGCCGGTCTCGCCCGGCCCGCCAGACGTCGTCGATCATCTGCTTCGGCCGGATCCAGTTGAAGAACGGGATGAACCAGGCGCCGATCGCCCAGCCGGGCTGGAATCTCAGCCCGGCGACCGAGGTCCGCAACAGGTTGCTGTAGGCGCGATACATCCAGGCGATGAAGAAGCCGGCGACGACGCAGGCGATGAGGCCGGTGAGGATGCTGATCCCCGCTCGGCCCGCCTGGATGTCCTCGACGTCGGCCACCGAGCCGTCGTGGTGCAGGTAGTCGTTGATCACGCCGACGTAGGAGATCTCGACGGCGAACGCGATGGCGTAGAGGACGGCGAGGACGATCAGCAGGACCGTCGCCGTCCAGCCGAAGCCGCCGAGCGGCCGCGGAGGGTCGGCCACGCTGGCGATCTGGTGTGAGCTCGGCCCGGCCATCAGCTCACTCGTCGGTCGCGTCGTCGCCGCGCGAGCGGCCTGGCAGCAGCCGCATGATCTGTCCTGCCTCTGGAACCCGCATCGCGTAGACGGCGGCAGCGTAGACGGCGCCGCCCGCGGCCAGCGCGGCGCCCATCGCGACGATCTGGCCGCCGAGGCCGCGGCCGAGAGCGTCGTCGAGCGCCCACCAGATCGCGTAGGCGACGCCGGCGAGCGCGGCGGAGGCGATGCCCACGCGAACGACGGTCGACGCCAGCCGGGTCAGCTCGAGGCCGCCGAGCTGCCTGCGGAGCAGCGCCATCTGGGCGACGACGCTGGCGGCGGTGGCGATCGCCGTGGCGGCGACGATCCCGGCGACCTCGAACTCCCTGTAGAGCGCGTAGGAGACGATCCCGGTGACGAGCAGGTTGAGCAGGGAGATCGAGGTCGGCAGCCAGGGCCGCTGGAGGCTGAAGAAGGTTCGGGTGAGGAGCAGGAAGAGGCCGTTGAAGGGCAGCGAGAAGGCGAACCAGAAGAGCGCCGTGGCGACCAGCTCGGTCTGCGAGGCGTCGAACTCGCCGCGCTCGTAGACGAGGCGGATCATCGGCTCGGAGAGGACGAGGATCGCGGCGGCGGCCGGGACGAGCAGGAAGACGATCTGGCGCATCCCGTTCGCCATCGTCCGCCGCAGGTTGTCGAACTCGCCGCGCGCGGCGAACCGGGCCAGGGTCGGGAAGACGACGGTGGCGACCGCGACCGAGAAGATCCCCTGCGGGAGCATGTAGATCCGGAACGCCTTGTCGATCGCGGCCGGGGCGCGCTCGGCGACGGTCGGGTCCTCGATCAGGGTGCCGAAGAAGCTGTTGATCTGGAAGTTGAAGTTGATCAGCCCGAGGCTGATCGTCACGGGCAGCATCAGCAGCAGGACGCGGCGCACCGCCTTCGAGCGCCAGTCGAAGACCGGCTTGCAGCCGGAACGGCGTGTTGCGCAGGTCGAAGGCGGGGATCGCGAGCTGGACGACGGTCCCGACGAGGATGCCGATCGCGTAGGCGTAGATCTCGTCGCCCTCGGGGAAGACCGGGGCGAGGCCGACGAGGACGGCGATGATCGCGATGTTCCAGAACAGCGGCGAGATCGCGAACGCGCCGAAGCGGTCGTAGCTGTTGAGGACGCCGACGACCATCCCGGTCATCCCGAGCAGGACGAGGATCGGGAAGAGCAGCTGCGAGAGCATGACCGTGAGGTCGAGGAGCTCGCCCTCGTAGCCGGGGGCGAAGAGATCCATCACGACCGGCGCGAGCAGGATGAAGAGCGCGGTCAGCGCGCCGAGGATGAGCGCGACCATGAAGATCAGGGTCGAGGCGAGCTTGAACGCCTCGCGCTTGTCGCCGCGCTCGAGCTGCTCGGTGAAGATCGGCACGAACGCCGCCTGGATCGCGGCGTCGGCGAAGAGGCTGCGGACGAGGTTGGGGACCTGGAAGGCGATCGTGAACGCCGACATCGGGCCCTTCACGCCGAAGTAGCTGGCGGCGACGATCTCGCGGACGAGGCCGGCGACGCGCGAGGCGGCGGTGGCGATCGAGAAGAACGCGGTCGAGCGCGCGAGCCGGCCGGCGCGCGGCGCGCGGCTCGCGCGCGCGCGCGGCGGCGATCTCCTCCTCGCCGGGATCCTCGGAGGGAAACCAGCCCGAGTCGCGGCGCTCGCTCACGCTCACATCCGCGCCGGTGGCTATCCTTCCCGGCCGCGAGATGGCCAACATCGCCTCACAGAAGAAGCGGATCGCGCGCACCGAACGCGAGCGGGTCGAGAACCGCCGCCTGACGAGCGCGGTCAAGACCTACTTCCACCGTCTCGAGCAGGCGTCGGCAGCGGGAGACGACGCCGCGGCCGATACCGAGCACCGGGCGCTCGTCTCGCGGATCGACAAGGCGGTCCAGCGCGGCGCGATCCACGCCCGCAACGGCGCGCGCAAGAAGGCCCGCGCGGCCCGGATCCGCGCCGGCTGCTCCTAGCGACCGCCTAGCTGCCTGCCACCGGTTCCGGCGGCGCGCCTGACGGCGAGCGTCAGCGCCGTCTGTCTCGGTGTACTCGGCACCGCCCCGTGACCACCATTCGAGGTCGGCGAGGGCGCAGGATGCGGCGCGCAGCTCGGCGGGCGAGGTCTCGGCGACGCTGCGCACGACCATCTTCGCCGCGTAGGGGCTCATCCGCAGGCCGGACGCGACCTCGCGCGGCGAGCGGCCCGCCTCGAGCTCGGTCGCGGCCTGATGCGCCTTGCGCAGGCGGCCCGCGACGCCGTAGACGATCTTCGGCAGGCTCTCGCTCTGCGCGGTGAGGCGGTCGGCGTAGCGCATGGCCGCGCCCGGAGCGTCGCTCGACGATCGCGTCGGAGAGGCTCCAGACCATCGCCTCGGAGGTGTCGGCGATCATCTGCTCGAGGTCGGCGACGGTGACCGAGCCCCCGTCGCCCGGCCCAGAGCGCGAGGCGGTCGAGCTCGTTGGCGAGGCGGACGGTGCCGGTCCCCATGCGCTCGATCAAGAGCCGCGCGGCGTCGGGCTCGAGCTCGAAGCCGCGGCGCCTGGCCTCCTCGCCCAGCCAGCGGGGTAGCGCGCGGGCGGCGGGCGCATCGAAGGCGAGGACCTCGCCGCCGGCCTTCTCGACGGCCTCGGCGAGCTTCTTCGGCGCCTTCACCTTGGGCGGCTCCTCGCGCGCGGCGAGGACGACGGTCGTCTCCGGCGGCAGCTGGGCGAGCGCCGCGGCCACGGCGCCGACCTGCTTCGGGGTCCAGCGCTCGACGCGGTCGGCGAGCAGGTAGCGGCGGGAGACCATCAGCGACATCGCCGGGATCGCGGCGATGAGCCCGTCGGCGTCCGGGGCGCCCTGGCCCTCGGCCGCGCTGAACGACTCGAGCGCGCCCTCGCCGCCCTCGCGCAGCGCGCGCTCGCGCAGCCGCGCGAGCGTCGGCATCGACCTTCGCGTCGTCGGACCCGGCGATCAGGTAGGCGGGCTTGATCTCGCTCATGACGGCACCGCGGGGCGAGTCTACGGCGGGCGTCGGAGCCAGCGCCGGCGGACCAGGTCTAGAAGCTGACCGGGAGGAAGGCGACCGCCAGCAGCGCCAGCACCGGCGCCAGCGCGCCGCGGCGACGGCGAGGCGCGCGTGCGCCGGAGCCGCGCGATGCGAGCCGGACCGCGAAGGCGAAGCCGAGCAGCCGGCGCAGACGGTCGCGAGCCAGCCGGCGATCAGCCCGATCACGCGCTCGCCGGAGCTCGCCTCGATGCACTCGTCCGCCGTGCGGAGCGCCCCGCGGTCGCCGCAGAGGGGCAGCCCGGTGACGTTCAACATCATGATCAGCAGGATCAGGCCGAGCAGGACGAGGATGATCGCGGCGACGACGGCGAGGGCGTTCGCACCGCGCTCATCCTGCCAGCTCACTCCGGTCATCGCCAGCCCCATCGCGCGTGACCGTGAGCGTCGATCGTCGCCGTCGAGGTCGGTGCGAGCGAGCGGCACGCCCGCCGCCGAGAGCGCGGCGAGGGTCGACGGGTGCGGGTGGCCGTACGGGTTGCCCGCGCCGACGGAGATCGACGGCGAGGCGCGGGTCGGTGCGCTCGAGCAGGGCGGGCAGGCCGGCGTCCTCGCTGCCGTGGTGGGCGACCTTGAGGAGGTCGAGCGGGCCGGGGTCGAGCGGCGCCGCCTCGGCCTCGGCGTCGCCGGTGAGCAGGGCGTCGAAGCGATGCCAGCGGGCGAGCAGCGACGATCGAGCGCTGGTTCGGGTCGGCTGCCGGGCGGCGGGCGGCCGGCGCCGGCCGGCGGCCAGAGGACCGCGAGCCGCAGGGCGCCGCTGCGCAGCGTCGTCCCCGGCGTCGAGCGCCGGGTCCGCGCGCCGGCGGCTGCGGCGATCGCGCGCAGGTCGCGGCCGGCGCCGGCGTGGACGACGTGCGCGGTCGGGATCGCTCGCAGGACCGCGGCGAGGCCGCCGGCGTGGTCGCTCTGGTCGTGGGTGATGACGACGGCGGCGAGGCGATCGACGCCGTGCGCGGCGAGCTCGCCGGCGATATCCGTGGCCGGCGGGCCGCTGTCCACGAGGATGGGATCGCCGGGGGCGGGGTCGAGCAGGATCGCGTCGCCCTGGCCGACGTCGAGGGCGGTGACCGTGAGGTGCGGGGCGGGCTGTCGACGCGGTCGCGGGCCGGCCGCCCGGCAGCGGGACGAGAAGGGCCGCGACGAGCGAGCGCGGACAGTCCGAGCGAGCGGGCGCCACGGGAGCGCCGCGCCGCGCAGCCGGGCGCGGCGGGCGAGCGCAGCGGGCGGCGAGCGCGCCCGCTGTGAGGAGCGAGGCGCCGATCCCCGCGAGGGCGATCGGGGCTCGGGGCGGCGACCGGGACCGAGGCCCAGCCCGGCGTGCCGAACCAGTGCGCGACCTGGGCGATGTAGGCGACGAGCAGCGAGCTCAGCCAGTTCAGCGGCTCGACCGGGATCGCCGGGACCTGGCCGAGGGCGGCGGCGAGCATGCCGAGCCACATCACCGGCGCCACGGCCGGCAGCGCGAGCAGGTTCGCCGGCAGCGAGGCGAGCGAGACGGTCTCGAAATGCGCTGCGGAGATCGGGGCGGTCGCCAGCGTCGCGGCGACGGTGACGCCGATCCCGTCGGCGAGGCCGCGGCGCAGGGGCGTGGCGGCGTCGCGGTCGCCGCAGGACGAGCGCTGCCAGCGGGCGCGCCCAGAGCAGGATGCCGATGACGGCGGCGAAGCTGAGCTGCCAGCCGACGTCGGCGGCCGCGCGCGGATTGATCGCGAGCGTGATCACGGCGGCGAGCAGGAGCGCGTAGGCCCGCCGGCTGGGACGGCCCGGCGAGGACGGCGACGATGCCGGCGGCGCCCATCACCGCCGCGCGCTGGATCGAGGGGCCGGCGCCGGTGACCGGCACGTAGATCGCGATCAGGGCGATCACGGCGACCAGCCGGGCGCGCAGCGGCACGCCGAGCAGGGCGAGGACGGGCATCGCGAGCAGGGCGAGCAGGAGGACGTTCTGGCCGCTGACGGCCAGCAGGTGCGCGAGCCCGGAGCGGCGGAAGTCGTCCACCGTCGCGGCGTCGATGCGGTCGTCCTGGCCGAGGACGAAGCCCCGGGAGAGCGTCGGCCTCCGGCGGCGGGCACCCCGCGCTCGAGCGCGGCTTCGGCGCGGTCGCGGACGCCGTCGAGGAGCCCGGCGAGGCCGCCGCGGCTCCGGCCGCCGGGTTCGATGGCGCGCGCGGAGACGATCCGCCACACCCCGGCGATCCGCGAGGCGCCCGGCCTGCCACGGCGCCGGCTCGCGGACCACGCCCTCGGCGCGGACCTCGCCGCCGACCCGGAGGTCGCGGTCGGGTGGCGGCGCCTCGACGACGAGGCGGCCGTCGGCGGTCTGCACCGGGACCAGGAGGAGGCCCTGCTGCGGGCCGCGGCACGCCGCTGACGACGCCGCGAACCGTGACCCGCTCCCCGGGGGCGCCGGGAAGGCGCCGCGGTCGATGGCGGCGACGCGGGCGTCGCCGGCGAGGAGGCCGCAGACGGCGGCGAGTGAGGGCGAGGCAGGCGAGCCAGGGCCAGGCGCGCGCGGCTCGTCCGGGGCGGACGGCGACGAGCGCCGAGCGCGCGCCAGCGGCGACGAGCGCGAGCGCGGCGGCAGGGGCGAGCGGCGGCGGGGGCACGATACGGCGCAAGGGCGAGGCCGCAGCGCCGCCCCGGCGAGCAGTGCGTGGCGCCAGCCGATCACGGCGTGCCGCCGGCGCATCGCGTCTCACGGCTGCACGCTCGAGCGCAGGGCCTCCATCGTCGCCGGGCCGATGCCCGAGATCTGGTCGAGGTCCTCGACCGAGGAGATGCCGCCGTTCTCGGTGCGGAAGTCGATGATGTTCTGCGCCGTCACCGGGCCGATCCCCTCGATCGTGTCGAGCTGCTCGAGCGTCGCCGAGCCGATGCTGATCGGGCCCGCGGCCTCGCCCCCGCCCGCAGCCGCCGCGGCCGCCGGCCCGGCGCGTGCGGGGAGGACCACCTGCTGGCCGTCGGCGAGCTCGGCGGCGAGGTTGACGGCGTCGAGGCCCGCCTCGCCGGTGGCGCCCCCGGCCCGCTGGACCGCGTCGGTCACGCGCGAGCCCGCGGGCAGGCGGTAGACGCCGGGGTCGCGGACGGCGCCGGCGACGTGGACGACGACGTCCTCGCCGCCCGAGTCGAACTCGATCGAGCCCCCTCCCCCGCCCTCGCCGCCCGCCCGCTCCACCCCGCCCTCCGGCGCGCCCTGGGCCTCGTCCGAGCGGATCCAGCGAGCGCCGACGAGGAGGAGCGCGACCGCGATCGCGCCGTAGACGAGGAGCTGCGAGCGGCTGAGCCCGGCCACGGCGCGATCGCTGGGCGACCGGCGCGCGATGGCGCGCGGAGGCGCGCGAGACGCGCTGCGCGATGTTCAGGTGCCGGCCCGCTTAGGTGACGCGGAAGCCGGTCAGGCCCTCCGGCTCCTCCTCGGTGACCTCGAGCTCGGAGACCGTGGCGTGGCCGGGGCCCTCGCGGGCGTAGCGGACCATGCTCTCGACCGCCTCGGCCTCGCCCTCGAAGACGGCCTCGACGGCGCCGTCGCGCGCGGTTCGTGACCCAGCCGGCCACGCCGAGCGACTCGGCGCGACGGCGGGCCGAGTCACGAAAGAAGACGCCCTGGACCCGGCCGTGGGCGACGATACCCGGCGCCGGAGTCACGGCGGCTCAGTACCGCTCGTCGTCGTCCTCGGCGTACTCGTCGTAGCCGGCGGTCGCGGCCGGCGAGCTGGCGCTCGTAGAGCTCCTCGATCGCGACCGCGGGCGACTGCACCGAGACGAGCGCGAGCGGGGTCGTCGCCGGCGTTGGCGATCTCGTGGTCGGTCGCCGGCGGGATCAGGGCGAGGTCGCCGGTCGAGAGCTCCTCGGTGTCGCCGGCGGCGGACATCGAGCCGGTGCCGGCGACGACCACGTAGACCTGCTCCGCCTCCTCGTGGGAGTGGAGCTTCTCGGACGGTACCCGGCGGGACCTCGAGCCAGCACACCGACAGATGGCGCGAGCCCAGTTCCCCCGCGTCCATCAGGATGTGGGAGCGGAGGCGGTGCCACTCGTGGACGGCCGCCTCAGACTGCCGCCTGACAAGCACGGCGCCTTTCTAGCAGACCGCCGCCCCGGCCGGGTGTGACGATCAGCGCACCACGAGGTTCACGAGCTTGCCGGGGACGACGATCTCCTTGACCACCTCGCGGCCGTCGATGTGCGCCTGGATCTTCTCGCTGGCGCGCGCGAGCCGCAGGAGCTCGTCCTCGGCGGCGCTCGAACCGGCCTCGATCTGGTCGCGGAGCTTGCCGTTGACCTGGACGACGAGGGTGAAGGTGTCGGAGGTGAGCAGGGCCGGGTCCGCCTTCGGCCAGGGCTCCTCCCAGACGCGGCCGCCCTCGATTCTCTCCCAGACCTCGGCGCCGAGGTGGGGCGCGAAGGGAAAGACGAGCGAGGCGGCGGTCGCGGTGGCGAAGCGCAGGGCGGCGTCGCCGGCGGGGTCGCCGTAGAGCCCGTCCTTGAGCCGGTAGGCGTCGTTCACCAGCTCCATGACGGCGGCGATCGCGGTGTTGAACTGGAAGTCGCGGTGGAAGTCGGAGGTGACCTTGTCGATCGCCCAGTGGGCCTTCGCGAGGAGGTCGCGGGCGTCGCCGGCTGCGCGCGCCGGGCGCGGCCGGGCGAGGTGCGCTCGTCGACCTCGGCGGCGAGGCGCCAGAGCCGGGCGAGGAAGCGGTGGACGCCCTCGACGCCCTCGTCGGTCCAGTCGCCGCCGCGCTCGGGCGGGCCCATGAAGCAGATGAAGGCGCGGATCGCAGTCGGCGCCGTAGCGGTCGACGAAGTCCGCGGGGCTGATCGTGTTGCCCTTCGACTTGGACATCTTGGCGCCGTCGCGGGTGATCATCCCCTGGGTGAAGAGGCTGGCGAAGGGCTCCTGGACGCCCGAGCAGGTCCTGGTCCGCGAGCGCCTTCACGAAGAAGCGGGCGTACATCAGGTGGAGGATC
Organism: uncultured Thermoleophilia bacterium; assembly: GCA_963844425.1. GTDB lineage: Bacteria > Actinomycetota > Thermoleophilia > Solirubrobacterales > 70-9 > DASUSH01. The sequence goes on along the minus strand of CAWJOD010000019.1, from coordinate 35,473 downwards.
GCGTGCTCGACGCCGCCGATGTACTGGTCGACGGGCATCCAGTGGTCGGCGACCTCGCGATCCCACGGCGCCTCGTCGTTGCGCGGGTCGAGGTAGCGCAGGAAGTACCAGGAGGAGTCGACGAAGGTGTCCATCGTGTCGGTCTCGCGCCGGCCCGGCCCGCCGCAGCTCGGGCAGTCGACGTTGACCCAGTCCTCGACCGCGGCGAGCGGGCTCTTGCCCTTCGGCGCGTAGTCCTCGACCTCGGGCAGCTCGACCGGGAGCTGGTCGTCGGGGACCGCGACGCGGCCGCAGCGGTCGCAGTGGACGATCGGGATCGGGCAGCCCCAGTAGCGCTGGCGGGTGAGCAGCCAGTCGCGCAGGCGGTAGTTGACCGCGGGCCGGCCGAGGCCCTCTCGCTCGAGCCACTCGACGATCTTCGTCTTCGCCTCGCTGCGATGGCAGGCCGTCGAACTCGCCGGAGTTGATCAGGCGCCCGTCGCCCGTGTAGCGGCAGCTCGGCGTCCTCGCCGCCGTCGACCACCGGGCGGATCTCGAGGTCGAAGGCTCTTGGCGAAGTCGAAGTCGCGCTGGTCGTGGGCCGGGACCGCCATCAGGGCGCCGGTGCCGTACTCCATCAGCACGTAGTCGGCGACGAACATCGGGATCTCCTCGCCGTTCACCGGGTTGACGACGGTGCGCCCGAGCGGGACGCCGGTCTTGGCGCGGTCCTCGTCGCCGCGGTCCTCGGCCGAGGCGCGGGCGGCCTCGTCCACGTAGCGGCGGACCTCCTCCTCGTGCTCGGTGCCGGCGGCGAGGCGCTCGACGCTCGGGGTGCTCGGGGGCGAGGACGAAGAAGGTGGCGCCGAAGAGGGTGTCGGGCCGGGTGGTGAAGACGGGGAAGTCGATCTGGGGGTCGGCGCAGCGGAAGACGACCTCGGCGCCCTCGGAGCGGCCGATCCAGTTGCGCTGCATCCGGACGACGTGCTCGGGCCAGGACTCGAGGAGGTCGAAGTCGGCGAGCAGGCGGTCGGCGTAGTCGGTGATGCGGAAGAACCACTGCTCGAGCTTGCGGGTCTCGACGAGGTGCGCCGCAGCGCTCGCAGTGGCCGTCGATCACCTGCTCGTTGGCGAGCACGGTGGCGTCGTTCGGGCACCACTGGACCGGGGCCTCGTCGCGGTAGGCGAGGCCGCGCTCGAAGAGGCGCAGGAAGATCCACTGGGTCCAGCGGTAGTAGTCGGGGTGGTGGCTCGAGACCTCGCGCGACCAGTCGATCGAGATGCCCCAGCGGCGGAACTGCTCGCGGAAGTTGGCGATCGAGGCCTCGGTGGCGACCCGCGGGTGCTCGCCGGTCTTGATCGCGTTGTTCTCGGCGGGCAGGCCGAAGGCGTCGTAGCCCATCGGGTGGATCACCTGGAAGCCGTTTCGGCGCCGGAAGTGGGCGATCGCGTCGCCCGACGGCGTAGCACTTGAGGTGGCCGACGTGGGGGTCGCCCGAGGGGTACGGGAGCATCTCGAGCACGTAGGCCTTGGGCCGCTCGAGTCGTCGAACCCGGGCTCGCCGGGGTTGGGCGACCTCCCAGGTGCGCTCGTCCTCCCAGAGGTCGTCGCCACTTGCGCTCGATCTCGGCGGGGTCGTAGGCGGCCATCGTGCTGAGTCTACGAGCGGGCGATCGAGGCCCGGTCGGCGCCGCCCGGCGGAGTTTAGACTCGGATCGCGGACGACCGAAGGAGGCTGAGATGGCGCGACTGATCAGGATGGACCGCACGGGGCACACGACGCTCGCGGAGTGGGTCGCGGACGATGCGGCGACGCGAGGAGGCAGCGGTGCGAGGCGTTCCGGCGCGAGCTCGACGCGGGGATGCTGGCCGCGGTCACGCGCGAGGACGGGACGGCGGAGCAGGTGCGCGAGCTGCCGCTGGACGCGGACCTCGTGGTGCTGCGCCGGCCGATCGCGGGCGGCTAGGGCCGAGTCGCCGTTACGGACGCCGGATCGATCGCGAGCCGGGCCGCTCGGCCACCGGGGGCCGCTGCACGAGGCGGTCGAGCTGCCGTGGCGGCGGCGCTTCGACCCGCGCTGCGCTGCCGCGCCGCGAGCGGCTGTGGACGGCGTGGACGGCTTGCGTCGTGGCGCCGTTCGTCGCGGCGGGCGCGCGTGCTGATCTGGCTCGAGCCGTGGACGTTCCCGGTGGCGCTCTGGAGCTGGGCGCACGCGTGGGCGATCCCGATGCTCTACGGGCGGCGGGCGGGGCGGGCGCTGGTGCCGATCGGGAGCGCGGGAAGCGCGGCCGGCGCGCGGTGACTGGGCGGCGCAGCGGGTCGCGCTGGGCCTGCTCGGCGACCTGCTCGGCCATCGCGAGCGCGAGCTGATGGCGGCGACCGGGCTGGCGCTGCAGCGCGGGCGAGCTCGGCGTCTGGCTGCTCGGCGAGAAGGGGGCGCTGCTGGTGCGCCCCGGCGGGCGGCGGGTGGATTCGTGGTGCGTGCGGATCGCGAATCCCGAGGGGCTGCCCGCGGGCGACCGGGTGGCGCATCTGCTGCTCGCGCTGCGCGAGGACGAGGCGGGGTTCTGCACCGTCGCCAACATGGACTTCTCGGGCGCCGCCTGGCGGGTTCGGCGGCACCTGCGCGAGCGGGCCCGGCCGGCGCTCGACGAGGCGCGGGGAGTGGCCCGCGACCTTCGCGGGTAAGGACGGTGACATGGTGAACCCGGGGCGGGACCTGCGCGATACCGCGACGCCGTACAAGGTCGTCCTCCTGGCGTTCGCGCTGCTGGCGGCGGGGCTGCTGTTCCGCGAGATGGTGACGCTGATCGTCGCGATCCTGATGACGATCCTGATCGCGATCCCGCTCTCGGCGCTGGCGACGCGGCTCGAGCGCTTCGGGATCCCGCGGTTCCTCGGCGCGCTGCCGGGCTCCTGATCGGGTTCGGGGTGCTGGCGGCGGTGTTCGCGCTCGTGATCCCGCCGTTCGTCGACGAGGTCGAGCTGTTCGCGGACGAGGTGCCGACGATCGTCGACGACCTCGAGCAGGATGTCGGCGGGCTGATCGGCGACTCGGACGGCAGCGAGGTCCAGGACTTCATCCAGGGCTACGTCGACGACCCGGGCAAGCTGATCGGGCCGGTGACGTCGCTCGGCATCTCGGTGGCGGGCGTGCTCGGCGCGATCGCGCTGATCGTGATCACGGCGTACTACATGGCGGTGCGCCCGGAGCCGCTGGTGCGCTCGATCGCCTCGCTCTTCCCGCCGTCGCGCCGGGTCTGGGCGAACCACGTGATGGAGCGGCTGCGCCACGCCTGGATCGGGTGGATGCAGGGGATGCTCGCCGACATGGTGATCACGGGCGTGCTCGTCTAGATCGGGCTGTCGGTGATCGGGCTCGACTTCGCGATCTTCTTCGCGGTCTTCTCGGCGGTGCTGGTGCTGATCCCCTACTTCGGCGCGATCATCGGCGCGATCCCGCCGGTGCTGTTCGCGCTCACGTACTCGCCGGAGAAGGCGCTGCTGGCGCTGGCGATCTACGTGCTGATCCAGCAGATCGAGGGCAACATCACGATCCCGCTGGTGATGGCGGACCGGGTGAAGCTGCACCCCGCGGCGGTCGCGATCGGCGTCGTCATCATCGGCCAGCTCTTCGGCTTCATCGGGCTGTTCGTGGCGGTGCCGCTGCTCTCGCTGATCATCATCCTCGTCGACGAGCTGTGGGTGAAGCAGGTGGAGGCCGGCGACATGCGCGCGGCGAGCCCGGGTGACGTGCAGCGAGGAGCTCGCGGCGGGCGGACTCGGAGAGCGAGCTCGAGGTCGCGCGCGGCCCGTAGCGCGAGGAGCGCCTCGCTGTCAGCTGACGTCGAAGCGCCGCTTGGCGGGGCGGCCATGATCGTCGTCGCCGTTGAGGGCGAAGACCTTGACGACCATGTGGTCGGCGAGCGGGATGTCGTTGAAGCTTGCGCGGCGGCGGCCTTGGCCGAGGACCTTGCTGAAGCGAAGCTCGCCGTCAGCGCTCTCGGCGGTGACCACATAGGACCTGGCGCCTGGTGAGCCGCTCCACCGGGCGCTGACATCGTGGCCGTGGCGGCGGACCGTGAGGTCGCCGGGGCGCCGCGGCACGGGGGGCTTGGTGACGCGGTAGTTGTCGACGACCTTCTCGGCGCGCGGGGTTCCCTGCTGGAGGACCTGGACCTCGAGCTTGCGGTTGCCGTAGAAGCCGCCCTTCTTGGGGGTGAAGTGGTAGCGGCCGCTCGCCTTGCCGGTGAAGTGGATCGGCTCGATGACGCCCTTCGCGAGGCGCTCGTGGAACTGGAGCTTCTGGCGCGGCAGGTCGAGGGCGTCCCAGACGAGGGTGCGGTGCCTTCCCTGGCCGCGGATCTCGGCGTCGACGCGCTCCTCCGGGAGAACGCTCGCTCGCTGCACCTTCTTGATCTCGCTGCCGGGATGCTCCTCGATGGTCCATTCGCCCGCCGGGTCGTCGAGGAGGACGATCGCCTCGTCCGCGGCGTCGTTGGGGATCACCATGTGGTCATCGACTTCGTGGCCGTCGACGTCGTCAGCCGGGGCCTCGATCGTCGTGTCCCCGTCGTCGGAGGAGAGCGTGAATCCGGGGACGTCGTCCTCGCCGACGATCCTCAGGACCTTTTGCTTGTGGGTGAGTCTCCCGTGGGAGTGGCTGCTGCCCTGCGCCAGGCGGCTCGTGGGCCGGTTCCAGTCCTGGTAGGGGCCGAGGTCGCAGCCGGCGAAGTAGGGCGTGGGCAGGGCGTCCCCGTACCGGTAGCCGAAGCCGAGGCTGATGTCGACCCAAAAGACGGTTACCCCCGCGCACGCCCCCAGGCCGCGGTCCGAGAGGACCAACCCGGCGCCGGCGACCTGTTTGTCGAACAGCTTGAGCTGGCCGTTGCCGGAGAAGTTGAACTGGCTCTTGGCCAGCCAGCCGCTGAGCGAGGCGCCGATGTAGAAAGGCTGCGAGGAGTCGTTGGTGAACGACGGGAACCCGAATCCGGCGCTGGCGTTGAAGTCGAGCGTGCCGTTGAAGTAGATGTGCAGGGCCGCGTTCGCGACGGGGATCCCGATCGCGGACACGTTGCCGGACGCGCCGATGAAGCCGCCTGCGCCCGTCCTGACCGTCAGGGTGCCGTCGACGGCCGCGGCCGACACGTCCTTACCGAAGATCTTGTACGAGGGGCCGGCCGTGATTCCCGCGCCGAAGTCCATGGTGAAGGGCGGGGGATCGAACGAGGCGCCGCCCTCGATGTGCTGGACGAACACGCCGCCGCCGATCGCCTGGTTCAGGCCGGTGAGGCCGACGTGGAAGCTCGTGAGCTGGCCGTTGGCGATGATGAAGCCGCCCTTGAAGCCCTTGTCACCGGCGCCGGGGAAGACGATGGAGAGGGATCCACCCCACCGGTTCTGGGAGATGGAGTACTCCGCGTGGAACTCCTCGATCGGCGCCTGGCCACGCTCGACGCTGGCCCAGACGCGCCGGTTGCAACCTTCGCGGCGCGCGGGCCGCCCAGCTGGACGATCTGGACCTCGAGCTGCGTTGCCGCAGACGCCGCCCTGCTTGCGGTGCAGTGGTCGCGGCCGCTCGCCTTGCCGGTGAACGGATCGGCTCGATGACGCCCTTCGCGAGGCTCTCGTGGAGCTGGAGCTTCTGTCGCCGCAGGTCGCGCGCGTCCCAGACGAGAGTGCCGTGCCTTCCCTGGCCGCGGATCTCGGCGTCGACGTGCTCCTCCGGGAGAACGCTCGCTCGCTGCACCTTCTTGATCTCGCTGCCGGGATGCTCCTCGATGGTCCATTCGCCCTCCGTGTCACCGAGGAGGACGATCGCCTCGTTCGCGGTGTCGTTGGGGATCACCATGTGCTGTCGTCGACTGCGTGGCCGTCGACGTCCTCCGTCGGGGCCTCGATCGTCGTGTCCCCGTCGTCGTCGCTGAGCGTGAAGCCGGGGACGTCGTCCTCGCCGACGATCCTCAGCACCTTGTGCTTGTGCGCGAGTCGACCCGTGGGCGCGGCCGCTGCCCTGCCCGAGGCGGCTCGTGGGCTTGTTCCAGTCCTCGTATGGGCCGAGGTCGCAGCCGGTGATGTACGGCGTCGCCCGGTCGTCTCTGAACGAGTAGCCGAAGCCGATCTGATGTCGAACCAGAAGACGGTCTACCTCCGCACACGCTCCGAGGCCGCGGTCTGAGAGCACCACGCTGGCGCCGGCGATCTGCGTGTCGAACAGCCTCAGCTGGCCGTTGCCGGAGACGTTGAACTGGCTCCTGGCCAGCCAGCCGCTGAGCTAGCCGCCGATGTAGAAAGGCTGCGACGAGTCGTTGCTGAACGACGGGAAGCCGAACCCGGCGCTCGCGTTGAAGTCGAGCGTGCCGTTGAAGTAGATGTTCAGGGCCGCGTTCGCGACGGGGATCCCGATCGCGGACACGTTGCCGGACGCGCCGATCAAGCCGCCTGCGCCCGTCCTGACCGTCAGAGTGCCGTCGACGGCGGCGGCCGAGACGTCGCTGACCGAAGATCCGGTAGCTGGGGCCGGCCGTGATCGCCGACGCCGAACGTCCCTGGTGAACGGCGCGGGTCGAACGAGGCGCCGCCCGTCGATCTTCTGCACGAACACGCCGCCGCCGATCGGGAGCCGAGGTTCACCGCGCCGAGGTGAGGCCGATCGAGGAAGCTGTGCGCTGGCGAAGTGTGGCGATGATGAAGCCGCCTCTCGGTGCCCTCGTCGAACGGCTTGGCGTCCACGGGAAGACCAAGGTCGCCGACCCGCCCCAGGAGTTCTGGGAGAGCGAGTACTCCGCCTTGAAGTTCTCGATCCCGAACGGGATCGCCCTTCACCTGAAGGCCGTGGAGGTCGATGTCGATGCCGTCGTACTTGGCGCCCTGTTCCGGGATCGACGGCCGTGTGAACGGTGACGGACTGGTTCTGCCCGGTGATCGTGAGCCAGGGGAAGAGCTGGAACGGGAGGTCGATCGACCCCTGGCCCTCGGTGAGGACGGTTTTCACCTGCGCGTTGGCCACCAGCGTGAATCCGGCCAACTGCGCCCCCGCGGCAGGTTGACGTTCTGGATCGGGACCTCGCCGGCGTTCGGGATCCGGAAGTTGAGGGGTATTTGTCTGGGCCGAGACCGGTTTCGCCGCGAAGCCGACCTCCTTGCCGTTGGTGGTCGCCAGGCGCTCGACGGTGTCGATGCTGAACGGGGCGGCTGTCGAGGGGGTGACCGTGAAGCCGTTCAGGTCGACGGGGCTCGTCGCCGTGTACTTGTTGCCCGAGATCGTCCAGCAGCCCTTGGCCTTGACGATCCCGACCTCGAGGTCCTTGTCCGTGCAGCCGTCCACGGCGGACTTCGCCGCCGGGATGCCCCACATCCCCATCGCGATCACGGCGAGGACGCCGAGCGCGACCGCGATCGTGAGCGCCGGGCGTCGGCGTGACTCCTGCCCTATTGGCAACTCGTTCTCGGCTTCGCATTCCCCGCAGCCCTTCGCCCACCGTTCCCACTGGTGTGCCGAAGTTACCCGGTGCAGCGCGATCCGGCATCCGTAGTTTCCCGCCGATTCGATCGGTGCAAATCCCCGCCCCCAGGCTCGAGGCCCGCAGGATTCGGCGCTCGCCTACGCGGCGAGCAGGCGGACGTAGGGCTTGCCGCGCCTGCGAGACTCGGATCTCCTCGCCGGCGGCGGCGCGCTCCATGTACCAGCCGAAGCGGTTGCGGAACTCGTGGGCGCCGACGTCGATGATCCGGTCGGCGCCGGCTCGAGGCAGTGGAGCTGGGGGGATTCGAACCCCCGACCTTTCGGCTGCCAGCCGAACGCTCTCCCAACTGAGCTACAGCCCCGAGCTCGTATTCGGCGGCGAAGTGTATCGCCGCTCTCTGGCCGTTCTCGGGCGGCGCAAGCCGCAGGTGGAGGCTCGTTCTGGCCGTCGACGAGGCTCGATCGGGACCAGGTAGCAGGCGTCGGTCGCGGCGCAGTAGACCGCGATCGCATCGACGTCCTCCGAGCGTGTAGCTGGATCCGGACGTAGCCGCTCGGCGTGCAGCGACTCGTGCTCAATCGCAGCCTTGATCACGTCGCCGTCGCAGCTGGGCCCACTTGCATTGCACGCGCAGCAGCCGCCCGCCGATCTCGAAGACCGAGGTCGTAGCGCAGGCGTTCGCTGAGCGGCTTCAGGACGCCGATGTCCGTGGCGCATCGCCTCGAGCGCGATCGCCATCTTCGGCGATCGCGCCCTTCTCGTTCGAGTCCACCGACGCAGATACATCGCGCTGGAAAGGTCTGAGCCGCGACGTGTCGTGCGCGAGCGTGTGCCGAGCGCTACGCGCGGCCTCGGCCTCGTCGCCGAGGTCGAGGATGAGGCGGCCGTCGCGCACGCTGCGGACCTTGAAATCGAACGGCGAGCGCTCGCCGAGCTCGCGGAGGAGGTCGACGGGCTCGCTCAGGCGCAGGTCCAGCGATGCGCGGCCGGCGGAGAAGCGGGTGACCGAGATCTCGCTGGTCGCGCCGATCGCGCCCGCGGCGTCCTCGAAGCCGACGAGCTGCGAGAAGTCGGCGAGGGGGCCGATCTCGAGCTGGACGATCCCCTCGAAGAGGTCGGCGGGCGCCGCCGGCCGGACCCCGAACGTGCTCTCCGGCGCCTCGGCCGCGGTCTCGCGCCGCCGCCGCGTGCTCGTCCACCGGCACGGGATCTGGCGAGTCGCCGTTCCCGTTCGTCCCGGCGATCGCCGCCGCCTGGCGCAGCGCCTGCATCCGCACCCGGGTCGCGTAGCCGCGCGCCTGCGCGCAGACCTCGTCGATCTGCCCCCGCAGCGCGGCCAGCTCGCGCTCGCGCTCGCACCACCCGCCTCGACAGATGCGCGCCGACGCGGTCGAGGTCCTCGATCCGCGCGTGGCACTCGCGAAGCGCCTCGTCGCGCGCCTCGATCGCGGCGTCGCGATCGGCCATGCCCCGCCGCCAGTAGGAGACCTCCTCGCCGCGCGTGACCAGCGCCGCGTCGCGCTCGGCGACCGCCCGCTCGACGTCCGCGGGGCGGTATCCGAAGAGCGCCCGTCTGAAAAGGCCCGCTGCGATGGGCGAAAACTAGGCGCGCCGTCGGACGAAGCCGCGCGCCGGACCGGCTACGAGCTGGCGAGCCTCGGCGCCTCGCCCCAGAGCTGCTCGAGCCGGTAGAGCTCGCGCGCCTCCGGCACGAACACGTGCATCACCGCGTCGAGGTAGTCGAGGAGGATCCAGCGCGCCTCGCGCTCCCCCTCGGCCCGGGCGGGCAGCAGCCCCTCCGCCTTCAGCTGCAGCCGCGCCTCGTCGGCGATCGCCTTCGCCAGCCGCTCGTTGCGAGCCGAGGCGAGCACCAGGTAGTCGGTGTAGCCGACCAGCTCGCGCATGTCGAGGACGACGATGTCCGTCCCCTGCTTGTCGTCCGCGATCGCGGCCAGCCGCCGCGCCAGGTCCTCCGACTCGAGCGCGCGCTCGGCGCGACTAGCCTCCATAGAGCCCACGCTCCTCGATCAGCTCCACCACCGGATCGGGGACCAGGTGGCGAATCGGCCGCCCATCCCGCACCCGCTCGCGGATCGAAGACGACGAGACTCCGATCGCCGGCATCTCGACCGCCACCTCCCTGGCGCCGAGCCGGGCGAGCACCTCGTCGAGATCCGAGCGCATCACGTCGGCGCGCGGCGCGATCGCCAACCGAGCCAGCTCCACCACCCGCTCCGGGCGCTCCCAGGACTCGAGCTCGAGCGCCGCGTCGGCGCCCATCAGCCAGACCAGCTCCGTCTCCGGCCGCTGCGCGTGCAGCTCCTCGAGCGTCTCGTAGGCATAGGAGGGGCCTTCGCGGCGCAGCTCCAGGTCCGAGACCTCGAGCCCCTCGCCCGCGCCGGCCGCGAGCCGCGTCATCTCGCCGCGGACCTCGGCACCCGGGTCGTCGGCGATCGTCTTGTGCGGCGCCACCCCGGTCGGCATCAACAGCACCCGCTCCAGGCCGAGCTGCGCGCGCGCCTCCTGGGCGAGCACGAGATGGCCGAGGTGGGGCGGGTTGAACGCCGAGCCGAGAATGCCCAGCGCCCCGTTCGTCGACGGACCGGAAACCGTTTCCCCCGAGGCCGTATGCCGCTACTCCCGCACCTGGCCGGTGCCGTGGAGCACGTACTTCATCGTCGTCAGCTCGCGCAGCCCGATCGGGCCGCGGGCGTGCAGCTTCTGCGTCGAGTTGCCGATCTCGGCGCCCATCCCGAACACGAAGCCGTCGGTGAACCGGGTCGAGGCGTTGACGTAGACGCAGGCCGCGTCGACGAGGCCGGTGAACTGCGAGCCGACCACGTCCGAGGCGGTCACGATCGCCTCCGAATGCCCGCTGCCGTACTCGTTGACGTGCTCGATCGCCTCCGCCAGCGAGTCGACGACCGCGACCGCCATCTTCATCCCCAGGTACTCCGTCGCCCAGTCGATCTCGGTCGCCTCGCCCACCTCGACCTCGCCGGCGGCGGCGCGAACCCGCTCGTCGCCGACCAGCTCGACCCCCGCCGAGCGCAGCTCGGCGAGCGCGCGCGGGCAGGAACTCCTCGGCGACGTCGGCGTGGACCAGCAGCGTCTCCGCCGAGTTGCAGACCCCGGGCCGCTGCACCTTCGCGTTGTAGGCGATCGCCCGCGCCATCTCGAGGTCGGCGTCGGCATGGACGTAGACGTGGCAGTTTCCGGAAGCCGCGTACATCACGGGCACCGTCGCGACCTCCGTGAGCGCGGCCTTCAGCCCCTCGCCGCCGCGCGGGATCAGGAGATCGACGAGCCCCTCGGCGCTCGCCAGCTCGGCGAGCTCGGAGCGCTCGCCGCTCGTCAGCAGCTCGACCGACGCCCTCGGGCAGGCCCGCCTCGGCGACCGCGTCCTGCATCACCCGCGCCAGCACCGCGTTCGACCGCGCCGCGCTCGAGGAGCCGCGCAGGACGATCGCGTTGCCGCTCTTCAGGGTCAGGGCGGCGCAGTCGACGGTCACGTTCGGGCGCGCCTCGTAGACGACGCCGACGACGCCCAGCGGCACCCTCACCTTGCGCATCTCCACCCCGGAGCGAAGCGTCCGCTCCTCGAGCACCTCGCCGACCGGATCGGGCAGCGCGATGATCGCGCGCACGCCCTCGGCCATCGCCTCCATCCGCGCCGGCGTCAGCGTCAGCCGGTCGAGCAGGGCGGGATCGAGCCCGGCCGCCGCACCGGCATCGACGTCCGCCGCATTCGCCTCGAGGATCTCTTCGGTGCGCTCGGCGAGCATCTCCGCGGCCCGCTCGAGCGCCGCGTCCTTGGTCGCCGAATCCGCGGTGGCGAGCAGGTGCGACGCCCGCTTCGCGGACTCGCAGACCTCGAGCGTGGTTCGAGTTGCGATCGCCATGCTCGTAGGGTAACCATCCCGTCTCCCCCGAATCCCGCGATGAGCGAGCTGATCCACACCTGCTATCGCATCGGCGACATCGACCGCTCGGTCGCCTTCTACGAGTCGCTCGGATTCGAGGAGCGGGCCCGCAAGCCGATCCGCGACGAGGCGATCAACGTCTTCATGGGCCTCCCCGGCGACGGCGACCGCCTCGAGCTGACCTACAACCACGGCGTCGACTCCTACGAGCTCGGCACGGGCTACAACCACATCGCGGTCACCGTCCCCGACATCGAGGCCACCCTCGAGCGCCTCGCCGCAGAGGGGATCGAGCCCGAGAAGCCCCCGTACCGCGTCCGCGAGGGCGGCTCGCTGATCTGCTTCGTGCGCGACCCGGACGGCTACCGGGTCGAGCTGATCGAGCGGGCGTAGGCGGGAGGGGCGGCTCACGCAGAGGTCCCTCACCCGGGACCCCCGCGTGATCCGCCCCATGACAGTTGGTGGATCTACGCAGGTTTCTACGCCAGCACGAAGTTGTCGCGGTGAACCGCCTCTTCCGAGGCGTGCGGCATCAGCTCGCGGACCCTGTCGGTGCGCAGGCCCTTGATCCGGCCGAGCTCGTCGGCCGAGTAGTTCGAGATCCCCTTGCCGACGACCGCGCCGTCGCAGACCACCTCCACCGCGTCGCCGGCGGCGAACCGGCCCTCGATGCCGGTCACGCCGACCGGGAGCAGGCTCGACCCGCGCTCGCGCAGGACCCGCGCCGCGCCCTCGTCGACGACGACCCGCCCGCGCGCGGGCTTCGCGTAGCGCAGCCAGAGCTTGAAGCTCGGCGTCCTCTCCGGGTGCGGCTCGAACCGCGTGCCAACACTGTCCCCCGAGACCGCCGCGAGCAGCGTCCCGTCCGCCGTGCCGTCGCAGATCACGACGGGGATCCCCGACGCGCTCGCCATCTCCGCCGCCGCGACCTTGCTCGACATGCCGCCGAGCCCGAAGGGCGAGGTGCCCTCGCCGATCTCCAGCGACTCGAGCTGGGCGAAGTCGGTGACGCGCTCGACGAGCTCCGCATCGGGGTTCAGGCGCGGATCGGCGGTGTGCATGCCGTCGACGTCCGAGAGCAGCACCAGCAGCCGCGCGTCGAGCAGGATCGCGACCTGCGCGGAGAGGAAGTCGTTGTCGCCGAACGTGATCTCGTCGGTCGCCGTCGTGTCGTTCTCGTTGACGACCGGGACCACGCGCCACTCGAGGAGCCGCCGCAGCGTCCGGCGCGCGTTCACGTAGTTCGAACGGGCGGCGAGGTCGATCGAGGTCAGCAGGACCTGGGCGGCGTGCACGTCGCCTCGCGCGAGCCGCTCCTCGTAGGCGCGGAACAGCGATCCCTGGCCGACCGCCGAGGCCGCCTGCAGCTCGTCGATCGCCTTCGGCCGCTCGCCCAGCGCCCATCACCCGCCGCCCCCGCGCGATCGCGCCCGAGGTGACCATCGCCACGTCCTCGCCGCCGGCGTGCAGCTCGGTGACCTGCGCGCAGACCGAGTCGAGCACGTCGGAGCGCAGCTCGCCGCCCTCGGCGGCGACGATCGAGGAGCCCAGTTTGGCGACGACGGTCATGCGTCGCCAGTCTAGGAACGGGCGGGCCGTGCCTAGGGCGTCGAGTTGCCGCAGGCGTCGGTGACCGCGACCGACTCGAGCGCGGACCCCGGCGGCACCTTCGCCTCGAAGGCGAGCCCCTGCGCGTCGGGCGTGGCGACGACCTCGCGGCCGCCGGCCAGCCGGAGCGTCGCCGAGCCGTCGCGGACCCGGCGCGGCAGCGCCAGCGGCGCCGGCCCCGGATCGGGATAGCGGGCGCGGACCCGCGCCGTGGCGCCGTCGACGACGGCATCGATCACGGTGAGCGGCTGCGTCGGCGCGAGCTCGAAGGTCTCCGAGGTGGCGACGTAGGGCTCGGGCGCCGCGCCAGGCTCGGTCACGGCCCGCCCCGTGGCGACGAAGCGATAGGCGCCGAGCGGCTCGCAGTTCGAGAACTGCCACGTCTCCGTCCAGGTCCCCGCCTCGTCGTCGTAGACGGTCGAGTCCTCGGGGCCGTCCTCGGTCCCGATCGACTCCCACTCGCCACCCTCGCGATGCTGGAGCGAGACGAAGGTCTCGCCGCGAGGCGCGTCGACGCTCGGGTCACCGCCCTTCCAGGTGAAGCTGGCGCGCTCGTACCGGCGTGCATCCGCGGGCTCGGAGACGACGGTCTGCGGATCCGCCGTGGGGACCGGAGTACCCGCGTTCGGCGTCCCGAAGCCGAGCGCGACCGGCTCGGGATCGCTCGGCGGCGGCGCGCCGCCGTCGAGCAGCGACGGCAACAGCGAGCTCGCGGTGTCGCGCAGCAGCGGCCCCTGGTGGCGGCCGAAGAGCGTGAAGCTGCCCTCGTATGCGCAGGCGTCGTACTCCTCGGGGGTCGAGGTGTAGGAGAGATATCCATTCGAGAGCCCGGCGATCACGGTGCCATCGAGCTCGCCGCCGGACTCGCTGGTGACGACGTCGGCGATCCGGCGGCCCATCTGCGTGGTGATCTCGAACGGCATCGCCGCGATCGCCGTGTCCCCGATTCGAAGCAGGGAGATCGGAGCCGTTTGCGGCACGAGCCCGACGCCGGCCACGATCGGGAACTTGTCGCCCTGCCCCGGCCCGGCGATGTCCTCGACCGGCGAGCAGAACCCCTCCTGGACGATGCCCGCGCCGAGCGCCGTGATCGGGCCCACCGGCCTGCCGTCGGCGGAATCGCCGTCGAGCAGCTTGAACGTCTGCTGCGCCTCGAGCTCGAGGTCGCCCGCGAGCCGCGCCGCCCGCGTCCTCCCAGGCGCCGACGATCCCCTCGGCGACCTTGATCCCGGCCATGTTCGCGCCCGCCGCCGAGCTGTTCACGTACTCGAGCGGCTCGCCGTCTGGGTTGCGCGGGCTGCCGTTCGGGCTGACGTCGCCCTCGGCGCCGTTGGACCAGACCAGGCGTGCCGCCGATCTCCTCCTCGACCAGCCGCTCGGTGGTGGCGGCGTTGTCGCCGGAGAAGAGCAGGTTCCCGTCGCCGAACGACGTCGGGTGGATGGCGAAGTTCGACCAGATGCCGATCGGGTCACCGTCGGCGCCGTCGACGCGGACGACGGTGACGGTCCGGTTCAGCTTCAGCTCCTGCTCGCGCGCGTCGGGGACGTCCTCGTTTCGCTGGAAGGCCTCGAACGCGCGGTTGTTTGCGGCGCCGTCGATCTCGCTCGTGCCCAGCCCGACCCGCGCCGGCTCGAGCGCCCCGTCGGCCTCGATGATCGCCTCGGCGATCCCGTCCGCTGTCAGCCCGAAGACGCGGGGGTCGAAGAAGTCGCCGCCGAGCGCCTGGTAGCCGCCGTTGTCGGCGGGCCAGATGGGGCCCGTCGCCGAGTGGCTGTGGGTCGCCGAGAGGACGATGTGGTCGCCGTCGATGCCGGTCCCCGTGAGCCGGTCCTGAACAGCCTGGACGAGCGCGTACGGGAGCCCGCCGAGATCGGCCTGGACGAGGGCGAACTTCTCCCCCTCGCGCTCGATCACGATCGCGCTAGCGCGCAGCCTCGTGTGGATGCCCTCGCTGGGCTCGAAGCTCTTCGCGTAGAGGTTCTCGTCCGGCGCCGGATCGGCGATCAGCTGCATCCCCTCCTCCGGGCTCTGCGGTGGGTCGGCGATCCGGGAGCGCGCCGTGTAGGCGAACATCGGAGTCCCGATCGGCGGTGTGATGTCAGCCGTCGCCGCGCCGGCGCGGATCTCGGTCGGCCCGTCGCCACCGGGGCCCGGATCGGGGCCGCCGGGTCCGGGAGCCGGCGTACCGGGTCCCGGGGCCGGAAGCGGAGTGCCGTCCTCCGCGCCGGGGCCGGGCGAGGGCCGCTCGCATCGGCCCTGGTCGGCGGCGAGCGGGCGCTTGGCCGACTCGCGCCTGGGCCTGCCGCGCTCGGTGGACTCGATCGTCGCGCTGACCCGGACCGAGATCGGCTCGCAACGCGAGCTCGCACCCTCCAGCGCGGCGCGCCCGGCGGCGGTCAGCAGGAGCGAGGCGTTGCGCGATCCCGCTGCGTCGAAGCGGATCCGCTCGCGGCCGGTCAGCCGGCGTGCGCCCGGAGCGCTGGCCCGAAGCTCGACCCTCGACTCCTCGGGGGCGCGGACGCGCACCGCGATCGCACCCCTTGAAAGCGCCCGCCCCTGGTCGGAGGTGCGGATGCGAACGTCGTCGCCGGACGCGGCGGGCGCCGCGGCCGGGACCAGGCAGCACGTCGCCACCGCGGCGAGCGCCGCCATGCGCGCGAGACCGCGCATCAGCGCCTGCCCCGGACCTTCTCGCAGCCGCTGACCGAGTCGCCGCGATCGGTGAGGGCAACATCGTGGCGGCCCGGGCCGCAGGCGATCTCGTCCGCGCCGGGACCGCCGACGATCGTGTCGTCGCCGGGCCCGCCCAGCAGCCGATCGTCACCGCCGCCGCCTTTCGATGCGGTCGTCGCCGCGGCCGCCGGCGAGACAGTCGGGACTCGTCGGTGCCGCCGTGAGCTTCTCGTCGCGCCGCGCTCCGCGGCTGACACGCGACCGGGCCGGGACCCGGCGCGGGCAGCGCGCCGCCGTCCCCGTGGTCGCCGCCTCCGGGCAGCGCCCCGTCGTCCCCTCCGCCACCGCTCGGCGGCGGCTCCGTGGGCGGAGGCTCGCTGGGCGGCGGCTCCTCGGCGGGCGGCTCGCGACGCACGCCGGCGCATCCGCGGGGACCTCGCTCGAGGCGCCGACCGCGGCGCCGGAGCCGGCGCCGTTGAAGTTGCCGTACTCGTCCGTGACGCAGCCGGGCGCGACGAACGCGCTCTCGCCATCGGCGAGCGGGCGCTCGGTGACCCAGCGGTCGCCCTCGCGGACCGCCGGCACGATCTCGCGTCTCCCCGCCGGCGCCGACGAATGTCACCTTGGCGCTCTCGGCGTCGCCGGCGTCGAGCCAGGGACGGAACGAGCACGTGAAGCAGAAGGTCTCGGACTCGCCGCGGCGCGTGACCGTCACCCGCTCGTTCGCGGATGAACTTGGCTGCCCGCGGATCGCCGCGCATAGCTGTCGGGGTAGTCGATCTCGCCATCAGCGCCCTCCGCCGGCGGCGCCGGGCCGATGACCGCGAAGCTCACCCGGCCGTCCGGCTCCGCCCGCAGGTCGCGCCACCGTGATCCCGTCCCAGGGCCGCGACCTCGAAGGTCTCCGACTCGATCTCGTACGGGACGGCGGCGTGGCCCTCGCGGCGCTCGCCGGCGACGACGAACTTGTAGGTGCCGGGGGGAGTCGCCCGCTCCGGCCTGCCGACGTCGAAGGGAGCGACGAAGGCCTCGAAATGCGCCGTCCAGCGCCATTGCTGCTCGCCGGCCGCGTACCCCGGCGCCGACTCCGGCCCCTGCGGGAACTCGACCGTCACCGGCAGCTCGCCGGACTGGTCGGCCCACTGCTCCCACCCGCCGCCCGCGGTCCTGCGGAGCACCTGCACGTGGGGGTCGTCGGTGTAGTTGGAGCCGCCGATCCAGGTGAAGAAGGTCGCGTCGAAGCGCTCGATGTCCTCGGGCTGGCCGTCCTCGGCCGCCCCGGCCTCGCCACCGTCGTCCGGCAGGCCGGCCTCGTACGCCGCGATCGCCGCTTTGCCGGCGTTGCCGAGCGCCTGCGCGCGGACGTCGTTGATCGCCTGGTCGGCCTCCGCCTTCGCCGCCAGCGGCTCCTCCTGCTGCTGGTCGGTCGGCAGCTCGACGTCCGGGTCCTTGAACTGGCGGCCGATCGTGACGAGGCGCGACGCCATGTAGTCGCTCGAGTGCGGGCCCCACCCGGTCAGCGCCTTGCGGTAGTGGTCGCCGCGCTGGTACTCGCGGTAGCTCGCGATGTAGCCGTTGTAGTCGTTGGCCATCGAGATCGGCACCGTCAGCGTGTAGCCGAGCGCGGCCGAGGTGTCGTCGTCGTCCTGGGTGAAGTTGCCCTTGATCTCGGTCACCTCGGTGGGCTCCGACTCCGCGCTCGAGCACGTTCTCGGCGTCGTTCCAGCCGTTCGCCGGGTTGAGGACCTGCGCCCGCATCCGTCGCAGCTCGTGGTCGGTGACCGGGGGCAGCATCTGCGAGGGGTCGCCGGGGTTCGGGCAGTTCCAGGTCCCGGTGCCGCTCTCGCCGGGCTCGTCGTAGGGCCGGTAGGTGCCGTCGCCCGCGCTTCGTGCAGCTCGCGCCCCAGTCGTAGCCCTTCCACTCGTTGCCGGCGACCGTGTCGGTCCGCGTCTCGATGTTCTTCGACTGGTCGAACCACTGCTCGCACGAGCAGATCGGCAGGTAGATCTCGCCGAGCCTGATCCCCTGCAGGTGGATGTCGATGTCCTCCTCGAGCCCGGTGTACGACGGCGCCGAGTAGTTCTCCGGAACCGGGACGCCGACGGCCTGGAAGTCGTCCGTCGTCAGGCCGGGATCGCCGTCCTGGTCCTCGGGCGGCACGTCGGGCACCCCGAGTGCGTCGGAGAACGTGGACAGGCCGCCTGGCAGCCGCTCGCAGTCGGGCAGGCCCGCGATCGGGACGCCGGCGCCGTCGCCGAGGAGCGAGTCCGTGCGGCAGTTGGAGACGCCCGGATAGGGATGGGAGAAGGGCCCCGGGATACCAGCGGTCGGACATCTCGACCGGGATGTCGGAGGCAAACGGGACGAAGCGGCCGCTGTCTTCGGGCGTGCCCGCCTCGACGTCGCGCCAGACGTCGACGATCTTCTTCGACATCAGGCTCGCCGCGTACTCGGACTGGGCGTAGTCGCGGTGGGAGAACTCGAGGCGTTCGTGGATCGAGTGGTAGGTCGAGTTCTCGGGCTCGGCCGTGCCGACCGCGCCCTGCGTGTACACGGTCATCGCCCCGGTCGCGCGGTCGGTGATCCGCTCGAGCGGCGCGACGTAGTCGGATGAGAGCAGGTCGTTGCCCTCGAGGAACTCCGGGTGGAGGCTGAAGTTGACGAGGTTGGCGAGCGGCTCCCCGTCGAGGGTGTCGAACCGGACCACGGTCAGGTCGTGGTCGGTCTCGCTCTGCGGGTAGCCCGCCGGGGTACCGTCGTCGGCGACGGCGGGACCGAACGAATGGCGGTGGGTCTTGTCGAAGGAGCCGACCGACGCTCCGACGCGAACGGGCTCACGCGCGTCGCAGGCCTTCACGACCGCATCGGCGATGCGCTCCGCGAGGTAGTTGTAGAAGCGGATGTCGAAGACGTCCTGGAACGCCCAGACCCCCCACGAGGTCGAGGAGTACATCGGCGAGGAGTGGTTGTGGGTCGCCGCCATCGTCAGCGTCTCGCGCGTGACCGGGCAATCCGGCGTCTCCCCCGTTGCGGTCTGGGTGAGCGTGCGCTGCTCGAGGATCTGCGCGGCGCGGCGGTAGAGGAGGTCCTGCGGGATGTACTGATTGGTCTTGACGATCGCCACCGGGGCGCCCTCGCCGCCGTCGATGACGAGTGCGCGGACGTCGAGGCGCGACTGCAGGCCGTAGGACTTCGCCCGGCGGGTCGAGTGGGCGGTCGGGTCGTAGGTGCCGTCCTTTGCATCGATGCCGAACGCGCAGGCGTGCTCGGCGACCGCCTCGGGAGCGACGCCAACCGCCCCTTCCGGACCCTCGTTCTCGAAGGCCTCCTGGATCTCTCCCGCGGCGTCGGTGGCGCAGTCGCCGGCGTACTGGCCCGCGGAGGCCCCGACGTGCCAGGAGGCGTCGACCTTGGCCGCGCCCGCCGTCACCTGTGCCTGGGCCGTGCCGGCGCCGAGGACGGCGAACACGAGCGCCGTGACGAGCGCCGCGAGCCTGCGATCGAACATCCCTGTCATCGAGTCATTCCTCCCCTGGTTCACGCTCTCGCCCCTCCAAACGGACCAACGCCGCGAAGATCACGCCTCACCGCCGTTTGACCGATTCGCAGCCGCGCACCCGGTCGGCGGCGTCGACGCGGGCGACGTCCGCGCCCGGGCCGCAATCGACGGAGTCCGCGCCCGGCCCGCCGGAGATCCGGTCGTCGCCTGGCCCGCCTGCGAGTCGGTCGTCGCCGGCGCCGCCCGCGATCCGGTCGTCGCCGCGGCCGCCCGCGAGGCAGTCGCCGGCCGGGGTGCCCTTGATGCGCTCGTCGCGTCGCGTGCCGCGCCTGCAGGCCGGCTCCGTGACGGGCGCGAAGAGCGCCGCACCGCCGCCGTCGGGCTCGGCGCCGGGTCCGGCCGGAGCCGGTTCTGCGACGGGGCCGGGCGCTGCGGGAGGCGAGGGGTCGGGCGCGGCCTGCTCGCGGATGAAGATCGCCGAGGTCAGCGCGAGCGCACCGAGCGCGTTCCGGCAGTAGGTCGTCCCGTCGCCGAAGATGTCGTCGCAGGCGGCCTCGCGCTCGGCGCTCCCATCCGGGGAGAAGACCTCGGCACGGACCCAGGTGACGCCGGCCGGGACCTCGAAGCGATGCTCGAACTGCGGCGAGGTCACCGGCACCGGGTCCCCGAGCTCCACCCCGCCGGTCCCGATGAGGCGCACCATCGTCCCCGGCGCGCCGGTCACGCGCACGCGCAGGCCCGCCGAGGGCGGCACCGCGTCACCCGCGATCGACTCGTAGCCGCCGTCCCCGTCCCCATCGGCCTCGATGAAGAGGCCGGGCCCGCCGAGGTTCGGCGGCTGGTGGCTGACGAAGGTGTGGCCGCGGCGGATTCCCTGGAGGACGCCGGCGGCGCTGCGCTCCTCGGCGTAGACCCAGGTCGTCGGCTGGCCGGCGCCCTGGATCGGCGTCGTCGCGAGGTAGTGGTTGTCGGAGCCGCCGGTTGCGGCGACGCGCTCGCCGGCGTCGAGGAAGCCCTCCCAGAAGCGGATCGCGGAGTCGTTGTCGGACGCCGACGGCGCCGGAGGCTGATAGAGCCGCGAGATGTTCCAGACCTCGACCGAGTCCGGGACGACCTCGTGCCCGAGCTTCCAGTCGAGCTCGGCGCCGGTCGCGCCCTCGGCCGGGTGGTTGATCTGGAAGGCGCCGTCGAACGGAGCGGCGCGCAGCTCGTCGGCCGCCGCCTGCACCTCGGCGGCGCTCGAGCCGGATTCGATCAGGCGGGTCGCGCCGAGCATCTGGGCGTGGCCGTCGAGCGAGTTCTCGTAGGCCGGCACGCCGATCACCGGGCCGCCCGGCTCGGGCCAGCCCGGATCGGACTGGGAGCGGACGTCGTTGTGATCGGTGATCGCGAGGAAGTCGAGACCCCGCGACTCGGCGACCGCGAACTGGCTGGCGACGGAGTGGCCGAGGGTGAACGCCTCCTCGGGGCCGGTGTTGTCGTCTCCGGGGCCGCCGTAGGAGTCGTGCGAGTAGGTCGTGTGCGCGTGCAGGTCGCCGGCGAGCCACTCGCCGGCGCAGCGCCGGCGAGACCGGCCCGATTGCGAGCACGGCGACGAGCGTCGCCACCCCCGCGAAGATCCCCCTCCTCGCGCGCATCCCGGCGGGGAGGCTAGATGCGAGCCCCGCCACGCGCGCCGGTTCGCGCCTCATCGCCGGCCCCTCTACCTCACGGTCTCGCAGCCGCGCACGCGGTCGCCGCGATCGACGACGGCGACATCCTCGCCCGGCCCGCAATTGACGACGTCCGCCCCGGGACCACCGGTGATTCGATCGTCGCCGGCGAGGCCCCTCAGGCGGTCGTCGCCGCGGCCCCCGGCGATGCAGTCATCGCCCGGGGTACCACGCAGCCGCTCGCCGCGACGGGTCCCGCGCATGCATCGAGAAGCGGGCGGCGGACCCTGGAGCGCGTTGGGGACTGTCCCCTCGGGTCTCGGCGGGCTCGGCGGGCTCGGCAGGCTCCGTCCCCTCCGTCCCCGGCCCGGGCGCCGGATCCTCCGGCACCGCGCGGATCACCAGCACCTTCGCCGTGTCCTTCTGCGGAAGCTCGACCTCGATGCCCGCGGCGAGCTCGGCCGAGGTGGCGGTGCCGACCCGCGCACCGCCCGGTCCCTCGAAGAGCTCGAAGCGGCGATCCGGGGGCACGTTGCGGAGCGGGATTCGCTGCGTGGGCGACTCCGACTGCTGGCGGAAGGCCAGCAGCGCGCCCTCACCGCGCTCCGGGTCCCAGGGCTGAAGCGCCGTCCACCCCCGCTCCAGCGGGTCGGCGAGCAGCGGGTAGACCATGCCGCCGAGCAGCCCGCGGTTGGCGCGATAGAAGCGCGTCCACTCCCCCGCCCGCGCGGCGACGCCCGCCGGCACCCCGCGCAGGTCGCTGAAGAACGTCATGTGGCCTGGCAGCGCGGCCGCCATCAGCGTGTCGACCGGGTAGCGCTCCCACTGGCGTGCGCCCAGGAAGTGCTGGCCGATCGCGAAGCTCGGCACGTACCCGCCCAGGTTCCAGAGGTTGTGCAGGAGGTGGTCGGGCTCCGGCGACCCGTTCTGGAACCAGGTCGGGCCGCGGCTCACCGACTCGTACGGGAAGAGCCGGTAGTCGTTGGTCTCGTCGATCTGCAGGGTCACGCCGGGGTGATCGGCGCGGAGGCGGTCGAGCATCGCGATGAACGCCTCCCGGAACTCGTAGGCGTCGCCCTGGCCGGCGCAGTCGAACCAGTGCAGGAAGTCGAACTTGAAGTAGCGCACGCCCCAGCTCTCGATCGCCTCGCGGATGCGCGACTCGACGTGCGGGATCGCGTCCGGCCCCCAGGCGCCGATGCCGGCCTCGTTCGAGCCGGACTCGGGGTCGGCGGTGTTGTAGGCCGCGGTCCCCTGGCCGAGCGGGGTGCATGCCCATTCGGGGTGGCGGCGGAAGGTCTCCGAGGCCGGGTTGAAATGCATCGGGCTCATCCACAGGCCGAGCTTCATGGGCGCGATCGCCTCCCGGACCGCCTCGAAGCGCGGATCGGGGAAGCGGGGCGCGAACTTGACCGGGTCGCTCTCGTTGCGCGGCTCGGGATGCTCGGGCGAGTCCGGGTACCAGTCGCCGGAGATCGCCTGCCAGCCGTCGTCGAGGATGAAGGTCTCGACCCCCATCTCGCGGGCGATCGGCGCGATCTCGCGCACGGTGGCGATGTCGACGTCGTCCTTGGCCCCGGTCGAGATCACGTTGGCGTCGGTGCCGTTGGAGTTGAAGGTGACGCCGCGGTCGTAGGGCTCCGTCCGGTGCTCGGTCAGGTACTTGTGGAACTGCCAGGGCTCGTCGCCGTCGTGATCCGCGAACCCGGTGAAGACCGGCTCGAGCGCGAGCGGCGCGCCGGGGGCGACGACGCGGAAGCGGCCCGTGGGACCGCCCGGCAGGAGCGCCGGCAGCGGGTTCTCGACGTGGGCCTCCTCCTCGAACGGCCCGAGCGAGGCGACGTCGCGCCCGTACTCGACCCCGACGCCGGCGACCTCGCCGTCGTAGGAGGCGCGGGATGAAGGGGCGTCGTAGCGCTCCATCGACATGAACAACGTCCGCTCGCCGCGCGCTGCCGAGATCCACTCTCCCGGCCCCTCGATCGCCTCGCCGGCCGCGGCCGTGCTGCTGTCGCGCCAGGTCCCGGCGTGACCGTCGCCGACGGCGAGCGGCGGTCCCTCGTACCCCGGCTCGCGCCAGTCGGCGCCGGCGCGCAGGGCGGTGATCGTCGCCTCGGTCGAGCCCACCGCGGCCTCGTCGAGGGTCGCGGAGGTGATCGCGAGCGGCGCGGCGCTCGCGATCGTCGTCTGCGTGCGGAAGCCGGCGACGCCGGGATACGCCTCGGCGACGCGGGTGATCGTCGCCAGGCCGGCCGCGTCCGCCGGAGGGCCGGGGACGAGGGTCATCGTCAGCCTGAGCCCGCCGCGCGGGAGGCGCTCGACCTCGGCGTCGCCGACGTTGAAGCTCTCGCTCCCGAGCTCGGCGGCGCCGAGCCCGATCGTGAAGTCGCGATGGCCCTCGCTCCAGGCCTCTCCCCCGTCCCGCTTGTCGACCATCGCCGCGGTCTCGAAGCTCTCGCGCGTCCAGCGGCGCTCGACCAGGTCGTTCCCGAGGACCACCTCGGAGCCGGTGAGCTCCGCGTAGACGTCGCCGTCGCGGGTCGTCTCGGCGAGCGCGGCAGGCGCCGAGGCGAGCGCGGCAAGCGCTGCCACTCCGAGCACGGCTATCGACGCGACGGTTGCCCGCATCACCCCTCGAACGGAGGCCGCGGCCGAACGTCACGGATGCAGCTCGAAGGCCTCCTCGCCGACCCGGACCTCGTCGCCGGCCTCGAACCCGGCGGAGCGCAGAGCGGCGATCACGCCGATCTCGTTCAGCCTCTGCTCGACGTAGGCCAGCGCCTCCTCGTTGCGCGAGGTCGTGGCGGGCGAGGAGCAGCTCGACCCCGCGACCCTCGACCCGGAAGGCGCCCTCTTCCTCCTCGACCACCGTGTAGCCGCCCTCGCCCGCGGGCCGGTAGACCCGGTGCTCGGCCTCGAACTCGGGGGCGCCGGCGTCGGCGACCGGCGCCTGCGGCGGGGCGTCGGGGACGCTGGCGGCGATCGCGCCGCGGAGCTCGTCGAGCCCCGCTCCCGTAGCCGCCGAGGTCGCGAGCACGCCGCCGACCGCGTCGCCGAGGCGCTCGCGGAACCGCGCGACCGCCTCCTCGGCCCGCTCGGGCGGCACCAGGTCGGACTTCGAGAGGACGACCAGCTCGGGGAGGCGGGCGAGCCCGTGCCCGTACTCGCCCAGCTCCGATCGCACCGCGCCGTAGCGGGAGAAGGCGTCCTCGCCCTCCTCGTCGGCGATCGCGACGACGTGGATGAGCATCCGGCAGCGCTCGACGTGGGCGAGGAACTCATGGCCGAGCCCGGCGCCCTCGGCGGCGCCCTCGATCAGGCCCGGGATGTCGGCGAGGACGAGCTGGCGATCCGGCAGCTCGAGCGTGCCCAGCACCGGCGAGGTCGTCGTGAACGGGTAGCCGGCGACCTTCGGCGCCGCCCGGGTCAGCCGGCCGAGCAGCGAGGACTTGCCCGCGTTGGGAAGCCCGACCAGGCCCGCGTCGGCGAGCAGCTTCAGGTGCAGCTCGATCCAGCCCGAACGGCCCTCGAGCCCGCGCTCGGCGAACCGCGGCGCCTGCCGGGTGGAGTTCGCGAAGCGCTTGTTGCCGTGGCCGCCGGCGCCGCCCGCGGCGACGATCGCCCGCTGGCCGGGCTCGACGAGGTCGAAGCTCTCGCCGTCGAGGCCGACCGCCTGCGTCCCGGGCGGGACCAGGATCAGCCGGTCCTCGCCGCGGGCACCGTGG
Organism: uncultured Thermoleophilia bacterium; assembly: GCA_963844425.1. Classification (GTDB taxonomy): domain Bacteria; phylum Actinomycetota; class Thermoleophilia; order Solirubrobacterales; family 70-9; genus DASUSH01. Next base: position 10,944 of record CAWJOD010000019.1, on the reverse strand, counting down.
CGCTGCTTGCCCTGGCCGTGCACGCCCTTGGAGGCCCGGTGGTGCGGCGAGCGCCGCAGCGACTCGAGGTCTCGCCGCGAGGGGTCGCAGACGAGGACGACGTCGCCGCCACGGCCGCCGTCGCCGCCGTCGGGGCCGCCCCGCGGCACGTGAGCCTCACGGCGGAAGCTGACGCAGCCGTTGCCGCCGCGGCCGCCCTCGACCCAGATCTTCGCCCGATCCGCGAACACCCGCCAAACCTAGTGTTAACGGGGCCTGGCCCCGCTTTAGGTTCGCGAGGGCAGCCTCGAACGGGTCCGAAGGAAGTCGAGGGCCGTGGGGAGCGGGTCGCTTTGAGCCGATCAGCTCCGGCGTAGCCCAGCTCGGCGCCCGGGAAGCCGGCCGCGTTCCAGAGCTCGCCTTCCGGCGGCGGCGGTCCACGGGCCTACGTAGAGGTACGGCTCCGCGTGGTCGGTCGTCGCCCGGCGAGGCCCCGAAGTTCGCGCGCTGGTCCCGCGTCCTCCGCGCCCGCCTCGAAGCGCGACGTCGAAGTGCTCGGGCCAGAGGATGATCGGCGACGGCTCGGCGCTCGCCGGGCAGCCCGTCGCGAAAGCGTGCCGAGAATCGCGGCGGAGAACGCGTAGAAGTCCGCAAGTGCGGCGGCGCAGGCGGGGTCGAGCCCGAGTGGCGTCCTGCGTCGACGGGGACGTCCGTCCGGCAGCAGCTCCGGCCCGAGCAGCTCCGCCGCCGGCGGCGATGGACTCGAGCTCGGTCCGGCGCTCGGCGCCTCCCTGCTCGAGCACGAGCTCGGTGCCGTCGACCCGGACCCGGGTTCGCTCCCCCTCGAACTCGAACGGCGGCGTGCCGAAGCCGCCGGGCGTCGGCGTCAGGGCGATCTCGTTTTGCGGCTTCCGCGCCGGCGCGACCAGCTCCTCGGCGACGCGGTGCAGCGCGTCGCGGGTCCGGCCGAAGCTCGGTGGCAGCGGTCGAAGCGGCTCTGCCACGCTCGGGTCCGCCGCTCGCCCGCGTGGCGCGCGCGGAAGGACGCCAGGATCTCGTCGAGCCGGCCGGGCGCCCGGCGGTCGAGAGCGCCAAGCGCGGCGATGGTCTGGCGCATCTGCGCGACGTAGGCCTCGCAGCCCTCGCAGACTGCGAGGTGCTCCTCGAGCCGTCGTTCCTCCTCGGCGCGCGCAGCGCGCGCTCGAGGTATTCGGTGACGATCTCGACGACCTCGATGCAGCGCATCGCTTGCGTTCGCTGTCACTCACGATCTGTCCCCGACCTCGTCGAAGTGCTCCTCCAGCGCGCCCGGACCTTCGAGCGCGCCCGGTGAAGCAGCACTCGCTGGTTGGTCTCCTCGACGTCCAGTGCGTTACGCGCCTCCTCCGAGGAGAGCCCCTGGACGTCGCGCATCACCAGCACCTCACGCTGGCGCGCGGGCAGGGCGGCGATCGCCTTCAGCATCACGTCGCGAGCCTCGTCGGAGGCGAGCCGCTCCTCCGGAGAGCTCCAGGCGACCGGCGGGCGCGCCCATTGCCCCGGGTACTCGCCATCGGGACCCTGGAAGCGATCGGCGTCGACCGCGGGCGCGTCGTCGTCGCGTCCCTGCCGCAGCGAGGAGAACGGGAGGGTGCGGGCTTCGCGCTTTCCCCGGGTGCGCGCCTTGTTGAGCAGGATCTGGAAGATCCAGGTTCGGAGCGCGGAGCGGCCCTCGAAGCCGTCGATGCCCTCGATCACCGCGATCCAGGTGTCGCCGACGACCTCCTCGGCGACCGAGCGGCTGGAGACGTGGGCCATCGCCAGGCGAATCAGCGCCGGGCTGAGCTCCTCGACGAGCCCGGAGAACGCGTCTGCGTCCCCACGGCGGAGCGCCTCGACTACTGCGGCGTCGTCCTCAGGATTCGTCAACCGAGACGACGCGGCCCCGGCGTGACTGGCTGAAGCCGACCACTCCGGGACGGGTCGCGAAGATCGTGTGGTCGCGGCCGATGCCGGTGCCGTCGCCCGCGCGGAACCGGGTGCCGCGCTGGCGGACGATGATCTCGCCGCCGCCGACCTTCTGGCCCGCGAAGACCTTCACCCCGAGCATCTTCGGGTTCGAGTCGCGGCCGTTGCGGCTCGAGCCGAGCCCCTTCTTGTGCGCCATCAGTCGCTCTCCTTCTTCTGCGCGGGCTTCTTCGCGGCGGGCTTCTTCGCCGCCGGCTTCTTGGCCGCGGGCTTCTTCGCCGCCGGCTTCTTGGCCGCGGGCTTCTTCGCGGCGGGCTTCTTGGCAGCGGGCTTCTTCGCCGCGGGCGTCTTCGCCTCGGGCTTCTCGGCCGCCGGCTTCTTCGCCGCCGGCTTGCGGGTCAGGAGCTTCACCTCGGTGACCTCGAGCCGGGTCTGGTCCTGGCGGTGGCCGGCGCGGCGGCGGTAGCCCTTCTTCGCCTTGTACTTGAACACGGTCAGCTTCGGGCCCCGGATGTGCTCGGCGACCGTCGCCTCGACCTTGACCTTCTCGAGGTCTCCCCCGGCGGCGACGAGGTCGCTGTCGCCGAGGAAGGCGACCGGGCGCAGCAGCACCTTCGCGCCCTCGTCCTCGGGCACGCGATCGACGACCAGCTCCGTGCCCTTCTCGACGCGGAACTGCTGGCCGCCACTCTCGACTATCGCGTAATCACTCATCGGTCATCGGTGTCAATCGCCGGCTTCCGAGTCCCCAGGCTGGCGACTGGCGACCGGCGACTTGCGTCCGCGGCCGCCACGGCGGCCACGACGCCTTCTGCGAGGCGTCGATTCTAGGGCTTCCTCGTCGGAACTCCGCTCTTCGATCTCCAGCGGCTCGCCGTCCTCGCCGAGCAGCACCGCCGTCGCCGCCGCTCGGTCCACCGACTCGATCCTGACCATGCGGCGCTCGCCGACGAAGCGACCGGCGCCCTTGATCGAGACGATGTAGGAGTCGACGCGGGCGATCGCGTCGTTGGCGTTGTACATGTGCGGCTCCTCGATCTGGACCAGCACCTCGTCGTCGGCCTGGAAGGGCAGCGCCCGCGCCGCGACCTCCTCGCGAGTTCCGGACTCGATCAGCTCGAAGGTGTCGATCGGCAGCGCGTCGCCGCCCTCGAAGTGGAAGTGCTTGTCGTTCTCCTCCTCGAACTCGCGCAGTCCGGAGTCCTCGCGCAGGAGCTCCGCGGCGACCTTCGGATTGACCCGGATCAGGTAGGCGTCGGGCTTCGGGTTCTCCTCGATCACGTCGTTCAGCCGCCGCAGGACGTCGAAGGCGACGGTCTCGGCGCTGAGGACGACGCCCTCGCCGTCGCAGGTGGGGCAGCGGTGGGTGAGGATCTCGCGGACCCCGTCGGTGACGTTCTGCCGGGTCATCTCGACCAGGCCGAGCGGCGAGACCTCCATCACGTAGCTCTTCGTCTTGTCGAGGTCGAGCGACTTCTTCAGCGTCTTCAGCACCTGGTCGCGGTTGCGCGCCCGCGCCATGTCGATGAAGTCGATGACGATGATCCCGCCGATGTCTCGCAGCCGGAGCTGGCGCACGACCTCCTCGGCGGCCTCGACGTTGACCTTGGTGATCGTGTCCTCGAGCCGGCCCTTGCCGCGCCCCGTGAACGAGCCGGTGTTGACGTCGATCACCGTCAGCGCCTCGGCGTAGTCGATCATCAGGTAGCCGCCCGAGGGCAGGTCGACCCGGCGCGAGAGCACCTCCTCGAAGGTGCGGTCGATGTCGTAGGCCTCGAAGAGCGGCTTGCGCTTCTCGTAGAGCTCGACCGACTCGGTCAGCTCCGGCGCGGTGCGCTCGAAGAAGCTCGTCACCCGCTGATGCTGCTTCGGGTCGTCGATCACGGCGCCCTCGAACTCGCTGCGCAGGACGTCGCGCAGCACCCGCACCGAGAGGTCCGCCTCCTGGAACGCGAGCGCGGGCGCCTCGACCTTCTCGGCCCGGCGGGCGAGGACGTCGTGCAGCTTCAGCAGGTAGTCGATCTCGCGCTCGAAGTCCTCCGGCTCGGCGCCCTGCGCGGCGGTGCGGACGATCAGCCCGCCCGGCACCTCCTTCTTGCGCGCCTTGCTCACCTTGGCGAGCAGGCGGCGCAGCTTGTCGCGCTCGGAGTCCGGGACGCGGCGGCTGACGCCGACGCCCTCTCCCTGCGGCATGTAGACGAGGTAGCGCCCGGCGATCGAGAGCTGCATCGAGAGCCTCGCGCCCTTCGTCTTGAGCGGGTCCTTGACGACCTGGACGATGATCTCCTGCTTCGGCTTGATCAGCTCGTCGATCCGCCGGCCCTTGCCGCGGCCGCGCTTCGGCGCGGCCTTGCCGTCCGGGGTGACGATCTCGTCGACGTGGAGGAAGCCGTTTCGCTCCAGCCCGATGTCGACGAACGCCGCCTCCATCCCGGGCAGGACGTTGTCGATCACGCCCTTGTAGATGTTGCCGACGATCGAGCGCTGGCCGCGGCGCTCGACGTAGAGCTCCGCCACCTGGAAACCGTTGTTGCCGGATTTCTGTGCGCCCTGTCCGCCGCGGCCGCCGCGCTTGGCGGCACCCTTGGCTTCACGTACGGCCACCCGCGTTTCGCCGCGGTCGACCGAAACCAATATCTGCTTACGCAATCAATCTCACCTCAAAGAGCATTGGGGCCGGCTCTTCTGAGCCGGCCGGCCCCGCTCTTGGAGGTGAGCTGCGCCTGCACGTAAATCGATTGCAGGACCCCGATCGCCATGAACGTGACGAGTGCGGAGGAACCCCCGAAACTCATCAGCGGCAGGGTGATTCCCGTGACCGGCATGATCGCGAGATTCATCCCCACGTTGACGAAGACCTGGAACATGAGCATCGCCGCAACAGCTCCGGCGATCATGCTCCCGTACAAGTTCTTCGAGAGGGTCATGATGCGCAGCGCCCGCCAGATGAGCAGGGCGTATAAGGACAAAAGGAACGCGGCGCCGACGAATCCGAAGCGCTCGCCCACCGCAGCGAACATGAAGTCCGTGTGGTGCTCGGGCAGGAAGTCGTTCCGCGTTTGAGTGGACTCGTCGCCGCGGCCGGTCTTTCCTCCGGCACCGACGGCGATCAAGGCCTGGTTGCTTTGGTAGCTGGAGTCGCCGGGGTCGTCGCTCGGGTTGAGAAACGAGGTCAGGCGCTCCTGCTGGTAGCCCTGCAGCACGGGCACCCCGATGGCGGGGGCCAGGACCAGAACGAACGCGACCGCACCCGCCGCAACGGCACCGAGGAACGCGAAATGCGTCCACCTGATGCCGGCGACGAACAGAATCGAGAGCGCGATCACGCCCAGGACCAGGGCCGTGCCCAGGTCCGGCTGCACCAATACGAGCGCCGCCGGGATCAACCCGAGCAGCAGCAGACGTGCGGTCCGCTGCCACTCCGAGGTCGCGCCGGACCCTGTCGATGACGAAGCCCGCGAGTGCGAGCATCAGCAGCAACTTGGCCAGCTCCGACGGCTGGAATGTGAAAAAGGGAAGTTCGATCCATCGTTTTGATCCCCGCGTCGCGTTGCCGAGGACGAAGACGAGCGCGATGCTCGCGATGATGAAGGTATAGAGCCCGACTCGGAGCTCGCGGAACCGCGAGTAGTCGATTCGGGCAAGGCCCAGCATCAGGGCGATCCCGACTACGCCGTAGATCGCCTGCCGCACAGCGTAGTAGTAAGGGTCGCCGGGAACGTCACCCTGGGTCGTCAGCGCGAGCGTGAAGACGCTGAACCCGATCAATCCGACCGCGGCGATCATGAGCAGCGGATCGAGGTGGGCGAGGCGCGGGCGAGCCTCGGGCTCGGTCCGCGGCTCGTCGAAGCTGCGCGGCCGCGGGCGCGGCTGGGCGATCGGTCGGGACTCATTCGACCACCGCCGCCTCGTCGCCGACGGTAGTCGACCTGGCCGGGCTTGACGTCGAAGTAGTTCTCGAGGATCTGGCGGACCGCCGGCGCGGCGGCGTCGGCGCCGAAGCCGCCCTCCTCGATCGTGGCCGCGACGACGATCTCGGGATCCTTGGCGGGAGCCAGCGCGACGTACCAGGACTGGTCGCCGTACGGCGGGCGCTCCGCGGTTCCGGTCTTGCCCGCGACCTCGACCGGGAAGCCGCCGAAGACGGGGTAGGACGTGCCGCTCGGGCTCCATCGCCGCCGACTCGAGGCCGCTGAGGATCGTGCTGCTGCGTCTCGGGCGAGATGTCGAGCTGGCGCCGCGGCGCCGGCGTCACCTCCTGGACGACGCGCCCGTTCGCGTCCTCGATCCGCTGCGCGAGGTGCGGTCGCGGGACCAGCCCCTGGTTGGCGATCGGTCGCGTAGGCGACCGCCATCTGCAGCGGCGTCGCCTGCAGGTCGCCCTGGCCGACCGAGAGGTTGATGTTGTCGCCGGCGCTCCAGGGGCGGTCGGTGTTGCCCCGTCCTTGTAGAGCTCGTTGCGCCACTCCGGGGTCGGGATCAGGCCGGAGAGCTCCGAGGGCAGGTCGATCCCGGTCGGGCTGCCGAGCCCGAGCCGGCCCGCCCACTCCTGGATCGGCATCGGCTGCTGCTCGGTGTTCGCCTCGTGGCCGAGCTTGTAGAAGTAGACGTCGGAGGAGACCTGGAGCGCGGTGTGCATGTCGATCGCGCCGTTCACGCGCGTCGCCCGGCGTTCTCGAAGGTGACGCCGCCGACCGTGTACTCGCCCGGGTCGTCGACGATCTCGTCCGGGGTGATCAGGCCCTCCTCGAGCGCCGCGGTCGCGGTGATCAGCTTGTAGGTCGAACCCGTCGGGTAGAGGCCCTGGATCGCGCGGTTCGTCTGCGGCGCGTCCGTCTCCTCGGAGTTGAGGTAGTCGACGATCTTCTGCGAGATCGTCGGCTTCGAGTAGATCGACGGGTCGAAGGTCGGGGTCGAGCCGATGCCGAGGACCTCGCCGGAGTCGACGTCCATCGCCACGAACGCGCCGGGCAGCCCGAACTGGCCGATCGCCGCCTCGCCCGTCTGCTGGAGGTCCGGAGTCGATCGTGAGGCGCAGGTTGTTGCCCGGGCACCGGCGGCTCGTCGGAGAGCGGCTCGCCCTTCGGCCGCCCGAGCGCGTCGACCTGCACGCGGGTCGCGCCCGGACTGGCCGCGCAGCTGGGAGTCGTAGGCGAGCTCGACGCCGGTCTTGCCGACCGTGTCGCCGGGGTCGAGGCGCTTGTACTGGGGCTCCTTCAGCTCTCGGGGCTCGACCTCGCGGACGTAGCCGAAGATGTGGGCGGCGAGGTTGCCGCTGCGGGTAGCTGCGCACGTAGACGCGCTCGACCGAGACGCCAGGGAACTCCTGCTGGCGCTCCTGGAGGTAGAGGACGAGCTCGTAGGGCACGTCGCGCTTGAGCGTCACCGGGCTCGCCGGCAGCTCCTTGGTCTGCTCCTTGATCTCCTTCTCGATCCGCTCCGCCGACATCCCGGTGACGTCGGCGAGCCGGCTCGATCACCTGCTGCCTCGTCCTTGTTGTTCGCGGGCAGCTCGTCGGCCTTGACCTGGAGCGCGAGCGCGGTGCGGTTGCCGACCAGGACCTCGCCGTTGCGGTCGACGATCTCTCCCGCGCGGCGCCGGCACCTTGACCTCGCGCACGCGGTTGTTCTGGGCCTGGTCGAGGTACTTGTCGCCGGTCAGCACCTCGAGGTACCAGAGCCGGAAGAAGATGATGAAGAACATCACCAGCGCGCCGCCGCCGAGGATGGCGACGCGCAGCGCGAACTGCGAGGTCATGCGCTGCGGCCTGTCGTCGTCGCGGAGGTACATGGGTCAGTCGGTAGCCATCGGTGGTTAGATCTTCCTAAGCGGCTCGGATCGGAATGAGGGATCGCCTGCGGCCGGCGGACCGCGGCGGGTGTCGTCGACGAGGGCCGGGCGCAGCACGAAGCGGACGAACGGGTAGATCGGGATCGCCAGCAGCGCCGCGAGCAGACCCTTGACGAGGATCTCGCGGATGACGAGCAGGCTCACCGGCGACTCGACCCCGAGCATCAGCTGGATCGCGGCGAAGATCGTCGCGCCGAAGAGGGCCAGGGCGCCGGTCAGGAGCGGCGGCACGAAGGCGCTGGTGATGTCGAAGCTCTCGCGCCAGCGGCCGGCGAGATAGCCGACGGTGAGCAGCACGATCGAGGAGACCCCGAGCGTCTGCAGGAGCAGCGAGTCGGTGAGCAGGCCGAGGGCGAAGCCGCAGACCGCGCCGACGACACCGCCGCCGAGCAGGCCGAGGGCGACGGCGAGCACCGGCAGCACGTCCGGGCGTGGAGCCGAGCAGCGTGATCTCCGAGAAGAACGAGAGCTGCAGCACCACCCCGAAGACGATCAGGAGGGCGATCCGCAGGGCGACCTGCCAGGTGATGATCACTCGGGACCCCCCGTCAGGACCTGGGCGTACTCGAAGTCGCGCAGGTCGGCGAACGGCTTGACGTGGACGCGCTGGTAGGTGTCCTGGGCCTGGATCTCGGCGTTCGGTCACCTCGCCGATCGGGATCCCGGGCGGGAACAGCGACTCGAGGTCGGACGCGGTCGAGCCGGCGGTGACCAGGCGCTGGCCCTTGCGAGACCTCGCGGTCCTCCTGGATGAAGTCGAGCAGGAGGTCGTCGGGGTCGCCGACCTCGGGCTTGACGACGCCGAGCGGGCCGTCGCGCAGGATGCGGGCGGAGACGGCGCTGCGGTGGTCGGTGATCAGCGTCACCTGCGCCGTGCCCGCGGTCGTGTCCGAGACCTTGCCGACGAGCCCGTCGCCGGTCACGACCGGGTCGTCGCGCTCGATCGCCCGAGCTCGAGCCCTGGTCGATCGTGACCTGCGAGTACCAGACGGTCGGCGAGCGGGCGATCACCCGCGAGGTCACCTGCTCGTAGCCCGTGATGCCGCCGTTGGTCTTGAAGTCGAGCGCCTTGCGCAGCTCGTCGTTCTCGGCCTGGACCGCCTCGGCGTCGACGTCACGTCGGCGCGCAGCTCGGTGAGCTCCTCCTGGAGCTGGTCGTTCTCGCCGCGGGCGTCGAAGGTCTCGTCGAACCAGTTGATCAGCGTCACGCACGGGCTTCAGCGCCCTCCCCGCGCCCTCCTCGATCGGCCCGAAGACCGAAGCGAGGCCGCGCTGGACCGAGTGGATCGGGCCGCTCTCCGCCTCCGAGAAGCTCAGCGAGAGCAGGATCAGCGAGACGATCACGAGCGCTACGAGGACCGCCCGGCGACGGCGGACTTGCTTGCGATACATCCACGCGCCTCGCTAGCCGGCCGTTGAAAAGCTCGACCGGCGCCTCCCGGAGTTTCGCTGCGCCTTGTGCATCGCCTCGAACTCCTCGAGCGAGCGGCCGGAGCCGACCGCGACGCAGGTCAGCGGGGACTCGGCGATCTGGGCCGGCATCTGGCACTCCTCGCGCAGGCGCTCCTCGAAGCCTTGCAGCAGCGCGCCGCCTCCGGCGAGCGTGATGCCGCGGTCCATGATGTCGCCGGCGAGCTCGGGCGGGGTGCGGTCGAGCGTGTCCTTGACCGCGCCGATGATCTGGCCGATCGGCTCCTCGAGCGCGCCGCGCACCTCCTCGGAGCGCAGCATGATCGTCTTCGGCAGGCCCGAGACCATGTCGCGGCCGCGGATCTCGGTGGTGATCTCCTCCGGGAGCGGCGCCGCCGAGCCGAGCTCGAGCTTCACCTCCTCGGCGGTCTGCTGGCCGATCAGGAGCTTGTGGGTGTGCTTGCAGTAGTTGACGATCGCGTCGTCCATCTCGTCGCCGCCGACCCGGATCGACTGCGAGACGACGATCCCGCCGAGCGAGATCACCGCGACCTCGCTGGTGCCGCCGCCGACGTCGACGACCATCGAGCCCATCGGCTCGGCCACCGGGAGGCCCGGCGCCGATCGCCGCCGCCATCGGCTCCTCGATCAGGTAGGCCTGGCGGGCGCCGGCCGAGAGGCAGGCCTCCTCGACGGCGCGCTTCTCGACCCCGGTGACGCCGGAGGGCACGCAGACGACGACGCGCGGGATGGGCGAAGCGGTTCTGGTGGACCTTCTGGATGAAGTGGCGGAGCATCTGCTCGGTGACGTCGAAGTCGGCGATCACGCCGTCCTTGAGCGGGCGGATCGCGCTGATCGTCCCCGGGGTGCGGCCGAGCATCCGCTTCGCCTCGAGGCCGACCGCGTGCACATCGCCGTTTCGCGAGTCGACCGCGACGACCGAGGGCTCCGAGAGCACGATGCCGCGGCCGCGCACGTAGACGAGCGTGTTCGCGGTGCCGAGATCGACCGCCATGTCGCGGCCGCCGAATCCAGTCAGATAGCTCGAGAACACCCATGGGAAAGTTCAGGTACGGCGTTCAGGTACGGCGAAGCTTCAGCCGGCAGGACCGGCCCCGGGTTCTGCGCTACTCGAGGACGGTGGTCGCACCCCCACCAAGCGAGTCGATAGTAGCGGACCTTCGGCATGCCTGAAACCCGCACTGCAAGCGGGGATGCGAACCCTAAGGGTAATTCTTCGCTTTAGGGTTTGGCGAAAGCTGCAGGAGCCATGCCGAGAAGTGCCCCGACGGGCAGCCCGACGACGTTCGAAAAGTCCCCCTCGAGCTTTTCGACCAGGATCGAGCCGAGGCCCTGAATCGCGTACCCGCCGGCCCGATCTCGCCATTCCTCGGAGGCCAGATAGGCCTCCATGGTGTCGGGATCGATCGTGCGGAAGGTGACGAGCGAGCGCTCGAGCGCCGGTGCGCTCCGCTCCCCCGGGCGCGATCAGCGCGAGGCCGGAGAGGACCTCGTGGGTCCGCCCCGACAGGGCCTCCAGGCGCTCCCGAGCCGCCGCCTCGTCCGTCCGGCTTGCCGAGCATCCGGCCGTCGAGGACGACGTCCGTGTCGACGCCGAGGACGAGCGCCTGCGGGGCGAGCTCGGCGCCTGCACGGGCCTTCAGCAGCGCGTTCTCGACGACCGTCTCGGCCGGCGGGCCCTCGCTGAGCTCATCGACGCCGGGGACGACGACCTCGAACGCGATCCCGAGCGAGG
>CAWJOD010000018.1:0-224750 GCA_963844425.1 uncultured Thermoleophilia bacterium | reverse complement strand
GTGAGCGACCTCGATCGCGCGATCACAGCCGTCGTGCGCGACTGCCTCGGCGTCCGCGAGGGCGAGGAGGTCCTGGTGATCGCGAACCCGGCGACCGCCGACCTCGGCGAGCGCCTGCGCGACGAGGCCGAGGCCGCCGGCGCCGAGGCCGTGCTGGCGACGATGGCGGAGCGCGCCTCGCACGCGGGCGAGCCGCCGCGGTCGATCGCCGAGGCGATGCTCGCCGCCGACGTCGTCCTCGCGCCGACGCGCCAGTCGCTCTCGCACACCGCCGCGCGCAAGGCGGCCTCCGAGGCCGGCGCGCGGATCGCGACCCTGCCCGGCGTCACCGAGGAGATGCTCGCGCGGGTGATGAGCGCCGACATGGATGGCCTTCGCCGAAACGGCGGCGCGATCGCCGACCGGCTCAGCGCGGGAGCCGAGGCGCGCCTCACCTGCCCGAACGGCTCCAACCTGCGGATCGGGCTCGAGGGCCGCGAGGCGATCCCCGACGCTGGCGAGCTCACCGCCCCGGCGGCATTCGGCAACCTGCCCTGCGGCGAGGGGTTCATCGCCCCGGTCGAGGGCACGACCAGCGGCACGCTCGTGGTGGACGGGACGATCGCCGGTGTCGGCATCCCCGGCGAGCCGGTCGAGCTGAGCGTCGAGGACGGATACTTGCGCAGCGCCGAGGGGCCCGAGGGGGCGCTCCTCTGGGACCTGCTCACCGCTCACGGCGAAGACGGCGCCAACGTCGCCGAGCTCGGCATCGGCACCAACGAGCGCGCCGAGCTCACCGGGAACGTGCTCGAGGACGAGAAGATCCTCGGCACCGCCCACGTCGCCTTCGGCGCCTCGGCCGCGATCGGCGGCACGGTCCAGGTCCCAGTCCACCTCGACTGCGTCGTCATGCACGCCGAGGTCTGGGTCGACGGCGAGCCGCTGCTCGTCGACGGGAAGCTGCTCGTCTAGGAGCTCCTTTGCTGCTCGCCGTCCCGAACATCTCCGAGGGCCGCGAGCTGGCCAAGGTGCAGCGCCTCGTCGACGCCTTCCTCGCTCCCGCCGCGCTTCTCGACTTCCATTTCGACGAGGTCCACAACCGCACGGTCGTCACCCTCGCCGGGGAGCCCGGGCCGCTCGCCGACTCCCTCCTCGGTGGCGCGGCCGCCACGGTCGCGGAGATCGACATGGCCGCCCACGAGGGCGCCCATCCGTGCGTCGGCGCGATCGACGTCTGCCCGCTCGTCTTCCTGCGAAGAGGGCGACCGCGACGCCGCCCGCGCCGCGGCTCTCGCCGTCGCCGACCGGTTCGCGGCCGAGCTCGAGCTCCCCGTCTTCCTCTACGGCGAGCTGGCGAGCACGGATGAGCGCCGCGAGCGCGCCTACTTCCGCGAGGGCGGGCTCCCGCGCCTGCGCGAGCGGATGGCCGCCGGCGAGCTCGCCCCCGACCGCGGGCCGGCGGTGCCCCACCCGACCGCCGGTGCGGTGCTCGTCACCGCGCGGCCCCCGCTCGCCGCCTTCAACGTCTTCCTCGACGCGCCCGACCCCAAGCTCGCGCGGGTCGTCGCCGCCGGGATCCGCGAGTCCGGCGGCGGGCTCCCGGGGGTGCGGGCGATCGGGTTGCCGTTCGAGGGCGTGACCCAGGTCTCGACCAACGTCCACGACCCGTTCCGCATCACCCTGGGGGAGGTGGTCGCCGAGGTGCGCCGCCTGGCCGAGCCGCTCGGCGCGCGGGCGACGTCGGCGGAGATCGTCGGGCTCGTCCCGAGGGCGGCGATGCGCGGCTTCCCCGACGACGTCGCGCTCGTCGACCCCGACGTCGAGGCGCACCTGCTGGAGGGGCGCCTCGAGAGCCTGGAACGGTAATCTCAGGTCCGATGCCGGGCACAGCGAAGAGGCGGAAGCGCAAGCAGCGCGGTACCCAGGGCGGCAGGGTCGGCGCCCGCCGCAGCCGTCCCCGCAGCCGTGCCGAGGCGAAGGCTCAGGCGCGATCGCGCGGCTCGAAGAAGGGCTCGAGCCGCACCCAGCGTGTGTCCGAGCGGGTCGGCTCGCCGCCCACCTGGCGCGGCGCCGTCAACCGCGCGCTCATCGCGAGCGGGATCTTCCTGCTCCTGCTCGTGCTGCTCTTCCGCCAGCCCTTCCTGCAGGCGTTCGGCCTCTCGGCCTTCATGCTGCTCGCCTACATCCCGATGGGCTACTACATGGACCGTTTCTTCTACCGGATGAAGCTGCGCCGGGAAGAGAAGAAGCGGCTCGAGGCGAAGGAAGAGAAGGCCAAGGCCTAGGGGCCCCGCCGGGCCCGCCGGAGCCCTAACCTGATCGCCCATGGACGTGCGCATGCTCACCGTCGGCCAGGTCGCCGAGAACTGCTTCGTCTTCCGCCGCGACGACTCCGACCGGGCGCTCGTCGTCGATCCCGGCGAGGAGCCGGAGCGGATCCTCGGCGCGGTCGAGGAGATGGGCGTCGGCGTCGACGCGATCCTGCTCACCCACACCCACTTCGACCACATCGGCGCCGTCGCTCCCGTCGCCAAGGCGACCGGCGCCCCGGTCTACTGCCCCGAGCTCGAGGTGCCGGTGCTCGCGGACATCATGGCCTACATACCCTGGCCCGGCTTCGGCCCGTACGAGTCCTACGACGCCGACGAGACGATCTCGGGCGGCGAGAAGCTCGAGCTCGCCGGCATGGAGATCGACGTGATCCACACCCCGGGACACAGCCCTGGGCACGTCACCTTCTCGATCGCCGACGAGCGGGCGCTCTTCTCCGGCGACGTCCTCTTCCAGGGATCGGTCGGCCGCGTCGACCTCCCCGGAGGCGACGGGCCGACGCTGCTCGAGAGCCTGCGCCTGCTCGTCGAGGGCTTCCCGGAGGACACGACCGTCTATCCGGGCCACATGGGGATCACGACGCTCGGCGCCGAGCGCGCGACGAACCCTTTCTTGGCGGAACTCGCCCGCTAAGTCCACTAGATTCGCCGCGCGATGGCCGGCCGCTTCCAAGCCCCGAAGGGGACGTTCGACGTCCTGCCGTCGGAGTCCGTGCGCCGCGCGCGCATCCATGCCGCCGCCGCGGGCCATCTGCGGCCGGGCCGGCTACGGCCGGATCGAGACGCCGATCTTCGAGGACACGGAGCTGTTCTCGCGATCGGTCGGCGAGGCGACCGACATCGTCCGCAAGGAGATGTTCACCTTCGAGGACCTCGGCGGTCGCTCGGTGACCCTGCGCCCCGAGGCCACCGCCGCGATCTGTCGCGCCTACGTCGAGCACGGGATGCACAAGCTGGCGCAGCCGGTGAAGCTCTGGAGCTGGGGCCCCTACTTCCGCTACGAGGCGCCGCAGGCGGGCCGCTTTCGGCAGTTCCACCAGATCGACGTCGAGGCGATCGGTTCGGAATCGCCCCTGGTCGATGCCGAGCAGGTGATCCTGCTCGACGAGCTCCTGCGGGGGCTCGGCGTGGAGGGCCTGCGGCTGCGGCTCTCGAGCCTCGGCACCGCGGACTCGCGCGCCGAGTACCGCGAGGAGCTCAAGGGCTATCCTGCGCGAGCACGAGGGCGAGCTCTCGCGCGACGTGCGCGAGCGGATCGACGCCAACCCGATGCGCGCCTTCGACGCCGACGACGAGGGAACGCGGGCTGTGATGGCCGAGGCGCCGCGGATGATCGACCGCCTCGCCGACGAGGACGCCGCGCATTTCGCCGAGGTTCGCGGGCACCTCGATCGCGCCGGGGTCGAGTACGAGCTCGACGGCACGCTCGTTCGCGGCCTCGACTACTACACCCGCACCGTCTTCGAGTTCGAATCCGACAAGCTCGGCGCCCAGGCCGCCCTCGGCGGCGGGGGCCGCTACGACGGGCTCGTCGCCGAGCTCGGCGGCCCCGAGGCGCCGGCCTGCGGCTGGGCGGCGGGGATCGAGCGCATCCTGCTCGCGATCCCCGAGGCCGAGGGCGGGGCGGCCGCCGACATCTTCGTCGTCGCCGCCGACGGCCAGCGCGAGCGCGCGCTGGCGATCGCCGTCGAGCTGCGCCGCGCCGGTCTCGCCGCCGACCTCGACCTCGCCGAGCGCAGCATCAAGGGGCAGATGAAGCAGGCCAACCGCGTGGGCGCGGCGAAGGCGGTCATCCTCGGCGAGGACGGGGACACGCAGCTGCGCGACATGGAGACCGGCGAGCAGCGACCGGTCGATCCGGCGAGGGTCGTGGAGGAGATCGGGTGAGCGAGTTCCCGGTCCTGAGGGCGAACGGCTACCGGGACACCTGGTGCGGCCAGGTGCTGCCCGAGCGCGTCGGCAGCGAGGCGCGCGTGGCCGGGTGGGTCCATCGCCGCCGCGACCACGGCGGCCTGATCTTCGTCGACCTGCGCGACCGCACCGGGCTCGTCCAGCTCGTCTTCGACCCCGACGAGTCGGCGGAGGCGAAGGACCTCGCCCACCGGCTGCGCGCCGAGGACGTGCTCTCCGCCGCCGGAGAGGTCGTGAAGCGCGACCCCGAGACCGTCAACGAGTCGATCCCCACCGGAGCGGTCGAGCTCCGGGTCACCGCCTCCGACCTGATCGCCGACGCCGACACCCCGCCGTTCGAGATCGAGGGGTTCTCGGGCGAGGTCGGCGAGGAGATGCGCCTGCGCCACCGCTACCTCGACCTGCGCCGCGAGCCGATGCAGCGCGCGATCGCGCTGCGGGCCCGGGTGACCAGCGCGATGCGCGAGTTCCTCGACGGAGAGGGCTTCCTCGAGATCGAGACGCCGGCGCTGACCCGCTCGACGCCGGAGGGCGCGCGCGACTTCCTCGTGCCCAGCCGCAACGAGGCCGGCGCGTTCTACGCCCTGCCGCAGTCGCCGCAGCTCTTCAAGCAGCTCCTGATGGTCTCCGGCTTCGAGCGCTACTTCCAGATCGCCCGCTGCTTCCGCGACGAGGCGATGCGCTCGGACCGCCAGGCCGAGTTCACCCAGCTCGACGTGGAGATGTCGTTCGTCGACGTCGAGGACGTGCTTGACGTCAACGAGCGCATGCTCGCCCATGTCTTCGAGCGCGTCGGCGGGCCTGCGATCGAGCTGCCGCTGCCGCGCATCCCCTACGACGAGGCGATCGAGCGCTACGGCACCGATCGGCCCGACGCGCGCTTCGGGCTCGAGCTGGTCACGCTCTCGGACGTGGTTGCCGAGACCGAGTTCAAGGTCTTCCACTCGGTGGTCTCCTCCGGCGGAGCGGTGCGCGGGCTGAACGCGGGCAAGCGCGAGATGCCGCGGTCCGCGCTCGACGGCCTCATCGGCCGCGCCCAGGAGCTCGGCGCGAAGGGGCTCGTCTGGGCCTTCCGCGAGGGGGACGGCTGGCGCTCGCCGACGGCGAAGTTCCTCTCCGAGGACGAGCTGCGCGGCCTCAACGAGGCGCTCGGGGCCGAGGAGGGAGACCTGCTGCTGCTCGTCGCCGACGAGCGCCCGGTCGCCGACGCCGTCCTCGCCCAGCTCCGGCTCGACCTCGCCGAGCGCTTCGAGCTCATCCCCGAGGGCGAGGAGCACCTCCTCTGGATCGTCGACTGGCCGCTCTTCGAGTGGTCGGACACGGAGAAGCGCTGGGATCCGCTCCACCATCCCTTCACCTCGCCCGACGGCGAGCTCGACCCCGACGACCCGGGCTCGGCGCGGGCGCTGGCCTACGACGTCGTCTGGAACGGACAGGAGCTCGGCGGCGGGTCCATCCGCGTCTCTGATTCGGACACGCAGCGGCAGGTCTTCCGCGCGCTCGGGATCTCCGACGAGGAGGCCGGCGAGCGCTTCGGCTTCCTGCTCGAGGCGCTTCGCTACGGGGCGCCCCCGCACGGCGGGATCGCCTACGGGCTCGACCGCTTCGTCCAGCGCCTCGCCGGCGCGTCCTCGATCCGCGACGTGATCGCCTTCCCGAAGACCGCATCCGGCTCCGACCTGCTGACCGGGGCGCCGGCTCCGGTCGACGAGATCCAGCTGCGCGACCTCGGGCTGCGAGTGCACGCCACCCGGCCGGAGCCGAACCCGCCGCAGTGAGCGGGCCCGCGGAGGAGGAGTCGCTGGCGAGGCAGGTGCTCGCGGCGCTCTCCGAGGGCGACACGGAGGCGTTCGGCGAGCTCGCCGCGGAGGGGATCGAGATCCACACCGCGCGCGGCGCCCGCCACGGCCATGCCGAGGCGGTCGCGTGGGCGGCGAACAAGTACGACCACCTGCAGCGCCGCTACGCGGTCGAGGACCTGGAGGCGAAGGACGGGGGAGGGGTGATCGTGCGCGGGCAGACGCAATACGTCTGGAAGGACGGCGGCGAGGTCGCGGACTCGAGCCCGGTCGCGATCGAGCTCCATTTCGAGGCCGGCAAGCTCGTTCTCTGGCGGTTCCTCGACGACGGGACTTAAGTAATCCGTCGCCCGCGCCGAATTACGTCACATGGGCGACGGGCCTACCGGAACCAGTGCTAACTTTCGTTCGGGCTCGAGCCTGTGCGCGAGCCGTCCATATTGTGAGCCAACACAATTGGTCTGGGAGTCGATCTCGGTTGGGCCCGTGGGCTCGCCGGTAGACACCCACCTGCTTCGTCAGGTTCGCAGACCGGGCGGTAACGGCGGGCTGGAGTCCCTTTACTTCTCGGTGGCTCGATGAGGAAGGCGCTCAACGAGAACCCGGTCGTCCAGGCCGTCGTCATCGGCGTGATGGCGATCGTCGTCGCCTTCCTGCTCTTCACCCGCGTACTCGGGGGTGACGAGGAGGTGCCGCCACCCGATCCCGCCGCGACCGAGGCCAGCGCGGCGCCGGCCACACCCGCGGCGCCCGCGGGCGATGCGGCCGCGCCGGCGGACGCCGCTCCCGAGGCCACGGCACCCTCCTCGGCCGCGCCCACTCCGGCCGCGCCTGAGACCAGCGCCGTGCCTGCCGCACCGGCCGCGCCCTCCGGCGACGTCGCCGCGAACTTCGTTCCCGGCCCGGGCCTGCCCGAGGACGTCGTCGTCGCCTACGCCCGCAACCAGGCCGTCGTGCTCTTCATCGAGAAGCAGAAGGGCCTCGACGACAAGGCGCTGCGCGCCAGCATCGCGCTGGTCGAGCGGCGGGGCGACATCGCGACGTTCGTGGTCCCGGTGAAGGACGTGTCGAAATACGCCCGGATCACCGAGGGCGTCAGCCTCGACCGCACCCCCGCACTCGTCATCCTGCGCCCGCGAAAGCTCACCGACAACGTCCCCGAGGCGACCGTCAGCTACGGCTTCCGAGGCCCCGAGAGCGTCGAGACCGCCGTCGAGGACGCGCTCTACGACGGCAAGAACGTCACGTACGACCCGTAGGCGAGTGCGGAATTCCGACTGGCTGCCGGACTGCCTCCGGAAATCAACGGATACTTCGCTGGGATGTCCCGCGAAAAAAACGTAGAGCGTTTCGACGATGGACAGAGGCCGTCCAGCGTGGTGACTACGAGGCCGCCGAGGCTGAGCTAGATCTCGCCGAAATCGAGATCGACGACCGCGACATAGTCGAGTCGACCGGGGCCGACTCTCATCGAGCCTGGCTGGATCGATGGACGACGCATGGGAGGCATGGAGGACCGAAGAGCAATCGGTTACTCCGGTCGGCGACGACATCATCCTCTCGCTCTTTCGGATTTTCGTCACCGGAAAGGGAAGCGGATCGAGCTCGCCCGCGACGATGCCGTGATCGCGAGGTTTCGCAACGGCAAGATCGTGAAGCTCGGCTACTACAACGACCAGGCACAAGCGCGCCGAGACGCCGGCATGTAGGAGATGGATGATTCAACGTTCTCGGCTAGCGGCAGGGGTACCCTGGCGACCGTGGACCGGGACGTATTTCAGGCGTACCTCGCCGACGCGAGCCGGCACGGCCAGGCGCCCCCGCGGTCGCGCTCCGGCGCCGCCGGGGGTGCCGCCTGCGGCGACCTCGTTCGCGTCTCGCTGGTGCTCGACGGGGGCCGGATCGATGCGGTCCGCTTCGACGCAGAGGGCTGCGCCGCGGCGCGAGCCGCCGGTGCCGCGGTCGCCGAGCTCGCCGAGGGCGCGAGCGTGCTCGAGGCGGCGGCGATTCGCTCCGACGACGTCGCCGAGGCGCTGGGCGGGCTGAGCGTCCAGGGCCGCCATGCCGCCGACCTCGCCGCCGACGCTCTTCACCGGGCGCTGACAGCGGCGGTTGCCGCCGGGGAGGCCTTGGCCGAGCCGGCTGCGGACCGGGTGCTGGTCGCGATGTCCGGCGGAGTCGATAGCGCGGTCGCGGCGCTCCTCGAGCGCGAGGCGGGCAACGAGGTCGTCGCGGTGACCCTGAAGTTGTGGGCGGACCAGCGCACCGACGGCGAGAAGAGCTGCTGCTCGCCGCAGGCCGTGCTCGGGGCGCGCTCCCTCGCGCACTCGCTCGGGATCCCGCACCTGACGATGGACCTCGAGACCGAGTTCCGAAGCGCGGTCGTCGGCGAGTTCCTCGCCGGCTACGCGGCGGGGAAGACCCCGAACCCCTGCGTGCGCTGCAACGGCGAGCTGCGGATCGACGCGATGGCCGAGCTGGCGGAGCGCCTCGGGGCGAGCGGGCTGGCGACCGGCCACTATGCCCGCGTCGCCGACGACGGCGAGGGCCCGCTGCTGACCGCGGCCGCCGACCCCGCCAAGGACCAGTCCTACATGCTCTCCGCGCTCGCGCCGCCGACGCTGGCGCGTCTGCGATTCCCGCTCGCCGAGCTGGAGAAGCCGCGGGTGCGGGAGATCGCCGCGGAGGCCGGGCTGCCGGTGGCGACCAAGCGGGAGAGCCAGGACCTGTGCTTCCTCGCCGGCGAGGGCCGGCGCTCGTTCCTCCTCCGCCATGGCCGCCTGCGCGACCGCGAAGGCGAGCTGATCGACCGCCGCGGCCGCGTCCTCGGGCGCCACCGCGGCCACCACCACTTCACCGTCGGCCAGCGCCGCGGCATCGGGGTCGCCGCGGCCGAGCCCCTCTACGTGCTCGCCACCGACGCGAGCTCGAACCGGGTCACGATCGGGACCCGCGAGGAGCTGGCCGTCGGAACGATCGCCCTCCGCGACGCCGTCTTCCACCGCGATCCGGCCCGCGTCACGCGGGCGCGGGTCCGCTACCACTCGAAGCCGCTCGATTGCCGGGTGGTGGGGGAGGGCGACGCGCTTGCGCTCGACCTCGCCGAGCCCGCCACCGGCGTCGCCCCGGGCCAGACCGCCGCCCTCATGGACGGCGATCTGATCGTCGGGCACGCAACGATCGCCTGACACCAGGGGGGTGATTCCGAAATGCACCGAGGGGGTGCTTTTCGGCATCCACCCCCTTATTGCCGCCGTTTTCCGTCCATAGACTGCGCTCCGAAGATGAACACCGCCGAGATCCGCGAGACCTTCCTGTCCTACTTCGAGGAGCGCGGGCACCTGCGCCGCCCGTCCGCCTCGCTGGTCCCCAGCTCGCACGACCCCTCGGTGCTCCTGACGACGGCCGGGATGCAGCCGCTGAAGCCGTACATGATGGGCATCGAGGAGCCGCCGGCGCGCCGGCTCACCTCCTGCCAGCGCTGCTTTCGCACCACCGACATCGAGGAGGTCGGCAACACCGCCCGGCACCTGACCTTCTTCGAGATGCTCGGCAACTTCTCGATCGGCGACTACTTCAAGGAGGACGCGATCGCGCTTCGGCTGGGAGCTCTCGACCGAGGGCCTCGGGCTCGATCCCGAGAAGATCTGGATCACCGTCTTCGGCGGCGACGAGGAGCTCGGGCTGGGCCCGGACACCGAGGCGATCGAGCTCTGGCGCGCCCAGGGCGTCCCCGAGGAGCGGATCCTCGGGCTGCCGCGCTCCGAGAACTTCTGGCAGGCCGGCCCGACCGGGCCCTGCGGGCCGTGCTCGGAGATGTACGTCGACCGCGGCGAGGCGTTCGGAGGGCCCGAGGACCGGCCCGGCGACGACACCGAGCGCTACCTCGAGTACTGGAACCACGTCTTCATGACCTACGAGCTGCACGCCGACAACTCGCTCACCGAGCTGCCGCAGCGAAACATCGACACCGGCCTCGGGCTCGAGCGGATGGCGGCGATCAAGCAGGACGTGCCGTCCGTCTACGAGACCGAGGGCTTCCGCCCCCTGATCGATCTCGCCGAGGAGCTCTCCGGTCGTTCCTTCGACGCCGACGCGAAGACCACCCGGGCGATGCGGATCCTCTCCGATCACTCGCGCGGCATGACCCAGCTGCTCGCCGACGGCGTCGTTCCCTCCAACGAGGACCGGGGCTACATCCTGCGGCGGATCATGCGCCGCGCGATCCAGCAGGGCCGCGTGCTCGGCCTCGAGCCGCCCTACCTCGGCCGCTTCGCCGAGCGCGCGATCGAGATCGCGGCCGACGCCCATCCGCACCTCGAGCAGAACCGGGCGACGATCATGCGCTGGGTCGACGACGAGGAGGAGAGCTTCGGCCGCACCCTCGACCGCGGCACCGAGATGCTCAACCGCCTGATCGCCGAGGCGAAGGAGGCGCAGACCTCCTGGGTCGACGCGACCGAGGCCTTCCTCCTCCACGACACCTACGGGTTCCCCTACGACCTGACGAAGGAGCTGCTCGCCGAGGAGGGCCTCGCGGTCGACGACGACGGCTTTCAGGAGCTGATGGAGGAGCAGCGCGAGCGCGCCCGCACCGGGGCCGCCACCGCCACCCCGGACCGCCACCAGGCCGTGATCTCGTTCGTCTCCGAGCTGCCCGAGAGCCGGTTCGTCGGCTACGAGCGCCTGCGCGCCTCGACCGGTGTCGCCGACGCCCGCGAGTTCGAGGACGGCGAGGGCCTGGTCAAGCTCGAGGAGAGCCCGTTCTACGCGGAGGGCGGCGGCCAGGTCGCCGACTCCGGCTCGCTCGCCTGGAACGGGAGCGAGGCGAGCGTCGTCGACGTGTATCGCGTCGGCGACGACCAGGCCCTGCGCGTGCGCGGCGCGCTGCCGGGCCCAGGCGATCGCGTCGAGGCGGAGGTCGACCACGCGACCCGCCACTCGACGATGCGAAACCACACGGCCACGCACCTGTTGCACGCCGCTCTGCGCTCGCGGCTGGGCACCCACGTGCGACAGGCGGGCTCGGCGGTGCGCCCCGACAAGCTCCGCTTCGACTTCACCCACGGCGCCCCGCTCGCCGCCGAGGAGGTCGCCGACGTCGAGAACATGGTCAACGACTGGATCAAGCAGAGCCACCACGTTCGCGCGATCGAGATGGAGCGCGACGAGGCGGAGCGGCTCGGCGCGATGGCGCTCTTCGGCGAGAAATACGGCGACTGGGTCCGCGTCGTCGAGGTCGCCGACGGTCTCGCGCGAGCTCTGCGGCGGGACCCACGTCGGCAACACCGGCGAGGTCGGGATCTTCAAGATCGTCTCCGAGGGATCCAGCGCCGCCAACGTGCGCCGGATCGAGGCCCTCACCGGCCCCGCGGCGATCGACTGGTATCGCGAGCGCAGCGAGGAGCTCGCCCAGGCGGGCGCCCTGCTCGGTTCGGCGCGCGACCCGGTCGGGGCCGCCCGCAGAGCGTCCGAGCGGCTTGCGGAGCTCGAGCAGCAGGCGAGCAAGGCGGGCGCGGCCGAGGCGGGGGAGAGGGCGCGCGAGCTCGAGTCCGAGGCGTTCGAGATCGGCGGGATCAACGTGCTCGCCGCGGACGGCGGCAGCGCCGACCAGCGCGCCCTGCTCGCGCTCGGCGAGCCGATCCGCAGCCGGCTCGGCGACGCCGCCATCCTCCTCGGCGGCGCCGAGGGCGAGAAGGTCGGCCTCGTCGCGATGCTCTCGCCGTCGGCGGTGGAGCGCGGCCTCTCGGCGGCGGAGATCGTGCGCGAGGCGGCCGCGGTGGTCGGCGGCGGTGGGGGCGGCCGCGACGACGTCGCGCAGGCCGGGGGCCGCGATCCCGAGAGGCTCGGCGAGGCGCTGGAGACCGCGCGCGCATCGATCGAGCGCAAGCTCAGCCGGTAAGCGCCCGCGACGTCGTTTCGCGACGGCATAACCTGCACGGCCTTCGATGCGCATCCTTGCTCTCGATCACGGCACGGCCCGCTGCGGCTGCGCGATCACAGACGCCAGCGGCACCCTCGCCCGCCCGCTGCCGGTGATCGAGCCATCCGACCCCGCCCGCGTCGCGGAGCTCGTCGGGGAGCACGATGTCGAGCTCGTCGTCGTCGGGCTGCCGATCGGGCTCAGCGGTGAGGAGGGAGGCCAGGCGGAGATCGCCCGCCGCTTCGCGGACGAGGTCGCGTCGCTCGTCGCGGTACCGGTCGAGACCTACGACGAGCGCTTCACGACGGCGCTCGCCCAGGCGAGCGCCCGGGGTGGGGCGCGCGCGGCCGAGGACTCGCTCGCGGCTGCCCACCTCCTCGAGAGCTACGTCGAGTCGCGGGCACGCAGGTGAGCGACGAGCGCGGCGGACCGCCGCCGGAGGATCCGTGGGTCGACGACCCTTTCGCCGACGACGCCGCCCGCGAGCGCGCCCGGCGCCGCGCCGAGCGCGAGGCTCGCCGGGCCAAGCGCCAGGGCAAAGCGCCCGCATCGGACTCGGCAGCTTCGGGTCCCTCCGCGGGCGAGCGAGCCTCGGCGGCGCTCAGCGGCCTGGGCGAGCGGATCTCGCGGCGCCGAGCCGAGCGCCGGCAGCCCGCGCCCCCGCCGGCCGAGCTCCCGCCGCCCCAGGAGCAGCCGCCCGGCTCCGCGAGCCCGCTCGAAGGCGAGCCCGCCCCGTTCGACTTCGCCGAGCCCGACGTCGTCCCCGGCCGCCGAGCCGGAACCGCTCTACGACCCCGAACGCGAGCCCCCCGAGGCCGCGCACGCCAGCAGAGCCCCACGCCGGCGGCTCCGGGCCCCCCGACCGCGTCTCCGAGCCCGAGCGCTACAGCCACTCGACGCCACCACCCACCGGCGGCGGTTTCCTCAGCCGGCTGCCGCGCCCGCGGCTGCGGCCGTTTTGGATCGTCCTCGCGATCTTCGTCATCGCCCTGCTCCTCTTCGCGAACGCGCTCTTCCAGCCGTTCCACGGCGGCGGCGAGGGCAAGGCCGTCTTCACCGTCAAGAAGGGCGAGAGCGCGGGCTCGGTCGCCGACCGGCTCGACGAGGAGGGGATCATCTCGAGCGGCACCCTGTTCGACATCCGCCTCACGCTCGCCGGGCACCGCGGCGACGTCTTCGCCGGACGCTACGTCCTCGCCAAGGGGATGAGCTACTCGGAGGCGATCGACGAGCTCACCAAGCCGCCGAGCCAGCGCAGCCTCGCGGTCGTGGTCCCGGAGGGCTACAGCCGCGAGCAGATCGCGAAGCTCTCGACGGAGACCGGGCTCGAGGGCAGCTACGAGGCCGCGAGCAAGAGCTCCAAGCAGCTCGACCCGGCGAAATACGGCGCCGAGGGAGCCACGAGCCTCGAGGGCTTCCTCTTCCCCTCGACCTACGAGCTGAAGCCGAAGTCGACCGCCGACGACCTCGTCTCGGCCCAGCTCACCGCCTTCGAGAAGGAGTTCGACAAGGTCGACCTGAGCTACGCCAAGTCGAAGAACCTGACCCCCTACGACGTGCTCACGATCGCCTCGATGATCGACCGCGAGGTCCAGCTCGACAAGGAGCGCGACCTCGTCGCCTCCGTGATCTACAACCGCCTCGACCAGGACGAGCCGCTCGGGGTCGACGCGACGATCCGCTACGAAGACGGCAACTACACGGAGCCGATCGAGGCGAGCCGGCTCGAGCAGAACACGCCGTACAACACCTACACGAACCAGGGCCTGCCGCCGACCCCGATCGGCAATCCCGGCCTGGCGGCGATCGAGGCGGCGGCGAATCCCGCCAAGACCGACTACCTCTTCTACGTCGTCAAGCCGGGAACCTGCGGGGAGCACGTGTTCACCGAGACGCTCGCGGAGCACACGGCGGCGCAGGCGAAATACGACGCGGCGCGCGAGGCCGCCGGAGGCAAGTCGCCGGACACCTGTTGAGCCTCGCGGGCGCGGATCTGCACGCCGGCCCGCCCCGGACGGCATCCTGAGGACGATGCCGCGCCTAGCCGTGATCGGCCATCCCGTCGCCCACTCGCTCTCGCCGGCGATGCAGAACGCGGCGCTTCGCGAGCTGGGTCTGGCGGGCGAGTGGTCCTACGAGGCGCTCGACGTTCCGCCTGACGACTTCCGCGCGGTCATCTCCGGCCTGCCGCAGGACGGGTTCGCCGGCGTCAACGTGACGATCCCGCACAAGCGCGCGGCGTTCGAGGTCGCCGACGACCCCTCCGACGCGGTGCGCGCGATCGGCGCCGCCAACACGCTCACCTTCGCCGGCGGCCGGATCGCCGCGGAGAACACCGACGCGCCCGGCCTGATCGCGTCCCTGCCCGAGCCGGCCGAGCGGCCGCCGCGCGCTCGTCCTCGGCGCCGGCGGCGCCGCCCGCGCCGCTGCCTGGGCGCTCGCCGACGCCGGCGCTGAGGTATGGGTCTGGAACCGCACCCACGAGAAGGCCGAGCGGCTCGCCGCCGACCTCGGCGTGCGGCCGTCTCGAGCCAGAGGCCACGGACGGCTCGCTCGATATCGGCACCTACGAGCTGATCGTGAACGCCACGTCGGTGGGCCTCGAGCCCCCTGAACGCGACGGTGCCGACCTAAAGGCGCTCAACCTCGATGCCGATTCATTCAATGAGCGACACTTAGTGGTGGACCTCGTGTACGGATCGTCCGAGACCGAGCTGGTCCGAGCCGCCCGCCGAGGCGGGGCGACGGTCGTCGACGGGCGTGAGGTCCTGGTCCAGCAAGGAGCGGCATCGCTTCGGATCTGGACCGGGCGAGAGGCACCGATCAAGGTAATGAGACGCGCGATCGAATCAACAGCGAGCGAGCCGGAGCCGACGGATGAGCCCTGACGGCGACCGCCGCTCACACCTGCGTCCAGTGCCCGGGCCCGAGGCGACCGCGCCCGTGCTCGGCTCCGAGGAAGCCGAGCAGGCCACCCCCGGGCCTGACCCCGCCCAGCGGGCTGACGCGCTCGGGCTCGTTCGTCACCGACGTCATCGTCGACCTCGGCTACGCGAACCGGGAGCGCGTCGACGCCGCGGTCGCCGAGGCGCGCGCCGCCGGGCGCCCGCCGGAGCGCCTGCTGATCGAGCAGGGCGCGATCGACGCCGATCAGCTCTCGCGCGCGATCGCCGAGCGCTACGGCCTCGACCACCTCGACCTGAGCTCGTTCAAGGTCGACATGGCGGCCGCCAACCTGCTCTCCGAGACCCTCGCCCGCCGCTACAAGGCGGTTCCCGTCGGCTTCGTCTCCGAGGAGATCCTGCTGCTGGCGGTGGCCGACCCGACGAACGTCCTCGCGGTCGACGACATCCAGATGATGACCGGCCTCTCCTGCCGCCCGGCGATCGCGGCCGAGGACGACATCGAGTCCCTGATCGGCCGCCTCGACACGCTCCACCACGCGGTCAGCGAGGCGATCGAGGAGGACGAGGAGGACGGCGAGGCCGAGGTCACCGAGCTGCGCGAGTCCGCCGAGGACGCCCCGGTCATCAAGCTCGTCTACTCGATTCTCGGCCAGGCCGTCCAGGAGGGCGCCTCCGACATCCACTTCGAGCCCGGGGAGAAGGACATGCGCGTCCGCTTCCGGGTCGACGGCATCCTCTACGAGGCGGCGCACGTGCCGCGCCGGATGGTCGCCGGCGTCGTCTCCCGGATCAAGATCATGAGCGACCTCGACATCGCCGAGAAGCGCGTGCCCCAGGATGGCCGCGTCTCGGTGAACGTCGACGAGCGCAAGGTCGACCTGCGAGTGACGACGCTGCCGACCCAGCGCGGCGAGGGCGCGACCGTCCGCATCCTCGACAAGAGCCAGGCGCTTCTGTCGCTCGACGAGCTCGGCCTCGACGGCGAGGCGCGCGAGCGCTTCGAGACCTCATTCCGCAAGGCCTACGGGGCGATCCTCGTCACCGGCCCGACCGGGCTCGGGCAAGTCGACGACTCTTTACGCCGCCCTGAACGCCCTGAACGCGCCGGAGAAGAACATCGTCACGATCGAGGACCCGGTCGAGTACCAGCTCCCGGGGATCAACCAGATCAACGTCAACCGCCGCGCCGGCCTCGACTTCGCGACCGGGCTGCGCTCGATCCTGCGCGCCGATCCCGACGTGATCATGGTCGGCGAGATCCGCGACTGCCGAGACCGCGCGAAGCGCCGTCGAGGCTGCGCTCACCGGCCACATGGTGCTGACGACGCTTCACACCAACAGCGCGCCGGGCGTCGTCACCCGGCTGCAGAAGATGGGGATCGAGTCCTTTCTCACCGCGTCGGCCATCGATTGCGTCGTCGCCCAGCGGCTCGCACGCACCCTGTGCTCGAGCTGCAAGCGGCGGGTCGTGATCCCCGCGACGGCCCTGACCGACGCGGGATTTCGCGCCGGCGCCGACGTCGAGGCCTACGACGCGGTGGGCTGCGGGCGCTGCAACCAGACCGGCTACCGCGGCCGCACGGGCCTCTACTCGGTGATGGTGATGAGCGAGGGGATCCGCGATCTGACGATCACCGGCGCGCCCGAGGCGGAGGTCGCCCGGCTCGCCCGCGAGGAAGGGATGCTCACCCTGCGCGAGAACGGCCTCGTCAAGGTCCGCGAGGGAGTGACGTCGATCGAAGAGGTCGCCCGGGTCTCGGTCTGAGCCCGAACCGGTCCCGGCACCTCAAGCCCGCGCCCGAACCCGCCGATTAGGAACCCTGATGGAACTCGACTTCGCCGAAGTCCTCAAGCGCATGGTCGCCGAGCGCGCCTCGGACGTCCACCTGACGGCCGGCTTCGCGCCGGCGATCCGCGTCCGCGGCCGGATCATGCCGCTCGAGGAGTACCCGGTGCTCACCGGCCAGGAGACCCGCGAGGTCGTCTACTCGATCCTCAACTCGGACCAGCGCAAGCGCTTCGAGAACGAGCTCCAGATCGACCTCGCCTACATGATCCCCGGGGTCGCCCGCTTCCGCGTCAACTGCTTCTTCCAGCGCGGCGCGATCTCGGCCGCGTTCCGCCACATCCCCGAGGAGATCAAGTCGCTCGAGTCGCTCGGGCTGCCGCCAGGTGCTCGACCGAGTTCACCCGCAAGCCCAGGGGATTCGTCCTCGTCACCGGTCCGACCGGCTCCGGCAAGACGACGAGCCTCGCCTCGATGATCGACCTGATCAACCGCGAGCGCGAGGAGCACATCCTCACGATCGAGGACCCGATCGAGTTCCTGCACGGACATCAGAAGTGCATCGTCAACCAGCGCGAGATCGGCACCGACGCCATCGACTTCCCGATCGCCCTGAAGTCGGCGCTGCGCGAGGACCCCGACGTGATCCTCGTCGGCGAGATGCGCGACCTCGAGACGATCTCGACCGCGATCACCGCGGCCGAGACCGGCCACCTCGTCTTCGCCACCCTGCACACCCAGTCGACCGCGCAGACGGTCGACCGGATCATCGACGTCTTCCCGCCGCACCAGCAGCAGCAGGTGCGGATGCAGCTCTCGATCGCGCTCGAGGGGATCGTCACCCAGCAGCTCCTGCCGACCGCCGACGGCTCCAGCCGCATCGTCGGCTGCGAGATCCTGGTCCCGACGCCCGCGATCCGCAACCTGATCCGCGAGGGCAAGACCCACCAGATCTACTCGGTCCTGCAGACCTCGGGCGCGCACGGGATGCAGACGATGGACGCGCAGCTCGCCCAGCTCGCGCGCCAGGGCAAGATCACCCGCGAGGTGGCCGAGCAGCGCGCCGCCGTTCCGCGAGGAGCTCAAGCGCCTGCTCGGCGCCGGCTCCGCGCCGCCAGGCCCGCGCCGATCGCACGTCCGCGCGCGCCGCCGGTTCCCGCCGGGCAGCACGTGTAGCCGATGGCCACCTACGCGTTCAGCGCCGTCGACGTCGCCGGGGTTCCGTCGCGGGGCGAGATCGAGGCGACGCTCGAAGGCCCAGGTCACCGAGCAGCTCCGCGAGCGCGGGCTGATCGTCCTCGATGTCTCGGAGAAGCGCGAGCAGCTGAAGATCGAGAGCTCTTCAAGACTTCCGCAAGAAGGTGAAGATGCGCCCGCTGGCGGTCTTCTCGCGCCAGTACGCGACGCTGATCGCCGTCGGGCATGCCGATGCTGCGCTCCCTCTACACGCTCGAGGACCAGACCGAGGACGACAAGCTCAAGGACGGCGGTCACCGGGCTGCGCCAGGACATCGAGGCGGGGAGCTCGGTCGCGCAGGCGATGGACCGCCGCCCGGACGTCTTCGACCCGCTCTACCGCTCGATGGTCGAGTCGGGCGAGGGCTCGGGCCGGCTCGAGGAGGCGCTCGACCGCGTCGCCTACCACCTCGAGAAGCTCGACGCCCTGAGCCGGCAGATCCGCTCGGCGATGACCTACCCGGTGCTCGTCTTCGCGTTCGCGATGATCGTGATGATCGCCGTCGTCGCGTTCATCGTCCCGGTCTTCATCGGCATCTTCGAGGAGATCGCCGCCGAGCAGCCCGGCGAGTCGGCTCGGAGCTTCCCGTTCATGACCCAGATCACGAAGGGCATGTCGGACGCGCTCACCGGCAGCTGGTACTTCGTCATCCTCGGCGACGATCGTCGGCACGATCGGCTTCCTGCGATGGAAGCGCACCGAGGCCGGGCGGCGGCAGTGGGATCGGATCAAGCTGCGGCTGCCGTTCTACATCGGCGACGTCACCCACAAGGTCGCGCTCGCGCGCTGGTCGCGGACCTTCTCCGGCACGGTCGCCTCCGGCGTGCCGATCCTGCAATCGATCAAGATCACCGGGCAGACCTCGGGCAACACGGTCGTCGAGGAGGCGATGGACGACGTCTACGACTCGGTCAAGCGCGGCGGCTCGATCGCCAAGCCGCTCGAGGAGCACCCGATCTTCCCGCCGATGGTCTCGCACATGGTCGCGGTCGGCGAGGAGACCGGCCAGCTCGACACGATGCTCGGCAAGATCGCCGACTTCTACGAGGCCGAGGTCGACGCCAAGGTCAAGGCGCTGACCTCGCTGCTCGAGCCGGTGATGATCGTCTGGGTCGGCGGGATCGTCGGCTTCATCGTGATCTCGATGTACCTGCCGATCTTCTCGCTCTACGACAAGATCCGGTAGCGTCGTCCTCGGCCACGGCTCCGCCGCACCGTGTCGACGACGTAGTAGACGGAGAGCGCGAAGAAGGTCGCGCCGATGATGGCGCGCACCTGGTCCTCGCTCAGCGGCGATCGCGAGGCGATCGGCCCCGAGACCCCGTCGGCCACCTTCTCGCGCCAGCCGACGAGCCCCTTCTTTCCCAATGCGACCGAGTCCATCCCTGCCTCCTTCCGTGGTTGTCGAGGGGGATGTACCCACCGAAGGCGGAACTCAAGTTTTCCGCCCGGTCCGTCGACAGGGGGCACAAGACCGAAAGCGGGGCAGGGGTGGCTGATCTCTACTACAGGCTCGAGGAATGGCGTGGCTGGCTTCTCGCCGGCGGCGCCGTTGATCGCTCGTCGCCGTGCTCATAGTGCTCACGGGCGGCGGATCGGGATCGGTTCCGAGGGTCGCTCCGCTGCCGCTGGCCGAGGCCGCCGAGCGGACGGCGAGCCTGCCCGGCGCCCGCCTGCAGATCAGCGGCAAGCTCCACGCGCCAGCAGGCAAGGCCCTGGTGATGAGCGGCAGCGGTGTGTACAACGGCGAGACCGGCCGCTCGAGCGTGACCATGCGGGGTCCCGGGCGGGAGCCCCGAGGTCCAGCAGGTGGCCGAGGCGGACCCCGACAGCTTCGTCGCCTACCTGCATTCGGGGTCGTTCGGCACGCTGCCGGCGGTGCCGACTGGGTCAAGGTCGACCTCTCGGACGAGGTCGACACCGTTCGCAGTCGTTCGATCCGCGCGATCACCTCCGGGTGCTGCGTTCGAGCTCCGAGTACCTGAACCTGGGCACCGACAGGATCCGGGGGGTCGAGACCCGGCACGTCCGGGCGATCATCCACCTCCGGGCCGAGGCGAGGCGGCTACGCCAGGCGGGCGACGATCGCGCCGCGGACAACCTCGAGACCCTCTACGCGGCGACCGGTGCGAAGGCATACGAGATGGAAGCCTGGATCGGTTCAGACCTTCAGGTCCATCGCTACCGGCTCGAGATCGCATGCGCCGCGATGGCGGTCCCGAGCACGAGGATGTCGATCACGGTCGACCTCTTCGACTTCGGAGTGACCCCGGAGATCGACCTTCCCCAGGAGGCGGACGTCTTCGACGCCACCGACCGCGATCACGAGGATCTGCGGCAGCTCGCGGCGGCCTGATCCAGGCCCACTTGACGACTTTGTTATTCCTGGTGGGCCATGACAACATGGATCTTCGAGCCCGGGCACACGGAGCTCGCCTTCCGCGCGCGTCACATGATGGTGACCTCGGTCCGCGGCGCCTTCAAGGACGTCCACGGCAAGCTCGAGTTCGACTGGGACAGCTGCCTCGAGTCGACCTTCGTCGGGTGGACCGACGCGACCAAGCTCTGGACCGGAGAGCAGGTTCGCGACGAGCACCTCCGAAGCGCCGACTTCTTCGACGTCGAGAACCACCCGCGGATCGAGTTCGAGGGTCGCCTGACCGAGCGCCTCGGCGACATCCACTTCAAGGCCGAGGCCGATGTGACCATCCGCGGCACGACGCGGACGCTCTCGTTCGACGTCGCCTACCAGGGCCAGTGGAAGACCCCGTTCT
The DNA here is from genome assembly GCA_963844425.1 of uncultured Thermoleophilia bacterium. Taxonomy (GTDB): domain Bacteria; phylum Actinomycetota; class Thermoleophilia; order Solirubrobacterales; family 70-9; genus DASUSH01. The sequence goes on along the minus strand of CAWJOD010000018.1, from coordinate 204,105 downwards.
GGGAGGGGGATGAGAACAAGGGGGAGCTGCGGCGGATCGGGTTCGAGGGGCGCACGGTCGTCAACCGCCACGACTTCGGCGTCTCGTGGCAGGACCAGATCCCCGGCGGCGGCGTGGTCGTGAGCGACGAGATCGAGGTGATCCTCGACGTCGAGGCGATCGCGCTCGACGACCTCGAGCGCACCGGCGCGATCTCCTACTACCGCGAAGACGTCGAGGCGCTGCTCGGCTAGGCGTTCGGCGGCTCGACGCTCACGGGAAGCAGATTCGCACGATCAGCTCCTCGACCGTCGGCAGGAGCTCGGGCAGGCTCTCGGCGCCGTGCTCGACGAGGTGCTCGAGGACGAGCTCGTTGATGCCGCCGAGGAGGGCCAGGATCAGCGCCTCGTCGACCGCCGCGAGCTCGGGGTCGCGGGATCGCGCCAGCTCCAGGGGCATCGAGAAGGCCGCGACGAACTCCTTGAACGCCTGCGCGCGCCGGCGCAGCACTCGGGGGCCGGCACCGACCGCCTCGATCACCAGCATCCGCGTGAAAGCCGGCTCGCGCGCGAGCTGCTCGAGGTACGTCGCGGCTCCGGCGCGCAGCATCTCGCGGGGCTCGTCGTGCTCGAGCGCGGCCGCGGTCATGCGCGCGATCACGACGTCGATCGCCGCGTAGGCGGCGAGGAACGCCTCCTCCTTGTCGGCGTAGATCTCGTAGAAGGTCTTGGTCGAGACGCCCGCCCGGTTGACGATCTGGGCGACGCTGGTCGCTGCGTAGCCGCGCTCGGCGACGACCTCGGCGGTGGCGAGCAGGATGCGAACGACCTGGGAGGCGCGCACGGTGTCCCGGGGGAGCGCGTGGCGGTGGCGGGGGAGCTGGGCCGGGACGTCGCCGGTCGCCTCGGCGAGCGCGGCAGCGGCGACCAGCGGGTGCCCGGGGGATCGAAGGGAGGTGGTGTCAAAGTGTCACCGTAAGAGAAATGCGACCGTTTCTCAACTGCAAGCGAGCACCGGGAGGTCCCATGCCAGCCACCACCGCCGCCCAGACCGAGGCCCAGGGCGTGACCGATGAGCGCGATCGCGGAGCGGGTCGCGCGGCTGAGCGCGCTCGCGGAGACCTCGCCCCTCGCCGCCCGCGAAGAGGCATGGGCCTGGATCGCCGAGCTCGGCCGCCGCGCGCGCCGCGATCGCGGTGGCGCGCTCGCGGAGCTCGCCGAGCTCTTCCGCGCCGGCACGCCGGCGACCGGCATCGACGGGCCCACCGAGGGCGACCCTCGTCACCTTCACGATGCAGCCCGCGTTCGACACCGCGATCGCCGCGCTCACGACCGCCTGGCTTCCGTGGGCGGGCAAGCGCTTCGACGACGCGGCCCGCACCGGCGACAACCTGCTGCTGCGGAGCGCGCGGCTTCCCTCGAAGCTGCTCTGGCCGCTCTACGCGACGCGCGACGCGGGCCGGCACCTCGCCGCCTTCGACTTCGAGACGCGGGTCGAGCCGGGCGCGCTCGACCCGGACCGCGAGGTCCTCGTGATCGACTACGCCCCGGTCGATTCGAACCCGGCGCTGATCATCAAGTCGATCCGCGACGAGCTCGTCCAGATCGTTCCGGGCGCGAACCTCGGCAAGATGCTGTGGCGCCACGGCGACGGCGAGCGCCACAGCCTGCTCGCCTACTTCGCGCTCAGGTCCTCGCTCGAAGGCTGAGTGCCGCCGCGGTAGCGGCTGGCTCGACCGCGCCGATCCTAGGATGCGGCATGGGCAGGATCGCGCTGCTGGCGAACCCCGAGTCGGGCTCGGGCGGGGCGGACGAGGTCGAGCGGGAGCTCGAGCGCTCGGGGCGGAGTGGTCCGCTTCGCGATCGAGGACGCCGAGGACGCGCTCGACGCCGCCGCCGGGCGGATCGTCGTCGCCGGGCGGCGACGGCTCGATCGGGCTCGCCGCATCGATCGCCTCGCGCGCCGGCGTCCCGCTCGGCGTCGTCCCGGTCGGGACGGCCAACGACTTCGCGCGGGCGCTCGAGCTCCCGGACGAGTTGGACGACGCGGTGAGGTCGCTGCCGAGGGGAGCGGACCAGGCGAATCGAGCTCGGCAGGATGAGCGGGGACGGGGCGGGAGGGGAGGCCGTTCGTCAATGCCGCGAGCCTCGGCCTGCCACCCGCGGCCGCACGGCGCGCGAGCGGCCTGAAGCAGGCGCTCGGCCCGCTCGCCTACGCGGTCGGCGGGATCCGCGCCGCCGTCTCGGCGAGCCCGGCCCGGTGCCGGATCGTGGACGGCGACGGCGCCGAGCTCTACTCCGGCGAGGTGTGGCAGGCGACGGTCGCCTGCTCCGGGCACTTCGGCGGCGGCTCCCAGGTCGAGGCGGACCCGAGCGACGGACTCCTCGAGCGGTCGCGGTCGAGGCCGGCTCCCGGCTGGCGCTGGCGCTCCGCGCCCGCGGAATGCGGACGCGGGACGCTGGAGGAGCAGAACGGCGTCCACAAGCGCCGCGCCGAGGTGTTCACGCTCGAGGTGGAGCACGAGACCTCGTTGAACGTCGATGGCGAGCTCTGTGTCCGCTCCGGCGAGGTCAGGTTCACCGTCGACCCGAGCGGTTCGAGCTCGCGGTCGGTTGAGCGCGAGCAACTCCTCGACGTCTAGCGGCTCGCTGACCATCGCGATCCCGCCGTGCTCGTCGCGGGGCCATTCGGCCTCCGGCCGATCCCAGTAGAGCTCGACGCCGTTCTCGTCGGGGTCGCGCAAGTAGAGCGCCTCGCTCACCCCGTGGTCGCTCGCACCGTCGAGCGGGATGCCGGCCTCGATCACGCGACGCAGGGCGTCTGCGAGCGCGGCGCGGGTCGGGTAGCGGATCGCGGTATGAAAGAGGCCGGTCGTGCCGGGCGCCGGGGGAGAGCCGCCCGAGCTCTGCCAGGTGTTCAGCCCGATGTGGTGGTGGTAGCCGCCGGCGGAGATAAAGGCGGCGCCGTTCCAGACCTGCTGGACGTCGAAGCCGAGCACGTCGCGGTAGAAGGCCAGGGCCCGGTCGAGGTCGGCCACCTTGAGGTGGACGTGGCCGATGTCGACGCCCGGATCGAGCTTGGTGTCGGAGCGGGGGTCATCGGCTCTGTATTTTCAACCCATAGGCCTCGTCGGGGACATCGACCGTCCGCCACCGGTCCGCAGCGTTCAGGTGACGACGAGCTGCCCGACGCCGAGGCGCTCGACGCCTACTCGCGCACCGTCACCGAGGTCGCCGAGCGGCTCGGTCCATCGGTGGTCAACCTGCGGGTTCGCTCGCGCACCCGGCGCGGCCGCAGACGCGAGGGCGGCGGCAGCGCCGTCGCGATCACCGGCGACGGCTTCATGCTCTCCTCGGCCCACGTCGTCGCGGGCGGCGACGGACGGCGCGCGCGACCCTTCGCGACGGGCGCGAGCTGGGCGTCACGGTGGTCGGCACCGACCCGCTCTCCGACCTCGCCGTCCTTCGCGCCGAGGCCGGCGAGCTCGACGCCGCCGAGCTCGGCGACGCCGAGCGCCTCCGCGTCGGCCAGCTCGTGGTCGCGATCGGCAACCCGATGGGCCTCGCCGGATCGGTCACCGCGGGCGTCGTCTCCGCGCTGGGGCGCTCGCTGCCGACCCGCTGGGCTCCGCCGGCCGCCTGGTCGAGAACGTGATCCAGACCGACGCCGCGCTCAACCCTGGCAACTCCGGCGGCGCGCTCGCCGACGGGCTCGGCCGGGTGGTCGGGATCAACACGGCGGTCGCGGGCGTCGGCCTCGGCCTCGCCGTGCCGATCAACGAGGCCACCCGCCGAATCGTCGGCGCGCTGATGAGCGAGGGCAGGGTGCGCCGCGCCTATGTCGGCATCGCCGGCGGCTCGCGGCCGCTGCCGCCGCGCTTCGCCCGGAGCTCGGACGCGAGACGCGCGATCGAGGTGGTCGAGGTCGTGGCCGGCAGCCCCGCCGAGCGCGCCGGCCTGCGAGCGGAGGACCTGATCGTCGAGGTCGACGGCGAGGTGGTCGCCGACGTCAGCGACCTTCAGCGGCTGATGGTCGCCGAGCGGATCGGCCGGCGGGTCGAGGTCGCGGTCATCCGCGGCGATCGCCGGCTGACGGTCGGGCTGCAGCCGCTCGAGCTTCAGGACTGACCCCTCTCGGCGACGATCGTCGCCACCGTGCCCGCGCCCTGGAATCGGACCGGGTAGCGCCCCTCCTCCTCGACCAGCACGTCGAAGCGCGCCGGGTCGCCGGGCCCGGCGAACTCGACCAGCCCGAAATCGGGCAGGCTCACCTCGCCGGGCTCGCGCTGGTCACCATCAGCGCGAGCTGGTCTCCGGGCCTGACCTCGACTGGGCGGTTCCGGCCTGCCGCTGTGCCGAGACCTCGGCGCGACCAGCTCGCTGCCGTCGCCGTTTGGTGGTGCGGGGTCCTTTGTCGACTGGTCGTCGTCGAGGTCGAGCTCTCCGGGCGCTGCTCGGGAGGCGGGACCAGCGCGGCCGCCAGCGTCGAGATCGTCAGCAGGACGACCATGATGATCAGCAGGCGTCGCGCGGCCATCGTCGGCGAGATTAGCCCGGCGGCGCGTCTCCCGGGCCGCCTCAGGTGACCTAGGGGCTAGCCCAGACAATGTCGGGCAAATACCCAGAAAAGGCTAAAGGTCCGGCGACCAGTGCCGATAGAGGGGCTGCTACAGGCCAGAGCCCTGGTGTCAAGGGCAAACCCGTCGCGAGGCGGGGGCGCAATGCCACGGGGCTCCATGAGCTAGCCGGGCTACCGCCGGGGCAATCCCATCGGGTAGGAGTAAGGCTAAAGGGCTCTGGCGGAGTCAAAGCAAAGACCCAAGGAGGGTTTCAATGCTCATCAAGCTCCGCGAAAGAATGGGCCGGGAAGAGGGTTTCACCCTCATCGAGCTCCTGGTCGTCATGCTCATTCTGGGCATCCTCGCGGCTATCGCGATCCCCGCGTTCTTCAACCAGAGGGACAAGGCTCGCGACGCAGACGCGAAGGCGGCCGTTCGTACCGCCGAGACCGCGATGGAGACGTACGCCACCGACCACAACGGTGAGTACACCGCTGCGGACGCGCCGGACCTCTCGAACATCGAGGACACGCTGACCAGCGCGGTCTCGCCGTCACCGGTGCCGCTGGCCGGCCGCCCCGACCGCGACCGCATACCGCGTCAACGTCGGTTCGGACACCGGCAACGAGTTCTGGATCGCTCGTACGGCACCTGGTGCCGCGACGCTCGACTGCACCACCCCGCGGCGACGGCGGTTGCCCGGAGCCAGACGGCAACTGGGGTTCCCAGTAGTCCTCGGCTGAGCTGACGAAAGTCAGACGCTGAAGAGGGGCGGGCCTTCGGGCCCGCCCCTCTTCTTTCGCCCTCCGCGTCGAGGCTTCAAGTTCGCCGCCGATGCGCCGATCTTACACCGGAGGCCTTAATTCACCGAGTGATGCAACGGACGAAACGATCCATCGTGTTCCGCCTCGAATCCGAGCGTGGATTCGCGATGCCGGTCGCCCCTGATCACGGTCGTCATCGCGCTCGGCCTGGCGACCGCCACGATCGCGGCCTCGATCTCCTCCCAGCACGGGACGACCCGCGACGAGTCCTCGAAGGCGGCCCTGTCCGCGGCGGAATCGGGCGTCGCGCAGGCGTTCCTGCACTACAACCGGATGTCCCCTGCCGGGCCGATTCCGTGCCTGGTCGGGGCGAGCGGAAGCTCGTCACCCGGGTTGCGACGACTGGGAGCGGATGGTGCGCGGAACAGACGGGGACCGTTACCGGGCAGCCGGCCAGCACCTTTAGCTACTCGGTCCGCCCGTGCGGGAAGCCGCCGGCGGGAGTCGCCTGTCCGCCGATCGCCAGCTCCCTCCCGCCGTCGAGCATCGAGGTCGTCTCGACCGGGACCGTCGGCGGCGTCAGCAGGCGGGTCGACGTGATCGCGCGCTCTTCGTCCGGGCGCAGCCGTTCGTCGGCAACGCCGACATCATCGGCCTCAACTCCCTCGGATCCAGGACAACGCGAGCGTCTACGCGGACGTCGCCACCAACGGCGATATCTCGCTCGGGAAGGGCACGCAGCTGACCTGCGCCTACGCCGGCGTCGGCCCGGGCCGGGGCTTCATCGGGCCGGCACGTCGAGCTGTCCGGCGACCCAGGACACGACCTCGCTGCCGCCGGTCAACCAGGGCGATGTCGCGACGAGCAACGACAACTCGCGCTTCTTCACCCTCGATCCGCTTACGCCCGTCGTGCCCCGCGGGCCAGTGCTGGACCGGGCCCCCCCGGATCAGCGCCGGCAGCTGACGCTGAAGTCGAACCGAACGCTGACCCTCGGCGGCGCGGTCTACAGCCTCTGCAAGCTGACCATCGAGAGCAACGCCAACCTCTACGTGCGGGCCGGGGCGAGGGTGCTGATCTACTTCGACGACCCGGCGAACTGCCCGGGCCTGGTCCCGACCTCTGGCGTCTACTCCCAGCTCGAGATGAGCGCCAACGCCAGGATGACCGTGACCGGCTCGACCCCCGGCCACCTGGGGATGCTGTTCGTCGGATCCGAGACCCTGGCGACGGCGGCGACGCTTTCGAGCAACACGACCGACCGGGCAGGCGTGCGAGCAGGACTTCGTCGTCTATGCGCCCCGCACCGCAATCAACCTCTCCTCGAACACCTCCTTCTGCGGCGCGATGGCGGGCAAAACCGTCCTCGCCGATCGAACTCGGTCACCAACGCGAGCAGCATCGCGAGCGACTTCCAGCTTCCCGACAGCGTGGCCCCTCACTACACGGCCGAGAATTTCGTCGAATGCACGGGAACCGTCGACGCACCGCGGCGCCGAACGGCGAGTGCTGAGGAACGCGTCATGAGGATCGCGGACACGGCGAGCGGGGAGGCGGGGGTCACCCTGCCCGAGGTGCTGATCGGAATCCTGCTCACCCTCATCATCGGCGGTTCGTCGATGGCGTTCCTGACCACCGCCGTCGCAGCGACCCGGTCCGCCGCGAGCGGGCCGCGGACATCGAGAGGGCGCGGACGTTCACCGAGCGGATCGGCCGCGAGCTGCGCCAGGGGGAGAGCGTGGCAACCGCGTCGGCGTCGACCTTGACGATCGTCACCTACGTCCACGACACCTCCTGCGGTGGCACCGGCGGCGCCACCAGCCCGGCGATCCTGTGCCGGGTCACCTACACCTGCGGAACCTCCTGCACGCGGGCCGTGTTCAACGCGGACGGCTCCGGACCGGGCGTCCCGCAGACGCTCCTCACCGGACTCGACGGTCAGCCGGTGTTCAGCTATTCCCGACGCCTACTCGACCACTCCCTGCCCGGGCACGCCAGTGGGTCCAACCCGACGTACATCTGCATGCGCCTCAGCTTCCCCGCCGAGGGCGGGGAGGACTCCGTCACGCTGAACGACGGTGTCGCCCTTCGCAACTGGTTCCAGCCCTCATGACCGGCCGTCGGCGCAATTCCGAGGCCGGATTCACGATCGTCGAGGCGGTGATCGCCGCGATGGTCTTCGTCGTGGGCGCGCTCGCGGCGCTGACGGCTTTCGACGCCGGCACCCGCAACACCTACCGCGCCGGCGAGAGTCAGGTGGTCGTCAACCGGCTCCAGTCCGAGCTGGAGAAGATCGAGGCACTGCCCTACACCCAGGTCGCGATGAGCGCGACGCCGACGACCTCGAGCGATCAGAACGATCCCCGCTCGAGGGTGTCCGGCACCAACTTCGTCGTGGCCCAGGGCGGCACGGAGTCGGCGCCGATGGTGCGTCGACGCAACGAACGGTCACGTCGTCCCCGGGCCGACGCCGTTCCAGAGCGGTGACGTGAGCGGGAAGATCTACCGCTTCGTCATCTGGCGCAACGACCCGACCTGCCCCGAGAACCTGGTGGCGGGCTGCCCGGGAAACCAGGACCTGAAGCAGGTGATCGTCGCGGCGACGATCACGAGGCCCCGGTCTCCTTCGAGCGCTCCTATCAGGAGGTGCACACGGAGATCACCGATCCGGACGCGCCACGCCGGAGCCCGAGGCGACGGGACGGGACCGACATCCCCGGTGGCGGTGCCCCAGGGCCGAGCCCCCCCGGGCCGCGGTCACGACGCGTGGACTGCGACGACGACGACGTCCCTGTGCCCTCGCAGTTCTGGATCACCGACACGCCGTGCAGCTCAGCCATCCGGGAGCCGATCCAGGTCGTCTCCGGCACCGACGGACACCCGGTGCACAACACACGGAAGTCCACCTGCAGCGGCCCGGCGACCAGCGGGAGCACCGCGGGGCCACCGGACCTGATGTTCACCCAGGCGCCCACCCTGGACGAGAGCTACGGGCCGGCGGACCAGCCCTTCTACGACTACGCGACCGACGTCGAGCCCGCGGTGGATCCGACGCTCGACAAGGGCCTCGAATCCGCCCCCAGAGCGGGGCTGCTGGACACCGGCTGCCTGCTCAGTCCGGTCCTCGACCTCACCGCCGGGACGCAGCTGCTCGAGCTTCCAGGGAGCGAGTCGAACCGGGAGCAGAAGGTGCACAAATGGCTCTCGCCCGCCGATCCCGAACGGCGGCGAACTCCTCCTCTGGGCTTCGACCCCGACTGCCGACCCGCGCTCCGTCGACGCTCTCGCTTTGGTCGCGGACCATCAACGGCGCAGGACCTACGACGGGAAGATCTGCGTCTGGCTGTTCGTCCGCACGAACGTCACCGTCTACCGACCCGTCGGGCATACCGGTCACGGTTCGCGCCGACGTCCCCGTGATCCCGCTGGTGCCGGGCGACTCGACGGGCTGCTCCACCACCGGCGCCGACCACTGGACCTGCGACCAGCACCCCTGGCCCAGCGAGTGGACGGAGCTCCACATCAAGATGCGCTTCGCTGCGCTCTGACGCTGTCGCGAGACGGATCGCCTCGGGCTCGCCATCACGGTCGACAGGGGCGGGACGGACAGCGCACGAGGGGCTCGAGTTCCTCTACGACCACCCGAACTTCGACAGCCGCCTCGAGGTGATCACCCAGGGCCTGCTGCCGTTCTAGGCGCCCGACGCCCGCCCCGGCCGGATATCGTCGGCCGCACCCGCCCACCGTGACCGTCGCCGCAGCCATATTCGCGTTCCTGTTCGGATCCGTTGATCGGCAGCTTCGTCACCGTCGTCGCTCATCGGGTGCCGCGCGGAGAGCCTTTCGTCACCGGCCGCTCGCGATGTCCCGGTGCGGCGCCCAGATCGCCGCGCGCGACAACGTCCCGCTCCTCTCCTGGCTGCTGCTGCGCGGCCGCTGCCGGGCCTGCGGCGAGCCGATCTCGATGCGCTATCCGCTCGTCGAGCTGGCGACCGGCCTCGCTCTTCGCGGCGGCGACGGTCGTCCATCTCGAGGGCGCCGAGGACCTGCCCACCGGACCGGCGAGGCCGCCTCGCGGCCGCGCTCGTCTTCGTCGCGGTGCTGATGGCGATCACGCTCGTCGATCTCGATCTGCGGCTGATCCCGAACACGATCCTGCTCGCCGGGCGCGATCGTCGGCGCTGCCGCTCGCTCGCTGATCGCCGACCCCGACAGCTGCCTCGAGCGGGCGATCGCCGTGGCTGCCGCCGGGGGCGCCCTGTTCGCTCGTCGCGCTCGCCTATCCGCGCGGGATGGGGATGGGCGACGTGAAGCTGGCCGCGCTGATGGGCCTCTACCTCGGCCGGGCGGTCGCGCCCGGCGCTCCTGATCGGATTCCTTGCCGGCGCCCTCGTCGGCATCGGCCTGATCGCGCGGCACGGCGCGGCAGGCGCGCAAGCAGGCGGTTCCCGTTCGGTCCGTTCCTCGCCTTCGGCGGCATGGTCGCGCTTCTGGTCGGCGACGAGATCGTCGACTGGTACCTGGACGAGTTCTTCCCTCGGCCTGAGCTCGCGCACGACCGCTCCGCAGGCTCGGGCTCAAGTTTCCGGCTCAGGACGCCGATTCTGTCGTGGGGAGTCGGGCACCCGTTCGCGACTCGACGATGATCACCGCTCGACGAAGAGCGAAGAGACTGGTCGGCCTCGATATCGAGGCGGGCAGCATCGCCGCGACCGAGGTGCGGGCGAACGGCTCGCGTGCGCGTCGCCGGCGCACGGCGTCGCTGCCGCTCGCCGCCCGGAGTCGTGCGCGAGGGCGAGGTCGTCGACCCCGACGCCCTCGCAGAGGCGCTGAAGGACCTTTTCGCCGAGCACAAGCTTTCGAAGAACGTCCGGCTCGGCATCGCCAACCAGCGGGTCGTGGTCCGGACCCTGCGGCTGCCGGCGATCGAGAACGCGAGGAGCTCGAGACCGCGATCCGCTTCCAGGCCCAGGACCAGATGCCGATGCCGCTCGACCAGGCCGTCCTCGACTCGGAGGTCGTCGGCCACGTGCACGGACGAGGCCGGCGAGGCCCAGATCGAGGTCGTCGTCGTCGCCGCGCGGCGCGACATGTCTCGACGCTGGTCGAGACGATGCGCAAGGCGGGGCTGCGGCCGGTCGGCATCGACCTCTCGGCCTTCGGGATGATCCGCGCCCTCGTCGCGCGACGCGGGCGCGCCGACGTGGTCGCCGCGCTACGAGGAACGGGCATGGCGCCGCGAGGGAGAGCCGGCCCGACGCGCCGCGATGCCGGCCACGCCTCTACTGCAACCTCGGCGACGTCACCAACCTCGCGGTCGCCCAGGGCGCGACCTGCCTGTTCACCCGGGTCTCGCAGTTCGGGATCGAGGGCATCGCCCAGCGGCTCGCCGAGCGGCGCGGGCTGACGCTCGAGCATGCGCGCAGTGGCTCGCCCACGTCGGCCTCGAGCCTCCGGTCGAGAGATCGAGGGCGACCCCGAGACCGTCGCGGCCGCGCGCGAGGCCCTCGCCGAGGGAGCGACCAAGCTCGTCGACGAGATCCGGCTCTCGCTCGAGTTCTACGGGGCCCAGGAGGGCGCGCTCGCGGTCGAGGCGTCGTCGCCTGCGGCGCCGGCACGACGATCCCCGGACTGCTCGAGCGGATCCAGCGCGAGCTCGGCCTCGCCCGTTCGGCTCGCCCGCCCGCAGCCCCTCGCCCACCTCGACGCGCCAACGGCGGCTCGCCTGACCCTTCCCTACGGCCTCTCGTGGAGGAGCTAGCCGATGCGCCCCGTCAACCTGATTCCGCCGGAGGACCGCCGTGGCGAGCGCGCGCCGCTGCGGACCGGCCCGCTCGCCTACGTGCTCGTCGGCGCGCTCGCTGCTCGCCTTCGTCGGGGTCTACCTGCTGTCTCGACCGGCAACTCGATCACCGAGCGCGAGGCGAGCTCGCCGCGCTGGAGCAGGAGCTCGCGTCGAGCGACGGCGCGGGCCGCGCTGCAGCGCTTCACCGAGCTTCGCGTCGCTCGAGCAGCAGCGCGACGCGCGACGGTCGACCCGCTCGCCCAGAGCCGCTTCGACTGGGAGCGGGTGCTGCGCGAGCTCGCATTCGTGATCCCGGCGGACGTCTGGCTGAGCCCGGCGGACGGGGTCGGCGGGCGCGGCCGCGACTCGGGTGCCAGGGCGGCGACCTGCGGCGGCCGGTGACGATCACCGCGCCGACGCTGACGATGACGGGTGCGGCGGCCGGCCACGAGGCCGTCGCCCGGATGGTCGCCGCGCTTCGCGACATCGACGGCGTCACCCGGGTCGGGCTCGCGAGCTCGACCGCCAGAGCAAGCGAGCGGCGGCGTCCGCGGCGCGCACCGCCAGTCGGGGGAGGGCGAGGCTGCGTCAAACGGTCTTCGATCTCACGCTTCGAGATCATCGTGGCCTTCGACGAGGTCGCCGGTCGACTCGGCCAGCGGCGCGATGCCCCGGCGCGCCGTCGAGCCGGCGCCGCCGGCGACGGCCGGCGCGCCGCCGAGGCCGACGCAGAGGCGCGGGAGCAGGAGGCGCGTCGACTCGACCGCCGAGCAGACCGGCAGGCCGAAGGACGCCGTCGACGACGTACGTCCCGGGGGCCTGACGATGAAGCCGCGACCGCACCGATCCTGCTCGTCGTCCTCCGCTGCTGGTCGCCCTGTGCCGCGTTCTGGTTCGCTGCCTCATCTCGCCCAAGCGCCAGGAGGCCTCGGACCTCGAGACGGAGGTCACCGACGCTCCAGGCGCAGGTCGACGAGCAGGAGCTGCTCGCCGACGCGGGCCGAGGCGGCGCGCAAGGACTTCCCGACGCGACTACCGGCAGCTGGTCGTCCTCGGCAAGGCCGCCCCCGAGGACGACGACACCTCGAGCCTGCTCGTCCAGCTCGATCGGATCTCGCCGACCGACGCGGGCGTCGAGTTCATCGCGCCTGAGCTGCGGCACGGGCGGCGAGGCGGCCGCGCCCGCGCCGCCGCCGCCGCCGCCGCGAGACCCCGCGGAGCCGGCCGCAGGCGTCCGAGAGCAGGACGTCGCGAACGCCGAGGCCGGCGGAGCCCCGCGCCGACGCGCCGCCGCGGCGACCGAGGCGCGGCCGCGCTGCTTCCGATCGGCGCCGCCGTCGGCCCGGCCGGCCTGCCGGTGATGCCCTACTCGCTGACTTCGAGGGCAAGTTCTTCGAGCTCGCCGACTTCCTCGCCGGGATCGACTGCTGGTGCGCACGAGCGCGACGGGCGTCGGCGTCCAGCGGCCGGCTGATCACGATCGACAGCTTCGAGCCTCGCCTCCGTGCCGGGGCGCGGCCGATCCCGACGCTGACCGCCAACTTCATGTCACGACCTTCTCTGACCCCGGCCGACCAGGGCGTCACCGCGGGCGCGTCGCCGACCGGGCCGGCGCCGGCCCGGAGGCCGCCGCCGCCGCGCCGCGCGCCGTCCGCTCCGACCGACGACCGCCTCGCACCGACGCCATGAAGCCGCCCCAGAGTTCTTCCACGACCTCTATCGCGACCTTCGCGACCGCAGCTCCTGCTGCCGCTGATCGCGTCCTGATCGTGGCGATGATCGCCGTGCCGCTCCTGCTCTCGAGCCAGTCGAGACGCCGCCGCCGCCGCTCGGCGCGCCGCCGCCGCAGGCCGGCGCGCTCGAAGCCGCGAGCTCCCGACGCCGCGGTCCTGGCCGACGCCGGGCTCCGCGACTACCGCGAGCGGCTCGAGGGCTGCGCGACGAAGAACCCGTTCGCCAGCAGGCGCCGAGCCCGACCTGCCGAAGGTCGAGGGATCGGGCACGAGCGGTGCCGACCGCGGCACGGCGCCGGTCAGCGACCTCGACCGGCGTCGGCGAGTGGCAGCGGCGGGCACCAGCGAGACGGTCACCGAGTCGAGCACCTCGACGTCGACCGACACGACGGTCGACCGACGGACGGCTCGGGCGCCGCATCTGGAGGCGGCGGCTCGAGTCAAACGAGCGTGGTCGAGCTCGCCTTCCGCGTCGACGTCAAGGTCGGGCCCGCGCGGCGCCACGCAAGCGGCGCAAGAACGTCAAGCTACCTGACCTCCTGCCGAGCCAGTCGAACGCCGGTCGCCGCTCTTCCTCGGCGTCGAGCGAGGCGGCAAGCATGCCATCTTCCTGGTCTCCGCGCGACGTGTCGACAGCGCGCGGCGACGGGTCGCTGCATGCCGAAGCCGGCCGACTGCCAGTTCCTGAATCTGAGGATGGGCGACGAGACGAAGTTCGAGTACGCGCCGAGCGGCGAGCCGGATACCTTCGTGATCCGCGTGCTCGACATCAGGCTCGAGCGGAACAGCGACACGGCCGGTTCCGGCGACCGCGACGCAGGAGCGAGGCGGAGTCACCGAAGGCCGGCCTCGAGTCCTTCCTCGGCCTCTGAACGCCGGGTCCCGGCCACGCCGCAGCCGCTGAATAACCTGCCTGCGTGGACCTGAACTTCACCACCGCGGGCGAATCGCACGGGCCCGGGCTCGTCGCGATCGTCGAGGGCCTGCCCGCGGGCCTCGAGATCGACCGCGAGCGGATCGACCGCGACATGGCGCGCCGCCAGCTCGGCCACGGCCGCGGCGGGCGGATGAAGATCGAGAAGGACGCGGTCGAGGTCCGCTCGGGCGTCCGCCACGGGCGCACGCTCGGCAGCCCGGTCGCGGTCCTGGTCGCCAACCGCGACTACGCCAACTGGGAGGAGCGGATGAACCCGTGGCCGGTCGACGCCGAGGTCGAGGAGGTCCACCTGCCCCGTCCCGGCCACGCCGACCTCGCCGGCCTGCTCAAGTTCGGCCACACCGACGTCCGCAACGTGCTCGAGCGCGCGAGCGCGCGCGAGACCGCCGCACGGGTGGCCGCCGGCGGCGCTGGCCAAGGAGTTCCTCGCCGCCCTCGGCGTCAGCGTCTACAGCCACGTGCTGCGGATCGGCTCGGTCGAGGCGCCCGCGCCGGACGACCTCGGGCCCGAGGACTTCGCGGGCGTCGACGAGTCGCCGGTCCGCTGCCTCGACAAGGCCGCGGAGCAGGCGATGGTCGAGGAGATCAACCGGCTGCGCAAGGCGAACGAGTGCCTCGGCGGGATCTTCGAGGTCCGCGCCTTCGGGCTCGTCCCGGGCCTCGGCTCGTACACGACCCCGGACGAGCGCCTCGACGGCCGCCTGGCCCAGGCGATCGTCTCGATCCAGGCGGTCAAGGGCGTCTCGGTCGGCGAGGCCTGGGAGGTCGCCGCGCCGCCCGGGCTCGCGAGTCCCACGACGAGATCTTCCACTCGGCGGAGCGCGGCTACCACCGCGAGACCAACCGCGCCGGCGGCGTGGAGGGCGGGATGTCGAACGGCGAGCCGCTCGTCGTCCGGGCGCGCTGAAGCCGATCTCGACCCTGACCAAGCCGCTGCGCTCGGTCGACACCGAGACCAAGGAGCCGGCCGCAGGCGCTGCGCGAGCGGACCGACTCCGACGGTCGTCCCGGCGGCCGGGGTGGTCGGCGAGGCGATGGTCGCGCTCGTGCTCGCCCGCTGCTACCGCGAGAAGTTCGGCGGCGACCACATCGACGACGTCTCGCGGCGCGATCGACGCCTACCGGGAGCGCATCGACTGGCGCCGCTGAGCGCGCGATGACCGCACCCGCGCGCGATCGTCTTCGTCGGCTTCATGGGCGCCGGCAAGTGCGCCGCGCGCGCGCCGCGGCCGAGGCGCTCGGGACCGAGGCGCCGACTCCGACGCGGCGATCGAGGCCGAGGCGGGCCGCCGATCGCCGAGTTCTTCGCGGCCGAGGGCGAGGCCGGCTTCCGCGAGCGCGAGGAGCGGGTCGTCGGCGAGCTGCTCGACGCGCGGCGGCGTCGTCTCGCTCGGCGGCGGCGCGGTCGAGGCCGCGGCGTCCGCGCCGCGCTCGCCGGCCACGTCGTCGTCTGGTGCGACGTCGACCGCGATGTCGCCTGGGATCGGGTCTCGCGAAACGACAAGCGCCCGCTCGGCCGCGACCGCGGCGAGTTCGACCGCCGCTTCGACGCCGCGCCGCCCGCTCTACGAGGAGGTCGCCACCGCGACCCTGCCCTCGGCGGCTCGCGAGTCGGCGAAGCTCGCCGCGCCGTGGCTCGCGGCGCTGCGCGAACGCCCGGGCCTGCGCCTGGCCTGGGCGCGGACGCGCTCGGCCCAGTACCCGGCCGTCGTGGGCGACGGCGCCAGCGGCGTCCTCGCCGCCGTCGAAGGCGCGCGGCTCCCCGCCCGCTGGTTCGCCCTCGCCGATCGCGCCGCTCTCGCCGAGCACGCCGCGCTCGTGCCGCCGAGCGCCGCGACCCTCGAGCTCGCAGGCGGCGAGGCGTCGAAGACGATGGCCGAGGCCGAGCGGGTGCTGCGCGCGCTCGCCGACGCCGGCGCCCGCCGCGAGGACGGCGTGATCGCCTTCGGGGGCGGCGTCGTCGGCGATCTCGCCGGCTTCTGCGCCGCCACCTACCAGCGCGGGGTCGGCGTCGTCCAGGTCCCGACCACGCTGGTCGCGCAGGTCGATTCGGCCTACGGCGGCAAGACCGGGGTCGACCTGCCGCAGGGGAAGAACTACGTCGGCGCCTACCACCAGCCGCTCGCCGTGCTCGCCGACCCGGCGGCGCTGCGGACGCTGCCGGCCGAGGAGGCCGCTGCCGGCTTCGCCGAGGTGATCAAGACCGCGCTGATCGCCGGTGGCGAGCTCTGGGAGCGAGTCCGGAGCCTGCCGGAGGGCGACCTGGCCGAGATGGATCCGGCGGTGCTCGAGGCGATCGTCTTCGCCTGCGCCCGGACGAAGCTCGACGTCGTCGCCGAGGACGAGCGCGACGCCGGCCGCCGCGCCGTGCTCAACCTCGGCCACACGGTCGGGCACGCGATCGAGGCGGCGAGCGGCTATGCGCGCTACCGCCACGGTGAGGCGGTCGGGCTCGGGCTCCTTGCCGCGCTGCGGCTGTCGGGGGCCGGGGAGCTCCGCTCCGAGGTCGCGGGACTGCTCGCCCGCCACGGCCTGCCTCGCACGCTGGATCCGGCGGTCGCCACCGGCGAGATCCTCGCCGCGACGGCCCGCGACAAGAAGGCGACGGCGAAGGGCGTGGGCTTCGTGCTGCTCGAGCGCCCCGGAGAGCCCCGGGTCGGCGAGCTGGTCGATCCCGAGGAGCTGCGCGCGGCGGTCGAGGAGCTGCGGGAGAATCCCGAACGATGAAAGGCTCGCGCAACCGCGTCGGCGTACTGCACGGCGTCAACCTCGACACGCTCGGAAAGCGCGACCCCGAGGTCTACGGCACATTCTCGCTGCCCGAGCTCGAGACGCAGGTGAAGCGCTGGGCGCGGGAGCTCGACCTCGAGGCGACCTTCTTCCAGACCAATCACGAGGGCGAGTTCTGCGAGTACCTGCACCGCGCGCCGGAGCGGATCGATGCGGCGATCGTCAACGCCGGCGCCTGGACGCACTACTCGTGGGCGATCCGCGACGCGCTCGAGGTCGCCGGCCTGCCGGCCGTCGAGGTCCACATCTCCGACGTCGGCTCGCGCGAGGACTGGCGCTCGATCTCGGTCTTCGACGGGATCGTCCTCGAGAAGATCTCAGGGGAGGGGCCCGACGGATACAAGCGCGCGCTCGAGGTGCTCCTGCGGGAGCTCGGGGGTTGAGGACCCGGATAGAGAGGCTGGCCGCGCTCGCGGGCGAGGAGGAGCTCGACATGGTCCTCGTCGCCGACCTGGTCCGCCCCGGCGACTCCGAGATCCCCGACCCCAATCTGCGCTGGCTCACCGGGTTCTCCGGAACGAGCGGCGCGGCGCTTGTCGGACCCGAGACCGCGATCTTCATCACGGACTTCCGCTACGCCGACCGTGCTCGCGAGGAGCTCGACGGCCTCGAGCTCTCGCAGGCCGAGCGCCAGCTCGTGCCCGCGGTGGCGAAGCTCCTGAGCGGACGGGTCGGCTTCGACGACGCCCATACCAGTGTCAAGGTGTTCGACGGGCTGACCGAGCAGCTCGACGGTTCGGTCGAGCTGGTCCCCACCGCCGGCCTCGTCGAGCGCCTGCGCCGCCGCAAGGACGAGGACGAGCTCGAGAAGATTCGCGAGGCCGCCCGGCTTGCCGACCTCGCGGTCGAGCGCGCGCTCGAGGGCGGCCTCGCCGGGCGCACCGAGCGCGAGGTCGCCGCCGCCAACGCGGCCGCGATTCGCGAGCTCGGCTCCGAGCCTTCGTTCCCGGCGATCGTCGCCGGCGGGCCGAATGGCGCACGGCCGCACGCGACGCCGTCGGATCGGGTCATCGGCGAGGGCGAGCTCGTCGTCTTCGACAGCGGGGCCGTCCACGAGGGCTACTGCTCGGACGGGACCCGCACCTTCGCCGCCGGCGAGCCGGATGCGGAGGCGCGCGAGGTCTATGAGCTCGTCCTTCGGGCCCAGCAGGCCGGGCTCGAGGCGGTGCTCCCGGGCGCGGTCGGCAAGGACGTCGACGCCGCCGCGCGCGACCTGATCGCCGCCGCCGGGCACGGCGGCGATTTCGGCCACGGGCTCGGCCACGGCGTCGGCATCGAGGTGCACGAGGCGCCGCGCCTCGGCCAGCGCTCGGATGACGTTCTCGAGGCCGGCAACGTGGTCACGGTGGAGCCGGGCGTCTACATCGCGGGGAGGGTCGGCGTCCGCATCGAGGACTTCGGCGTCGTCACCCACGACGGCTACGAGAACTTCAGCGGGCTCTCGAAGGACCTGCGCGTCGTCGGCTGAGGGTGTCGCCCACGTCCGGGGCGCTCGTGCCGTTTCGCATCCACGCAGACAGGGAAGGGAACACCCTGAGGCTCCGTTGATCGGGGTCGAGATATGACGCCCTGCGCGCACGGCAACGGGTTTCGCCACGAGGCGCTCTTCTACGCCGGCGATGACGGGTTCCTCGAGGGGACGCTGGCGTTCGTACACGAGGGTGTCCGAGCGGACGAGCCGGTGCTCGTGATCGTCGATGCGCACAAGATCGAGCTCCTTCGCGCGGAGCTCGACGGCGAGGCCGACCTCGTCACGTTCCTCGACATGGGGGCCGTCGGTCACAACCCGGCGAGGATCATCCCGCTCTGGCGCGAGTTCGTCGACGCCAACGTCAAGCCCGGCGCCGGTGCCTGGGGGATCGGCGAGCCGATCTCGCCGGCGCGCAGTCCAGCTGAGCTCGGCGAGTGCCAGCGCCACGAGTCGCTGCTGAACGTCGCTTTCGAGGACGGCGGCGCCTGGTCCCTCCTCTGTCCGTATGACTCTGCCGCGCTTCCCGACGATGTCCTCGACGAGGCCCGTCGCAGCCACCCCCTGCTCAGGGAGTCCGGAGGCAAGAGCGCCAGCGACCTTTACGACTCCGCGGCCGCTCGGCGCCCGTTCGGGGGCGCCCTGCCAGAGCCCGAGGGCGGTGTCTCCGAGCTTCGGTACGGCGCCGGCGATATCGCCGAGGTCCGCGCCTTCGTCAAGCGCCACGCCGGGGAGGCCGGGTTCGATCGAATGCTCACCGAGGATCTCGTGGTTGCCGTCAACGAGCTGGCCACGAACAGCATCGTCCACGCGGCCGGCTTCGGCACCGTTCGGATCTGGACCGAGGGGCAGACCCTGCTCTGCGAGCTCCGGGACAGCGGCACGATCGAGGACCCGCTGGTCGGCCGGGTGGTACCGCCCGCCGACGCCCTCAGCGGGCGCGGGATCTGGATCGTCAACCAGCTCTGCGACCTCATCCAGGTGCGCTCCTCGCAGGCGGGGACCACCGTCCGCCTCCACATGAGCGCCGCCCACTAACGCGGCTCCGAGCTTCAGGCCGGCACGGGCTCCGGTTCGCGATCCGCGTCGCGTCGCAGCCGCAGCCCGACCATCGGGTAGACGAGCGCCGAGATGATCGCCGCGCCGACCAGCGCGGCGGCGGTCGAGGAGCGCATGTGGCCGCCGTCGACGGCGAGGGTCGTGATCGCGACGACCAGGGGGAGCTGGGTCGCGGAGAAGACCGCGAGGGAGGCCCGGTCGCGCCCGTCCAGCTCCCCGCGGTAGAAGAGGAGCGCCGGGAAACCGCGGACGATCAGGAAGAGGGCGGCGAACATCGGCAGCTTCAGCATCGCCTCGGTCGACGCGAAGAGCGAGTCGATGTCGAACTCCATGCCGCTGGTGACGAAGAAGAACGGGATCAGGAGCCCGTAGCCGACCGCGGTCACCTTCGAGTCGAAGATCGAGATCTCGCGCCCGTGCAGGGTGGCGCGCACGATGATCCCGGCCACGAAGCCGCCGAGGAGCAGGTCGAGGCCGAGCTGGGTGGCGAGAGCGACGAGCCCGAAGACGAGGACGACTGCGAGCCGGACGCGACCTGGCCGCTGGTCTCGATCGTGCGCTCGAGCAGCGGCCAGCCGCGCCAGGAGGTGCGGACGGCGAGCAGGCCCGCGACCACCGCGAGCACGATGAACGCGATGAGGACGAGGGCCTCGTGGATCGGGTTGGTGGTCGAGAGGATCAGCGTGATCAGCAGGATCGGGCCGAACTCGCCCATCGCCCCCGCGGCGAGCAGGAAGGTGCCGAACCGGGTCCTCATCTCGCCGGCGTCCTTGAGGATCGGGATCAGCGTGCCGATCGCGGTCGTCGCCATCGCCGAGCCGGTGTAGACGAACGAGAGGACGAGCCCGGCGGCCGCGAGGATCCCGCCGAGGCCGTAGGCGAGGGCGAGCGAGAGCGCCCAGCCGATCGCCGCCAGCCTCAGCGGAGCCCCGCGGATCCGCTGGAAGTCGATCTCGTAGCCGGCGAAGAAGAAGAGCATGCCGAGCCCGAGGTCGCCGAGGAACTCGGTGGTCGGGTCGTTCTGGGCGAGGCCCGTGACCTCGGGGCCGATCACGATCCCGAGCACGAGCTCGATGACGACGACCGGGACGGCGAAGCGGGCCGGCATCAACATCGCGGTCACGCCGGCGATCGCCGCGATCGAGACGATGACGAGGACGGATGTCGTGTCGACCTGGGTCAGCGTGCCTGGGGAGCGTAGGTTCCGTGCCGGACCTGGGCGCGAGACTCGCCGTAGCGGCGGGTCTCATACGCGATCAGGACCGCGAACAGAGCAGTGACGATCGCGACGGTGACCAGCGCGGGGACCTCGAGGGCGAGCGGGTAGAGGGCGAGCAGGATGAGCGAGAGTCCGAGGCGCCGGCGGTTTAGCGAGTGGACGTTTCGCCAGCGGAAGGCGACATGGGCGAGCAGGTAGAGAGCCAGCCCTCCGACCAGGGCGAGCGCCGGCGCGTCTTTCAGCGGGTCGCCGACGTCGCCGACCGTCTTCTTCAGCCCGAGGGCGACGAGCACGATCCCGGCGACCATCGGCAGGTGCAGGAAGGAGTAGGAGTCGCGCGCCATCTCGTTCTGGACCTTGCCCACCTCGGCGCGCTCGAGCCGGCGGGCGGCGACGAGCGCGACGACGTCGAAGTATGTCCACCAGATCCCAGCGGCGAGCGCGATCCCCAGCACCGCTGCCGTGATCACCCCGGCATCCAGTCCGCCCTCGATCCCGGCGCCGATCGCGACGATCGACTCGCCGAGGGCGATGATCAGGATCAGCCCGTGGCGCTCGGCGAAATGGCCGGGCACGAGCCTCCAGCCCTCCGAGCCGAAGAAGAGCGGGCCGGCCATGTCAAGGGCTAGCGCGAGGCCCCAGACCGCGATCTGGGCGGCGCCGTCGAGGAAGGAGGCGCCGACGAGCAGGCCGACGCCGACCACCGTCGAGCCGAGGAGCCCGATGATGATCGAGTGGCGCAGCTCGGGCATGTCGTCGCCGGCGATCCACATGAGGCCGATCTGGGCGAAGCGGACGACGCCATACGCGACCGCGAAGACGAGGCCCTCGTCGCCGAACGCCTGCGGCACCGCGATCGCGGCGACGAGAAAGCCCGCCATCGCCCCGAAGATGACCAGCCGGACGGCGCCCTCCTCTGGATCGATCACGCTCGTCAGCCAGGCGTAGCCGACCCACGCCCACCACAACACCCCGAGCACGAGAAGCCCCTTGAGCAGGCCCTCGAACGTCGGCTCCTCGGACATCAGGAACGTGCACTGGGTGAGCGCGAGCACGAAGACGAGATCGAAGAACAGCTCGAGCGGCGTCACCCGCTCCTCGGAGCGAAGGGACGCAGTCAGCCGCCTCCTCCGCTCCGCGCTCTCGGCCTCGCTCGTCCCTGTGGCCACCGCGGCGAATCCTTTCAATTCGGCGGCGAACGCCTGACCTTGCATGCGTCCCGAGCCACAATCGCCCGGTCACCCTCGGCGCCATGCCCGCCGAACCTGCATTCGAGCGTCGTGATCGAGTCGAAATGCAGTTTCGAGTTCGAGAGCGGAGGATCGCGGAGATCGGCCGGCGACAGAAGGGAGTGGCCGGGCGCTGGCAGCTCGTCGAGCTCGGCTTCACCCGCAACGAGATCACGACACGGCTGGCCTGCGGACGACTCCACGAGATCTACCGTGGCGTCTATGCCGTCGGCCATCGCGGCCTCGGTCGTGACGGATGGCTGATGGCGGCCGTCCTCGCCGGCGGCCCGGAGGCGCTTCTGAGCCACCGCGCTGCAGGCAACCACTGGGGCCTATTTCCCCGCGCGCCCAACCGCATCGACGTGACGCTCCGGCCTCGCGTCGTCGGCGCTCGAACCTCCGCTTTCACCAGGCTCGGGTACCGGCCGACGAACGCACGGTTCACGAGGGCATCCCCACCACCACCGTTCCACGGACCCTGCTCGACCTGAGCGCGGTGCTCGACCCCCACAGGCTCGAGCGGGCGATCAACCAGGCCGAGGTCCTCCGGCTCGCCGACGGACTCGCCCTTGGAGACCTGGTCGAGAGATATCCGGGCCGTCGCGCGCTTGGCACGCTTCGCCTCGTGCTCGCGGATGCGGCCTTCGGCGCGAACGCGACCCGCAGTGAGCTCGAGGAACGCTTCCTCGCCTTCGTCGCCGAGAGCGGGCTACCCCAACCCGAGTTGAACGCCTCCCTGCCTGTCGGCGGCCGCTGGTACGAGGTCGATTGCCTCTGGCGTGCTGCCCGCCTCGTAGTCGAGCTCGACGGGTACCGGGCTCACGGCACCCGTGCGGCATTCGAACACGACCGGGCGCGAATGCGCGCCCTGCAGGCCGCGGGGTGGCGAGTGTTTCCCGTGACGTGGAGACAGCTCCACCGCGACCGCGCGGACCTCCTCAGCGAGCCGCGGGTCGTACTGGCGCACCGCTAGCGCACGACGCCGTGCACGGCGAAACCCGCGCCCGGTCGCGGTCGATGCGAACCTCGACGCCCACATGCTTTCGCCGAAGACCCTTCTTGCCGCCGTCCTGCTCGTCACCCTTGCGCTGGTCGCGATCCCGGCCGCCGCCTCGGCCGCGACCGGCGGCAGCGGCGGCGTCTGCTTCGACTGCCAGCCGGAGAAGCCCGACAAGCCGGGTCCCGAAGCCGAGGAGACGCCGACGCCCGCGCCCTCGCAGTACACCCGCCGCGACCTGAGGAACCTGACCCGCAAGCTCGGCTTCGCGAAGCCGAAGATCGCGGCCGCGATCGCGCTGGCCGAGTCCTCGGGCGACCCGCTCGCCGTCGGCGTCAACAAGAAGCCACGCTCCACGGACCGCGGCCTCTTCCAGATCAACTCCCGCTGGCACCCCGAGGTATCCGACCGCTGCGCCTTCGACGCCCGCTGCAACGCCGAGGCCGCCCTCGAGATCTCGGAGAACGGCCGCGACTGGACGCCGTGGTCGACCTGGCACAACGGCGCCTACAAGGCGTATCTCTAGGCGGGATGCTGCGGCTAACCTGAGCCGCCGTGATCTCCACCAACCAGTTCAAGAACGGGTCCCACATCGAGGTCGACGGGACCATCTACCGGATCATGGAGTTCCAGCACGTGAAGCCGGGCAAGGGTGGCGCCTTCGTGCGCACGAAGCTGCGCCGTGCCGAGGACGGCAACGTGATCGACAAGACCTTTCGCGCCGGCGAGAAGTTCCGCCAGGTGCGCACGGAGACGAAGAAGATGCAGTTCCTCTACGACTCGGGCGATGCCGCCGTCTTCATGGACAACCGCGATTACGAGCAGCTCGAGCTGCCGCGCGACGTGATCGGCGACGCGATGCGCTGGCTGCTGCCGAACGCGGACGTCGAGATCCTCTTCGTCGACGAGCGCCCGACCGGGGTCCAGGTCGCGAGCGCGCTCGACATGACGGTGACGAAGACGAACCCGGGCCTCAAGGGCGACACCGCGTCCGGCGGCGGCACGAAGCCCGCCGAGCTGGAGACCGGGATCACGATCGACGTGCCACTTTTCATCAACGAGGGCGAGCGGGTGCGGGTAGACACCCGCTCCGGCGAGTACGTCGGGCGGGCGTGAGGCGCTCCGACCAGCGCCGCGACGCCGTCTTCGCGCTCTACCAGCACGAGGTCGCGGGCGTGCCGCTCGAGAGCCTGCTCGCTGGGGCGAAGCCGTTCACGCGCGAGCTAGCCGAGGGTGCGACCGCGAACCTGGAGGCCCTCGACTCCGAGATCGCCGCTCACTCCCGCGGCTGGGCGGTGGATCGGATCGCGCCGCTCGAAAAGAACATCATGCGGGTCGCGCTCTTCGAGCTCCACCACCGCGAAGACATCCCCACCGAGGTCAGCCTCGACGAGGCGGTGAAGCTGGCGAAGGGCTATTGCGGCGCCGACGCGCCGGGCTTCGTCAACGGCATTCTCGGCGCGGCTGCTCGGGCCGGCGTGGGGGGTGAGGCATGAGCGAGGAGATCCGCGGCGCGGCCGAGCGCCTGAAGCAGATCAGCGAGCGCCTCGCCGATCCGGAGCTCGCCGACGAGGAGGCCGAGGCGCTCGCCCGCGAGGCCGCCGAGCTGGCCGCCCGTGGCGGCGTACTCCTCGACGAGCGCCTGCGGGAGCTCGGCGAAGAGGGCTCGCCCGATCCCGATGGCTGAGCGAGCCGCGGGCGCGCCCACAAGGGCTTCCGGGAGCGGCGAGGACTACCCCGACGACCTGCGCGAGCTCGTCGAGGACTACCTGCGCGACCTGCGCTTCTCGGACACCCCGGCGACCGCCGATCTCGACGAGTCGATGCGCTACTCGCTGCTCGCCGGCGGCAAGCGGATCCGGCCGGTGCTCGTCCTGGCGACCGCGCGAGCCGCGGGCATCGACCCGGCCTCGGTCCTGCCGACCGCGGCGGCCATCGAGCTGATCCACACCTACTCGCTGATCCACGACGACCTGCCTGCGATGGACGACGACGAGCTCCGCCGGGGCCGGCCGACCTCGCACGTCGTCTACGGCGAGAACGTCGCGATTCTCGCCGGGGACGGCCTCTTCGCCGAGGCCCTGCGGCTGGTCGCCGAGCGCCAGGGCGGCCCTCCCGAGCGGGTCGTCGCGGCGTTGCGCGAGCTCGGTGCCGCCACCGGCGTGCAGGGGATGGTCGGGGGTCAGTACGTCGACGTCACCGAGCAGGAGCTCGACGCCGAGAGCCTGCGCGCTCTGCACACGCTCAAGACCGGGAAGCTGATCTGCGCGAGCGTTTCGTGCGCACTATCACTAGCCGGGCTCGAGGAGCCTGCGACAATTCCCTACCGCCGATTCGCCGACGAGCTCGGCGTTCTGTTCCAGATCGTCGACGACATCCTCGACGTGACCGGTTCGGACGAGGAGCTCGGTAAGCCCCACGGTTCCGACGAACGCCACGGAAAGGTGACCTACGTGAGTCTCTTCGGTCTCGAGAGAGCGCGCGAGCTGGCCGCCGAGTCGCACGCGAAGGCGCGCGACGCGCTCGCCGGAGCGGACGGCGACACGGGAGACCTCGAACGGATCACCGACTTCATCCACACCCGACAGCGATGAGCGACGAACAAGAGAGAACGCACCTGGACTCGGTCGACGGGCCGGAGGACCTGACGGGCCTCGACGACGACGAGCTCCAGCTCCTCGCCCAGGAGACCCGCGAGCTGATCATCGACACGATCGGCGAGATCGGCGGTCACTTCGGCGCCAACCTCGGCACGTGCGAGCTCGCGGTCGCCCTGCACAGCCTGCTCGAGTCGCCCCGCGACAAGATCCTCTGGGACGTGGGCCACCAGGCCTACCCGCACAAGGTCCTGACCGGCCGCCGGGACCGGCTCGAGACGATCCGCAAGTACGGCGGGCTCGCCCCGTTCTGCTCGATCGCGGAGTCCGAGCACGACATCATGGGCGCCGGTCACGCCTCGACGTCGATCGGCTACGCGGTGGGGCTGAAGGAGGCGATGCGCAAAGGGATCGGGGAGGACGGCCACGTCGTCGCCGTCATCGGAGATGGCGCCCTCACCGGCGGCGTCGCCTACGAAGCGCTCCAGAACGCGGGCGGACTCGAGACCCCGATCGTGATCGTCCTCAACGACAACGGGATGTCGATCTCACCCAACGTCGGCGCGCTCTCGCGCAACTTCAACCGGATGCGGCTGAACCCCCGCCTCTACCGGGCTCGGGAGGACGTCGAGGACAGGCTGCGCAAGCTGCCGCTCGGGCTCGGCGACCAGATCGGGCGTCTCGGCCCGGAGCTGAAGTCGGCCGCGAAGGCCTACCTCGCGCCCGGCCTGCTCTTCGAGGAGCTCGATCTCGCATACGTCGGCGTGATCGACGGCCATGACGTCGCCGCCCTGCGCCACGCGCTCCAGGGCGCGCTGCGAGCGAACCGGCCGGTCGTCGTCCACATCCATACCGTCAAGGGCAAGGGCTTCGCCGCCGCGGAGGAGGGCGGCCTCGAGGGGATGGAGAAGTGGCACGCGGCGAAGCCGGGGTCGATCGTGGACCGCCGCCCGGCGCCCAAGGAGAAGCCCAAGCCGGTCAAGGAGACCGACGCCCCGGACTCGATCGCGCCCGAGAAGCTCGAGAAGCCGCCACCGCCCGCGCCGCCGCAGTACACCGGCGTCTTCGCCGACGCCCTGATCGCAGAGGCCGAGGCCGACGAGCGCGTGATCGGGATCACCGCCGCGATGGCGGGAGGGACCGGGCTCGACAAGCTCGCCAAGGCCGTGCCCGAGCAGTACTACGACGTCGGTATCGCCGAGCAGGACGCGGTGCTGTTCGCTTCCGGGCTCGCGCTCCAGGGGGCAAAGCCGGTCTGCGCGATCTACTCCACCTTCCTCCAGAGGGCCTACGACCAGATCGTCCACGACGTCTGCCTGCAGGAGCTGAACGTGGTCTTCGCCATGGATCGGGCCGGGCTCGTCGGCGACGACGGGCCGACCCACCACGGCGCCTTCGACGTCTCCTACTTCCGGGCGCTACCGAACGTCGTCGTGATGGCGCCGCGCGACGAGGCGATGCTCGTCCACATGGTCCGCACGGCGCTCGCCCACGACGACGGTCCGATCGCGCTCCGCTACCCGCGCGGCACCGCCGCCGGGGTGCCGCTGCCCGAGCGCGGCCGCGAGATCCCGATCGGCACGGGCGAGGTGCTCGCCGACGGCGAAGGGGTCGCCCTGCTCGGCTACGGCTACGGCGTCCAGGTCGCGAACGAGGCGGCCACCCTGCTCGCGGAGCGCGGGCTCGAGCCGACGGTCGCGGACGGCCGCTTCGCGAAACCGCTCGACGGCGAGCTCGTCGAGCGCCTCTGTTCCGAGCACGACCTCGTCGTCACGATCGAGGAGAACGTCCTCGCCGGCGGCTTCGGCTCGGCCGTGCTCGAGCACGCCGAGGACGCGTTCGCCGATCGCCCGGGCGCACGGGCACGGGTGCTGCGCATCGGCCTGCCCGACCGCTACGTCACGCACGGTAAGCCCGACCTGCTGCGCGACGAGGTCGGTCTCACGGGCCCCGCCGTCGCCGAGCGGGTCCTCGCCGCCCTGGGCGACCGCGCGCCCGCCTAGAACGACCATCTAGAACATTTGTCGAACTTCACCCGATCGGGTTTTACGCCGATTCGCACGGGGTAATCGATCTGACGTGACGCGAGTGGTTTCTGGACCAGCGCGTTGCATCGAGTGCAGGGCGGTGTGGCGTGTTGTGCATCTGACGCTCTCCGAGGAGGGGTGCGTTCGGTGTGGCGGCAACCTCGAGCCGATCGCCGACGGGCTCGAGCTGCTTCCCGTCCGCGGCGGCGAGCGCCGCTTTTCGATCCCGCACCCGGCCCAGCAGGCCGGCCTCGACGCCGTCCGCTAACTCTCACGCGCGATCTCGTCCGACGCTCGGCCCAGAATCGGGCCGATGCTGCGATCGAGGGCGATCGTGATCCGCGCCACCGGCGAGCGCGACGAGCTCGTGCGCGAGGCACGGCGGCTCGCCAGCGTCGTCACCAACCTGCCCTACGTCTCCGACGACGACGCCGACGAGGCCGCCGATGAGATCGGCGCCGCCACCCGCGAGATCGACGAGATCGCCCGGCTCGCCGGTTCGCTCGACGGCGCGGCGCCGCCAGAGGAGCGGGCGACCGGTTCGCGGCTCCGGGCGCTCGGCGCCGAGGCCCGCCGCCGTCGCCGCCGCCTGCGCCAGATCCGCCGCCGGCTCCTGGCCGAGCAGGTCTACGACGGCTACGACGAACAGCTCGCCGCCTAGCGCGGGCGGCTAGGGGACGCCCGGGACACCTCCCGGGGCGGTCGGGTCGCCCGGGATCCCGGGCGTGGTGGGGATGCCGGTGCCCCCGCCGGGAGCGAGCGGGTCGCCGGGGATCGGCGTGGTTGGCGGGGGCGGGATGAAGGGCGGGTTCTCCTGCGCCTCGATCCGCTCCTCGGCCTCGCTGCCGCAGACGATCTCGCTGCCGTCCGCCGGCTCGAAACAGTCGTGCGCGTTCAGCCCGATGCCGACGAGCTGCTTGTCGAAGATGCCCGAGCCCCAGAGGAGGATCAGCCCGACGAGGAGGCCGAGCAGCCAGTAGGGGCTGAAGTGAAAGCGCCGCTTGAACGAGTTCGCCTGGCGTGTCTGGTCGGTCCACGACGCCCCGTCCCAGTAGCGCTGCGTGTCCGAGTCGCGCGGATCGTGAAGCCAGCCGGGCGGCGGCGGCGGCCCGGGCGGTGTCGGCAGCATGTCCATGATCGAATCCTCTACATGCACGCGGATGTCGTCAAGAGCCCGTCATCCCCGGCGTATATTCGGCCCAGATGACGGCAGTTCGTGGCGCAGCTCTCACGATCAGGTTTGCGTGTGAGTTGGCGATGCTCGTCGCGTTTGCCTACGTCGGGTTCGAGCTCGGAAGCGGGGTCTGGGGCTGGATCTTCGGCATCGGCCTGCCGGTGCTGGCCGCGACCGCCTGGGGCGCGTTCGTCGCCCCGAAGGCGAGATGGCCCGTGTCACCGCCAGTCAGGCTGGCGATCGAGGCGGTGCTTTTCGGCGCGGCCGCGGTCGGACTCGTCCTCGCGGACCAACCCCTGCCTGGCGTGATCCTCGCCGTCGCCGCGGGAGCGACTTCGCTCGTCAATGCCGCGACGGAATCCGGCTGAGCAAGGGGGTGGATACCGAAACGCACCTCCTCGGTGCATTTCGGAATCCACCCCTGTCACCAAAGTGAAACGCCCCGTGGATAGCCTGGCGGCGAAATGAGCCGGGCTGACCCAGATGAGCGATTTCGGCCGCGCACGCTTGCCGGCCCCCGGCGGCGCGCGGCTCTGGTGGTGCTCGGGCCAGGCATATGGCTGCTCGCCCTGGTCGTCGTGGATGTGGTCGAGCGCGGCGGGAACGATCTGCCCACCGCCCTGCTGATCACGGGTGTGGCGATGGTGATCGCGCTCGTCATCCTCCTCCCGGGCGCCTTGCTTCGGCGCCGGCGGCTCGTCCGCCGATGATCAACGCCATCGACTCCGTCGGCGAGGTCGTGATCGCGTTCGTCGCCCTCTATCCCATCCTCACCGCTTCGCTCTGGATGGCGGGTGGTCTCCTTTACCGGCTGATCGACGAGCGGCTGCCGCGGGCTAGCGAGCCCGAGGGGGGTTGGCCGGGAGTGACGGTCCTGATCCCTGCCTACAACGAGGCGGCCGTGATCGCACGCTCGATCGAGGCTGCGCGGAGAGCCGAATACCCGGACCTCGAGGTCCTGGTGCTCGACGATGGAAGCACTGACCGCACCGCCGCCGTCGCGACGGCGGCTGCGGCTGGCGATTCTCGCGTGCGCGTGATCCCGGACGCGACGAACCTCGGCAAAGCCGACCGGCTAAACCACGGGCTTCGCGAGGCGGCCAACGAGCTGATCGTCGTGATCGACGCCGATAGCACGCTTCACCCAGAAGCGATCACGAGGTTGGTCCGGCGGATCATCCTCTCGCCGCGGATCGCGGCCGTCGCCGGCGCTCCCCAGATCACCAACCGAGGCTCGGTCCTCGCCGCCCTCCAGGTGCTCGAGTTCTCCTCGATCGTCGGCCTCATCCGCCGCACGCAGGCGCTCGGCGGCCGCGTCGGGGTCGTCGCAGGTGTGGTCGGGATCTTCCGCCGCGAGGCGGTCCGCGAGGTGGGTGGCTACGACGGCCGGATGGCCACCGAGGACATCGAGCTCACCTACCGCCTCCTGCTTGCCGGCTGGGAGACCGACTTCGAGCCCAACGCGATGGTCGGTATGGAGGTGCCGACCAGTGGGCGGGCACTCTGGATGCAGCGAACCCGATGGTCTCGCGGGCAGGGCGAGGTCCTGCGCGTGCACTGGCGCGAGCTCCTCAGCCTGCGCCATTACCGGCTGTGGCCGATCGCCGGGGAGTCGCTCGCCTCGGTGGTCTGGCTGGTGCTCGCCGCCACGAGCCTGGTGCTGGCAGGACTCGATCTCGCCTTGCCCGAAGTCACCTTCCGGGTGTTCGGTTTCGCGCTCGCATGGGGTGTCGCGATCGGAGTGGTCGCGACGATCCAGCTCGCCGTCTCGATGACGATGGAAATCCACTACGACCGGTCGGCGGCGTGGACGTTCCTGCTGGGCCCGCTTTATCCCGCCGCATACTGGGGTCTCGCCGCCGCCGCGGCGCTGCGTTCCGAGGTCCCCGCGATCTTCAGCGGGCCACAGGATGCCAGGGTGGTGTGGGACATGCCGCGCCCAAGCGCCGCCGACTAAGAGAAACGCCCCGCACATTGCGGGGCGTCACTCGGGTACAGGGAGGAGAGATATGTATTTGTTTTTTTGGGAGGGAGGCCGGGTCTTTCAGGCGCTGCGTGGGGCGAGGCTGAACCGCGTGGTAGCGGTCAACAACGCCTGTGCGGCGCCGACACCGACCAAAAAGCTCATTCCGCCCACGTCTCCGAGTAGGCCCGCGACGACGCCGCCGATCAGGGCGATGTAGGCGAGGGCGTAGTCGAAGCCCGCGTGGGCGGACAGGGAAACCGTCCGGCGCTCGCCGACCAGCGAGAGCGCCGAACCGAGCAGCACGGCCCCGATGACGATCGCGACGGCGGTCGCGAGCTCGCCGAAGCCGAGCACGAAGGGCGCGGCCATGATCACGGGGGCGAGGGCCACCTCGACTGCTCCGTGGATCGTGACTGGGACGGTTCGGGAAGTCATGCGAGACTGAGAATACGAACGTACGTGCGATGCGTGTGTGAGTGCGATCACAGACGTTTTGCAGCTGACAGCGTGCTGACCGTTACCTTCCGCCCATGGAGCGCCGCCGCGTAGACACGTTGCTGGCCGAGCGCGGTCTGAGCCCCTCGCGGACGAGCGCCGCCGCCTCCGTCCGCGCCGGTCGCGTGCGGGTCGGCAGCGGCGGGGCGCGGGCGAGCAAGCCGGGGCAGCTCGTCGCGGCCGACGAAGCGCTCGCCGTTGAAGAGCCGCCGCGGTATGTCTCGCGCGGGGGGATCAAGCTCGAGAACGCGCTCGCTGCGCTCGGAATCGACCCCGGAGGACGCGACTGCCTGGACGTCGGGGCCTCGACCGGGGGCTTCACCGACTGCCTGCTGCGCCACGGCGCGGCCCGCGTGATCGCCCTCGACGTCGCGCACGGCCAGTTCGATTGGGGCCTTCGAAACGACGACCGGGTGCACGTGATCGAGCGCGCAAACGCCCGCGCCCTCGACCCGGGCGAGCTTCCCTGGCCGCCGTCCCTGGCGACGATCGACGTCTCGTTCATCGGGCTCTCGAAGGTCATGCCCGCGGTTGCCGCTTGCCTCGCACCAGGCGGGGAGCTGCTCGCCCTGGTGAAGCCGCAGTTCGAGCTCGGGCGCGAGCGGGTCGGCAAGGGCGGCGTCGTCCGCGACCCCGCCGCTCGCCGCGAGGC
Source organism: uncultured Thermoleophilia bacterium (assembly GCA_963844425.1). Taxonomy (GTDB): domain Bacteria; phylum Actinomycetota; class Thermoleophilia; order Solirubrobacterales; family 70-9; genus DASUSH01. The sequence goes on along the minus strand of CAWJOD010000018.1, from coordinate 172,676 downwards.
CGTGCTCGGCGTCGCCCGCGCGGCGAATGAGCTCGGCCTGCCGGTCCGTGGCATCGCCTCATCCGGGCTGCCGGGCCCGAAGGGGAACCTCGAGACCTTCGTCTGGGCCGGAGCCGGGGGAGAGGGCATCGCCGATCTCGAGGCGGCCGTCGGGGAGGCGGAGACTTGACGGCGCGCGAGGTCACGCTGGTCACCCACACCCATCCTGAGCAGACCGGGAACGCGGTCTCCTCGGCGCTCGCCGCCGCGGAGTCCGCCGGGATCCAGCTGGTGGCGACCGAGGAGGAGGCCGACAAGCACGGCGATATCGGTGCTGGGCTCAAGCGGGTCGAAAGCCTCCCGGAGCGCCCCGAGCTGTGCCTCGCGCTGGGGGAGACGGCACGATCTTGCAGGCGCTGCGGCGCTACTCGGACACCGGCGTTCCCGTTTTCGGGATCAACTTCGGCACGATCGGGTTCCTTGCCGCGGTCGAGCGCGATCGGCTCGACGAGGGACTGCGGTGCGCCTTCACCGGGGACTTCGAGACCCTGCAGCTGCCGGGCCTCGTCACCACGCTCGAGATCGACGTCCCGGTCGCGGTCAACGACATCAGCTTCATCCGCAAGCCCCACGGCCGCGTCGCCGAGCTCTCCTACCGCCTCAGCGGCCGCGAGATCGGCCACGTCCGCTGCGACGGGCTCGTCGCCGCGACGCCGGTCGGGTCGACCGGCTACAACCTCGCGAACCAGGGACCGATCCTCGCCTGGGGCGTGGAGGGGTTCGTGGTCAGCTTCATCGCCCCCCACACGCTGACCGCGCGCCCGCTCGTCGTCGCCCCGACCGACGTGCTGCACGTCTCCAACGAGCGCGGCCGCGAGTCCGTCGACATCTCCTTCGACGGCCTCCCGGTCGCCGAGCTCGCAAGCGGCGACGAGCTCGCGATCGCGTTCCGCGACGGGGCCGCCAGCCTCGCTCAGCTCCCGGGCGCGAGCTTCTACGAGCGCATGCGTGCCAAGTTCGGACGGCTTGCCGGCTGAGATGACCGGCAACTGGCGCACCCTGGTCGCGGTCTCGATCGCGACGTTCATGCTTCTTCTCGACGTCACCGTCGTCAACGTCGCGCTGCCCGAGATCCAGAGCGACCTCGGCGCCAGCTTCGACGAGCTGCAGTGGGTGATCGACGCCTACGCGCTGACGCTGGCGTCGACGATGCTGATCCTCGGCTCGTTCGGTGACCGCTTCGGGCGCCGGCGGATTTTCGCCATCGGCCTGGCAGCGTTCAGCATTGCCTCGCTCGCCTGCGGGCTTGCCACCGACCCGCTGATGCTCGACATCTTCCGCGGGTTCCAGGGGATCGGCGGGGCGGCGATGTTCGCGACCTCGCTGGCGCTGATCGCCGCCGCGTACGAGGGCCGGAGCCGAGCCACGGCGCTCGCGGTATGGGGGGCCACGACTGCCGCGGCGGTCGCGCTCGGGCCGCTGATCGGCGGCGCGCTGATCGAGGCGTTGAGCTGGGAGTGGATCTTCTTCGTCAACGTCCCGATCGGGCTCCTCACCGCAGCGCTCGTCGCCCGCGGCGTCCCGGAGTCGCGCGACCCCGCCGCCGCCGGTCGGCCGACTTCGGCGGGCTCGTGACACTGGCAGCCGCGATGTCGCTCCTGATCGTGGCGCTCTTCCGCGGCAACGAGGAGGGGTGGGGGAGCGCCGTGATCGTCGGGCTCTTCGCAGGGTCCGCGTTGCTGCTCGCGGCCTTCATCGCGATCGAGCGACGCGTCGCCCATCCGCTCCTCGACCTGGGCCTTTTTCGCAAGCCGAGCACCCTGGGGCGCGTCCCTCGCGATTCTCGCGACTGCGATCTCGGTCTTCTCCATGCCTCACCTTCCTCGTCTTCTACATCCAGAACGCGCTCGGCTACGACGCGCTCGAGACCGGCCTGCGCCTCTTCCCGCTCACCGTCGCCTCGTTCTTCGCCGCGGCGATCGCCGGGCGGCTCACCGACCGGGTCCCGGTCCGACTCCTGCTCGCCGCCGGCCTCGTGTTTGCCGGGGTTGGGCTGCTGCTAAACCGCCAGGTCGAAGTCGGCTCCGACTGGACCGCGCTCCTCGCGGGCGGCATCTTCATCGGGATCGGCGCGGGAATCGTCAACCCCTCCGTGGCGGCCGCCGCGCTCGGCACGGTCCCGGTCGCGAAGAGTGGCATGGCGTCGGGGCTCAACAGCACCTTCCGCATCCTCGGGGTGGCGGTCGGTGTCGCGATGCTTGGCGCGATCGTCGAATCCGAAGTCGCCTCGAGCCTCGAGCAGAGCCTGCCGGCGGCGCCCCACGCGCTTGGTCGACGTGGTCTCCACCGGCAACGTCGGCGCGGCGGCTGCCGCCGCGCCGGCCGGGACCGGAGCCGATGTCGCCGCCGCGGCCGAGACGGCCTTCGTCGCCGGCTTCGACGCGATCCAGCTGGTCGCCGCGATGATCGCCTTCGCCGGCGCCGTGCTCGCGCTCGCGCTCGTCCGCCAGCGCGACTTCGTCGCCGCCCACGGTGGCGACCCGGAGCCCGCACCCAGCGCGGGATAGAGACCCCGCAATTTGCGGACCGGCCGGTGAGAATCCGCCGACCCCGCCGCTACAACGGGAGAGTGCTCCTCGAGCTCCGCATCGAGAACCTGCTCCTCATCGATCGTGCCGAGATCCGCTTCGGCGAGGGCCTGAACGCGATCACGGGGGAGACCGGCGCCGGCAAGACGGTGCTCGCCCACTCGCTCGACCTGCTGATGGGCGGCCGGGCGCGGGCGCAGATCGTGCGGCCGGGGGCCGATGAGGCATACGTCGAGGGCGTCTTCGCCGTTCCGCCTGGCCTCCTCGACGACCCCGAGCTCCGCGAGATCGCCGAGCGACTGCCCGACGATTCCGAGGAGGTGGTCCTCGGGCGCCGGGTCGGGACCTCCGGGCGGACGAGCGCGTTCGTGGGCGGCCGCTCCGCGTCGGCCGGCGACCTGCGCGCGCTCGGTGCCCGCCTGATTGCCTTCTACGGCCAGCACGAGCATCGAAAGCTCACGCTCGCCGCAGCACAGTCGGCCATCCTCGACGGCTTCGGCGGGGCCGAGCAGCTCGCCCTTCGCGACTCCTACCGCGCCGCCCATGCCGAGGTCGGCTCGCTGACGCGCGAGCTGGAGTCGATCCGCGAGCGCGACGGCGCCCGCGAGCGCGATCTCGACCTGCTCCGCTACGAGCTCGGCGAGATCGAGGCCGCGGCGCCGGATCCCGGCGAGGAGGCGGAGCTCGCCGGCGAGCGCGACCGCCTTCGCCACGCCGAGGGCCTGCGCGCGGGGGCGGCCACGGCGCTGGGGGCAATCGCCGGAGACGGCGAGGAGACCGAGGCCTCGGTGGCAGGACTTCTCGCCGCGGGTGAGGGCTCGCTGTCGGCCGTCGCCGGCGTGGACGAGCGCCTGGACGCGCTCGCCGAGCGGGTCGGCGGGCTCGCGATCGAGGCCTCCGACATCGGCGGCGAGCTGCGCTCCTACCTCGACGGCCTCGAGGCGGACCCGGAGCGGCTCCAACAGGTCGAGGAGCGCCTTGACGCGCTCGACCGCCTGCGCCGCAAGCACGGCGGCACGATCGAGGCCGTGCTCGAGCACGCCGAGCGCTGCCGGACCGAGATCGAGCGCCTCGAAGGCGCCGAGGAGAGAAGCGCCGAGCTCGATGGGCGCCTCGCGGAGGCGATCGCCGATCGCGCACGGCTCGGCAGGGAGATGAGCGAGCAACGGGTGCGGCTGGCTCCGGAGCTCGAGAAGAGCATCGCGGCCGAGCTCGCCGAGCTGGCGATGGACGGCGCCGCCCTCGAGGTCGTGCTCGAACCGGTCGCGCCGGCCGTGGATGGGGGCGAGGGTTACGCGGCCGGTGGCCGCGAGTCGGTCGAGCTGCAGCTCGCGACCAACCCCGGGATGCCCGCGGGGCCGCTTCGCGACGCGGCGTCAGGTGGCGAGCTCTCGCGGGTGATGCTCGCGCTGAGCGGCCTCGTCGAGGCCGACGGAGCGGCGACCCTCGTCTTCGACGAGATCGACGCAGGAGTCGGAGGCACCACCGCCCGCGCCGTCGGTGAGCGGTTGCGGCGGATCGGCGAGGGCCGGCAGGTGATCGCGATCACCCATCTGCCGCAGGTCGCGTCGCTCGCCTCGAGGCATTTCCGGATCGAGAAGTCGGCTGCGGCCGGGCCCACGCGCGCCGGCGTGGAGCAGGTCGAGGGCGAGGAGCTCGTCGCCGAGATCTGCCGAATGCTCGGCGCCGATCGCGGCGATGAGGCGGCCAGCCGCCACGCCCGGGAGCTCCTCGCGGCCTGAATCGGAGCGAACGGCGTGGCGAGGGCCGGTATCTGGCTCTAACCTGCCTCGCATGGCGACCCGGCCCTCCAGCAGGGAGAGCTCGCGCCCGCGCCGCCGGCTGTTCCGCGCCCGGCGGCAGCGTCGCGACGCGGAAGTCGACGGCCCCGTGCACGGGGCCGCCAGGCTCGGCAAGCGCACGAAGGACCTCGTCAAGCGCCTGCGCCCGGGGGACATCGCGATCATCGATCACGCCGACCTCGATTCGATGGCCGCCGAGGACCTCGCCGCCTCGGGCGTGCGCGCGGTGGTCAACGTCGCCGAGTCGACGACGGGGCGCTATCCCAACGCCGGCCCGCTCGGCCTCGTCGAGGCCGGCGTCCGCCTCGTCGACGTCACCGGAGCCGACCTCTTCGAGGATCTCGAGGACGGGTCGCCGATCGTCGTCGACGGTGAGGAGATCCGCTCGAACGGCGAGCTGCTCGCGCGGGGGGAGGCGCTTGACGAAGCGAAGCTCCGGGCTCGGCTCGCGGAGCAGCAGGAATCCGTCGACGAGGCGATCGCCGACTTCGCGCGCAACACGGTCCAGCACATCGAGGGCGAGCCCGAGCTGCTCTCGGGGAGGCTCGACTTCCCGCAGACGCGGACCGACTTCCGCGATCGCCACGTCCTCATCGTCGTTCGCGGGCCGACCTACCGGCGCGACCTGCGCACGCTGCGTGCCTACATCCGCGACACGAAGCCGCTTCTCGTCGGCGTCGACGGCGGCGCCGACGCGATCATCGAGGCGGGGCTGAAGCCCGACATGATCCTCGGCGACATGGATTCCGCCAGCGACGAGGCGCTCTCGTCCGGCGCCGAGCTCGCCGTCCACGGCTATCCCGACGGTCGCGCGCCCGGATGCGAGCGCATCGAAGACCTCGAGCTGGAGTCGGTCGTGATTCCCGCTGGGGGCACGAGCCAGGACATCGCGATGCTGCTCGCCTTCGAGCGCGGCGCCGCGCTGATCGTCAGCGTAGGCGCCCACTTCAATCTCGAGGAGTTCCTCGGCAAGAACCGCGCGGGCATGTCGTCGACCTTCCTCACCCGGCTGCGGATCGGCGAGACGCTCGTCGACGCGAAGGGGGTATCGCGCCTCTACCGGCCCTCGGTCACGGGCCCGCATATCGCCCTGTTCGCCCTCGCTGCCGCGATCCTGATCGCGGTCGTCGTGATCAGCGTGCCCGCGCTCGACAACCTCGCCGAGCTCGTCTGGCTGAAGATCCGCGTGCTCTTCGGGTACTAGGACCTAGCCTCCGCACCCGTGGGCTATTCGGCGCGATACCACGCCTTCTCGATCATCGCGATCTTCACTGCGCTCGCGATCGGGATCGTGATCGGGGCGGGCTTCGGCCAGGACCTCGTGTCCAACGCCTCCGAGGACCTCGAGCAGAGCCTCTCGACCGACCTCGAGGAGGCGAACGCGCGCGGCGACGAGCTCGACGCGGAGCTCGACCGCGAGCGCGCCTTCGGGATCCGGCTCTATCCGCCCCTGGTCGACGACCGGCTCAAGGGCGAGTCGATCGGGGTGATCGCACTCGGCGATCTGCCCGAGGACCTGGCCCGCGCGATCGACGAGACGATCGAGCCCACCGGCGGCGAGCTGAAGAAGGTCGCTGTGGTCCGTGAGCCGCCCGACGTGGAGGCGCTCGGCGATGCGCTCGGCCCCCAGTTCGAGAACCTGCCGCCGGGCGCCGCCGAGGAGCGTCTCGGTCGCCTGCTCGGAGCGGAGCTGGTCGAGGGCGGGAGGCTTGTCAATCGCTCGCGCGACCAGCTCCTCGACCGCTTCAGCGGCAATCCCGGCGCGGTCGACAACGTGATCCTGGTCAAGGCGCCGGCCGAGGGGGTCACCGAGGAGGACCAAGCCGCGATCGACGGGTTCGAGGAGGCCGTCCTGGAGGGGGTCAGAGGAACCGAGGCGCCCGCGGTCGCCGTGGAGCTGACGACCTCGGAGCCCTCGAACGTGAAGCTCTTCGACTCCCTCGCGATCTCCACCGTCGACAGCCTCGACCTGACCTCCGGAAAGATCTCGGCGGTCTTCGCGCTGCTCGGCAGCGAGGGCAACTTCGGGATCAAGGAGACGGCCGACCGCCCGCTCCCCGATCTCGTGTTCCCGGCTCCCGGCCAGGGTCCGAGACGCAGAAGCAATTGAGCTGGATCTCGATCGCGCTCTCGGGGCTGGTCGCCCTGGTCGTCGTGCCGGCGGGCTACCGGGCGCTGATCGCGGCCGGGATGACCCGGCCCAACTATCGCGGCCAGGAGCTCGCCTTTCCGCTCGGTGCCGCAACCGTCGCCTCGGCGCTGGTCGCGCTGGCCCCGCTGGCCCCGCTCGACGCGCTCGTCGACGAGCGCCTGCTCGAGCCCGAGCTCGGCCGCTGGATCACCTATGTGGTCGGCATCGCCTTCCTCGGCTTCCTCGACGACGCGCTCGGGCGGGGCGCCGCCGCCGACACGGCGCGCGGCTGGCGCGGACACGCTCGCGCGGTCGCCGAGGGCGAGCTCTCGACCGGGGCGATCAAGGCGCTCGGCGCGCTCGCGCTCGCCGCCTTCGTGCTGGCGCGGCGCGGGGAGGAGGGCGCCCAGTACATAGCCGACATCGCCCTGCTCCTGCTCGCGACGAACCTGCTGAACCTCTTCGACACCGGCCCCGGCCGCGCCGAGAAGGTCTTCGCTCTGATCGCCGCCGGGCTGTGCATCGGCGCCTGGACGGTCGTGCCCCTCGAGCTGCTCGGCCCGCTGGTGGCGCCGGTCGCGCTCGGCGCCGCCTACACCCTGCGTGAGCGGGCGATGCTCGGAGACACCGGCTCGAACGTTCTCGGTGCCCTGACCGGGATCTGGATCCTCACCAGCCTCGACGAAACCGGCCGGATCGTCGCCCTCGGGGTGATCGTCCTCGTCACCGCGTACGGCGAGTTCCGCAGTTTGGGGAGTCTGATCGAGCGGGTTCCGCCACTGCGTTATCTAGACTCGCTCGGCAGATGAGCAGGTCAGGTTCAGCGGCGGAAACCAAGTTCATTTTCGTCACCGGCGGTGTCGTCTCCGCGCTGGGCAAGGGGATCGCCGCCGCCTCGATCGGCCGGCTCCTCGTCTCCCGCGGCTTCCGGGTCCAGCTGCAGAAGTTCGACCCCTACATCAACGTCGATCCGGGGACGATGAGCCCGTTCCAGCACGGCGAGGTCTTCGTCACCGAGGACGGGGCCGAGACCGACCTCGACCTCGGCCATTACGAGCGCTTCACCGACGAGAACACCTCGCGGGCCTCGAACGTGACCGCGGGCGCGGTCTACAACGCGGTGATCAAGCGCGAGCGCCGGGGCGACTACCTCGGCGGCACCGTCCAGGTGATCCCGCACATCACCGATGAGATCAAGCAGCGGATCCTGATCGTCTCCGAGTCGCAGGCGGTCGACTTCGTGCTCACCGAGATCGGCGGCACCGTCGGCGACATCGAGTCGCTTCCCTTCCTCGAGTCGATCCGCCAGCTGTACACCGACCTGGGCCCTGACCGGTGCATGTTCATGCACCTGACGCTCGTGCCCTACGTAGGTCACGCCGGCGAGCTGAAGACCAAGCCGACCCAGCACTCGGTCAACGAGCTGCGGCGCATCGGGATCCAGCCCCACGCGCTGATCTGCCGCTCGGAGAAGGGGCTCGAGCGCGACATCCGGAAGAAGATCGCGCTGTTCGCGTCGGTGCCCGAGGAGGCCGTGATCTCGGCCCGCGACGTAGACAACATCTACAAGGTCCCGCTCGTCTTCCGCGCGGAGGGCGTCGACGACCTGGTGCTCGACCACTTCAAGGTCGAGGACGCGCCGGCGCCGGAGCTGGGCGAATGGGAGCAGCTCGTTCGCCGCGCCGACGCTGCCGAGGGACGGGTGCGGATCGCCCTGGTCGGCAAGTACGTGCAGCTCGCGGATGCCTACAAGTCCGTGATCGAGGCGCTCGGGCACGGCGGCTTCAAGCACGGCGTCGACGTCAAGGTCGACCTCGTCGACTCCGAGGCGCTTGACGAGGGCGCGCTCGAGGACGCCGACGGGATCCTGATCCCGGGCGGCTTCGGCGAGCGCGGGATCGAGGGCAAGGTCCGGGCGGCGCAGATCGCCCGCGAGCGCGGCATCCCCTTCCTCGGGATCTGCCTGGGGATGCAGATCGCCGTCGTCGAGTTCGCCCGCCACATCGCCGGCATGGAGGGCGCGAACTCGGCAGAGTTCGACCCCGAGACCCCGTACCCGGTGATCGATCTGCTGCCCGAGCAGAAGGAGGTCACCGAGATGGGCGGGACGATGCGGCTCGGCGCCGACCCCGTGAAGCTCCACGAGGACACCCGCGCCCGCCGGATCTACGGCGACGAGGCAGTGATCTACCAGCGTCACCGCCACCGCTACGAGGTCAACAACATGCTTCGGCGCCGCCTCGAGGACCACGGCCTCGTCGCCTCCGGGACTTCGCCCGACGAGCGGCTGGTCGAGGTGATCGAGCTTCCCGACCATCCGTTCTTCGTCGCGTCGCAGTTCCACCCCGAGTTCAAGTCGCGGCCGAACCGCCCGGAGCCGCTCTTCCGCGACTTCGTCGGCGCCGCCGCCAAGAGGGCCTCCCACCGGCCGCCGGACACGTCCGAGCAGCCCAACGTCGAGGGCTCCGAGGTGGGCGGCATCCGCGTCCGCCGCTCCGCCTGAACGGCGGCAGCGCGATACTGGCCCCATGGCCGCCCCCGACAGGCTGGCGATAGTCGAGGCGTTCTTCGAGCGCTGGACCGCCGGCGACCGCACGGTCCGCGAGGACGAGATCCATCCGGACGCCGAGCTCCACACCCGCCTCGCCGCCGCCGCCGGCGAGCCCTATCGCGGGCGCGAGGGGATCGAGCAATGGGGGCGTGACCTGGGCGAGCTCTGGACCACGATGGAGCTCTCCGTCGAGGAGATGATCGAGACCGACGACGGCGCCGTCCTCGTCCTCAGCACGGCGAACCTCACGACCAAGGGCACCGAGGTCACCTTCAGCCAGTCGATCGCCTGGCTCTTCACCTTCCGCGACGACCTCCCCGCCCGCATGGACGTCTTCCAGAACCACGCGGACGGGCCGCGGGCGGCGGGGCTGCTGTAGGGACGGGTCGCAGGCACGAAAAACAGCCGCAATAAGGGGCAGGGACGGCGCGAGCCGGAGGGCTCCGATGGGGGTGGATGCCGAAATGCACCCACTCGGTGCATTTCGGAATCCACCCCCCTCGATGCGGGGCGGGTCGGGGCGCTTCTGGTCCGACTAGCCTCCCGCCGGTGAGCGAGAGGATGCTCGAGCGCTTCGTGCGGCTCTGCGAGATCGCGAGCCCGACCGGCTCGGAGCGGGCGGTCGCCGACGACGTCCTCGCCGAGCTTCGCGGGCTCGGGGTCGAGGTCGCCGAGGACGACGCCGCGGGACCCGCGCGGGCCGGTGCCGGCAACCTCGTCGCCCGGGTCCCCGGTGAGGGCGACGGCTGGGTCATGTTCGCCGCCCACCTCGACACCGTCCCTCACGATGGCTCGGTGGAGGTGGCGCGCGCCGACGGCGTCTACCGCAGCGCCGGCGAGACGATCCTCGGCGCCGACAACAAGGCTGCGGTCACGGTCCTCGCCGAGCTCGCCGCCCGCGCCGTCTCCGGGTCGCCGCCGCCCCTAGGGCTCGAGCTCGTCTTCACCGTCGCCGAGGAGGACGGGCTGCGCGGGGCCAAGGAGCTCGACCTCGGCTCGCTGCGCTCGCCCTTCGGATACGTCCTCGATCACGCGAGCCCGATCGGCGAGGTCATCGTCGCGGCACCGACCTACAACCGGATCGAGGCCGAGTTCCTGGGTGCCGAGGCGCACGCGGGGGTCCGGCCCGAGGACGGGCACAGCGCGATCGCCGCCGCCTCGGCCGCGATCGGCGCGATGGAGCTCGGCAGGATCGACCCCGAGACCACGGCCAACGTCGGCGTGATCGCCGGGGGCACCGCCTCGAACGTCGTCCCGGGTCGCTGCAGGGTCGACGCCGAGGCGCGCGGGCTCGACGAGACGCGCGCGGCCGCGGTCACCCAGTCGATCGTGGATGCCTGCGCCTGGGGGGCGGGCGAGCACGGCTGCGACCTCGAGGTCGACGTCCGCGAGATGTTCCGCGGCTACCGCCTGCGCTCTAGCGAGCCCGCGGTCGAGATCGCCGGCGAAGCGCTGCGGCGTTGCGGGCACGAGCCGCGCCAGACGGCGACCGGCGGCGGCAGCGACGCCAACGCCTTCTGCGCCCGCGGCTTCGATGCCGTCCTGCTTGCCAACGGCACCGAGGCCAACCACACGCCCGACGAGAGCGTCGCCGCCGGCCGCATCGTCGAGATGCTCGCCGTCTGCGAGGCGATCGTCGCCGAGGCCGCCCGGAGGGCCGGTTGATGCTGAAGCTCCGCCGCGGAGTCGTCGTCGAGAGCGACCCGCTCACGGTGGAGATCGGCGAGGGGGAGCGCCGCCGCGCCTGGTCGGATCCGAAGCTGATCGGGGAATGCGAGGAAGGCGACGAGGTGATCGTCAACGTCGAGGCGCTCGACCTCGACCTCGGCTCGGGCGGCTTCGACATCGTCTGCGCGAACCTGACCCGGGGCCTGGCGGCGGATCGCGACGACGACACCCACGTGATCAAGCTCAACTACTCGCCGCTTCAGCATCCGGTCGACCCGGTCGAGGTCGGCTACGACGACGCCCCGGCGCGCCCGGCGCGGACCCCGCCGGTCCTGGTGCTGCCTCTGCACGGGCACCTTGCGCCGGTCGCGTGGGCGTTCGCCGAGGCTGCGCCCGGGACCGCGCTCGGGTACGTGCAGACGCCGGGCGCGGCGCTTCCCGGGACGCTCTCGCGCGACGTCTCCGAGCTCCGCGAGCGCGGGCTCCTCGCCGGCCACGTCACCGCCGGGCCCTGTTACGGAGGCGAGCACGAGGCGATCACCGTGCCCGGCGCGCTCCACGCAGCCGCCGAGAGGCTCGGCTGGGACGCGATCGTCGCCGGTCCCGGTCCCGGGATCCTGGGCTCGGCGACGCGGTACGGACACGGCGGGATGGCTGCCCTCGACGTCGCCCATGGCGCCCTCTCCCTCGGCCTGCCGACGCTGCTCTCCCCGCGCCTCTCCAACTCCGATTCGCGCGATCGCCACCGCGGCCTCAGCCACCATTCGGCGGCCGTCCTCGAGCTGCTGCTGGCGCCGGTGCGCGTCCCGGTTCCCGAGACCGACGCGGGCGGCTGGCCGACCGAGGCCCCTGAAGGCGGCAGCGCTCTGGACGCGCTCGCGGCCGTCACCGAGGCGTGCGGGAACCGCCACGACGTCGCCGTCGAGGGGATCGACCTCGAGGGATACGCCGCTGCGGGCCTGCCGGCTAAGACCATGGGGCGCTCGATCGCCGAGGACCCCCTCTTCTTCGCGGCGCCGCTCGCGGCCGGCCGCGCGCTCGCGCATGCCGCGGGCGGGAGCGGGGTAGACGCGGGCCGATGAGCGAGTCGCTGGAGCGAATCGGTGGCGAGACGGTCTACGAGGGCAAGATCGTCGACGTCCGCACCGACACCTTCCGCTACGGCGACGGCGAGACGGCAGAGCGGGAGATCGTCGTCCATCCAGGCGCCGTTGCCGTGGTCGCCCACGACGACGAGCACGTATGGCTCGTGCGCCAGCCGCGCGAGCCGGTCGAGGTGCCGGATCTGCTCGAGCTGCCGGCCGGCAAGCTGGACGTCGAGGGCGAGTCGCCGCTCGAGGCGATGAAGCGCGAGCTGGTCGAGGAGATCGGCAAGGAGGCCGAGGAGTGGCGCGAGCTGAAGCGCTTCTACACGAGCCCCGGGTTCGCCAAGGAGGAGGTCTGGGTCTACGTCGCGACGGGCCTGCGCGACGTCGAGTACGACCCCGACCCGGACGAGCGGATAGAGGTCGTCCCGTGGCCGCTCGCGGACCTCGACGCGGCGATCGAGGAGTGCACGGACTCGAAGACGCTGATCGGGCTCCTGCTGTTCCGCGCCGAGCGCGCACGGGCCGCTTAGCGCCAGCGCCTCTCGCCCCGCGGAGCGCACGCGCGGTTGCACCGGCAGGACGGCCCGGTGCCGGCCAGAAGGTCATTCACCCATGGCGGTCGCCACCGAGAGTCGTCCCGACGTCGACGAGCGCTTCGAGGCGCTCGTCCTCGACTTCATCGCCTACATGGAGTTCGAGCGCGGGCTCGCGCGCAACACGCTCACCGCCTATCGCACCGACCTGCTCCAGTACGGCGAGTTCCTGCATCGCCACGGGATCGGGCCGGTGGAGGCGAAGCCGGCCGACGTCTCCGAGTTCCTGGCCGAGCTGGCAACCGGGGCGCCGGCGAATGGGGACGGCGGCGGGGAGAACGGGGACACCCGCGCCCCCTGCTCGGCGGCCACGATCAACCGCAAGGCGGCGTGCCTGCGCTCCTTCTACCGCCACCTGCGCCGCCAGGACGTGCTCTCCGAGGACCCGACCGCGAACCTCGCGGCGCCTCGGCGGGGCCGCAAGCTTCCCCACGTGCTCGGCCTCGGCGAGGTGAAGAGGCTGCTCGACGGGGCGAGCGGCAGCGACCCGATCGCCCTCCGCGACCGCGCCCTGCTCGAGGTGATGTACGCCTGCGGCCTGCGCGCCTCCGAGGCGACCGGGCTCGAGGTGACGGACGCCGATCTGCGTCGTGGCTTCGTGCGGGCGCAGGGCAAGGGCTCGAAGGAGCGGATCGTGCCGCTCGGCCGCGAGGCGGCCGGGGCCCTTCGGCGCTACCTCAGCCGAGGCCGGCCGGAGCTCGTCGGCACGAGCGGCGAGCGCAAGCTCTTCGTCAACTTCCGCGGCGGCTCGCTCACCCGCCAGGGCCTCTACAAGATCATCCGCCGCCACGCCCGCGCGGCCGGGCTCGAGGGCAAGATGAGCCCGCACACCCTGCGCCACACCTTCGCCACCCACCTGCTCGCCGGCGGGTGCGACCTGCGCTCGGTCCAGGAGATGCTCGGCCACGCCGACATCGCGACCACGCAGATGTACACCCACCTCTCCGGCGAGGAGATCAAGGAGGCGTACTTCAAGGCGCACCCGCGGGCGCGCGCTTAGCGCGCCGCCGCCCTGCTAGAACCGAGGGGTGCCCGAGCTGCCCGAGGTCGAGACGATCCGCCGCCAGCTCGAGCCCGAGGTCGTCGGGCAGACGATCGCCGAGCTCGAGGTCTACGACGAGCGCTGGACGCGGCCCGAGGCCCCGGGCGCCGTCGAGGCCGCGGTCGCGGGACGGCGCATCGAGGCGGTCGAGCGGCGGGGGAAGTACCTGATCCTGCGGCTGGACGGCGACGCCGCGCTCGTCATGCACCTGCGGATGACCGGCAACCTGGTGCTGCGCCCCGCCGCGCACGCGGACGAGGCACGGCACCTGCGCGCCGTCATCCGGCTCGAGGGTGGCGACGAGCTCTGGTTCACCGACCCGCGCCGCTTCGGGCACGCCTCGGCGTTCGAGGGCGAGGCCCTGGACGCCTATCTCGACGCCCGGCTCGGGATCGAGCCGCTCTCCGGAGAGCTCACGGCCGAGGCGCTGATGGAGCTCGCCGCCGGCCGGACCGCGCCGCTCAAGTCGTTCCTGCTCGCCCAGGGCGGGGTCGCGGGGATCGGCAACATCTACGCCGACGAGGCTCTCCACATCGCCGCGCTTCACCCGCTTTCGCCGGCGGGCTCGATCAAGGCCGACCATGCGGAGGCGCTGCGGGAAGGGATCGTCGTCGCGCTCGAGGCGGGCCTCGACAACGGCGGCGCCTCGATGGACGACTACCTCGACGCCCGCGGCGAGCAGGGCTCGATGCAGGACGAGTTCCTCGTCCACACCCGCGAGGGCAAGCCCTGCCCCCGCTGCGGCGAGACGATCCGCCGTGTCGTCGTCGGCGGCCGCTCGACCTATTTCTGCCCCGCCTGCCAGGTCCGGCTCCGCCGCCGCCCGCGAAGGCGCAAGGGGGTTGCCCGGTGAGCGAGCCGCTGCCGCCGCCTGAGGGTTTCTCGATCGGGCACTGGAGCGACCCGGCGGGAGGAACCGGCTGCACAGCGATCCTCGCCCCGCCGCTCGCGCGCGGCGGCATCGACGTTCGCGGCGGTGGCACGGGCACCCGCGAGACCGACGCGATCGGGCCGCTCACCGGGACGGAGCAGGTGAGCGCGATCCTGCTGACCGGCGGCAGCGCCTACGGGCTCGCCGCGGCCGACGGCGTCGTCCGCTGGCTGGAGCGCAACGGCCGCGGCTACATGACGCCGGGCGGCCTCGTCCCGATCGTGCCCGCCGCGGTCGTCTACGACCTGGTGGAGGGCGACGCAGAGGCGCGCCCCGGCCCCGACGCCGGATTCGCGGCCTGTGAGGCGGCTGCCGGAGATGTCCCCGAGCGGGGCCTCGTGGGAGCCGGCACGGGGACGGCGGTCGGCAAGATCCTGGGACGAGAGCGCGGGATGCGCGCCGGGGTGGGGTACGCGGCGACTCGCACGGGCCGCGGCGAGACCGTCGCCGCGATCGCGGTCGTCAACGCCTTCGGCGACGTCATCGGCGCCGACGGCGCCCGGATCGCCGGCCCTCGCGGCGACGACGGCGAGATCCTTTCGACGGCGGAGACGGTCGTCGCGATGGAGGGTCCTCCCGACTGGAGCCGGGTCGAGGAGCGGAACACGACGCTGGTCTGCGTGATGACCGACGCGGGCCTCGCCAAGCCCGCCTGCACGCGGGTGGCGCGGATGGCGAGTGCCGGCATCGCGCGCGCCGTCGACCCGGTTTTCTCCGACGTGGACGGCGACGTCGCCTTCTGCCTCGCGTCCGGGCCGGTCGAGCACGACCGCTTCGCCGCCGTTGCCGTCGGGACCGCTGCGGCGACCGTCACCGCCGAGGCGATTCGCGACGCGGTCGCGCAGGCGGGGTGACTACTAGCGGAGCGCCTCGATGACCTCGCCTGCCGCCCGCGCCCCGGTCTCGACCGCCCCGTTCAGGTAGCCCTGGAAGTCGATCGAGGTGTGCTCGCCCGCGAAGTGGCAGGCTCCCTCCCGTTCGCGCTCGACGCCGGCGAACTTCGTGTATTGGCCGACCTTCCAGTACGAATAGGAGCCCTTCGTCCAGGGGTAGCCGGTCCAGTGGTCGACGGTCGCGCGCCCGTTCCACCGGGCGGTGATGCCGGGAAGGACAGGCTCGATCTGGCCAAGGAACTGGCTGGCGCGGTCGGCGGGCGAGCCGCTGCCGAAGCTCGCGCCGATATTGCCTCCCGTGTAGTCGACGAGGATCCCGGGGGTGCCCGGCTGGGCGCGCGTGACGTCCCAGGTGCTCTGGTACCCGGTGTCGGCGAAGGTGTCGCCGTTGACGCCGAGCGACTCCCAGTGACGGTTCGAGAACTGCGCGTGCAGCTTCGAGTTCGTCCCCATCCCGAGTTCCCTGATCGCGGTCTCCTTGCGTGCCGAGAAACCGGCCTTCGAGAAGTTCACGGAGCGCAGAATCGAGAACGGCAGGGCGAGCACCACGCGGTCCGCGGTGACGCCCCTCGTAATTGAGCCCTGCCGGAACGAGAGCCGGTAGGAGTCGTCGCTCGAGCGGCTGATCGCGACCAGCTCGGAGCCGAGCGTGACCTGCCCGGCGAACGCCTCGGCCATGCGGTCGGTGACCTGGTCGTTCCCGCCGCGCACGTGGTACTTCTCGTTCGACTGGCCGAAGATCCGCAGCTGGCCCTGCCCCGCGTAGCCGAGCAGGTAGAGCATGTTGAGCGAGCTCTGAACGCTCGTCTCGGCCCCGTACTCGATGTTGTACGCGACGTCCAGCAGCTGCCCCAGCTTTGAGCCGGTGCCGCCGGGCACGAATGCGGCGATCCAGTCGCGGATCGACATCCGGTCGAGCTCGCGCCCGCGCTCGGTCGAGAGGTTGTAGAGCGTGGGATAGCTGGCGGCCGACACGTCGGAATGGATCTGCTGCCAGATCTCCTTGAGGTCGTCCGTGGCCTCGGCGAACGAGTAGGGCTGCCCGTCGAAGTAGTAGAGGGGTTCGGTCCCATTGGCCTCGGCTCGGTGAAGGTTGTCGAGGTTCAGCCCGAGCTGCTGAGCGAGCTGGCGAATCGCGGTGTGGTTCTGGTCGATCAGCTCGCCTCCGTGCTCGGCGATCTGGCCGCCGGCGAAGGCGCCACGTAGCGTCCAGCAGCGGCCGCCGACCCGATCCGCTGCGTCGTGGACCTGGGTGCTGTAGCCGGCCCGCTTGAGCTGGTAGGCACAGTTGAGCCCGGCGAGCCCGGCCCCCACGACGACGATCCGCGGCGCCGTCGCGGCGTTCGCCGGCCGAATCCGGCCGCCGAGCGCGGCGGCGGTGGCGAGCCCCGCGCCGCCGGCGATCAGCTCACGCCTCGTCGCGCGTCCGTGCCCTGCGGTCCCGTCGGAATTCGAGGTCGACGCCCGAGACGCCGCCTCCCCGATCCACGCTGCCAACGGTGTGCGAGCCATCCGTGCCTCCTTCGGTGGTTGGGACCAACCATCCCATGTGGAAGGCCATTCGGCAAGGTCCGGAAACGTCCGACCCGCAAGTGATTCTTAGGCGTCGTGCCCGGAACCTTCAAGACCGAGGCGGTGGTCCTGCGCTCGATCCGCTTCGGCGAGGCCGATCGGGTGCTCCACCTCTACAGCTCGAACCGCGGGCGGATCGGCGCGATCGCGAAGGGGTCGCGGCGGCCGCGCTCGCGCTTCGGCGGTCGCCTGGAGCCGTTCTTCCGCCTCGACCTCGTCCTCCACGAGGGGCGGGGGGACCTCGCCACCGTGACCTCGGCGTCGACGGTCGAGGGCCACGCCGGGCTGCGCGCGAACGGGCCCGCGCTCGGCGCGGCCGCGCGCGGCTGCGATGCCGTCCTGCGGCTGCTCGACGAGGCGCAGCCGAACCCCGGCGCCTACAACCTGCTCTGCCGCTACCTGGCGCTGCTCGACGCGGGGGACGGCGCCGAGCTCTCGATCGCGCTCGCCTTCCGGCTGAAGCTCGCACTGGCCGCCGGCTTCGCGCCCGAGCTCGCATCCTGCGCGCGCTGCGGGGAGGTCGACGACCTCATGGCCTTCTCGGGAGCGTCGGGCGGGGTCGTCTGCGGCGCCTGCGAGCAGGGCGGCTTCCCAATCGGCGAGGACGCGCACCGGTTCATGGTCGCCGCGCTCGGCAGTCCGCTCGCAGAAGCCCCGGAGGGCTCGCCGCAGGCGCTGCGCCAGGTCGAGCGGGCGATCGGCGAGACGCTCGAACATCACGCGCACGTGCGGTTACGCTCCGCCGCGTGAGCGAGCAGGTCGTCAACGCCCAGGGCGCCGAGATCCCGAAGCTCGGCTTCGGCACCTGGCAGATCCACGGCGACGAGTGCGCCGAGGCGGTCCGGGACGCCCTCGAGCTCGGATACCGCCATATCGACACCGCCCGCGCCTACGACAACGAGCGCTACATCGCCCGGGGGCTCGCCGAGAGCGGGGTGGAGCGCGACGAGGTGTGGCTGACGACGAAGGTCTGGATGGATGACCTCACCCGCGACCGGGTGCACGCCTCGGTCGAGAACTCGCTGCTCGACCTGCGGACCGACTACCTCGACCTGGCCCTCATCCACTGGCCGTCGAGCGACGTCCCGCTCGAGGAGACCCTGGCGGAGATGACGCGCCTGCGAGACCGCGGTCGCATTCGGCACCTCGGCGTCTCGAACTTCCCGGCGGGGATGCTCGAGCGCACCCTCGCGCTGGCGCCGATCCTCTGCGACCAGGTCGAGTACCACCCGACCCTGGGCCAGGAGCGGCTGCTGGCGCTCGCCGAGGAGCACGACCTCGTGATCGGCGCCTACGCGCCGTTCGCCCACGGCGAGATCCACGACGAGCCGGTTCTCGCCGAGATCGGCGCCGCCCACGGCAAGTCCGCCGGCCAGGTGGCCCTGCGGTGGCTCACCGATCAGGATCGCGTAGTGGCGATCCCGAAGGCCGCCAGCCACGAGAACCGCGTCGCCAACCTCGAGATATTCGACTTCGAGCTCTCGGCCGGCGAGCGCGAGCGGATCGACGCGCTGCCCAAGGATCGCCGCCATTTCGACACGAGCTGGGCTCCGGACTGGGACGCCTGAAGATTCCTAGGCCGCCGGCCCGCGCGGCGATGGGGCGCCCGCGCGCCGCCAGGCGGCGTAGAGCAGGAGACCCACCGTCGGCACGATCACGTCGAGAACGAGTGGAACCCCCACGTTGTCCGGGTCGGTGTTGTCGTTCTCGAGCCACTGGTAGACGTGCCCGTAGGCGTCGCCGTAATACTGGATCGCCGTGACCAGCAGGACCGCGAGCCAGAAGCCCGGCGAGCGGAAGCGGATGCATAGGAGCGCAGCCACGCCGATGGCGAGATCGCCCATCGCGTTCTCGAACTGAAAGCCGCCGTCGCCGCGAGTGAACCCGATCTCCTTTGCGATCTCGGCGCCGTCGAAGACGTGGAAGCCGGCGCCGATTACGCCAGTGATTCCAATCGCAAGCGCCAGCCACCAGAGGAGGAATGTCCCGACGGTGCGCTCACGCGACCGGGGCTCGGGGTGGCGGCGGAGGTGGATCCAGGCGCCGATAGGCGCCGCGAGGGTGAGGATGAGCATCGGCATTGGCGGAAACCTAGCGGCGTGTGCCGATTCCCGGTGGCTACTTGCGGTACATGCGCTCGGCCACGCGGAGGCCGAGCGCGCGTGGGCCCACGCTCGAGGCCCGCATGAACCAGCGGAAGGTGCGGCCGGGAATGAAAGAGCGCTTGCCGCGGTCGTAGGCCTCGAGCGACTCCGCGACGACCTGGTCGGCATCGATCACGCCGGGGAGGCGGTCGGGGCCCTCCTCGAAGTCCGCGATTCCCTGCCACTCGGTCGGGACCGGGCCGGGGTTGACCGACATCGCCTTCACCCCGGTGCCGCGCAGCTCGGTGTGGAGGGCGTCGGTGAAGTTGAGCGCGAATGCCTTCGAGGCCGAGTAGACGGCCTCGTAGGGGAGGGGCTGCATTCCCGCGGTCGAGGCGACGACGATCACGCCGCCGCGGCCACGCTCGATCATCGCCGGCAGGAAGGCGCGGGTGAGGACGACGACGGCCTCGCAGTTGACGCGGACCATCTCGGCGTCGCGGCCCTCGTCGATCTCGGCGAAGCGGCCATGGGTGCCGAACCCCGCGTTGTTCACGAGCAGGTCGACGTCGACGCCCAGCTCCTCGACGCGCGCCGGGAGCCCCGCGGCGTCGGAGCCGAGGTCGCACGAGAGCACGTGAGTCGTGGTCGGGAGCTCGGATGCGAGCTTCTCGAGCCGGTCGGCCCGGCGGGCGACGAGGACGAGGTCGTAGCCGCGCTCGGCGAGCTGGCGGGCGAACTGCTCGCCGATCCCCGAGGAGGCGCCGGTGACGAGTGCGGTGGGCATCGGGCCCGAGCGTATCCTCAACGCGCGATGCGCGAAGGCGACGTTCGAGGAGCGGATCAGGGCCTGGGAGGACGAGTTCCTCTGGGAACGCGCGACGCGTTCCTATCCGGCCGAGCGGCGCGCGCCGGAGCCCGACAGCCCGGTCCGGACGCCGTTCCAGCGCGACCGCGACCGGATCGTCCACTCGAAGGCATTCCGTCGGCTCAAGCACAAGACACAGGTCTTCATCGCCCCCGAGGGGGACCACTACCGGACCCGGCTCACGCACACGCTCGAGACGTGCGGGATCGCGCGCACCGTCTCACGCGCGCTGGGGCTGAACGAGGACCTGACCGAGGCGATCGGGCTCGGGCACGACCTCGGCCATCCGCCGTTCGGCCACATCGGCGAGGAGGCGCTGGACCGGGCGATGAACGAGCGGGTGGGGCGGCGCTTTCGCCACAACGAGAACTCGCTGCGGGTGGTGGACCGGCTCGAGCGCGACGGGCACGGGCTCAACCTGACCGAGCAGGTCCGCGACGGGATCCTCAACCACACCGGGCCGGAGAAGCCGGCGACGCTCGAGGGGCGGGTCCTGCGCCTGGTCGACCGCGTCGCCTACATCAACCACGACATCGACGACGCCCTGCGCGCCGGGATCATCGACGAGGGCGACCTGCCGGCCGAGGAGATCGCGGTGCTCGGCGAGACCGGGTCGAAGCGGATCGACACCCTCGTCCGCGACATCGTCGAGCGATCGCGCGAGGCGGGGGACATCGCCCAGTCCGACGAGGTCGGCGGGGCGATGCTGCGGCTGCGCAAGTTCATGTTCTCGCGCGTGTACCTCGGGCAGGAGGCGAGGGGCGAGCACGAGCGGGTGGAGCGCACGGTGCGAAGCCTCTTCGACCACTTCCTCGAGCACCCGGAGGAGCTGCCGGAGGGCGAGAACGGCGCCGGCGGGGAGGACGAGGTCCAGCCCGTGGTTGATTACCTGGCCGGGATGACCGATCGGTTCTGCATCGCGACCTTCAGGCGGCTGGCCCTGCCCGAGGAGTCGCGCCTGTAGCCATGGCGAAGTTTTCGGATCAGACGATCGAGCAGGTGCGCGACGCTGCCGACTTCGTCGAGATTGTCTCGGCGCACACCGACCTGCGGCGGGCGGGGGAGAGGTTCAGCGGGCTCTGCCCGTTCCATGAGGAGCGGACCCCGTCGTTCTCCGTCGATCCGCGCGAGAAGCTCTACTACTGCTTCGGCTGCGAGGCGAGCGGGGACCTGTTCACGTTCGTCGAGGAGAAGGAGGGGCTGAGCTTCCCGGATGCCGTGGAGTCGCTCGCCGACCGCTACGGCGTCGAGATCGAGCGCGAGGAGGAGGACCCGCGGGTCGAGGAGGCGCGCAAGCGGCGGGCGCGGCTCGGCGAGGTGCTCGACCGCACCGCGGCGTACTACGCCTCGTATCTGTGGGATTCGCCGAAGGCGGCGAAGGCGCGCGAGTACCTGGCGGGGCGCGGGCTCGGCGAGGAGGTGCTGCGCGCCTTCGGCGTCGGGATGTCGCCCGGCGACTGGGGAACGGTGCTCGAGCGCGGTCAGCGGGCGGGCTACAAGCTCGACGAGATGGGGGCGGCCGGGCTCATCCGCAAGGGCAGGTCGGGCGGCTTCTACGACTGGTTTCGGAACCGGATCATGTTCCCGGTCCGCGACCCCAGGGGCCGGATGCTCGGCTTCGGGGCGCGTGGCCTGACGCCGGACGCGAAGCCGAAGTACCTCAACTCGCCGGAGTCCGAGCTCTACCGCAAGTCGAGGATCCTCTTCGGGGTCGAGCGGGCGCGCACGACGATGGCGAAGGGCGGGCGGGCGGTCGTCGTCGAGGGATACACCGACGTGCTGGCGCTGCATCAGGCGGGCTTCGAGGAGTCGGTCGCGGTGATGGGGACCGCGATCACGCCGGACCAGCTGCAGGCGCTGGGCGGGTTGTGCGAAGAGGTGGTGCTCGCGCTCGACGCCGACCGCGCCGGGCGAGCGGCGATGCTGCGGGCTCAGAACGTCGCCGGGAGCCGCAAGCTGCGACTGCGGGTGGCCCAGATGCCGGCGGGCGAGGACCCGGCCGACATGCTCGCCGGCGAGGGAGCGGGGGAGGGGGCGGCGGAGCGGTTCCGCGAGATCGTCGACGGCGCCCTCGACATGCCCGTCTTCCACGTCCGCTCGATCCTCGACGGCGGCGATCTTGCGACGCCGGCCGGGCGCGACGCGGCGCTCGACGAGACGCTTCCGGTGCTCGCCGGGATGGGAGAGACGATCGGCCGCGACGAGCTGGCCCGGGAGGTCGCGGAGCGGCTCGACGCGGATCCGGGGCTGGTGATGCGCAGGCTCGCCGGGGAGGGGTCGCCGCGCCGCCAGCCGCCGCCGCCCCGCCAGGAGGTCTCGGGGAACGGCGAGGGCTCGCCGCCGCCGCGCCGGCCGGTCGAGCTGAACATGCGCGAGCGTCGCGAGCAGGCGCTGCTCGCGATGTGCATCGCCTCGCCCCAGGTGGGGAGGGAGTACCTGCGCAAGCTCACCGACGACCACCTCTCGTCACCGGCGACCGCGCGCGCCCGCGACTGGATCGCAGGCCACATCGAGGCCCCGGTCGAGGGCCTGCCCCGCGAGGACCAGGAGCTCGTCTCGCTCGTGACCAAGCTCGTCGCGATGTCGGACCGCGAGCCGGCGACCCCGGAGTCGATGGAGCTCAACTTCCTCGCCCTCGAGCAGCGCGTGCTCGAGGACCAGCTGGCCACCGCGCGCGAGTCCGGCGGCGAGGGCCTCGTCGACCTCCAGCGCCGCCGCGCGGAGATCACCGAGAAGATCGCCCGCCACCGGAGCTAGGCGGAGGCTCGCGCGAGCGGCCGATATGGAGGCGCGAGAGGATCTTCGCGAGTTCCGAGCGGTATGCGCTCCTATGTCGCGAACCGGCCGACCGGTAAGCGCGATTTCTGACGCTAGAGTCTGGCCAGCCGTCGCGCGCCCGTCGTGCCGCGGCTCACACGATCCGGGGTAGCTCAATGGCAGAGCGACCGGCTGTTAACCGGTAGGTTGAGGGTTCGAGTCCCTCCCCCGGAGCTCTAGCTCCCGCGCCAGCTCCTCCACCAGCCCCGCGCCGCGCTCGGCGCCCGGGTTGTCCGCGGCCCAGGCGGCGATCTCGCCGGCCGCTCGCCGCGAACCGCGGCTCCGCCAGCAGCCGCCTGACCGCCCAGCGGATCGAGGCCGCGCCGCGTCAGCCGCCACGGCACCATCAACCCGGCGCCCGCCCATTGCACCCGCGCTCCGTTCTCGGCCATGTCGCCGACCGCGGGACAGCTCAGGACCGGCACGCCGGCCGACAGCGCCCGCGCGATCGTCCCGTGGCCGCCGTGGCAGACGACGAGGTCGGCGGCGCGCATCGCCTGCGTGTAGGAGATCCAGTCGACGCAGATGGCGTTCGGCGGCACCTCGATCGGCACCTCGGGCTCGTGGCGGTTGGTCGTGCCCACCACCCGCACCGGCTCCGAGGCCAGCCCCTCGAACGCCGCCCGCAGCAGCCGGCACTCCGGGTCCTGCGAGGTCGACGGCGCGACCAGGACGAGCGGCTCCGGCCCCTCCGGCAGCTCGACGTCCTCGAACGGCAGCTCGAAGTGCATCGGCCCGGTCACCTGCACGCCGGCGGGCCAGCGGCGCGGGTACTCGAGCTGCGGGAAGGTCGCCACCATCGCCAGCCGCTCGCTGATCCCGCCGTGGAAGCGCTCGGTCGGCGCCAGCCCGACCCGCTCGCGCGACTCGTTCAGCTCGTCGCGCCCCGTCTCGAGCCCGCCGATCAGCACCGGCAGCGCCGCCCGCCACGCCGCCCGCCCGACCGGCGTCCGCGGCGGCATCCAGCCGAAGGCGAAGAACGGCTGCCCGGGGTCGTGCACCGGGTAGACGTGCGGGATGAGCGTCGCGAGCCGGCACCCCGCCGCCTCGGCCGCGAGGGTCGGCGCGAGCGTGAGGATGTCGCTCACCACGGCGTCGGGTCGCAGATCGTCGAAGAGCGGCCGCAGCGCGATCGCCGCATCTGCGGCGTCCGCGTAGAGGCCCTGCGGCGGGGGCGGGAAGACCGTGTACTCCTCGGCGGCCTCGAAGCGCAACCCCGCCTCCTCGACCGCCTCGCGCCAGTGGTCCCAGGTCTCGACGACGACCTCGTGCCCGCGGTCCGCGCAGCGCCTTCGCCAGCGCGATCGCCGGAAAGGCGTGACCGGGGTCGCCGAACGCGGCGACCAGCAGGCGCAACGAATCGCTCAATCCACTGCCATCCAGGTGGTATCCCTACCTGACCGATGTTCCGCCGCAAGGCCCGCAACCCCGCCCAGCGACTGCGCACCGCGGTCGACGCGATGCCGCGCCGTACCCGGATCGCGATGCTCACCGGGATCACGGAGAACCAGATCGCCGTCGGGGCCTACACCGACCGGGACTCGGGCGGCATCTGCCCGATGCTCGCCGCGCATCGAAACGGCGGCCGCACCAGCCTCGCCAGCTTCGCCCGCTCCTGGGACCGCTTCACCAACGCCCGCCGGCCCCGCCTGGCCACCGAGCGCGAGGTCCGCACGCTTCGCAGCTACATCGAGATGAGCCTTCTCCGCGACGAGCAGGGGACCGAGTCGGTCACCGCCCTCGCCAACGAGATCCGCGCCGAGCGCCGCGCCGTCGCCGAGCGCGCCGCGAAGTCCGCTCCGTCCCCTCCGTCCCCCGAGGGTCAGACCCCTGAGGTGCCGGCGCGCGCCGACACCGGCGAGCGCCACCGCGGGGCCGAGCTCAAGCACAGCCGGTTCTGGTCGTGGCTGCGCCCGACGCGCCGATACGACGTCTTCGCCGAGAACGTCGCCGCGGCGACGGAGCAGCTCAACGAGCAGCGCGCCGCGGCCGACGCCGCCGAGCGCGAGCGCGAAACCGTCTAGGCTATCCGGACACCCGCGCGCACCGGTTGCGGCCAGGACGCGTCGCGGCCATGGCGCCGCCATGCGGATCTCGCAGCACCGCTCCGCTCGTCCTGAACCGCCCCAGGCACACCGGTCCGGAAACCGCCGCGCCCGCTATGCGGAGACGGCCCCGAGCTCGGCGGGCCGCTGGAAGACGATCTCGGGAACGATGCAGGCCGGTGACGTGCGGAGCAGGAAGCGCACCGCCTCGGCGATGTCCTCGGGCCGGATCATGTCCTCGGAGTCGACCGAGTCGCGCGCCCAGTCGGTCATCGGCGTATCGACGAACCCGGGGCAGAGTGAGGTGACCTGGATGCCGTCGTCGCCGACCTCCTTCTGGGTCGCCTCGGAGAGCCCGATCACGCCCGCCTTCGTCGCCGAGTAGACGCCGAGCCACCCCTGGCCCTGCTTGCCGGCGATCGAGGACGTGTTGACGATCAGCGCCTTTCCGTGCTCCGCGCCCGCCTCCTTGAGCAGGGGCAGCGCCTCGCGAGTCGCGATCACGTAGGAGCGCAGGTTGACCCCGATCTGCATGTCGATGTGCTTCGTCACCGCGTCCTTGATCTCGCCGCCGATCCCGACGCCGCCGTTGTTGGCGAGGACGTCGAGCCGCCCGTACTTCTCGCGGTGCGCCTCGACCAGCTTCTTGATCTCGTCCTCGTCGACGAGGTTCGCCGGTACGGCCTGCACGTCGAGTCCCGCCGAGAGCAGCTCCTCCTTCGCCCCCTCGAGCTTGTCGGGGCGCCGCGCCGAGATCGTCACCCCGTACCCGTCCTCGGCCAGGGCCCGCGCCATCGCCAGCCCGATCCCGCTCGAGCCACCCGTGACCAATGCTGCGCGTTCCGCCAAGACAACTCCCTTCATCGCCGACCGGCTCGGCAGCCTATTTCTTAGGACGATCTGAAGGGTCGGCCCCTACGATGTCGCGCCTTGCCCGCCGACCGACGAAACAACCGCGGCCTGAAGCTGGCCCTTGCCACCGCGATCCTGCCCGCCATCCTCGTCGCCTCGAGTTGCGGCTCCGACGAGGAGACCTCCACGGACGCCTCCGTCGAAGCCCCCTCCGCGTCCGACTTCCCCGCCGCTGACGGCCGCTCCGCCGAGGAGATCTACGCGTCGGAGATGCCCAGTGACGACCTGGTCCTCGCCCCGACCGGCCAGGTCTTCAACGAGGGCACGAACCGGTTCGGCTTCGGCGTCTTCACCGCCGGCCGCGAGCAGATCACCGACGCCGAGGTGGCGATCTACGCCGGCGCGCCGAACGAGCCCGCCGAGGGCCCGTTCCCGGCCAGCATCGATGGACATGGAGACGGAGCCCGCGTTCGCCGCGAAGTCGACGACCGACGACCCCGACGCCGCCAAGGTCGTCTACGTATCCGACATCGAGCTCAAGAAGCCCGGCCGCACGGACATGGTCGCCCTCGTCCGCGAGGGCGAGTCGCTGCGCTCGGTCCGGATCGCGCCGAGCCTCGACGTCGGCCGCTTCGACTCCGTGCCCGTCGCCGGCGACGACGCACCGGTGATCGACACGCCGACCGCCGACGAGGTCCAGGATCTCTCCGAGATCGACACCCGCGACCCCCACGACACGATGCACGACGAGAACTTCGCCGACGTCGTCGGGGAGAAGCCGGTCGTGATCACGTTCGCCACGCCGCTGCTCTGCCAGAGCCGGGTCTGCGGGCCAGTCGTCGACATCTCCGAGCAGGTCAAGTCGGAGTACGGCGACGACGTCGCCTTCATCCACCAGGAGATCTTCGAGGACAACGACATCAACAAGGGGCTGCAGGAGCAGGTCAAGGAGTACGGCCTGCCGACCGAGCCCTGGGTCTACGTGATCGATGCCGACGGCAAGATCTCGACCGCGATCGAAGGCGCCTATGGCGTCACCGAGCTCGAGGACGCCGTCGAGAAGGTCGCGCCCAGCTAGTCGTTCGGGCTCTGGCCCTTGGCGATGCGCCGCCAGTAACGCAGGTACTCGCGCTCGTGCCCGATGCCGGCCTCGAGCGCCAGCCGGGTGCCCTCGGTCGGGCCGGCGCCCGCCGCGATCATCGCCTCGTACTCGCGCAGGCGTTCCTCGTGGGCGGCGATCTGGCTCTCCGCCAGCGGCACCGGGTCGGCACCCAGGAAGAGCTTGAGCAGGCCCGCGTCGCGAAGCTCCCATCCGCCCGCCTCCGGCTCGTCGCGCCAGGCCGCGAGCTCGCGGCGGCCGGCGCGCGAGATCCGGTAGATCCGCCGCCGCCTGCCGGTCTCCTCGCGCTCCTCCTCGAGCAGCCCGGCCTCGGCGAGCCGGCCGCACTCCGAGTAGAGCTGGGTGTGGGGGAGGGCCCATAGGTACTCGACGCCACTCTCGGCGGTGCGCTTGAGGTCGTACGCCGTCGCGGGCTGGAGCCGCTCGATCAGGCCGAGCACCACGTACGACGTCTCGGTGAGCCTTGTCACAGACACGGCGCGGAAGAGTACGCTACGGTTGGCATCGTTCGGACCGAATCATACGGGAGGAATCAATGGAGTCTGCAACCGCCAGCCCGACCGCCCGGCAGCCCAGCGTCAAGCGAGGCGGCTTTCCACCGAAGGGCCTCGAGTCCCTGGAGAGCGAGACCCACGTCGACAGCGTGCCCGTGCGGGGCGAGATCCCGGCCTGGCTCACCGGATCGCTGATCCGCACCGGCCCGGCCAAGTGGGAGGTCGGCGAGCAGACGATGAACCACTGGTTCGACGGGTACGCGATGCTCCACCGCTTCGGGATCGCCGACGGCGAGGTGTCCTACGCCAACCGCTTCCTCCAGTCGAAGGCATACCGCGCCGCCGAGGAGGAAGGGGAGATCGTCTTCTCCGAGTTCGCGACCGATCCCTGCCGCTCGCTCTTCGGCCGCGTCTTCTCGATCTTCAACCCGAAGCTCTCCGACAACGCCAACGTCAACCTGACGAAGCTCGGCGAGCGCTTCGTCTCGATGACCGAGACGCCGATCCCCGTCGAGTTCGACGCCGAGACGCTCGAGACGGCCGGCGTCGCCTACGACACGCCCGGCCTGCTGACGACCGCGCACCCGCACATGGAGCGCGCGGACGGCGGGATGCTGAACTACGCCGCGAAGGTCGGGGCGCGCAACAGCTACCGGTTCTTCCACGTCGCGCCCGACGCGACGGAGCCGCGGGTCCTGGCCTCGCTGCCGGTCAGGCACCCGTCGTACATGCACTCGTTCGGGCTCACCGAGAACCACTTCGTGCTGGCCGAGTACCCGTACGTCGTCAACCCGATCAAGATCCCCCTCTCCGGACGGCCGTACATCGAGAACTACGAGTGGAAGCCCGAGCTCGGCACGAAGTTCACGCTGATCGACCGCAAGACCGGCGAGGCGACCGGCCCGTTCGAGACCGACGCCTGGTTCGGGTTCCACCACATCAACTCCTACGAGGACGAGGACGGGACCGTCGTGGCGGACATCTGCGTCTTCCGAGACGCCGAGATCGTCGCCGACCTCTACCTCGAGCGGCTGCGGGCCGGCAAGCCGGTGAGCGAGCCCGAGGTCCGGCGCTTCCGGATCGACCCGAAGGCCGGCAAGGTGACGAGCGAGCAGCTCACCGAGAAGGGGTTCGAGCTGCCGCGCATCAACTACATGCGCTGCAACGAGCGCCCCTACCGCTACGTCTGGGGCGTCGGCACCGGGGAGTCCGGCTGGCTCGAGGAGATCGTCCGCGCCGACCTCTCAGACGGCTCGACGACCACCTGGTCGGAGCCCGGCCACTACCCGGGCGAGCCGGTGTTCGTCGCCCGTCCCGACGCCGACGCGGAGGACGACGGCGTGCTCCTCTCGGTGGTCCTCGACGAGGCGAAGGGCAGCTCGTACATGATCGTCCTCGACGCGCACGACCTCTCCGAGCTCGCCCGCGCCGAGGCCCCGCACCACATCCCGTTCGGTTTCCACGGCCAGTTCGCGCGCGGGGGGTAGATTCGGCGGCCGTGCCGGATCGAAACGTCGAGCTGCTGCAACCGGTCTACGACGAGTGGGCGAAGGGGAACTTCGCCTACCGCCCGTCTGTCTACGCCGAGGAGTGGGAGTGGGGGTGGTCCGAGGAGTTCCCGGGCCTCGAGGGGGTCGGCCGCGATCCCGAGCACGACGAGAGGAGCAGCCGCCTGCGGCAATGGCTCAAGGAATGGGAGCAATGGCGCTGCGAGGCCGAGCGCTACGTCGCCGAGGGCGACCACGTGGTCGTCATGTGCCACTACCGCGGCGAAGGCAAGACCAGCGGCGTCGACGTCGACACGATCGGCGCCCACCACTGGGTCTTCCGGGATGGCGAGGCGATCCGGCTGGAGATCTTCTCGAGCCGCGCCAAGGCGCTCGACGCCGCCGGCATCGCCGAGTAACCGGGCCGATCCGCGCGGTACCGTGGCCCCTCGGGGCCGGTAGCTCAGCGGTCAGAGCAGCGGACTCATAATCCGTCGGTCGGAGGTTCGAATCCTCCCCGGCCCACTACGAGGCAGCATCCGGGTCCGCGGGCGGATCAGTTCGAGCGAGGCCTTGTGCGAGCTCCTCAATGACTTCAGGCAAGACCTTCGGATCCAAGGCGAATGCCTTTCCGCCCTCGTCACGCCGAAGGCGGTCGGCCTTCTGGAACTCAGCGGACAGCTCAGCATCGGTCATCGACTCTGCTTTCGTCGCTCCCTTCGAGACAAGGGAGTCGCGTAAGCGAGTCAGCATTTGCCTCTCCTTCTCCACTCGCTCTGGATGCAGACTGGTTCTCCAATCGCCTTCGATTTCGTCTGCGGTAGGCACTCTGTCCGGCGGTACAACCTTGGGGTGCCAGTCCGGAAACACTCGAGGAGGCATGTGTTCCACGTCGTCGTATGGGAAGGCCGCCTTGTGAAGCTCCCAAAGTGCCTTGCTCAGTTCCGCACGTCGAGCGTCGAACTCCTCGAGCACCTCTTGTGCGGCCGCGAGTGCCTCGTCAACGGAGGGCGTATCAATTCGGTCGTCCACGGTCTTCATTCGCTCACGGACCGCGCGTACATCGTCGGTGACTGTCCCGAGCCAGGCAACAATCCTGGAAAGTTCCTTCTGGTTCATCCAGCCCACTCTGCCACTCGATGGCGCCAGTTCAGGTCAGAAGGAGAACAGCCAACATGTTTCGGAGGCAGGCGACCTCCGTTTCGTGGTGGGTTCAGAGGCAATTGGGATAGGCCATCGCGACGTTCTGCCTGATCCACGGCTACTGGCACGACGGCTCGTCGTGGGACCCGCTGGTCGAGGCGCTGAGCAGGCGCGGCCACGATGCCGTGGCGCCGGACCTGCCGATCGACGATCCCCGGACGACCTGGGAAGAGCGGGCCGAGCCAGCCAGTCGCGCCCTCGAAGGGGTCGCCGGACCGGTGGCGATCGTCGTCCACTCGGCGTCGTCCGGATACGGGGCGATGGTGGCGGCGCGGCTCGACGATCCGCTGCTCGTCTACCTGTGTCCGAGGCTGACGCCGTTCGACTCCCCGCCGGGTGCGCCCGAGGTCTTCCGGCCGGGCTTCCCGTTCCCGCCGCGGCGGCCGGACGGGTCGAACCTCTGGGAGCGCGAGGCGGCGATCGACGCGATGTACCACCACCTGGACCGGGCAACGGCCGAGGAGCTGGCGGACCGGCTTCGCCCGACCGCTCCGCCCGCCGGCGAGTTCCCGCTGGCCGGCCATCCCGACGTCGCGACCGCGCTCGTCTACGCCAGCGAGGACGAGTTCTTCGAGCCCGAATGGGAGCGCTTCATGGCGCGCGAGCTGCTCGGCGTCGACCCGATTGAGATCCCCGGCGGTCACTTCCCGATGGTCGAGGACCCGGAGGGCCTCGCCGAACTCCTCGATCGACTGGCGCGCGAGCGCTCCGGGGGTTGAGGGTCGCGATCGGCGACGCCGCGGTCCGCCTCCGGTAGCGTTCCCCTTCGTGGTCAGGCGGACCTTGATGCGGGGAGCCTCGGCAGGGATCGCCCTCGCGGCGCTCGTCGCCGCGCCCGCGGCGGCGCAAGGCGACACGCCGACCCGCTACTCGCTCGCCGGCGGCTGCTTCGCGCTCGAGACCGCGTCGGGCGAGCCCGTCGCCGGCGCCGAGCAGCTCCGGTTGCAGGCCACCGACCTCGGCAGCTACCTCCTCTACACGCCGGATCGCACCGTGCTCGCCGCGCAGGAGGACGGCACCGTCGTTCCCGAGGAGGAGGCGAGCCCGGCAGCCGACTGGCGCGTTGGCGACACCGGCGGGGGCGCCTTCAGCCTCTCGCCGGCATCGAATCCCGAACTGGTCCTCGCCCTCGGTCCCGACGGCAAGCTCACGGCCGTCGCGCCCGGCGCCGCGGGCGGCAGCTCCAGGTTCCGCTTCGCCGCCGCCAAGGGCTGTGCCGCCTACCCGGAGGCCCAGCTGAACGCCACCGGCAAGACCGTCCGCGGGCAAGACGTCTTACGGCGAGGTCGGCGGCTTCCTCGAGGGCCACATGCACTGGATGACCTACTCGTACTTCGGCGGGGAGTTCCATTGCGGCCGGCCCTGGCACCGCTACGGCATCCCGTACGCGCTCCCCGACTGCGAGGGCATCGAGGGCCCGCAGGGCACCGCCGCGCCCTTCCAGAACTTCCTGAACTACGGCAACCCGGGCCAGCCGCACGACACCACGGGCTGGCCCAAGCTGACCGAATGGAGCAAGGACAACGTCACCTACGAGGGCACCTACTGGAAGTGGATCGAGCGCGCCTGGATGTCGGGGTTGCGCCTGATGGTCATGGGGGTGAACGAGAACCGCGTCCTCTGCGAGCTGCAACCGCGCCGGATCCACAGCTGCGACGAGATGGAGACGGTCCGCCGCGGGTTCCGGGACATCAAGGAGCTGCAGCGCTACGTGGACGCCCAGGCCGGCGGCCCCGGCAAGGGGTTCTTCCAGATCGTCACCAACCCCTACGAGGCCCGCCGCGTGATCAACGAGGGCAAGATGGCGGTCGTCCTCGAGATCGAGGTCTCCGAGCTCTTCGGCTGCCGCGGCTGGGACGTGCCGACCTGCGACAAGGCCCAGGTCGACCGCCAGCTCGACGAGTTCTACGACATGGGGGTCCGCTCCTCGCTGCTCCTCAACAAGTTCGACAACCCGCTCGCGGGCGTCCGCTTCGACAGCGGCGCGGCCGGCGTCCTCATCAACGCCGGGAACAAGGAGAGCGCGGGCAGCTTCTGGGACGCCGAGACCTGCACGGGCAAGGAGGCCGACAACACGATCGAGACCTTCGAGCCCGGGTCGAGCGCGATCTTCGAGGGCCTGCTCGCGGCGGTCGGGACGAGCAGCGGCCAGATCCCGGCGTATCCGCCGGCGCCGCACTGCAACACGCGCGGCCTGACCCCGCTCGGCCGCTACCTGGAGAAGCAGATGATCAAGCGGGAGATGATCATCAACCCCGACCACATGAGCCAGGCGGCGGTCGACGAGACGCTCACCGTCGCCGAGGCGAACGACTACTCCGGGGTGATCTCCCCGCACGGCTGGATGGACCCCGGCAACTGGCCGCGGATCTGGAAGCTCGGCGGCCTCGCCTTCCCCGACTCCGAGGACGCGGGCGCGTTCGTCGGCGCCTACGACAAGTACCGCCCGAAGCGCACGCCGTACGAGCTCGGCTGGGGCTACGGCGCGGACCTGGGCGGGCTCGCCAACCAGCCGGCCGCGCCCGAGGCCCCGATCTCCTACCCGTTCAAGTCGTATGACGGCAAGGTCACCTTCGAGCGCCAGACGACCGGCGAGCGCACCTTCGATTACAACGAGGAGGGCGTCGCCCACTACGGCCTCTACGCCGACTGGTTCAAGGACATGCAGAACGCAGGGGGGAAGAGGCTCTCCGCCGACATGTGGAACGCCTCCGAGGCCTATCTGGAGATGTGGGAGCGCTCCAGCGGGATCCGCTCGCCCGGCTGCAAGCCCACCAGCGGCCACGTGAACGCGACCGGCCTCGGCCGGCTGAAGCTCGGCGACCGCTGGGAGCGGCTGCTGCGGCGCGCCGGCCAGCCGCAGGAGCGCACTCGCGGCTGGAGCTGGTGCGTGCGCGGCGAGAAGAACGGCCACGCCGCCGACGTCGCCGAGCTCAGCAAGAGCGGCCGCGTCGAGCTGGTCGCGAGCACCGCGCACGGCCGCTCCGCCGGCGGGGTCGCGGTCGGCGCCGGCGCCAACCGCCTGCGCGGCGCGGAAAGCGCGGGGGGCGGCGTGTTCGCCGACGGCCGCTACGTCTTCGCGGTCAAGCACGGCAAGGTGAAGGCTGTCGGCGTCGCGACCGCCGGCGTCGCCGGCAAAGACTCCAAGCTGCGCGCGGCGATGAAGCGCGCGCTGAAGGCGAAGGCGACCCAGACCAAGGCCAAGTTCGTGCCGAACCCGGCCGAGGGATCGACCCGGCTCACCGGAACGAACCTCGCGAGCACCCAGAACCCCAACGTCGACCGCGCCCTCGTCTTGCTCTGCAATCTGCAGGGCGGCTGATCTCCGGATAGCATCGCGCTCGCCAATCTTCTGACGAGGGAGCCCACTTCATGTTCGCCGTAAACGTTCGACGTATTGTCATCGCGCTCTGCGCCTTCTCGGCGCTCGCGCTCACGGTCACCGCCTGCGGCGGCGACGACGACAGCGGAGGCGGCGGCGACGAGGTCACCGTCTACTCCAGCCTGCCCCTTCAGGGCGCGTCGCGTCCGATCGGCGAGGCCCTCCAGCAGGGCATGGAGCTCGCCTTCCAGCAGGCCGACAACAAGGCCGGCGACGTCACCGTGAACTTCGAGCCGCTCGACGACTCGACCGCGCAGGCGGGCGCCTGGACCCCGGAGGCTGAGTCCGCGAACGCCCGCAAGGCGATCCAGGACGACTCCGCGGTCGGCTACCTCGGCACCTTCAACTCCGGCGCGGCGGCGATCTCCATCCCGCTGCTGAACGAGGCCGACATGGCGATGCTCTCGCCCGGCAACACCGCGGTCGGCCTGACCACCGACGAGCCCGGCTCGGAGCCCGGCGAGCCCGACAAGTACTACCCGAGCGGCACCCGCAACTACGCCCGGATCGTCCCGAAGGACACCGTCCAGGGGGCCGCGCTCGCCAAGATCATGGAGGAGGACGGCTGCACGACCGTCGGCATCCTCAACGACCAGGAGGTCTACGGCGAGGGTCTCGCCGAGAACGTCGAGATCGCCGGTGAGGGCATCTTCGACGTCTCCAGCAACGAGGGCATCGACCCGAAGGCGGCCAACTACCGCTCGGTCGCGTCCGAGCTCGCCGACCAGGGCGTCGACTGCTTCTTCTTCAGCGGTATCACCGCCAACGGAGCGGTCCAGCTCTACAAGGACGTCGCCGCGGCGATCCCCGACGCTCAGCTCTACGGGCCCGACGGTGTGGCCGAGTCGACCTTCTACGACCCGGCGGACGGCGGCCTGCCCGAGGACGTCGCCGATCGCGTACGACGGTCACCGTCGCGACGCTCGACCCGGACGAGTACTCGGAGGAGGGCCAGCAGTTCTTCGAGGACTACTCCGCTGAGTACGGCGAGAAGAACCCGAACCCGTACTCGATCTATGGCTACGAGGCGGCGAAGCTGATGCTCGACGTGCTCGAGCGCGCCGAGGACCCGACCGACCGGACCTCGGTCCGCGAGGCGCATGTTCGAGACCACCGACCGCGAATCCGTGCTCGGCACCTACTCGATCGACGAGAACGGCGACACGACGCTGACCGACTACGGGGCCTACAAGATCGCGGGCGGCGAGCTCGTCTTCGATCAGACGGTCACCGCGGACGAGGAGTAGGGCCGGGGCGAGGGGCCGGGCCGCGAGCGCCCGGCCTCGACGCCGGCCGACCCCGTTTTGACCGCGAGCGCGATCACCGCGTGGCGGGCGAGCCCGCTGCGCCGTCGCGCCTCGCGCTGGGCGCTGCCGCTGCTCCTGGCGGCGATGCCGGTCGCGTTCGGGATCCACGACCTCGTCGTCGACGGCAACCTGACGCGGCTCGGCAACAACCTCGCTCGACGGCCTCTCCAACGGCGCGATCTGGGCGCTGGTCGCGATCGGCTACACGCTCGTCTACGGCATCGTCGAGCTGATCAACTTCGCCCACGGCGAGGTCTTCATGATCGGCTCGCTCGTCGCCGTCGGCCTCTTCGGAACGTTCGGCCTGAGCCTCGCGACGGCGGTGCCGGTGCTGATCGTCGTCCTCGCCGCTGATCCTCGTCATCTCCGCGGTCGCGAGCGGGACGCTCAACGTGATGATCGAGCGGGTCGGCTACCGGCCGCTCCGAAACGCACCGCGGCTGGCGCCGCTGATCACCGCGGTCGGCTTCTCGTTCATCCTCCAGAACGTCGGCCTGCTCTGGATCGGCGGCAACCCGTCGAACGTGCTCGACCTGATCCACTCGCAGCAGACGCTCTTCGAGGTCGGCGGGATCGTCGTCTCCAACGGCGACGTGCTCGCGATCCTCGCCACCGCGCCGCTCGTCGTCGGCGTCGTCTGGTTCATCTCGGCGACGCGGCTCGGCAAGGCGATGCGGGCCACGGCCCAGGACCCGGAGGCGGCCCGGCTGATGGGGATCGACGTCGACCGCACGATCTCGGCGACCTTCCTGCTCGGCGGCCTGCTCGCCGGCGCCGCCGGGCTGATCTACGCCCTCTACCAGACGACGATCTGGTACTTCCAGGGCTTCGCCGCGGGCCTGATCGCCTTCACCGCGGCGGTGATGGGCGGGATCGGCAACCTCCGCGGCGCCGTGCTCGGCGGCCTGATCATCGGCATGATCCAGCAGATCTCCGACAACCGGATCGGCTCGGAGTGGACCCCGGCCGTCGTCTTCGGCTTCCTCGTCGCGATCATGGTGATCCGCCCCGAGGGCCTCCTCGGCGAGCAGACGAGGAACGCCGGATGAGCGCCGTCCGCGCCTTCGCCGAGCAGGTTCGCGGCGATCCCGTACCTCGGCGCCGATCGCGTACGGGATCCTGCTCGCCTTCGCGATCGCGCTGCCGTTCATGTTCGATTCGGGCAGCCCGTTCATCGACGACTGCATCCTCGCCCTCACCTACGTCGTCATGGCGCTCGGCCTGAACGTGATCGTCGGCTTCGCGGGCCTCCTCGACCTCGGCTACGTCGCCTTCTTCGCGATCGGCGCCTTCACGATCGGCTGGCTCGGCTCCGGCTTCTTCTCCGGCGCCGAGGGCGGCGCCGGGTTCCACCTGCTCGTCGGGTCGCCCGTCGACGCGCTTCCCGGGATCCACCTGAACTTCCTGCTGATCCTCGTCTTCGCCGTCGCCTTCACGACCCTCGCCGGGATCGCGATCGGGCTGCCGACCCTGCGCCTGCGGGGCGACTACATCGCGATCGTCACGCTCGCCTTCGGCGAGATCATCGGGCGGATCGCGATCAACGGCAACCAGATCCGCGATCGGCGGGATCTGGGACTCGACCTTCGCGAGGATCCCCGGCTTCCCGGAGATCGGCTCGGAGGCGACCCTGACCGCGGGCCGCAAGGGGATCACCCCGGTCGACAAGATCGACCTGCCGTTCACTCGAGCCCTTCGGCGCGCTCGACCTCCGCCCCTGGTACCTGGTGGCGCTCGCCCTGGTCGTCCTCGCGATCTTCGTCACCTACCGGCTGCGCGACTCGCGGCAGGGCCGCGCGTGGATCGCGCTGCGCGAGGACGAGGACGCCGCCGCGAGCATGGGCATCCCGCTGGTGCGGACGAAGCTCGCCGCCTACGGGCTCGGCGCCGCCTTCGGCGGGCTCGCCGGGGCCTTCCTCGGCTCGTACCTGAACACGGTCAACGCCGACCAGTTCCAGTTCTCGTTCTCGATCTTCGTCCTGGCGATGGTCATCCTCGGCGGCCTCGGCTCGATCAAGGGGGTGATCGTCGGGGCGATCCTGCTCGCCTTCGTCAACAACCGGCTGATCCCCGACGTGCTCAACGACCTCCCCGCCCAGATCGGCCTGGACTTCGACCTGACCCAGCTCAGCTTCGGGATCTTCGGCTTCCTGCTCGTGATCATGATGGTCCTGCGGCCCGAGGGGCTGATCCCGGAGCGCCGCCGCCGGCTCGAGCTGCACGGGGTGGGCGCCGATGCGGACCGGGCGCTCGCCGTCGAGGCCGAGAGGGAGGCGCGATGAGCGCCCCCGACCTGCTCGCGGCGCACGGGGTCGAGAAGACCTTCGGCGGCCTGGTCGCCGTCGACGGCGTCAGCTTCAGCGTCCCCGAGCACTCCATCGTCTCCCTGATCGGGCCCAACGGCGCCGGGAAGACGACCTTCTTCAACACCCTGACCGGGCTCGAGCACCCGAGCGCGGGACGGATCCTCTTCCGCGGCGAGGAGATCACCCGCACGCGCCCGGATCGGATCCTGGCGATGGGGGTCGCCCGGACCTTCCAGAACATCCGCCTGTTCCCGACGATGACGACGCTCGAGAACGTCCTGATCGGCCGCCACGCCCGGCTGCGGGCGGGGCTCGCCGGCTCGATCCTGCGGCCGCCGCCGGGTCCGCCGCGAGGAGGTGGAGGCTCGCGTGCACGCCGCGCGAGGTGCTCGCCCTCGCCGGCGTCCCGGAGCGCTCGCTGCAGGAGCCCGTCACCAGCCTCTCCTACGGCGACCAGCGCCGGGTGGAGATCGCCCGGGCGCTCGCCTCCGGCCCGAGCCTGCTCCTGCTCGACGAGCCGACCGCGGGGATGAACCCCTCCGAGTCCGCCGCGCTCGTCGAGCTCATGCGCCGCCTGCGCGACGAGCGCGACCTGACGATCCTCCTGATCGAGCACGACATGCGGGTGGTGATGGAGGTCTCCGAGCGGGTCACCGTGCTCGACGCCGGCGCCAAGATCGCCGAGGGCACGCCGGCTGAGGTGCGCGGCGACCCCGCCGTGATCGAGGCCTACCTGGGCACCACCGCGGGAGCACGGGGCTGATGGCGCCGATGCTCGAGCTCGAGGACGTCCGCGCCCACTACGGCGCGATCGAGGCGCTCCACGGGGTCTCGCTCACGGTCGAGGAGGGCGAGATCGTGACGATGATCGGCTCCAACGGCGCCGGCAAGTCGACGACGCTGCGCGCGATCAGCGGCCTGACGCCGCCCACCAGCGGATCGATCCGCTTCCGCGGCCGCGAGATCTCAGCCGAGCCCGCCCAGCGGATCGTCGGGCTCGGGATCTCGCAGGCGCCCGAGGGCCGCCACTGCTTCGCCCGCATGAGCGTCCGCGAGAACCTCGAGCTCGGGGCCTTCCTGCGCCGGGACACCGACGTCGCGGCCGACCTCGATCGCGTCTACGAGCTCTTCCCGCGGCTCCGCGAGCGCGCCGAGCAGGCGGCGGGCACGATGTCCGGCGGTGAGCAGCAGATGCTCGCGATCGGGCGGGCGCTGATGGCGCGGCCGAAGCTCCTCCTGCTCGACGAGCCCTCGATGGGGATCGCCCCCGTCCTCGTCGACCGGATCTACGAGACGATCGCCGAGATCAACGGCCGCGGGACGACGATCCTCCTCGTCGAGCAGAACGCCAACTACGCACTCGCCGCCGCGTCGCGCGGGTACGTGATCGAGACCGGCGCCGTCGTCCTCTCCGACAGCTCGGAAACGCTGCGCGAGAGCCCCGAGGTCCAGCGCGCTTACCTGGGGAGTATGAGCGAATGGACCTGCCGCCGCCGCCACTCTTCCTCGCCCTGATCGGCGCCAAGGCGCTCTGGCTCACCTACCTCTGGCTCGGCTCGGCGATCCTCGCCTCGCTGATCTCGGCCCGCAAGGGATATGGCGAGAAGCCCGGCCTGGCCGCCGGCCTGCTGCTCTCCGCGATCGGGGTGGTCGTGTGGCTCGTCTGGCCGGCGAAGCCGGACTCGCGCTGGAAGCTCGAGGGCATCCTCCCGCGAAGGCGCGGGGCGGACCGCCCAGGCTGAGGCGACGCGGGATACTGGCTCCGTCGATGGCACAGGAGAACGTCGAGGCCTTCAGGCGCGCAGTTGACGCTTACAACCGTCGAGACATCGACGCGTTCCTCGAGGACTTCGACCCCGAAGTGGAGTGGCACCCGTTGACCCAGGTGATGTTCGGAGGGGACCGGACCGTTTATCGCGGGCACGAGGACATCCGTCGGTTCATGCGGGAGGTGGACGAGGCTCTCGCCGAGGTTCAGATCGAGGACACAGAGATACGTGACTTGGGGGACCGGCTGGTCGTCATGGGGCGTCTTCGCGCACGTGGGAAGGCAAGCGGAGTGGAAATCGAGTCCCCCATCGGCTGGTTGGTCGAGTTCAGAGCAAGGCAAGGTGTCTCGGATGAGGGATTACCCCGATCCCAAAGACGCCCTCGAAGCCGTGGGGCTGCGGGAGTAGTCCCGGCACGAACCGTCCTGCTCCTTCTCGCGCAAACCAGCAGCTGCTCCGCTCAACAGCCGGCTGCCGCGGGTCGTCCAAGCCGGGAGCACTACTCCTCTAGTCCGGCGGCTTCGAGGGCTGCATCGCGGCTCAGAAAGCCCTCGGCCTTCACCGCCCTCCCGTGCCGGATCGTGAAGACCCAGCCCATCGGGGAGTCGACTTCGACTCCGCTCTCGCGCCCGCGCGCCCTCAGGTGGCCCAGGGCGAGGACGCGATCGCCCAGATCGCGGAACTCCCTCCACTCGTTCCTGAGTTCCTCGAAGCTCTCGAAGGAATCCGAGAACCACCTGCGGAAACCGTCGTGGCCACGGTAGACGTTTCCCTCCGCCCCGCCGACGATCGCCGAGTGAAACTCAACCTCGGGATCGAGGTAGGAGAGCATTTCGTCCATGTCACCGCGCGGGAACGCCTCGAGAGCCCGACGCACCAGCTCCACGTTTTCTCGGGACATCGCTTCGGCAGTTTCTCGCGAATCATGCAATCCGTGTCCGAGGGGTGGACAGCGATTGCACTAGCCCCGCGGCCGCAGGCCTTCGATCAGGCGCTCCAGCGCGGCGCCGATCTCGGCGCGTGCGGCGGCCGGGTCCTCGGCGCGGGCGATCGCGATCGAGGCGGCGTTCAGCGCGCCGAGCAGGATGTGCGCGAGCGGATCGATGGGGGCGCGGTCCAGGTCCCCGGCATCCATCGCGTCGGCGAGCGTCTCCTGGATCATCGTCAGGCCATGGCGCTCGTCGACCGCGTGGAGCTCGTCCGGGCCGAGCACCGCGGGGCCGTCCAGCATCACGATCCGCTGGGTCTCGGGGTCGAGGCACGACTCCAGGAAGGCGTCGAGGCCGAGCTCGAGCCGGCGGCCGGCGTCGGGCTCGGCCGCGACGGCGGCCCGGATGCGCGCGACCCAGTCGAGCTGCACCGAACGGCAGACGGCCTTGAACAGTTCGCGCTTGTCGGCGAAGTGGTGGTAGAGGGCGCCCTTGGTGACGCGCGCCGCGCGCGCGATCTCCTCGATCGGCGTCGCCGCGTACCCCCGCTCGGCGAAGAGCGCGCGCGCCGCGGCGATCAGGGAGGCGCGGGTGTCGAGCGCGTGCTCCCGGCGGCGAGAGGCTGGGGTGGAGGCGACCTCCATACCGGCGGTATGTTACAAATCATCGGTATGAGCGCGGAGCTCTCCGGTACCCGCGAGGCGGTCCGCTACGAGGTCGAGGACTCGGTCGCGGTGGTGACCCTGGACCGTCCCGAGGTCGCGAACGCGATCGACCGCCCGACCGCCGACGCGCTCGCCGACGCCTTCCGCCGCCTCGACGCCGACGACGAGGCGCAGATCGCGGTGCTCACCGGCGCCAACGACACCTTCTGCGCCGGCGCCGACCTGAAGGCGATGCGCGAGCCCGGCGCGCCGCGCGCGAGCCGGGTGGAGCCGGAGGGCGACGGACCCGTCGGCCCGACCCGGATGCTCACGGAGAAGCCCGTGATCGCCGCCGTCGAGGGGCACGCGGTCGCGGGCGGCCTCGAGCTCGCCGCGTGGTGCGACCTGCGCGTGGCCGCCGAGGACGCGGTCTTCGGCGTCTACTGCCGGCGCTGGGGGATTCCGCTGATGGACGGCGGCACGATCCGCCTCGCCCGGCTGATCGGGCACAGCCACGCCCTCGACCTGATCCTCACCGGCCGCGGCGTGAGCGGGGAGGAGGCGTTGCGCATGGGCCTCGCCAACCGGCTCGTCCCGAAGGGCGGTGACTCTCGCCGCGGCGAAGGCCCTCGCCCAGGAGATCGCGGCGCGCCCCCAGGCTGCCCTGCGGAGCGACCGGCGCTCCTCATACGAGCAGTGGTCGCTCTCCCTGGCCGAGGCGCTGGCCGGCGAGTACCGGCACGGGATGGCGACGCTCGAGACCGGCGAGCTCTTCGGGGGACTTGAGAACTACGAGAGAGGAGACTGGCGGCATGGAGACGTCTGAGAAGACACCCGTGGAGGAGATGGACCTCCTCGAACGCGAGCACTGGGGAGATGGCCCGCCGTACGAGCTCTTCAAGCGGATGCGGGGCGAGTGTCCGGTGCACCGGTCCGATGCGATCAGCGAGTTCCCCGGCGAGCCCGGCTTCTGGTCGATCACGACCGCGGACGACGTACGCACCGTGAGCATGGACTGGCAGACGTACTCCTCCGAGCGGGGCGGCATCACCACGATCACGGACCCCGTCATCCCGGTCGAGCTGATCCGCTCGATGTTCATCGGCATGGACCCCCCGAAGCACGACCGCCTCAAGATGCTCTTCCAGCGCGGATTCACGCCGAAGCGGATCGCCGAGCACGAGGACGCGATCCGCGAGATCACGATCGGTGTGCTTGACCGGCTCGAGGGCAGCGAGACCTGCGACCTCGTCGCCGACGTCGCCCAGCCGGTGGTCTCGCGGGTGATCGGGAGCTTCATGGGGATCCCGCCCGACGACGACATCATGTGGGCGCGGCTCATGAACTCGATGCTTGGGGCCAGCGACCCGGATCTGAACCCCGATGGCATCGAGTCGGTGATGGAGCGGGACATCCCGGAGCTCTTCAAGCGCTGCGGCGAGCTGATCGCCGAGCGCCGCGAGAACCCGACCGACGACCTGACCAGCGTCCTCGTCCACGCCGAGATCGACGGCGAGAAGCTCGAGGAGCACGAGATCGTCATGGGCTTCTTCCTGCTGATGGCCGCCGGTAACGACTCGACCAAGGCGACCTACGCGAGCGGGATGCGGGCGCTCCTCGAGAACCCCGATCAGCGGCGCAAGCTCCTCGACGACCCCGCGCTGGTCGGTCCCGCGGTCGAGGAGTCCCTGCGGATGTTCCCCGCGTTCGCCCACTTCCGCCGGACGGCGACCGAGGACACGGTGCTGAACGGCCAGGAGATCAGCGAGGGCGACAAGGTCGTCATGTGGTACGTCTCGTCGAACCGCGACGAGACGCGCTACGAGGATCCGGACACTCTTCGAGGTGACCCGCAATCCCGAGCACCAGGCGTTCGGCGCGGGCGGTCGCCACTTCTGCCTCGGCGCCGCGCTCGCGCGGCTCGAGCTGCGGATCCTCTTCGAGGAGACACTCGCCCGCTACCCCGAGATGGAGCTCGACGGCCGGCCGGAGTACGTCGAGTCGGCGTTCGTCAACCAGCTGAAGACGCTGCCGGTCCGTCTCTAGACCTAGCCGGGGACCCGGAAGCGCGCCCTCGCCGGCCTCGGCGACGTGACGCCGAGCCTGTTGGTCGCGCGCGCCCTGAACCTGTGGCGTCCCGGGTCAAGGCCGCGGAGCCTCACCCGCCGCTCGCATGCCTCCCAGCCCTCGCCGTCGAGATTGCACTCGAAGGTCGACCTGGGCTGAGTGGAGCGCATGCGGAAGACCGGGTTCCTCGGCCACGGCCTGTGGGGTCGCGCAGCGAAGCTCGTGCGCGGCGTCCGCGCGTTGATGAAGCGGCCGACCACCGCGTGGAAGGAGTCCATCGTCACCGTGCAGGGCGCGGCGTCGCAGCCGGCGCCGGTGAAGCGATCGAACACGGAGCGGCGCTTCGCGCTCGCGTCGAGTACGACCTGCTCGCCGAGCGGGTAGCTCTCGCTGCAGTCGGTATGGGCGCTGCCGCCGCCGCAATCGATGCCGGGCCCGGTGACGGTCCCGCTGCCGTTGCCCGACGTCGCGATCGTGAGCGTGCGCCGGCCGGACCGCGTGTCGGTGAACAGGGCCTGGACCGACTTGTCGGTGTCCATGGTCACGGCGCAGGGGCTCGTCGAGCAACCGCCCCCGCTGAACCCGTCGAAGCTCGAGCCGTCGGCCGGCGCCGCCGTCAGCTCGATCGTCGAACCCAGCGCCACGGTCTCGGAGCAGTCGGTGTGCCCGGCGCCGCCGCAGTCGATGCCCGGCCCGGTCACGGTGCCGCTGCCGGTGCCGCTCGTCGCGACGCTGAGCGTGCGCTGACAACTGATCCGGGCGTGCTCGAACGCGCCCTGGTCGCGAATGCCGTCCGGGCATGTGGCCGTGGTGCCGGCCACTCGCCGCGCATCGCCGTCGAAGTCGGTGGTCGAGAGACCTGGCGGGACCGGGCCGGGCTCGCCGCCGTCGATTGCCGGCGAGCCGGCCCTGAGGCTCCAGTCCCCGGAGAGCGGATCCTCGAAGAGCTCGCCGGGGTCGGTGTCGGTGTTGGTGGAGCCCGGAGCGGCGGCAGGCGGGCAGTCGTTCGTGAAGTCGGGATCGCCGGGGGTCGTCATGTTGGTGATGTTGCTGTAGAGGCACGTGAGCGTGAGCGGGGCGCCCGGGCCGTCCACGAGGAGCCGGTCGACCAAGATCGAGCTGTCGACGGTCGCGTCTACCGGATCGGTCCCGGCCCTGCCGAGGGACAGAGCATCGCCGTCGTCGACCCCCGGTGTCCCGGCGTCGAGCGTGGAGTTGTTCACGACGATGTCCGACTCGGCGGCGCCGATGTGGTCGACGGCGATGGCGGCGCCGGTGACGAGCGACGAGTCGATCGTCAGGCTCCCGTCCACCGATGCCGAGAACCCGGGCGAGCCGTCGGCCGCGCTCAGCCAGCTGCGGGTGACCTCCGTGGTCTCGCCCGGCGTGCCGGGGACGTTAAGGGTGGGCCCGTCGTTGGTGAACACCCGTGTGTCGACGATGTCGATCTCCGCGCAGCCGTCGATCCCCGCGGCATTCCCGGTGGCGACCAGGAGGGAGTTGGAGATGTCGCTGCCGGGGTCGGTGCAGAGCTCGACCGCCGCGAAGGTGTTCGCGTCGCCGGCGAAGGAGCCGACGGTGTCGAGGTCCGAGCCCCCGTCGAGGAGGATCGGGGTCAGGTCCAGGTCGGCGTTGTCCTGCGTCACGTCGACGTTCTCGAGGGTGACATTCGTGGTGGGCGTCAGGCCCAGCGCGACGATGCAGTCGGCGCAGCCCGCTGGGCTTGGGCCGTCGCCGGAGATGGTCGTCGCCGGGGTTCCGCCGCTCAGCGTTCCCCGGATCGTCAGGCCATCGTCGAGGACGCTGGAAGCGTCCACGTCCTCGGCGTAGTCGCCCGCGTCG
This sequence comes from uncultured Thermoleophilia bacterium, assembly GCA_963844425.1. Taxonomy (GTDB): domain Bacteria; phylum Actinomycetota; class Thermoleophilia; order Solirubrobacterales; family 70-9; genus DASUSH01. The sequence continues at coordinate 128,622 of CAWJOD010000018.1, read as the reverse complement.
ACCCGGATGACGTCGTCGGGCTGTGGCGCGGCGCGGTGCTCGCCGATGGCATGGGTGATCGTCAGGCACGGCAACGCCTGGTCGGTGCAGTCGTTCGCAGGGTCGACGCCGGTGGTCGAGACGAAATACGTCGCGGCGCTCGCCGCGGCAGTGGCGGCGAAGAACACCGCCGCGGTCGCGAGAAACAGCGGAACGACCCGCCCGCCTCGCGGACCTCCCTGTCCGCTCCATCCTGGACCCATTATCGACAAGCTTACGCACATGACGCGTGCTCGATCCAGCGGGGGTATTCTCGACATGCGGCTTCGGAGGTAAGCCGGCATGGAGGAGGAAAACGCAGGAGGGATACCGGGGGCGCCCCGGCTCGACGAGCGTGTTCTCGCCGAGCACGCTCAGCGCTTCTTCGAGATCGCCGACGACTTCCTCGCGATCCTCGACATGCAGGGGGCGATGGTCTGGGCGAACGAGTCGTGGGAGCGGGTGCTCGGCGTCCCCCGCGACGAGATCCTCGGCGAGGGGTTCTGGAGCCTCGTCCATCCAGATGACCTCGGGCGCGCGACCGAACTGATGGAGAAGTCGATCAACGAAGGGGCGGTGCTCACGAACTTCGAGTGCCGCCACCGCGCCACCGACGGCAGCTACCACGCTCTCCTCTGGTCCACGACCGTCGACGGCGAGAACGGGCTCATCTACGCCACGGCCAAGGACATCACCGACCAGAAGCGATCGCGCGACGAGCTCGCCCGCTCGGTCGCGATCCACAGGACGATCCTGGACGCGACCGCCGACGCGATCATGGTCACCGACCTCGACCGCGAGACCGTGAGCTGGAATCGGAACTTCGCCGAGTTGTGGGGGATCCCGGAGAAGGCGCTCGAGGAGCACGACAGCGAGACGATCGATCCGATCGTCATCGGGCTGGTCCGCGACCCCGATGCCTTTCTCGAACGCATAACCGAGCTCTACTCGAACCCCGAGCGGGAGGGCTTCGACATCCTCGAGCTCGAGGACGGGCGGACATGCGAGCGCTACACGGCGCCGCACCGCCTCGACGGCGAGGTCGTCGGGCGCGTCTGGAGCTTCCGCGACATAACCGCCCGGCTTCGGGCGGAGCGCGAGAAGCTCGAGCTCGAGACACCGGCTTCAGCAGTCGCAGCGGCTGGAGAGCGTCGGGCGACTCGCCGGCGGGATCGCCCACGACTTCAACAACCACCTCGTCGCGATCCTCAACTACGCCACCGACGCGGGCGAGTCGCTCCCCGAGGGCTCCGCGAGCCGCACCGACCTCGACGAGGTGATCCGGGCGGCCCAGCGAGCGTCGAACCTCACCCGCGAGCTCGTCGCCTTCAGCCGGCAGGAGATGGTCGAGCCCCGCCCGATGATCCTGAACTCGCTCGTCGCCGACACCGAGCGCCTGCTGCGGCGAACCATCGGCGAGCACGTCGAGCTTCGGGTCGAGCTCGGTCCGGATGTGCCGGCGATCGAAGCGGACCCGAGCCAGCTCGAGCGCGTGCTCGTCAACCTTGCCGTCAACGCCCGCGACGCCATGCCCGACGGCGGCGTGCTCGAGATCTCCACCAAGAGCATCGAGGTGGAAAACGGCGAGGGCGAGGGCCTCCGCGGACAGCTCGTCCGCCTCGCGGTCCGCGACGAGGGCACGGGGATGAGCGCGGACGTCGCCGAGCGGGCGCTGGAGCCCTTCTTCACGACGAAGCCCAGCGGCGAGGGAACCGGACTCGGGCTGGCGACGGTCTACGGGATCGTCAACCAGAGCGGGGGCGAGCTCGCCATCGACTCGGCTCCCGGGCGGGGGACGACGCTGACGATCGACTTTCCCGCGACTACGGAGGCTCCCCGGCCGCCGTCCCCGCGGCCCGACCAGGTGCGCGAGCCGGTCGGTGGGACCGTGCTCGTGGTCGAGGACGAGGCGCCGGTGCGCCGGATCACCGCGCGGATCCTGCGTGACGCCGGGTATCGCACGATCGAGGCGGGGGAGGGAGTGGAGGCGCTCGCTCTGCTCGAGGCGAGCGAGAACGAGGATCTCAGCCTGCTGGTGACCGACATCGTCATGCCGAAGATGTCCGGCAGGGAGCTGACCGAGCGCGTGCGAGAGGATCGCCCCAACCTGCCGGTGCTCTTCATGTCCGGCTACACCGACGACATCGTCGTCCGCCACGGCGTCGCCACCGCCGACTACTCCTTCCTCGCCAAGCCGTTCAACCGCGAGACCCTGCTCGCTGCGGTCGCCCAGGCGATCAAGGCCGGGCCGCGCGCGTTGGGCTAGGGCTCTAGCCCCAGCGCGACGCCAGCGCCCTGAGCCCGCGCCGCGGCCGCGATGCCGCCTCGCGGCGGGCGAGCCAGCCGAAGCCGAGCGTGACCGCGAGGTTGTAGGCGCCGGCGAGCCAGAGCCCGGCCTTGGCGCCCGGCGCGAGACCGCCGGCGAGGCCGACCAGACGATGTCGGTGGCGATCTCCGTGCCGCGAAGCCAGGCGAGCGCCCACCAGTCCTCGGGCTCGCCGCGGCGCTCGGCGACGGCGTGGGCCGCGGCGAAGGTCAGCCAGATCGGACCGCAGCGGCGGAAGAGGTGGCGCGCGTCGGGAGCCGGCTCCTCGTGGCCGAGGGCCCGCAGGGTCGCCGCCGGGGCGACGATCGCCGCCGTCCCGAGCGCCAGGTCGAAGGCGATCATGTTGCGGTTGGCGAGTCGAAGCGCGTCCTCGAGATCCATGAACCGATCCAACCACATCGCCGCCCTCCGGGGTCGCCTGGGGAGGAAAGCCCTGGGGCGGGGCGAATTCCCCGGCCATGAGCAAGACCGCAACGAAGTCGCGTGCCCGCAACGGGCGCGCCGGAAAATCCCTCTCCACTTACATCTCCGAGCGACTCGACGAGTTCTCCCGCTCGCAGAAGGACGTCGCCCGCTACATCGTCGACCATCTCGACGAGGCCGCCTTCCAGACCGCCGAGGAGCTGGCGCGCCGCGCCAACACCTCGTCCTCGACCGTCGTCCGCTTCTCGCAGGCGCTCGGCTTCGAGGGTTATCCCGAGCTGCAGCAGTCGGCGATCGAGGAGTACCGCAACCGCGACGCCGACGAGAACGGCAACGGCGGCGGCCAGCTCTTCGACTTCGACCACTCCGAGTTCGAGGCCGCGCTAGCCGCGGACCACGCCAACGTCGAGGACACGGCGCGGACCCTCACCCGCGAGCAGGTCGAGGCCTGCGTCTCGGCGCTCGCGAACGCGAAGCGCGTGGTCATCGTCGGGGTGGACCAGATGGCGTTCTTCGCCAGCTACCTGCGCCACCTCCTGGCGCTGCTCGATCTGCGGGCCGAGGTCGTGGCGACCCCGCGGCAGGAGTCGATCAACCGGCTCGCCCGGGTGGACGAGGACACGCTCGTCGTCGCCTTCTCGGCCGGCCGCGCCCATCCGCTGATCATCCGCGCCCTGAAGCTCGCCCGGCACCGGCGCTCGCCGACCCTGGCGATCTCCGACGCGACCCTCTCCGAGGTGGGAGAGCACGCCGACTACCAGCTCTACTTCTCCTCGAACGGGCCCTCGTACACCCGCTCGAACACGGCGCTCATGTCGGTCGTCCAGGCCCTCGCCTACGGCGTCTACTCGCGCGACAAGTCCGCCTACAAGGATCGGATCCGGGCCTTCAAGCTGAAGTAGCCGGGGAGGGTCAGGACCTGATGAAGGGCTGCACCGCCTTCAGGACCTCGTCCTCGGTCAGCTCCTTGTCGAATGCGGCGTCGGCCGGCAGCTCGCCGCGCAGCAGGCGGATCGCCGCGGCGTGGCGGGCCTCGACCTGAACGATGGCCCCCGCGGTCGCGAGCAGCTCCTTCGACTCCAGGGACGGCGCCGCGCCGTTGTAGGCGCTCACGCCGGTGTCCTCGAACGTCTGCGCGAGCTCGAGGAACGCGTCCTCTCGACGCGAATGCGTCGCCGAAGTCGACCTCGGGGGCCTTCACCGGCTCGCCGCCGAGGTCCGAGATCGTCGCCGACAGTGCCTCGACGTGCTCGTTCTCGTCGCTCGAGATCAGCTCCACCAGTGCGCCGAGGTCGCCCTTGGGCTTCAGGTCGGAGATCGCCCGCTCGTAGAACGCGGCCTCGCAGGTACTCGAGGGTGAGCGCGAAGTTGAGGATGTCGAGATCGCCCCTGGCTCGCCTCGCCCTGCGCCATCGCACGCTTCAGGAACGGTCCGACCGCCAGTGCTCCGTAGGCGGCGCCTGCCGCGAGCGCGCCCTTGGCGATGAACGTGCCTCGATCCAGTTGCCGTCTCGGTTGTCTCCATCACATGCATGCTCTCTGGTCGTGGTCGTAGCTGACGATGAACGGCTGGACCTCGGGCAGGACCTCTTCGGCCGTCGCCGGCATCGCGAACGCGCCGCTCGGCGGTGATCGGCTCGCCGAGCAGCGTGTTGAGCGCCGCCGCGTGACGGCCCTCGACCGTGTGGATCGAGAGCGCCGCGGCGAGGATCGCTTCGTCCTCGATGGCCGCGGCCTGGCCGAGGTAGGCGGCCGCGCCGAGGTTCTCGACGTCGGCCGCGGTCTGCAGCGACCGTTCTTGGCGTCCTTGAGCTCGAACTTCGTCTCGGGCTTCGGGAGCCGGGGTCGCCGAGTTTCTCGCGCGGTCGCCTCGAGGCGCGGCCACGTGCTCCTGCTCGTTCATGGCCGAAGTCCTTGATCAGCGCGAGGTCGTCGCCCGAGAAGCAGGCCGCTCGACGCGACCTCGTCGTAGAACGCGGCCTCGAGGTACTCGAGCGTGAGCGCGTAGTTGACGATTCCGAGGTCGCCCTCGCCGAACATCTCGGCGATCGCACCGTCGCCGGCTGCGGCGGTGGTGCTTGAGCTCGTGGTCTCGTCGTCGCCGCAGGCGGCGAGCACGGTAGCCGCGGCGCCGGTTCCTCCGGTCAGCAGTAGGAACTTGCACGGCGGGAGTGTGTCTCCCAGGTCATCTCCTTGACCCCCTTCGGATCGGTGATTTGCTCCATCACCCGCCCCTGCGAGCCGCGCTCTGGGTCGGATCACCGATCGCTCTATCCTTGGCGCCGATGGCCGAGCGCGCCACATTCCGCGTCAAGACCGGACTCGCCGAGATGCTCAAGGGCGGCGTGATCATGGACGTGACGACCGCCGAGCAGGCGCGGATCGCCGAGGACACCGGCGCCTGCGCCGTGATGGCGCTCGAGCGCGTGCCGGCCGACATCCGCGCCGAGGGCGGCGTCGCGCGCATGGCGAGCCCGCGGGTGATCAAGGAGATCCAGTCGGCGGTGACGATCCCAGTGATGGCCAAGGCCCGGATCGGGCACTTCGCCGAGGCCCAGGTCCTGCAGTCGCTCGAGGTCGACTTCATCGACGAGTCCGAGGTCCTGACGCCCGGCCGACGAGCAGAACCACATCGACAAGCACGGCTTCGAGATCCCGTTCGTCTGCGGCGCCACCGACCTCGGCGAGGCGCTTCGCCGCGTCGGCGAGGGCGCCGCGATGATCCGCTCCAAGGGCGAAGCCGGCACCGGCAACATCGTCGAGGCGGTCCGCCACATGCGCGAGATCACGACCGGGATCCGCACGCTCGGCGTGCTCGGGCCCGAGGAGCTCGCCGCCACCGCCAAGGAGCTGCGCTCGCCGGTCGACGTCGTCCGCGAGGTCGCATCCGCCGGCCGGCTCCCCGTCCCGCTCTTCTGCGCCGGCGGCATCGCCACCCCGGCGGACGCCGCGCTGATGATGCAGCTGGGCGCCGAGGGCAACTTCGTCGGCTCGGGGATCTTCAAGTCCGAGGACCCGGAGCGCCGCGCCCGCGCGATCGTCGAGGCGACGACCCACTTCGCCGACCCGGAGCGCGTCGCCGCCGCCTCGGTCGAGCTGGGCGAGCCGATGCGCGGGCGACGACATCGCCGAGCTCGCCGAGGCGGGCGAGCTGCTCCAGCAACGCGGCTGGTGACTTCGCCGACCGAGCGGACGCGAACGGAGCATGTCGCATTGGCGTCCTCGCCGCAGGGGGACTTCGAGGCCCACGCGCGCGCCCTCGCCTCGCTCGGCGCCGAGCCGGTCGAGGTGCAGGGACCCGGCGCAGCTCGAGGGCCTCGACGGGCTCGTGATCCCGGGCGGCGAGTCGACGACGATCACGAAGGCGCTCGAGCGCGACGGGCTCGACGATGCGATTCGCGGGTACGCCGGCGCCGGCGGCGCGCTGCTTGGCACCTGCGCCGGGATGATCGTGCTCGACCGGCGCACCTCGGCCTGCTCGACATCGAAGCCGAGCGCAACGCCTTCGGCCGCCAGCGCCAGAGCTTCGAGCACGACCTCGAGGTCGAGGGCCTCGGACCGGAGCCGCTCCGGGCGGTCTTCATCCGCGCGCCCTGGGTCGCCGATCACGGCTCCGGGGTCGAGGTGCTCGCCACATACGAGGGCCATCCCGTCGTCGTCCGCGAGGGCCGCTGCTCGCCTGCTCGTTTCACCCGGAGCTCACCGACGACACGCGCCTGCACGCGCTCTTCATGGCGATCGCGGCGGCGGGCAGGGCGACCGTAATAACCGCGAGGAGGGCGCGTTATCGGAGTGAGATGACGCTTCCGCGAACCCTCGCCCTGGCGGCGACCTGCCTGCTCGTGCTCTGCGCCGCCGCCGTCGCCAAGACGATCGAGGGCGGCAAGCAGGCGGACATCCTCGAGGGGACCCCAAAGCGCGACCGGATCTCCGGCAGGGCCGGCGACGACCGCGTCTTCGCCGGCGGTGGCGACGATCGGATCGCGGTCGGTCCCGGCCACGACCTCGTCCAGGCCGAGCACGGCAACGACGCCGCGAAGGGCGGGGGCGGGGACGACGCCCTGTCGACCGGGCCCGGCAACGACTCGATCACGGGCGGTGACGGGGACGACGAGATCACGGGTGACGACGGCCGCGACCGTCTGTCCGGCGGCGCCGGATCGGACGACCTCGAGGGCGGCGACGGCGACGATCGCATCATCGCGTCGGGCGACGGCGGCGCAACCGACGTCGTCCAGTGCGGCACCGGCGACGACGAGGCGACGGTCGACTCGGCCGACCTCGCCCGGGCGCCGCAGGACTGCGAGACGATCGTTCGCGCGCCGTGAGCTCGATGTCACGTGGCCGACCGTCCCGGCTCTGCGTCTCGGAATAGGCTGCGCGCATGCGAGATCCCCGCGTAGACGCGCTGGCGAAGATCCTCGTCGGTTACTCCACCCGCATCGAGGAGGGCGACACCTGCCTTATCGAGGGCGGCGCCCCCGCGGAGCCTCTCCTGCAGGCGGTCTACGAGGAGGTCCTGAAGGCCGGCGGCAACCCGATCGTCTCGATGTCGATGGACGGCCAGTCAGCGGCGTTCTTCAAGCACGCCACCGACCGCCAGCTCGAATGGGTCTCGCCGGTCTCGAGCTGGGCGGCGGAGAACGCCGACGCCCGGATCGCGGTGATGGCGTCCGCGAACACCCGCGACCTGTCCCAGGTCGAGCCGGAGCGCCAGACGATCCGCCAGCGCGCGATGCAGCCGGTGATGCAGAAGATGATGGCCCGCGCCGCCGAGGGCGAATACAACTGGGCGCTCACCCTCTTCCCGACCCACGCCTACGCGGGCGAGGCCGAGATGAGCCTCGCCGACTACGAGGATTTCTACTTCGCCGCCTGCCTCGCCGACCAGGACGACCCGGTAGCCGCCTGGCGTAGCCAGTCGCAGGAGGTGGAGCGGCTCAAGGACTGGATCCAGGGCCGCGAGGAGGTCCACATCACGGGGCCCGGCACCGACATCAAGCTCGGGATCGCGGAGCGGACTTTCATCGCCGCGGACGGCAAGCACAACATGCCCGACGGCGAGTTCTTCACCGGCCCGATCGAGGACGTGACGGAGGGGGAGATCACCTTCCACCTGCCGAGCACCGTGTCCGGCCGCGAGGTGGCGGGCGTCTGGATGCGATTCGAGGGTGGCAAGGTCGTCGATGCCCGCGCCGAGCGCGGCGAGGAGTTCCTGATCAAGATGCTCGACACCGATGAGGGCGCCCGCCGCCTCGGCGAGCTCGGGGTCGGGACCAACTATGGGATCGAGCGCGGCACCAAGGAGATCCTGCTCGACGAGAAAATCGGCGGGACCGTCCACCTCGCGGTCGGCAAGAGTTACCCGGAGACCGGTGGCACCAACGACTCAGCGGTCCATTGGGACATGATCTGCGACCTGCGTCGCGGCGGCAAGATCACCGTCGACGGTGAAGTCCTGGAGGAGGACGGCCGCTTCGTCGTGTAGTCCCTATTTAGCCGAGGTTTAGATTCGGCGCACGCCGGGAACTCGGTCGGGCGATGAGGGGTAGGGGGCTGATCGCCCTGATTGCAGCTGCATGCCTGTTGCCGGTTGCCGCCGCGCAGGCGCACGAGGTGACGTCGTCGAGCTCGATCTCGTCCTTCGACTCCCTCACCTTCGCCCAGTCGGCGATCGAGCAGACCTCGTCGGCCATCAGGACCAAGGGGTCCGGGCTGGGCGCGGCCGACGACCACAGCGGGGACATCCATTCCGAGAACTTCCGCAAGCTCGCCCGGAGCGAGATCGCGATGCCCGGCGGGACGAAGGCGCGAGGATCGGACCTCGCCTTCCAGGGCCGCCTGATGATCGCCGGAACCTACGAGGGGACGGCGATCTTCCGCCGGGCCGGGGCCGGCGTCGAGCAGATCTCCTTCCACGACTGCCCGGGCGCTCAGGGCGACGTCTCCGTTCTCGGCGACTACGTCTTCGTCTCGATCGACACGCCGAGCTCGAACAACGGGCAGACCGCCGACTGCAACAACACCGGCACGAACCAGAGCGCCTCCTCGCTCAACAAGGAGGGCATCCGCATCGTCGACATCTCCGACCCCACCGCGCCGCGGCAGGTGGGCTTCGTCGAGACCGAGTGCGGCTCGCACACCCACACGCTGATCCCGGGTGAGGAGACCAGCTACATCTACGTCGACTCCTACCCGCTCACCGACTCCCCAGACCGCTGCAACAAGCTCGTGCACCCGGAGGGCGAGTTCTCGGTGCTCGAGTTCCCGACCGCCGACCCGACCCAGGCGCGCGTGGCCTCGATGCCCGACGTGCTGCCCCCGCAGTACGCCGACGCGATCGGCTGCCACGACACCGGCGTCCTGCCGGAGCAGGACCTTGCCGTCGCGTCCTGCCTCGGCGCCTGGGCGGTCCTGGACATCTCCGACCCGGTCAACCCGAAGACGCTCTCGGTGATCCAGAACCCGCTGATCGAGCTCGACCACTCGGCCAGCTGACCTGGGACGGCAAGTACGCGGTGATCGGCGACGAGCACGCGGGCGCCGCCGGTGGAGGCGGCTGCTCGCCGAGCCAGGAGAGCCCGGTCGGGGCGATGTGGTTCTACGACATCACCGACCGTGCCAACCCGAGGCTGGAGGGCAGCTACTCGCTGCCGCGGGTGCCGCCGGTCGACAGCGCCGCGGAGGTCGACCGCTTCCGCTGCACGACCCACAACTACAACATCCTCCCGATGCGCGACCCGAGCCGCTACGTGGCGGTCTCCCCGTACTACGCCGGCGGCCTCTCGGTGGTCGACTTCAGCGACCCCTCGGCGCCGCGCGGAGATCGGCCACTACCTGCCGCAGGTGGAGGGCGTCAACCCCGACATGTGGTCCGGCTACTGGTACAACGGCCGCATCTACACGAACGAGCACGCCTCGAGGCTCGGCGTCAGCGTCTTCGAGATGGACGGCCTCGGGAAGCGCGAGGTTCGGCAGTACGCCGGCAGGCTGAACCCGCAGACCCAGGTCCCATAAAGACGGCGGCGGCGGCCGGCCAACCATCCGACCACCGCCGCGTCACGCATCCCTCCACAGGGAAGTCCTCCGGCTAGTCCCGCCTGAAGACGTCCCGCACATCAAAACCCGCAGCTCAGCGAGGAGTTGCGGTGTCGCTCCTCATAAGATCCGATTCGTGGCCGGACACTCCAAATGGGCGTCGATCAAGCACAAGAAGGCCGCGACCGACGCGAAGCGCGGCAAGCAGTTCACGAAGCTCGCGCGCGCGATCACGGTCGCCGCGCGCGAGGGCGGGGGAGACCCGGACGGCAACCCCACCCTCGCGACGGCGATACAGAAGGCGCGCGACGCCTCGATGCCGAAGGACAACATCCAGCGGGCGATCGACCGCGGCACGGGTGCCGGCGCCGGCGCTGAGGCGATCGAGCGGGTCCTCTACGAGGGCTACGGGCCGGGTGGCGCGGCGATCCTGGTCGAGGCGCTCACCGACAACCGCAACCGCTCCGGCGCGGAGATCCGCAACGCCTTCGAGAAGAGCGGTGGCAGCCTCGGCGAGCCGGGCTCGGTCGCCTACGTCTTCGAGAAGCGCGGTGTCGTCCTCGTCGACGGCGAGCGCTACGCCGAGGACGATCTGATCGCCGCGGTCGACGCCGGCGCCGACGACGTCGGAGTGGACGGCGACCTGCTCAAGGTCACCTCGGACCCCTCCGATCTGGTCGCCGTGCGCGAGGCGCTCGAGGCCGAGGGGGTCGAGGTGCAGTCGTCCGAGCTGGCGATGGACCCGAAGACGGTGGTCGAGATCACCGACGAGGCGGAGGCCAGACGGCTGGTCCGGCTCATGGAGGCCCTCGACGATCACGACGACGTCGACGCCGTCCACGCGAATTTCGACATCCCGGCCGAGCTGCTCGAGCAGGCCGCCGCCTGATCGTCGCGGCGCGGGCCGCGGCGTCCGCGTGAGCATTCCTCGTTTAGGGGTCTATATGACCCCCAATCCAGTAATGCCGCCCGTTCTTTTCCTATATGCCCGCGACGCAGCGGTCCCGCGACGCGTCCGGCGCGCTTCCGTCCCTCGTCCGCCCGCATCCGTGCCTGACCGCGGCCACACGGGAAGGCATCCGACTCCGGGCCCAGAATCCAGACCTGATGATGGTCGTGATGGGCATCGACCCGGGCTTCGCGCACACCGGCTTCGGCGTGGTGCGGCTCGAGGGCAGCCGGCTGGCCGCGGTCGACGGCGGCGTGATCGAGGCGCCGGCGGGCGAGCCTCCGGAGCAGCGCCTGGCGCGGATCTACGGCTCCGTCACCGAGCTGATCCGCTGGCATGAGCCGGAATCGGTCGCGCTCGAGGACCTCTACTTCGGAAAGAACGTGCGCTCGGCGATCGGGGTCGGCCAGGCGCGCGGGGTCGCGATGCTCGCCGCCGCGGAGGCCGGCGCCCGCTGCTTCGACTACACGCCGCAGGCCGTGAAGATGGCGGTCTGCGGCCATGGCGGCGCCGACAAGCGCCAGGTGCAGCAGATGGTCGCCTCCCTCCTGCGCCTGCCCGAGGCGCCCAAGTCCGACCACGCCGCCGACGCGCTCGCGGTGGCGATCTGCCACGCCGGGCACGCGCGCCCCCGCCCGATGGCGACCGGGGTCGCCGCGGCCGCGGGATCGGGTGCCCACGGGGTCCTCGCCGCCGGCCGCCCGGGTCAGCCGTGATCGCCTCGGTCTCCGGCAAGGTGCTGGTCCGGCGCCCCGATCACGTCGTCGTCGACGCCAACGGGGTCGGCTACCGCCTTGCGGTCTCCGCCGAGACGCTCAAGGCCGTGCCCGCGGCCGGGCGGGCGGCGACCCTCCACGCCCATCTCGTCGCCCGCGAGGACTCGCTCTCGCTCTACGGCTTCGCCAGCGAGGAGGAGCGCGACCTCTTCCTGGCCCTGACATCGGTCTCGGGCGTCGGTCCGAAGGTGGCCCTTGCCGTCCTCTCGGGCGGCGTGCCACGTGACCTCCGCCGTGCGATCGCGACCGGCGACGCAAAGCGCTTCCAGGCGGCTCCCGGGATCGGCAAGCGCACCGCGGAGCGGATCATCGTCGAGCTCAAGGACAAGATCGGCGACGAAGCCGAGATCGCCGCCGCGGCCGGCGGTACGCCCGGAGACGCGCGCTCGGAGGCTCGGGAGGGCCTGCTCGGGCTCGGCTACACGCCGGCGGAGGCCGAGCAGCTGCTCGACGCCGCCGCCGGCAGCGCCGGCGAGGACGCTGCCGCCGAGGAGCTCGTCGCGACCGCGCTCCGCGAGGCAGCCGGCACGGGAACATGAAAATCGCCGAATCCTCAGCTTCGCTTCCGGTTCGGCTCGACCGCCTCTGCAGGCGATGACAATCGAGAGGGATCCGGCCTTCGAGGACGGCGGGCTCGACCCCGAGGGCGAGATCGAGGTGATCGAAGCGGTCAAGGAGCGCACCGGCGAGGACGAGCTCGACCGCTCGCTGCGCCCGCCGACGCTCGGGGAGTTCATCAACCAGAAGCAGGTGACGGAGCAGCTCGAGGTCTTCATCGAGGCCGCCAAGCGCCGCGGAGAGCCTCTCGACCACGTCCTGCTCTCTGGCCCGCCGGGCCTGGGAAAGACATCGCTCGCGCACATCGTCGCCGCCGAGATGGGTGCCCCGATCGTCGTCACCGCCGCTCCGGCGCTCGAGCGCAAGGCCGACGTCGCCTCGTTCCTGACCACGCTCGAGCCGGGATCGGTCTTCTTCATCGACGAGATCCACCGCCTCAACCGGGCGCTCGAGGAGACCCTCTATCCGGCGATGGAGGAGCGCCAGCTACCGGTCGTGCTCGGCCAGGGCGCGGGCGCGCGCACGGTCTCGCTGCCGATCCCCGCCTTCACCCTGATCGGGGCGACGACGCGCGAGGGACTGCTCACCTCGCCGCTGCGTGATCGCTTCGGCGTCGCCCACCGGCTCGAGCACTACGACGCCGCGGACCTCGGCCTGATCGTCACCCGATCGGCCCGGATTCTCGGGGTAGAGATCGACGAAGGCGGCGAGCACACGATCGCCGAGCGGGCGCGGGGCACGCCCCGTGTGGCCAACCGGCTGCTGAAGCGGGTCCGCGACTTCGCCGAGGTCCGCGGCACGGGCCGGATCACGACGGAAATCGCCGCCGAGGCGCTGGACCTGCTCGAGGTCGACCCGGCCGGCCTCGATCGCCGCGACCGCGCGCTGCTCGAGGTGATCGCGGTGCGCTTCACGGGCGGGCCGGTCGGGCTCTCGACCCTCGCCGCCGCAATCGACGAGGAGGGCGACACGATCGCCGACGTCTATGAGCCCTATCTGCTCCAGCAGGGCTTCATCAAGCGCACTCCCCGCGGCCGCGTCGCCACCCAGCGTGCCTTCGAGCACCTCGGGATCGCGCGTTCCGGAGCGGGCGGCGAGCCTGTTCTAGGGCCGGCCCGACCGGGCCGCGGTTTAACTGGCGGCAAGACTCGCCTCGCTAACCTGCCGCCGTGCCATTCTTCATCTGCCCCAGCTGCGGTAACAGGGAGCTCTCCTCCGAGCGCACGGCGGGGATCTCCTCGCGGCCGAAGGGTTGCTCCAAGTGCGGCTCGAGCTTCGTCTTCGAGCTCCTCGACGACTATTACCCGGCTCCGGATGCCGCCTTCTTCGCCTGTGACGCCGACGCCCGCGTGATCGAGGCCGGCCGCGGCAGCTTCGAGCTCACCGGGCTGAAGACGACCGACGTCATCGGCCGTCCGATCCAGGATGTGCTCGGTCTCGAGTGGATCGACAAGGGCGACGGCGGCAAGGCCGCCGACATCGACGGCGATGGCAACACCGATCCGATCGAGACCACGCTCGAGTGGGGCGTGCGCTCGCTCGGCAAGCGCGTCGCCCTGCACGCCGAGGGCGATCTGCCGGCAGAAGCGGTCGCCGACGTCTTCCCCGCGTATGACGAGGACGGCGGCATGCTCCTGGTCCTGACCCCGGAGTAAGGTCGCCCACCTAGATGGGCTCGCGCCGCCGCAACCTCTTCATCCTGCTCTTCGTCGTCGGGCTCGTGATCGCGAGCGTGCTCGTGATCCTCGAGAAGCCGACCCGGCTCGGGCTCGACCTGCGCGGCGGCACCGAGCTCGTCTACGAGGCGCGGCCGACGCCCCAGAACGACACCATCGACGCGGAGGACGTCGTCCGGGCGATCGAGATCATCCGCGAGCGCACCGACGCCCTCGGCGTCTCCGAGCCGGAGATCGCGAGGGTCGGCGAGCAGGGGATCACCGTCCAGCTCCCCGATGTGCAGAACGCGGAGCGCGCGATCGCCCAGGTCGGGACGACCTCACAGCTCTTCCTCTACGACTGGGCGCCGAACGTGATCCCGAACCCGGACGCGCCGGAGAGCACGCCGGACGACGAAGCGGGCTTCAACCGGGAGATCGACGCCGTCCGCTTCGCCTCCAAGCAGAAGCCGGAGTGCTTCGAGGACAACTGCACGACGACCGGGCCGCGCTACTACCTCTTCGACAGCAACACCTTCGAGCTCCTCTCCGGCCCCGAGCAGAGGAAGTCCGACCTCTTCCTCGAGTTCCCCGACGAGAAGCAGCCTTCCGACTCGGAGATCATCGAGGTGCCGCAGGGCACGGTCGTCGTCTCCGAGCCGCTGGTCGAGGACGACCCCGAGACCGAGGTCGACGAGGCCGAGGAGGGCCCGCAGGAGTACTTCGCCCTCCGCGACCGGCCCGCGCTCACCGGCTCCGACATCACCAACCCCGAGCAGAACAAGGACCAGCAGACGAACGAGCTCAACGTCACCTTCGACTTCACCGACGCGGGGAGGCCGAAGTTCGAGCAGGTGACGAAGGAGATCGCCGAGCGGGGCCGCGCGGAGGCGCCGCCCGGCGTGGTCTCCGCCGACCAGGCCTCGCAGTTCAGCGACAACTTCGCGATCGTGCTCGACAACGAGGTCGTCACCCGGCCGATCATCAACTTCGTCGAGAACCCGGCGGGGATCGACGGCCGCGGCGGGGCACAGATCTCGGGCAACTTCTCGCTCCAGGAGGCGCAGGACCTCGCCGAGTTCCTGCGGATCGGCGCCCTTCCGGTCGAGCTGCAGCTGATCAGCCAGTCGACCGTATCCGCGACCCTCGGCGAGGAGGCGCTGAATCAAGGCCTGAAGGCCGGTCTCGCGGGGCTCCTGCTCGTCCTCCTCTTCCTGATCATCTACTACCGCGTGCTCGGCCTGATCGCCTCGGTCGGCCTGATCGTCTATGCGATCTTCTTCTACGCGCTGATCGAGCTGATCCCGATCACCCTGACACTTCCGGGTCTAGCCGGGTTGATCCTCACGATCGGCGTCGCCGCCGACTCCAACATCGTCATCTTCGAGCGAATAAAGGAGGAGGCGAGAGCGGGCCGATCGATGGGCTCGGCGATCGCCGAGGGTTACCGCAAGGGGATCGGGACGATCATCGACGCGAACGTGATCACCCTGATCACGGCCTTCATCCTCTTCGTGCTCGCGACCTCGGGGGTGAAGGGCTTCGCATTCACGCTCGGCGTCGGCACCATCGTCTCGCTGTTCACCGCGGTCGTCTTCACCCAGGCCGTGCTCGGAGCCTTCGGTCGCGCCCGCTGGCTGCGCTCGCCGAAGCTGCTCGGCGCCTCGGCGGAGCAGCGCGTGCGCTGGCACTTCGACTTCACCGGGGCCTCGAGGTGGTTCTTCTCGATGTCGGGCGTGATCCTCGCCATCGGGGCGATCGCCTTCGCGACCGCGGGCCTCAACCTCGGCATCGACTTCGAGTCGGGAACCAGGTTCAAGGCGAGCCTCGAGGAGGCGGCGACGGTGGACGACGTCCGCTCGGCGCTTGCCGACGCCGACGTCCCGAACGCCGACAGCGCCGAGATCCAGTCGGTCGAGGATCCGGAGCTCGGCGCCAACGTCGTCCAGATCCAGGGTGAGCTCACCCCGACCGAAGCGGCGGAGATCCGGCCGGCGCTCGAGGACTCGTTCGGGATCAGCGCCGGCGGCGACGCGTTCCAGGAGACGACGATCGGGCCCACGTTCGGCGCGCAGGTGGCGCGCAGCGCGGTGCTCGCGATCATCTTCTCGCTGCTCCTGATCGCCGGCTACATGGCGATCCGCTTCGAGGCCAAGTACGCGGTGCCGGTCATGATCGCGGTGATCCACGACCTCCTGATCACCGCCGGCGTCTACGCGCTCGTCGGGGCCGAGGTCTCGAGCGCGACGGTCGCCGCGTTCCTGACGATCCTCGGCTACTCGCTCTACGACACCGTGATCGTCTTCGACCGCATCCGCGAGAACGTCCCTCGCCTGCCGCGGGCGGCCTTCTCGCAGATCGTCAACCGCTCCATGAGCGAGGTCCTCACCCGGTCGCTCATCACCGGCCTCTCGACCGTGTTCCTGATCGGGGTGCTGCTGGTCTTCGGCGGCGAGACCCTGCAGGCGTTCGCCTTCGCGATGCTCGTCGGAGTCGCCTCCGGTACGTACTCGTCGATCTTCATCGCCTCGCCGGTGCTGACCGCGTGGAAGGAGCGCGAGCCCGGATACCGCGCGAGACGGCGGGTGATCGAGGAGGCGATGGGCGGGGTGCCCGCGTTCCCCGAGGAGAACGTCGTCGCGAAGCTGGACGAGGAGGCCGAGCGCGAGGAGGGCGGCGAGCCCGGGCGCTCGGGCACCGGATTCACCGACGACCCCCCGCGCCAGCCGGGACCGCCCGAGGTGATCGGCGCCGGCGACGGCCGCGACGGCGGGCAGGCCGAGCCTCAGCCCGAGGCGCCCCTGCCGTCGCCGGACCCGATCACCGGGATCACGCCCCCGGCGACGCCGCCGGCCGCGCCGGCGGCCGACGAGGAGGAGCTGGTCGGCGCAAGCAAGGCCGAGGAGGAGCGCCGCGCGAAGGCCGAGCGTCGCGCCGCGCGCAAGGCCCGCCAGCAAAAGCGCCGCAAGAAGCACGGGAGAAATAGGTAATGGCAGCCCTGATCTGGTTCACCGTCGGCGTCTCCCTCTGGCACTTCACCGTGTTCCTCCCCGATCGCTTCTGGGGCGGGATCGTCGGCGCGTTCGTCGGCGCGATCGTGGGCGCGATGATCACCGGCTTCATCTACTACTCGGCCAGCGGCGACACGCTCGGGGACACCGACATCGTCACCCTGCTCGCCGCCGTCCCGGGCACGTTCCTCGGCCTCGCGGCGATCTACGCGATCGGCGCCCGCAACGAAGCCCGCGCCTGACCGAATCACTCATCTAGCAGGGGGAGAGGTTCCGTCGGGGCCCGTTCTTAGCCTGACCGAGTGACGGCCTCCGCTGCGCGCACCACTTTCACCATCGAGCCCTGCTCCTACCGGGAGGTGCGCGAGCTGTCCGCCGAGCTCGGGGTCTCCGAGCCCGTGGCGATGATGCTGGTGCGCCGGGGCTACCGGACCGCGCCCGCCGCACGTGACTTCCTCGCCGCCAGCGAGACCCACGACCCGTTCGAGTTCGAGGCGATGGAGGAGGTCGTCGCGCGCCTGCTTGCCGCCGTCCGCGAGGGCCTCAAGGTCACCGTCCACGGCGACTACGACGTCGACGGCGTGTGCTCGACCGCGATCCTCGTCGCCGCCCTGCGCGACGCGGGCGCGGATTGCGATTGGTACCTGCCCGACCGCATCGCCGACGGCTACGGGCTCTCCGCCGACACCGTCCGCCGCCTCGCCGCCGGGGGCACCCGGGTGCTGCTCACCGCCGACTGCGGGATCGGCTGTCCCGGCGAGATCGCCCTTGCTCGCGAGCTCGGCCTCGAGGCGATCGTCACGGACCACCATGAGCCCGGCGATCGGCTGCCCGATTGCCCGATCCTGCACCCGCGCCTCTCGGGATACCCGTTCGAGGAGCTGTGCGCCACCGCGGTCGCGCACAAGCTCGCCTCGGCGTTCCGCGAGCGCGCCGGCGTGGATGCGGCCGACGGCGGCTCGGACCTCGATCTCGTCGCGCTGGCCACCGTCGCCGATCTCGTTCCACTTCGCGGCGAGAACAGGGCGCTGGTCCGAGAGGGCCTGGCCGAGGCGCGCCGCGGGGGGCGGGTCGGGCTGCGGGCGCTGGTCGCGGCCGCCGGGTGCGAGATCGAGCGCCTGGACGAGGGCGACTTCGCCTTCCGCCTGGCGCCGCGGATCAACGCCGCGGGCAGGCTCCACCGCGCCGACGCCGGGGTCGAGCTCATGCTGACCGGCGATCCGCAGCGGGCGGAGAGCATCGCGGAGGAGCTCAACCGCGCCAACAGCGAGCGTCGCTTCGCCGAGCGCGAGGCGCTCGCCGGAGCCCAGCGAGCCCTCGCCGAGCTCCCAGACGAGCTCCGCGAGGCGCCCGGGATCGTCGTCGCCGGCGAGGGGTGGCATCCGGGCGTCGTCGGCATCGTCGCCTCGCGCATGGTCGAGCTCCACTGGCGCCCGGCGATCGTGATCGGGCTGGGCGCCGACGGCCGCGGGCCGCGGCTCGGGCCGCAGCATCCCCGGGTTCGACCTTCTCGCCGGCCTCGAGGCCTGCGCCGAGCACCTCGACCGCTTCGGCGGCCATCGCGCCGCCGCCGGCCTCGAGATCGACGCCGCCAACCTCGACCGCTTCCGCGCCGATTTCGCCGACCACGTCGGGTCGGTCCTCACGCCGGCCGACCTGGTTCGCGCCGAGCCCGTCGACGCGGTCGTCGGCGGCGAGAGCCTCGGCCTTCCGGTCGCCGAGGAGCTCGAGCGGCTGGCGCCGTTCGGCAAGGGCAACCCGGAGCCCCGGCTGCTCGTCCCCGCCGCCCGCGTGCGCGACGTGCGGCCGATGGGGGAGGAGGGCCGCCACGCCCGCTTCAGCCTGCAGAGCGGAGCGAGGCGTGCGCTCGGGGTCGCGTTCGGGGTGAACGGCGAGCTCGACCGCGCCGCCGCGGGAGGGCCGCTCGACGTGGCCGTGAAGCTCGAGCTCAACCACTGGAACGGCGCGGTCGAGCCTCGGGTCATCCTCCGCGACCTCTACGAGCAGGCGCCGGACGCCGGACGCCGGACGCCAGAGACGAAGGACGAGGTCGCTTGTACGACTTCGGCGGAGGCCGATGAGTGGTGGCGCCTGTTCGACGCCGAGATGGACGCCGACCTGGCTGCGGCGCCCTTCGCGCCCGTCGGGGCCCTCGGCGCGCGCGGTGGTCGACCGCCTGGGCGAGTCCCCGGTCGCCTGCATCGCGGGCCTGCTCTCGACCGGCACCACGGTGCTCGCGATCTGCGCCGACGTCGCGCGGCGGCGCGGCCTCGCCGAGTCCGCGGCCGACCCCGCCCGCTTCGGCGGCGGCGAGGCGGTTCTCGCCTGCGGGCGCTGCGCGGGCGAGCCGATGTCGGAGCGGGTCCGCGCGCTCACCGCGAGCGGTCGCGGCCTGGTCCTCGCCGACTGGGGCGCGCTCGAGCTCTCCCCGTCGCTCGCGACCTCCTTCGAGCACGTAGTCGTCGTCGATCCTCCGCCGTTCGCGGAGCTGGAATCGCTCGCAGGCCGCGGCGAGGGCTATCTGCACCTCGCCTGGGGAGGCCCCGAGCTCGAGCTGGCGCTCCGCGTGCACGATTCGCAATGGCCGCTGCGCCCCGTCGCTCGCCTCCGGGTTCAGGGTGGTGCGCGATGCCGCCCTCGCCACCGGCGGCGAGCTGACCGGCGAAGCGCTGCGGATCGTGCTGGCGGGCGGCGAGCGCCGCCCGCACAGCGGCCGGCAGGCCGCGCGCGGTGCGCGCGTGCTCACCGACCTCGGCCTGATCGAGTGGCACCGAACGGGCACATCGCGAACCCTCGGAGTCGTATCCTCGGTGGCGAAGGACCTGGAGCGATCAGGGTCCTTCCGGGCCTACCGCGCCCGCCACGAGGAGGGCAAGCGATTCCTGAACAGCAAGAAGCCGCGCTAGCCGAGCGCACGAAGGTCGGGCTCTCGCCCGATGGGGACGGCGCTGCGCCGCCGCCGGCGGACGCGATCACCGAGTCGCTCTCCGACGAGCAGCGGGCGACTGCTCGGCGACCTGCTCGCGGTCGCCACCGAGCACGGCACCGTGAACGGGGAGCCCGCGGCCCGCGAGTCGCTCGAGCGCGCCTTCACCTTCGCCAACGACCGCCACGCGGACCAGCGCCGCAAGTCGGGTGAGGAGTTCATCGTCCACCCGCTCGAGGTGGCCAAGATCTGCGCCGGCCTGCGCCTCGACACGGACACGCTCTGCGCGGCGCTCCTTCACGACACGGTCGAGGACACCTCGGCGAGCCTCGAGGAGGTGCGCGAGCGCTTCGGCGATGAGATCGCGCAGCTCGTCGACGGCGTCACCAAGCTCACCGGGATCACGTTCCAGTCGCGCGACGAGAGCCAGGCCGAGAACTACCGGAAGATGATGGTCGCGATGGCCGCCGACGTGCGGGTCATCCTGATCAAGCTCGCCGATCGCCTGCACAACATGCGCACGCTGGGCGCGCTGCCGAAGCAGAAGCAGCTCGAGAAGGCGCGGGAGACCCTCGAGATCTACGCGCCGCTGGCCCACCGGCTCGGGATCCACGCGATCAAGTGGGAGCTCGAGGACCTCGCCTTCGCGACCCTGCACCCGCGCAAGTACTCGGAGATCAAGAAGCTCGTTTCCCAGCAGCGCACCGAGCGCGAGAACTACGTCGCCGAGGCCGGGCGGTTCCTCGCGGCCGAGCTCGAGAAGGTCGGGATCGAGGCGAGGATCTCCGGCCGCGCCAAGCACTTCTACTCGATCTACTCGAAGATGACGAAGAAGGGCCGCGAGTTCAACGAGATCTACGACCTGACGGCGATGCGCGTGATCGTCGACTCGGTCAAGGACTGCTACGGCGCGATCGGGATCATCCACGCGATCTGGAAGCCGCTGCCGGGACGCTTCAAGGACTTCGTCGCGACGCCGAAGTCCAACCTCTACCAGGCGCTGCACACGACCGTGATCGGGCCCGAGGGGCGACCCCTCGAGATCCAGATCCGCACCCCGGACATGCACGAGCTCGCCGAGTACGGCGTCGCCGCCCACGTCCTCTACAAGGAGCTGCCGACGCGCCGCGGCGGCAAGGGCGACGACCAGCGCGAGAAGATGACCTGGCTGCGCCAGTTGCTCGAGGCCGAGGGGGAGCAGGAGCCCGAGGAGTTCCTCGAGTCGCTGAAGGTCGACCTCTTCGAGGACGAGGTCTTCGTCTTCACCCCGAAGGGCGAGGTGAAGAACCTCTCCGCGGGATCGACCCCGCTCGACTTCGCCTACTCGGTCCACACCGACGTCGGCCACCGCTGTGTCGGCGCGAAGGTGAACGGCAAGATCGTGCCGCTGCACTACCAGCTCAAGTCGGGCGACATCGTCGAGATCCTCACCACGAAGCAGGAGCGCGGCCCGTCGCGCGACTGGCTCGCGGTGGTGAAGACGACCCGCGCGCGCAACAAGATCCGGGCCTTCCTCAAGCGCGAGCGCCGCGAGGACGCCGAGCACCGCGGCCGCGAGACGCTCCAGACCGAGCTCAAGAAGCGTGGCCTGCCGCCGCAGAAGATCGCCGGTTCGCCGATCCTTGCCGACGTCATCCGCGAGATGGGCTTCCGCAAGGCCGACGACTTCTACATCGCGCTCGGCGGCGCCAAGATCTCCGCGAAGACCGTCGCCAACAAGCTCCTGCAGCGGCTGAAGACCGGCGAGGCCGTCACCGGCGACGAGACCGAGTCGCGACTCGCCGGCGTCCTCGAGGGTCGAGACGAGCGCCAGCGGCGCACCCAGGAGGCCTCGGCATACGGGATCGAGGTGAAGGGGGTGGACGACGTCGTCGTCCGGCTCGCCAAGTGCTGCCGCCCGGTGCCCGGCGACGAGATCGTCGGCTATGTCTCACTGGGCCGCGGGATCACGATCCATCGCGAAGACTGCAAGAACGTCGGCCCGCTGCGCAAGGCGCCCGAGCGCTTCACCGACGTCTCCTGGGCCGGCGACAACCGTACCTCCTACCGGGTCGAGCTGCAGGTCGATGCCTGGGACCGGACACGCCTCCTTGAGGACCTCTCGAAGACCTTCTCGGAGGCGGGCGTGAACATCCTCGAGGCCAACTGCACGACCAAGCACCCGATGGTGCGTAACCGCTTCGTCGTCGAGGTCGGCGACGGCGCCCAGCTCAAGCAGTGCATCACGCGACTGCGCCACGTCGAGTCGGTGTTTGACGCCTACCGGGTGACGCCTGGCGGGTGAACACGCCGAAGGAGAGGAGCGAGAGCCGATGAGCACCGACGAGGTCCAGGCCCACCGCGAAGGGCTGCGTAGCGTCTGGAGCGCCGGCGACTGGCCGTCGTTCGCCCGCAAGGTCTGGGAGGTGGGAGAGAAGCTGGTCGACCGCGTCGGCGTCGAGCCCGGCGACGACGTTCTCGACATCGCCTGCGGCACCGGCAACGCGGCGATTCGCGCGGCGAAGGCAGGCGGCCGCGCGACCGGCGTGGACCTCGTCCCCGACCATTTCGAGGCCGGCCGCGAGCTCGCGGCCGAGAACGGGGTGGAGGTCGAGTTCGTCGAGGCCAACGCCGAGGAGCTCCCGGGCGATGACGCCGGCTTCGACGTCGTGCTCTCGATCTTCGGCCACATGTTCGCGCCCCGCCACGAGGTCGCGGCCGCCGAGATCGCTCGCGTCCTGCGGCCGGGCGGCAAGCTCGGCCTCTGCACGCTGGATCCCCGACGGCAACATCGGCAACTTCTTCGCGACGACAGCCAGGCACATGCCGCCGCCACCCGAGTTCGCGCAACCCCCGCCGCAGTGGGGCCTGCAGGACCACGTGAGCGAGATGCTCGGCCCCTACGGCTTCGACCTCGAGTTCTCCCGCGAGACGATCGCCTTCAGCTTCGATTCCGTCGAGGACGCGGTCAGCGAGTACGAGCGGGACTTCGGCCCGATCGTGATGGCGAAGGCGACGCTCGAGCCCGAGGGCCGCTGGCAGGCGCTGCGCGACGACCTCACCGCGGTCTTCGAGGCCGGCTCGACCGAGCAGGACGGCGGCATCGTCTTCACGAGCGACTACCTGATGACGACCGGCCGCAAGGCCGCGTAGCCCTGAGAAGCGGGAGATGGCGCGCCGGTTCGACGCCGTCGAAGGATTTCTGCCATTCGTCGAGTCGAGTCCGCTGATCGACGGCGACCTCACCCTCGGCGAGTGGTCCTCCCGCTTCGAGGCCGAGCCCGCCCAGGAGGCCGAGCTCGTCGGCCTGATCGAGGCGAACTTCCTGGCCGGCCTGCGAGCGCTCGACGAACGGCTCCGCGGCGACTAGTGGCCGCGCGCCCTCGTGCGGCCGGCTAGGCGAGCGCTGCCACCGCCTCGCGAATCTTCGCCGCGGTCTCCGCCGCGTGGTCGTCGCCCTTGTACTTCCGCCGCGGCCAGAAGAAGCCGCGCAGGCCGTCCTTGCGATTGCGCGGGACGATGTGGACGTGGAGGTGGGGGACCGATTGGCTGACGATGTTGTTCATGGCGACGAAGGCGCCCTGCGATTCCGTGGCGTCGCGGATCGCGACGGAGAGCATGCGGGCGCACGTGAAGAGCGGGCCGACCTGGTCCTCGGGGAGGTCCCAGAGCGCCTCGTGGTGCTCGCGGGGAATCAGCAGCGAATGGCCGGGGAAGAGCGGGCGCTGATCGAGGAAGGCGAGAGAGCGCTCGTCCTCGAAGACGATGTGCGCGTCGACGTCGCCGGCGACGATCGCGCAGAAGACGCAGCCGGACTCAGGCAACGATCGTGAGCGCGCCGGGGTCGACTTTCAGCTCGAGCTCGGTGTGGTCGCCGATGTAGTCGCCGTCCACCTGCACCGGGAAGCGGCGCAGCACCCCTTCGGCGTCGGGCGAGATGGAGTCGATGGACGCCTCGGTGAGCGCGCTGAAGTGGTCGATCTGGCGTGAGCGCGAGATCCGCAGCCCCTCGGAGAGGACGCGCGCCGCGATCATCGGCACGTCGCGCTGGGCGGCGCGCCTGAGCACGGCGAGGCCGAGCTTGCCGTCGTCGATCTCGACCTGCTCGCAGACCCGGAGCGGCACCGACTTGAAGTAAGTGAACGGATCCGAGTTCTGGCAGATCGCGGTCACCCCCTCGGTCCGCTCGCCGCCGGCTTCGACGTGCAGTTGCACGGGGTCGCGGAGGTACTCGCGGTAGAAGCCGGTGACCGCCGCGTAGATGTACCAGTAGGGCCCGAACCGGGCCTTGAGCCGGGGCCGGGAGTCGACCCGCTTGGCCGCGGTCGCGTCGAGTCCGGCGCCGCAGGCGAAGACGAAGCGGCGGCCGTTGGCGATCCCGAGGTCGATCGGGCGCGGCTCGAACTGGTCGGCGATCCCGAGCAGGTGCTCGGTCGCGTCGACGACGTCGTTGGGGATTCCGAGCGAGCGAGCGACGACGTTGGTCGACCCGCCGGGCAGTACGGAGACCGGGACGTCCGTGCCGGCGAGGCCGTTGGCGACCTCGTTCAGGGTGCCGTCGCCGCCGAAGGCGACGACGAGGTCATAGCCGCCGTCGCGCGCCTCGCGCGAGATCTCGGTCGCGTGATTCTGCGACTCGGTCAGTACCGCCTCGACGTCGTAGCGGCCCTGGAGCGCGTAGACGACCAGGTTCTTGAGCCGGTCCGAGACCGTGGTCGCGTACGGGTTGACGACGATGAGCATCTTCCGCCGCGTGCGGCGGGCGGACGCCTGGAGCGCGGGTTCGGACGTGGGGGAGCCGTTGCTCGTGGCCGCGGTCGGAGCGGAGGCGGGCGGGACCACGTGCTTACGCTACTCGGTGGCTTCGAATCGCACGACGTCTCCGTCGGCGACCTCGCGGACCCGGCCCTCGTTGATCAGCAGGTCGACGTGGCCGACGACCTCCGAGAGGGTGAGGAAGGCCTGGGTGACGGCAACGTTGCCCCACAACTCCTGGGCGAGCTCGTAGGCGGTGCGCGGCCGCTCGGCGATCAGGTTGTAGAGCTTCTCCGCGCGGCGGGCGTGCATCGCGATGCGCTCGTCGATCAGGGCGACGTGGTCGGTGACCGGCTCGCCGTGGCCGGAGAGGACGATCTCGGCCGGCAGCTCGCGCGTCTGGCGCAGCGAGTCGAGGTAGCGGACGAGCGCCTGCGGGCGCTCGGTCGAGCCGTCGAGCGGCTGCGAGAGGAGCGGGTTGGAGGAGATGCGCGCGATCAGGTGGTCGGCGGCGATCAGGATCCTGCGATCGGCGTCCCAGAAGAGCGTGTCGGAGGGGCTGTGGCCGGGGCGGTGCTGGACCTCGAGCGAGCGGTCGCGCAGGCGCAGCACCTCGCCGTCGGCGAGCGGCCGGGTCACCTTCGCGTGCGCGCCCCAGCCGCGGAAGCTCTTCGAGACGCTTCGCAGGGCGAAGATCATGTCCTGGGGGATGCCGTAGCGGAGCATCAGCCCGCCGGCGAAATCGTCGTCGGCGTCGGCGCGCTCGCTGTACCCGGCGAGATGGTCCACGGCGACGTCGATCGCCGCCACCTCCGCGCCCGAGCGCGACTCGATCACCTCGATCAGGCCGAGGTGGTCGATGTGCTGGTGGGTGATGATCACGAGCTCCAGATCGGCGATCTCGTGGCCGAGGTCGGAGAGCTGGTGCTCGAGCTCGTCGAGCGCCTTGCCCGAGTTCGGCCCCGTGTCGACGAGCGTCAGGGGCTCGTCCTCGATCAGATAGCAGTTGACCCGCCCGACCGCGAACGGGGTCGGGATCCGGAGCCGGTGGATGCCCTCGGCCCGCGCTCGCTCCAGCGCCTCTTCGGGAGTCAAGAGCGGATCAGGTCCAGGACCTCGTCCCTCTTTGCCTCCATGTCCTCGCGCGAGACGAGGGATTCGAGGTTGAGGCGCAGGAGCGGCTCGGTGTTCGACGGCCGCACGTTGAAGTGCCAGTCCTCGTAGTCGACCGAGATCCCGTCGAGCCGGGTGATCTCGCCGTCGGAGTAGCGCTCGGCGATCTCGTCCATCTTCGCCTGCTGGTCCGCGACCTCGGAGTTGATCTCGCCGGAGATGAAGTAGCGCGAGCGATACTCGCCGACGAGCTCGGCGAGCGTGCGGCCTTCGGCCGAGAGCATCTCGAGCACGAGCAGGGCCGGGAGCGTGCCGCTGTCGGCGTTGTAGAAGTCGCGGAAGTAGTAGTGGCCCGAGACCTCGCCGCCGAAGGCCGCCGAGTGCTCTCGCATCGACTGCTTGAAGAAGGCGTGGCCGACGCGATTTATGTGCGAGGTGCCGCCCGCCTCGGCGACCGTGTCGGGCACGGCGCGGCTGGCCCGGACGTCATAGAGGACCACAGCCCCGGGCTCCTTGGCCAGGACCCGGCGGGCGAGCAGCGCGGTGAGGAAGTCCCCGTCGACGAACTCGCCGGTCGCGTCGATGAAGAAGCAGCGGTCGGCGTCGCCGTCCCAGGCGATCCCGAGGTCGGCCCCCTCGGAGCGCACCCGGTCGATGACGAACTGCCGGTTCTCCGGCAGCAGCGGGTTCGGCTCGTGGTCGGGGAACTCGCCGTCGGGCTTCCAGTAGGTGGTCACCAGGTCGACGTCGAGCTCCTCGAGGATCGGCCCCACCATCTCGCCGGCCATCCCGTTGCCTCCGTCGACGACCACCCGCAGCCCGCCGACGCTCTCCGCGTCGATTACCGACAGGGCTCGCTCGCGAAAGGCGGGATAGACGTCGACCTCCTCGGCCGAGCCACCTCCGGGTGGATCGGGCAGGCCGGCCTCGAGCAGGTCGCGGATCGCCGTGATCCCGGTGTCGCCCGAGAGTGCCAGGGCGCCCTCGCGCACGAGCTTCACGCCGGTGTAGGCCTTCGGGTTGTGCGACGCGGTGACCATCGCCCCACCGTCGAGCTCGCGCGAGCCGACGAGGAAATAGAGCATCTCGGTGCCGACCATGCCGGCGTCGAGGACGCTCACGCCCTCGTCGACCAGCCCCTCGCGCAGCCGGCCCGCCATCTCCGGCGCCTGCAGGCGCATGTCGCGGCCGAGCCCGACCCGCAGATCGGCGGTCTGCTTGCCGGCGAGGCCGGCGAGCACGCGGGCGAACCCACGCCCGAGGAGGTACGCCGTCTCCCCGTCCATGTCCTTGCCGTAGATGCCCCGGACGTCGTAGGCCTTGAAGATCTCGGGCGCGATCGCGACGCTCACGCTCAGAACTTATCCACGAGCGCGTCGTAGGAGTCCTCGAGCGATTGCGGCATCACCCGCGTGTCGCCGAGCACCGGCATGAAGTTCGTATCGCCGCCCCAGCGCGGGACGACGTGCATGTGGATGTGGTGCTCGACGCCCGCGCCGGCGACCTTGCCCTGGTTGAAGCCGGCGTTGTAGCCCTCAGGCGAGTAGACCGCCTCGAGGCCGGTCATCGCCTTCTGGGCGAGCGCCATCATCTCGGCGACCGTCGCCGCGTCCAGGTCGGGCAGCCTCCCGACGTGCTCGAAGGGCGCCACCATCAGGTGCCCGTTCGTGTACGGGAAGAGGTTCAGGATCACGAAGCAGCGCTCGCCGCGGTGGACGATCAGGTTCGCCCGGTCGTCGTCCTCGGCCGGCTTCGCGCAGAAGATGCACTCGGCCTCGTCGTCCTTCGAGGCGTCCTTCACGTACTCGAGCCTCCAGGGTGCCCAGATGCGGTGGTTGGCCACACCGGGGCATCCTAGGAGGGGCTGCTAACCGCCCGGGAACACCTGGACTACGAGGTCGCCGCGGTCGATCTCCAGCGTCCCGCCCGTCTCCCGGCAGGAGACCTTCAGCGTCTCGGTGCCCTCGGCGACGTTCGCCTTCCTGCCGACGAGCGGCACCTGAACGTCGTAGGCGAGCGTGGCGGGGAAGTCCGAGAAGGTCTGCTGGCTGATGGATGCAAACGTCCCTCCGCGCCCGCTCTGCAGGATGCAGTCGGATTCGGCGATAGTGGCCGCGGCGTTGATCAGATCGATGCTCGCCGTCGCGACAAGTGAGCCGCCTCCCGCCGGGACCGGGATGTCACGGGTGAGCAGGTCGACGTAACTGGGGCCCAGCTGGGTATTCGGCGACGGGTTGCTGCTCGTCGAGCCCGTCGTCGCCCGGACCGCCGCGAGCGGTGCGCCGCCGAGCGCCTGAGCGTTCGCGGCAGTCGCGGCACTCGCGGCATTCTGAGCGTTCGTGGCGTCCGTAGCCTGGAACGCCGAGGGCACGGTGCCGAGCGTGCCCTCGTCGACCTTCCCGCCGGTGACGGCGTCGTCGCCGAGCTTGGGCGTGGTCACGGCTCGATCGGCGAGCTTGTCCGAGGTCACCGCCGCGGCGGCGATCTTCTTGGTGACGACGGCGTTCTTCTTCAGCTGCTTCTTGCCGACGCTGTTCTTCTTTAGCCCGGCGCCGACGGCGACGCCGCCCGCGAGGACCGCGAACAGCGCGATCGTGGCAACGACGTTTGCGTATGTGAGCCGCTTCCGTGCGCGCTCGAGCATTCCGATACCTCCATGTATCGCCGGTGGACCGCCCACTATGCCGAACCCACCGGCGACACACAAGGGGCTCAGCGCATCCGCTCACCCCCGTCGAGCCGGGCGCGCAGCTCGGCGAGCTCGGCGCGCAGCGTCTCGACCTCGCGCTCGAGCTGCTCGACCCGCTCGTCGCCAGGCGGTTCGCCTGCCGGTGTGGCGACTTCGCCGTCCCCGCCGCCCAGGGTCTGCACGTAGCGCGTCTCCTTCTGGCCTGGCCGGCGGCCCTCGTCGGCGACGTGGCCGCGCTCGATCAGCCGCTCGAGCGTCAGGTGGACCTCGTCGAGATCCTCGAAGCCGTACATCCGGTCGGCGCGCTGTTTGAGCTCGCCGGGCGTCTGCGGGCCGCGGAGCATCAGCACCGCGAGCACTGCCGTCTCGTCGTCGGCGAGCCCGAGCGCCTGGTCGAAGAGCTGGCGGTACTTGACCGCGCGCCCGCCGCGGCTCGCCAGCCGTGCCCAGCCGCGCTTCGCGAGCCGCTGGGCGGCGTCGTGGACCGTCGCCTCGTCGAAGTCGACGACGGGCTCGCGGTTGGTCGCCTGGTTACAGGCGAGCCGCAGCGAGTTGAGCGAGAGCGGATAGGCGTCGGGCGTCGTGCGCTGCTTTTCGATCAGGCAACCGACTGCGCGGATCTCGGCGGCGGTCGGGTCCACCCGCTAGAGCCAGCCGCGCCGGCGGAAGTAGAAGAGCATCCCGAACAGGAGCACCGCCATGCCGCCGACGATGGCCCAGAAGTCCTCGGTGTCGCCCTCGCCGGGCACGCCGACGTTCATCCCCCAGAGGCTGGCGATCAGGGTCAGCGGCAGGATGATCACGCTGAACGCCGTCAGCACCCGGAGGATGTCGTTGACCCGGTGGGAGATGTAGGACTCGTTCGTCTCCTCGAGCGCCTCGACGACCTCCTTGTAGTTCTCGAGCATGTCCCAGATCCGCTCGTGCGAGTCGACGATGTCGTCGAAGTAGATCTCGAGGTCCATGTCCGCGGCGAGGTAGCGGCCCTTCACGTTCTCGAGGTCGCGCAGGACCGTCCGCTGTGGGCGGATGACCTTGCGGAAGTTGATGATCTCCTGCTTCGCGTTGGAGAGGTCGCGGACGACGTCCTCGGAGCGCCCCTCGAAGATCACCTCCTCGAGCGAGTCCAGCTTGTTGCCGATCTTGCGCAGCATCGGGAAGCAGTAATCGAAGCTGTCGTCGACGATCCGGTAGAGCAGGAAGCCGGGGCCCTTCGAGAAGAGCTGCTCGCGGAGCTCCTCCTTCTGCCGGCAGCGCTCGAAGAGGTATTCGACCGGCTGCAGCGGCTGGTTCGGGATCGTGACCAGGAAGTCGGGGCCGACGAAGATGTCGAGCTCGCCGGCGTTCAGGCGACCCACGCTGCGGTCGAAGATCGGGAAGTGCAGGACGATGAAGAGGTAGTTCTCGTACTCGTCGATCTTCGGGCGCTGGTTGCGCGACTGGACGTCCTCGAGGTCGAGGGGGTGGAAGTCGAAGTGCTCCTCGAGCCAGGCGTTCTCGAGCGCCGCCGGCCGCTCGATCTTGACCCAGCGCAGACCCTCGCCCTGGACGATCTCTACGTTGGGCTTAGGCGGTTCGGCGGGATCCGGGGCAAGCGCGGTCTCGCGAACGCCCCGGCGCAGTCTCGGCTTCGGAAGGCTCGGCATCGGGGGGCTCGTTCTTCATTCGCTTGCTCCGGCGGGAAGGTTACGCCACCCGTCCAGGCGTCCTGTATATTGCCGCCCACATAGACCAAACCACATCTAGAGGGGTGGAGGGACTGGCCCGTTGATACCCCGGCAACCTCCCAAAGGCTTCGGCCGAGGGGATGGTGCCAATTCCTGGAAGATGTGAGTAGGGCGCTCCACCCGGACCTCTGCTCGCACAGGCAGAGGTCTATGTCGTTCATAGCCCAACGACATCAACGGAGGATGCCCACATGCCGCAAGGTCCCCTCGAGGCACTCAGGTGTAAGGAATGCGACCGCGAGTACCCGCTCGAAGCCCGCTACGTCTGCGAGCACTGCTTCGGGCCGCTCGAGGCGTCATATGACTTCTCCCGGCTCGATCCGGCCGAGGCGAAGCGGCGGATCCAGGCCGGCTCGGCGGGGATCTGGCGCTACGCCGACTTCCTGCCGTTCGCCGACGGCGCCCGCGAGGGGCGCAGCGCCCTCGAGCCGGGGCTGACCCCGCTCGTTCGCGCCGACCGGCTGGCGCAGAAGCTCGGGCTCGGCGAGGTCTGGATCAAGAACGACGCCGCCAACCCGACCCACTCGTTCAAGGACCGGGTCGTCTCGGTTGCGCTCGCGAAGGCCGTGGAGCTCGGCTTCGACACGGTCGCCTGCGCGTCCACGGGGAACCTGGCCAACTCGGTTGCGGCGCACGCCGCCGCGCTCGGCCTCGACTCCTACGTGTTCGTGCCCGCCGACCTCGAGGAGCAGAAGCTGCTCGCCACCGACGTCTACGGCACGAAGCTCATCGGCGTCAAGGGCAGCTACGACGACGTCAACCGGCTCTGCACCGAGCTCTGCGAGACGCGGCCCTGGGCGTTCGTCAACGTCAACCTGCGTCCCTATTACGCGGAGGGGTCGAAGACGCTGGCCTATGAGATCGCCGAGCAGCTCGGCTGGGAGCTGCCCGATCGCGTCGTCTGCCCGATCGCGTCGGGCTCGCTGTTCACGAAGATCGGCCGCGGCTTCTCCGAGTGGCTCGACCTTGGCCTGCTCGACGGCAAGCTGCCGGCGTTCAACGGCGCCCAGGCGACGGGCTGCAGCCCGGTCGCTGAGGCGTTCGCCGAGGGCCGCGACGTGTGCAAGCCGCAGCGCCCGAAGACGATCGCGAAGAGCCTCGCGATCGGCGATCCGGCCGACGGCCCGTACGCGCTCGACCTCGCTCGCCAGACAGGCGGCGCCGTCGATTCGGTCACCGACGCGGAGATCCGCGACGGGATCCGCCTGCTGGCCGAGACCACCGGCATCTTCACCGAGACCGCGGGCGGTGTCACCACCGCGGTGCTGGCGAAGCTCGCCGAGCGTGGCGCGATCGATCGCGGCGAGCGCGTCGTGGTCGTGATCACGGGCGAGGGCCTGAAGACGCTCGACGCGGTCCGCGACGGCTTCGAGTTCGACGAGATCGAGCCGACACTGGAGGGGTTCGAGGAGATCGAGCAGGCGCCCGTAGCCGTTTGAGCCGCGTAACGGACGCACTAACCTTCCCGCCCCGATGGCAGTAAAGGTGAAGATCCCTGCGCAGCTGCGCGCGACCACGGGCGGGGAGTCCGAGCTCTCGGTCGACGGCTCGACCGTCGGCGAGGCGCTCGACGCCGTCTATGCCGAGCACGGCGAGCTGCGCGAGCGGATCACCGAATCGGGCGAGCTCCGGCGCTTCGTAAACGTCTACGTCTCCGGGGAGGACATCCGGTTCCAGGATGGGCTCCAGACGCCCATCTCAGACGGCGACGAGGTCACGATCCTTCCCGCGGTCGCCGGCGGATAGACAGGACCCGTGGCTGACGTCGGCAAGGTCGCGATCCTCTGCGGCGGTAGGGGGACGCGGCTACAGGAGCGCACGCATTCGATCCCGAAGGCGCTGGTCGAGATCGGTGGCCGGCCGATCCTCTGGCACGTCATCAGGATCTACGCGGCGCAGGGCCTGCGCCGCTTCGTGCTGCTCACCGGTTACCTGGGCGACCAGATCGAGGAGTACACGCGGTCGGAGTCCTGGCCCGAGCAGGTCGAGATCGAGTGCGTGGACACAGGCATCGACACCCCGACGGGCGGTCGCATCAAGCTCGCCGCCGATCGGTTCGAGTCGAGCCCCTTCTGCGCCACCTACGCCGACGGCGTCGCCGACCTCGACCTTCCGGCGCTCCTTCGCTTCCATCGGGACCACGGCGACGACGCCACGGTCACAGTGGTCAGGCCCCTCTCCCAGTTCGGTATCACCGAGCTCGACGAGGCCGGCCGGGTCGCGGGCTTCCAGGAGAAGCCGCGCCTCGAGCACTGGGTGAACGGCGGCTTCTTCGTCTTCGAGAGCTCGGTCCTCGACTACCTGACCGAGGCCAGCGTGCTCGAGCAGGACCCACTCAGGCGCCTCGCCGCCGAGGGGCTGCTGCACGGATACCGCCACGAGGGCTTCTGGGACTGCATGGACACCTACAAGGACGCGGTCACGCTGAACGACCTCTGGGCCGGCGGTGCCGCGCCCTGGGCCGTCTGGGAGCAGGGCACCGCGGCGGGCGAGACGAACGGCCACGGTCGCGAGACCCAGGCCGGCGGGATCCGTGGCTGAGCCCGGCTCGTCACCGGCGCGCTCGGCGCTCGTCACCGGGGCTCGCGGCTTCGTCGGTGCCTGGCTGGCCAAGGGACTGCTCGAGCGCGGCACGAAGGTGGTCTCATATGACCGCCGTCCGCGCTCGGGGCGCCCCTCGATCCTGGCGATGCTGGATGTCGAGGACGAGATCGAGCAGGTCGAGGGCGACCTCGTCGACGGCGAGCTCCTCGACCGGGTGCTCGCCGAGAACGAGATCGACACCGTCTTCCACCTCGCTGCCGAGACGATCGTCGGCACGGTGCAGGCCGACCCCGTCGAGGGCTTCGAATCGAACGTGCGCGGGACCTGGACGGTGCTCCAGGCATGCCGGGAGAACGACGTCGAGCGCGTCGTCTTCGCGTCCTCGGACAAGGCCTACGGCGCTCACGAGGAGCTGCCGTATCGCGAGGAGTTCCCGCTGCAGCCGACCGCGCCGTACGAGGCCTCCAAGGCCGCCGCCGACCTGATCGCGCGCAGCTACTGGACGAGCTACGGGCTGCCGGTCGCGGTGACGCGCTTCGCCAACATCTACGGCGGCGCCGACATCAACTGGTCGCGGCTGATCCCAGAGGCCGTCTCGGCCGCGGTCGACGGCCGGGCACCGGTCTTGCGCTCCGACGGCAGCCCCGAGCGCGACTTCCTCTATGTCGAGGACGCGGTCTCGGCATACCTGACGATCGCCGCGGGGCTCGACCGCGACGACGTCCGCGGCGAAGCGTTCAACGCCGGCGGTGGGCGCCCCTATCCGGTGGGCGAGGTGGTCGCGACGATCGCCAGGCTCGCAGATACGGGCGTCGAGCCGGATATCCGCGGCGAAGGGAATCCGGAGGGGGAGATCGATCGCCAGTACGTCGACCCCACCAAGATCCGCGAGCGGCTCGGCTGGGAGCCCGCCGTCGAGCTCGAGGAGGGCCTGCGGCGAACGATCGAGTGGTATCGGGACCACCCCGAGGCTCGGGCACCGGCGAACTGATTCGGTCCTCCGCTAAAGGGCCTAGTCCGATCGGACGATGATGTCCGAGAAAGGGATCGAGGATTTGACGTAACGATGGAACGGGTTGCAGCGGGGAGCGGCGAGCTAAGAGCTCGGTTTCGCCGCGAGGTGAAGGAGAACACTCGGACGTCGGCGCGCTACGCCGGCCTGATCGCCGTCGTCATCTTCCCCGCGTGGGCCGGCTTCGACTATCTGGTCGAGCCCGACAACGCATCCGACTTCGCCATTCTGCGGCTCGCCTTCGACGTGCCGATGCTGATGCTCCTCGCGGCGATCTTCAGCCCGCTCGGGAAGCGCTATCCCGAGCTGCTCATGCTGGGGATCCTCGCCCTGGTCGAGGTCGCGGTCGCGATCATGCTCTCTCGCGTCGACGAGCATGTCGCCGCCTACGCGCTCGGGATGTCCCTGCCGCTCTACGCGAGCGCGTTCTTCCTGATCTGGCCGTGGCGATACACGGCCGCCCTGGTCGGCATCAGCTTCAGCGCGTTGACGATTGCGATCGCGACCGCGCCCGACCCGCTCGAGGGCTCCTCGCTGGCAACCGTCGCCTTCTACCTGGGTACCGCCGCTGTGCTCGCACTCGTCGCTCAGGTCCTTCGAGGGCGACTCGCCTGGAGCGAGTTCGAGAGCCGGTACGCGCTCGAACGCGAGCAAGCGAGGAGCCGCGACCTGCTGAAGCGCCTCGAGCGACTCAGCCGCGAGGACCCGCTGACCGGGCTTGCGAACCGGCGCTCCTGGGACGAGTCGCTCGAGCGCGAGTTCGCCCGCGCGACCCGGGCCGGGCTGCCGCTCTCGGTCCTGATCTGCGATATCGACCGGTTCAAGTCCGTCAACGACCGCTGCGGCCACGCGATCGGCGACCGGGTCCTCGAAACGGTCGGAGGGGTGCTCGCGCGGCGGGTGCGAACCGGCGACCTCGTCGCGCGGATCGGCGGCGACGAGTTCGCGATCCTGTGCGCCGACACCGATCTCGAGGGCGCGGGTGCCCTCGCCGAGTCGCTGCGGCGGCGGATCGAGTCGACGGACTTCCCCGAGCGCCCCGACGAGGTGATCACGATCTCGATCGGGGTCGCCACGCGTGAGCACGGCGACGAAAGCCCGCGGGAGGCGATGGTCCGCGCCGACGCCCGCCTCTACCGCGCGAAGCGGCACCGCAACGCGGTCGGCTCTGAAGAGATCCGGCCGGGTCGGCCGGGAAGCCCGCTCTCGGAGCCGGCTACTGATACATGACGTAGTCGACCGGGGGCTCGAGCGCGGCGATGGTGCGGAAGCCCATCACCTTCGAGTCGCGCGAGACGAACACCGAGAAGCCGTTGTAGAGGCCCGGCTGGCTCAGGTTGCGGTAGCCGGCGACCTTCGCGCTCGGGCTGCCGATGCCGTCGAAGTTGAGGGTGACCGCCACCTCGCCTCCGCGCTGGGCGATCGCACCTCGCCTGCGCACGCTGCCCTCGCGGAACTGGTGGATGTAGAGGGCCTTCTGCGGGAGCGCGTTGTCGCGCACGATCGTCGCGAGGTAGCCGGAGACCTTGTCGACCTCGCGTGACCGGACCTTCCCTTCGGTGATCCCGGGAACGCCCTTCGGGCCGACGTTCCATTCCGGATCGAGTGCGAGGTCGACGTCGGGCTCGGCCAGCCATGCGGCGAGGGCGCGGGTCTCGCGGATGAACGTAGATCGGCCGGGCTGAACGTCGAGGACGAGGCGCCCTCCCACGGCTCGTGCCGCCTGGAGGTAGGTCGCGATCAGCTCCGGGCTCTGGCGGGTGCGGTAGAGCCCGCTCGGCCCGCGGTCGGCGGTCGCGATGGTCGCGATCAGGTCGATCGCCGGCTGGCCCGGGCGCGCATCGATTTCGCCGTAACGCACCGCGAGGCGCTGGGCCTCGGCGGCGGCCCCGGACGGGGTCTTCTTGCCGACGATCGTCTGGCTCAGCTGTGGCGCTCCGTAGACCGCGGCC
Organism: uncultured Thermoleophilia bacterium; assembly: GCA_963844425.1. GTDB lineage: Bacteria > Actinomycetota > Thermoleophilia > Solirubrobacterales > 70-9 > DASUSH01. Next base: position 93,171 of record CAWJOD010000018.1, on the reverse strand, counting down.
ACCCTGGTCTCCGGGAACAGGCGTGGCGCGACTGCCGGGGCCGCCGGCGCGGGCGGCCTCCGGCGATGGCGCGCGGCGGGCGGCCGATCGGCCGATCGCCTCGCGCAGGGAGACGTCGACCTCGCTGGAGTCCGGCGGCGCCGGGCGCTGGCCGGGTGGATCGGGGGCGGGGCGCGCCGAGGCCGAGCCCACGACTCCGGCGAGGATCGCGAGCGCGAGCACGATCGGCGCGAGGCGTCCCGCCTGCGACGAGGAGGTCACCGTCCGAGAGTAGTAAGACTCCGAGGCGAGATGGACCGGGCGGGCTTCGCAGGCTGGATCGAGCGCTACGAGGAGGCGTGGCGGTCCCCGGGCACCGGCGCCCTCGCCGGCCTCTTCACCGAGTCCGCGACCTACAGGACGGCGCCGTTCGAGGTTCCCTTCGAGGGGATCGGGGCGATCGCGGAGCTCTGGGAGGCGGAGCGCGCGGGCCCGGACGAGGCCTTCGAGATGAGCTTCGAGCTGATCGCGGTCGAGGGCGAGGTCGGGGTCGCGCGCGTCGACGTCCGCTACGGCCCGCCGAAGGAGCAGCGCTATCTCGACCTGTGGGTCATCCGCCTCGATACCGATGGGCGCTGCACCGAGTTCGAGGAGTGGCCGTTCTGGCCGCCGGGCACAAGCGGGTCCCATATTCAGAACCCACGCGATTAGAGGAGGAGACGATGCTCGAACTGCTCAGGCGCACCGATCCCGAAGAGGACTACGTCGCGAAGAAGGCCACGGCCGTGATCACGGCGGTAACCGGCGCCAAGGCGATCGGCGCCGTCGCGATCGGCGCGGTCGCCGTGGGCGCGGTCGCGATCGGGGCGCTCGCGGTCGGGAAGTTCGCCCTGGGCCGGCTCGAGATGGAGGAGGGCCAGATCGAGAAGCTGCGGATCGGCGAGCTCGAGGTCGACCGGCTCAAGGTCCGCGAGCTCGAGGTCGAGAGCGGCCTAGAGGGGTAGGGGAAGCACGCCCGGCAGGATTCGAACCTGCGACCTCCTGCTCCGGAGGCGGGCGCTCTATCCACCTGAGCTACGGGCGCGAGTCGGGCAAGTCTAGGCTTTCGCCCCATGGACCTGGACGTCGTCTTCCTCGGCACCGGTGGGTCGGTGCCCACCGCCCGGCGGTCGACCGCCGCGGTGCTGGTGCGGCGTGGGGGAGAGCGGATGCTCTTCGATTGCGGCGAGGGCACGCAGCGGCAGATGCAGCGATCGACCGGGCTCGTCCAGCTCGACCGGATCTTCCTCACCCACTTTCACGCCGACCACTGGCTTGGGCTACCGGGGTTGCTCAAGACCTTTGATCTGCAGGGCCGCGAGCAGCCGCTGACGATCCACGGGCCGCCGGGCCTCGTCGAGCTGATGCGCACCCTCGGCCGCCTGATCGGGCGGACCCGCTACGAGCTCGTGCTCGAGGAGATCGAGGCCGGTGGAGCCGTCGCGCTCGAGGACGCCGCGGTGCGGCCGTTCGAGGTCGAGCACCGCGCCCGCGCCCAGGGCTACGCCCTGGTCGAGGAGCCGCGCCCGGGCCGCTTCGACACCGAGGCGGCGCGGAGCCTCGGCGTCGAGCCCGGCCCCGCCTTCGGCGCGCTGCAGCGTGGGGAGGAGGTCGCCGGCAGCGACGGCCCCGTCCGGCCCGAGCAGGTGATGGGAGGCGAGCGACCCGGCCGCAAGCTCGTGATCACCGGCGACACCGCCCCCTGCGAGATGACCCGCGTCGCCGCGCACCAGGCCGACCTGCTGATCCACGACGGCAGCTTCGCCGACGAGGAGGCCGAGCGCGCCCGCGAGACCGGCCACTCGACCGCTCGAGCCGCCGCCCGGCTGGCGCGCGAGGCGGAGGTCCGCTACCTCGCCCTCGTCCACGTCTCGTCGCGCTACAACGTCACCGCCGTCGTCGAGGAGGCCCGCGAGGAGTTCCCGGGGGCCGAGGCGCCCCGCGACTTCGACATCGTCGAGATCCCGTTCCCCGAGCGCGGCGAGCCCACCCTGATCCCGAAGGGCGCCCGCGAGCGTCCCGGGAAGCACCCCCGGCCGAGCCCGCCTAGCGGAGCGGCTCTCGGTTGCCGCGGCGGGCGGTGCTACGGTTTCAGCGTCGGTTCCTTTAACCCGGTCCAGCGAGGCCAAGAAGGGGCGCGAGTAAAGAAGTGGCACCTGACTCCCCCGCGGGAGCAAACTCAGAGAAGGTCGTGCTCGATCGCGACGATTTGCGCCGCACCCTGGTGCGGATCGCGCACGAGATCGTCGAGAAGAACGCCGGCTTCGACGGCCTGGCGCTGGTCGGCATCCACACCCGCGGCGCGGTCATCGCGCGCCGCCTGCATGCGCTCGTCGGCGAGATGAGCGGCGACGAGGTCCCGCTCGGCGACCTCGACATCGCCTTCTACCGCGACGATGTCGGCGAGCGCCCCGAGGCCCCGATCGTGCACTCGTCGCACCTCGACTTCGACCTCGGCTCGCGCACGATCGTCCTCGTCGACGACGTCCTCTTCACCGGCCGCACCGCCCGCGCGGCGATCGAGGCCCTGTTCGACTACGGGCGACCGAGCCGCGTCCAGTTCGCCGCCCTCGTCGACCGCGGCCACCGCGAGCTTCCGATCCGCCCCGACTACGTCGGCAAGAACCTGCCGACTTCCCGCTCGGAGCGGGTTTATGTGCGGGTCGAGGAATCCGACGGGGTTGATGAGGTGACGATCTCCGATAGGGAGGAGAGCTCATGAGGCACCTGCTCTCGGTCGAAGACCTCGACCGGGCCGACATAGAACGGTTCATGGAACGCGCCGACAGCTTCGCCGAGGTCGGCCGCCGTGACATCAAGAAGGTCCCGACGCTTCGCGGCCGCACGATCGTCAACCTCTTCTACGAGTCCTCGACTCGCACCCAGAGCTCGTTCGAGCTGGCCGCCAAGCGGCTCTCCGCCGACGTCGTCTCGATCAAGGCCGCGGGCTCGGCGGTCGACAAGGGCGAGTCGCTGAAGGACACGGTCGCCACGCTCTCCGCCTACGACCCCGCCGCGATCGTGATCCGCTCGCCCCACGTCGGCGCCGCACAGCTGGTTAGCCGCTGGACCGAGGCCGCGGTCGTCAACGCCGGCGACGGCAAGCACGAGCACCCCAGCCAGGCGCTGCTCGACGTCTACACGCTGCGCGGCAGGCTCGGCTCGCTCGAGGGCAAGCGGATCTGGATCGTCGGCGACGTCCTCCACAGCCGCGTCGCCCGCTCCTGCATCCTCGCCTTCGCCGCGATGGGCGCCGAGGTGACGGTCTGCGGCCCACCGACCCTCATCCCCGCCGGGATCGAGGAGCTCGGCTGCGCGACCGCCTACACCCTGGACGGGCTCGGCGAGGCCGACGTCGTCTACGCCCTGCGAATGCAGCACGAGCGCATGGGGGAGAGCTTCGTCCCCTCGCTGCGCGAGTACGCGATCAACTACCAGATCGACGGGCGGCGGCTCGGTCCCCGCCAGTTGCTCATGCACCCTGGCCCGGTCAACCGCGGCGTCGAGCTCTCACCCGAGGTGATCGACTCGCCGAGCTCGCTGATCACCGCCCAGGTCCAGAGCGGTCTCGTCGTCCGTATGGCGATCCTCTACGAGCTGCTCGCGGGCTCGGGCCCGCGCGGGGTCCCCGAGGAGTCCGCCGCGCCCGAGCCTGTGGCGGAGACGCCGACGATCGGGCAGCCGGCGTGACCGACCTCTCCCCGATCTCCGCGCTCTCGTTACGGCGCGGGGACCCCTCCGAGCTCGTCCTGCGGCGGGCGAGGGTCCTCGATCCCACCGCCGGTATCGACGCCAGCCACGACGTGGTGGTGCGCGAGGGCCGGATCGCCGAGCTGGCCCCGCCCGGCGAGGCCGCCGAGCCCGACGGAGCCGAGGTCGTCGAAGCCGAGGGACTCGACGTCTACCCGGCCTTCTTCGACCCCCACGTGCACCTCCGCACCCCTGGCCAGGAGCACAAGGAGGACGTCGAGACCGGCTCGCGGGCGGCCGCCGCCGGCGGTTTCTGCGGCATCCTGGCGATGGCGAACACCGACCCGCCGATCGACACCGCGGCGGACGTCCGCGCGCTGCGCGAGCAGGCCGAGCTGGAGGCCAGCGTCGGCGTCGGCTTCCTCGCCTGCGTCACGCGGGGGATGCGCGGCGAGGAGCTGACCGACATGGCCGAGCTCCGAGACGCGGGCGCGGTCGCCTTCTCCGACGACGGCCTGCCGGTGAGAAGCGCGCGGATGCTGCGCAAGGCCCTCCAGTACCAGCGACTCGCCGGGCTCCCGATCGCCCTGCACGAGGAGGACCCCGATCTCTCCGGCGACGGCGTCATGCACGAGGGCGCGGTCTCCGCCGCCCTCGGGCTCACCGGGATCCCGGCGGTCTCGGAGTCGACTGCGATCGCCCGCGACACGGCCCTCGCCGGCTGCGAGGACGCGCGGATCCACGTCCAGCACCTGTCCGCCCGCGCCTCGGTCGAGGCGATCGCCCAGGCAAAGGAGGCCGGCGTGCGGGTTACGACCGAGGTCACCCCGCACCACCTGACGCTGACCGACGAGGAGGTCCGGAGCCTCGACGCCTCCCGGTTCAAGATGAACCCGCCGCTTCGCACCGAGGACGACCGCCAGGCGCTGATCGAGGGCCTGCGCTCGGGGCTGGTCGACTGCATCGGCACCGATCACGCCCCCCACGCGGCCGAGGAGAAGGAGGTCCCCTTCGAGCAGGCGGCGATGGGGGTGATCGGGCTCGAGACCGCGTTCGCGATCCTCAACACTGAGCTCGTCCTCCCCGGCGTGCTCAGCCTCGAGGTCGCGATCGACCGGCTCACCGCCGGCGCCGAGCCGTTCGGCTTCGAGCGCCCGAGCCTGGCCCCCGGCAGCGAGGCGAACCTCGTCCTCGTCGATCGCGAGGCGGAATGGGAGGCGGCGGCGGATGGCTGGGAGAGCCGCTCGCAGAACTCCTCCTTCCACGGGCACACGCTGCGCGGGCGGGTGCTGATGACGCTCGCCGCCGGCGGCGTCGCCTACCGCCAGCGAAGCTTCGCGATGGGGGTGGCATGAAGCTCGATCGCGAACGGGCGGCCCTTGTGGTGGTGGATGTACAGGAGGCGTTTCGCAAGGCGATCCCCGATTTCGACGATGTCGCCGCGGCAACGGCAAAGCTCGTCGAGGGCGCGAGTGCGATGGGCGTCCCGGTCGTCGTCACCGAGCAGTACCCGAAGGGCCTGGGCACGACGGTCGCCGAGGTGGCCGAGCACCTGCCCGAGGGCACCGAGCCCGTCGAGAAGCTCCGCTTTTCGGCCGCCGCCGCGGATGGCTTCGACCTCGGCGGCCGCGACCAGGCCCTCGTCTGCGGGATCGAGACACACGTCTGCGTCAACCAGACGGTGGCCGACCTGCTGGACGGGCTCGAAGAGGTGCACGTCGCCGAGGACGCCGTTGGCTCCCGCACGGCCGACAACAAGCGGATCGGCCTCAACAAGATGGAAGGTGCCGGCGCGGTCCTGACCTCGGTCGAGACGGCGCTCTTCGAGCTTCTCGGTGGCTCTGACGCAGCCGAGTTCAAGCAAGTTCAGGCACTTGTCAAATGAGCGGCCGGGACGGATACCTGCTGCTCGAGGACGGGACCCGCTTCGAAGGCGAGCTCTGCGGCGCCGACGAGGCCGCGCTCGGCGAGGTCGTCTTCAACACGGCGATGACGGGCTACCAGGAGGCGGTCACGGACCCCTCCTACGCCGGTCAGATCATCACCTACACCTATCCGCTGGTCGGCAACTACGGGGTCTCCGCGCAGGCGATGGAGTCCGAGCGACCGCAGGCCCGGGGGGTGGTCATGCGCGACGCGAAGAACTTCGAGGACGCCGCCGACGCCGAGGGCGGCTGGCTCGACTGGCTCGAGAACACCGGCGTACCGGCGATCACCGGCGTGGACACCCGTTCCCTCGTCCGCCAATCCGCGACGGCGGGGCCATGCGCGGCGGGATCTTCTCGGCCGCCGTCGCCGAGTCGGAGGCACGCGAGCGGGTCGGCGCCGAGCCGCCGATGGCGGGCGCCGACTTCGCCCGCACCGTGACCCCCGGCGAGGCGGTGCGGATTCCCGGCTCCGGCCCCCACATCGTCGGCATCGACACCGGGATCAAGCACAGCATCATTCGGCAATTTCGCGAGCGGAATTGCCGGTTGACGCTGCTGCCATGCGATGCGTCGGCTGATCAGGTCCTGGCGGAGGAACCCGATCTGGTCTTCCTCGCCAACGGACCCGGCGATCCGGCGGCCCTCGACTACGTCGTCGAGAGCGTCCGCGGGGTCGTGGGCAAGAAGCCGGTGGTCGGCATCTGCCTCGGCCACCAGCTGCTCTGCCGCGCGGTCGGGCTCGAGACGTTCAAGCTTCCGTTCGGGCACCGCGGCGCGAACCACCCGGTCAAGGAGCTCGAGAGCGGGCGCATCGAGATCACCTCCCAGAACCACGGCTTCGCGGTTCGGCCGCCCGACGGCGGCGAGCGGATCGAGGCGGACGAGCCGGTGCGCTGGCAGACCGACTTCGGCGCCGCCGAGCTCTCCCACCTCAACCTCTACGACCGCACCGTCGAGGGTCTCGTGCTGAAGGACGTGCCCGGATGCACGGTCCAGTACCACCCGGAGGCGGGCCCGGGCCCCCACGACGCACGGCACCTCTTCGACCGCTTCCTCGAGCTGGCGGGCGGATGACCGAGACGAGCCCAGACCGCGAGCTCGTCCTCAGAACGGTCGAGATCATCGAGCGCGAGGGCCTCGAGGGCATCGACATCCATTTCGGCGAGATCTGTGCGCCGGAATTCGAGTGGCGCCCGACGATGGTCGGCACGGGCGAAGAGACCTACGTCGGCAGGGAGGGCTACCGCCACTATCTCGAGGAGCTGATCACCAGCGTCACCAACGTCTCCTTCCGCGTCGATGGCGTGCGCAGCGTCGGTCCCGGGCGGGTCCTCGTCCTCGGCTACCTGAGCCTCGCCGGGCGCACCGGGGAGGCACCGGTCGAGACCGAGTACGCGCTCCTCTGCGTGGTCGAGGGCGAGCGCCTGCGCACCTGCACCGCGTACGCCTCCCACGCCGATGCCGAGGAGGCCGCGGCCGATGCCTAGGCGCGACGACATCGAGAAGATTCTCCTGATCGGCTCCGGCCCGATCGTGATCGGGCAGGCGGCGGAGTTCGACTACTCCGGCGTACAGGCCTGCAAGGTCCTGCGCGAGGAGGGCTACGAGATCATCCTCGTCAACTCGAACCCGGCGACGATCATGACCGACCCCGAGTTCGCCGACCGCACCTACGTCGAGCCCCTGCTGCCGGAGTCCGTGGCCCGGATCATCGAGCGCGACCGCCCCGACGCGCTCCTGCCCACGCTCGGAGGCCAGACCGCGCTCAACCTCGCCAAGGACCTCCACGACGACGGCACCCTCGACCGGTACGGCGTCGAGCTGATCGGCGCCGACATCAACGCGATCCAGAAGGCGGAGGACCGCGAGCTCTTCCGCGAGACCATGGAGGGCGCCGGGCTGCGGGTGCCGTGGTCGCGGATCGTCACCTCGGTCGCCGAGGTGGAGCGCGGTCTCGCGGCCGGCGAGATCGAGCTCCCGGCCATCGTCCGCCCGGCGTACACCCTCGGCGGCCACGGGGGCGGGGTGGGGAGGACCGAGGCGGAGCTCGCCCAGGTCGTCTCCGAGGGCCTCGCGGCGAGCCCGATCAACCAGGTCCTGGTCGAGGAGTCGGTGCTCGGCTGGGGCGAGTTCGAGCTCGAGGTTATGCGCGACCGCAACGACAACGTCGTCGTCGTCTGCTCGATCGAGAACATCGACCCCATGGGCGTCCACACCGGCGACTCGGTCACGGTCGCGCCGGCGCAGACGCTCACCGACCACCTCTACCAGGAGCTTCGCGACCAGGCCCTGCGCGTGATCCGCGCGGTCGGCGTGGAGACCGGCGGCTCCAACGTCCAGTTCGCCGTCAACCCGGCGTCGGGCGAGATCGTCGTGATCGAGATGAACCCCCGGGTCTCGCGCTCCTCGGCGCTCGCCTCGAAGGCGACCGGCTTCCCGATCGCGAAGATCGCCGCGCGGCTCGCCGTCGGCTACGCGCTCGAGGAGATCGCGAACGACATCACCGAGGCGACGCCCGCCTCGTTCGAGCCGACGATCGACTACGTCGTCACCAAGGTGCCGCGCTTCGCCTTCGAGAAGTTCCCGGGCTCGGAGGGACGGCTGACGACGCACATGAAGTCGGTCGGCGAGGCGATGGCGATCGGGCGCACCTTCGGCGAGTCGTTCGCCAAGGCGATGCGCTCGCGCGAGCTCGACTCCGCCGGCCGAGATCCCCGCCTCGACCGGCGATCTGCTGGAGCGCCTGGAGTCGCCGAGCTGGGATCGCTTCGACTTGATCGAGGAGGCCTTCAGCCGCGGCGTCGAGGTCGACGAGGTCAATCGCCGCACCTCGATCGATCCCTGGTTCCTGCGCGAGCTGCGCGCGCTCGCCCGCGACGGCGACGGCACGGCGGGGCTCGCCCGCACCTACCGCTCGGTCGATACCTGCGCGGCCGAGTTCGAGGCCCAGACGCCGTACTACTACAGCGCCCACGAGCGCGGTTCCGGCCCCTCCGAGGTCCGCCGCGGCGAGCGCGATTCCGTGGTCATCCTCGGCGCCGGGCCGAACCGGATCGGCCAGGGGATCGAGTTCGACTACTGCTGCGTGCACGCGGCGATGACGGTCCGCGACTCGGGCCGCGACGCGGTCATGGTCAACTGCAACCCGGAGACGGTCTCGACCGACTACGACACCTCCGACCGCCTCTATTTCGAGCCCCTGACGGCCGAGGACGTTCTCGCCGTCTGTGCCCAGGAGGGGCCCGAGGGCGTGATCGTCCAGTTCGGCGGCCAGACCCCGCTGCGGCTGGCCAAGGCGCTCGAGGATGCCGGCGTCAACCTGCTCGGGACCCCCGTCGACGCGATCGACCTCGCCGAGGATCGCGGGCGCTTCGGCGCGCTGCTGCGCCGGCTCGGGATCAAGCACCCGCCCTACGGCACCGCGCTCTCGGCCGAGGAGGCGCAGGTCATCGCCGAGGACGTCGGCTTCCCCCTGCTGGTACGGCCCTCCTACGTGCTCGGCGGGCGGGCGATGGAGATCTGTTACTCGACGGAGGGCCTCGCCGCCTACGTCGAGGCCAACGTCAAGGCCGACCAGGAGCACCCGCTGCTCCTCGACCGCTTTCTCGAGGACGCGATCGAGGTCGACGTCGACGCCCTCGCGGACGGCACCAGCTGCCACGTCGCCGGGGTGATGCAGCACGTCGAGGAGGCCGGGGTCCATTCCGGCGATTCGGCCTGCGTGCTGCCGCCGATGAGCCTCGGCGAGGAGATGCTCGAGGAGATCCGCTCGACGACGGCGAGGATCGCGCTCGAGCTCGGCGTGATCGGCCTGATCAACATCCAGTACGCCGTCGCCGGCGGCGAGCTCTACGTGATCGAGGCGAACCCGCGGGCCTCGCGCACGGTCCCCTTCGTCTCGAAGGCGGTCGGCGCGCCGCTCGCGAAGATCGCCTGCCGGCTGATGCTGGGCGAGAGCCTCGCCGACCAGGAGCTGCCGCAGATGCCGACGGGCCACGTCTCCGTCAAGGAGGCCGTCCTGCCCTTCCAGCGCTTCGCCGGCGCCGATTCCGTGCTCGGCCCCGAGATGAAGTCGACCGGCGAGGTGATGGGCGTCGCCAGCGACTTCCCGACCGCGTTCGGCAAGGCACAGGCGGCGGCGGGCGTGGAGCTGCCGACCGAGGGGACGCTCTTCATCACCGTGACCGACGGCGACAAGGCCGCGGGAACGCAGATCGCCGCCCGCTTCCACGACCTCGGCTTCCGCATCATCGCCACCTCCGGGACCGCGCAGGCGATCTCGCGCATGGGCGTGCCGGTGACGAAGATCAACAAGATCGGCGAGGGCTCGCCGCACGTCGTCGACTACATCACCCGTGGCGAGGTCGACATGGTGATCAACACCCCGACCGGCTCGGGCGCGCGCTCGGACGGCTATGAGATCCGAAACGCCGCGGTCCGCCACGGACTGCCGTGCATCACGACCATGACCGGGGCCTCCGCCGCCGTGCGGGCGATCTTCGCCCAGCGCACGGATAGCGCCGAGCCCCGCAGCCTGCAGGAGCTGCACGCGGACTCGGCCGAGCTCGCCCGCCGGGACGAGGCTCGGGCCTCGACGTGAGCGGGGGCAACGGGGCGGCGGCCGACCGGGTGCTCGCCCCGCCCGGCCGGCGCGAGTGCGAGGTGACCGGCGCGCGGGACACGGGCGGCTACCGGATCTTCACGGTGCTCGACCGCGACGGCCCGCCCGAGCCTCGCGCGGGCCAGTTCTACATGCTCGACCGCGGCCCGCTGGGGGAGCGACGGCGGGCGGCCCTACCTGCCTCGCGCCTTCTCTTTTGCCTCCGCCGAGCAGGTCCGCGATGGCGTCGCCCTCGGCTTCCTGCTCGAGGCGGTCGGTCCCGGCACCGCGGCCCTGGCCGCCCTCGAGCCGGGTGACCGGATCGAGCTCACCGGCCCCCTCGGGCGCCCGTTCTCGGCGCCCTCCGAGCTCAACCCCGAGGCCGCGGGCGCGATCCTCGTCGGCGGCGGGATCGGGATCGCGCCGCTCGCGGTCTGGCGGACGAAGCTCGCCGCCGGCGGCGTGCCCACCAGGGCCCTGCTCGGCTTCCGCGACCGCGCCCACTCCGGCGGGACCGAGCTCTTTGACTGCTCCGAGGTCCGGCTCGCCAGCGAGGACGGGCACGCAGGCCACCGTGGCTACGTGACCGACCTGCTCGCGGTCCTCCTGGAGGGCGAGGACGCCACGCGAAGCGCCGCGGTCTACGCCTGCGGGCCGCCCGCGATGCTCGAGGCGGTGCGGCGGATGTGCGCCGAGCGCGACGTCGCCTGCGAGCTGGCGATGGAGTCGCCGATGGCGTGCGGCTTCGGCGCCTGCTTTGGCTGCGCGGTCCCGCTCGCAGGCGGTGGCTTCATGCGCCTCTGCGTCGACGGGCCCGTGGTCAGGGGAGACGAGATCGAGACGGCCCTGGTCGCCGGCGCGGGGCACTGACGATGGCCACCGATCTCGCGATCGACCTCTGCGGCATGCGCCTCGCGCACCCGGTGCTGAACGGCTCCGGGACGTTCGACGCGATCGCCGCCCGTCGCGCCTTCGGCGACGCCCTGCTCGAGAGACTTCCCGTTCGCGGCATTCGTCTCGAAGACGATCACCCCTGAGCCGCGCCCGGGCAACCCGCCGCCCCGGATCTACGAGACCCCCTCGGGGATGGTGAACTCCATCGGCCTCCCGAACAAGGGCCTCGACGGCTTCCTGAAACTGGACCTGCCCGCGCTCGCCGAGCTGCCGGTGCCGCTCGTGGTCTCGGTGATGGGGACCAGCGTGGAGGAGTTCGCCCGGCTGGTCAGGAGCGTCGGCACCCGCGACGAGGTCGCCGCGCTGGAGCTCAACGTCTCCTGCCCGAACGTCAAGTCCGGGCTCATCGTCGGCGAGCAGCCGGCCGAGACCCTGCTGCTCGTACGCGCGATGCGCGAGCTCACCGAGAAGCCGCTGATCGTGAAGCTGACCCCGAACGTCGCCGACCCGACCCAGGTGGCGATCGCCGCAGAGGAGGGTGGGGCGGACGCGGTCTCGCTCGTCAACACGCTGAAGGCTGCGCCGATCGACCCGGCGACCCTGCGCCCTTGGCTCGGCGCCGGGCGCGGCGGGCTGTCAGGGCCGGCGATCCGGCCGATCGCGCTGGCCCAGACGAGCGCCGTCGCCGCGTCGGTCTCGATCCCGGTGATCGGGATGGGAGGGATCGAGACAGGCGAGGACGCGCTGGGCTTCGTCGCCGCCGGTGCAAGCGCGGTTGCGGTCGGAACGGCCAACTTCCGCGACCCCCAAGCGGGGCAACGCGTGTGCCGCGAGCTCGGTGCGGCGCTCGCCGAACGGGGTCTCGAGGGCATCGAGGCGGCCCGCGGACGCGCTCTGCCCGAACCCGCTGCCTCGACCTCGACCTGAGGTCGATACGAATTCTGCCGGAAAGACCGCCGATGGCCTTGCGCAGCGGGGAGGCAGGGATATACTCGCCGCCGCCGATGGCCCTCTCCGTCGACTCGCCAACCGCAACTTCCGTCCCGGAGAGGTCGATGGACCAACGCATGAAGGCCCTGCGGAAGGCCAACGACATCCGCTCTCAGCGCGCCCAGCTGAAGCGCGATCTGAAGGCCGGCAAGAAGAAGATCGAGACCCTTCTGCTGGACCCGCCCGAGTACGTGCTCTCGGCGAAGACCTTCGACATGCTGCTTGCGGTGCCGAAGCTTGGGCGCGTGAAGGCGAACCGGATCCTCACCCAGTGCCGGATCTCGCCGTCGAAGACGATCGGCGGCCTCTCCGAGCGCCAGCGCGGCGAGCTCGTCGCACATCTGCGCCGCTAACAGCACGAAGCAGGCGGCTTTCCGGCGGACGGGTCGGAAAGAATCACAAGCGTGTCCAAGGTCTTCGTGATCACCGGCCCCTCCGGGGTCGGCAAGGGGACGCTGATCGCGCGTCTGCGCGAGCGCGTGCCCGAGCTCGAACTCTCGGTCTCGGCGACGACGCGCCAGCCCCGCCCAGGCGAGGAGCCGGGCCGCGACTACCACTTCCTCGACCCCGATGAGTTCGATCGCCTCGCCCGCGAGGACGCCTTCCTCGAATACGCGACCTTCAGCGGCAACCGCTACGGCACGCTGCGAAGCGAGATCGAGAGCCGGCTCGCCGCAGACCGCCCGGTGGTGCTGGAGATCGAGGTCCAGGGCGCGCGGCAGGTACGCGCCGCGATGGGCGGCGACACCGACGACGACGCGGTCATGATCTTCATCGCCCCGCCGGACCCCGCGGTGCTGCGCGAGCGCCTCGCAACCCGCGGCACCGACTCCGCGGAGGCGATCGAGCGCCGGCTCGAGACCGCGAAGCAGGAGCTCGAGGCGCAGATGGAGTTCCCGCACGTGGTCGAGAACGACGACCTCGATACGGCAGTGCAGCGGCTCGAGGCCATCGTTCGCGGCGAGCTCGGCTAGGCGAGCAGCGCGACCACCTCGGCAAGCGTCGCGGCGAGATGCTTCACCGTCCTGCTTTGTGCTGCCACTGCCTGCACAAGTCAGGACGGCGGTCGAGTCCTCCCCCTATAGTGATCGGCCGATGGTCAAGCCCCGCGTGGACAAGCTTCTCGAGCGCACCGACTCCGGCTACGCCGCCGTGATCGTCGCGGCCAAGCGCGCCCGTCAGCTCAACAGCTACTACCGCGCGCTCGGCGAGGGCACATACGAGGAGTTCACCCCGCCGATGGTCGAGTCCAAGACGGGCAACTACCTCACGATCTCGCTCGAGGAAATCGCTCAGGGCAAGATCAACTACCGCTACCGGATCTAGCGCCCACACGACGCGCGAACGCCGGCGCCCAGCACGCGGGCCCCGTCGGCGTAACCTTGACTAGTGGCGCGGATCCTGCTTGGGGTTAGCGGCGGCATCGCCGCCTACAAGGCGCTCGAGCTGGCGCGGCTGGCGACGAAGGCCGGCCACGGCGTGCGGGTGCTGATGACGCCGACCGCGCAGCGCTTCGTCGGCGCCGCCTCGTTCGAGGGGATCGTCGGAGCGCCGGTTCTCGTCGACGAGTTCGAGCGCGATCCGCTCCGCGGCGGCTTTCCGGGCGATCCGGTGCCAGATCACGACCCGATCGGCCATCTCCAGGTCGTGGCCAACGCCGACGTCTTCCTCGTCGCCCCCGCGTCTGCGAACACCGTCGCCAAGCTCGCGGCGGGGATCGCCGACGGGATGGTGACCACCTCCTTCCTCGCCTCCGCGGGGCCGCGCGCGGTCGCCCCGGCGATGAACGACCGGATGCTTCGCGACCCGGCGACGCAGGCGAACCTGCAGACGCTGCGCGATCGTGGCGTCCACGTGATCGATCCCGAGGAGGGAGAGCTCGCATCGCGCGGCGAGCGCGGCGCCGGCCGCCTCCCCGAGCCCGAGACGCTGCTCGCGGAGATCGAGCGCCTCGCCGGCGCTCCCGCCGGACCGTGGGACGGGCTGCGGGTCCTGGTCACCGCCGGGGGGACGCGCGAGGCGATCGATCCGGTTCGCTTCGTCGGGAACCGCTCGAGCGGGCGGATGGGGGTGGCTCTGGCCGCCCGCGCCGCATCTCGGGGCGCTGAGACGACCCTGATCGCGGCGAATGTGGCGCTCGATGCCCCGCCTGGCGTGCGCCGGATCGACGTCGAGAGCGCCGCCGAGCTCGAGCGCGCGGTCAGAGCGGAGTTCCCGGCCGCCCACGTCCTTCTGATGGCGGCCGCCGTGGCCGACTTCCGGCCGGCGGCTCCCGAGGAGGAGAAGCTCGTGCGCGAGGGCCGCGGCGAGCTCGAGCTGCGGCTCGAGCCGACGACCGACGTCGTCGCCGCGGTCGCCGCCACCCGCGAGCCCGGGCAGACCGTCGTCGGCTTCGCGGCCGAGCACGGCGGTGACTGGGTCGGGCGGGCACGCTCGAAGCTCGAGCGCAAGGGCCTCGACGCGGTCGTCGTCAACGACGTGTCCCGATCGGAGATCGGCTTCGAGAGCGAGAGCAACGAGGTCACGATCGTCGAGGCCGAGACGACAACCGAGGTCCCGATCGCGGCCAAGGAGGAGGTCGCCGACGCGATCCTGGACCGCGTCGAGGCGCTGCGGGCGACGGAGGACCGGTCGTACACTTCGACGAGTGACGACTGAGCAGGATTCCCTCTATTCGCTCTACGTGAAGGGGATGTCCTTGCTCGAGGCCGGGGACTACGAGCAGGCCTCGGTCCCGCTCCGAAAGGCGGCTCGACTGGCGCCCGAGAAGAGCTCGGTCCGCGAGGCGCTCGGCCGGGCACTTTTCCGCAGCCGGCGCTTCGAGGAGGCCGTGCCCGAGTTCGAGGCCGTCGTCGAGCGCTATCCGGTCAACGACTTCGCGCACTTCTGCCTCGGCCGCGCCCTCAGCCTCAGCGGCGAGCGCGACCGCGCGCGGCGCCACCTCGCGATCGCCGCCAACCTCCGGCCCGAGCGCCGCGATTACCGGGTCTACCGCGAGCGCCTCGCCGCCGACCGCCGCTGAGAGCCGCTTGCGCGCCCTCGTCCAGCGGGTGACGGCCGCCTCGGTCACGGTCGAGGGCGAGCGGGTCGCCGAGATCGGGCCCGGTCTGCTCGTCCTCCTCGCGATCGCCGCCGGCGACGGTGAGGAGGCCTGCGACCGCCTCGCGGACAAGGTCCGCGCCCTGCGCGTCTTCGAGGACGCCGACGGCCGCATGAACGAGCCCCTCGGCGACCGCGAGGTCCTCTGCGTCAGCCAGTTCACCCTCTACGCCGACACCCGCAAGGGCAACCGCCCGAGCTTCACCGCGGCCGCCGACCCCGACCTCGCCGAACCCCTCTACGACCGATTCTGCGACCGTCTCGGCGCGAAAAAGGGCCGCTTCGGCACCCACATGGCCGTCGATCTCACCAACGACGGCCCGGTGACCCTGCTTCTGGAGACCTGACTGGCGAGAACCTTTCGGTATGCGAAAGGAAGTCGCGAGCTCCCACCCAGGCGTCGTTGACGCCCACATACCCGAGGCTATACTCGATTTCGCTTCCTTAGTACCCGAACCCTGTGACGCATCAGGTGGGCCCGGGCCCACCTATTTTTTGGCCCAAGGACGGGTGCGGGGGAGCGAGAGGAAGCGAATGGAGAGCACCCAGAGGGAAATCGAGAGCCGTCTAGCCGAGCGTGAGCCCGAGGTCGAGTTGATCGCCCTCGAGCAGTCTGGCAACGAGACGCTGCGGCTTTATATCGATCATCCCGACGGCGTCGATCTGGCGCTGTGCGAGCGGGTCACGAACCACCTCCGGGACCTGCTCACCTCCTACGGCCTCGAGGTTTCCTCGCCGGGGCTCGATCGCCCCCTGACCAAGCCCGAGCACTACCGCCGCTTCCGCGGCCATCGAGTTCGCGTGCGGACGCGCGAGCCGATCGGGGGCCGCCGAAACTTCACGGGCACCATCGCCGACGCCGACGAGAGCGCCGTTCGCGTGGAGGACTCCGGCGATGCGGTCGAAATCCCCCTCTCTCACGTCCACCGTTCCAACCTCGTCCCCGAGCTTCCGGAGGTCCATTCATGAGTCGCGAGATCGTCGAGGCCATGAGGGACCTCGAGCAGGAGAAGGGGATCGCCCCCGACACGCTCAAGTCCGCGCTCGAGGATGCCCTCCTCTCCGCTTACAAGAAGTCGCCGGGATCGGCGAAGTACGCCCGCGTCGACCTCGACGACGTCGAGGGCGAGTACCGCGTCTTCGAGCTGATCCTGCCGCCCGAGCTCGAGGAGAAGCTCGTCGCCGAGGCGCGCGAGCAGATGGAGGAGGAAGAGCTTCAGCCCACGATCGACCCGGAGACCGGGGAGCCGCGCGAGCCCGAGGACCCGGACCTCGACCCCGAGATGCTCGCCCCCTACGAGGACCAGATCGAGTCCCGCGACGTCACGCCCGACGGCTTCGGCCGAATCGCGGCGCAGACGGCGAAGCAGGTGATGCTGCAGCGGATCCGCGAGGCCGAGCGCCTGATGATGTTCGAGGAGTACCAGGACCGCGTCGGCGAGCTCGTCACCGGGATCATCCAGCAGTCCGACAACCGCTACACGCTGGTCCAGCTGCGCGAGCGCGTCGAGGCGCTGCTGCCCCGCTCCGAGCAGGTTTGGAACGAGCGGTACGACCACGGCTCGCGGATCAGGGTCGTCGTCTCCGACGTGTCGTCCGAGGGCAAGGGACCCTCGATCGTCGTCTCGCGCCGCAATCCGGAGCTGATCAAGTCGCTGTTCGAGCTCGAGGTCCCCGAGATCGCCGACAAGCTCGTCGAGATCGTCGGCGTGGCCCGCGAGCCGGGCTACCGCTCGAAGATCGCCGTCGTCTCCCACGCAGACGGGGTCGACCCGGTCGGCGCCTGCGTCGGCCCGCGAGGCTCACGGGTGCGCATGGTCGTCTCCGAGCTCCGCGGCGAGAAGATCGACATCATCCCCTACAACGAGGAGCCCGCCCGGTTCGTCGCCAAGGCGCTCTCGCCGGCGCGAGTGCGCGAGGTGCTCGTCGACGACGAGGACCAGCAGGCGACCGTGATCGTGCCCGATGACCAGCTCTCGCTGGCGATCGGCCGCGACGGCCAGAACGCCCGGCTGGCGGCAAAGCTGACCGGCTGGAAGGTCGACATCAAGTCCGAGCAGGAGTTCTCCGAGATGGAGCAGGACCTCGAGATCGAGGAGGAGGGCGCCCCGCCCACCGACGGCCGCTGCTCCGCGGTGCTGTCCGCGGGCCGGCGCTGCCCCAACGCCTCGCTTCAGGGCTCGCGCTACTGCGGCCTGCCGCAGCATCAGGCGCTCGCCCGCTTCAGCACCAACCAGGTCACCGTGCTCTCTGCGATCACCGAGCAGGAGGTCGCCAGGCTCGCCGACGCGGACGCCGACCAGAGCGAGATCGCGCCGATCGTCGAGAAGGCCCAGGCGGCGTTCGACGAGGCCGGCGCGGAGGCCGAAGAGGCTGAGGAGGCCGAGGAGGCAGGCCGAGGTCGCCGAGGAGGAGCCGTCGCCGAGGAGGCCGACGAGGCCGCGAGGAGGAGGCCGCCGAGGAAGAGGAGCCACCGGCCGAGGAAGCGCTCGCCGAGGACGCCGCGGTCGAAGCCGAGGAGCCGGCCGAGGAGCCCGCGATCAGCCCGCCACCGACCCGGCCGCCCCCGGAAGCGAAGCTGAGGAGGCGGCCGGCGGTGATGTCGCCGAAGGTGATGGTTCCGGCGAGGAAGCCGGCGTAGCCGGCGACGCTGCCGGAAGTGATGTCAAACCGGAGGCGAGCGGCGAAGCCGCCGACGCTGCCGGAAGTGACGTGAAGTCAGAGGCTTGATGGCTAAGAAGCGTGTTCATGAGATCGCCAAGGCGCAGGGGCTCTCCAGCAAGGAGGTCCTGAGCGCGCTCGAGGCCGCCGGGATCGAGGCGAAGGCGGCCGCGTCGAGCGTCGAGGAGGCCGATGCGCTGAAGGCGATCGGCGCCAGCAACGGTGGCGGCGCACCCGCGAAGACCGAGAAGGCCGCCGCGACGCCCACTGCCAAGGCGAAGGCGAAGCCCGCCGGCGACGGCGCGGGCTCCGCACCCGCGGCCGGAGGCGGCAGCAAGAAGCGCCGGCGCGTCGTCATCGACTCGCAGGCGTCTCGTCGCGAGCAGATGAACTCAAACGCGCCTCCACGGCGCCCGCCCCGCCGCCGTGGCGGGCGCCGACGCCGGCCGCTGCTCGAGGAGCCCGCGCGCGGGCCGGCCGAGCAGAAGGAGCTCGCTCCGACGACGATCAACTCCGGCGCCACGGTCAAGGAGGTCGCCGAGTCGATGAAGGTCTCGGCCGCCGACGTGATCAAGAAGCTGATGCAGATCGGCGAGATGGCGACGCTCACCCAGACCCTTCCAGACGAGACGATCAACCTGCTCGCTGAGGAGTTCGACCAGAAGGTCGACATCGTCACCGCCGCCGAGGAGGCCCCCGAGGAGCCGGAGTACGAGGATTCCGACGAAGAGCTCGTCGACCGCCCGCCCGTGGTCACGATCATGGGCCACGTCGACCACGGCAAGACCTCGCTCCTCGACGCGATCCGCGAGACCCAGGTCGCCGAGGGCGAGGCCGGCGGGATCACCCAGCACATCGGCGCCTACCAGGTCGACCACGACGGCTCGAGGATCAGCTTCCTCGACACGCCGGGCCACGCAGCGTTCACCGCGATGCGCGCCCGTGGCGCCGACGTCACCGACCTCGCCGTGATCGTCGTCGCCGCCGACGACGGCGTGATGCCGCAGACCACGGAGGCGATCGACCACGCCAGGGCCGCCGACGTGCCGATGCTGATCGCGGTCAACAAGATCGACAAGGAGGGCGCGGACCCCAATCGGGTCCGCGGCGAGCTCGCGCAGCAGGACCTGAACCCGGAGGACTGGGGCGGCGACACCGTCTACGTCGACGTCTCGGCCAAGACCAAGGAGGGCCTCGACAAGCTGCTCGAGATGATCCTGCTGGTCTCCGAGCTCGAGGAGCTGAAGGCGAACCCGAACGCTCCCGCCTCTGGCTCGGTGATCGAGGCGCACCTCGATCCGGGCCGTGGCCCGGTCGTCACCGTGCTCGTCGAGCGCGGCACGCTCAAGGTCGGCGACGACCTCGTCTCCGGGGCGACCTGGGGCCGGGTGCGGGCGATGCACGACTTCACCGGCGCTCGCGTCGAAGAGGCGAAGCCCGGCGACCCGGTCGAGGTGCTCGGCTTCGACGGCGTCTGCGAGGCCGGCGACCCGGTCCGCGTCGTCGAGAACGACAAGGAGGCCCGCCGCCTCGCCGCCGAGCGTGCCCACCGCCTCAAGACCGAGACGCTCGCCCGCCAGCACGCCCGCGGCGTCACCCTCGAGGAGGTCTTCTCGAAGGCCACCGCCGGCGAGGTCAAGGAGCTGAACATCCTGATCAAGGCCGACGTCTCCGGCTCGGTCGAGGCGCTGCAGGACGAGATCGCCAAGGTCCCGCAGGACCAGGTCGCCGTCAACGTGATTCGCGCCGCCGCGGGCGGCATCAACGAGTCCGACGTGATGCTCGCCGCGGCCTCGAACGCGATCATCATCGGCTTCAACGTCCGCCCGCTGCTCGAGGCGCGCCGCACCGCCGAGGCCGAGGGGATCGAGATCCGCACCTATTCGGTGATCTACAAGGTCACCGAGGACCTGCGCAACGCGATGGAGGGCATGCTCGATCCCGACGAGGTCGAGGAGCGCGTCGGCGAGGCCGAGATCCTGCAGGTCTTCAAGGCGAGCAAGGTCGGCAACATCGCCGGCTGCCAGGTCACCGACGGCAAGGTCGCCCGCGACGCCCAGGTCCGCCTGGTCCGCGAGGGCACCGTGATCTGGACCGGCAAGCTGGGCTCGCTGCGCCGCTTCAAGGACAACGTCCAGGAGGTCGAGGAGGGCCTCGAGTGCGGCATCGTGCTCGAGGGCTACGCCGACGTCAAGGTGGGCGACGTCCTCGAGTTCTTCCGCACGAAGCAGGTCGAGAAGACGCTGGAGTAGAAAATAATGAGGCGCCGAATCCTCCGCTTCGCGTCCGGTTCGGCTTGATCTCATCTGCATGAGATGCCCGCCTACGTCTCGATCCTCGAGGTCCGGCTGCACCAGGGCCAGTCGCACGGCCTGAAGGAGAAGCGCAAGCTGGTGCAGTCGCTGAAGGCGCAGATCCGCCAGCGCCACGGCGCCTCCGTCGCCGAGATCGGCGGGCACGACACCTGGCAGGCGACGACGCTGCTGTGCGCGCTGGTGGGCGATTCCAGCGTCGAGGGGCGCACCGACGATCTCGCCAGGTTCATCGAGTCGCGCTGCCCGGACGGCTGCAGCTTCGACAGGGACCTCCTCTCATTGGGGGATCTGCGCGGCTAGCGCGGCGCCCGGCGCAGCGAACGCGGCTATATTCGCGCGGCGATGGCTACCGGCCGCATGCGCCGCGTAAACGGAGTGGTGCGAGAGGTGATCTCCGGAGCGATCGCCACCGATCTCCAGGATCCAAGAATCGGATTCGTAACCGTGACCGCTGTCGAGACAAGCCCAGATCTGCGCTCTGCGCGCGTCTTCGTCAGCGTGCTCGGAGACGAGGAGGAGCGCGAGGCCACGCTCGCGGGGCTGCGCTCCTCGCACGGGCCGCTGCAGTCGGCCCTCGCGGCCGAGCTGCGCCTGAAGCGCACGCCCACGCTGAGCTTCCACTACGACGACTCGGTCGAGCGCGGCGACCGCATCACCCGCCTGCTCGAGACCGACGACGACGCCGAATCGGGCGAAGGGCGGTGAACGGCGCCCCCGTGGCCTCCGGAACCGAGCGCGACGCTGCGCTCGCCGAGACCGTCGCCGCGATCCGCGCGGGCGACCGGTTCCTGCTCACGGCCCACGAGGGCCCCGACGGCGACGCCCTCGGCTCGCTGCTGGCGATGCACGCGATCCTCGAGCAGCTCGGCAAGGACTCGGTGATGTTCCTCGCCTCCAAGGAGTTCCCGCTGCCGATCGAGTACCGCTTCCTGCCGCTCGAGGAGGTCTTCCACGAGGCTCCGGCCGACGTCGCGGACCGCACGATCATCTTCCTCGACTGCGGCAACATCGACCGGATGCCGGTCGAGTGGCTGCAGAGCCCCGAGGGCTACATCCTCAACATCGACCACCACCACGACAACACCCGGTTCGGCGACGTCAACCTCGTCGACGTGGAGGCCTCCTCGACCGCGGAGATCGTCTTCGAGCTGGCGGGGCTGCTGGAGGCGCAGATCACCCCGGAGATCGCCGACGCGCTCTACGTCGGCCTGGTCACCGACACGGGCCGGTTCATGTACGAGAACACCGACGCCCGCTCGCACAGGATGGCGGCGGACCTGATCGAGGCCGGGGTGAACGTCCACGACATCTACCGCCGCCTCTACGAGCGCGTGCCCGTCGAGAAGCTGCGCCTGATCTCGCGCGCGCTCGAGAAGATCGAGCGCTATCCCGACTGCGGGCTCGCGATCACCTACATCCAGGATGCCGACTACGAGGCCACCGGTTCCAGCGAGGTGATGACCGAGGGGATCATCGACTACGTGCGCTCGATCGAGGGCGCCTCGATCGCCGCCTTCGTCCGCGACAAGACCGACGGCGGCCTCGCCGCGCGCAAGGTCAGCCTGCGCTCGAGCGAGGGCGTCGACGTCTCCGAGATCGCCCGCGAGCACGGGGGCGGCGGGCACCGGCGCGCCGCCGGCTTCTCGACCGACCTCGCCTACCCGGAGCTGGTCGAGCTCCTCTGCGCTCGGGCCCGCCTCCAGCTGTCCTCCGACGGTGCCCGCTGAGCCGCGCCGGCGGCCGTCCTCCTCTGCGACAAGCCGGCGGGCGCCACCTCGCACGACGTCGTCGCCTCGGTGCGCCGGGAGCGCGGGGTCAAGGCCGGCCACGGCGGCACCCTGGATCCCTTCGCGACCGGCCTGCTCCTCGTCCTGCTCGGCCGCGCGACCCGGCTCCAGCGCTACCTGCTGCCGCTGCCGAAGACCTACGTGGCCACCGCGCGCCTCGGCTGGACATCGTCGACCGGCGACCCCGAGGGCGAGCTCATCGAGACCGGTCGCGTGCCTGAGGCGCTCGAGCTGCCGACCGGGCGGATCCGCCAGCGGGTGCCGCTGACCTCGGCGGTCAGGGTTGGCGGGGAGCGCCTCTACAAGCGCGCCCATCGCGGTGAGAGCGCCGAGACT
The DNA here is from genome assembly GCA_963844425.1 of uncultured Thermoleophilia bacterium. Lineage (GTDB taxonomy): Bacteria > Actinomycetota > Thermoleophilia > Solirubrobacterales > 70-9 > DASUSH01. The sequence continues at coordinate 70,853 of CAWJOD010000018.1, read as the reverse complement.
CCCGAGCGCGAGGTGGAGGTCCATCGTGCCGAGCTCCTGGAGGCGGGGGAGGGGAGGGCCACGTTCCAGATCGAGTGCTCCTCCGGGACCTACGTCCGCACCCTGATCGAGACCCTCGGCGACGCCTACTGCGATGAGCTGCGGCGAACGGCCGTCGGGCCGCTTCAGCTCGCCGGCGCATCCGCGGAGCCGATCACCGCGAACGAGGCCCTGGTCTTCCTCCCGGAGCGAGACCTCGGCGCCGAGGAGGCCGACGCGATCACAAACGGCCGCTGGATCGGGGCGGCCGAAGAGGCTGACGGCCCGATCCGCCTCACGCACGAGGGCCGCCTCCTCGCGGTCGGCCGCCGCGCCGATGCCGCGGTCCGCCCCGAGGTCGTCCTGGAGCCCGCCGCAACCTAAAGGGGTCAGACCCCTTTAGTTTTCGCGACCCATGTCGATCACGGTCACCTCCCTGCCCGACGCCGAGCCGCGCGAGCGCCATGTCGCGATCGGGACCTTCGACGGGGTCCACCTCGGCCACCAGGCGGTGATCGACGACGCCGACACCGTGCTCACGTTCGAGCCCCACCCCGTGCGCGTGATCCACCCCGAGGCGGCGCCGAAGCTGATCATGCCTTTCGAGATCAAGCGCGACGTGATCGAGGGGCTGGGGGTGCAGGAGCTGGTCGTGATCCCGTTCGACCGCGAGTTCGCCGGGAAGGAGCCGGAGGAGTTCCGCGACGGGATCCTCGCCGAGCAGCTCGGGGCAACCAAGGTCTCGGTCGGCGAGAACTTCCGCTTCGGCAAGAAGGCAAGGGGGGACTGGAGGCTGCTCGAGGAGCAGGACGCCTTCGAGACCAGGGTCGTCCCGCTCGTCGACGCGGACGGCGAGACGATCTCCTCGACCAGGATCCGGGCCCTGGTCGCCGCGGGTGAGATGGAGAGCGCCCGCCATTTCCTCGGCGCCCCCTACATGGTCGAGGGCACCGTGGTCGAGGGCGACAAGCGGGGGCGCACGCTCGACTTTCCGACCGCGAACATCGTTCCTGACGACGAGCTGGTCGTGCCCGGCCACGGCGTCTACGCCGCCTTCGCCAACGGCCACCCGGCGGCGGTCAACGTCGGCGTTCGGCCGATGTTCGAGACGGGCCGCGGGCTCCTGATCGAGACCTACCTGATCGACTTCGAGGGAGACCTCTACGGCGACACGCTGAGGGTCGCGTTCATGGAGCGACTGCGCGGAGAGAAGCGCTTTTCGAGCGTCGAAGAGCTGATCGCTCAGATGCACCGCGACGTCGCCGAAGCCCGCAGGCTCTGTGCTAATTTCACTGCGTGAAGCGGCCCCGCGGGCCGCTCATTTGTTTCCGATGACGCTTACCAAGGAAAAAAAGGCCGAGCTCGCCGCCAAGCATGGTCGCGGCGACGCCGACACGGGCTCTCCCGAGGTCCAGGTCGCGCTGATGACCGCGCGCATCAACGAGCTCACCGAGCATCTGCGCACGCACACCAAGGACCACCACTCGCGCCGCGGCCTGCTGATGCTGGTCGGCAAGCGCCGCCGGCTCCTGCGCTATCTCGAGCGTACCGACGTCGAGCGCTACCGCGCGCTCGTCGGCGAGCTCGGGCTGCGCCGCTAGACCGGCCACCGGGGCGCCGTGATCGAGCCCGGCAGCCAGGCCCCCGACTTCACCCTCCGCGACCAGGACCTGAACAAGGTCTCGCTGGCCGACTACGCCGGCCGCAAGCTGCTCCTCGCCTTCTACCCGGGCGACTTCTCGCCGGTCTGCTCGGACCAGCTCTCGGTCTACCAGGAGGTCCTCGGAGAGATCGAGGAGCGCGGCGCGAGCCTCGTCGGGATCAGCGTCGACGGCGTCTTCGTCCACCAGGCCTTCCGCGAGCAGCTCGGGCTCGAGATGCCGCTGCTTGCCGACTTCCACCCCAAGGGCGCGGTCTCGGCCGCATACGGCGCCTACCAGGAGAAGCGCGGCTACAACAACCGCTCCCTCGTCCTCGTGGGGCCCGACGGCACCGTCGAGTGGTCACATGCCTCGGAGTCCGACCTCGAGATCCCCGGCGCGAACCTGATCTTCGACGCCCTCGACCGCTGAACGCCGAGCTCACCAGCGCCACCGTCCCGCCGATCGGCGACGGTGACCACGTGCGCGGGGAGGGGCCCGAGGCGGTTCTCTATCTCGACTTCGGCTGCCCGCACTGCGCCGCGGCCTGGCTCGAGATCAGGGCGCTCGAGCTGAGGCTCTGCGTGCGCCACTTCCCGATCGCCTCGAAGCACAAGCGGGCGCCCGCGCTGCACGCGGCGGCGGAGGCGGCCGCCGCCCAGGACGAGGCTGCCTTCTGGGCGATGGTCGACTCGATCTACGCCGACCAGGGGCGCCAGGACGACCCGCACCTGTGGGAGCGCGCCGAGGCTCTCGGGCTAGACCTCGAGCGGTTCGATCGGGACCGGCGCTCCCCGGCCGTCAAGACGCGCGTGCGGCGGGATTTCGAGAGCGGGCTGCGCGCCGGCGTCGTCGCCACGCCGGCGGCGTTCGTGGCGGGCAGCCCGGTGTCGGCCGCTAACATCGCCGCGGAACTTTCGAGAGATCGAAGAGAAACGAGGCCGCCACCGAAGGCGGCCGGAAGGTAGAGAGAAAATTGAGCATGTTTGACGTAAAGCGCGTCTCGGCGGAGATCGGCGGCAAGGAGATTTCGTTCGAGACGGGCAAGCTCGCCCGGCAGGCGGGCGGCGCTGTCGTCGCCTCCAGCGGCGAGACGATGGTCCTCTGCACGGCGACCGTCGGCAACCTTCGTGACGTCGACTTCCTCCCGCTGACGGTGGACGTCGAGGAGAAGCACTACGCCGCGGGCAAGATCCCCGGCTCCTTCTTCCGGCGTGAGGCCCGCTCCGGCGAGAAGGCGACCCTGACCGCTCGCATGATCGATCGCCCCGTGCGCCCGCTCTTCCCCAAGGGCTGGCACTACGAGACGCAGATCGTCTGCCAGCCGCTGTCGGTCGACCACGTGCACCCCTACGACATCCTCGCGATGAACGGCGCCTCCGCGGCGCTCGCGATCTCGCAGGTGCCGCTGCCGACCTACGTTGGCGCGGTCCGGGTCGGAAAGCTCGACGGCGACTTCGTCGTCAACCCCGACGAGGAGGCCCTCGACGAGCTCGAGATGGACCTGATCGTCTCCGGGTCCGACGAGGCGATCCTGATGGTCGAGTGCGGCGCCAAGGGCGTCACCGAGCAAGAGGTGCTCGACGCGCTCGACATCGCCCACGCCGAGATCAAGACGCTCGTCGCGACGATGAACGACCTGCGCGAGCAGGCCGGCAAGGAGAAGGTCGAGGTCGAGGCGCCCGTGGTCGACGACGCGATCGTCGAGCAGGTTCGCTCCGAGTTCGGCGCGAAGGTCGACGAAGCGACTTCGATCCAGGGCAAGCTCGAGCGCCAGGACGCCGTCGAGGCGGCCAAGCTCGAGGCGTTCGAGAAGCTCGCCCCGGACCCGATCGACGACCCCGAGGCCGCGGAGAAGCGCGACCAGGTCGCCCGCGCCTTCGCCGCGCTCGAGAAGGACGTCATCCGCAAGCGGATCGCCGTCGACAAGAAGCGGCCGGACGGCCGCGCCACCGACGAGATCCGGCCGATAGAGACCGAGGCCGACGTCTCCCCGCGCGCGCACGGATCGGCGCTCTTCACCCGCGGTGAGACCCAGATCCTCTCGACCGTCGCGATGGGCACGACCCGCATGGACATGAAGGTCGACAACCTCGGCCTCGAGACGTCGAAGACGTTCTGGCACCACTACAACTTCCCGCCGTTCTCGGTCGGGGAGGCCGGCTTCATGCGCGGCCCGAAGCGCCGCGACATCGGTCACGGCGCGCTCGCCGAGCGGGCGCTCACCGCGACGATCCCGAGCCAGGAGGACTTCCCCTACGTGATCCGCGTGGTGTCCGACACCCTCGAGTCGAACGGCTCGTCCTCGATGGGCTCGGTCTGCGCATCCTCGATGGCCCTCCAGGCGGCGGCCGTTCCGGTCTCCGCACCGGTCGCCGGCGTCGCGATGGGCCTGATCAAGGAGGGCGATGACTACGTCGTCCTCACGGACATCGCCGGCGTCGAGGATCACCTCGGCGACATGGACTTCAAGGTCGCCGGCACGGAGGACGGGATCACCGCCCTGCAGATGGACATCAAGATCACGGGTGTCACGTTCGACATCCTCGGTGACGCGCTCGAGCAGGCGCTCGCCGGCCGCAAGTTCATCCTCGGCAAGATGGCCGAGACGATCGACGGCCCGCGCGACGAGCTCTCCAAGTACGCGCCGCGGATCGAGACGATCCAGATCGACACCGAGAAGATCGGCACCGTCATCGGCAAGGGCGGCGAGACGATCCGCGGACTCCAGGAGGAGTTCGAGGCCGAGATCGACGTCCAGGACGACGGCACGATTCGCGTCTACGCCGCCAACGGCACCCTCGTCGAGGGTTGCATCGCGCGTATCGAGGCGATGACCAAGGACGCCGAGGTCGGCGACCGCTTCAAGGGCAAGGTCGTGAAGACGACCACCTTCGGCGCGTTCGTCGAGATCGTCAAGGGCACCGACGGCCTGCTTCACATCTCGAATGTGAAGCCGGGCGAGCGGGTCGAGACGGTCGACGACGTGCTGAGCCAGGGCGACGAGATCGACGTCACCGTGGTCGAGGTCGACCGCGAGCGCGGCCGGATCGGCCTGCGCCTCTCCGAGGACCCCGACGTCGCCGGCAAGAGCGCAGAGGAGCTGAGCGCAGTCGGCACCGGCGATCCCGGCCCGCGCCGCCGTGACGGCGGCGGTGGTGGCCGAGGCGGCGACCGCGGTGGACGCGGTGGTCGCGATCGCGGTGGCCGAGGCGGCGACCGCGGTGGACGCAGTGGCGGCGGTGACCGCGGCGGCGACAGGCGCCGGCGCCGCTTCGAGGACTAGCAACCGGCGTGGGGGCAGCCGAGGCGGATACGTCGCTGCCGGAGGGGGTCGAGCGCACCGAGCTCGACGGCGGGGTGAGGGTCGTGACCGACTCGATGCCCTCGGTGCGCTCCGTCGCACTCGGCCTCTGGGTCCGGACCGGCTCACGTGACGAGCACCCCGGCCAGGCCGGGGTCTCGCACTTCCTCGAGCACCTGCTCTTCAAGGGAACCGAGCGCTACTCGGCGATCGAGATCTCCGAGCTCTTCGACGGGCTCGGAGCTTCGACCAACGCCGCGACGAGCAAGGAGTCGACCCACCTGTACGCGCGCCTGCTCGACGAGCACACCGACGAGGCCTTCGACCTGCTCGCCGAGATGCTCCTCGGCCCGACCTACCCCGAGGTCGACTCCGAGCGCCAGGTCGTGCTCGAGGAGATCGCGATGTACGAGGACGAGCCGCAGGACCGGGTTCACGACGTCCTCGCCGACGCCGTATTCGGCGAGCATCCGCTCGGGCGGCGCGTGATCGGCGAGGCCGAGGTGATCGCGTCGATCCCGGTGCCGAAGATCGCCGAGTACCACGCGGCGCGCTACATCGGTCCCAACATCGTCGTCTCGGCCGCGGGCCACGTCGATCACGAGCAGATCGTCGACCTCGCCCGCAAGCACGTGTCCCCGCCCGCGGGCAGCCTCAACGGCCACGCCGGCGGCACGGGTGAGCAGCCGGAGCGGGCGCCGCGCCTCTGCTTCTACGAGAAGAAGACCGAGCAGTACCACGTCTGCCTGGGAGCGCCCGGGATCCCGCGCGGGGACGACCGCCGATTCGCGCTCGGCGTCGCCAACGCCGTCCTCGGCGGCTCGACCTCCTCGCGCCTCTTCCGCGAGGTCCGCGAGAAGCGCGGGCTCGCCTACGCCGTCGGCAGCTACTCCGATGAGTACATCGACAACGGCCTCGTCGCCGCCTACGTCGGCACCCGCGAGGACAACGTCGCCGAGGCCCTCGACGTGATCGGCTCCGAGCTCGCCTCGGTCGCCGCCGAGGGCGTCACCGGTGAGGAGCTGGTGCGCGCCAAGGAGCACATCAAGGGCCGGATGGTGCTCGGGCTGGAGTCGAGCTCGGCAAGGATGTCGCGGATCGCGCGCTCGACGATGTACGACGTGCCGCTGCTCTCGCTCGACGAGATGCTCGCGCGTGTGGACGCGGTCGACGGCGACGAGGTCGCCGAGCTGGCCGCCGAGCTCTACGAGCCGAGCCGCTTCTCCGCCGCCTGCGTGGGCACCGACGAAGGCCTCTTCCGCAAGGCGCTCGAGCCGGTCAGCCCGGCGCTCGCGGCATAGACTGCCCCACTCGTGATCCGAGTCGCGGTCTCAGGTGCGTCGGGGCGCATGGGCGCCACCGTCTGCGAAGCGGTCGAGGGCGCCGATGACATGGAGCTCTCCGGCCGCGCCGATCCCGAGCTCGGCGTCGCCCTCGAGGAAGTTCTCGGCGACGCCGAGGTGGTCGTCGACTTCACCACGCCCGACGCGGCGCCCGGCAACGTGGCCGCCTGCCTGGGCGCGGGTGTCCATTGCGTCCTCGGCACGACCGGTTTCGACCTCGAAGCCCTCCGCGAGGCCGCGGAGTCGGCATCCGAGGGAGGTGCGAGCTGCTTCGTCGCCCCCAACTTCGCGATCGGCGCGGTGCTGATGATGGAGGCGGCGAAGCTGGCGGCGCCCCACATGCCGGAGGTCGAGATCGTCGAGCTCCACCACGATCGCAAGCTCGACGCGCCCTCGGGCACCGCGGCACGGACGGCCGAGCTCATCCGCGAGGCCGGCGGCAACGTCCACGAGCCGATCCACTCGATCCGCCTGCCCGGACTGGTCGCGCACCAGGAGGTGATCTTCGGCGGGGAGGGGCAGACGCTCTCGATCCGCCACGACTCGATCGACCGCAGCTCGTTCATGCCCGGGGTCCTGCTCGCCGTGCGGCGGGTCGGCGGGCTCTCGGAGCCGTTCACGGTCGGCCTCGAGGCGCTCCTCTTCGACCGGGGCGAAGGCGGTTGACCGACGAGCTCGCGGCGCTCGACGCGACCGCGCAGGCAGAGCTCGTCCGCACGGGCGAGGCGAGTCCCTCCGAGCTGGTCGAAGCTGCGATCGCGCGGATCGAGGCGACCGATCCGGAGCTGAACTCGGTCATCCACACCTTCTTCGACGAGGCGCGGGCGGAGGCCGCCGGCGAGCTTCCCGACGGCCCGTTCCGCGGCGTTCCCTTCCTGCTCAAGGACCTGGCCGTGTCGTTCGCGGGAAGCCGCTTCACATGGGCATGCGGGTGCTCAAGGAGGCGGATTTCCGCGCGCCGGTCGACGCCTGCCCTCGCGCTGCGGTTCCGCGCCGCGGGCCTGGTCACCCTGGGCAAGACGAACACGCCGGAGCTCGGCATCGTGCCGACGACCGAGCCGGTCGCGTTCGGCCCGACGCGCAACCCGTGGGACACGACGCGCTCCGCGGGCGGCTCCAGCGGGGGCTCCGCGGCGGCGGTGGCAGCCGGGCTCGTCCCGTTCGCGCACTCCTCCGACGGCGGCGGCTCGATCCGGATCCCGGCCAGCCACAACGGCCTCCTCGGGCTGAAGACCACCCGCGCGCGGACCACGGCGGGCCCGCTCGCCGGGCGACTTCGCATCGGGGCTCTCGGAGCATTTCGCGATCACCCGGTCCGTGCGCGACGCGGCGACTCTGCTGGACGCGGTCCACGGCCCCTCACCCGGCGACCCCTACGCCGCACCGCCGGCGGCCAGGCCGTACGTCGAGGAGCTCGATGCCGACCCGGGCCCGCTCAGGATCGCGATGCTGACCAGCTCCGCCACCGAGGCCGATCCGGACCCCGAAGCGATCGAGGCCGTGACCGAGACCGCCGAGCTGCTCACCGAGCTCGGCCACTCTGTCGAGGAGCTCGAGCTCGGCGCCATGGGGATCACCGGCGATCTTCCGGGCTCGTTCATCAAGCGCTGGGCATCCGGGATGTCGCAGACCGTTCGCCTCGTCGGACGCGTGATCGGACGCCCGCTGACGGCCGAGGACGTCGAGCCGCTCACCTGGGCGCTCGCCCGCAGCGGGGAGGAGGTGAGCGGTGCCGACTACCTCGACGCCGTCGGCCTGCATCAGCTCGGCGGCCGCGCCGTCGGCGCCCTTTTCGCCGGCGGGATCGACCTGATCCTCACGCCGACCGTCGGCGAGAAGCCGCCCCCGCTCGGGAGCTTCGACGACACCGGGCCGGACCCGTTCGTCGCCCTGAAGCGCGCCGAGAAGCCGGCCATGTTCACAAGCATCTTCAACGCGCTCGGGCTGCCGGCGATCTCGGTCCCGCTGCACTGGACCGAGGACGGGCTCCCGCTCGGCACCCAGCTCGCCGCCGCGGCCGGGGGAGAGGACGTGCTGCTCCGCGTCGCCGCCCAGCTCGAGCGGGCGCGGCCGTGGGCCGATCGGCGCCCGGAGGTGTTCGCCGGGTGATCCGCTGAGCCGACCATCCGGGCGGTACCCTGCGCTCCGATGAGCGCATCGGGCATCCACGGCGTGATCACCGCGATGGTGACGCCCTTCGCGGAGGACGGCGGCGTCGACTTCGACGCGTCGCGCAAGGCTCGCGCGCTACCTCGTCGAGCACGGCTCCCACGGGGTCGTCGTCGCCGGCACCACGGGCGAGAACCCGACGCTCACCGACGAGGAGCAGCTCGAGCTCCTGCGGGCCGTGAAGGAGGAGATCGGCGGCGAGGCGACCGTGATCGCGGGCACGGGCACCAACGACACGCGCCACTCGATCCACCTCACCGAGGCCTCGACCGAGGCGGGCGCCGACGCCTGCCTCGTCGTCACGCCCTACTACAACAAGCCGAGCCCGGCCGGGCTGCGGGCGCATTTCGCCGCGGTGGCGGCCGCCACCGACCGGCCGATCGTCCTCTACAACATCCCCTCGCGCTGCGTGGTCAACATGCCGCCTGCGCTGCTGGCGGAGATCGCCGCCGAGAGCGAGAACGTCGTCGCCGTCAAGCAGGCGAACAACGACGAGCTGGGACCGATCGACGGGCTCGACGTCCTCGCCGGCAACGACGAGATCTTCCTGCGCACGCTGGAGATCGGCGGGACCGGCGGCATCCTCGTCGCCTCGCACGTCGTCGGCGACGAGATGCGCGAGCTCTACGACGCGCACGCGGCCGGTGACGCCGATCGCGCCCGCGAGCTGCAGGCTAGCCTCGCTCCCGTGTACGAAGCGATGACCGTCACCTCGAACCCGACGCCGGTGAAGACCGCGCTCGAGATGCTCGGCGTCGTCTCCGCCCGGGTGCGGCTGCCCATGGTCGAGGCCGATGACGACCAGCGCGCGGCGATCCGCGCCGCGCTCGAGTCGCACGGGTCGCTGGCAACCACAGCGTGAGATGAGCGCCATTCGAATCCTCCCCCTCGGCGGCCTGGGGGAGATCGGCAAGAACATGACGGTGGTCGAGCGCGAGGGGCGGCTCGTGATCGTCGACACCGGGCTGATGTTCCCGACCGCGGAGATGCTCGGGATCGACCTCGTCCTGCCCGACTTCTCCTACCTGCGCGAGCGCGCCGACGACATCGAGGCGATCGTGCTCACCCACGGCCACGAGGACCACGTCGGCGCCCTTCCCTACGTCCTGCGCGAGATCGGCATGCCGCCGGTGATCTACGGAGGCCGGCTCACGGTCGGGCTCGTCCGCTCGAAGCTGGAGGAGCACAAGCTGCGCGACGTGCCGATCGAGGTGCTCGAGGCGGGCGAGCGGACCCAGGCGGGACCGTTCGAGATCGAGCTCGTCCACATGGCGCACTCGATCCCCGACTCGCGTGCGGTCGCGCTTCACACCGACGACGGCGCCGTCCTGATCACCGGCGACTACAAGTTCGACCAGACCCCGGTCGACGGCACGCCGACCGACGTCTCGCGGCTCGCCGAGCTGGGCCGCGAGGGAGTCCTCTGCCTGTGCGGGGACTCGACCAACGCGGACCGGCCGGGCGTCGCCCCGTCGGAGCGGAGCGTCGGGCCGGCGCTGCTCGAGGTCTTCAACCGCTGCGAGGGCCGGATCGTGGTCACGTCCTTCGCCTCGAACGTGCACCGGGTGCAGCAGGTGATCGACGCCGCCGTGCAGCTCGACCGCCGCGTCGCCCTGGTCGGGCGCTCGATGCGCAAGAACTTCAACATCGCCTCCAACCTCGGCGTCGCGAACGCGCCCTCGGGCCTGCTGATCCAGCCCAAGGAGATCGAGGACTTCCCCGACCACAAGGTGATCGCGATCTCCACCGGCAGCCAGGGCGAGCCGCTCTCGGCGCTGCGGCGGATGGCGCAGGGGGAGCACCGTGACATCGAGCTGCACTCGGGCGACACGGTGATCTTCTCGGCGACGCCGATCCCGGGCAACGAGCGCTCGGTGAACGAGACCGTCGACCGCATCTTCCAGATCGGCGCCCAGGTGATCACCGCCCGCGACGCCCCCATCCACGCCTCCGGCCACGGCTGGCAGGAGGAGCTGAAGCTGATGCTGAACCTGACCAGGCCGCGCTACGTGATGCCGTTCCACGGCGACCACAAGCGCCTCAGGCTGCACTCCGAGCTGGCCGAGTCGGTCGGTGTCGACCCCGAGCGGATCTTCCGCGGCCGCAACGGCCTGCCGCTCGAGATCGACGGGAAGGGCGCGGCCTTCGGCGAGGACGAGCACGCAGGGATGATGTTCGTCGACGGCGTCGACATCGGCGAGCCCGACGACGTCGCCCTGCGTGACCGGCGGATGCTCTCCGCGGACGGGATCTTCATCATCGTCGCGACCGTCTCCTCCGACGACGGCTCCTCGGTCGCGGCTCCGGAGGTGATCTTCCGCGGCGTCCCCTTCGTCGAGGAGGCCGATGACCTGGTCGAGGACCTGCGCGTCGTCGTCGAGGACTCGCTCGACGAGTCCTCGAAGAACGGCGTCACCGAGGTGTCACTGATCCAGGAGGAGCTCCACGACGACGTCGCCGAGTTCGTCTACGACCGCCTGCGGCGGCGCCCGATGGTGCTCCCCGTCGTGGTCGAGGTCTGACGCATCGGCTAGCGTTCCGGCGCTCATTACCCACGAATCGAAAGGCAGGGAAGGCATGAACGTACGGATGCGCGTGCCGGTGACGATCGTCGCCTCGCTCTCGCTCGCGGCGGGAGTCGCGGCCTGTGGCGGGGACGACGACGAATCGACGTCGGCCGGTGACGAGACCACCGAGACGGCGTCGGCCGAGGAGGTTTCGCTCACCACCGGCGACACCGAGGGCGGGTTCACCTGGGAGGTCGAGCCCACCCCGACGGCGGAGACGAAGTCGGTCTCCTACACCAACGACAGCGACCAGCCGCACGCTTTGATCTTCGCCAAGATCAACGAGGGCTACACGCTCGAGGAGGCCTACGAGCTCCAGGGCAAGAAGGGCTCTGCGACCACCGTGGCGGAGGGCGATGTCAAGCCCGGCGAGACCACCGAGGTCAAGGTGACCGAGGACATCGAGCCCGGCAGCTACGCGATGCTCTGCCCGATCCCCGGCCACTACCAGCAGGGCCAGCTCGAGGAGTTCGACATCGAGTAGGCGCGGCGGGCACCTAGCGGTTTCAGGGGGACAGAGCTCGAGCTCTGTCCCCCTTTTCGTTACGCCAGGCCCTCGGCCTCGTACTCGCGCAGGAAGCCCTCGAAGAGGCGCTTGTGGCCTTCCTCGTCGCGGAGGATCGCGATCACCATGTCGTTGGTGACCGGGTCGACGGGGTCGGTGAACTCGACGATCTTGTTGTAGAAGTCGATCGCACCGCCCTCGGCTTCGATCACGCCGCGGATCACGCTCACGATGTCGGTCTGGTGCTCGGGCGGCTGCAGGTAGGACTGCTCGGCGGAGAACTCCAGCGAGCCCGGGACGACGCCCCAGAGCTCCTTGATGCGCACCGCGAACTGGGTCGCGTGGCCGAGCTCCTCCTGGATGTCCTGCTCGAGGGACTCCTTGATCTCCTGGGCGCGGACGCCGTCCGGGTTGACCGAGTTGGCGATGTAGCTCATCACGGTCTCGATCTCCATCCAGTACGCCTTCTTCAGCATCTCGATGATCTCTTCGCGCTTCTCGGCGTTGTCCTCGGCGAGGATCCCGCGCGTGGTGGTGGATTCCAAGGTTCTTCCTCCTAGCGGCCCGAATTGGCCTGCTTGCGGATTGTCGGCTCTATCCGTGTGTTTCTACCCGACCGGACTCAGGGGCGAAACTTCCGGCCAGGGGGAGCTCGATCTCGAAGCGGGCGCCGCCGGTGTCGGCCCGGCCGGCGACGACCGAGCCGCCGTGCGAGGTCGCCACCGCGCGCACGATCGCGAGCCCGAGTCCGGTGCCCCCGTCGGGGGAGCGGTCCGCGGGGCCGGAGCCGCGGACGAAGCGCTCGAAGACCTGCTGTTCGAGGCCCTCGGGCAGGCCGGGCCCGTCGTCTGAGACGACCAGCCTGGCGCGCTCGCCGACCGCCTCCACGACGATCCCGATCCGGCTCGTCTCGGGCGTGTGGCGCACGGCGTTGTCGAGCAGGTTGGAGATCATCCGGTGGAGCTCGTCGGGGTTGCCGGCGACGAGCACCTCGGCACCGGCGTCGAGGGCGATCTCGCGGTCGCCGGCGATCGGGCGCAGCTCCTCGACCGCGTTGCCGGCCAGCTCGGCGAGGTCGCAATCCCGGCGTGGGGCGGTCCGCCCGGCGTCCGCGCGGGCGAGCAGGAGCAGGTCGGAGACGAGGCGGCTCATCCGCTTCGAGGAACGGAGCGCCGAGTTGACCATGGCGGCGTCCTCGTCGTCGGCCAGCGAGCCACGCTCGCGCAGGAGCGAGGCCTCGAGCAGCTCGAGGTTCGCGAGGATGCTGGTCAACGGCGTCCGCAGCTCGTGCGACGCGTCGGCGACGAAGTCGCGCTGGGACTGCATCACCAGCTCGCGCTCGGCGCGGGAGGCGTCGAGGCCCTCGAGCATCTCCTCGAGCGTCCTCGCAAGCTCGGCGACCTCGTCGCCGGTGTCGGGCTGGGGCATCCGGCGAGAGGGGTCGCGGGTGGCCGCGATCTCGCGGGCGGTCGCGGTCAGGTCGGAGATCGGCCGCATCGCGCGGCCGGCGACGACGAAGCCGGCGAGTGCGGCGAGCGCGGTGCCGGCGAGCACCCCGGCGGCGAGGAAGAGCCAGAGCCGGCGAGATCGTGGCCGCGAGCTCCTCGTGGTCCCGTGCGTACTGCACGACGCGCGCCTGGGCTCCGATCGAGTTCGTGATCACCGGGACGGTCGCGACGGTCATGTCGCCGCTGCGATGGACCCCGAGCTCCGGCTGACCCAGAGGGGCGTTGGCGGGAACGGCGAGCCTCGACGCCGTTCGGGCCGATGATCCGCACGACCGCGGCATCGGCGGCCGCCATCATCTGCAGGTCCTCGACATGGACGTCGAGCGCGCCGCCGGTCGCGGTGTAGACCTCGATCTGCGTCGCGATCTGCCCCGCGGCCGTCATCAGCTCCTCGTCGAAGTCGTTGCGGATCCGGTCTTCGGCGAGGCGCCCGATCACCACCGCGAAGACGATCAGGATCAGCATCGTCAGCCCGGCCGAGACCGCGGCCAGTCGCCATCGCAGCGGCCAGCCCCTCGGATTCCGCGCCAGTCGCTCGGCGCGCCCGCGCATCAGGCTTTGACTACGTATCCGGCGCCGCGCTTGGTGTGCAGGATGCGGTCCTCGCCGCCCTCTTCGAGCTTGCGGCGGAGGTTGGAGATGAAGACGTCGATCGTGTTCGTCATCGACAACGGGTCATATCCCCAGACCTCTTCGAGCAACCGCTCCCGGGAGACGACGAGCTTCTGGTTTCGCATCAGGTACTCGAGCAGCTCGAACTCGCGGTTGGTCAGCTCGATCTCGCGCTCGCCGCGGACGACCTCGCGGGTGTCGGGATTGAGGCGCAGGTCCCCGACCGCCAGCGACGCGGTCCCGCGCGGGGGCCGGCGGCGCATCAGCGCCCGGGTCCGGGCGAGCAGCTCGGAGAGCTCGAAGGGCTTGACCAGGTAGTCGTCGGCGCCGGAGTCGAGACCCTCGACGCGGTCCTCGGTCTCCGCCCGAGCCGTCAGGATCAGGATCGGCACGTCGGACTCGGCCCGCAGCCGCCGGCAGACCTCGACGCCGTCGAGGCGGGGGAGGCCGAGGTCGAGAACGACCAGGTCCGGGATGAACTCCTCGGAGAGGTCGAGCGCCTCGACCCCGTCGGCGGCGGATCGCACGTCATGACCCTCCTGGCGCAGCGCGCGGCGAACGACGTCCGCGATCGCCTCGTCGTCCTCGACGACGAGGACCCGTCCGCTCGTTCCGTTCCCGCTCGACATCGTTTCTAAAGATAGGCGCCGAATCGGCCGCAGCGGCGGATATTTAGCGCCGTTTTACGGGCTCAGCAGCTGCTGCAACTCACGCTGTCCTGTTTCATGCAGGCACTGCCTGCATGAGTCAGGACGGCGATTGGTCCCTGCCCTTTATTGCCGCAGTTTTTCGTCCCTCAGCGCGACAGCCCCAGGCAGGGGTCCACTCAGGCATGTCGAAGGCACCGAGCGAGGATGGCAAGCACACGAAAGCGCCCATCGAAGGGGCGCGGCAAGTCCTCGCGCCCGCGCGGCGGGCGGGAGGAGCTCGACCGCGCCCGCGAAGTCGTGCGCCGGGGCGCCGGCCGCCTCGAGCAGCGCCATTACGACGTGATCGGGCTCGCGCTCGTCGCCGCGGCGCTCTATCTCGGGTTCGTCCTCTATCTCGACTCCGACGGCGGCCGCGTCGGCGAGGCACTCGCGGTCGGGCTCGGGTGGGCTGCGGGGGCCGCCGGCTACGCCATCCCGATCCTGCTCGCCGGGGCCGGGCTGGCGCTGATCATGCGGCCGTTCCTGCCCTCGCCGGGCGCCCTCAACGCCGGCGTCGGCTTCATCGTGTGCGGCCTGCTGCTCGCCTTCGCCGCGCAGACCGCAGGCCTCGGCCCCGAGCGCCCGGTCCGCCACGAGTACTTCGAGCCGCACTTCTTCGAGGAGCACGGCGGCGCCTTCGGCGAGGCCCTGTACTGGTCGGCCTCGACGCTCTTCCAGGACCTCGGAGCTCACATCATCGCCGTTCTCTTCATGCTCGCCGGGCTCCTGCTCGCGACCGGGGGCTCGATCGCCGGCGGCCTGCGCGGGGCGGGGCGGATGGTTCGCTCGGCCGGGTCGACGGCCTGGGAGTTCGCCGGCGCCACCCGCGAGCTCTCGCGCGAGACCCGCGACTTCCGCCGCCGCCGCGCCGAGCCCTGGGAGCCCGAGGAGCCCGACGACACCGAGATCGCGATCACCCGCGCCGCCGAGACCGAGGCCTTCGAGACCGAGGCGCTCGCCGCCGAGGAGGAGGACCCCGACGAGATCGACCTGTTCGCCGCGCTCTGACGAGGCCGAGGTGTCGAAGGAGCACGACGGCTTCGCCGACACCGGCTCGGAGCGCCTCGCCGAGCTCCCCGAGGACGGCGACGAGCCCGACGTCATCGCCGGCGAGGAGCCCGAGGAGATCCCCGAGCCCGACCTCGGCCTGACGCCGATGGGCAAGAAGCGCTCGGCCGTCACCGAGTCCGACGAGATCGACTACAAGGTGCCGGCGACGAAGCTGCTCGAGCGCGGCAAGGCGAGCGACCAGGGCCCCGACACCCGCGACCGCGAGGCGACCAGCAAGGCCCTGCTCGAGGCGCTCGGCCATTTCGGCGTGGACGCGAAGCTGGTCGGCGTCGTCTCCGGCCCGCACGTGAGCCGCTACGAGCTCCAGCTCGCGCCCGGGACCAAGGTCGGCAAGGTCTCCCAGCTCAAGGACGACCTCGCCTACGCGCTCGCCTCCACCGACATCCGCATCCTCGCCCCGATCCCGGGCAAGCGGGCGGTCGGCGTCGAGGTGCCGAACGCCCGCCGCCGGCTCGTCCGCCTCGGCGACATCTACAAGGGCCGGCCGAAGGGCTCCTCGCCGATGGTCGGCTGGCTCGGCAAGGACGTCTCCGGCCAGTCGATCGCCTGCGACCTGGCGATGATGCCCCACCTGCTGGTCGCCGGCACCACCGGCTCGGGTAAGTCCGGCTGCGTCAACGCGATCCTCACCTCGATCCTGATGTCCGCCTCGCCGAACGAGGTGAGGCTCGTGCTCGTCGATCCCAAGCGGGTCGAGCTCAACCACTACGACTCGATCCCGCACCTGCTCACGCCGGTCGTCACCTCGCCGCGGATGGCGGCGAACGTGCTCGCCAACCTGATCGGGGAGATGGAGAGCCGCTACGGGATCATGGGCGAGGCGCGGGCGCGCAACCTGGTCGAGCTCAACAAGGTCCGCAAGCGCAAGGGCGAGGCGCCGCTCCCCTACATCCTCTGCATCATCGACGAGCTGGCCGACCTGATGATGGTCGCGCCGGCCGAGGTCGAGGACGCCATCATCCGGCTCGCGCAGAAGTCCCGGGCGGTCGGCATTCACCTGATGCTCGCCACGCAGCGGCCCTCGACCGACATCATCACCGGCACGATCAAGGTCAACATCCCGGCGCGGATCGCGTTCGCGGTGGCGTCCCAGGTGGACTCGCGGGTGATTCTCGACCAGGGTGGGGCGGAGAGCCTGCTCGGCCAGGGCGACATGCTCTTCCGCGGCGCCGGCACCTCGAAGATGGCGCGGATCCAGGGCGCTTTCGTGACCGAGGAGGAGATCGCCCGCGTCACCAAGCACTGGTCACGCCAGGGCGAGCCGGACTTCGACCCGGAGCTGCTCGAGGCGAAGGCAGAGCCCTCCGAGGAGGCCGCCGACGGCGAGTTCTCGCCCGACCAGGACGATCTGCTCGCGGACGCGGTCCGGATCGTGGTCGAGACGGACACCGCCTCGGTCTCGATGATCCAGCGGCGCCTGCGCGTCGGCTACACCCGGGCCGGCCGGCTGATCGACATGCTCGAACGCCGCGGCGTGATCTCGGGCTACGAGGGTTCCAAGCCGCGCCAGGTCCTGATCTCCGCCGCCGACATCCCGCGCGTCCTCGGTGGCGCCGAGCCCGCCCCCGAGGCGGAGCCCGAGCCAGCCGCTCCCGTCCCCGAATAGCGACAATAGGCAGCGATGGCTTCTGAGTCCGGCGGAGAGCTGCGGATCGGCAGCGCGCTGAAGGAGGCGCGCACGCGCGCCGGCCTCGACATCCGCACGGTCGAGGAACGGACGAAGATCCGCACCCGCTACCTGCGCGCGCTCGAGAGCGAGGAATGGAGCACCCTCCCGGGCCACGCCTATGTCAAGGGCTTCCTGCGGACGTACGCGAACCTTCTGGGGCTCGACGCCGACGCCCTGGTGGACGAGTACCGCCGCACGGAGGAGGGGCCGCAGGCGAGCCCTGTGCCGCTCGGAGAGGGCGTGCTGGAGACCCGCCGCCGGTTGCGCGAGCCGGGGATGCCGCGCGGTGGCGGGCCGCGGCGCGGCCTGATCGTCGCCGCCCTGGTCCTCGTCATCGTCGCGATCCTGCTCGTGCTCGGCCTGACCGCGGGCGACGACGAGGGCGGCGACAAGGGGCACAAGGGCGATAAGAAGGAGCGCAAGCAGGACGAGAAGGGCAAGGGTGGTGAGAAGAGCGGCGAGAAAGCCGAAGCCGAAGCCCGAGCCGGTCGCAAAGACGGTGACGATGCGCCTCGTCGCCAACACGGACGGCCTGCAGATCTGCCTGCTCGGCGAGGGCAGCAAGCAGCCGCTGATCGACGGCTTCTTCGGCAGCGCCGGCAGCGAGGACACATTCGAGGGCAAGCGCTTCCAGCTCCGCTTCCCGGCCGGATACGACCGCAGCCAGTTCGACCTCTTCGTCGGGGGCAAGAAGGCGAAGGTGAGCGAGGAGCAGGGCCCCGCGGCGTTCGCGATCGAGCCGCCGGCGCAGGTGCGCCCGCTCGACCCGCCTGGGACCGACTGCCCGTGAGCGAGGGCATTCGCGCCGGCGTGGTCGTCACGGGAACCGAGGTCCTCACCGGGCGCATAACCGATCGCAACGGGCCCTGGATCTCGGAGCGACTCGGCGAGGTCGGCGTCGAGGTCTCCCAGATCACGGTCGTGGGCGACCGCCCCGACGACCTCGAGGCGGCGCTTCGCTTCCTCGAGGCCGAGGGCGTCGAGCTGATCGTCACCAGCGGCGGGCTCGGGCCGACCGCCGACGACCTGACCGGCGAGATCGTCGCGAAGTTCGCCGAGCGCGAGCTCGTCCTCGACGAGGAGATGGAGGAGCGGATCCACGCGATCCTCGAGGGCTTCGCGAAGCGGATGAAGTTCGACCCGGACGCGCTCCGCGACGCCAACCGCAAGCAGGCGATGGTGCCGGAGGGCTCGATCCCGATCGATCCCGCCGGGACCGCCCCGGGGCTCGTCGTCCCCGCCCGCGACCTCGTCGTCATCGTCCTGCCGGGCCCGCCGCGGGAGCTGCAGGCGATGTGGGATGCGGCGCTGGCCACCGAGCCGGTGCGTGCGGTGCTCGAGCGCACCGAGCCCTTCATCGAGACGACGATCCGCATGTTCGGGATTCCCGAGTCTTCGCTCGCGCAGACGCTTCGCGAGGTCGAGGCCGATGTCGACCTCTCGCCGCTCGAGATCACGACCTGCCTGCGGCGAGCCGAGATCGTCGTGGACGTCCGCCGCCGCGCGGGCGGCGAGGAGCTCTACGAGACCCTGCTCGAGCGCCTGCGCCAGGCCCATGGCCGCTTTCTCTTCTCCGAGGACGGATCGACCCTCGACGAGCAGCTCGCCGAGCTGCTCACGGGGCGCACGATCGCGCTCGGCGAGTCCTGCACCGCCGGGCTGCTGGCGGCGCGCCTGACCGACCCGCCCGGCGCCTCCGCCTACGTCAAGGGCGGCGTCGTCGCCTACTCGAACGAGTCGAAGACGAAGCTCCTCGGGGTCCCGGAGGCGCTGATCGACGAGCACGGAGCGGTCTCGCCCGAGGTCGCCGAGGCCATGGCCGACGGGGCGATCGAGCGCTTCGACGCCGAGCTCGGCGTCGGGATCACGGGAATCGCCGGTCCCGACGGCGGCACCGAGGAAAAGCCGGTCGGCTACGTCTGCGTCTGCGTCAAGGACTCCGGTGGAGGGATGCTCGCCCGCGACCCCGTCCTGCCCGGCAATCGCGCCGACATCCGCGACCGCTCGGCGACCGTCGCGATGCACATGCTGAGGCGGCTGTTGCGGGGCGAGGACCTGCCGCTGTGAGCGACGGCGTCGAACCCTTCGAGCCGGCGGTCGATCCAGCGACCGTGGCGGACCTGCGCGAGCGGCTCGCGCGCACGCGCTGGCCCTCGCGGCCCGAGTCCCAGGGCTGGGAGGAGGGGGTCGACCTGGGCTACCTGCGCGAGCTTTGCGACCACTGGGCGAGTGACTACGACTTCGACCGGATCGGCCGGAGCCTTGGGCAGTGGGAGAACGGGCGCTGGAACGGGGTGCACTTCGTCCGGGCCGCCGGCGAGGGCGGGGGAGACGGCCTCCCGATCCTGATCGTCCACGGCTGGCCGGGAGGCGTCATCGAGTTCACCAAGGTGATCCCGCTCCTCACCGCCGCCGGCCACGACGTGATCGCCCCGTCGCTGCCGGGCTACGGCTGGTCCGACGAGCTCGACCCGCCGCCGAACGCTGCCCGGGTGGCCGCGGTCCTGGGCGACCTGATGGAGGCGCTCGGCTACGAGCGCTACGCCGCGCAGGGCGGTGACTGGGGTTCGCCGATCACGTTCTCCCTCGCGCACCAGCGGCCCGAGCGGGTCGCGGCGCTCCACCTCAATGGGGTCTCGGTGCTGCCGGCGCCGGCGGACCTCTCGGACCTGAGCGAGTCCGAGCAGCAGTTCGTCCAGACCGGGCTCGCCTGGCGCGCGACGCAGGGCCACCATCTGCTCCTCCACGGCGCCGCGCCCGACAGCGTCTCGACCGCCTTCAGCGACTCTCCCGCCGGGCTCGCGGGCTGGCTCGTCGAGAAGTACCGCAAGTGGTCGGACTGCGACGGCGACGTCGAGGCACGCTTCACGAAGGACGAGCTCTGCGACTTCCTCACCCTCTACTGGGCGACCGGCACGATCGGCTCCTCGATGCGCCTCTACTGGGGCGAGGCGCAGGACCGCTCCCGCCTCCAGGAGGGAGAGGAGGTCACGGTCCCCGCCGGCTGCGCCGACTTCCCGGCCGAGATCGTCCGCGCACCGCGCGACTGGGCAGAGCGCCAGCTCTCCGACCTGCGCCGCTGGACCGAGATGCCCCGCGGCGGCCACTTCGCGGCCTTCGAGGAGCCCGAGCTGCTGGCGGAGGACGTGCTGGCGCTGCTGGGGGAACTCGAGCGTAGAGCGACTTCGCGAAGGGCCGATAGCCTCGCCGCGATGAGGACCGTCCGACGTCGAGAAGTCGATCGCCGCCCCCGCCGACGCGGTCTTCGACATGCTCACCGACCACGCCGGCTACACCCGCTTCCGCGGTGTCCGCAGCGCCGAGCTCGTTCGCGAGGGGGAGACCGAGCGGAACGGCACCGGGGCGATGCGGCGGCTCCTGATCGGCCCGGTCCGCTTCGAGGAGGAGATCACCGGCTTCGACCGCCCGCGGCGGATGGACTACCTGATCCGCGACATCAGCATTCCCTTCGAGCACGAGGGTGGGACGATCGCGGTCGAGGGCGGGGACGAGCGGGCCGACGTCGTCTGGACGACCACCTTCCGCGTCCCGGCGCGGTTCGCCGAAGGCGCGGCGACCGCGGTCGTCGTCTTCGCGGTCCGTCGCGGCATCGAGCGGATGCTCGCCGACGTCGAGCGCCGGCTCGCCTCCGTAGGTCCCTTTAGGACCTTTTTCGACTTCTCTCATCGCCGTCCCATCTGCCGTTGCGAGGGTGGCGCCCGATGGTCGACCCGACAACGAAGGGAACACGCATGAAGGACAAGATGAAGGGCATGATCGTGGCGGTTGCGGCTCTGGCCGCGCTCGCCGTCGGCGGGGCGGCAATCGCCAGCGCCGGCGGCAACGACACCCCCTCGGAGCAGCCGACGCAGGAGCAGCCCGCGACGGAGACCGAGAACGAGGCCGCCGGCGACGAGGCCGGGAGAGGCCGGGCAGGACGAGGCCGAGGGCCCCGACACCCCGATCAGCGGCAGCGCCCTCGACCGGGCGAGCGCCGCGGCGCTCGACGCGACCGGCGGCGGCAAGGTCACCGAGACCGAGGTCGGCGACGAGGAGAGCAAGTACGAGGTCGAGGTCACCCTGGACGACGGGAGCCAGGTCGACGTTCAGCTCGACAGCGGCTTCAACGTCGTCGAGCAGGAGTCCGACGGCGCCGAGTAGTCCCGCGCCTAACCCGCACGACGTGGCTGAGCGGCCCCCGCACCCGCGGGGGCCGCTTCGCTTAGGAACTCGAGCGCGCGATCGCGGACGAGGTCAGGCCGCTCGTCGGCGATGAAGTGCCCGACGCCGGGCACGAACTCGACCTCGTAGTCGTCGGCGGCGCCCTCCTCGAGCTCGAACATCGCCTCGGTCATCACGGGGTCGTCGGTGCCGAACAGGACCCGCGTGGGCACCTCGAGCCGGGAGCCCGCGTACCTGCCGCGCGCCATGGCCGGGCAGGTCGCCGAGGATGAAGCTGCGGTAGTAGAGCTGGCTGGCCCTGGCCCGGTCGGGCTCGCGGAGCTGGCCGAGGAACGTCTCCATCTCGGCTGCGTCGAGCGCGGCGCCGCCGCCGCTCGCGAAGCGCCGCTTGCCGCGCTCGGAGGCGAGTCCTGCCGCGAAGCGGGCTCCGAGCGGGGACGCGAGCACGAGCTGGTACCAGAACCGCCAGGTATCGGCGATCGAGCGCAGGCTCCGGCGGGCGAGCGGCGGGGCGATGTTGAGCGCGAGATGGCGGTCGAAGCGCTCGGGCCTGCGCAGGCAGGCGAGAAAGGCGACGAAGCCGCCCCAGTCGTGGCCGACGAGGCTCGCCCGCTCGATCTCGAGCACGTCGAGCAGGGCCAGGAGGTCGTCGGCGAGGCTCTCCTTCCCGTAGCCGCCGGGCGGCGCCTCGCTCCAGCCCAGCCCGCGCAGGTCGGGGCAGATCACGCGCCGCGTCTCGGCGAGCGGGCCGATCAGGTGGCGCCACATGTACCAGTGCTGCGGCCATCCGTGCAGGCAGACGACAGGCGGCGCCTGCGGGTCGCCGGCCTCGGCCAGGTGGATCCGGATCCCGTTCGCAATCGACGAAACGGTGCTCGACCCCCTCGACATGGGGAATTTCCCTCGCCGTGCCCATCTCGCGCGCCATCGGTCGCGAAGTATACCCGATTCGCGCATCTTCACGTCCGCTTGTCGCCGGTTAGCTTCGGAGCGGTGGCGAAGCAGCGCCTGAAGAGCCCGCGCGCCCGCCTCTTCGTCGCCCTCGAGCTGCCCGACGACGTTCGCGAGGGACTCGCGGCCTGGCAGCGCGCCGAGCTGGAGCCGATCCCGGTCCTGCGGCCGGTCGCGCCCGAGGCGCTGCACGTGACCCTCGCCTTCCTCGCCTACCGCCCCGAGCGCGAGATCAAGCGGATCGCCGGCCTCCTCGACGGGATCGACCGCCCGGCGCCCGAGCTGCGCTTCCTGCCCGATCCCGTGGCGCGCCCGCGCGGGCCGCCCGCGGCTGTTCGCGATCGAGGCCGAGAGCGAGGGCGCCGTGGCGCTGCAGGCCGAGGTCTCCGAGGTGCTCGAGGCGGCGCGGCTCTACGAGCCCGAGAAGCGCGACTTCTGGCCGCACGTGACGGTCGCGCGGACCCGCCGCGAGCGCCGCGGGTCGAACAAGCCGGCGAAGGTCGCCGTCCGGCCGCGAGCGCTCCCCGAGACGCTCGAACGCCCGTTCGTTTCCGTCCGAATCCGTCTTTACCGTTCGATCCTCAGGCCTCAGGGTGCCGAGTACGAGCCCCTGAGCTCTACCGACTTGAAAGTGAGTACGTGATGGCACAAGAGAAGAGAGTTCCCCTGGTCATGGAGGCGAAGCCCGCGAGCGCCCGCACCAGCGACAAGGAAGCGAAGGCCAAGGACGCCGCCCTGCAGTCGGCGGTGAAGCAGATCGAGCAGCAGTTCGGCGCCGGCTCGCTGATGCGGCTGGGCGACGACGCCGCGGTCGACGTCGACGCGATCCCGACCGGCGGGACGACGCTCGACCTCGCGCTCGGGGTCGGCGGCGTTCCGCGCGGCCGCATCATCGAGATCTTCGGCCCCGAGTCCTCGGGTAAGACGACGCTCGTCTACCACATCATCGCCGAGGCCCAGGCCCGCGGCGGCGTCTGCGCCTTCGTCGACGCCGAGCACTCGATCGACCCCGTCTACGCCCGCCGGATCGGCGTCGACACCGACGAGCTGCTCGTCTCCCAGCCCGACTACGGCGAGCAGGCGCTCGAGATCGTCGACGTGCTCGTGCGCTCGGGCGCGGTCGACGTCGTCGCCGTCGACTCGGTCGCCGCGCTGACCCCGCGGGTCGAGCTCGAGGGCCAGATGGGGGAGACCACGGTCGGCCTGCAGGCGCGGCTGATGTCGCAGGCGCTGCGCAAGCTCGCCGGCAACCTGAACCGGGCGAAGACGGTCTGCCTGTTCACGAACCAGATCCGCGAGAAGATCGGGGTCTCGTTCGGCTCGCCGGAGACCCAGCCGGGCGGCCGCGCGCTCAAGTTCTACTGCTCCCAGCGCCTCGACCTGCGCCGGATCGAGACCCTCAAGGAGGGCACCGAGGCGGTCGGCAACCGGGTCCGGGTGAAGGTCGTGAAGAACAAGGTCGCGGCGCCCTTCAAGCAGGCGGAGTTCGACGTCGAGTACGGCGTCGGGATCTCCAAGCAGGGCTGCCTGATCGACCTCGGCCTCGAGCACGACCTCGTCCAGAAGTCGGGCTCGTTCTTCTCCTACGGGGAGACCCGCCTCGGCCAGGGCCGCAACAACGCCAAGGCCTTCCTGAAGGAGAACCCGAAGCTCGCCGACGAGCTCGAGGGCAAGATCTTCGCCGCCCTCGGGGTCGACCGCCCCGCCGGCCCGACCGTGGTCCCGATGCCCGAGAAGGACAAGAAGAAGGCCGCGGCGGAAGAGGCCGAGGCGAAGGAAGAGCCCGAGAAGAAGGCTGCGTAGGGGCTCGGCCGTGCCGGATCCGGCGGTCGAGGCCTTCGGACAGGGGCTCGCGGCGCTCAGGCGGCGCGAGCGCAGCCGAGCCGAGCTCGCCGAGTGGCTCGCCCGGCGCGGATACGAGGAGCAGGACCGGCTCGCCGCGCTCGACCGCCTCGAGCAGGTCGGCGAGCTGGACGACGCCCGCTTCGCCCGCCGCTACGCCGAGGACAAGCGCGAGCTCTCCGGCTGGGGCCCGGAGCGGATCCGCGAGGCCCTGCTCTCCCGCGGGGTCCCGCTCGAGGAGGTGGAGGCGGCCCTCGACGCCGACTCGCACGACGAGCAGCTCGACCGCGCGACCGAGCTGCTCGAGCGCAAGGGCGGCGACCTCGACTCCGACGTCGCCCGCGGCCGCGCCCTCGGCTTCCTCACCCGCCGCGGCTACGAGTACGAGATCGCCTACGAGGCGGTCCGGCGCAACGCGGCGTAGACGAGGCTGCCTGGAACTGAGATCCTCCGCGCGTGGACGACGCCATCGCCCGCTACCGCACCGCCTCGGAGGTCGCCGACATCGACGCCGCTGATGATCGACGCTCGCGCCGGACGCCGAGGTCGTCTCGCCGATCTCCGGGCGGATGGTCTTCCGCGGCCTCGATGACCTGCGGTATCCTGCTCGGCGCCGTTTACGGGACGCTTCGCGGACCTGCGCTGGACCGAGGAGATCGGGGACGGCGATCGGCGCGTCCTGTATCGGCGAGTGCCGCGTCGGCCCGGTGCGGATGACCGACGCGATGGTCTTCGACCTCGCCCCGGACGGCCGCATCGCGACGAATCCGGCCCGCATCTGCGGCCCTGGCTTGCGCTGACGCTCTTCGCGCTCGTCCTCGGCCCGAAGGTGGCCCGCCGCCCCGGCGTCGTTCGGCGCGCTCTTCGCGCCTGAGCCCGGGCGCTTCCCTGCGCCGGTTGCGGCCGCGCCCGCTCGGCTCTACGATGGTCGAGGTGGCGATGAAGCCGCCGAGTAACACGAACGTTGACTGCTGACAGAGACAATTTGAGACTGACTTCGGACAACCAGCGACGGTGCGGCGCCCGCGCCACGACGACGAAGGAGGAGCGCAGCTAGGGCGCCCCGCGCGCGACCCACCGCGGCCGGCCCGCTGCCGGCCGCGCAGGCAGAGATACGCGTGTCTCGGCGGCCGTGGTCATCGAACCCGGCAAGCCAGGCCCCCGCACGCAGTTTGGGGGGCGGAGAGGAAAGGCACGATGGAGTCAAGGGCAACACGCTCCCTCTTCGGACGCGGGCGCCGTCGCCCGGCGGGCCCCACGGACGATCTCACCGAGGAGGCCCCCCGTCCGCCCGAACCGGATGAGCCCACAGTCGAAACTCCCGCGCCGGTCGAGCCGGGCATCGCCGACGAGCTGCGCGCCCGCCGCGAGGAGATCGCCCGGATGGAGGAGCGGGCGCTACGCGACACCGAGTCGCTCGAGATCCAGCGCGGCGACCTCGACCGTCGCATCCAGGCCCTCGAGGACCGCGAGCGCACCCTCGAGCACCAGGCCGAGGAGCAGAAGCGCCAGCGCCGCGTGCAGCGCAAGGAGCTCGAGAGGATCTCGGGACTGACGGTCGCCGAGGCCAAGCAGGTGCTGATCGCAGACGTCGAGACCGAGGCCCGCGCCGACGCCGCGGCCGAGCTCGGCAAGATCGAGGACGAGACCCGACGCGAGGCCGAGCGCCGCGCGCGCAACATCCTCTCGGTCGCGATGCAGCGCCTCGCCGCCACGCACGCGAGCGAGACGACGACGCGCACGATCGCCCTGCCGAACGACGAGATGAAGGGCCGGATCATCGGTCGCGAGGGCCGCAACATCCGCACGCTCGAGAACCTGACGGGCGTCGACATCATCGTCGACGAGACCCCGAACGCCGTCGTGCTGTCGAGCTTCGACGGCGTGCGCCGCGAGATCGCCAGGCTCACCCTCGAGAAGCTGATCGCCGACGGGCGCATCCACCCGGCGCTCTGCGAGGAGATGTACGAGCAGGCGAAGGAGGAGGTCGAAGCGCGGATCGTCGAGGACGGCGAGCGCGCGGCGCTGGAGGCGAAGGTCCACGGGCTCGACCCGGAGCTCCTGAAGCTCCTCGGGCGGCTGCGCTACCGCACCAGCTACGGCCAGAACGTGCTCGACCACCTGGTGGAGTGCGCGAACTTCGCCGCGATGCTCGCCGCCGAGCTCGGCGCCTCGGTCGAGACGACGCGCCGGGCGGCGCTCCTGCACGACATCGGCAAGGCCGTCAGCCACGAGGTCGAGGGCACCCACGCCGAGGTCGGCGCCAAGCTCGCTCGCCGCCACGGTGAGCAGGAGGCGGTCACCCACGCGATGGAGGCCCACCACAACGAGGTCGAGCCCCGAACGGTCGAGGCGGTGATCGTCCAGGCCGCCGACGCCGCCTCCGGCGCCCGGCCCGGTGCCCGCGGCGAGTCGCTGGAGCAATACGTCACGCGGCTTCGCGACCTCGAGCAGATCGCGTCCCGCCACGAGGGCGTCGAGCGAGTGCTGGCGATGCGCGCCGGCCGCGAGGTCAGGGTGATGGTGGACCCGGGCGAGGTGGACGACGAGCGGATCGCGCTCCTCTCGCACGAGATCGCGCACCAGATCAGCGAGGAGCTCGAGCACCCGGGCCGGATCCGCGTCACGGTGATCCGCGAGAGCCGCTCGACCTCCTACGCCGACTGAGGCCGGCGGGTCCCCGCCCGCCGGCGACGGTAGGATTCCGCCCCCGTGGAACCCGAGCTCTTCTTCTGGATCGGTGGCGCGACGGCGCTGGCCGCGGTCGTCGTCTCGGCGATCGGCATCCGCAGCGAGAACTTCCCGCCCTCGCGCGGCGCGCTGTTCGGCGTGATCGGCCTCTTCGTCTTCCTCGTCGTCGGCTCCACCACCTACGCGGTGGTCAACGCCCGCGACGAGCAGGAGAAGCACCGGGCCGAGCTCGCGGCTGAGCAGGAGGAGGCCGGCGCGGAGGAGCTCGAGGCCGGTGAGACCGGCAGCGAGGGCCCGATCACCGGCGACGAGGGGGCCGCCGAGGAGGCGGGGGCATCAGACGAGCAGGCGGTCGACGCCGGCGCGGTGTCGATGACCGAGTACGCGTTCGGCCCGGATGCGGTCACCGTCGAAGAAGGGCGACACCGTCACCGCCGAGAACGAGGGCGAGGTGGTCCACAACCTCACCGTCGTCGACGGTGGCGACGAGCTCGCCGGCACCGACGACGTCGACCCGGGCTCGAGTGCCGACCTCGAGGTCGACATCGACCCCGGCACCTATCAGATGATCTGCACGATCCCCGGCCACGAGGACCTCGGCATGGCCGGCGACTTCACCGTCGAGTAGCGCTCAGCCGACGAAGAGCGAGGAGGAGTACTTCTCCTTGCAGGTGATCTCTCCACCGCCGGAGTTCACCTTGACTTCGCCGACCTTGACATGCCAATTGCCGGGGTCTGCGTAGCGGTCGCCGGACGAGTTCTGCTTCGGCGTGAAAGACCACGCGCCCGTACCGTTGGTCCTCAGCTTCGCGATCACGGACCAGCGCTGCTCCTGGCCGACCGGCCGGTGCAGCAGTCGGATCTTGCGTCGCTGCTCACAGGCGCGGGCGTCCGAGCGCACCTTTCCAAAGATCCGATCGGAGGTGTTGCTTCGCTTCAGCTTGATCGTCGGCGTGCTCGCGAACATGGTCTGTTCGGCAAGCGCGGGCGTCGCGCAGGCTCCGAGCAGCGCAATGACCAGCACGATCGCCGCCCGGCGAATCATCTCGATGGTCCCTTCACACCATCGCGAACCTACCAGCGCCGCCAGCGCTACGCTCCGGTTGCGTGCCCGGCAAGCGCTACCACGTCACCACCTTCGGGTGCCAGATGAACGAGCACGACTCCGAGCGGATGAAGGGCATGCTCGACTCGCTCGGCTACGAGCAGTGCGATGAGCGCGGCGAAGCCGACCTGATCCTGTTCAACACCTGCTCGATCCGCGAGTCCGCCGACAACCGCTTCATCGCCCATCTCGGCGAGGCGAAGCGGCTCAAGGGCGAGGACCCCGAGCGCGTCGTCGGCGTCGGCGGCTGCTGGGCGCAGTCGGTCAAGGACGAGGTCTTCGAGCGCTTCCCGTTCGTCGACGTCGCCTTCGGCCCCGGCCAGATCCACCGGCTCGCCGAGTTCCTCACCTCGGACTCGCTCACCGCGCAGGGCTACTTCGAGTTCGAGGACTTCTCCGGGCACCTGCCGGCGCGCCGCGAGCGGAGCTTCCAGGGCTGGGTCCAGATCTCGCAGGGCTGCAACTGCGTCTGCTCCTACTGCATCGTCCCGTCGACCCGCGGCCGCGAGGAGAGCCGCGACCCGGCTGAGCTCGTCGGCGAGGTCGAGGCGCTCGCCGCCGACGGCGTTCGCGAGGTGACCCTGCTCGGCCAGAACGTCAACAGCTACGGCCGCGACCTGCCGAAGGAGAGCCGGGTCACCTTCGCCGAGCTCCTGCGCGAGGTCGACGCGATCGAGGGCATCGACCGGATCCGCTACACGAGCCCGCACCCGAAGGACATGCGCGCGGACGTCATCGCCGCCCACGCCGAGTGCGACTCCGGTCTGCGAGCACATCCACCTGCCGCTCCAGGCGGGCTCGAGCCGGATCCTGAAGGCGATGCGGCGGACCTACGACCGCGGCCGCTACATGGACCGCGTCGCCCAGATCCGCGAGCACCTCCCCGACTGCGCGCTGACGACCGACATCATCGTCGGCTTCCCGGGCGAGAGCGAAGATGACTTCGCCGAGACCCTCGAGGTGGTCGACGAGGTCGGCTTCGACGGCGCCTTCACCTTCGTCTTCTCGCCGCGGCGCGGCACGCCCGCCGCCGAGCTCGACGGCATGGTCCCGCACGCGGTCAAGCGCGAGCGGATGGAGCGGCTCGTGCCGCTCGTCCAGCGCCGCGCGACCGAGCGGGCCCAGCGCTTCGTGGGGCGCACGATGGAGGTCCTCGTCGAGGGCCCCAGCCGCAACGACCCGGCGCGCCTGCGCGGCCGCACCCGCCACAACAAGACCGTCAACTTCGACGGCGTCGCGGCGCCGGGGGAGATGACCGAGGTCGAGATCGAATCGGCGACCTCGACCACGCTCGCTGGCGCCGAGCGCCTGCTGAGCCGGGTTCCCTGAACACTCAAGGTCGCCGAATCCTCATGCTGCGACGCGTCCGGTTCGGCTGGATCACATCTGCATGTGATAGCGATCTTCGGGCCGACGGCGATCGGCAAGACCGGCGTCGCGATCGCGGTCGCCGAGCGCCTGCGCGAGCGCGGGGAGGACCCGGTCGCGGTCTCCTGCGACGCGCTCCAGGTCTATCGCGGGCTCGAGGCCCTGACCGCGGCGCCGACCGCGGCCGAGCGCGAACGGCTCGAGCACCGGCTGGTCGCTATCGCCGACGTCGACGAGGAGTTCAGCGCGGGGCGCTTCGCCGAGCTCGCCCGGCGCGAGATCGACGACCTGCTGGGCGAGGGCAGGCGGCCGATCGTGGTCGGAGGCACCGGCCTCTATCTGCGCGCCGCCCTGGCCGAGCTCCAGCTGCGCCCTCCGGTGCCGCCCGAGATCCGGGAGGCGGTCGAGCGCGAGATCGCCGAGCGCGGTCCCGAGTCGCTTCACGGCGAGCTGGATCCCGAGCTGCGCAAGGGTGTCCATCCCAACGACCGGAAGCGGATCGCCCGCGCCATCGAGCTCCAGCGCGCCGGGCTCGACCCGCTGCCGGCGGGCGGGGGCGAGCTCTGGACCGCGGCGCTGCGCCATCCGACCGCGCTCTTCGGCCTGACCATGGACCGCGAGGCGCTCGCCGACCGGATCGCGGAGCGCACGCGCGAGATCGGCGGTTCGGAGGCCGTCGACGAGGCGCGCCGCGCGGATGAGGCCGGCGCCTCGCGTACGGCCCGCGCGGCGATCGGCTTCGACGAGCTCCTCGCCGGCGACCTGGGCGCCTACGAGCGCGCCCAGCGAGCCCTCGCGCGGCGCCAGCTCACCTGGATGCGAAAGCTCGAGGGCGTCGAGGTGATCGACCGGACCGGGGCCGACGACGTCGAGGTCGCCGATCGAATCGTCGCGCTCCTGGACTGATCGAGCGCGATACTCCCGACGATGCGATTCGAGAAATGGCAGGCGCTCGGCAACGACTACGTGATCCTCGAGCGCGAGGCGCTGCCCTGGGAGCTGACCGCGGAGCGGGTCCGGCGGGTCTGTGACCCGCATTTCGGGATCGGCTCCGACGGAGTGCTCCTGCTCTCGCCGGCGCCGGGCGGCGAGCACGTCGCCGAGCTGCGCATCTTCAACCCCGACGGCTCCGAGGCCGAGCTCTCCGGCAACGGCGCGCGAGAGGCGGTCCTCTACCTGCGGCGCTCGGGCTGGACCGACGAGGACACGTTCAGCGTGATCACCAAGGCCGGGCCGGTGACGCCGACGATCACCGGCGAGAACACCGTCTCGATGGCGATCGGTCGGGCCTCGGTGAGATCTCCGGACTATCCGTCGGGCCCGGAGGACGGGACCGGGACGCTGGAGTCCGCGGGCCGCGAATGGCGCTTCCAGCACGTGAACGTCGGCAACCCGCAGTGCGTGATCGAGGTCGGCGACGAGGTCGAGGACCTCGACCTGCGCCGAGATCGGACCGGCGATCGAGGCGCAGCGAGCTCTTCCCCAACCGCACCAACGTCTCGTTCACCCAAGTCGACGGCTCGACCGTCCGCGCGCGGATCTTCGAGCGCGGGGTGGGGGAGACGCTCTCCTCGGGCACCGGCGCGAGCGGGGCGGCGGTCGCCGCCTTCCTCGGCGGCGCGGCGAGCCCGATCACCGTCGTGCTCGACGGCGGCGAGCTGACCGTCGAGATCACGGACGAGCTCGACGTCACCCTGACCGGCACTGCCGAGCCGATCTGCGCGGGCGAGCTCTCGCCGGAGCTCATGCGCGCCCTCGCGGGGTAGTGCTCCTCTCGAAGCGCTTCCGGGACGGGATCGTCGCCGGCGATGTGACGCTCGCCTTCCGGCGGTGGAAACGGCCGACGGTGAAGGCCGGGACGAAGATGCGCACGCCGTCGGGGATCGTCGAGATCGACTCGGTCGAGATCGTCGCGGCCGACGACGTCACCGAGGAGGACGCTCGCGCCGCCGGCTTCGAGTCGCGCGAGAAGCTCTTCCGCGTGCTCGACGGCGGCCGCCGGGGCGGCCGCAAGGCCGAGGGGGAGATCCACCGGGTCGAGCTCCACTACGGCGGTCCGGATCCGCGCGTCGCCCTGCGGGAGAAGGCGGACTTCTCGGCCGAGGAGCGCGCCGAGCTCGACGCCCGCCTCGCCCGCATGGACGCCGCCAGCCGCACCGGCCCGTGGACGGCCGACGTGCTCGCCCTGATCGCCGCGCGGCCGGAGACCCTCGCCGAGGAGCTGGCGGCCTCCCGCGGGGAGGAGAAGCTGCCTTCAAGCGCCGCGTGCGCAGCCTCAAGGAGCTCGGGCTGACCGAGAGCCTCGAGGTCGGCTACCGGCTCTCCCCGCGCGGGCGCGCCTACCTCGACGGATCGCTAGGCTCGCCGCCGGATGGCCCTCGCCGACCCCTCCAAGCGCCTCGACGCGATCCCGCCCTACATGTTCGCCGAGCTCGAGCGGCGGATCGCGGAGAAGACCGAGGCGGGGATCGACGTGATCAGCCTCGGCATCGGCGATCCCGACCGCCCGACCTACCCGCACATCGTCGAGGCGATGCAGGGGGCCGTCGCCGATCCGAGCACCCACCAGTACCCGTCGAACCGCGGCCGCGCGGAGTTCCGCGAGGCGTTCGCGAGGTTCTACGACGAGCGGTTCGGGGTCGCGATCGACGCCGACAGCGAGGTGATCCCGGCGATCGGCGCGAAGGAGTGCATCTACAACCTCTGCTTCGCCTTCCTCGACCCCGAGGACGTCGCGCTGGCCGCCGATCCCGGCTACCCCGTCTACACCGGCGGCCCGCTGCTCGCCGGCGCGGAGGCGGAGCTGATGCCCCTCGTCCCCGACCTCGGCTTCGTCCCGGACCTCGACGCGATCGATCCCTTCGCCCTCGAGAACGCGCGGCTCCTCTTCCTCAACTACCCGAACAACCCGACCGGCGCCGTCGTTCCCGACGGCTTCTTCGAGCGGGTCGTCGAGCTCGCCCGCAAGCACGAGATCCTCGTCGTCCACGACAACGCCTACTCGGAGACCACCTACGACGGCTACGTGGCCCCCAGCTTCCTGGCCACGCCGGGGGCGAAGGAGGTCGGGGTCGAGGTCTTCTCGCTCTCCAAGGGCTTCAACATGACCGGCTGGCGCTGCGCGGCGATCCTCGGCAACGCCGACGCGATCAGCTCCTACTGGCGGCTGAAGACGAACGTCGACTCGGGCCTCTACGAGGCGGTGCAGCTCGCCGGTGTCGCCGCGCTCGGCGGCCCGCGCGACGCGCTCGAGGAGATGAACACGATCTACGCTCGCCGCCGCGACCTGGTCGTCTCCGCGCTCGCCGCGATCGGGGTCGAGGTCGACGGCGCCGCATGGGCACGATCTACGTCTGGGCGCCGGTCCCCGAGGGCCACACGTCGACCTCGTTCGCGGAGCTCGTGCTCGAGGAGGCCGCGGTCGTCGTCTCCCCGGGCTCGATGTACGGGCCCAGCGGCGAGGGCTTCTTCCGGATCTCGCTGACGACGCCCGACGAGCGCCTGGCCGAGGCCGTCGAGCGCATGCGCGAGCACCTCGGCTAGCGCGAATCCGCACTAGCGAACCGCCGCGTTCTTTACCCGGGACCGCTACTCTCCCGCGCTCGCGTCGGGGGGTCGGCGTCTAGGAAGCTCAAGCTTCGGGTAGGGACGTCGACAGATGAAGCACGCGACACCGGCCGGGGGGAAACCTGAATCGCGGATTCGGGTCTGGCCGTCGAAGACCACACCACCCACACCATGATCGAACTCGGGATCCTCTTCGCGCTGCTCTGCGCGCTCATCGGCAACATCGGCTTCCTGTGCAAGCACAGGGGGGCGGTTGCGGCCCCTGACGTGCGCTTCGCGCACCCCTGGGAGAGCACGAAGTCGCTCTTCCGCTCCCGCTGGTGGACGATCGGGATGCTCGTCGCCACCGGCGGCTGGGTCTTCCACGTCGCCGCCCTCGCCCTCGCGCCGATCTCGATCGTCCAGGCAGTGATCTCGGGCGGGCTCGTCCTCCTCGCCTGGCCCGCCGAGCGCTGGTTCGGCTTCAAGCTCGGCCGCCGCGAGTGGATCGGCTTGGGCCTGAGCGCCACGGGCCTCGCCCTGCTCGCCGTCACCGCCAGCCCCGACGGCGCCCACTCGAGCTACTCGGTCGCGCCGATGCTGGCCTTCGAGGCGATCCTGCTCGTGATCGGGGCCCTGATGCTCCACCCGGGCGCCTCCCAGCGGGTGACGGAGCGCCACGGCGTCCTCTTCGCCGTCGCGGCCGGCCTCCTGATCGGCGTCTCCGACGTCGCCCTCAAGGCGCTCGCCGGCACCGTCCCGGGCGACCTCGTCAGCATCGCCAGCCCGTGGACGCTGACCGCGGTCGTCGCCAGCGTCCTCGCCTTCTTCGCGATCGCCCGCGGGCTCCAGGTCGGCAACGCGATCTCGGTGATCGCCCTCAGCTCGATCGCCGCGAACGTGGTCGCGATCCTCGGTGGCGTCCTCGTCTTCGGCGACCCGATGGGCTCGGGCGCGGTCGAGGTCGTCGCCCGCAGCCTCGCCTTCGCCGCGGTGATCGCGGCCGCCGCGCTCATGCCGGGCCCGGTGCGGGCCGCGCGCGTCGCCGCCTAGACCCCGAGCGCGGCCGTGTCATAGGGTGGCCGGGTGGCCTTCCCCTTCGACCTTCCCGCCCGCTACGGCGGGCGCTTCTTCACCGAGGGCGTCCCGGAGAAGGAGTTCCCGAAGGGCGGGATGAACGCGATCGACGCGTACCAGCTGATCGAGGGGGAGATGGCCCTCGACGGCGACCCGGCGCGCAACCTCGCCACCTTCGTCACCACCTGGATGGAGCTCCCGGCGAAGACGGTCGTCACCGAGAACCTGCACCGCAACTACATCGACCACGCCGAGTACCCGCGCACGGCGGAGATCGAGCAGCGCTGCATCCGCATGCTCGCCGACCTCTACAACGCGCCGGGGGAGACCACCGGCTGCCGTACGCAGGGCTCCTCGGAGGCGGTGATGCTCGGAGCGCTGGCGGCGAAGTGGCGCTGGCGGGCGGCGCGCGAGAAGGCGGGCAAGTCGACCGAGAAGCCGAACCTCGTCTACGGGCTCGACGTCCACGTCGTCTGGCAGAAGTTCTGCCGCTACTTCGACGTGGAGCCGCGCGAGGTGCCGTTGCAACCCGGCAAGTACACGATCGGCCCGGAGGACGTCGAGGCGCACATCGACGAGAACACGATCGGCGTCGTCGCCGTGCTCGGGACGACGTTCACCGGCCACTCCGACGACATCGTCGGGATCGACAAGCTGCTCGGCGAGCTGCGCTCAAAGCGCGACCTCGACGTGCCGCTGCACATCGACGCGGCCAGCGGCGGCTTCGTCTGGCCCTTCCTCCACCCAAAGGAGAAATGGGACTTCCGGCTGGACAGCGTGCGCTCGATCAACGTCTCGGGCCACAAGTTCGGCATGGTCTATCCCGGGATCGGCTGGCTCGTCTTCCGCTCCACCGAGGACCTGCCCGACGACCTCGTCTTCTACGAGAACTACCTCGGCGAGAAGGACGCCACCTTCACGCTCAACTTCTCGACCGGCGCCGCGGTGATGCTGGCGCAGTACTACATGTTCTGCCGGCTCGGCTTCGAGGGCTACCAGGCGGTCATGGAGGGGATGCAGAAGAACGCCTCCTTCCTCGCCGAGCAGCTCGTCGACGGCGGCCGCTTCGACCTGGTCGAGGGGGATTCGGCACAGCTGCCGCTCGTCGTCTTCCAGCTCGCCGGCGATCCCGGCTACGACGAGTTCGACGTCTCCTCGCAGCTGGCGGCCGAGCGCGGCTGGATGGTCCCCGCCTACACGTTGCCGCCGAACGCGCAGGACGTGACGATCATGCGCGCCCTCGTCAAGGAGAACGTCGGCCACGCCGGCGCCCGAACCCTGGTCGACGACATCGAGCACGCCTGCAAGCTGCTCGACAAGCGCGGCTCCAGCCTTCCCGAGCACGCCCGCAAGCGGGTCAGCCGCAGTCCCGGGATCTGAGCCCCCGAGGCGCCCGCCGCGTGAACTCCCATTACGCCGCTATAGGGGGACTCCGGGACGTTCGCTGCGGAACGATCCGCTTTAGAGCTTGCCCTCGGCCTCGAAGGTGTCGCGCAGCCCGGCCTCCAGCGGGCGCGGGGAGTAGCCGAGCTCCTTCATCGCCTTGTCGTGCTTGGCCCAGAAGGTGACGCCGTCCGCGGAGCTGATCAGCTCGCGCAGGTTCGGCGGCTGGCCCATGATCTTGCCGACGACCGGGCCGATCGGCGTCATCATCTTCAGCATGCCCGTGGGCATGTCGCGCTTCGGTGCCTTCTTGCCGCTGACGTCGGCCAGCGACTCGATCAGGCCGCGCATCGTCGTGATCTCACCGCCGAGGTTGTAGGACTCGCCGACCTCGCCCTTGTCGAGGGCCAGCAGGACTCCCTCCGCGACGTCCTCGACGTGGACCATGTTGAGGCCGAGATCGGGGAAGGCGATCGCCGGCATGCTGGCCGTCGATGAAGTCGCTCATCTGCTTGCCGAGCGCGAGTGGTCGTCGGGGCCGTACACGCCGCCCGGCTGGACGATCACCAGCGGCAGCCCCTCTCGCGATCAGGCGCTTGGCGACGTCGTGGGCCTCGGTCTTCGTCTGCTCGTAGTAGGAGGTGTAGCTGTCGCGCGGGTGCTCGTAGGTCTCGTCGACCACCTCGCCCCGGGTGTTGCCGTAAGCGCCGATCGTCGAGACGTAGACGACCCTCGGGACCTTCGCGTCGAGCGCGGCGCCGAGGGCGTTCTCGGTGCCGACCACGTTCGCCTGGCGCATCGCCTCGTGCTCGCGGGCGGGGATCCCGACCTCGTAGACGGCGGCACCGTGGATCGCCGCGTCGGCGCCCTCCATGGCCGCGGCGATCTTCGAGCGGTCGGAGAGGTCGCCGGTGACGAGGGTCGCGCCGAGCGCCTCGATCTCGGCTCCCTTGGCGGGATCTCGGACCAGGGCGACGACGTCGTCGCCGCGCTCTCGCAGTTTGCGGACGACGTGGCCGCCGATGAAGCCGGTGCCGCCTGTGACGAAGACCTTCATGAGGCGCCCAACCCTACACTTGAGCCAGTGATCGAGACCCCGGCCGGCGTTGAGAATCCGCGCGCGAAGCAGCGCGCCCTCGCCGTCGGGATCTCGCCCGGGGGTGGGGAGGAGGGCACCCTCGACGAGCTCAAGGAGCTCCTGCGAACGGCCGGCGTCGCCACCGCCGGGGAGATGGTCCAGAACCGCGAGGAGCCGGACCCCGACCGCTATCTCGGGCGCGGCAAGCTCGAGGAGCTGAAGGAGGAGATCGGCCGGGCCGGCGCCAACCTCGTGGCCACCGACGACGAGCTCGCGCCGCGCCAGGAGCGCAACCTCGAGAAGGCACTCGGCGTGCCGGTGGTCGACCGCACCGCGGTGATCCTCGACATCTTCGCCGACCACGCGCACACCGCCGAGGGCAAGCTCCAGGTGGAGCTCGCCCAGCTCGAGTACGACGTCGCCCGGCTGCGCGGGCTCTGGACCCACCTCGACTCCCTCGCGGGAGGGGTCGGCACACGCGGAGGCAGCCCGACCCGAGGCCCCGGCGAGCGCCAGATCGAGATCGACCGCCGCCTCGCCCGCGACCGGATCGCCTCGCTACGCCGCGAGCTGGCGAAGGTCGAGCAGACCCGCGGCGTGATGCGCGCCCAGCGAGTCTCGAGCGCCCTCCCGGCCGTGGCCCTCGCCGGCTACACGAACGCGGGCAAGTCGACCCTCCTGAACGCGCTCACCGGAGCCACGGTCGGGGTGGGGGAGCGGCTCTTCCACACGCTCGACCCGACGACCCGCGCCTACGAGCACGACGGCCGCCGCTATCTCGTCACCGACACCGTCGGCTTCATCCGCAAGCTCCCCCACGACCTCGTCGAGGCGTTCAAGGCGACGCTCGAGGAGACCGTGCGGGCGGACCTGCTCGTGCACGTGGTCGACGCCTCCGAGGACGAAGCGGCGCGAGAGACCTCGATCGCCGCGGTCGACAGCGTCCTCGAGGAGATCGGCGCGAACGAGGCGCCGCGGCTCCTCGTCCTCAACAAGGTCGACCGCCTAGACGCCGACGAGCGCAGCCACCTCGCGATCTCCAACCCCGGCGCGATCCCGATCTCGGCCGCCGAGGGGGTCGGCCTCGACGAGCTCCGCGACGCGATCGCCACGGCGTTCGAGGAAACCCTGCGCCCGCTGGAGGTCCTCGTCCCCTACGACGCCGGCGACCGCCTCTCCGAGCTCCACGAGGTGGCGGGACGGGTCGAGCGCGAGGATCGGCCCGAGGGAGTGCTCGTCCGCGCCAGGGTGCCCGCCGCGCTCGCGCACCGCTTCGAAGACCTGGACACAGGAAACGGCGCCGGGTAGGGACCTACCGACCGGACCCGGAAGTGCAATCCGTGTCCGAGGGGTGGACACGGATTGCACTGAACGCGCAACTTGCGCAAACCACACCCGGATTGAGGGTGCGGATTGCAGATTTCCCGCCCCGACCGTCGCTAGCTTCGCGGGACGGTGGAACTTCGTTTTTCGACCCTCTCGCCCGACGCCGTAGTGCCGACCCGGGCGCACGAGGACGACGCCGGACTCGACCTCGTTGCGGCCGAGCCGGCCCGGCTGGAGCCGGGCGCGCGCTCGAGCGTCGGCACAGGGCTCGCCGTCGCGATCCCTCCCGGCCACGCCGGGCTCGTGCTGCCGCGTTCTGGCCTCGCCGCGAAGCACGGGATCGCGCTCGTCAACGCGCCCGGGCTGATCGACCCCGGCTACCGGGGCGAGCTGCGCGTGCTGCTCCTCAACACCGACAGCGCGGAGGCGTTGGATATCGAGCCCGGCGACCGCATCGCCCAGCTCCTCCTCGTCCCCTTCGCAGTCGCCGAGCCGATCGAAGCCACCGAGCTCGACGAGACGCAGCGCGGCCTTGCGGGCTTCGGCTCTAGCGGCCGCTAGCCACACCCACCGGGTCCTCCCGGACATCTGGCCGTACGGCAATCGTCTCGCTTTGCATGGGAAGCGCAATGAATCGCGAGATACTGTGCGGGCGATGTCGCAGGAGAGCGTGGAGGTGGTGCGGCGCCATGTCGAAGCGCGGAACCGGCGCGACATGGCGGCGCTGTCGGCCTTGTGGCGCTCCGACGCGGAAATTGACTGGTCGCGCGCCCGAGGTCCGCTGAAGGGTGTCTATCGGGGCCGTGGCGAGCGCGAGACCTTCTGGAACGAGTTCTACTCGACGTTCGAGGAGGCCCACATTGAGTTGCACGGCTTCACTGAGGCGGGTTCCGAAGTCGTGGTCTCAAGCGCCGCCCACTTTCGGGGCCGCGAGGGCATCGAGGTGACCGCGCGAAGCACAAGCGTGTATATGGTCGAGAACGGGCAGATCACTCGGCTGCGGATGTTCCAAGAGCGAGCCGAAGCCCTCGAAGCCGCCGGGCTGCACGAGTAGCGCTTTGGACGAAGAGCAGGTGAATCGACGCGTGACGATCCTTGTCTCAGTAGCGTCGCGTCCATGAACTCGCGCCTCAACGCGCTCTGCGTCGTCCTTGGAATCACAGGCATTGCGTGGCCGGGCGCCGGTATCGCCCTAGCCGGCACCTACGACACCAAGACGCGCGCGGAATACATCGCCGAAGCAGATCCGATCTGCAAGAAGGCTGACGCCCGGATCGACCGGGCGCTGCACGGCATTGGCAAGGATTTCCGGAAGTCCCGCCTGGATGCTGCGGCCGAGAAGCTGGCGCGCGCGATCCGAGTATTCGCACGTTCGCTGGGTGCGTTGAGCGAGCTCGAGCCACCACTCGAAGACGCCGACCTGATCGAGCAATGGCTTGGATTGGAACGAAAGGACGTTCGGGTGAACCGCGATCTCGCCAAGGCATTGCACCGCGAGCGCATCCGCGAAGCCAGCCGCTTGTTCAAGGCGACCCGGCGGATCGAGAAGAAGATCGTTCGCCTGATCGGCGATTTCGGGTTCCGCGCGTGTAATTAACGCGCGCTTTGCCTTTCGTCCAAAGCGATAGCGACGACGCGATGAGTCCGGGGAAGCTCGAGTTCGCCGTCTCCAGCAGCTCGAAACTGCTTTTCGGCACCGTTATCACGCTCTAGAGCAGATTCGCGTGGGGCAGGCTCGCCTATTCGCGACTTACGAGCGCATAGCGCCACTTTCTCGCGAAGTGGATCGTTCCGCGGCGAACGTCCCAATCACCCCGCTATAGGGGGGTCTCCGGGACGTTCGCGGCGGTTCCGCTTCCGTGCAAAGCGGAAGACTCGCTTCTCGTCCGATTCGCTACTCCGACAACCCGGCGACTGCGAGGGCCTGCCCCTCGGTTGCGTGGACGCCGATGCGCGAGATCCTTGCCCCGCTGAACTGGTGGACGAACCAGAATGTCCGCTCCACGGGCACCCCGCTCGCGGCACCGGTCGCCCTCTGCTGAACCCGGAGGACTATGGCTTCTCCCACCTCGGTGTGACTCTCGATCTCCATCGCGAACTCGTCGAAGGCATCGAGCCAGTTCTCGCACCACTCGAAAGGACGCGTACGTCTTGAGCACCGTGTCCAGGTTCTCGGCCGACATCGCTACCCCCGCATCGCCGCCGCGTAAGCGGAGTCGTGCGCGGCTGACTCGAGCTCGTCGTCGAGCGGCTCGAGATCGGGAATCCGCCCGCCGGTGCGGGCGAGGGCGAGGGCGATCAGGTGGTCGGCGAGCCAGGCGTTCTTCGGCAGGAGCGGGCCGTGCAGGTAGGTGCCGAACATGTTCAGGCGGCGGACGCCCTCGTGGCCGTCCTCGCCGTTGTTGCCGTGGCCGCGGACGACGCGCCCGAGCGGCTCGGCTCCGTGCAGGTGTGTGCGCCCGCCGTGGTTCTCGAAGCCGGCGATCGTCCGCGGGCCGCCGCCGAGGTCGGCTTCGATCACGACGTTGCCGATCAGGCGCGGGCCCTCCTCGCGCACGGTCTCGAGGTCGGCGAGGCCGAGGCCGGGCAGCTTCTCCTCACCGATCTCATAGCTGTGCCCGAGAAGCTGGTAGCCGCCGCAGACCGCGAGCAGGACGGCCCCGTCGTCGACCGCCGAGGCGAGCGCGTCGCGCTTGGAGTCGACCATGTCGCGGGCGACCATCGCCTGGTCGCGGTCCTGGCCGCCGCCGATGTAGATCAGGTCGTGGGCGCCGGGGTCGAAGCCCTCGCCGGGCCCTGCCGCCGCCAGCTCGAAGCCGATGCCCCGCCATTCGCAGCGGCGCTGAAGGAAGATCATGTTGCCGCGGTCCGCATAGATGTTCATCTGCTCCGGGTAGAGCGCGAGCATCCGCAGGGTGGCGTCCGGACCGCTCATTCGACGCCCTCGAAGACCACGATCGTGGAGCCGACGTAGTCGTCGGTCTCGGCGACCTCGCGGCGCTCGCGCGGGCGTAGACCGCGGCGAGCGCCTCCTCCTCCAGCCGCTCGGGCCGAGAGGTCGCGGAGCCGGAAAACGTGCTCCTCCTCGCTCAGGTCACCTTCTGGCGACACGGTCTGGCGGAGCCGGTAGACGGTGATGCCTTCGGCGTCGGCCACGATCGCCCGCGGCAGGCTCGAGAAGATCCAGGCGCCGCGCTCCTGGACGTCTGGCCGCGGGGCACTACCGTCGGTCCCGGCTCGCCAGGATTCGGGCACCATGGCCATGATCGCGATCGCCGCGAGGCCGCCGGGCGCCAAATGAGCCCCGATCGCCTCGAGCATCGCCGCGCGATCGTCCGCGGACGAGCAGGTGAGCGAGCTGCATCGGGGCGAGGATCAACCCGGCAGCGCTCGTCGAGGCTGAACCGGCAGGCGTCGGCGACGAGGGGCGTTACCGGCAGCCCGGTCTCGGAGACCCGCTCGCGCAGGGCCTCGATCAGGAGCGCGTCATTGTCGATCGCGGTTACCCGGTGCCCGCGCCGGGAGAGATGGAGGGCCACGCGCCCGGTGCCGCAGCCGAGGTCGATGACGTCGGCGCCGGAGGCGCCGCCGCGTGTAGCGGCAATCGCGAGCTCTTCCCAGAGCGCGAGGTCCTCGCCGTAGGCGCCGCACTCGACGTCGTGCCAGATCACAGCGGCGCTCTGTTCGGAGATCGCCGAGCTCATGAGGCCCAGTAGGCGGGCGCGAGGCCGCGGTCGGCGAGCAGCTTTCGCAGCTCGAGCAGGGCCGTGTAGGTGGGGAGGGCGTAGAGCGGCCCGGAGCCGGCTGCGAGCGCCCCGTCGAGCGAGTCGGCGATCGCCTCGCGAACCTCGATCCGCTCGGCCGGCCAGCCCGCGTACTTCAGCCTCACCGCCATCTCCGGTGCCCGCGTGCCGCTGCAGACGACCCGGCGGACCGACCCGGAGAGCAGCTCGAAGTCGGCGTCCCAGATCCAGGAGACGTCGCGGCCGTCGGCGATCCGGTCGTTGAGGGCGAGCCAGAGGTCCAGCCCCTCCTGGTCGGGCCGACGCCGTTCGCGCCCGCCTCGAGCCGCAGCGTCCGCAGGACCTCGTTGGCACCGGCTGGGTTCTTGATCAGCAGGATCGATACCGGGCGCTCGCCGACCTCGATCGTCTCCACCCGGCCGAAGACCGCCCGCATCCCCTCGAGTGACTTCGCCGCGGCCTCCAGGTCGAGGCCGAGCGCCGCGCGCCGCCGCGAGCGCGCCGAGGGCGTTGTAGACGTTGTAGAGGCCCGGCAGGGGCAGCCGCAGGCGGATCTCGCCCTCGGGCGAGCGGACCGTGAACCTCGCCCCGCTCATGCCCTCGAGCTCGATGTCGATCGCGGCGAGGTCGGGGATGGGGCGGTCGGCCTCGCAGTTCGGGCAGTCGTAGTGGCCGAGGTGGCCGACGAAGGCGCGCTCGTAGGTGTAGGCGGCGCCGCATCGCCGGCAGTGCTTGGCGTCGTGGGCGTGCTGGAGCTCGGGGAGCGCCTGGGTCGCGTCCTCGATCCCGAAGTAGGTGACGCCCTCGCGCCGGCGCAGGTCGCGGTCGCGCCCGAGGTCGGCGACGAGCGGGTCGTCGGCGTTGAGGACGAAGCTCGAGCGGCCCTCG
The DNA here is from genome assembly GCA_963844425.1 of uncultured Thermoleophilia bacterium. GTDB lineage: Bacteria > Actinomycetota > Thermoleophilia > Solirubrobacterales > 70-9 > DASUSH01. The sequence goes on along the minus strand of CAWJOD010000018.1, from coordinate 28,578 downwards.
CGGTCCGCCACGACCTCCGGCCCAGATGTCGGCGAGACGCTCGAGCTCGCCGTAGCGGTCGAGCTGGTCGCGGAAGAGGTTGCCGAGCACGAGCAGGCGCGGCTCGAGGGCGTCGACGACGTGCGGGACCCATGCCTCGTCGACCTCGAAGAGGCCCTCGTCACCGGACTGCTCGAGCAGGGCCGTCGCGACCCCCCAGGTCATGTTCGAGCCGGCGCGGTTGTGCACCGGCTCGCGCCCGGCCGCGTGCATGGCGGTGGCGAGCATGCCGGCGGTCGTCGTCTTGCCGTTGGTCGCGCTGATCACGGTCGACCCGGCGGTCAGCCGCTCGCCGAGCACGGCGAGCGCGTCCGGCGCCATCCGCAGCAGCATCCGTCCCGGGAGCGTGGTCCCACCGCCGCGGCCGGTGCGGCGGCTGAGCCTTCCGACCGCCCGCGATAGGGCCAGCTTGGCGGCGAACGTCGCGCTCACGCTGGCGGCTTCTCGGGAGCGATCAGGTGCAGGGCGCGGGGGAGAAGCCGGATCGTCGCCGGCAGGTCGGCGATGTGGTCGCCGTCGGCGTAGACCGCGAACGGCCGGTCGGCCTCGATCCGCACGTCGGCGGCACGCTCCGTCCCGACCTCGGGCAGCTCGACGTGCGTCCCCTTGAAGACCCTCGGCAGTAGCTGGGTAAAGAAGCGGACCTTGCTCATCCGCTCCACCCAGCTGACGTCGAGGAGCCCGTCGTCGAGCACGGCGTCGGGGGCTGCGTACATCCCGCCGCCGTACGCCTTGCTGTTGGCCGCGCCGACGGAATAACCCGTGACCACCCGCTCGCGGCCGTCGAGAGTCAGGGTGAACCGCGCCGGTTTCCACGCCGCGAGCGCGCGCAGCGCCGCGTACAGGTAGACGAGGTTGCCGCGCACCCACCTCGTCTCGTTCGCGATCCGGTTCGCGTCGGAGTCGAAACCGCAACTGGCGATGCACAGGAAGCGCCTGCCGTTGATCTCGCCGACGTCGATCGTCTGCGTCGTCCCGGCGGCGATCAGCGCAGCGGCCGCCTCGGGCTCGGTGGGGATGCCGACGACGCGCGCGAGGTCGTTGCCGCGGCCGCCCGGCATCACCGCCATCGGGACATCGCCCTCGGCAAGCGCCCCGCCGACCTGCCCGATCAGCCCGTCGCCGCTCATCACCACGGGGACCTCGCCCCCGGCCGCCGCCGAACGCGCCTCGTCGACGCCGTGCTCGAGGCTCTTCGTCCGCACGAGCCGGTACTCGAGCCCGTTCGCGGTCATCGCCGCCTCCGCGCGCGGCAGGAGCTCCCCGACCTTGCCCCCTCCCGCGGAGGGGTTGACCAGGAGCAGATATCGGCGGTCGTCGTTCACGCGGGCGGACTCTAGAGACAGGATGGCCACCCGATAGCCTGGCGCGCGATGCGGCCCAAGGCGCTCATCCTCGCGCTCACGACGCTCGCGCTCGCCTCCGCGGGCTGCGGTGGCGACGACGAGACGACCTCGACCACGGCTTCCGATACGGGCTGCACGGAGGTCGAGGCGCCTCCCGCGAAGGAGGTGAAGCTCGAGCGCCCCGACCTCGATCCGCCATCCGCCGGGTCCCGCGTCGTCTTCGAGACCAACTGCGGCAGCTTCACCGTCGAGCTCGACACCGAGGAGGCGCCGCGGACATCGGCTTCCTTCGCCTACCTCGCCGAGGAAGGGGTCTACGACGACACCACCTTCCACCGGGTCGCACCCGGGTTCGTGATCCAGGGCGGCGATCCCACGGGCGACGGGACCGGCGGACCGGGCTATTACGTCGACGAGCCGCCGCCCCCAGACACCGCGTACACCAAGGGAGTGGTCGCGATGGCGAAGACCGCGGCCGAGCCCCCGGGCCGCTCCGGCAGCCAGTTCTACGTCGTCACCGGCGCCGACGCCGGCCTGCCCACCGACTACGCGATCGTCGGGAATGTCGTCGAGGGCGAGGAGACGATCGGTGCGATCGAGGACCTCGGAATCACCGGCTCCGACGGGCCGCCGTCACAGCCCGTCGTGATCGAGAAGGCGACGCTCGAGGAGGGCTAAGGGCGTTGGCCGAGATCGACGGGATCGAGGCGATGCTCGTCGACCTCGACGGAGTTCTCTACGTCGAGGACCGCCAGCTTCCCGGCGCCGTCGAGGCCGTCGGCCGCCTCCGCTCCGCCGGCCTCGGGCTCCGCTTCGTCACCAACACGACCGCCCGCTCGAGCGCGCAAACGTTGCAGAAGCTCGAGCGGCTCGGCTTCGAGGTGGATGCCGAGGAGCTGATCACGCCCTCCGCGCTCGCCCGCCGCCACTGCGAGGAGCGCGGCCACGAGACCGTCGCGCTGATCATGAACGACGAGGTCAAGGACGACTTCGGCGAGCTGCGGGAGGTGGGGGAGGGCCCTGACGCGGTGATCATGGGAGACCTCGGCGAGGCTTTCGGCTTCCCGATCCTCAACCGCGCGTTCCGCATGGTCATGGACGGCGCCGAGCTGATCGCGCTGCAGAAGAACCGCTTCTGGCTCACGGGCGACGGACTCTCGCTCGACGCCGGCCCGTTCGTGGCCGCGATCGAATACGCGAGCGGGACCGATGCCTACGTGGTCGGCAAGCCCGCGCCGGCGTTCTTCGAGGGCGTCCTCGGCGGGCTCGGGGTGGAGGCCGAGGACGCGGCGATGGTCGGCGACGACGTCGAGTCCGACGTCGCCGGGGCGATGAACGAGGGCCTCGCCGGCATCCTCGTCCGCACCGGCAAGTACCGCGAGGACTTCGTCCGCGATTCCGGGGTCGAGCCGACCGCCACGGTCGATTCGATCGCCGACGTCCCGGAGCTGGTCGACGCATGAGCGACGACCCGCTCGAGCCCCGCCCCTTCGAGCGCGCCGTCGGCGGGCGGGTGCTGCGTGGCGAGGCCCTGGGCGAGGGGCCGCCGGTCGTCCTCGCCCACGGGCTCACGGCGACCCGCAGATACGTCCTCCACGGCTCCAGGGCACTGCCACGAAAGGGCTTTCACGTCGCCTCCTACGACGCCCGAGGCCACGGCACCTCCGATCCCGCCCCCGACGGGGAGGGCTACGGCTACGAGCACCTGAGCGACGACCTCGGCGAGATCGTCGACGAGACGGCCGGCGAGGAGAAGGTCTTGCTCGTCGGGCACTCGATGGGCGCCCACACGATCGCGGCCTGGGCGCTCGCCAACCCCGATCGGGTCGGCGCCGCCGTCTTCGCGGGCCCCGTGACGATCGGGCTCGAGCCGCCCGCCGACGTCCTCGCGGAGTGGAACGAGCTCGCCGAGGGGCTCGAGCGCGGCGTCGACGGCTTTCTCGAGGTCCAGCTCCGCCAGGGCCTCGACGAGCAGTGGCGCGAGCCCATTCAGCGCTTCACCAGGGCACGGCTGAAGCTGCACGAGCACCCCGAAGCGGTCGCCCAGGCGCTGCGCGAGGTGCCGCGCTCGGTCCCGTTCGACGGCATCGGCGAGCTCCAGAACCTCGACGTGCCGGCGCTCGTCGTCGCCAGCCACGACGTCGCCGACCCGGGGCATCCGTACGCGGTCGCGGAGGCCTGGGCCGAGGCGCTCCCGCAGGCGCGCCTCATCAGCGAGGCCGAGGGCGAGGCCCCGCTCTCCTGGAAGGGCGGCAAGCTCTCCCGCAAGATCGCCGCGTTCGCCGAGGAGACCGGCTTCGCGCGCGCGTAGTGCCCGCGGATCAGCGGTTCTCGAGCCGGATCTCCCGAAAAGGGGCCGACGCCCGCGAAGCGCCCGACAGCGCTCGCCGAAGCTCGGCCAATCTGTGTCGGACTGGGGTGGGCGGCCGACCCTCCATGTTCAGTGGCGGATCGAGGACATCGAGGACGCTCGCCTCGAGGCTCTTGAGGGCATCGCGGTCCGGGAACGGGTGGACCGCAACCTCTAGGTGTCGGTGGATCCACGTCGTGAGCGCCTTCTCTGACGCCGGTGCGAGCCTCTTTGGCCCGTTGACCTCGAGCGAAAGGGAGCCACGCAAAGAGGCGGCGAGCGTCAGCCGGAAGGTCGAGCCGTAGATGCGACCATGGAGGTGGCTCCGCCCGACTCGGCTCGCAAGGGTCGCGCCAACGATCGTGCCGGACGGCCAACTCGTCGCGCCGGCCTGCCCGACGTATATCCGTCCGGGAGCTACTTCCTCTCCGAGGCCGTTCGACAGGTCATCCGTGCCGTCAGAGGACGACCACCACGAGTAGAGGCCCGGATGGTCGAGATGGGACAGATTGCCGGGCCACTCCGAAGCTGGCACGGGCGATGGAGATCCATCGAGTGCGACGAGCCCGGCGGCTACTTCGTCGGGCGTGGCGATCTGCCGTCGATCAGGTGAGTCAGACACTCGTGCCGTCCAGATCGTTCTTGTCGACTTGTTTGCTCATCCCTCCGCTGCTACGTCGACTCCTGCGCAATGCCCGAGAAGAGAGTTTGGCGCAATCGCGTCCGCTTCGACTGCCTCGAGTCAGCGGTTCTCTAGCCGGATCACGAGCCGGAGCCCGGACCAGGTCTCGTCGATCGCGCAGACCTTGTTGTCGACGAGCCCGCGCGCGAGGCCTTCATCGCGGACGACGTCCTCCGTGATGTCGGTCTCGACCCCGGAGGAGCGCTTCGGCCAGCCGATCCAAAGCCCGCCGTCGCGCTCGAGGTTGGCGACCAGCCGGTCGATCCGGCGCTCGAGCTCGGCTCGCCGCGTGAAGAAGGCGACGATCACGTCGAGCGGGCCGCGGGCCCGGCTGCGGACCTCGACCCCGTCGGGCAGCGCGCCGAGCGCGCCACGAAACTCCGGTGGCTCGTTGGGGAACGCGACCCGATCGCCCTCTCGGATCCCGAGCTTCTTCGGGAGCGGCGTGCCTGAGTAACCGGCCACGGGCACAACGCTACGACCTGCTTTAGCGGCGCGCCGGTTGTGCCGTTCTCCTACGATCGTCCGCCTCGTGGGGGACGTGCCTTCGATCGGTGCCACGGGGCAGGGGTGGCTGAGCGTGTACGCGATCGTCGTCGCCGTGCTCGCTGCCGTCCTCGGCCTCTTCGTCCTCACCGCCGACGCCGGCGCGGAGGAGATCCTCGGATTCAACGAGGACGCGGTCGCCGGAGCGCACCAGGTCTCGCCCGATCAGTACGCGGGGCTGGTTCGGGTGGCCGGCGGGAACGCGATCCGGACCAACCTCGACTGGCGGCTCGCCGAGCCGCAGCCCGACGCCTGGGCCGAGGGGTGGTGGGCGAGCTGGGACCAGCTCTACGACGCCGCGCTCGCCCGCGGGGTCACGCCGATCTTCGTCATCGGCTTCGCCCCGCCGTGGGCGCGCGAGCCAGGGGTCGACTGCGATCCCTCGATCGGGCTGCCCTTCATTCACCCACCCGCGGGCTCCTGCGAGGTCCCGCCGCGCCCGGCGATGAACGTCGAGTGGGCCGAGTACGCGGCCGAGGTGGCGAGGCGCTTCCCGCGCGCGACGATCGAGGTCTGGAACGAGCCGAACACCGACGACTACTGGTGGCCGGCGCCGGACCCGAAGCGCTATGCCGAGCTGCTGACGCTCGCCTATCACGCGATCAGGGCCGTCAGCCCGACGACGAAGATCGTCTCCGGCGGCCTGCTCAACGTGCGCCGGACCGACGCCGTCAAGGGCGAGGTCTCGGTCCGCGATTTCCTCTCGGTCGCCTACGCCTCGCTGCCGTCGCTGCGTGGCAGCGCCGATTACCTGGGCCTCCACCCCTACCCGAGCGGCGCCAGCGTCGGTCCCCGGAGCCGCTTTCGCCGGGCCTTCGCGGACATGCGCTCGATTCGCGACGCCCACGGCGACAAGACACCGATCCTGGTGACTGAGACCGGTGTCTCGACGGCCGACCTGATCGTCTCCCCCGAGCGGCGCCAGGCGAGCGCAATCGAGCGGATCCAGCGAACGATCGAGTCGATGCCCGACGTCGCCGGGGTGGTCTACCACCGAGTGATCGAGCCGCGCGATTCCACCCACGACCCGCGCGAGCATGGCTACGCCTGGCTCCGCTACGGGAGGTACCCGCTCGAGCCTCGACCGGTTTTCTGCCGTTTCGCCGCCGCCGCGGGTCGCAGCTACCCCGCCTGCTGAAGCCCAGGCGGCGACGCCCGTATCCTTGGGACATGACTGACGAGGGTCATGCGATCCACTACGCCGCGGTTGAGCGGGGCACGCCCGTGTTCGGCTCCGACGGCGTCCAATGCGGGGTTGTAGACGAGGTCGTCGACAACTACGACGAGCACATCCTCGACGGCATCGTCATCGAGGACTCCGACGGCAGGCTCCGGTTCGTGGACGGGCCGGAGGTCGCGAGAACGGCCGAGCGAGCGGTGACGCTGACGATCACCGCCGCAGAGGCGGCCCAGTTGCCGCCGCCGCAGAAGGCCCCTCCGCGATTCAGCCCGAGCCGCTCGCGCGGGCGCCTCAGCCGCCTGTTCGGAGGGGGCTGGAAGAAGCAGTAGGAAATTGGGGCGTTTTCCTTGACGCCTCAACTAAATATGATAATCTTACGAATGGTGTGGTGCCCTTGCGGGTATCACGAAATCTTCTTGCTCCGGTAGTCGCAGCCGCCTCGCCGCGGACAGGAGCAGTGCACCGGCACGTAACCCAGCCGCAAGGCCAGGGTAGACGTGACTCCGAGCCAGCCGCTCGGAGGGGAGGACCGGGAGACAGCGACGCGCCCCCGAACACCCCGAAATATGAAGAAGAGGGAAGAACAGAAACAGATGCGAAGGACTCGAAACAACTCGGACGCACGCGCCGGCAACCGGCGCCGCGGAGAGCATCCCGCAAGCGCCACGTCCGTCACCCGCGACCGGCGTCGACCCGCCGAGCACGCTGCCGATGACCTGGGGACCCCGGAGAGCTTCCAGCTCTTCCTCAACCAGGCCGGCCGGTTCCCGCTGCTGACCGCGGCGGAGGAGCTCGAGCTTGCGAAGGCGATCGAGCGCGGCGATCTCACGGCCAAGGAGAAGCTGGTCAACTCGAACCTGCGCCTCGTCGTCTCGATCGCGCGGCGCTACCAGGGATTCGGCCTGCCGCTTCCGGACCTCGTCCAGGAGGCGATGCTCGGCCTGATCCGCGCCGTCGAGAAGTTCGACTGGCGCCGTGGCTACAAGTTCTCGACCTACGCGACCCTCTGGATCCGCCAGGCGATCCAGCGCGGCCTGGACAACACCGGCCGCCCGATTCGCCTGCCGGCCCACATCGCCCAGCAGCAGCGCACGCTGGGGCGGACCGAGGCAGAGCTGACCGCGAAGCTCGATCGCGAGCCGACCGACGAGGAGGTCGCCGACAAGTCGAAGTTCACCGCCGAGGAGGTCGCCGCCCTGCGTGACCTCTCGCGGGTCACGAACAGCCTCGACGCCACCGTCGGCGACGGGGACACCACGTTCGGCGAGCTGCATGCCGACGAGGAGACCCCGGCGCTCGACGAGGAGGTCATCGACCGCCAGCGCGAGCGCGCCGTCGCCCAGGCCCTCGGGACGCTTCCCGAGGCCGAGCGCAAGGTGCTCGAGCTTCGCTTCGGGACCGCCGGCGAGGGCGAGATCTCGCTCCGCGACGTGAGCCGCAGGCTCGAGATCCCCCAGGCGCGGGTTCGCGAGCTCGAGGCCCGAGGGCTGCGCCGGCTCGCCGGCAACAGCGCCCTCGACGCCTGGCGCGAAGCGGCCTAGACTAGTCAGACTCGAAGTCGCCTTCCACGAGCCCGGCTCCGGCCGGGCTCGTTTCGTTCCGGGGCCCACCTGAGCCGGCTGCCCTGACCGGGCCGGGGATCAGGGCGGCTCCGGCGATCACGAGGCAGAACGCGAGCAATCGTCCGACGATCTCAACGGTCCCCGTTCCGATCGAATCCCGGAAGACGAGGATGCCGCCGACGATCGCGACGAGGTTCGCCGCGACGGACGTGAGCGCGATCACCTCGACCCCGGGCCCGATCTGCAACCCGCGCGCGGAGGCGTAGAAGGCGACGACCGAGGCGATCACCGCTGCCGCGGTCCACGGGCTGATCAGCTCCAGGACCCCGCTTGCGGTGTCGTCGACGAGGAACTTGATCGCGATGTCGGAGATGCCGAAGAGCGCCCCGGCGACGGCCCCGAGGATCAGGCCCTGCGCCGCGGTCGGGACACGGCGGTGGGTGGCGGCGGAGGCGACCGCCAGGCAGACGACGAGCCCACCGCACTCGATCGCGATCAGGGCCGCGACCGCGTAATGGCGAGGCGTCGCCGTCGCCGGACTCCGAAGTGAGCCCGATCACCGCGAGCCCGATCGCCGTCAGGATCACGCCCGCCCACTGGCGGCGTCCCAGATGAAAGCCGAAAAAGCGCTCGGCGAAGACCGCGAGGAAGACCAGGCCGCCCGAGAGGACCGCCTGCACGATCGAGAGCGGTGCGAGGGCGAGCGCCCCGACGTGCAGCCCCCAGGCGCAGACCGCCACCGCCCAGCCGATCGCGAACCAGCGCGAGCGAAAGAGGTCCGCGGCGCTGCGCAGGAGGTGGCGGACGTCGACGGGTGGCGCGAGGACGGCGCCGCGGTGCTTGAACAGGAAGCCGACACTGGTCGCGATCGCGGAGGCGAGAGCGAGAGCGAGGCCGGCGATCACGCTGGGCTCATTATCCGCCTTGAGCGGGGGCGTGTCGCGAGTTGTTCCCACCTGTTGGGAATAACTCGCACGGATGCCGGGTCAGGCCGGATCGAGCGTCCCCACGACGTGCGCGCGCTCGCCGTCCGGGCTCTCGAGGCTGAAGTCCCAGCCGCCGTCGCGGGGGGCGTCGGCGAGGCGCGCCTTGCCCGGGATCCGCAGCGGGGCCTGGAACGCGACCTCGCTCGTCTGCGCCTCGGGGACGCGGCCCTCGAAGGCCGCCAGGCAGCGGGCGAGCGTCCACATCCCGTGAGCGATCGCGCCGGGGAAGCCGAAGACGCGGGCGCTCAGCGGGTGCAGGTGGATCGGGTTGCGATCGCCGGAGACCTCCGCGTAGCGGCGGCCGATGTCGCCGGGCACCTTCCAGACCGCGCTCTCGGCGAGCGTGCCCGGCTCGATCCGCTCGGTGAGCGGGTTGGGCTCGGCCGACTCGTCGGCGCCCCCTCCGCGCTTCAGGTAGTTGCTGTGCTCGAGCCAGGCGACCTCGCCGTCGAGCTCCACCTCGGTGACCATGTCGAGCTGGCGGCCGCGGCGGTGCGGGCGCAGGTTCTCGGCCCGGACGCGCACGGTGGGCTTCGCCGTCAGCGGGATCGCCGTGCGCTGCTCGATCCGGTTGCCGATGTGGACCATCCCGAGCAGAGCGAACGGGAAGGCCCGCTCGGTCATGAGCGACATCGCAAGCGGGAAGCCGAGGATGTGCGGGTAGGTCGGAGGGAGCGTGTCGCGGATGCCGAACCCGCAGACCCGGTTGTACGCGGCGAGGTGCTCGCGGTCGACCTCGACCTCGGTCTGCTCCAGGTCGTGGTCGGGGAGCTCATCGCCGCCACCGGGGATCAGCGGCCCGATGAGGGCCTTCGCGTAGGAGGGGAGGAGGGAGGGCACGGGGCTGCGGCTAGGCGCCGATCAGGGCCTGGCCGCAGACGCGGACGACGTTGCCGTTGACCGCGCCGGAGGCCGGGCCGGCGAGCCAGGCGACGGTCTCGGCGACGTCGACCGGCTTTCCGCCCTGGACGAGGCTGTTGGTGCGGCGCCCGCCCTCGCGCACGGCAAGCGGCATCGCCGCCGTCATCGCCGTCTCGATGAAACCCGGCGCCACGGCGTTGATCGTCGCGCCGCGCTCGCGCATCGACGGCGCGAGGGCGCGCGACCATGCCGATGATCCCGGCCTTGCTGGTGGCGTAGTTCGACTGGCCGCGGTTGCCGGCGATCCCGCTCACCGAGGAGACGGAGACGATTCGCCCTCCGGCTCCGAGGAGGTCGCGCTCGAACAGGGCCCGGTTCAGGCGCGTCTGGCTCGCCAGGTTCACGTCGAGGACCGAGTCCCACTGGTCCTCGGTCATCCGGCCGAGCGTCTTGTCGCGGGTGATCCCCGCGTTGTGGACGAGCCCGTCGAGGCGCCCGTGGCGCTCGGCGACGTGATCGGCGAGGCGGGCCGGCGCCTCCGCATCGGTGATGTCGAGCTGCAGCGAAGAGCCTCCGATCCGATTGGCGACCTCGCTCAGGGCCTCGCCCGCGGCGGGGATGTCGATCGCAAGCACCTCGGCGCCGTCCCGGGCGAGCACGGTCGCGATCGACTCGCCGATCCCGCGCGAGGCGCCGGTGACGGCGACGACGCGGCCGGCGAGGGGCTCGTCCCAGTCCTCCGGCGTCACGACGTCCGCAGCCTCGGTCGCCTCGAGCCGGATCACCTGGCCGGATACGTACGCCGAGCGCGCCGAGAGCAGGAAGCGCAGCGTCGACTCGAGGCCCGCCTCGCCGCCGCGCCCGACCTGGACGGTCTGCGCCGTCGAGCCGCGCGAGCCCACCTCCTTGCCGATCGAGCGCACGAAGCCCTCGATCGCGCGCTGGGCGATGGCCTCGTCGGGCGCGTCGGCCTCGTCGGGCGGCGTGGTCAGGACGACCACCCGGCCGCTTCGCCGCAGTCCGCGGATCACCGGGTGGAAGAACTCGTAGAGCGCCTTCAGGCGCTCGACCCCGTCGATGCCCGTGGCGTCGAAGACGATCGCGGAGAGATCCGCGCTGTCGTCGCCGGCGACCGCGGCCGCATCCGCCTCGATGTGGGCGCCGATCGAGCGCAGGACCTCGGTCGCTGGCTCTTCGAGGCGGCCGCCGTGGGCGCTGCCGAGGAGCACCGGGCCGCCGACGACCGGCTTGCCGGGCTCGTGGCGCTCGAGGATCGGCGGCGTGGGCAGGCCGAGCGTCTTCGTGATCCGCCCGCCGACGGGCGAGTTGGCGATCGACTGGAAGCGGTCGGTCGGGCTCAAGACGGGTTCCTCTCGAGGATCGCGGTCACGCCCTGGCCGCCGGCGGCGCAGATCGAGATCAGCCCGCGGCCGGAGCCGCGCTCGGCGAGGAGCTTCGCCAGGGTCGCGACGATCCGACCCCCGGTGGCCGCGAACGGGTGCCCTGTCGCGAGCGAGGAGCCGTTCACGTTCAGCTTGTCCAGTGTCGATCGAGCCGAAGGTCCCGTCGAGGCCCAGCTTCTCCGAGCAGAATGCCGGGTCCTCCCACGCCTTGAGCGTCATCAGCACCTGCGAGGCGAACGCCTCGTGGATCTCGTAGAAGTCGAAGTCGCCGAGCGCGAGGCCGTTCCGGGCGAGCAGGCGGGGCACCGCGTAGAGCGGCGCGCCGAGCAGGTCGTCGCCGCCGTGGACGAAGTCGACCGCCGCGGTCTCGGCGTCCACGAGGTGGGCGAGCACCGGCAGCGAGCGCTCCTCGGCCCACTCCTCGCTTCCGATCAGGACCGTCGAGGCGCCGTCGGTCAGCGGTGTGGAGTTGGCCGCGGTCATCGTCGCGTCGGGCCCGTCGCCGAAGACCGGCTTCAGCTTGGCGAGCTTCTCGAGGGTCGAGTCGGCGCGCAGGTTCTGGTCGCGCTCGAGCCCGAGGAACGGGGTCATCAGGTCGTCCATGAACCCGCGGTCATAGGCAGCGGCGAGGCGCTGGTGGCTGCGCAGCGTGAGCTCGTCCTGCTCGGCGCGGCCGATTCCCCAGCGCTTCGTCGAGATCGCCTGGTGCTCGCCCATCGAGAGGCCGGTACGCGGCTCCTCGTTGCGGGGGATGAGCGGCACGATCTGGCCGGGCCGGAGGCGGCCGAGCAGCCGCAGCCGCTCGGGCACCGACTTTGCCTTGTTGAGGTCGAGCAGGACGCGGCGGAGGTCCTCGTTGACCTCGATCGGCGCGTCGCTCGTCGTGTCGACTCCGCCGGCGATGCCCGACTCGACCTGGCCGAGCGCGACCTTGTTGGCGACGTGGATCGTCGTCTCGAGCCCGGTCCCGCAGGCCTGCTGGACGTCGTAGGCGGGGGTGTCCGCGGCGAGGGCGCTGCCGAGCACGCTCTCGCGGGTCATGTTGAAGTCCCGGCTCTTCTTCAGCACCGCGCCGGCGGCGACCTCGCCGAGCGTCGTGTCGTGCAGCCCGAAGCGGCTCACGAGCCCGTCGAGCGCCGCGGTGAGCATGTCCTGGTTGGAGGCCTCGGCATAGGCGCCGTTCTGGCGGGCGAACGGGATCCGGTTGCCGCCGAGGATCGCGGCGGGTCGTCGTGGGGCCTGACTCATGACGCCGAGCCCATACCCGCTTCGCCGAGGAGCATGCCCGCGTTCGGCAACTCGTCGCCGATGTCCGCCATCGAGGTGCGGCTCGCCTCGCCGCCGGGGAGGCCGATCGGCGCCGCCAGCACCGCGTCGGGGATGCCGAAGGCGTCCACGAGCTCGGCGGCGTCCGGCCGCAGCTCCGAGCAGAGCTCGTTGACCGCGCGGGTCACCATCTTCGAGCGAGTCGAGGAGATCCGGCCGTGCTCCTGGTACCAGGCCCGCTCGCGCTCGATCGTCGCCAGCGCGTAGAGGTCGCAGAGGCGGCCGAGGGCCTCGCAAAGGCCGCCGTCGTCGCAGTCCTCGATCCCCTGGACGAACGCCTCCAGCACCTCGCGGTCGACGTGCGCACGGGCGGTGGCGAGGACGTGGTCCTGGGCGTCGTTGAAGACGTCGAATGGCTCGGCGCCGTCGTCGATCCCGCGCTTCAGCCGTCGCGCGACGCCGGCGAGCATGTGGTCCTCGCGCCAGCGGAAGAGGTTCAGCTGGTACTCGCGCTCGAGGAGGTCCTCGTCGCGCTCGCGGCTCGGGATCAGGTCGTCGGTGAGGCGCTGGAGGATCTCGCGGCCGCCGGTGCGCTCGACCACGGTCTCCCACGCCTGGCCGGCGTAGAAGCCCGCCGTCTCGAAGGGGTTCATCTCGCCGAACTCGTCGCGGAACCCGGTCAGGAGGCTCTTGGCGACGAGCTGGAGGAGGATCGTGTTGTCGCCCTCGAAGGTGGTGAAGACGTCGGTGTCGGCCTTCAGCTCGGCGAAGCGGTTCTCGCTCAGGTAGCCGGCGCCGCCGCAGCACTCGCGGCAGGTCTGGATCGTCTCCGTCGCGTGCCAGGTCGCCACCGCCTTCAGGCCGGCGGCGCGGGTCTCGAGCTCGCGCCGCGCCTGGTCGACGTCGTCGCGGCCGAAGATCCGGTCGAGCTCGGCGACCACGGAGATCTGGGCGAAGCTGAGCGCGTAGGTCGTCGCCAGAGCGGGGAGGAGGCGGCGCTGGTGGACGCGGAAATCGAGCAGCGGCATTTCCTCGTCGGAGTCGGGCGGGCCGAACTGGCGGCGCTTCACCGCGTGGCGGATCGCGATCGTCAGGGCCGACTTGGTCGCGCTGATCGAGGCGCCGCCGACCGAGACGCGGCCCTGGATCAGCGTGCCGAGCATCGTGAAGAACCGGCGGTCGGGGTTCTCCAGCGGGCTCGAGTACTCGCCGGCCGCGCTCACCTCGGCGTAGCGGTCCAGGAGGTTGTCGCGCGGCACGCGCACCTTGTCGAAGTAGAGGCGCCCGTTGTCGACGCCGTTGAGGCCGAGCTTGTGGCCGCAGTCCTCGATCGTCACCCCGTCGCAGACTGAGCCGTCCTCCTCGCGGATCGGGACGAGCAGCGCGTGCACGCCCTTGTTCTCGCCGCCGACGACGAGCTGGGCGAAGACGGCGGCGAGGCGGCCGTGGTCGGCGGCGTTGCCGATGTAGTCCTTGGCGTCCTCTGGCGTCGGGGTGTGGACGACGAACTCCTCCGCGGCCGGGTCGTACGTGGCTGTGGTCCCGACCCGCTGCACGTTCGAGCCGTGGCCGGTCTCGCTCATCGCGAAGCAGCCCGGCAGCTCGAGGGTGGCGATCTGGTTCAGGTAGGCCTCGTGGTGCTTGCGGGTGCCGAGATGGTGGACGGCGCCGCCGAAGAGCCCGAACTGCACTCCGCACTTGACCAGCAGTGAGAGGTCGGAGTGCGCGAGGGTCTCGAACGCGGCGATCGCGGCGCCGACCTGGTCGAAGCCGCCGAACTCGCGGGGAAACAGCAGCGAAGGCCCCCCGGTCTCGGCGAGCGTCTTCGCCCACCCCATCACCCGCTCGCGGTACTCGGCGGTGGGAAGGGGCTCCCGCTCCTTCTCGAACTCGGGTCTCGCGAGGACCGCGCGCACGTGCTCGCGGACGAGCTGATGCTCGCCATCCAGGTACTCGCGAAGGGTGGGGGAGTCGATGCTCATGACCTTTACATCAAACGATGTTACATTTCGCCGCCCCAAACCTACCCCGCGAATGGCACTCTCACTCCTCACAGGTTTCCCGGGCTTCATCGGCCGCCGCCTCGCGGCGCGTCTGCTCGAGGGCGATCCGGAGGAGCGGATCGTCGCCCTCGTCGAGGAACGGATGCTGGAGCCGGCGCGAGCGGCGGCGGCCGAGATCGACGCCGAGCGGATCGAGCTCGTCGCCGGCGACATCGCCCAGCAGGGCCTGGGCCTGGCCGACGGCGAGCGCGAGCGCCTGCGCGCGGAGATGCGCCGTGCCTACCACCTCGCCGCGATCTACGACCTCGCCGTGCCGCTGAGCGTCGCGCAGCGCGTGAACGTCGACGGGACCGGGAACGTGCTCGACTTCTGCGCCGAGGCGGAGTCGCTCGAGCGGCTCGCCTACGTCAGCACGGCCTACGTCGCCGGGAAGCGCACCGGGGTCGTCTACGAGCACGAGCTCAGCCTCGGACAGGACTTCAAGAACCACTACGAGTCCACCAAGTTCCAGGCCGAGGTCTGGGTGCGCGAGGTGATGGACCGGGTGCCGACGACGATCCTGCGGCCGGCGATCGTGGTCGGCGATTCAAGCACCGGAGAGACGCAGAAGTTCGACGGCCCGTACTACATCCTCCGCACGATCGCCGAGGCCGAGAGGAGGGGGCGGGCGGTGCCCCAGTTCGGGCGCTCGGACGCGCCGTTCAACGTCGTTCCGGTCGACTATGTGGTGGAGGCGATCGCGGCGTGCGCGACCGATCCGGGGGCCGAATCGGCGACGCTGCACCTGACCGACCCCGAGCCCCTGACGGCCGCCGAGCTCACCGAGGCCCTCTCCCAGGAGTACGCGGGGCGCGCGCCGAAGGGGCGGATCCCGCCGTCATTGGTGGCGAACTCGCTGCGCTCGAAGTTCGTCCGCGACATGTTCGGCGGGGCGCCGCGGGAGTCGATCGAATACCTGAACCACCCGGTCACCTTCGACACGCGCCGCGCCGTCCGCGTGCTCTCCCCGCATGGGCTGCGCCCGCCGAACTTCCGCGACTACGCCGGGGCGATGGTGCGCTTCTTCCGCGAGCACGAGGACGATCCCGCGCTCCTGCCGAAGCGGGACTGAGGCCCGCTGCGCTCAGACGGTGACCCGGGACTTCACCTGGGCGAGGAACTCGCGCGAGAAGCCCGGGACGCGATCGAGGTCGTCGACGCTCGTGTAGCCGTCCCGGTCGCGGAACTCGACCACCCGCCTCGCCTGGGTCACCGACATGCCGAGCGAGCGGAATTCCTCGAAGCTGCCCGAGCTGAGGCTGACCACCGTGCCGGGGGGAGCGGCGGGCGGGGCGGGGGAGAGGGGAGGCTTCTCGAACTGAGCATGGGAGGTCGTCTCCCCGGCGGCTGCTTGGGCGGCAGGCGCCTGCGACCCTTCCGGCGAGGGGGCTGCGGCCGCAGGCGCTCCGGCCGCCGGCTCTCCGTCCGTTCGCAGCGAGCGCCCGCGCAGCCAGCCGCCGAGCGCGGCGAAGGCGACGGCGAGCACGGTCGTGATCACGACCAGGAGGATCGGCGGCTCGGGCAGGTGGGCCTTGGCCTCGGCGCCGTGGATCTCGTGCGCGATCAGGATCGAGGCGCCGAAGACCGATCCGGCGATCACGCCGCGGGCCGCGCCCGCCTTGGCGCCGACGTGGTCGTAGCCGGCGCCGACGCCACCGACGATCCCGATCAGCGAGAGGACGAGGTAGGTCGACTCCGAGACGCCCAGGAAGTAGCCCGTGACGGCGCCGAAGGCCGCGGGGAGGACGAAGACGAGCACGAACTGCAGCGGCCTCGGGTGCTCTTCGAGGAGCGGCACATGCACGATGCGACCGACCCTACCTCGATTACGAGGAGCTTCGAGCCGGTACTAGCCCTCGTCCGGCCCGCGCGCGGACTCGAGCACGCCGAGCAGGTCGCCGACGCCGCAGACGAGGAGGCGCTCCTCGTCGACCTCCACCCAGACCCCGGCCGACGCCGGGAAGACGACGTGATCGCCGGGCTGCACGGGCATCGAGACGCCGACGTGCTCCCACCAGTCGAGCCCGGGGCCGACGGCGAGCACGATTCCCTGCTGCGGGGGCGGGTCGTGGCTCCCGGGTGGTACGACGAGGCCGGAGCGTCGCATCCGGTCCGAGTCGAGCTCCTTGATCACGATCCGGTCGAAGAGGGGCCGCAGATGGTGGCGGCCGGCCTCGACGCCCAGCGGCTCCAGGCGATTGCTCATCGCCCACAGGATATGGGGCGAGACCTCGCCGGGCTCGGCTTCCGGCGATACTCCGGCCTCTAAACGCGCACCACCTGGGACAGGAGATGGACGGATGAGTGAAACGACGCCGCTGATCACCGGCACGGACTTCATAACGGTGCCGACCAAGGACTTCGACGCCGCGGTCGAGTTCTACGAGAACGTGCTCGGCCTGGAGAAGTCGAAGCAGTGGGGCGACATGCCCGGCATCGAGTTCGAGACCGGCAACCTGACCATCGCGATCATGCAGTCGGACGGGTTCGGCCTCGAGTTCAACGCCCACACGCACCCGATCGAGTTCCGCGTCGAGGACTTCGACGCCGCGAAGTCCGAGCTCGAATCGCGCGGCGTCGAGTTCGAGGGCGACACGCTCGACTCCGGGGTGTGCTTCCAGGCGTTCTTCTCCGACCCCGACGGCAACGCCCTCGCGATCCACCACCGCTACGCGCCTGTCTAGCTTGCGAAAATGCGGTTAGTTGTCCAGGCAACTACCTGCTATAATGACCCTCAGGGTCGGCCTGGACACCGAGGTAGCCGGGCCCCTCGCTTCACCCGATACGAGCTGCGCCGCGCCCTCGATCGCTCGGCCGGAACCGGCTCGAAGTCGGGCGCCACTCCAGATCAGAAAGGACTCAAAGTGCCCCGAACCCAGCCTTCTGCCGCCGGGCGGACCCGTAACCGACCCCGCGGCGAACATTCAACAGCGCCGGGCGCCGCGACCCCCAAGGGGCGCAGGCGTGCCGAGCACGCCGACGTCGAGACCACCGACAGCTTCCGGATCTTCCTCAACCAGATCGGGCAGTTCCCGCTGCTCACCGCGGCCGAGGAGCTCGAGCTCGCGAAGCGGATCGAGCGCGGTGACCTCGAGGCGAAGGAGCGCCTGATCAACTCCAACCTGCGGCTGGTCGTCTCGATCGCGCGCAAGCACCAGGGATTCGGCCTCTCCGCTGCCCGACCTCGTCCAGGAGGCGATGCCCGGCCTGGTTCGCGCCGCGGAGAAGTTCGACTGGCGCCGCGGCTACAAGTTCTCGACCTACGCGACCCTGTGGATCCGCCAGGCGATCCAGCGCGGCCTCGACAACACGGGTCGGCCGATCCGGGTTCCGGCCCACGTGGCCCAGCAGCTGCGAAAGGTGAACCGCACGGAGGCGGCCCTGGCCGTCGAGCTCGACCGCGAGCCGACCGAGGAGGAGATCGCCGCTCGCTCCGAGCTGACGATCGAAGAGGTCGGCGCGCTGCGGGATCTCGCCCGGGTCAGCGCCAGCCTCGACCAGCCGGTGGGGGAGAGCGAGACGACGCTCGGGGAGCTTCGCGCCGACCAGGCGCCGGCCGTCGAGGACGAGGCGATGGACAACGCCCGCGAGCAGGCGGTCGATGCGGCGCTTGACCGGCTGCCCGAGCTCGAGGGCAGGGTCCTGAGGCGGCGTTTCGGCACCACGGGCGAGCCCGAGGCGACCGTGCGCGAGATCGCGAGCGATCTGGGCATCACCCAGAAGCGGGTCCGAGACCTCGAGCGCTCCGGCATGTCGCGCCTGGCGGACTCGGACGCGCTCGACGAATGGCGGGAGGCGGCCTAGGCGATTAGTTTCCGTGGTCAGGCCGGTCCAACCAGGAAACGCGTTGACGACGAGCTCCTCGAGGAGGGATGCCGTGATGAACACCCCGCCGATCGTGTCGCCGCAGGAGTGGGAGGCCGCGCGCGAGGAGATGCTCGTGAAGGAGAAGGAGCTGACCCGCAGGCGCGACGCGCTGGCCGCCGAGCGGCGCAGGATGCCGATGATGGCGGTGGAGAAGGAGTACGCCTTCGAGGGCCCGGACGGCCCCGCCAGCCTGCTCGACCTCTTCGAGGGCCGGCGTCAGCTGATCGTCTACCGCTTCTTCTACGAGCCGGGTGTGCGGGGCTGGCCGGAGCGAGGCTGCGTCGGCTGCTCGTTCCTCGCCGACCAGGTCGCTCATCTCGCGCACCTGAACGCTCGCGACACGACCCTCGCGTTCGCCTCGCGCGCGCCGCAGCCGGACATCGAGCGCTGGAAGGCGCGAATGGGGTGGGAGATCCCCTGGTACACGATCACGGACGACTTCGACGCCGACTTCGGTGTGGGCGAATGGCACGGGACCAATGCCTTCCTGCGCGACGGCGACCGGATCCTTCGCACCTATCTCGTCGACAACCGCGGCGACGAGGCGATGGGGAGCACCTGGAGCTACCTCGACATCACCGCCCTTGGGCGCCAGGAGGAGTGGGAGGACTCGCCGGAGGGATATCCGCAGACCCCGCCGTATGAGTGGTGGAACCTGCACGACGAGTACGGGGAAACGGGCGATACGGACGAGGACAGAGGGTCTTCATGAACGGCAGCACCTGAGCCGCGATGCCCTCGCCGGACGTCGCCGACAGCCACGACCTGATCCGCGTGCAGGGCGCGCGCGTGAACAACCTCAAGGACGTCACCGTCGAGCTCCCGAAGCGCCGGCTGACCGCGTTCACCGGCGTCTCCGGCTCGGGCAAGAGCTCGCTGGTGTTCGGCACGATCGCCGCGGAGTCGCAGCGGCTGATCAACGAGACCTACAGCGCCTTCGTGCAGGGCTTCATGCCGACGCTGGCGCGGCCCGAGGTCGACGTCCTCGACGGGCTGACGACGGCGATCCTCGTCGACCAGGAGCGGATGGGCTCCGACGCCCGCTCCACCGTCGGCACCGTCACCGACGCCAACGCGATGCTGCGCATCCTCTTCAGCCGGCTCGGCAAGCCGCACATCGGCTCGCCCAGCGCGTACTCGTTCAACGTCGCCTCGGTCAAGGCGAGCGGTGGGATCACGATCGAGCGCGGCGCCAAGACCACGACCAAGGTGGCGACGTTCAGCCGCACCGGCGGCATGTGCACGCGCTGCGAGGGCCGGGGCTCGGTCACCGACTACGACCTGTCGGCGCTCTACGACGACAGCAAGTCGCTGAACGAGGGCGCGCTGACGATCCCCGGCTACAGCATGGAGGGCTGGTACGGGCGCATCTTCCGGGGCTGCGGCTACTTCGACCCGGACAAGCCGATCCGCAAGTACAACAAGAGGGAGCTCCACGACCTCCTCTACCGGGAGCCGACCAAGATCAAGGTCGAGGGCATCAACCTGACCTACCAGGGCCTGATCCCGCAGATCGAGAAGTCGTTCCTCTCCAAGGACCCGGAGGCGATGCAGCCGCACGTCCGGGCGTTCGTCGACCGGGCGATCACGTTCACCACCTGCCCCGAGTGCGACGGCACCCGGCTGAGCGAGGAGGCCCGGTCCTCCAAGATCAAGCGGAAGAGCATCGCCGACGTGTGCGCGATGCAGATCACCGACCTGGCCGAGTGGGTCGGCGGCCTCGACGAGCCGTCGGTGGCGCCGCTGCTGGAGGCGCTGGGGGAGACCCTTGACTCGTTCGTGGAGATCGGGCTCGGCTACCTCTCGCTCGACCGGCCCTCGGGCACGCTCTCCGGCGGCGAGGCGCAGCGCACCAAGATGATCCGCCACCTCGGCTCCTCGCTGACCGACGTCACCTACGTCTTCGACGAGCCGACGATCGGGATGCACCCGCACGACATCCAGCGGATGAACGACCTGCTGCTGCGGCTGCGCGACAAGGGCAACACCGTGCTCGTCGTCGAGCACAAGCCCGAGGCGATCGCGATCGCCGACCACGTCGTCGACCTCGGCCCGCGCGCCGGCGCCGAGGGCGGAGAGGTGGTGTTCGAGGGCACCGTCGAGGGCTGCGGGCCAGCGACACGCTCACCGGGCGGCACCTGGACGACCGCGCCTCCCTGAAGCCGTTCGGTGCGGGAGTCGTCGGAGGCGATGGAGGTGCGCGGCGCCGACACCAACAACCTGCGGGACGTCGACGTCGACATCCCGCTCGGGGTGCTGGTCGTCGTCACCGGGGTGGCGGGCTCGGGCAAGAGCTCGCTGATCGGCGGCTCGGTGTCCGGGCGGGACGGGGTGGTGACGGTCGACCAGGCCGCGATCCGCGGCTCGCGGCGGAGCAACCCGGCGACGTACACCAAGCTGCTCGACCCGATCCGCAAGGCGTTCGCGAAGGCCAACGGCGTGAAGCCGGGGCTGTTCAGCGCCAACTCCGACGGCGCCTGCCCCAACTGCAACGGCGCCGGCGTCGTCTACACCGACCTGGCGATGATGGCCGGCGTCGCCACCACCTGCGAGGAGTGCGAGGGGAAGCGGTTCCAGGCCGAGGTGCTCGAGTACGAGTTCGGCGGCAAGGACATCAGCGAGGTGCTCGCGATGTCGGTGACCGAGGCCGAGGAGTTCTTCGGCGACGGCGAGGCGCAGCATCCCGGCCGCGCACAAGATCCTCGACCGGCTCGCCGACGTCGGGCTCGGCTACCTCAGCCTCGGCCAGCCGCTCACCTCGCTCTCCGGCGGCGAGCGGCAGCGGCTCAAGCTGGCCACCCAGATGGGCCAGAAGGGCGGCGTCTACGTCCTCGACGAGCCGACCACCGGCCTCCACCTCGCCGACGTCGAGCAGCTGCTCGGCCTGCTCGACCGCCTCGTCGACTCCGGCAAGTCGGTCGATCGTCATCGAGCACCACCAGGCGGTCATGGCGCACGCCGACTGGATCATCGACCTCGGCCCCGGCGCCGGCCACGACGGCGGCCGGATCGTCTTCGAGGGCACACCCGCCGACCTCGTCGCCGCCCGCTCCACCCTCACCGGCGAGCACCTCGCGGCCTACGTCGGCAGCTGACCGCGCACGCGGAGTCGTTTCACTTGGGGAGTGGACTTATCCGAGATTAGTGTGGAAGAAAGTGGTGATTCGCCGGCGCGCGTCGCGGGCGGAGGGTTCGTGGAAACTGGCCGCAGCGAGCTTTGCGATCGCCCTGACCCAGAGGGGCAGTTCGTCGGGATCGTGGTCGTTGAGGAAGCCGTGCCCCGCGTCTGGGTAGACCTTGATGTCGTGGTCGACGCCCGCCCCGTCGAGCATCGACTCGAGGCGAGCGGGAACCCGCCTCATCCCGGGCCACCGGTCCTTCGCGCCGAAGCTGCCGACGATCGGGCAGACGTCGGGGAGGGCCTCCTCGACGCCCTTCGTGGCGCCGCCGTAGTTGACGCTCGCCGCCGAGACCCCGTCGCGTGGCGCCATCATCAGCGCGAAGTCCCCACCCATGCAGAAGCCGATCACACCGACCTTCCCGCTGCATTGCTCGTGCTCCGCCAGCCAACGTCGTGTCGCGTCGAGTTCGCTCAGCGGTCGCTCTCCGACCCGGACAGTCGAGATCAGGCACCTGATCCGGCGCCCCCAGTAATAGAGATCGGGGGCCACCGCGAGGAAGCCCTCGCTTGCGAGCCAGTCCGCCTGGTTGCGGACGTCGGTGCTCATCCCCAGGGCGTCGTGGACCACGACGACCCCGGCCAGGGCCCTTCGCCGGCCGGTGTGGCCAGGTAGGCGGGCATCTCGCCGCGCGGAGTCGGGATCACAACTTCGGTCGTCACCCTCAGACTTGGTGCTGCAGGGTCATGGGCTCAGCCGGAACGGCGGGTAGCTGTCCGTGACCAGCGTGTACGAGTAGCCGACGACGCGGTTGTGCCAGCGCAGCGCGCCCTCGATGAAATCGAAGAGCCCACGCGGGTAGCGGCTGGTGAAGAGGACCGCGAACCAGGCAGCAATTGCGGCGAAGACGACGCCGACTGTGAGGAACGCCAGGATCACGTAGTGGGGGATCGCCAGGAACCATTTGACGAGCGGCAGCCAGCGGCTCAGCTCATACTGGGCGTCCGGGTACTCGTAGCCGAGGTGGACCGATTGCTCCTCGTCGGTTGACGGGTACCGATCGTCCATCAACAGCAAGTAGGCGGAGATGCGGTTGCCGAAGCGCTGAAGGTTCAGGTTCCAGTCGAACCACCAGCGCGGGTACTTGCGCCGGAAGAGCAGCATCAGGACGACCGGCAGGAACAGGAAGCCGACGCCGGCGATCACGATCGTCGTCGTCGCTCCCCCGGGATCGCCGAAGGTTCCCGACCACCCGATGATCGTGAAGAGCAGGATCGTGATCGGGATGGCGGTGAAGAGCCGGAAAGCCGAGGTCAGGCGATCGAGCGGGCGGTCGGGGTAATCGACCGAGAACGTGACCGGGTAGGCCGGGGCCGGCGGAGACTGTGCCCTTGAGGTCGCCATGAGTCGTCAGGCGACGACGCGCTTCTCGCGCAGCCGCTGTTCCTCGCGATCGATCTCGTCATCAGTGATCGGCTTGCGGACGAAGACGTCCCAGGCGTTGCCCGCGACGCCGATGCCCCAGCCGAGGATCACGAAGATCGGCCAGAACAGCGAATCCGGGGTGGCGATCGCCCAGATCCCGATCAGGGCCGCGTTGACGATGAGGTAGATGAAGATGTGTGTCTTGAAGTCGCGCTTCTTCTCGACTCGCTCGCGCGCCTGCTTGCGAATGTCGCTTCCGGCGTCGTGGGCTTCCGTGTCGGTCATCGGGGGCCTCCTGCTGGGTCGGGGATTGAATCGCCGCGAGTCTCGCTCGCGGCGTAGCTCGGGTCATCCGCAGTGGATGCGGAACCGTCTGCGTAGCCACCACTGAGCTCGCGGTGCCGGCGCTCGGCTAGATCCTTGATCCCGAGCAGCATCCGGCGCTCCATCAGGAAGTGGGGGATCTCCATAAGGCTCGCGTAGAGCGCTGTCGCGGTGCCCTGGGGAACCCGGCTGCGGACGATCAGGCGGGTCCGGTCTCCTTCGAGCGGCCGGAGCACGATCGTCCCCCAGCCCTCGAGGCCGAGGGAGACGCCCGGCTCGAACTTCGTGACCTTGAGGCCATTGCGCGGATGGAGGTAGAGGGTCTCTCCGACCTCTCGCAACTGCCACTCTGGGTGGATGCGATCGGCATTTCGCATCCTGCAGCCGGCCATGTTCTCCAGCCACTCGTAGCTGTAAAAGCCGCCGCGGTCCTGGCCTAACTGGGCGACCCATGGCCAGACCTCACCACGAGGCGCGCCAATCGAGATGGCGTGGACGATATTGAGACCCTCGTCGGGAAGGAGCTCGTCGCCGGGAAGCTCGGCGGCCGTGTCCGACGCAGTCGACCCCCAGCGCAAGTGCCATGGCCGGATCACGCGCGCGTACACCGCCGTCGCGGCGAGGATTGCGACCGCGGTCGGGCGCGGGGCTCGCAGGCGACGGATACCCGCCAATGAAGTTGAGGATCGAGGCGATCACCAACGCGATCAGGACGATCGGCCCAGTGAACATCACGCCGAACGCCCGAGCGCCTTCGAGGACCAGGCCGGCCTTCGAGTGCTCCTGCGTGCGGCCGCCGCCGCTCATACGCTCTGCTGCGCTTGGTGAGCGAGATGGATGTCGCGACGCTTCGTGCCCATCGTTGGATCGCGTCCCAGTCGAGGCGAATTCATCGCCGACGAAACTACGCGCGCGAAACCGCCATTTCGTCCGCGCCGACCACCGGACCTTCTCCGCAGCCACTACCTAGTCGGGGCCCCTAATCATCGCCGTCAGGTTCGATCTCGGCTGAGTCCTCGGGCGACTCCGTGGTCGCGTGTTGATCCTGACCAGGGTTCGGCTTGCTCGAGTCGTCATCACCCGCTCCGGTGCCCGATGCCCATCCTTCACCTGGTTTCCGCGTCCCGAACCAGAGCCTGGGTCGGACTCCACCAGCTCCTCGGAGACCGAGGGTGGCTCGTCGAGATCCCGACGCTGGGTGTGGTCAGGTACGCGGCGGCGACACCCAGGCCCACGGCGATCGCGATCCCAGCGAGCGCGAGTCCGATCGTGACCAGGGTGCCTCGGGCCATCAGCGCTCCCGCTGTTCCGAGGCGTCGTCGGACGGTGGAGGCGGGAACGTAACGGTCGCGCGAGTTCCCACCCCGTCGGCGCGATTCTCGACCGTCACGTCACCGCCCCATGCGCTCGCCAGGCCACGCGCGATCGAGAGCCCGAGTCCGGTGCCGCCCTCGACGCGACGGCCTTGATTGCCGCGATGGAACCGCTCGAAGATCCGCTCTTGTTCTTCACGGGCAACTCCAGGTCCTCGATCGAGGACCTCGATCCGCCGGTCCGGACCGGCGCGCAGCGTGATCTCCTCGCCCCCGTAGAGAAGTGCGTTCTCGATCAACGCGTCGAGCACGTGCTCGGCATCGCGTGGGGGACACCAGGCGAGAACCCGCCCGGAGGTATCGAGCATGAGCTCGATGCCTCTCTTCTCTGCGTCGCGAGACCACCTCTGGGCCGCCTCGATCGCCAATCCCGAAAGATCGGTGACGGCGGGATTGGACTCACGCTCGCCCAGGCGACTCAGGAGGAGCAGGTCGTCAACGATCCGGGTCAGACGGTGAGATCACGGCCCGCGGCGTGAGTTCGCGATCGATTGCGGGATCGTTGGAGCGACCCGAGCCTCTTCGAGTCTCAGCCTGAGCCCGGTGAGTGGGGTTCGCAGTTGATGGGACGCATCGGCGATGAACTCCCGCTGGCTCCGCAGTACGCCGGCGAGCCGCTCGGTCATCCGGTTGAACGAGCTGCGACAGCATCTCTGCTCCGAGCTCCCTCCACCGGCGCGCGAACCTCGAGGTCGCCCTCCGCGATCTGCTCCGCCGAGCGGGTCAGCGCCTGGATCGGACGGGCCATCTGGCGGGCGACGAATACGCCCGCGATGAGTCCGATCGCGAGCACGACCCCTGCGACCAGCACCAAGCCCGCCGAGACCGATTCGCGGCCCGTTGACCGCGCGACGCTCTGTGTGATGCGAACCGCCCCGAGCACTTCGCCGTCTTCCTCGACGATCGGCACCGCCGTAGCCAGAAGCTCCGTGTCGAGGCTGGTGCTCTCACGCTCGAGCTGGACCTTTCGCCCTTTGAGCGCGGTCTCGATCTCAGGCCGGTTTGAGAAATCGCTCCCCCGGGGCACCGCCACTGTCAGCGATCGCTGTCCCCGTTCGTCGACGATCAGTACCCGCCCGCGCACCGTCTGGGCGGAGACCTCGACCAGGGGTTGAAGCTGGTCGGCCCTTCGCGGAGATCCTCGGCTGCGGTGACCGCCAGTAGATCCCCCTGGCCCGATGCCTGGACCTGGACCTCGGAGTCGGTGCGCTCACGGTAGTTGATCGCCAGGGGGACGAGGAACGCGACGAGGGCGACTACCAAGACGTAGCCGATCGCCAGCAGGAGCCGTGTCTGCAGCCGCACGGCTAATCCGCTCGCTGCGGGGGCGAAACGAAAACCGACACCGCGCACCGTTTCCAGATATCGCGGATCGACGGGATCGTCGCCGAGCTTTCGCCGGAGGGCACTGACGTGAACATCGAGCGTCTTGGTCGAGCCGAACCAGTTCTCGTCCCAGACCTCGGCCATGACCCTCTCTCGCGGGAACGACGTGCCGGCGTTGGTGACCGAGAGGGCCAGCAGATCGAACTCCTTACGGGTCAGCTCGAGCTCCTTCCGGGAGCGTCCCTCGGGACGTCGGAGTCTACCTCGAGCTCACCAACCGGACCGGGCCGTGCTTTCAGCCGGCGGTGCGGCGCCGGAGCACGCCCGGATCCGCGCGATGACCTCGGCCGACTGAACGGCTTCACACATAGTCGTCCGCGCCGAGCTCAAGCCCGATCACCCGGTCCGCCTCTTCACCGCGGGCGGTCAGGATGATGATCGGGATCTCGCTCCGGTTCGAATCCGCCGGCGACATCGAGGCCGTCACCGTCCGGAAGCATCCGGTCGAGCAACACGATGCTCGGCTGACTCCTGCGAATCTCTCCATGCGTCGGCCACTGTGCGGGCCACGTATCGGCTCGATAGCCGGCTCGCCGCAGGGCGGTGGATAGCGGCTCTGAGATCGACACCTCGTCCTCGACGAGCAGGACCCGGGCGACTCGAGGCCTTGCCGGGTCCACGGCCTGAGGGTAACTCCCGATACCAGGGCTTTTGCGCCCAAAAGAGGCTCGTAGGGGAATCTTTGCCAACTCCTAACCTCGGCCTGGGAGGCGCCTAACCGCCAGCCGCGACCCTGCTCCAACAGTCAATTCGAGCAAGGAGACGCGGAATGCTCTCGTTCATCACCAGCAAGGCAGCGGCGATCACGGCGGCGGGTGTGTCGCCCTCGGCGGACTTGGGGCCTACGCCATCTCGACCGTTCCCAGCACCGCTCCGAGCGCGGCGTCGCCGAAGCCGAAGTCGAGGACCGAGGCGGTCAGGAGAACCCGCCCGTCCAGGGGCCAGCCCGAAAACTGCTGCCTCACGCGAGCCTCTCGCGTCGGTAGCCGGTACACCGAGCTCCCAAGGTGCCTCTACAGGGAGCCTGGCAGTGGCGCCCGCGCCGGTGCCGATCGCCATCGACCCCACCCCGCCGAAGCCAAGCCGGTCTCGACGGATCTTCCTTCGGGCAGAACGCGGGCTACGGGGACGATGACAACGAGGTTGAGCATGAGGCCGGCGAGGAAGCTGATGGCGGTGAGCAGGAGCTCGGCGATGACTGAGCACGCTGCGATTTCGGACACAGGCCGCCGGTGCTCCGCCTCCGGCGACCCGGCACAGGACGCTGCGGCGCCCGACCGGCGGCGGCGTGGCGCGCTTTCGATCGCTGCCTTCGTCGCGGTTCTCATCCTGCTCTCGGTACAGATGCTGCGGGCGAGGATCCCGCTCTCGGCGCAGCGGAAGCGTCCCCGGGCTGTCGAGCGCCGGATCGAGCTGAACCGGGTCGTCGAGCACCCGACGATCCCTCGAACAGTGACCCGGTAACCGCTCCGACGCCGCGACCCCTGCCCCGGCACCCGTGATCCCGCCCCGACGGTGGTTACCAACCCTGCACCGTCCGCGCCGGCCCCGGCTCCGGCGCCGGTCACGACCGGGAGCTCGTGATGGATGCCCGACGAGCTTCGTTTTCGCGTATGGGCACGGCGTCCGGCTCTTGGTCGGGCCCCGCCGCCGCGCCGGCCTGACCGCACCGCCCCTGGCGGCCGAGCGGGCACGCGAGACGATTCAGGACTACGACCGCCGTCTGTCTCGCTTTTCCGCGGACAGCGAGCTCACCGCGCTTCAACAACGATCGCCGCCCGAGGTGCCAGCGTCCGAAGCCCTGAGGCTGACTGTCCGGGCGGGTGGCGCGCCGAGGCCACTGACGGGCTGGTCGACTTCACCCTCGTCGATCGAATTGAGGCCATCGGCTACCGGCGATCGCGCGAGGGCGCGGTCCCGGCCCCCCTTGCCGAGGCCCTGTCCGCCACGGGAACGAGGGCCGGCCCGGCCTCACCCCGCCGACCGGTGGCAGAGCTTTCGGTCGATGACCAGGATGCCTGCATACGCCGGCCCTCCGGCCTCCGCGTCGACAGCGGCGGCGTCGGCAAGGGCCTGATCGCCGACCAGGTCGCCGCACAGCTTCGCCGGTACCGGCGCTATACGGTCGACTGCGGTGGCGACGTGAGGGTTGGCGGTCCGGGCGCTGCGATCGAGCCGTCGAGGTCGAGGTTCGCCATCCGCTTCGATGAGGAGCCGGCCCATCGAATGCTTGTCGCCTCCGGCGGGATCGCCTCCTCGGAATCGATACCCGGTCTGGCTTCACGCGGCGAGTCGTCCACCATCTCCTCGACCCCTCCACCGGCCGGCCCGCATGGACCGGAGTCATCTTCGGCCACCGCGATCGCGCCTACCGCTATCGAGGCCGAGACCCTGGCCAAGGCGGCCCTTCTGAGCGGCCCCACGGCGGCCCGGGAGCTCCTACTACCTCGCGGTGGCGTGCTCGTCCACGACGACGGCGAGGTTGAGGTGATCGGGGCGGCCAATGGTCCGATCGGACTCCAGGTGCGTGCCGTGCTCAGGAGGCGGCTGCATGACCCCGCAACCGCTGGATCACATCTTCTGGCTTGCCGGTCGCGCCTCGGGAATCGTCGCCTTGGCGTTGCTAAGCCTCTCCGTGATCGTTGGCCTGGCGATGTCGGCGAAGCTGCTCGGCGTCCTGGGCTCCCGCGCGTCGCCACCGCGCTGCACGAGCAGCTTTCGGTCGCGGCACTCTTGGCTATCGGCCTACACGCGGTCACCCTGCTCGGTGATCCCTGGCTCCATCCCGGGCGCGGCGTGGCCCTGCCGTTCGCGATCGGAT
>CAWJOD010000017.1:0-265132 GCA_963844425.1 uncultured Thermoleophilia bacterium | reverse complement strand
AGCGCAACCGCTGGGCGATGATCCTGCGCACCTACCCGCTCGCCCTGCTCGCCCTGCTCGCGCCGGCGCTGATCGCCACCGAGCTCGCCCTCTTCGCGGTCGCGATCGCCGGCGGCTGGGGTCGCCAGAAGCTGCTCGCCACGCTCGACCTGATCGGCTGGCTGCCGCGCCTCCTGCGCGAGCGCCGCCGGATCCAGTCCACGCGCGCGATCGGCGTCGCCGAGTTCGCCCGCCACCTGACGCCGGACCTCGACTCGGCGTACCTCGGCCGCGCCGCCCGCTCGCGCGCCCTGCGCGGTCGTCCTGCGCGCCTACTGGTCGGTGGTGCTGGCGCTGCTCGGGTCGGCCGGCGACGCGCCTCTGGATCGCGCGGAGCGACCGGCTGAGCGGCGGCGTCGCCGTTCGAGCGCCCGGCGCGCATCGCCCGCACCTCGCTGTCGAGCCGCGCGACCTCCTGGGCGAGGATCTTCGTCTCCTCGGAGAGGCGCGAGGTCGCGACCGAGAAGTGGAGGAGCAGGATGAATGCGACGGCGAAGGCGACGAGGAAGAGCGCGTTCGGCGGATAGGCGATGCCGAGAAGGTCGGCGCCGAACTCGAGCAGGTCCCGCCAGACGGCCAGCACGACCAGCGCGAAGCCGGCGAACATCCAGAGCAGCGCGTAGCGCTCGACGAGCCGGCGGCGGCGGACCAGCTCGAGGATCACGAGGAAGATCAGCAGCGGTGAGCGCGAGCGCGATCAGCTGGATCTGGGTGTCGAGCCCGGACGAGCCCACGGCCTAGCCCTCCCCGGCCCCGGACGTCGAGGCGCCGGGCGCGACCCCGTCCAGCTCCGGCGCTGCCCTCGGTCGTGTCCATCGGCGTCGGCCGGCGCCGGAAGAGGCCGACGAAGATCGCCAGCAGGACCTTCGCCATGTAGAAGGCGCTGCGCGGGTAGTCGATCGAGGAGCGGCCGAAGCCGCGCGCGTTCATCCGCACCGGCACCTCGTGGATGCGCAGCCGGTGGTGGTGGAGCATCAGGATCGCCTCGACCTCCGGGTAGTCGTGCGGGTAGTCGCGGGCGAAGAGCTCGATGCCGCGGCGGTTCGTCATCCGGAAGCCCGAGGTCGGATCGGTGATCCGCTGGCGCACGATGCCGCTGAGCACGACGGCGAAGATCAGGTTCCCGAGCCGGCGCCCGATCGGGACCTTGTAGCCGGGATCCTCGAGGAAGCGGCTGCCGGTGACCATGTCGGCGGCGCCCTCGGTGTTCAGCGCTCGGAACATCTCCGGCAGGTACTCGGTCTTGTGCTGGCCGTCGCCGTCGACCTGGACGGCGACGTCGTAGCCGTGGGCGAGCGCGTACTTGTAGCCGGACTGGACGGCGCCGCCGATCCCGAGGTTGAACGGGTGGCGGATCACCGGTCGCGCCCTCGGCCTCGGCCTCGGCGACGGTCTCGTCGGTGGAGCCGTCGTCGACGACGAGGACGTCGAAGTCGGGAGCCTCGCGACGGATGTCGCGCACGACGCGGCCGACCATGCCCGCCTCGTTCAGCGCGGGCACGATCGCGAGCTTGCGCAGCTCGGCGGCGGTCGCCGCCTGAGGGTCACGGCGTCAGGGTGCCTGCAACCGCACCGAGTCGTCGCTGAGAGCCAGCGTGCCGCGCACCTTGACGAGTTCGGCGTCCTGGTCTATCCGGCCGGGTCGGCGCCGGGCGGCTTCTTCGTGAGCCCGGGCGTGGTCGCACCGGCGCTCGCGTAGACCCATCGCGAGCGGCGGCTGAAGACCGGCCCCTCGGTGATCCTGTCCGTCTTGCGTACGAGCGCGAACATGATCGCCGCCCCGACCAGCGCGATCCCGGCGCTGACGTAGAAGACGAGCTCGAAGGCCTCGACGTGGGCCTTGATCGAGTAGTCGGCGACCGTCTGCAGGAGGTCGCCGCCGCCGCCCTCGGAGACCGCCCTGCGAAGCCCGACCTCCTCAGCCTCCTGGAAGAAGCTCGACACCTCGTCGACCTGCTTCGAGGTCGGGGTGATGCCCGACTCCGCGAAGCGACCGAAGAGCTCTCTCGAAGTAGTAGGTCGAGCTCGACCGCGCACCAGGGCGGCGATCCCGATCGCGCCGCCGAACTGCTCCGAGGTGTTGATGATTCCCGCCGCCTGGCCGCTGCTTGTCAGGTGGAACCGCGCTGAGGCCGGTCGGGTCGTTGACGGTCAGGACGATCCCCAGCCCGGCCCCTGGAGGACGAGGCCCGGGATCAGCGCCGCCGCCGCGCCTTCGCTGCGCGACGCGGCGAGCGCGACCCCGGACGCGGCGAGCGCGAGGTAACCGATCGTGAGCGGCACTCGCCCGCCCCAGCGATCGAAGGCGCGGCCGGCAAGGGGGCCGGCCAGGATGATCGGGAGCGTTCCGGGGAGCAGCGCCAGGCCCGCGGCCGTGGGGTCGACGCCGACGACGAGCAGGAGATAGAAGGGGAGCAGGAAGCCGATGCCCGAGCTCGACCATCCCGCGAGCATCTGGCTGATGTTGGCGGCGAGGAAGTTGAGGTGGCGGAAGAGCCGGAACTCGATCATCGGCTCCTTCACGCGCAGCTCGATCCACGACGAACGCGGCGAGCGCCACGGCGCCGCCCGCCAGCGCACCACCGTCTCGGGCGCGCCCCAACCCGAGGATTGGCTCCTGGGTCAGCCCGAAGACGATCGCCGCGATCCCGATCGCGAAGCTGACGACGCCCGGATAGTCGAGCTTCGGCTCGCGGACCGCCGCCGGGGGCGAGCGCGGGGTGGACGGCGAGCGTGAGGACGATCGCGCCGATCGCGAGCGGCACGTTGATCAGGAAGACGAGCCGCCAGTCGATGTCGGTCAGGACCCCGCCGAGGACCGGGCCCTAGCGCGGCGAAGAACGCGGATCCGCCGGCGAGGATCCCGAGCGCGGTCCCCCGCCGTCGGCCCGGCGAAGACCGAGCTCACGATCGCGACCCCGGTCGGCATCATCAGCGCCGCGCCGGTGCCCTGGGCTGCCCGGCGGCGATCATCCAGGCCATGTCCTGCGCGAACCCCGGCGAAGCGCGGTGGCGACGGCGAAGGCGACGGCGCCGATCAGGAAGATCCGGCGCAGGCCGAAGATGTCGCCCAGCCGCCCGCCGAGGACCATGAACGCGGCGAGCGGCAGCACGTTCGCGGTCAGGATCCACGGGCTGTCCGCGAGGCTGGCCCCGAGGTCGTCGATCGCGTGCGGGGCCGCCAGCGGGACGGCGGTCTGGTCGACCAGGATCATGCTGGCGGACGCGCGTCATCGCCGCCAGCGTCAGCCACATCGCTCTCGTCGGCGTGGGCGATGGAGGCAGTCATCCCGTGCGGCCGCGACCGTATCCGATCATCACCGGCGGGCAGGGATCCGCGCGCGCCGGCCCGTAATCACTCACGATGGAGGCTTCAGCCGAGGCCGAGCGCGCTGCCGGCGGACGACGTCGCCGGCCAGCACCGCGGCGACGCCGAGGTCGAGTTCGCCCGCATCGTCGCCTTCACGACGGCGTCTTCGCGATCGCGATCACGCTGCTGGTGCTCCCGCTCGAGATCCCGAAGCACACCCAGGACATCGCGGCGGCGATCTGGCAGCTCGACGACGACATCTTCGCCTACGCGGTGAGCTTCGCGGTGATCGGCAAGTTCTGGCTCTCCCATCACCGCTTCTACGGCTCGCTCGACCGGTTCGACAACACGCTGATGGGCCTCAACCTGCTCTATCTGGCGTGGGTGGTCCTGGTCCCGTTCACCTCCGAGATGCTCGGCCGCTTCGCCGAGGACTCGACCACGACGTCGCCTACGCGGCAGTCATGGCGGCGGCGAGCGGGACCTTCGTCTTCCAGATCGCCTACGCGTACCGGAAGGGCCTGATGCGCCCGGAGGCGCGGCAGGCCGATCACCGGTTCGCCGGGCCCGCGAACCTCCTGTTCGCCGGGATCTTCCTGCTCTCGATCCCGGTCGCGCTCGTCTCGACCTTCGTCGCCCAGGTCATGTGGCTCGCGGTCTTCCTGGTCGGGCGACGCGCGGCCGATTGGATCGCGCGAGCGCAGCGAACCCCCGGGCGGAGTCGGCCGCCAGGAGGTGCGCTAGCGTCAGCGTGGGCGACACGCTCGAGACGCTCGCCGCGGAGATCCATTCCTGCCGGCGCTGCCCGCGCCTGGTCGAGTGGCGAGAGGCAGGTCGCCGCCGACCCGCCCAAGCGCTTTCGCGGCGAGCGCTACTGGGGGCGGCCGGTCTCGGGCTTCGGCGACCCGCGGGCGCGGATCGCGATAGTCGGCCTGGCGCCGGCGGCGAACGGGGCGAACCGCACCGGCCGCGTCTTCACGGGCGATCGCTCGGGCGACTTCCTCTACGCGGCGCTCCACCGCTCGGGGCTCGCCAACCAGCCGACCTCGATCGAGCGTCGACGACGGCCTCCGCCTTCGCGACGCGTGGGTCACCGCCGTCAACCGCTGCCCGCCGCCGGCGAACAAGCCGACACCGGCCGAGCGCGACGAGTGCCTTCCGTTCCTGGAGCGCGAGCTCGAGCTGCTGAAGCGGGTGCGGGTGCTGGTCGCGCTCGGCGTCCTACGGCTGGGACGGCGCGCTGCGCGCGCTCGCGGCCATCGGGCGTCGACCGCCCGCGCCCGAAGCCGCGTTTCGGCCACGGCGCCGAGGTCGAGCTCGGGCCCGTACACGCTCCTCGGCTGCTTCCACGTCTCACAGCAGAACACGTTCACCGGGAAGCTCACCGAGGAGATGATCGACGGCATTTTCGCCCGGGCGAAGCACACTGGCGGGCTGAGCCGCGGGCCATACTTCGCCGCGGTGTTCCCGCTCAACCTGCCGAACGCGCTCACGGTCCTGCGCATCCTCGCGGTGCCGGTCCTGGTCGTGGCGCTAGTCGACGAGACGCCGAACGGGGACACGATCGCGGCGATCGTGTTCGCGCTCGCGGCGCTGACCGACGGGCTCGACGGCTACATCGCGCGCCGTCGCGCGCGAGGTGACGACGTTCGGCAAGCTCATGGACCCGCTCGCCGACAAGCTGCTGATCGTGGCCGCGCTCGTCTCGCTGGTCTCGCTCGACCGGATCGCGGCCTGGGTCGCGATGGTGATCATCGCCCGCGAGCTCGCGGTCACCGGCCTGCGGGCGCTCGCCGCCGACCGCGGCGTGGTGATCTCGGCGAGCTGGCTCGGCAAGCTGAAGACGCTGCTCCAGGTCGTCGCGATCTTCGCCCTGATCCTGCTCGACCCGATCCCGGTCTGGGCGGACGTGCTGCTCTACGTCGCGGTCGCCGTCACGGTGATCTCGGGCGCCGACTACTTCTTCGGCGTGCACCAGCACCTCGGCGAGGAGCGACGCAGCCGGGAGCGAGCGGGATCAGCTCGGCGGACTCGAGCCACTCGCGCCTAGTCATGTGCCGGCGGGTGTGCTCGCCGGTCTCGATCTCGGCGCGGATCTCCGCGAGGGTGCCGGCGCGCTCGGCGACGACGTTGTGGCGGTGGATCGTCTCGAGGTTCTCCTGGCGAGCCATGCAGGAAGGCGTCGTCGGCGAGCTCGGGATAGCGCTCGCAGACGCTGCGCACCATCTCGCGCACGCAGTCCTCGACGAAGCGCGGGCGGCGGTGGGCCCGCTCGACGACCGCGACCTCGTCGGAGCGCTTCATCAGCTCGTAGATCTCCGAGCTCATCGACTGCTCGACGATGTGGAGGAGGTCGCGGGCGTCGATCTCGACCGGCGAGCCCTCGGGGCGGCCGATGTGCAGCGTGCCGATGCCGCGCTGGTTGTGGGTCGCGACCGGGACCGCCTCGAAGATCTCCTCGATCTGCTCGGGCGAGTAGCCCTGCTCGGCGAGGCGGACGCGGGAGCGGTCGGCGACGAGGCCCTGGGCGCACGGGCAGGCGGTCATGCCCTGGGCCTGCACGCCGGTCAGCGTGCGGGTGCCGCGGTCGGATGAGACGGCGGTGCCGAAGAGGGTGTAGATCTCCTGCGTCGAGCGCTCCGACTCGGGGGTGGAGACGGTCTCCGGGTAGCGGGCGGCGATCGTCACCTCGGCGCGGATGCCCTCCTGGCGCTCGCGGACCTGCTCGGCGATGTGGGCGGCGAGGAGCTCGGCCTGGAGCGCCTCGCGGAGGACGACGGCGTCGATCGCCTCGCTGACGATCTCCTCGAAGCGGGACATGTGGACGCCGGCCTGGCGCGGCTCGAGGTCGACGTAGCACTCGAGCTCGGCGTAGTAGAGCTGGGGCTCGCCCTCGTCCCGAGCAGACGTGGATCACCTTCTCGACGCCGGTGACGCCGACGCGGGTGAGGCTGACCTCGGTGCGCGGGCGGCGGCCTGCGCGTCGCCGATCTCTGGCTGAGGTGGCTGGGATCGTGTCGGGCTTCATGGCTCAAGGGTACGAAAGCGGAGATCGCCGCCGGATGGCGCCCGACCCATCCGTATACTTCGCCG
Organism: uncultured Thermoleophilia bacterium; assembly: GCA_963844425.1. Lineage (GTDB taxonomy): Bacteria > Actinomycetota > Thermoleophilia > Solirubrobacterales > 70-9 > DASUSH01. Next base: position 258,690 of record CAWJOD010000017.1, on the reverse strand, counting down.
CCGCTTCCAACCAGAGATTCTGCAGGGAGGAGAGACTTGGCAGAGAAGGGGGAGGTAGGTCTTGCCGTGGACGCAGCCGCCGCGAACGGGTCGCGGCCGGCGGACGCGAGCGCCCTCGAGGGCGAGGCCCCCTTCGTAGACCTCGAGGAGATCCGGTCCCTGATCGCTCAGGGCCAGGACCGGGGCTTCCTGACCTTCCAGCAGATCGCCTCGACGCTCGAGGAGGTCGAGGTCACCAAGGAGCAGGTGCAGCGCCTGCACTCCTACCTGATCGATCACGGCGTCGACGTGATCGGCGAGGACGGCGTGACGGCGTACAAGGAGTCGAAGGCGCAGCGGGGCGAGCAGCCGAAGAAGCCCGAGCTGGACCTGACGGTCGAGCCGAGCCTCGACTCCCTGCGGCTCTACCTGCGCTCGATCGGGCGGGTGGAGCTCCTCACCGCCAGCGAGGAGATCTCGCTCGCGAAGAGGATCGAGCGGGGCGACATGGCGGCGAAGCGGCACATGGTCGAGGCCAACCTGCGGCTGGTCGTCTCGATCGCGAAGGGCTATCTCGGCCGCGGGCTCTCGTTCCTCGACCTGATCCAGGAGGGGTCGCTCGGGCTGATCCGGGCGGTGGAGAAGTTCGACTACCGGCGCGGCTACAAGTTCTCGACCTACGCGACCTGGTGGATCCGCCAGGCGGTGACGCGGGCGATCGCCGACAAGGCGCGGACGATCCGCATCCCGGTGCACATGGTGGAGAAGCTGAACCGGGTCTCCCACGTCGAGCGCCAGCTCGTGCAGCGACTCGGCCGCGAGCCCGAGGCCCACGAGATCGCCGAGGAGCTGAAGTGCACGGTGCGCGAGGTGCGCGACATCCTCCGCGTCGCCCAGATGCCGGTCTCGCTGGAGAAGCCGATCGGCGACGAGGAGGAGTCCGAGCTCGGCGACTTCGTCGCCGACGAGTCCGTCGAGGAGCCCTTCGAGGCGGCGACCGAGAACCTGCAGCGCGAGGACATCCAGAAGGCGCTGGACTCGCTGCCCGACCGCGAGCGCCAGGTGATCGAGCTGCGCTACGGGCTGCGCGGCCACGAGCCGCTGACCCTCGAGGAGGTCGGCCGGGCGTTCGGCGTCACCCGCGAGCGCGTCCGCCAGATCGAGAACAACACGCTGAAGAAGCTGAAGCAGCTGCCCGAGGCGCAGCGCCTCCGAGAGCTGGCCTAAGGGCCGGCGCGGGACAGGCGGGGATGGGGCTCGGCAGGGGAGTCGCGCGCGGCGCTGACGGCGATCGCGCTGCTCGCGCCGGCGGCGGAGGCGGCGAAGCTCGAACGGCATTCAGTCGAGCTGACCGAGTTCGCGGGCTCGAGCCGGATCTTCACGGCGCACGAGATCTTCCCGTCGTGCGCCGGGACCGACGTGGTTACGGACGGCGTGCTCGAGGGCTCGTTCAGTCTCGCCACTCTCGGGGATCAGCGGCGTGCGGATCGGGAAGTCGAACGCGCGGGGCACGCTGCGCGCGGACGCCGGGCTCGCCAACTACACGCAGGCGGGCATCCGGGATGGCGACCGGGCGCCCTGCAGCGACGAGGACACGCAGTCGTTCGAGCTCTCCTGCGCCCGCTCGGTGCCGACCGTTCCGGGGATCGTCGGCCGGGTGGTCGACGCGTCGAAGACAAAGGTCGAGGTCCATTGGCAGCCGACATTCGACGGCGTCGAGGGCAGGTTCACGCCGGACTTCTTCTGCATCGAGCAGATGGGCGCGATCCCGATGCCGACCACGCCGCTGACCCGCGTCGACACCTGCGAGGAGCGGCGCTACCCGCGCAAGTACTTCGAGCGCGACAGCGGCGTCTTCGAGCTCGAGGTGGTCTGCGCGAGCGACTTCACTCCGTTCGAGACGCCGGGCGGGGGCGTCGGCACCTTCAGCGGCACCTACCGCGCGCAGCTGACCGTGGAGGCGGTCGAGGAGAAGGCTGACTGGCCGAGCCGTGGCGAGCCCGCTGGAGCTCGAGGTCACGCGCGAGCGCGCATCGGGTAGAGCGGCATCCAGATCGAGTCGCGCCAGCACGATCCGACAGCACGATCGCGACGCCCGCGCTGAGGGCCATGATCCGGGCCATCCGGTGCACGGCCTCCTGTTGCTCGGGCGACCTCATCAGGTGGCGGAGCGAGGATTCGAACCTCAGTAGGTTCGAGCCGACGCGTCTACAGCGCGTTCACCTTCGACCGCTCGGGCGCTGGCCACCGGAGCGTCGACCGGATTATACGGAGGCGTCTGTCGGAGTCCACTCCCGGACCTAGCGAGAGGACTCGCCTCCTCGCCAGGCGAGGCTGTCGAGCTCCGCCACGATCGCCTCCGCCAGCCGCTCCGCCGTCTCCGGCGACTCGTGCAGGTAGAGGTTCGGCTCGACGACCTCCAGCTCGATCAGGACCGGTGTCGCCGTCCGGGCCCGGGACGAGGTCGACGCGGGCGTAGAGCGGCATCGCGCCGAACCGCTCGGCGACGTGGTCGAGGATCCGGCTCGCGACCTCGCGCTCCTCCTCGGTCGTCTCCGCGCGCCCGGACCAGGTCGGGGTCGTACATCGCCTCGGCGGCGCGCGAGCGCGTCGTCGCGGATCGGCGCGACCTCGTCGGGCCGCAGGACCGCCAGCTTGCGCAGGCCGTGGCTGAACTCGCCGGCGACGTGCACGAGCGCCGACTCGCCGCGCGTGTCGACCGCGGCCAGGTACGGCTGCACCATCGCCTCGCGCCCCGCCTCGCCGAGCCGCGCGAGCAGCGCCCGCGCCTCGTCGTGCGCCTCGGGCCCGAACCGCCCCGTGTCGCGCCCGCCGGCCGAGATCACCGGCTTCACGACGACCTCGCCCTCGAGCTCGGGCAGCGGATCGCCCGGCGCCACGAACCGGGTCGGGACCACCGGCAAGCCCCGCCGCCTCGAGGTCCCCCATGTACCGCTTGTCCGAGTTCCACCGCAGCACCGCCGGCGAGTTGCGCAGCCGCTCGCCGACCGCCGTCCGCCCAGGCGAGGAACTCCTCGAGCCGCGTCGTGTAGTCCCACGTCGAGCGGACCACGACGAGGTCGAACCGCGCCCCAGTCGACGCCCTCCGCGTCCCACGAGACGATCCCCGCCTCGACGCCGCGCCGCGCCAGCGCGTCGACGATCAGCCCGTCCTCGTCGAACTGCTCCGGCACCACTGTCGCAGGTCGCGATCGCGACCCTCACGCCGCCGCATCCTCGCGAACCCGCAGCGCCAGCGTCAGCTCGAACCGCCGCTCCGGGTCCTCGAGCGCCTCCCCGAAGAGCTCGCGCAGCTGGCGGACGCGGTAGCGCACCGTCTGCGGATGCAGGTGAAGCGCGGCGGCGGTCGGCGTCGGCTGGCGATCGTTCTCGAGCCACGCCGCCAGCGTCTCGACCAGCCGCGCCCGCCGCCCCTCCGGCACCCCGTCGAACGGCGCCAGCGCCCGCCCCGCCAGCTCGCTCGCGAGCTGCCGGTCGCGGCCGAGCAGAAGCGCCGCCAGATGGTCCTCGGCGACCACCAGCCCGCCGTCCTCCGCCCCGACCACCTCGAGCGCCGCCACCGCCCGCTCGAAGCTCCGCCGTGCGTGCGCCGGCGGCACCGCCGGGCCCGATGGCCGCGCCGCCCGCGCCGAGCGCCCGCTCGAGCGCCGCCCGCACCCCCGGCCCCTCCGGGTCGCCGAGCACGACGAGCGCGCGCCCGTCCACCTCGACCCCGATCGCCGCCGGCCCGGCCCGCCGCGCCACCGCGCCGGCTCCTCGCCCTCGTCCGCGATCGCCACCACGGCGACCGCCTCGGGCACCGCCCAGCCGGCCTCCTCGGCCGCCTGCGCGATCGTCGCCGGCTCGGCCGGCGGCTCGGAGAGGAGCAGCGCCACGAGCCGCCCGCGCAGCCGCTGCCGCTCGCCCGCGCTCGCCGCCTGCTCGCGCGCGAACCCCTCCGCCGACTCCGCCGAGAGCTCGTCGATGTAGGCGAACACCGACTCCGCCAGGGCCGCGATCCGCGCCCCGTCGACGCCCGCCTCGAGCGCCGCCGCCGACAGCCGCCGCCACGCGACCCGCGCCCCCACCCGGTAGGCCTGAAGCAGCGCGTTCAGCGTCCGGCCCTCGCGGAACTCGCCCGCGCCCCAGCCCGACGTAGACGCTCGGATCGTGCGCCGCCGCCCCCTCCGGGTCGGCGACCCGCTCGACGAACCGCCCGAGCGCCTCCCGCACCCCGACCCGCACGTTTCGCCCGAAGTTGCCCTCGAGCGGCCGCGCGTACTCGGGCACCTCCCGCCCGATCTCGGCGATCACCTCGTCGATCACCGCGGGCAGCTCGGCCCGCATCGTCTCGCAGCCAGCGCGTCGGCTCCGGCAGTCATCTATCACGAAGCTACTAAATCAAGCGCCTCAGATTCTCTCGCAGACCAGAGAAACATCGCCATCCGCTAGTCATCCTTGCCTCCATGGCCACCGCACCCGCCCCCACCAAGCCCCGCCCGTCGCCCCGCTGGCCCCCGCGCAAGCCGGAGGCGAGCCCGAAGCCGCCGCCGGCCCCCGACCGCCCGCCGATGAGCCGCGTCGAGCGCGGCATGAACGTCACCGCCGTCGTCCTCCCCTTCGCCGCCTTCGCCGCCGCCGATCGTCTTCCTGCCCGCGTCGATCCTCAGCCCCCTCGACCTCGTCCTGCTCGCGGTCGGCTACCTCGTCGGCGGCCTCGGGATCACGATCGGCTTCCACCGCCTGCTCACCCACAACGCCTTCGCCACCCACCGCTGGCTCCGCTACGCCCTCGCGACCGCGGGCTCGACCGCGGTCGAGGGCCCCGTGATCTCCTGGGTCTCCGACCACCGCAAGCACCACGCCCACGCCGACGACGACGGCGACCCCCACTCACCCCACGTCGACCACGGCACCGGCCTCGCCGGCAGCCTGCGCGGCCTCTACCACGCGCACGTGGGCTGGCTCTGGGCCACCCAGGGCCGCGCCGACTACCGCCGCTACGCCCCCGACCTGCTCGAGGACGCGGGCATGCGCCGCATCAACCGCGCCTTCCCCCTGATCGTCCTCGCCAGCCTCGCCCTACCCGCCCTCGTCGGCGGCCTCGTCACCGGCACCGTCGCCGGCGCCGCCACCGGCCTCCTGTGGGGCGGGCTCGTCCGCGTCTTCCTCCTGCACCACGTGACCTGGTCGATCAACTCGATCTGCCACTTCTTCGGCCGCCGCCGCTTCGACACCGACGACCGCTCGACCAACGTCTTCTGGCTCGCCCCGTTCTCCTTCGGCGAGTCCTGGCACCACAACCACCACGCCTTCCCGCGCTCGGCGAACAACGGCCTGCGCTGGTACGAGCTCGACCTCGCCGGCCTGGTGATCGGCGGCCTCGAGCGACTCGGCCTCGCCTGGAACGTCGTCCGCATCACCCCGGAGCGCCAGGCCCAGCGCGCCGCCCGAACCTAAGGGGTCAGACCCCTTTAGGTTTGTGGGGTGACCGCGGTCGCCACCGCCGGCGCCGGCTTCCTGCTCGCCGTGCTCTGGTTCGACCTGATGTTCGACGTCCAGCTCCTCGGCGGCGATCGCCGCGAACCGGACGAAGCGGTCGCCTCGATCGCCGCCTACTACCGCCGCGTCACCACCGGCGCCTCGCCGATGAACTACCTCGTCGCGCTCGCGATGCTCGTGACCCTCGCCGCGCTCGCCGCCGAGATCGGCGGCGACGAGGTCCCGGCCGCGACCGCCTGGGCCTCCCTCGCCCTCGCCGTGCCCGCGATCGCCATCGCCGTCCTGCACACCGTGCCCGCCGCCCGTCCGCCTCGGGGCGCGCCGCGACGAACCTGCCGAACAGGCCTCACTCGCCCGCTCGATCCTCCGCGACCACCTCGCCAGCTTCGTCCTGATCGCGGCCCTGCTCGCCGTTCAGCTCGCCACTGCCCTCTAGAGCCCTAGCCGACGAGCCGCGACAGCGCCACCACCGAGCGCGTGCGCTCGACCTGCCCGTTGCGCTGCAGGTCGATGATCAGCCGCTCGAGGTCGCCGTTGTCCTTGGTGCGCACCCGCGCCACCGCGTCCGCCTCGCCGGTGACGCTCCAGGCCTCGGCCACCTCGGGGTGGGCCGCGCAGCGTCTCCGCGACCTCGCCCAGCGTCGTCCCCGGCCGGAAGAAGAGCTCGACCAGCGCCTCCGTGTCCCATCCGAGCGCCGCCGTGGTCGACGACCGCGGTGAACCCCTCGAGCGCGCCCTCGGCCAGCAGGCGGTCGACCCGCCGCTTCACCGAGGGCGCCGTCAGCCGCACCCGCGTCGGCGATGTCGCCGTAGGTGCGCCGCCCGTCCTCGATCAGCAGCGCAAGAATTCGTCTGATCAACAGCATCCATACGCAGGATTATTGCGCATTTACGCCGAGCATCGCGGTTGACGGCGTATCAGGCACCCTCTACCGTGGTCATCATGAACGCTCCCACCAAGGCCGCCCGCGTCCTCTTCGACGAGTCCCACGGCGAGGCCTGGACGATCAGCCCCGAGCGCGCCGAGACGATGCAGCCGGCGCATCCCGCCGACTCCTCGCTCGCGCTCGCCGCCGCAGGCGCTCGCCGAGCGCGACTTCGCCGTCGCCGCACACACCGGCGGCCCGCTCAGCGCCGACGTCCTCGCCGGCGCCGACGCCCTCGTCATCGCCCACCCTTCGGATCCGGAGTGGGAGGCGACGGTCGGCGGCTCGCCCCGCTTCGCCCCCGCCGAGCTCGACGCGATCGAGTCCTTCGTCGCCTCGGGCGGCGGGCTCGTCGTCCTCGCCGAGACCGAGGAGGACAAGTACGGGACCAACATCGGCGACCTCCTCGCCCGCTTCGGGATCCAGGTCGAGAGCACCACGGTCCAGGACTACGAGCACCACACCGGCGCCCCGAGCTGGGTCCGCGCCGAGCTCGTCCCGGGACGCACGGCCTCCCCGACGTCCTCGCCGGCGTCTCCGCCGCGACCTTCTACCGCGCCGGCACCCTGACCTCCTCCGAACGGCAGCCCGCGTCCTCGCCCGCACCTCGCCGAGCGCCAGCGAGCCGGGCGCGGCGCTGGCGATGACGACGACCCACGGCTCGGGCCGCGTCGCCGTCCTCGCCGACTCCGACCTCTTCGGCGACGACTGCATCGCCGAGCACGACCACCGCCCGCTCTGGCTCAACCTCGTCTACTGGGTCGCCGGCCCCGCCTTCCGCGCCGGCGACGAGCCCGCCCCGTCCGCCGCCGCCTCCTCGCCGGATTGGGCGCTCCTGAAGCAGACCGTCGAGGAGCTGCGCGCGACCCAGGACGCCGACGGCTCGATCGACCTCGACCGTCACGACCTGGGCGACGGCGGCCCGCCAGGTCGAGCGCATCGCCGACGCGCTCGAGCGGCCTCGCCGACCACTTCCCGCACCAGGCCGCCTACATCGACGCCCTCCGCTCCGACCTCGGCGCCTGGGTCGACTCCGGCTTCGCCAAGCCCGACTTCACCGCGCTCCCTCGCCGCCTTCCGCCCCGAGCGCGAGCGCGCCGACGGGATCGAGCACCTCGTCGTCTTCCCGATGTACAAGCAGAACGCCTCGCGCGACACCTGCTTCGAGGCCCTGATCGTCCGCACCCCGTGGCCCGAATGGCTCGCCGAGCTCGAGCGCTCGCGCTACGACAACCCGAAGTTCGTCCCCGTCACCCTCGTCGACTACACCTCGGGCTACGACTCCGAGTGCGCGGTGCTCTTCCCGGAGACCGTCTCCACCGCCGAGCGCCCGCCGAACAACTTCGGCGGCATCTTCTGCGACCGCGAGGCCGAGCGCTTCCGCCGCGTCTGCGGGCGCGCCGCGGAGATCGTCGAGCTCAACCTGCCGCCCGACGCCGCCGCCCTGCTGAGCTCACCCGAGCTGTCCCGCGACGCCTACGCCCTCTGGGACCTGATCCACGACCGCACCCACTCCCACGGCGACCTCCCCTTCGACCCGTTCATGATCCGCCAGCGCAGCCCCTACTGGATGTACTCGCTCGAGGAGCTCCGCTGCGATCTGACCGCGTTCGGCGAGGCCGTCCGGCTCGAGCGCGAGGAGGGCTTCGCCTTCGCCCGCCACGTCCAGTACGCGATCCTCTTCGACCGCCTCTTCCGCTTCCCGGTCACCGGCTCGCGCACCCGCAACTACGACGGCCTCGGCGGCCAGCTGCTCTTCGCCTTCCTCCATCGCGAGGGCTACCTGCACTGGACCGACAACCGGCTCACGGTCGACTGGAACCGCGTCGCCGACGGCGTCGCCGCGCTCCGCGAGCGCGTCCAGGACCTCTACCACGCCGGCATCGACCGCTCGAAGCTCGCACAGTGGATCGCCGCGCACGACCTCGTCGCCGGCTACGTCAGCCCGGCCGAGGGCTCGGTCTGGCGCGCCGACCGCCGCGAGCTCCCCGAGGTAGACGAGCCGAAGCAGCTCGTCGACCTCGTCCGCGACGACGAGTTCCCGCTGAGCGTCTTCTACCTCCAGCTCCAGGACAAGCTCGCCGACGTGCTCGGGCCGGCGCGCGCGGCCGCCTAGCCTGGGCGTATGGAGCTTCGCCGCGCGGACCTCGACGCCACCGCGTTCGCGTTCGCGCTCGGCGCGATCGGCCTCGCCACCTTCGGCTTCCTCGTCAACGCCAACGGCGCCGCCCTGATCATGTGCGGGATCTGCCTCGCCGGGCTCGTCGTCGGCCGGCTCGCGGGAGTTGCAGGCGGGACCCTGCTCGTCGTCGCCCTCGGCCTCACCGTCGTCCTCTGGATGGTCTGGGTCGATCCGCTCGCCGGCCCGCGCAGGACCAGCGCGCTCGCCCATTTCACCGGCGGCGGGCTCGCCGGCTGGGCACTTGCGCAGACGCTGCGCCGGCGCCGATGGAGCGCCTGGATCGCCGCGGCGCTGATCGGCGTGCTCGCGCTGACCGTCGCCTGGGAGATCGGCGAGTGGATCGGCGACCGGGCTCTCGACACGGCGTTGATCCCCAACAGGACGGACTCCGCCCTCGACATCTTCTTCGGCTGCCTGGGCGGCGCGGCCGGCGTCGGGTTCGCTCGCCTGGTCTCACCGAGGACGAGCAGTGGGTAGCGTGGTCGCATGAGCTGCCGCTCCGCAACCACGCACGATCGCGATCGCCGGCGCCGCCGGCGGCCTCGGGCCCGTCGTCGCCGAGCGCCTCGCCGACGACGGCCACATCCTCGCCCTGACCGACCGCGACGCCGACAAGCTCTCCGCGCTCGCCAGGGACCTCGACCTGCCGCCCGAGCGCCACGACGAGCAGGTCGTCGACCTGCTCGACGAGGACGGGGCGAAGATGTGGGCGGAGCTGCTCGCCGAGCGCTTCGGCGCCGTCGACGCCCTGCTTCACCTGGTCGGCGGCTGGCGCGGCGGCGATCCGCTCGCGACCGCCCCGCTCGAGGACTACGACTTCCTCCACGAGCTCCTCGTCCGCACGCTTCAGAACACGACCCGCGCCTTCCGCGACCAACTCGCCGGCGCCGGCAACGGGCGCTTCGTCCTCATCTCCTCGACCCAGGCACAGCGCCCCGGCGGCACGAACGCCGCCTACGGTGCCGCCAAGGGAGCCGCCGAGAGCTGGACCCTCGCGCTCGCCGACGACCTCGCCCACACCGGAGCGACCGCGAACATCATCGTCGTCGAGGCGATCCTCACCCCCCAGATGCAGCTCGAGAACCCCGACAAGGACTACCCGAGCTTCACCCCGGCCGAGCAGATCGCCGAGGGAATCGCCTTCCTGCTCTCCGATGGAGCCGAGCGGATGAACGGGCAGCGGCTCTCGCTGCACCATTGAGCGGGTTCGGCTCGGACAACTTCGCCGGCGTCCACCCGGAGGTGCTCGACGCGATCGCGCGCGCCAACGAGGGCCACGCGGTCGCCTACGGACACGACGAGTGGACCGCCCGCGCCGAGGAAGCGTTCCGCCACCATTTCGGCCCCGACGCCCGCGCGTTCCCCGTCTTCAACGGCACCGCCGCCAACGTCCTCTCGCTGATCGCGACCTGCGAGACCTGGCAGGCGGCGATCTGCACCGACACCGCCCACCTCCACGTCGACGAGTGCGGCGCGCCCGAGCGCCTCGCCGGCGTCAAGCTGATCCCGATCGCGACCGAGCACGGCAAGCTCGACCCCGACGCGGTCACCGCCCGCATCACCCGCGTCGGCGACCAGCACGCCGTCCAGCCCCGCGTCCTCACGATCTCGCAGGCGACCGAGCTCGGCACCGTCTACACCGCCGCCGAGGTCGCGGCCCTCGCCGAGGCCGCGCACGAGCACGGCCTCCTCCTCCACGTCGACGGCGCCCGCCTCGCCAACGCCGCCGTCCACCTCGACACGACGCTCGCCGCGATCACGACCGAGGCGGGCGCCGACGTCGTCTCCTTCGGCGGCACCAAGAACGGCCTCATGCTCGGCGAGGCCGTCGTCCTCCTCAATCCCGAGCTCGGCGAGCGCTTCGAGTTCGAGCGCAAGCAGCTCGGCCAGCTCGCCTCGAAGATGCGCTTCGTCTCCGCCCAGCTCGAGGCGCTCCTCGAGGGCGACCTCTGGCGCCGCAACGCCGCAGCACGCGAACGCGATGGCGACACGGCTCGCCGCGGCGGTCGAGGACGTCGACGGTGTCGAGATCGCCCATCCGGTCGAGGCCAACGCCGTCTTCCCGCGCCTGCCCGCCGCCCTCGCCGCGCGCCTGCTCGACCGCCACGGCGAGGAGTTCCCCTTCTACCCGTGGCCATCCGAGCCCGGCCTCTACCGCTGGATGTGCGCCTGGGACACGACGCCCGACGACGTTGACCGCTTCGCCGCCGCGGTCGCCGAGGCCGCGTTCGGCTGAGCCCGCCAAACGGGCCCACGGCCCACCGCTATCGTTGCCGCCCGCGCCCGGATAGCTCAGTTGGTAGAGCACATCCATGGTAAGGATGGGGTCGCCGGTTCGAGTCCGGCTCCGGGCTCTCTTACGGCGGCGCTTCGATCCGGTTGCGCCCGAGGGTCTTCGCCGAGTAGAGGGCGCTGTCGGCGGCGCGCATCAGCAGGTCCTGGGTGTCACCGTCCTCCGGGTAGGCCGCGATCCCGAAGCTGATCGTCAACCCCTCGGCCGAGAAGTCGTCGCGGATCATCAGGCGGATCCGCTCCGCCATCGCCAGCGCCCCGGGTGGATCCGTGTAGGGGAGGACGAGCGCGAACTCCTCGCCGCCGAGGCGCGCGACCGTGTCGCTCTCGCGCGCGCACTCGCGCAGCAGCGCGCCCACCCGGCGCAGCGCTTCGTCCCCGGACGGATGGCCGAAGCGGTCGTTGATCTCCTTGAAGCGATCGAGGTCGCCGACGATCAGCGCCAGCCCCTTCCCGCTCCGTGTCGCCCGCCGCACCTCCTCGGCGAGCCTTTGGTTGAACCCCCGGCGGTTGAGCAGGCCGCTGAGATCGTCGATGGTGGCCGCGCGGGAGAGTTGGGCGACGAGCCGGTCGACCCGCTCCTTCAGGACCCGGACGAGAACCGCGGCGACGGTGAGCGTCCCGATCGCGAGCAGCCAACCGAATCCCCATGCCTCGACGTCGCCGTCGAAGACGATCAGCCCGCCGTAGCACGCGGCGACGAACCGCCACGTGGATCAACGTGGCCCGCCGCGAGAGGAAGTAGGCGGCGAAAAGCGCGACCCAGAGGTAGAAGAACGTGTACGCGCCGGCCAGCGTCCCCGAGAACTCGACCGCGCCGGTGATCATCGCGGTTCCCGATCGCCAGCAGGCCGTTGAGGGCCGGCCAGGGGAGCGGCCGCAGGGCGTAGCAGAGGCCGGCGACCGGGTAGGCGGCGGACGCGAGCACGGCGACCGCGGTGACATCCACCGCCGCGGCGTGCGGGAGCAGCAGGGAGACAAGAGCGAGGGTGGCGCCGGCCGTGAACAGGAAGGCGAGCGCAAGGCTCGCCACCTCGCGCTCGCGAGTTACCCGTTCCGGAGCTTGACCGGATGCCCAGGGCCCGTCCGAGGCCCCCGTACCGTCCATCTCAGATCTATCGGCAGTTCGGCCGCGGCGCGCCTCCGTAGTTTCCACGGAATCGGGGGTTACGCAAGCCGTTTCCGCCTCGATTAGTGTCCCGCGCCGTGAACTTCGCGCTCACCGACGAGCAGCAGGACTTCGTCGCCTCGATCCGCGACTTCTGCAAGCGGGAGGTCGGCACCTCCGAGCAGCGCGAGCGGCTCACCGACGGCTACACCCACGCCCACTCGGCGAGCTCTACAAGAAGATGGCCGACCTCGGCTGGCTCGGGCTGACGATCGACGAGTCGGTCGGCGGCTCCGGGCGGCGGCATGGTCGACGCCTGCCTGTTCATGGAGGAGACCTCGCGCGGGCTTCGCCCGATCGGCGGCTACGGCACGACCCTGATCGTCGCCGGCGCGGTGCAGCGCTTCGGCTCCGACGAGCAGAAGCAGAAGATCCTCGGCGGCATCGCCGGCGGCTCGGTCGAGGCGATCGCGATGACCGAGCCCGAGTCCGGCTCCGACGTCGGCTCGCTGACGACCAGGGCCGAGCGCGTCAACGGCGGCTACGTGCTCAACGGGACCAAGGTCTTCTGCTCGAACGCCCACATCTCCGACCACGTCCTCGTCGTCGCCCGGACCACGAAGGGCGACAACAAGCACGAGGGCCTCTCGATGATCTTCGTCCCCACCGACAACGAGCAGATGGAGATCCAGCCGATCGACACGCTCGGCGGACGCGAGACCAACTACCTCTACCTCACCGACTGCGAGGTTCCCGAAGACGCGCTCCTCGGCGAGCAGGACGCGGCCTGGATGCAGCTCATGGCCGGCCTCAACGTCGAGCGCCTGATCCTCGCCGCGATCATGCTCGGCATCGGCTGGCGCGCCTTCGACGACACGCTCGCCTACGTCAAGGAGCGCAAGCAGTTCGGCCGCCCGATCGGCTCCTTCCAGGCCCTCCAGCACCGCATCGCCGACATCGCCACCGAGCTCGAGGCCGCCCGGCTGATGACCTACTGGGTCGCGAGCCAGGTCGACGAGGACCCGAACCGCCTCCTCCCCAAGGAGGCCTCGATGGTGAAGCTCTTCGTCACCGAGACCGCGCAGAAGGCCTCGCTCGAGGGGATGCAGATGATGGGCGGCTACGGCTACTCCTCCGAGTACGACATGGAGCGCCTCGTCCGCCAGACCCTGGTCTCGACGATCTACGGCGGCACCTCCGAGATCCAGCGCAACATCATCGCGAAGACGCTCGGGCTGTAGTCAGAGAGAGTGCGGGCGGCTCAGCCGAGCCCGCCGCGCCGGCGCACGAAGAGGAAGGCGAGCCCGCCGATCAGCGTGCCCGCGAGGACGAGCGGCAACGCAATCCCCGTGCCATCGCCGGAGCCCCCGGTGAGGGTGTCGGCGAGCGCGCCGAGCAGGGACCCGCTCCCGACTGCTCCAGACGGATCGGCTTCGGCATCGCCGGCGCCGGACGACGACGATCCGCTCTCGGTGCCTTCGGATCCGTCGCTCTGAGCGCCGTTCCCGCCGCCGCCGGCTCCGCCGGCCACACTCGGGGCGGTCGCGTTCGCCAGCGCCGCCGTCGCCTGGCCCGCGGGCCCCAGCGACTCGAGCTCGGACTGAGTGCTGGCGGGCAACGCAGAGGATGATCCACCCGAGCCGCCGGAGCTACCTCCGCTGCCACCCGAGCCGCCTCCACCGTTGGGCTTCTCGTCTCCGCAGGCACCCGGGATGCTCTCGACGTACTGGTCGACCTCCGAGTTGCCTCCGGGCACCGCGCTGGAGGGCTTGCAGCCCTGGGCGGTCGCCGGGCCGGCGGGCAGGGCCACGATCGCGGCGGCGGCGCAGCCGAGCAGGATCAGCCTTCGGGCATTCCTGGCCATCGTCTCTACTTACGCACTTGCTCTCTCATCCCTGACAGGGAATCCGGACTGTCTGGTCGCGCGCGGCGCGTGCGTATAAGAATGACGATGGAAGCCGTCCACGGCTCGCCCGCGCGCGGGATCCGGATTCCGCTCTTCGGCGAGTTAAAGACCGATCCCGCGGGTTTCGCCGCGTGGCTGCTGCCGATAGTCCTCATCGGCTATCTCGCGCTGAACGATGGCGGCTACGGACCGATCGAGCGCAGCGAGGTCGGGATCGCGATCTGGTGGCTGGTCCTGGTCGGAACCCTCGTCGGCGCCCTTCCCACCGCGGGCGGCTCGCGTGCCGGGCGCGTCATGCTGGTCTTGCTCGCGCTCTTCGCCGGCTACACAGCCCTCTCGCTTGGGTGGACGGAGAGCGCCGAGCGCACCGCCACGGAGATCGGCGCGCGTCGCGATGTACCTCGGCGTCCTCGTCCTCGCCCTCGCGATCCAGGGCGAAGGCCGCTGGCGCCACATGCTCGACGGGATCACCTGCGGGGTGGTCCTCGTCTGCGCCCTCGCCCTGCTCTCGCGGCTGGAGCCGACCCTCTTCCCGGAGCGGGTGAGCGGCGAGTTCCTGCCGAGCGAGATCGAGCGCCGGCTCGCCTACCCGTTCAACTACTCGACCGGCGTGGGCGTGATGGCCGCCATCGGGCTGCCGCTGGCGCTCGGAGCGAGCAGCCGGGCCCGCACCCTCCTCGGAAGTGCGTTCGCCGCCGCCGCCCTGCCCGTGCTCGCCCTGACGCTTTGGATGACGAGCTCCGGCCTCGCCCACATCGCCGCCGCGATCGGGCTCATCCTCTTTTTCGCGCTCGCGCCCGATCGGCTGCCGAAGCTGATCACGGCGCTGGTCGCCGCGATCGGAATCGCGATCCTGTACGCGGCGCTCGCCGACCGCACGGCCCTCGACCAGGGGCTCACCGATTCCCTCGCCCTCCAGCAGGGCGATGAGTTGCTGGCGATCGTTCTCGTCGTCTGCGCGGGCGTCGGTCTCATCCACGGCGGCATCGGCCTGGCGCTGCGGTATGGGCGCCGACCCGGCTGGACGCGCGTCCCGCGCCGCGCGGCGGTGATCGCTTCGGCGGCGACGGCCGCGATCTTGCTCGTGACCGGGGTCGCCGCCGGTGTCCCCGGCGAGGTCTCCGACCAATGGGACCAGTTCCGCACCCGCGAGGGCGCGCTCACCCTCACCGAAAGCCGCTCCTCCGAGATCTTCGACACCAGCTCCAGCGGCCGCTACGAGTTCTGGCGCTCGGCGGCGGACGCGAACGCGACCGCGCCGCTCGTCGGCACCGGCGCCGGAACCTATGAGTTCTGGTGGTCCCGTGAGGGCACCTACGAGCGATTCATCCGCGATGCCCACTCGCTCTACATGGAGTCCTTCGCTGAGCTCGGGGTGATCGGCCTCGTCCTGATCGCGGCGTTCACGCTCGGCGCGCTCGGAATCGGTACCTCTCGCCTCTGGCACGCCCCGCCGGAGCTTCGGCTCGCAATCGCCACAGCGGTCGCCGCGGGCCGGCGTGTTCGTCGCCGCCGCGGCCGTCGATTGGGTCTGGGAGCTGAGCGCGCTTCCGCTCGTCTTCATCATGCTTGCCGCGATCGCGGTGGCAGCGGGAAGCGACGCGCCCGTTCCCGGGCGCGCGACCCGAACGCGGCGCCCGGGCGTCGGCAAGGCCGCGATCGCGGTCCTCTCGCTCGCGGCGCTCGCGGCGATCGCCCTACCGCTGGCAGGCGCGGTGAACGTCGACGCCAGCCGCGCCGCGGCTGGAGCGGGCTCCACCGGCGAGGCGCTGGAGCGCGCGCGCGACGCCGTCGCCGCCGAGCCGTATGCGGCCACCCCGCGCCTCCAGGAGGCCCTCCTGCTGGAGCAGCAGGGGAACCTGCCCGCCGCCGTCGACTCCGCGCGAGCGGCGGTCGAGCAGGGAGAGGACCAATTGGCGTACCTGGCTTGTGCTCTCGCGCCTGGAAGCGCGGAGCGGCAATGCCGGGGCCGCCGTCGACGCGTATCGCCACGTCGAGGCGCTCAACCCCAACTCCGAGCTGGTCGCCGAGATCAAGGAGACGATCCGGTGAGCGATGCCGACCGTGAGCGGCGGATGCGCCCCGAGCCCGCGTCATCGTTCAAGTCGGAGCTGCGCGAGCGGCTTCGGGACGATGCGCGCGAGCCGGCCTGGCGTCCCCGCCGGCCCGCCGCCCTCGCGCTCGCCTACGTCGGCTCGGGCACGGCGCTGCTGGCGCTCGCCGCGCTCGGGCTCGCCGGCGTCGGCCCGCTCAGCTAGCGCTCCTCGTCACCGCCGAGCTCCCGGCGCAGCTTTCGGGTCGCGCGGGAGAGGATCTGCTGGGCGTTGCCGACGCTGATGCCGAGCATCTCTGCGATCTGCTCGGTCTGCATGTCACCGCCGATGCGCAGCGCGAGCACCTCGCGCTCGCGCTGGCGCAGCCGCCCGACCGCCGCGGCGAGATGCGGGGAGGGTCCGAGCCGGGGCTCGGCGGGCTGGGCGCTCGGGATCACCGCCTCCGAGAGCACCTCCTCGTCGAACTCGACTCGCTGCTGCGAGCGATCGCGCCGGCGGAAGTCGACGTAGGCGTTCCGCGCGATCGTCAGCAGCCAGGTCTGCACCGAGGCCAGGCGCCCGTCGAACCGCCCCCAGGCCTTCCAGGCACGCTCGAAGGTGAGCTGGGTCAGGTCTTCGGCATCCAGCCGGGACCCCGCCCGGTAGGCGAAGAATCCGTACACGTCGCCGACGTGCGCCTCGTACGCGCGCAGGAAGTCCTCGTCGGATCCCACGCGCCGCTCACCCTGCATCAAGCGCTCGATCCTAACCGCGTAGGATCCGCGCGAGTGGATCGAGACAGGGACCACAGGGGCAACCGCCGATGAATGCGGTGGCGCAGACCGCGACCCGCCGGGTGGCCAACGTGATCGACGGCGAGGAGCGCGAGGCCGCGTCCGGGGCCACATTCGAGAAGCTCTCCCCGGCCACCGGGGAGGTGATCTCGACCGTCGCGCGCTCGGACGCCGCCGACGTCGACGCCGCGGTCGCGGCGGCGAAGGCGGCCCAACCGGCCTGGGCCGCCCTTCCGGTCGCCCAGCGCGGCGCCGTTATCCGCAGGATCGCCCAGCTGCTCGAGCGTGACGTCGAGGAGATGGGCGACATCGTCGCCGCCGAGACCGGCAAGGCTCCGGCGGAGGCACGGGGCGAGGTCGGCGGGGCGATCGAGATGGGCTACTTCAATGCAGGCGAGGGGCGCCGCATGTACGGACGGACGACCGTCAGCGCGATCCCCAACCGCCAGGCGATGACCGTCCGTCAGCCGATGGGCGTGGCCGGCCTGATCATCGCCGCCAACACGCCGATCGCGAACGTGACGTGGAAAGTCTTCCCGGCGCTCGTCTGCGGCAACGGCGTCGTCCTCAAGTCGTCGGAGGACACGCCCGAGACTTCGGTGGCCTTCAGCCGCCTGGCGAAGGAGGCCGGGCTCCCCGATGGGCTGCTCAACCTGGTCCAGGGCTTCGGCGACGAGGCGGGCCAGGCCCTCGTCGAGCACCCGGACGTCGACGTCGTCAGCTTCACCGGCTCGACCGCGGTCGGCCGGATGATCGCCTCGGTTGCGGGCGAGCGGATGGCGAAGGTGTGTCTCGAGCTCGGGGGCAAGAACGCCCTCGTCGTCTGCGATGACGCCGACCTGGAGAAGGCCGCCGAGGTCGCCGCCCTGTCGGCCTACTCGAACGCCGGGCAGCGTTGCGCCGCGTGCAGCCGGGTGATCGTCTTCGACGCGGTCTACGCCGAGTTCCGCGAGCTCCTGCTCGAGCGGACCCGGGCCCAGCGGGTCGGCCCCACGGACGACGACGACCTCGGGCCGGTGATCAACGAGCGCCAGCTCGAGAACATGCTTGCCGCCGTCGATCGCGCCCGCGAGCAGGGTGCGAACGTCCTCGCCGGGGGCGAGCGGTTGACCGGCGACGGCCGCGACGGCGGGTTCTACATGGCGCCGACGCTGGTCGAGGACGCGCCGCCGGAATCCGACCTCGTCTGCGATGAGCTCTTCGGCCCGATCACGACGCTCCACCGGGTCGGCGATTTTGAGGAGGCCCTCGAGCTCGCCAACGCCACCGACTACGGCCTCACGTCGGCAATCTGGACCGCCTCAGTCCATCGTGGCCAGGAGTTCATGAACCGGATGAAGACCGGCGTCGTCTCGATCAACGGCCCGACCTACGGCTCCGAGCCGCACATGCCGTTCGGCGGCGAGGGCCAGTCCGGCAACGGCTGGCGCGAGGCGGGCACCGAGGCGCTCGACGTCTACTCCGACTGGAAGACCGTCTACAAGCACCACGACCCCGAAGACCTGTAGGTGCCCTCCGCGGTCGCCCTGATCCCCGCCCGCGGGGGCTCGCAGCGGGTCCCTGGCAAGAACGCGCGCGAGCTCGCAGGGCACCCGCTGATCGCCTACTCGATCGCGGCAGCCAGATCATCGGACGTCTTCGACGCGGTCGTCGTCTCCACCGACTCGGAGGAGATCGCCGCGGTCGCCGAGAGCTACGGCGCCGAGGTCCCGGGCCTGCGCCCCGCGGAGATGGCTTCGTCGACCTCGCCCGACATCGAGTGGCTTCGTCACTCGATCGACGGCCTCGCGGGCGACGGCCGCGAGTTCGACATCTTCTCGATCCTGCGGCCCACGAGCCCGTTCCGCGGTGCGGCGACGATTCGCCGCGCCTTCGATCAGCTCCTCGCCCTGGGCGATGCCGCGGACTCGATCCGAGCTGTTCGGCTTTGCCGCGAGCACCCGGCGAAGATGTGGCGGATCGAGGGAGACCTGATGAACGTCGTGCTCGAGATCCCCGGCGAGGTGCCCTCGCACTCGCGCCAATACGCCGACCTGCCCGAGGTCTACATCCAGGACTCCTCGCTCGAAATCGCCTGGATGCGCGCCCTCACCGAGCACGGCTCGATCTCGGGCGATCGGGTGGCGCCGTTCCTCACCGACGGGGCCGAGGGCTTCTCGATCGACTACCCCGACGACTGGGAAGCAGGCGAGCGGATGGTGGCGGCCGGCGAGGCCGAGCTGCCGAAGGTCGTTAAGTTGACCGCATGAATCTTCGGTACATCCCGAAGGCCGAGCTCGACAGGATCCGGACGCTCGACGGCGACCGGCACGAGCGCGCCGCCGCCTTCGCCGATGCCTGCCGGCTGAACGTCCTCTACATGGTCGAGCGCGTCGGCTCCGGTCATCTCGGCACGACCTTCAGCTCGCTCGACATCGTCTCCTGGCTCCATCTCGAGGTGCTGGGCGACGGCGACCGTTACTTCTCGTCCAAGGGCCACGACGCCCCGGGTCTGTACGCGGTGCTGACGGCGCTCGGCGAGCTCGACTTCGAGCTCAACCACCAGCTGCGTCGCCTGAACGGACTGCCGGGCCATCCCGACGTCGCGGCCACGCCCGAGGTCGTCACCAGCACCGGCTCGCTCGGGATGGGCGTCTCGAAGGCGCGCGGATTCGTGCTCGCCGACCGCCTCGCCGGCCGCTCGGGCAGGGTGTACGTCCTCACTGGCGACGGCGAGCTCCAGGAAGGGCAGTTCTGGGAGTCGCTGCAGCCCACCGCGAACCGCGGCCTGCACGAGATCACCGTGATCGTCGACCGCAACCAGGTCCAGTCGGATACCTGGGTCGACAAGGTGAGCGACATCGGCGACCTCGAGGCGAAGGGTCGCGCGTTCGGGTGGGCGGTGGCGAGCTGCGACGGGCATGACCTGCGCTCGCTCGCGTCGACGCTCGAGAAGCTCGAAGACGAACAGCGCCCGAAGCTCGTGATCGCGCATACGAAGAAGGGCGGCGGCGTCTCGTTCATGGAGCCGGAGACTCACCTGCCCCGTTCCGACACGGCGCTCTACGACTACCACGTCGGTGCGTTGTCGCCGGAGGAGTACGAGCGCGCGGTCGAGGAGGTCTCGGAGCGGCTGAACGAGCGGCTGGCACGCCTTGGCAGCGACCCGATCGAGCTGGTCGTCGCCGACCCACCCGAGCACATGGCGGCCGCCAAGGAGCACCGGCAGCGGCTCGTCGCCGCCTACGGCGACGAGCTCGTGAAGCAGGCCGAGCGCGAGCCCCGCCTCGTCGCACTCGACGCCGATCTGCGCAAGGACACCGGGTTGGTCGAGTTCCGAGAGCGCTTTCCCGACCGCTTCTTCGAGTGCGGCATCGCCGAGCAGGACATGGTCTCGCAGGCCGGTGCGATGGCCCTCGCCGGCTTGCTCCCCGCGGTGCACTCCTTCTCCTGCTTCCTCTCGACCCGGCCGAACGAGCAGATCTACAACAACGCCACCGAAGGGACGAAGGTCATCTACGCGGGATCGCTGACGGGACTCGTCCCCGGCGGTCCGGGCCACTCGCATCAGTCGGTGCGCGACATCTCCGCACTCGGAGCGGTCCCCGGCATGGCGCTGATCGAGCCGTTCTCCGTCCACGAGTGCCGCGCGGCGGTCGACTGGGCGGTGAACCGCGCCACGGGGCCCGTCTACATCCGCCTCGTCAGTGTTCCGTGGGCGGTCGGGTTCGAGCCGCCCCCCGTCGAGGAGCTCGTCCCAGGGCGCGGGACGGTCCTGCGGCCGGGCCGTGACCTGCTCTTCGTCACGGCGGGACCGGTGATGATGGCCGGCGCGTGGCGCGCGGCCGATCTCCTCGCGGAGGACGGGGTCGAGGCGGGCGTCGTTTCGATGCCGTGGCTGCGCGACATCGACGGCTCATGGGTGGCGGAGGTCGCGAACGGCGCGCCAATCGTGACGCTCGACAACCACTACGTCACCGGCGGCCTTGGGGACGGAGTCCTCGCGGCGCTCGCCGAGGATGCGCCCGAGGCGGCCGCCCGGCTCCACAAGATCGGGGTCGAGGAGGTACCGAAGAGCGGCGAGAACAACGAGGTCCTTCGCGCGCACCGCCTCGACGGCGACAGCATCGCGGAGCGGGTCCGCGATCTGGCCGGCGTCCCGACCCGAATCTGAGCTACGAACTCCCGCGCATGAGCGACGTCCGCATCCTCTTCTGGGACATCGACGGCACGCTGCTGACCACCAAGCGCGCCGGCGTCTTCGCGCTCGAGGAGGCCGCGCGCGAGGTCTGCGGCGCTGTGCCGGACTTCGCCGCGCTCCAGACCTCCGGCCTCACCGACCACGAGGTGGCGGTGCTCGCGATCGAGACCTGCGGCGGCGAGGCGACCGAGCCCGAGACCGCGGCCGCCTTCCTGCGCTCCTACGAGCGCCACCTGCCCGACCGGCTCGGCCTGCGCAAGGGCGGGCCGATGCCGGCGTCGTCGAGATCCTCGACGACCTCGACGGACGCGACGACGTCCTCTCGCTGCTTCTCACCGGCAACACGCGGCCGGCGCGCGCGCGAAGCTCGAGCACTACGGGCTCGCCCGCTACTTCGCCGGCGGCGCCTTCTGCCTCGACGGCGAGGACCGGCCGTCATCGCCCGCCGCGCGCTCGAGATCGCCGCCGAGCGTGCCGGCGCCGACCTCGACCCCGACACGCGCTTCGTGATCGGCGACACCCCGCACGATGTCAGCTGCGGGCAAGGCGATCGGCGCCCGCACGATCGCGGTCGCGACGGGCGGCTACGGGCTCGACGAGCTCGCGAGCACGATCCCTGGCTGGCGCTCGAGGGGCTGCCCGGGCCCGAGGAGATGCGACGGATGCTCGACCTTCCTGCCTGAGCAGGCCCGTGGCCGCCGCCGCCGACCGGCTGAACCTCGCGGCGCTCCTTGGCCGGATCGCCAACGAGATGATCGCCGTCTCGGTGGTCCTGCTCGGTCTCGAGCGCGGCGAGAGCCTCGCCTTCACCGGCCTGCTGGTCGCCGCCCTGAGCCTGCCGGGGATCGTCACCGGCCCGATCGTGGGCGCCTGGCTCGACCGCTCGCCGAACCCGCTGCGGGTGATCGCAGCCGAGCAGCTCGCCGGCGGCCTGGGCCTGCTGGCGATCGCCGGACTTCTCGGCAACGCCCCCCGGCCGGCGGTGATCGCGGTCGCGCTCCTCGCCGGCGCCCTGCAGCCCCTCTCCACCGGCGGACTCACAAGCCTGATCGCGGTTCGTGGCGGCCCGGCGGGCCTCGCCCGGCAGAGCTCGTTCGAGGCGGCGAGCTTCGGCGCTGCCAACGTCGTGGGCCCGCTCCTCGCGGCGGTGCTCGCGAGCGCCGCCGGACCGGCGTTCGCAGTACTCGTCCAGGCCTTGCTCAAGCTCGTCTCGATGGCGCTGACGCTCTCGGCCCGCCTGGATGCGAACCTCGCCCCCGGACGGCCGGTGGGGGTGCCCCTGTGGCGCACCGTGCTCGAGGGGTTTCGTCACTTTGCCGGTGACGGGGCACTACGTGCGGTCACGGTTACCGGCCTGGTCGCGCTCGCCGGCCGCGGCCTCCTCGTCGTCGCCTTCCCGGTGTACGCGGTCGACGTCCTGGGCCGAACCGAGGAGTTCGGTGGCTACCTGTGGGCTGCCTTTGCCGTGGGATCCACGTTCGGGGCACTAGCGTTATCCGCACGCGTTGCGCGGTGGCCGGCCCCGTGGGTGGCGGTCACGGGAGCCGCGCCGGCAGGTATCGCGATGGCAATGGTTTCGATCACCGACATGGCTGGCGTGGCGGTGCTTGCCCTGGTCCTCTCCGGCTTTGTCTACGGGCCGAGCCTCGCGGCGACGATCGCCGTGCGCGGGGAGCGCACGCCGGGATCCCTGCTCGGGCAGGTCTACACCACCGCTACGAGCCTCAAATGGGGCGGGTTCGCGATCGGTGCCGCGGCGTCAGGCTCCGTCGTCGCGGCCCTCGGGTCCGCGGACGCGATCCTGGTCGCGGCCGCGGTCAGTGTGGCCGCAACCGTCGCGGGTGCCGTGCTGTTGAAGGGAGCGGGATGAAGTTCCTCTTCGCCACCCTCCAGTACGTCGAGAGCGACTTCTACGGCCGCGTCGGGCGCCGCCTGCGCGCCGCCGGCCACGACGTCGTCCACCTCACCTACTCGCGCCGTGCCGCGAACGTCCTGCGCCGGCACGGTGACGAGGCCCACTGCCTGCCGGACCTGATCGACGAGACACCGCTCGACGGCTCGTGGCAGGAAGAGGAGTCGAGGATCGTCACGACCTACGCGATCCCGAGCCTGCACGAGGTCTACCGAACCGACCCGCCCTGCCGGGCCAACGACGACGAGGAGTGGTGCGTGGAGCGCACGATCCGCCACTTCCTCGCGATCGAGCGCCTCGTCGACCGCGTGCGCCCGGACTTCGTCGTCCCCGAGGTCGGCAACGAGAGCATCCGCACGGTCAGCGATCTGGTCGGCCGCGACCGCGGCGCGACGACGCTGTTCCTCATGTACACGCTCTTCGACGACCCGCTGCGCCTCTACGCGAACACGATGGACGCGCCGATCGTCCCGGTCGAGGAGCTGCGCGAGCTGAGCGAGCCCGAGGAGCGCGAGCTGGACGCATTCATCGCCCGCTTCGAGGCCCGCGATGAGCCGATCCGCGAGTACCGGCGGGTCACAGTCGGGCCGGACCGGTTTCGCATCCTCGCCCGCCACCTCGCGGTGAAGGCGATCTGGGACCGCGACAACGATTACCTGAAGCCGCTGGCCTGGCTCGTCCGCGATGCTCGCGAGAAGCTCCGCGCCGTGCTCATGCGCGCGTTCTACCGGCGCCCGACCGTAGGCCGGCCCTTCGTGTACTTCCCGCTTCAGGTCACCGACGACTACAAGATCCTTCGCCTACGGCCCCATTGCGTCCACCAGGCCGCGATCGTCGAGCAGCTCGCGGACGCCCTGCCACCGGGCGTGGACCTCGTGATCAAGGAACACCCGATGTCGATCGGGCGGAACTCGCTGCGGATGATGCGCCGCTTGGCCGCGATTCCCAACGTGCGAGTCGCCGAGCCCCACACGAGCTCGCTCGAGCTGATCCGGCGCTGCGAGGCGGTTGCGACGATCTCCGCGACGGTCGGTCTCGAGGCGGTCATGTTCGGCAAGCCGGTGCTGACGATCGGGCGCCCGTTCTACGCGGGATATGGCGTAACCGTCGACGTGGATGGGCTCTCGGAGATGCCCGAGCGGGTGCCTGACCTGCTTCGGTTCGAGCCCGATCGCGAGCGATCGAGGCGCTTCTTGAACGCCGCGATGAAGCGCTGCCATCCTGGCGCGCCGGTCCTCGTCGACCGCTCCGACGGAAACGCCGCGCGGCTCGCGCGGACGCTGGACTCAGCAGTGCGGGGAGCGTTGCCGTTCGCTCGTCTCAACCGGTCGGACCGCGACGGATGAGCGAGCTCGCGGACCGGCTGAAAGGGATCGAAGGCGCGGCGTGCGCCGAGGCGGATCGCGCAGGCGAGATCCTCGAGGGCTTGGATCGCTTGTTCCCGGACGACGCCCTCGGCTGGATCGACGCGATCGCCGATCGCCACGACATCGCCGCAGAGAGGAGGCCGGCGCTGGAGGGGCTCGTCCGCCTGCTCGATTGGGATCGCAACAACCATCTGCCCGAGACGGCGCCGGAGCTCCCCGAGCCGGCCACGGAGATCTCGTGGACGATGCGCCGGGTGGCCAAGCGGATGCTGGGCGAGTCGCTCGCGGCGCTCGAGCTGGAGCCCGTGCGCGACGCGCGACGGGCGGTGGACATCGGCAGCGGTGCCGGATTCCCGGGCCTGGTGCTCGGGATCGGGCTCCCGGAGACCAGGGTCTCGCTGCTCGAGCGGGACGCCCATTCCGCTGGGTTCCTGCGCGCCGCGAGCGAGGAGCTCGGCCTGGAGAACGTCGACGTCGTGCAGCAGACGGTCCAGAACTGGTCCGAGGCGGACGGCACATGCGACCTCGTCACTTCCCGCAAGATGTGGCGAATGGATCTGATCCTCGGGTCGGCCGCACGGCTCCTCGCGCCGGGAGGCTTCGTCGTGCTATGGGAGCGCTCCCGCGACGCGGAGGCGGAGGCGGAGGCGGAGGCCGCCGCCGAGGCGTGCGGATTGCGCCTCCTCGATGTCCACGAGGCCCGCGGCGGCAGGCGGGCGGGCAAACGGCACCTCTATCTCTACGGCAACTGAGGGCTATATTGCCGCGTTCGATGAGCAGCGGAGGCGAATCGAGTTGCGGGCGAGGCAGGGGCTGCCGGCTCCGGACGCCGCGTCCTCTGGCTGCTCGCCTGCCTCGTCGCCATCGCTCTCGTGGCGGCCGGCTGCGGCTCCGACTCGAGCGACGGCCCCGAGACCACCGACATCTCTGATCCCGACTCGACGACGATCGACACCGCCGCGCCGAACTTCACGCAGGACAGCGAGGTCGACGCCCAGGAGGAGGGCACGCCAGGTCGCGCCCTGCTCGAGTGGTGGCAGGCGTTCCAGTTCTCGGATCCGCAGGGAGTGTTGGCCCTCACCAGCCAGGACGTGATCGACGAGATCGGCGAAGAGGAGATCACGGAGCTCGTCGAGGAGCGCGGCGCGGGCTTCCAGGGCATCGAGTTGTTCACGGCGGTCGAGGATGGGGACGAGGCTTGGGTCCGCGGTGCCCTGCTCAACTTCGAAGCGGTCGAGGGCCAGCCCCCGCCGGACAAGCCGACCGGGGCGACGCCGACGACGATCTCGATGATCAAGGTCGACGACGAGTGGCTCTTCAACGATGCGTTTTTCCTCGAACCGCTGGTCGAGGCGCAGAAGCTCGCCCGCAAAGAGGCTCGCAAGGCCGAAAAGAAGGCGGCGAAGAAGGGGCAGCCGGCGGAGGAGCAGCAGGGAAACTAGTACGCGCGGGGCGCTACTCGCAGCTCGGATCGACGACGTCGGCGGGCTCGGTGGTCGAGACGTCAACCGCGGGGCCGCAGACGACCCGATCGCGGCGGCCGTCGACCGCGCTCAGGGCGTCAGCGTTGTCGCCGCCGAAGAGCTCGTCGTTGCCGCCGGCCCCGTCGAGGTCGTCGTCCCCCGCGTGGCCCTCGAGCTTGTCGTTCCCGGCCCCGCCGACGAGGACGTCCGCTCCGCCGCCGCCGACCAGGCGCGAGCGGGAGGGCCCCGCGGTCAGCTCGTCGTCGCCGGTGCCGCCGCGCACCCGCTCGACATCGACCTGGACGTCGTCGGCCTCGTCCCCGGCGCCGTCGTCCGCGCCGGTCCCGACCGTCACCTCGACCGGCGCCTCGCTCGAGGCGTAGTCGGCGAGGTCGGAGCCCGTCCCCCCCTGCTGGATGTCGTCGCCGGCCCCCCCGATCAGCTCGTCGTCGCCTGGACCGCCCGAGATCACGTCATCGCCCTCGAGGCCCCTCAGGACGTCGTCCCCGCCGAGCCCGCAGACGACGTCGGGGCCGTTGGTCCCCGTGAGGTCGTCGTTGCCGTTCGTTCCCGACACCGTGCAGGCGTCCTCGGGCGGCACGCATTGGCCGGTCGTCGTGAGCCGGCTCACGACCCCGGTGAAGAGATTCGTCGCGTAGACGCGCCCGCAGCCGTCGGTCGAGTAGGAGGTGACGCCCGGCACCGGGGGAAGTCCCTCGATCTCGCCGTCCGTGCCCACCCCGCCCGGACGCCCGACGGCGGAGCGGGTGACGCCGATGAAGAAGTCGGCGTAGAGGTAGTGGCCCTCGAGCTCCGGGATCGTCGGGTCGCGCACCACGGAGCCGCCAGTGATCGAGCGCTCGCCCTCGTCGTGGCGGCGGACGATCGCGGGGCCGTGATAGTCGGGTGGCGCGTTGGCCGGCGTCACCGGCGCACCGGACTGGAAGATCACGTCGCCCTCGGTCAGCCGCCAGCCGAGGTTCGCCCCGGGCACGTTGCCGTCAACGCCGCGGAGCAGGTTCGCTTCCTCGAAGCGGTTCTGGCCGACGTCGGCGATCCAGAGGTCGCCGTTTTCGGCGTCGAAACTCATCCGGAACGGGTTGCGCACGCCGTACGCCCAGATCTCCGGCAGGGCGGGCGGCTCGCCGACGAACGGGTTGTCGGGCGGGACCGTGTAGGGCTGGGCGCCCGATTGTCGCGGGTCGATCCTCATGATCTTTCCGAGCGGCTTCGTGAGGTCCTGCGAGGGGATCGGGGCCGTATCGCCGTCACCGAGCGAGATCCACAGGTACCCGTCGGGGCCGAAGACGAGCGTGCCGCCGTTGTGGTTGTGCCGGGTCGAGTGCTCCAGGTACATCACCTGGCGTTCGCTCGCGGGGTCGATCCGGTTCGGGTTCGTGGGGTCGATCGTCCACTCCGCGATGACGATGTCGCCGAACTCGATCTCGGGGGTGGCCGGGTTCTCCTTCAGGTTGTAGAACCCGTAAACGCGACCGGTCGTCGCGAAGTCCGGCGCGAACGCGATCGACTGAAAGCCGCCCTCGCCGTCGCCGGTCACCTTCGCCGAGATGTCGAGCGCCGGCGTCGGTAGGACCTGGTCGTTGACCACCGCGAAGATCCGACCGAGCCGCTGCACCACGAAGTAGCGATCCAGTTCGCCCGGCGGCGAGGTCACCCACATCGGCGCCGAGAAGGTGCCGATCGTGACCCAGCGCAACCCGTCCGGAGCGGACGGACGGAGTTCGTCGGCGCCGATGTCGGGGGCGGCACCCTGGAGCCGGGGTTGACCGCCGATGTCCTGAGCGTCGTCGGGGTCGCCGGCGAGGATCCCGGCCGGGGTCCCCCGATCGACGAGTAGCGAGCTCGGCAGGAGGCGTGCGTCGGGCGTTAGCCCAGGATTCAGGTCCACCGGGTCGGTGTCAGCGACATTCCCGGCCTTCGCGCCGTCGCTGAACGCGGTCCGGGCCGGCGCGCGGTTGACCGTGCGCAGCTTGGCCCGGGCACCGAGGGCGTGAAGCTGAAGATCGGTGCCGGTGGATTCCGCGAAGCTGGAGTTCGCGGCTGCCAGCGTGGCAGCCGCGCCGCGAGCGTCAACCCGGACCCGCGTCGGGTACCCGGTCAGCGTCACGTGGCGAAGCTCTGCCCGGGCGACGCCGCTACCGCCGATCTTGAGCGCGTCGCCGGTCGGCGGGTTTCCGGCCGTGGTCCGGGCGCGGACGACGACGTCGAGAAGTTGGCTGGTGCCGAGCCGTGCGACCACCCCGTTGAGGGTCGCGACGACCTCCGTGCGGACCAGCCGCGCGCCGTCCAGCACCGCTCCGCTCGCACCGATGAGCTTGCTGTCCTCGACCCGGCCGGTCCCGGTGTAGGGGACACCGCCGATCGCCTCGGCGTGGACGTCGTCGACCGTCGACCCGCCCGCGCCCGTGACCGCGGTGCCGTTCGTGGGTGCGAGCACCCGCAGCGAGCGGGCGGCCGTGCCGTCGGCGAGCTGAAGTGGCGTCCCCGCCGAGGGAGCGATCCGTGTCCCGTTCACGCCCCGGCCGGCGCCGATCAGCTCGACCGGAGCGGAGCCGTCGAGCGTCAGCGCCTGCGCGTACGTGTCGGTCGAGGCCCCGTCGGGGTTCGCCAGCACCCTGACCGCGCCGCCGCCCTGTGCCTGCGACTTGTTGACCGCTGCCTGGATCGTCACGCAGGGGGAGTTCGCGTCCGTGCAGGGCCCGGCATCGCTTGCCCCGGCTCGCGAGGAGCCGACGAACAGATCGGCGCCTGCCGCCGGAGCGGGGCTTGCGAGCGCCAGCGCGACCGCACCCGTGATCAAGGTGCCTCGCATGCCGCCGAGTATCGCAGGGGTCGACCCTCGGATGGTGGAATTCCCCGCCGCGACGCCTCTTGTAGGATCGCGCCATGGCGAACGATGGGCAGGGCAGCAACGAGGACGCGGATCGCAAGCGCGCCGAACGCAAGGCGGCCAAGGCGGCGCGGCGGTCCGCGAAGGGAGGCCAGGCCAAGGCGCGCAAGCCGGGCAAGGCCAAGGCGGCCGGCGATGAAGCGGGTGAGGCAGATGCCCGCCCCGCCCGCAAGCGCGGCAAGACCGCGCCTCCGGCGGCGGCGGACGCTTCCGAGGGCGACATCGCGGCCAGGTTGGACCGGATCGAAGCAGCGCTCGAGACGCAGTCGAAGCGCAGCAAGGAGGTCTTGCTGCGGGTCAACGAGCTGCTCGGCTCAGGCGCCGGCGGGTCGGCCCCCGAAAAGGACGGCTGACCGAGCTCGAGCTCTCAGCTGTTGCGGTTCTCGCGAATCGCGTCGGCGAGGCTGAGCAGGGCAAGTACCTTCGCCTGCTGCACCTGCGCCAACGCTCGCTCGGGCGAGTCGTCGGGCTGGGCCTTGAGCAGTCTGTCCGCGTCCTTCAGCGAGCGCTCGGCGCGCGTCGAGAAAGTGCGCGGGGCCTTCTGCCCCCCGGCCCCTGCCGCCTGTTCGTCTTCCGCCACGATGGTCCTCACAATGGTTGGTTCACGGGCGATCGGATGCCGCCCTGCCTTGCCCAGGGGGCGCGAGCATATCCGGGCATTGGACCGGCTGCTTCGACGTGGGCCGGTAATCTAGCCCTCTGGCAGGTACCCGACGACCGGGGAGGATCCAAATTTTCAGCCGACGCCACGAACAAGAGCTGCTCGAAATCAAGGCGCTGACCGCCGACCTCGGCGAGCGGTTCCAGGAGATCCTCGAACGGCTCGAGCGGATCCGGGAGACTCAGGATGAGCTCGCCGCGCAGGATCTCCCCGCAGCGTCCGGCAATGGTGCCGACGCGGTCGCCACCGACACGGAAGAGGGCGCGGCAGGGGAGGGACTCGCCCAGCGCAAGAAGAAGGGCCGGAAGAAGGCCCGCCGCGAGGGTGGGCCCAAGGGTCGCAAGCGCGAGCGAAAGCGCGCCGCTGCGGCGACCGAGGGCTCCGAGGGCCGGCCGCGCAAGAAGCGCAAGGCGGCTCCGGCACAAGGCTCCGGCTCGGACGAGGAGTAGCGGTCGCCCGCCTCCCGGGAGGTGCCCCGACCCTGCTGCCCACGTCTTGACCGCTGAACGCCGCGACGATCGGACGGTTCGCCGCCCGCCGCTGCTGATCTTCTTCCATATCCCGAAGACGGCAGGGACGACGATGTCCACGATCCTGCGGGCCAACGAGGGTGGCGAACGCACGATTCGCGCCGGCAACGTGTTCAAGGGAGGCGGCGGCGTAAACAAGGACGTCCGCTTCGAGACCATCCGCAAGACGGCGGGTCCCGAGCTCGAGGGGATCAGGGTCCTCACCGGGCACTTCCCGATCGGCAGCGTCCGCAGCCTGCCGGAGGATCTTGCGGAGCGGCGAACGCTGGATTACTTCGCGTTCCTTCGCGAGCCGGTCGACCGGACGCTCTCTCATTACTTCCAGATCCGCGAGACCGCGGAACAGGACCGCGCGGAGGGGCGGGAGCGAAGCAAGCAGGGCGCCTTCGGCCTCGAGCCGCTCCCCGAGGACCCGACCCTCGAGGACACGATCGAGGCCGGCTACATCTTCGACAACCTCCAGACCCGGATGCTCTCCGGCGAGCCTGAGCCGTTCGGCGAGGTCACCGAGGAGATGCTCGAGCAGGCGAAGCGCAACCTGCGCGAGGAGCTCACCGTGTTCGGCCTCACCGAGCGCTTCGACGAATCGCTCGTGCTCGCCCGGCGCCGTCTCGGCCTGCGCACGATCATCCACCGCTCGAGCGGCCGGGTCTCGGGCTCGCGCCCGAGGGGGGAGGAGGTCCCCAAGGACCTGCGCGAGCAGGCGGCGGCCTGCAACGTCCACGACCTCGAGCTCTACCGCTACGCCACCGAGCTCTTCGACTCCTCACCCGAGCTCGCCGAGCTCGACTTCCAGGTCGAGGTCGCGGCGCTGAGAGCGGCGAGGGCGGAGGGGTCGATCGACCTCGACGTTCCGGCCCCCGAGGCCTACGGCGGTGGCGCGGACGAGTGGCGGATGCTGCTCGAGGCGAGGGCCTCGGTCCTGCGCTGCGATGAGGAGCTGGCGTCGATCAAGGCGGCGACCTGGGAGCTCGCCGGGCGCGTCGGCCAGCAGGTCGCGTTGGTCGATGCCAAGGTTCTCCGAATTGAGCGGAGCCAGGAGCAGGCCCGCCGAAACAGGTTCAAGCAGGCGAGAAGCACCGCGTCCAAGACCGAGCGCGGCGCGATGAAGAGAGAGCGCCGCGCGCGCCGCCAGGGCGCGGAGGCGAGCGGTGGCTGACGCCGCGACCGCGTACGCACCACCACTCCTCTTCTTCGTCCACATCCCGAAGACAGCCGGGACCACGGTTCGAGCCGTGCTGCGCGCGAACGAGCCCGGCGACCGCACCAGGCGGATCGGCAACGTGTTCAAGGGAGGTGGAGGGGTCAAGCGCGGGATCCTCGACGGCTTGCGCGACGACCTCGGCGGAATGGACCTGACCGATGCACGGATACTCCGCGGCCACATGCCCCTCGGGGCCCGCGAATTCCTGCCCGACGGACGCCCGCTCCTCACTTTCACGCTGCTCCGCGAGCCCGTGGAGCGGGCGCTCTCGCATTTCTTTCAGATCCGTGTCAGCGCCGAAGAGGAGCGCGAGGCCGGCGTCGAGGTGGGATCGACGGGCCTGACTCCGCTTTCGCGCGACGCGACGCTGACGGAAGCCGCAGCGGGCGGGTATCTGGTCGACAACCTCCAGACCCGGATGCTCTCCGGCGAGCCTGAGCCGTTCGGCGAGGTCACCGAGGAGATGCTCGAGCAGGCGAAGCGCAACCTGCGCGAGGAGCTCACCGTGTTCGGCCTCACCGAGCGCTTCGACGAATCGCTCGTGCTCGCCCGGCGCCGTCTCGGCCTGCGCACGATCATCCACCGCTCGAGCGGCCGGGTCTCGGGCTCGCGCCCGAGGGGGGAGGAGGTCCCCAAGGACCTGCGCGAGCAGGCGGCGGCCTGCAACGTCCACGACCTCGAGCTCTACCGCTACGCCACCGAGCTCTTCGACTCCTCACCCGAGCTCGCCGAGCTCGACTTCCAGGTCGAGGTCGCGGCGCTGAGAGCGGCGAGGGCGGAGGGGTCGATCGACCTCGACGTTCCGGCCCCCGAGGCCTACGGCGGTGGCGCGGACGAGTGGCGGATGCTGCTCGAGGCGAGGGCCTCGGTCCTGCGCTGCGATGAGGAGCTGGCGTCGATGAGGGGGCGCGCCTTCCGGTTCGCCGACGATTTGCCGGGCCGGGTTGATCACCTCTCGACCGAGATCGACGCGATTGCGCGAGTTGTCCTGCGCCGGGCGCGCGAGGCGGAACGTGTCTGAGGCCGCGGCAAGCGGCGAAGCGCCACTCCTCGTCTTCGTCCACATCCCGAAGACGGCGGGCACGACCATGAGAACGATTCTGAGCATGAACGAGCCCGGTGACCGCACCCGTGCGCTCGGCAACGTCTTCAAAGGCGCGGGCGGCGTCGACAGGAACTTGATGAAGAGGCTGGCAGACGATCCGCGCGTTCTCGATCTGAAGGGGGTCAGGATCGTTCGGGGCCATTTCCCTCTCGGCATCCGCGAGCTGCTACCGGACGACCGCGAGACGAGCTGCTTCACCCTGCTCCGCGAGCCGGTCGAACGTACGCTCTCGCACTACTTTCAGATCCGGGAATCGGAGACCGGGAAGGACGTTGATCTGGGCGCGAAGCAGCAATCGTTCGGCCTCGGCACCTTGGGCGAAGACCCTTCTCTCGAGGAGACGATCGAGGCCGGCTACATCTTCGACAACCTCCAGACCCGGATGCTCTCCGGCGAGCCCGAGCCCTTCGGCGAGGTCACCAAGGAAATGTTCGAGCAGGCAAAGCGCAACCTGCGCGAGGAGTTCACCCTGTTCGGCCTCACCGAGCGCTTCGATGAATCGCTGGCGCTCGCCCGCAAGCGACTCGGCTTCCGCTCGATCCTCTATCGCCAGCGCGGCCGAGTGAACGTGACTCGTCCGCGTGGTGACGACGTTCCCGCTGATCTCCTGAGGCTGGCGTCAGAGAGCAATCGCTACGACCTCAAGCTCTACCGCTACGCGACAGAGCTCTTCGACGCGGCGCCCGAGCTCCGTGGGCTTGACCTCCAGGTCGAGGTCGCGGCGCTGAGGGCGGCCAGAGCGGAGGGCGAGATCGACCTCGACGTCGCGGGGCCGCCCGCCTACGAGGGCGCCGAGGACGACTGGCGGATGCTGCTCGAAGCGAGGGCGAAGGTACTGCGTCTCGAGTGGGAGCTGGCGCGCGACTACATCCCTCGGGTCGCGGCAACGATCCAGGACGAAGCGCTCGAAGCCAAGCTGAAGGACGCACGGGATCGAGCGCAGGAGCTCGAACTGGAGATCAAGCGACTGGAGAAAAGCCATTCGCAGTCGAGGCGGGCGGATGTCAAGAGGCTGGCGTCCGAGCGCTCGCGCTCGAAGGAGCTCGCGCAGGACGTGAAGCGGCTGGAGGCTGCTCGCC
This sequence comes from uncultured Thermoleophilia bacterium, assembly GCA_963844425.1. Taxonomy (GTDB): domain Bacteria; phylum Actinomycetota; class Thermoleophilia; order Solirubrobacterales; family 70-9; genus DASUSH01. The sequence goes on along the minus strand of CAWJOD010000017.1, from coordinate 225,556 downwards.
TGCGAACGAAGGAGCTCGGGGAGACCGCGAAGCGTCTCGAGTCGGCGCGCGCGCGGACCAAGGAGCTCGAGCAGGCCGTGTCAAGGCTGAAGAAGGATGGGACGAACCCGGACGCCCTGGCGGACCGGGTAAAGCGCCTCGGCGCGGCCCGGGCCAAGACAAAGGATCTGGAAAAGCTGGTGAATCGAGCCAAGAGCTCCGGCCGGTCCGCTGAACGCCGCCGATGAGGCGCGAATGAGCACCGGCGAGGCGGTCACCGATCGCGCCGGCGCGAGCGGGGGAGCGACGCGTTCGCGGTTTCCCGGGCACGCCACCCGCCGCCGGCACACGGTTGCGTCCCCCGCCGCTGGGCCGGGCAGGAGAGCGGCAGAGGTCTGGCGCCACCGCGCCGCCTGGGGCTACTTCAACCGCCGATTCATGCAGAAGCGCTACGGGCGCACGTTCCTCGGGTACCTCTGGCTGTTCCTCCCGGTCCTCCTGCCACTGGTCATGGGGGCTCTCGTCTTCGGCGGGATCCTCGGCGTTGGTGTCCCGGGCGTCCCCTATTTCCTCTACTACCTGGTCGCGCTGATGGCGTGGACGATCTTTGCCGAGACCGCGTATTTCTCGCTGCGTAGCCTCGAGATCATGCGCAGCGACCTGCGCCGCGTCTACGTGCCGCGCCTGATCCCCTTCACCGCCGCGACGACGATCCCGGTGATCACGCTGCTGATCTACATCGCACTCGCCGTGCTCACGATCCTCTTCTACGTTCTCGTCAAGGGCGAGTTCTACCTCGTGCTGACGCCGGTGACGTTGCTCGCACCGGTCGCGATCGCGATGCTGATCGTCTTCGGCCTCGCCGTCGGCCTCTGGTTCGCCCCGATCGCTCCACGCGCACGCGACGTGCGCCGGCTCGCCGGCTACGTGCTCGGCATGTGGTATTTCCTGACGCCGGTCCTCTATCCCATTAGCGAGATCCCCGAGGACTTCCGCTTCCTCGCCGACCTGAACCCGGTCACGACGCCGGTGGAGATCTTCAAGGAGGCGCTGATCGGCGTCGGCGAGGTCTCGGCGCTCGGAGTCGCCGTCTACTGCGCCACCCTCGTCGTGGTCGGCGTCGGCGGGCTCTGGCAGTTCGCGCGCAAGGAGCGGCGCGACCTCCCGATCTACTAAGCGACCGGCGCGACCACGCGCGCCGCGCGGATCTCGTCGGCCTCGGCGGCGAGGCCGGGTCCCGCCTCGGCGGCGGCTTGCTCGAAGAGGCCGCACGCGTACTCGTAGAGGGCCAGGTCGCGTGCGTTGTGCTCGAGGATCAGCCGGCGCTGATCCGGCGAGATCCCGTCCGCCGACGGGCGGTCCCGGCTCACGTGCTGGTTCTCGTAGGAGACCGGGCCGAGCTCGAGCATCCGCTTGAGCAGGGCGACCGACTCCTCGAAGCGCTCCTGGATGCCTACGAACGCGAACTCGCGCAGGTTGGCCTTCGCGTCGTCGAGGGCGCTATCCGGCAGCTCTTCGCTGGCCGATGTGCCGCCACTCAGAAAGCGGGTGGATAGGTCGCAGATCTCGGGCGTTCGCGCCTCGAGCGCCTCCTCGAGCGAGTTCGTCTCCTTGGCCTTGTGGTCGATGTGCCGGTAGTAGTGCGACAGCACCCGCTCGACGGGCTCGCGGAGGAACGTCATGTAGCGGGTCTCGGGCGGGAGGCTCTCGCGAAAGACGCCAAGCGGAACGTGGCCGATCGCGACCTTGGCCTTGGTCACGCGCGGCCGTTTGATCTTGTCGGTCGTGCGCTCGATCGAGCGCATGTAGTTCCCGGCCTTGCCGACGTCGACCGAGTCGTACACGCTCAGGAACATCGAGTTGACCGTCCCGCCCGCGGTCTTCGGGATGTGCACGAAGGCGAGGAGCGGAGGCTTGGCGGGCGATTCCGGATCGTCCGTCTGCGCCGGCGCCGGCGCCGCGGCGCTCGGCGAGGGGCGCTTGACACGCGGAAGGCCCCGGGCGGCGAGCAGGCGGTCCTGTGCCTTCTCGACCCGGGCGACCTTCTCGAGGACGCGGTCCGCCTCCAGGCTGAGCCCCTCGGCCTGAGCTCGGACCTCGGCGAGGTCCTGCTCGTGGCGACTAGTGAACATCAGCAGCCTCCCCGGCGGCCACCGGAACCCGGGGGTGTCCGCCAGCGCCCGCTCGAAGAGCTCGAGCGCGTAGGTGTACAGCTCGGCATCGAGGGCGTTGTGCTCGAGGATCCGCTCGCGCTGGGCGGTCGGGATCTCCTCGACGGCGGGGCGGTTGCTGCTGACGTGCCGGTTCTCATATCCGATCGAGCCCAGCCCGAGGATCGACTGCAGGAGGCCGAGCGACTCCTCGAAGCGCTCCTGGATGCCGACGAAGGTGAACTCGCGCAGGTTCGACTTCGCGTCCTCAAGGGCACTCGCCGGGAGCTCCTCGAAGGCGTCGGGCGTGCCGCAGAGGAACCTGGTCGCGAGGTTGCTGAGCTGCGGAAGCACGAGGGCGTCCTCCAGCGACGCGGCGGTGATCTTCCCTCCGGGGCTCAGCAGGCGCTCGCCGCTCCGCCTGCCCTCCTTCTTCGCCCTGTGCCTGTAGTAATGCGACAGGACTCTGTCGACGGGCTCGCGCATGAAGGTCATGTAGAGGGTGTCGGGCGGCAGGTACTCGCGGAACATCGCGTAGGGCACGTGGCCCATCGTCACGCGGCAGTCGAGGAACTGCGCCGAGCTCAGCTTCGACGTGGTCAGCTCGGGATTGCGCGGATAGTTGCCCGCATCCCGCACCTCCGTGTCCGAATAGGCGCCGACGAACATCGACTTCACGGTCGATCCGGCCGTCTTCGGAACGTGGACGAACGCGAGGATCGGCTCGGACCGGGGAGGCAACTGGCGCTTCGCCTTCGGCAGCGAACGCCTGACCCGGCGGCGGTCCTGCGCCTTCTCGATCCGCGCGACCTGTTCCATGCAGCGGTCCGCCTTCGCGCCGACCGCCTCGACCTGCGCCCTGATCTCCTCCAGCTCGTCCATCTCAGCCGACCCCTGCCCCGGCCGCGCTCGCGCCACGCAGCGCGCTCACTTCGTCGTCGAATCCGGGTCCCGCCGCCGCGACCGCTTCCTCGAAGAGTTCGACCGCGAGCTCGTACAGCTCGGCGTCGAGGGCGTTGTGCTCGAGAATCAGCTCGCGATCGGCATCCGAGATCTCCGCCACCGCCGGGCGGTCGGAGCTGACGTGCCGGTTCTCGAACGGGACCGTGCCGAGGCCGAGCCAGCGGCGCAGCAGCGCGATCGATTCGTCGAAGCGCTCCTGCAGGCCGACGAACGCGAACCCGCGCAGGTTCGCCTTCGCCTCCGCGAGGGCGGTTTCCGGGAGCTCGCCGGCGGTCGGGTCGTCACAGAGAAATCGCGTCGCGAGGTTGCGCAGCCTCGGCACCCGCATCTCCACGAGCGCCTGCTCGATCGAGTCGGCCGAGAGCCTCTTCCCCGTCCCCTTCCCCTTCCGCTCCTTCGCGCCGCGTCGTCGGCGGGGGTTCTGGTTCGGGCGGTGGATGTGCCGGTGGTAGTGCGAGAGCACGCGGTCGACCGGCTCCCGCATGAAGGTCATGTAGCGGGTCTCGGGGGGCAGGTGCTCGCGGAAGAGGGCGAACGGGACGTGACCGACGGAGACCCGTTGCTCGTTGAAGCCCGCGAGCTTCAGCGTCGTCCTGTCACTGTTTCGCATCACGTTGCCGGCGTTGTGGACGCCTCGTCTCGAGTAGGCGGCGATGAACATCGTCGTCACCGTGGCTCCAGCCGTCTTGGGGATATGGATGAAGCCGAGCGGCGGCTCGTCCCCCGGGTTCGCAGGGAGCTCCTGATCGCTCTCGATGCGCTCGATCCGGTCGATCGTCTCGAGGATCTGGTCGGCGCTGCGGGTCAGCGCCGCGGCGTCGGCCTTCAGCTCGGCGAGCTCGTCCTCTTGCGGGGGCCGAGCCATCAGACGAGGCTCTGCTCGCTCGAGCGCTCGGCGGCGGGCTCGGCATCGGCGGCGAGTGTGGCCGGCGGCTCGAGGCCGCGTTCGGGAACCTCGACGATCCAGGTCGGGAACAGCTCCACCGCCGACGGTCCCTCGGTGCCCCGGACCGGGACCTCCCGCTCGCCGAAGAACTCGTCCACGGCGGATTTGACGTAGAACTCGCCCTGTTCGAAGTCGCCGTCGACGTAGTCGTGGCCGGCCAGGATGCCGCCGGGCTTCACCTTCGAGCACCAATAGGCGAGGTCCTCGAGGACGGAGTCGTAGTCGTGGCGGGCGTCGATGTAGACGAAGTCGAGGCTGTGGTCAGGGACCCTCGGCGCGGCCTCGACCGAGGTCATCCGCCAGATCGTGCTGCGTGAGCCATGCGGCTCGAGCCGCTCGCGGGTCTGCCGGTAGTAGTCCTCGAACTCGTCCTGGGAGACATTGGAGCGGTCGACGTATTCCTCGGCGGGGGCCGAGAGCCAGGGGTCGATCGAGATGAGCTCCTCGCCCTTCCAGTAGGTCAGCAACTCGTTCGAGTAAAGGCCGGTCTTGACGCCGATCTCGACTCCCTTGCCCGTGAGACCGCGGGCGTTGAGCAGGGCGGGAAGCTCGTCGCGGGCGGGAACCCGCATGATCGTCGAGCGGTAGCTCCAGCGGTAGCGGCGGTTGTAGACCCTGCGAACGCCCCGCTTGGTCAGCTTCCAGCGGCGCCTCATCACCTTCGCCCGGCCCCTGATCGCCTTCCGCGACCGGCCTCGCATTCGGCGCACCCGCTTGGCGAGATCGCCCTTCCCCTTGGCTTTCCCCTTGGCCTTCGCGGGCTTCGCTGCAACGGGGCCGGCCTCCGCGCCGTCCGTCGTCGCGACCCGCTCCTCGATGTGCTCGGGGGTGGCGGCGCCCGCGGCGTTCGCCGCCTTCTCCCGCGCCCGTTCCTCCTTGACCCGCTTGGCCTCGGCCCGGGCGATCTTCTCGTTGTGGGCTCGGATCCGCTCGACCTTCAGCGCGTGGGCCTCGGCCTTTTGCGCCTCGAGCTCCTGCCGCTGCGCCACCTCACGCCGGCGGGCGCGCTCTTTCTCGGCTGCCTTCTCCGCTTCCTGCTCTGCCCGGGTGCGCGCCTTCTCGGCGTCCTGCTCGGCTCGCAGACGGGCTCGCTCGGCCTCCTTCTCGGCCGCCTGCGCGGCCCGGACCTTCGTCTTCTCGGCCTCCTTCTGGCGGTGTTGCTCCGCGCGGGCCTGCGCCCTGGCCCTGTCGCGCTCCGCGCGTGCCGCGCGCGCCCGCCGCTGGGCGGTGAGCCCCCGCAGCCGCTTTCGCAGGCGCCGCCAGGCCTTTCTTGCCGCCTTCGCGACCGCCCGCGCGGTCGTGACCGGCCGCAGCAGCGGCAGCAGCAGGACCAAAAGCGGCGTCAGCGCCCAGAGCACGGCCCTCAGCACCCGGCCCTCGCGCCGTGGCTCCACGTCGCCCTCTGCGACGTGCTCGAGCGCGTCCGCGGCGGCCGCGGGATTCGCGCCGCTCAGGTCGGCTACCTCGACGCGGTCATGCGGGAGGCCGTGCAGATCGGTCGTCTGATCGGCCTGCTCGGAGTTTCGGACCAGGCTCAGCTCGATTCGATCGCGGACCGTGCCCTTTTCGGCCAGATCGTCGTCGGCCGAGACGATGAGCACGGCCGGCACGCGAAGCGCGTTGGCGATACGCGGATAGTCCGCCTGCTTCGAACCGAGCTCGACCAGGGGCGAGATCGCGATGACGTCGGGCTGCTGCTGCTCCACCCAGCCCCAGGCCTTCCGCGGCAGCGGCATCGCCGCCTCGAGCCGGCGCAGGACCCGCTCGAGCCACCGCCGGCCGCCGGGCGAGCTGAACGGGGGGACTCGCAGCAACCCCCGCAGAGCACGAGGGGCGCGCTCACGGGCCCGCTCCCGGGCGTCTTCGGCGCCGCCCCGCTCGGGGTCCAGATATCGCAGGTAATCGAGGGCTCGGCGAACGGCACCTGCTGGGACTCCCCAGAGGTCGCGCCGGGGGGGCGGCGCCTCGCAGGTGAGGCCCGGATACCGTTCACGAAGCGATTCCAGCCCGCCGTCCCCGCCGTTCGGCGGATCGATTGCGACGACCAGCTCGTGCCCGCGCTCGAGCAGAGCTCGCAGCAGCCATTCGAACGTCGTGCCGAGCCCGGAGCCGAGGAAGAAGAGGATCCGCAGCCGCGTACCCGTGCCGCCGCGCGCAGGCGTGGCCGCCGAATCCGCGCTCGGCGACACCGCTCCTGCCATTCCTTCGTCAGCTGGCTTCAATGCGCCTTCTCCCTCGCGCCCCCGCTCTCAGGCCCAATCCCTCACTTCCGCGCACAGAGAAGAAAAAATACCGGCCCTCGCAGCGCTTTCCCAGCACGGGGGATCGAGGCCCAACTCTACAATAGGCCCGTGGCGATGAGAAGCGGGCTCGTGCCGCCGGGAAGCGAGGACCCCAGGGACGATCGCGACACCGCGATCACCGTGGAAGGGGTCTCGAAGCGGTACCCGCGGGTCCCGGAGACGATGTTCCCCGCGGTCGTCTCGATGTTCGATCGTGGCTGGTTCGGCGGCGACAAGGGAGACGGTGATGCCGTCCCCGATGCGGGAGGCTTCAACCCGGAGGGCTTCGACCTCGGCGAGGAGATCGACGACGAGGACGACGACGACCTCGACGAGGAGGAATTCGACGAGCGGGCGCCACCTCCCCCTGGCGAGGGAGAGACTTTCTGGGCGCTCGAGGACGTTTCGTTCCGTGTCGCCCAGGGCGAGGCGCTGGGGGTCATCGGCCCTCCCGGCTCGGGCAAGACGACGCTGATGAGGATTCTCGGCGGCCAGTGCTTCCCGACCGAGGGGAACGCTTCCGTCCGCGACCCGGTCTCGCCGCTGTCCGCCGAACTTGCGAAGGCAATGGGCGGTAAGGGGGAGAACGACCCGGTGATGGCCGCGCGGCTACTCGGGGTCGATGGCCATACCGCCAAGTCCCACGCCGCCGAGATCGAGGACCTCGCCGGCCCACACAAGGACGCATCAGGGCTGCCCGACCCGGGGATCAGGATCAGGCTCTCGATCGCCACCACGATCCTGCTGCCATCGAGCGTGATCCTGTTCGAGGAACTGAAGGGGATGAAGGACGAGTTCAAGGAGAGGGTCGTCGAGCGGCTGCGCGCGCGCCGTCGCACCGGTACCGCCCTCGTCATCGCTTCCTCGAAGCCGGACCTGATCGCGGAGCTATGCGAACAGGCGATTCTGCTCGACGAGGGGAGGGTCACCGCCCACGGGGCCGTCGGCGAGGTGCTCGCGAGCCCGGCCGCCGCCGCACTCAACCGGAAGGCGCGCCACGCCGGGGAAACCGGATCCGAGCCCGAGCACGCGGCGCCGCGGCCACGCATCGCGCCCGGCAAGAAGGTCAGGGTCCCCGAGGTGGTCACCCCATTTCACGGCTGGGCAGGCCTGGTCTCGGCCGGAACCATGCGGGAGTCAGGCACGCCGACCAAGCGCTTCGGCGCCGGTGACCACTTCCGCGTCGAGATGCGGCTGGAGACGACGGTCCCCGGCGTCGAGGCACGTTGCGCGATCGACTTCGCGCCTCGCGACGACACCGGGCCCGCGATTCGAGTCGAGCACCCGGAGACGCTCCGCTTCGACCGAGCGGGCGAGCACGTCCTCGTCGCCCGAATCTCCGCGGATCTGCTCGGCGAGGGGCCGCACGACGTCCGCGCCGACGCCGTCGTCGCCCATCCCGACGAGCGCCGGGGGACGGTCATCGCCCGAAACGTAGGCAAGGTCAGGATCAGCGGCACCGGCCCGGGCGACGCGCGTGCCGGAGGCCCGGAGGTCCGTGGCTGGGATGGGCGCAGCGCGGTGAGCGCCGACGCCGAGTGGACTATCGAGTGACGCCCCGGGCCGGGGCCGTCAGGGCGCGCTCAGCCCTCTTCGCCGCCTCCGCCTCGCAGCGCGTCGGAGAGGTCGAGCATGGCGAGGACCTCGGCCTCGGCGAGGAGAAATCGAAGCCGCTCGTTCGGATCCGCATCCTCGCCGCGGGTGGCCCGCTTCGCCGCGCGCAGGTTGGCGTTGGCCCTGTCCGCGTGGGTTCGCCGCTGCTTCGGCTGTGCGTCGCCCGCACCCTCCGCCTGGTCCGGATCTTCGGGGGAGGTACCGGACTCGGTCTGCTCTTCGGGAGTCACTGAAGCGTTCTCCTTGGTCGGGTAGGTCACTGCCTGCCGGGCGGGAACCGTGCACGGGATGTGTGGAATGCCCTGGAGCCGCGGGCATACTACCCCCGAGTGGAGGAGATCGCGAACAGCTTGAGGCTTCGGGCGTCCCGGAGCGCGCGGAGGGTGAAGCGCCTCGCCGGCCACCTGCGCCAGGTCGGCGACGAGGAGCGCCTTCGCTCTGCCGCTGTCACCCACGGCCGCCTCGACTACCCGGCGGCCGAGATCCACCTCCGACTCACCTCGCGCGACGAGTTTCACCGCCTCGGCTCGTGCGCCAAGGAGCCCTGGACCGTGCGCTGGATCGAGCAGCGGCTCGGGCCGGGCGAGGTCCTCTACGACATCGGCGCGAACGTCGGCGCTTACACGCTGCTCGCCGCCGTGGCCACCGGCGCGCGGGTGGTCGCGTTCGAGCCGTCGCCGGCGAACTTCGCGGCGCTCGCGGCGAACGTCGAGCTGAACGCCGTGGGGGAGCTTGTCGTCCCCGTGCCGCTTGCGCTCGGCGAATACACGGGCTCCGCGCCCCTCGACGGCGACGCGGGCTTGCCCGGCAGGGCGCCGCGGTTGGGGCGGGTCGCGCGCGAGGAGGGCACGACGGTGCTGGTCGATCGGCTCGATGACGTCATCGACCGGTTCGCCCTGCCAGGGCCCGACCATCTGAAGCTCGACGTCGACGGCGCCGAGCTCGAGGTCCTCGCGGGAGCCGAGCGCCTGCTCGCGTCCGGCCGCGTCCAGACCCTGATGGTCGAGCTCGACCCCCGGCGCGAAGGCGAGCTGCGCACTTATATGGAGGGGCACGGATTCGAGCTCGCGGAGCGGGATACCGGTAGCGGCCGCGAACCCGGATCCCCGGCGTACGGGTTGTTCGTGGCGGCATGAGCGCCCGCGGCGACCCCGCGCCGGTTCTGCTGCTGATGCGCAACCCGGCCTACGTGCGCAACTTCGAACCGGTGATCCGGTCGCTCGCGGCCCGCGGGTTGCCCGTAACCGCGCTTTTCGAAGAGCGCAAGGATCGCGGCGACGTGGTGGGGCTCGGTCTGATGGAGCGCCTCGCCGAGGAGCTGCCCGGCGTCAGCTTCGAGATCCTGAGCCCCCGCCCGCTCGGTCTCCGCAGCCGCATGAAGCTCGGGTTCAAGGCCGTCCAGGACTACCTGCGCTACTTCGATCCGCCCTACGAAGACCCCGCCAAGCTCCGCGCGCGTGCGCTCGCCTTCGTGCCGAGCCGGCTCGAGAGCGCCCTGGCGGCGATCCTGCGCCGCTCACCCAGCCTGAGGAGCGCTCTGGGTGTGGTTTGCCGCCGTCTCGACCGGTTCCTGGGCGAGGAGAGCGAGTTCCGAATCGAGCTGACGCGTAGGCGGCCCGCGGCGCTCGTCGTCACCCCCATGGTGCACTTTCGCTCGCGCCAGAACGACTGGGTGGACTCCGCCAAGGCGCTCGGGATCCCAAGTGTCCTCTGCATCAACGGTTGGGACAACTTCACCAACAAGGGGCTCATGCACGCTCAGCCGGACGTGGTCGTCGTCTGGAACGAGGCGCAGGGCGCCGAGGCGGTCGAGCTCCACGGGGTCGCGCCGGAGGCGCTCGCGATCACCGGCGCCTGGCCCTACGAGCACTGGTTCGAGTGGAAGCCATCGCGCCCGCGGGCCGAGTTCTGCGCGCAGCTCGGGCTCGACCCGGACGAGGCGATCATCCTCTACGTCTGCTCGTCGGCGTTCATCGCCGAGAACGAGCGCGCCGCGGTCGTTCGCTGGGTCACCGCTGTTCGCGCATCCGAGCACCGGATCCTCGCCGGCGCCAATGTGATCGTCCGGCCGCACCCCCTGAACGACGGGGAGTGGCGCGAGCCCTGGCCGCCCGAGCTGCCCGGGGTCGTGATCTTCCCTCGCGACGGTCTCGATCCGGTCGACGATCGCTCACGCGCGGACTACTTCGACTCGCTGACGCACGCGGATGCGGTCGTCGGCATCAACACCTCGGCCCTGATCGAGAGCGCGATCGTCGACCGGCCCGCCCTCGCGTTTCCCGCGCCGTACTTCCGCTCGACCCAGGAGGAGCTTCCGCACTTTCGCCGTCTGGTCGGCGAGGAAGGCATGGTCTCCGCGTCGACCGACATGGAGGGGCACCTGACCCAGCTCGACCACGCACTCGCCAACGGCGTCGCGACGGAGGACATGCGGCAGCGGTTCGTCGAGGCCTTCCTCCTCCCTCGCGAGCCCGGAGACTCGCCCGCCGAGCGCGTCGCCGACGCGATCGAGCGCGTGCTCTCGCCTGATTAGGATGGAACGCGAGATGGGGCATGCCTCCGGGGAGTCGGACCCTGCCAGTGAGAAGAAGGACCGGATCGAGTTCTTCGATCGAGCCGACGGCTACACGGAATACCTCGCCACCGAGGCAGGCGGCGCCCAGTTCCTCGTCAAGACCGAGGACAAGCACATCGGCCGATCGCTCTTCGCCAAGCAGGGTCGGGGCGAGCTGGCGGTCCTGAGTCGCGCGGTTGCGGGCGGTGGCGGGGCTCTGCGGCACGGAAGCGATCGCGCACCGCGCGTTCGTCGACGTCGGCGCCAATATCGGCACGACGACGATCCCGGCGGTCCGCTCGTACGGGTTCGCGAAGGCCGCTCGCGATCGAGCCGGAGCCGGAGAACTTCCGCGTGCTCGGCTCAACGTGCTCCTCAACGACCTCGAGGAGCGGGTGGTCGCCCTGCCGGTGGCGATCTCGAACGTCGTCGGCCACTCCGAGCTCGTCGTCAACCGCGGCCGCGGGGGCAAGCACTGGATCGCCACGGACCGCAGCAAGCTGAAGAAGAAGGACTCGGGTCCGGAGACCGCGATTCTCCGCGTCGAGACCGTGACGCTGGACCACCTCGCCGAGGACGGGGTGATCGACCCCGATGCGACCGGGATGCTCTGGATGGACGCCGAGGCGCACGAGGGGCACATCCTCGAGGGGGCGACGTCGCTGCTCTCGCGCGGGACCCCCGCTCGTGCTCGAGTGGAACCCGACGAATCCTCGACCGCGTCGGGGACCGCGGCAAGGTCGAGCAGGCGCTCGCGCGAGAACTACACCCACTTCGCCGGGATGCACCGGGACCACGATGGCGAGGGTCCGGGCTTCCCGCTCTTGCCCGTCGACGGGCTCTCCGCGTACGCCGAGCGCTACCTGGATCCGGCGAACCCGACGAACAAGACCGACATCCTCGCGATGCGCCTGACACCGCAGCAGGCGGAGGGAGTGGACGGCCTCGACACGATTGTCAAGCGAGGCGCAGGTCTCCGGGAGGCCTCCGCGGCCTAGACGGGCGGCGCTTAGCCGCGGCGGCGGAGCAGGCGGGCGCGCTTGCGCTCCAGGCGCTCGCCTTTCTCACCCTTCTCGCCCTTCTCACCCTTCGCGGGTTTCGCGCGCTTCTCGCTCTTCTCGCCCTTCTCGCGCTTGCCCTCGAGCTTCGCCAGCCGCTTCTTCGTCTGCGCGTGGCGGCGCCGCTCCTGATCGAGCTTGCCGCGCATCTTCTCCAGCCGCTCCTCGGCTCGGAGCATCGACTTGCGCAGCCCTTCGGCGTCCTTCCATGTCCGCGTCATGTGGTGGATCGCGATTGCCTCCTCCCGCTCTTCATCGGTCGCAGGAAAAAGCAGCGGCGGTTCGAGCAGTTTCACGTCGGGGTAGTCCTTGACCAGTCGGGCGAGGAACGGTGGGCCGGCGACCTCCTTGTCGAAGCCGTGGAACTTGCGCGGCTTGATCTCCGCGAGCGCGCGCTCGAGCAGCGGGTGCCTCGGCTCCGAGGCGACGAAGGTGTTCGTCACCCGGTCCGGCTTGAAGCAGGTGCCGACGAAGGACGCCTCCCCGAGCACGTCGTCGAGCGGGCGCAGGCACTCGAGGTCGGTGTCGACATAGACGCCGCCGTGGCGGTACAGGATCTCGAGCCGCAGGATGTCCGAGCGCTCGACGGGCGAGCGCAGCCGCTCGAGGACCTCGGGGCGGATCGGGTCCTCGGGGAGGTTGTCCTCGCTCCAGAAGCGGTGCTCCCAGTCGGGATGGTGCTTCTTCCAGCTCTTACGTAGGGCGCGAGGTCGTCGGGAAGCGGGTCGGGTCCGATCCAGATGTGGTGGATCGTGCGCGGGATCATGGTCGCCGGGGCCTGCTCAGCTCGAGGACTTCGCCGTCTGGCGCTGCTTCTCGGCCGCCCTGGCCGCCTTCTTGGCGGCCAGCTTCTTCCGCGCTGCCTGCGCCTCCTTCTCCTCGGCCCGGGCCGCCTTCTCGTCGGCGCGCGGCGCTTTCTGGCCCGCCCTGCTCATCCGCTCAGCTTCGCGCATCGCCTTCTCGCGCGCCCGCGCCTCCTTGTCGATCGGCCCCGCAGCCGCCGTCTCGGCGCCGTCCGCGTCGAGTTCGGTGGATGCCCTCGCCTCGGGCGATGCGCCCCGCGCCTTCCCGCGCAGGGCGCGTTCGCGACGGCGCTCCTTCTGGCGGCGAGCGCGGCGTTTCTTTATTACCGCGGGGCGCAGTTCGAGACGGAGGCGGTGCAAGCGGCCAAGTGCGCCGGCCGTGGCCCCGACGGCCCAGCGCAGCGGCCCGCCCGGATCCACCGCGGCCTTCTCAGCCGCCGCGGCCTCCTCGATCGCCTCGATCGCGATCGGCGCGGCGGGCGGTCGAGGCCGTTCGGGCGGACGAAGCTGCGCAGGAAATCGTCGATCTGCGCTCGATAGGCGTCGCTGGAGCGCAGCGCCGTGGCGAGCTGGTCGAATGCTCCTCCCAGGACTGGGCGACGTTGAGCAGCCCACCGCCCTCGTCGCGGGCGAGATAGGAGAAGTGCAGGGTGCCCGTCTGGGTGCTCGCGAAGTCCTCGCTGACGATCGTGAACACGGGCCTTCGGACGATCGCGCTGTCGACCAGCGCGGTCGTGTTGATTCCGACGACCGCCGGAGGCATGGTGCAGGGAGTCGAAGTACTCCTCCTTGCTCTGCGCGGTCGGTCGGGGCGACGCCGCCGCGCGGCCACACGACCACTCGCCCGGGCTCGTCGAGGTCGGCTTCGGCCCAGCTGCCGAAGTTCTGCGGGTGGGGGCGGACCAGCACTCCGAGGACGGCGAGCTCGGGGTCGCCGCTCGCGACGAGCTGCTCGCGCCACTCGCGCACGAACTCGACCTCGTCGTCGCCGGCGATGAAGCCCGAGGAGCAGACGTAGAGCAGGAACGGCCGATCGGTCGCCAGCCCGACCTTGGCGGCGAACTCGCTCGCGCGCGGTGCTCGGCTTCCAGGAGAACCAGTGGTCGTGGCTGTGGGCGCCGGCGGCGACGAACGCTCTCCGCCGGCGAGCCCGTGCATCTCGACCGCCTCGCGGACCTGGTCCTCGTTCCAGACGATCGTCAGGTCGGGCGCGTCGCGGATCGCGCCCTTCGTCGTCAGGTTGTCCCAGCTCGCGACCATGTAGGCGGTCGGGATCCCGAGCCGGTCCGCCGCGCGCAGGTGATCGCCCTGCGGCGACCCGATCTCGACGAGCGGCGAGATCGACGAGTACGTCGGGATCGAACTCGCGCAGCGTCTCGAGGCTCTGCTCGGAGACCGGCATCCGGCGCTCGATCGCCGCGCAGGAAGCGGTCAAGGCCGCGGCGGACGGGGCCCGACGCGGTAGATGCCGAAGGCGGCGTCCAGGCGCACGTACCAGGGGGCCCGGGTTCGCGCCCGCTCGCGCAAGTCCTCCGCGTCGCGCGAACTCGGGCTCGTAGTAGCGGATGAAGTCGATCGCGCGCGCAGCCGGTCGCCGGCGCAGAGCCAGAGCTCCTCCCTGGCGGGAAGCCGCTCGAAGGAAAAGGCCGGATGGTCGCGGGCGAGCACGTCGAACAGGCTCTCCGCGTCCTCGGACCGGCCCGCCTTGCGCTGCTCGAGCGCGACGCGGACGGTGTGCCCGCGCTCCAGCGCGCAGCGCAGGAAGCCCTCGGTGACGCGGTCCAAGTTGATCGCCCTCAGGACGACGAGCAGGCGCAGGGAGGACCCCGCGGACCCCCTCCCCCTCGAGCCGCTGGACCCTGAATCTCCCACTGGGCTGGGCATGCTAGTGGCCATGGGCGCGGCTAGCGGCTCCTCATCAGAGCGGGGAGCTTGCGGCCGCGCGAAGCCTGTTTCTGGTCGAGCCTCACCATCAGCAGGTCCGTGAAATGGCCGGGGGTATCCGGATCGAGGAAGCGCTCGGCAAAGCGGGCAAGATCGGTCACCGCGCGGAGCATGAACCGCGGTTGGCTCCGATCGACCTCCTGGCGGCGGACGTCGACGAAGTGGGTGTAGTGCTCTTCGGCGAGCTCATGGATCTTCTCGCGGTCGCCGCGTTCGTCGAGGCCCTCCGGATGGAACTCGAAGACCATCGGCATCCCCCGCCCGACGAGCTCGCTAGCGCCCTCGATCACGTGTCCTTCGTGTCCCTCCGCGTCAACCCACAGCATGCCCAGCCGGTCGAGGTCGATCATGCCCGTGTCGGCGAGGTGGTCGAGCGTGACGAGGTCGATCTCCACGACGCTCATCTCCGGTCGCTCCTTGTCCTCGGCGGCTAGCCGGTCCCGTGCCTCTTTCGCCACGCGGACGGTCTCCGCGTCGACCGCGATCCAGGGCTTGCCCCCGGCGCCCTCGACGACGACCAGCTCCGAGCGTCCCGTCCGGTTCGACACACCCGCCTTGACCGTCTCCGACCGATCCTCGAGTCCGTTGAGGGCGAGGTTCGCCCGCAGGACGCGGAAGTTCTCCGCTTCGGGCTCGATGCACACGGCGGAGGCGAAGCCGTGGGTGATGAGGGCCGGCACCGTGGTCGTGCCGATGTTGGCCCCGACGTCGATGAATAGCCGCTCGGAGATCGCGTTCTTCCCGAGCAGGAAGCCGATCGCCGCGACGGACGCGTCGAGGACGCGGAACTCCGGGCGTCCGCGCTTGGCGAAGAGCGATCGGCCGATGTGCTGGTCGCGGGTCGCGACGACGTAGCTGCCGGAGTCGGTTGCGACCCCGATGTACGGGGCGAAGGGCTCGGTGCGCTCGTAGAACGAGATCCGCGCCTCGACGTCGTCGGAGGAGAGAACGGGATCCGGGGACGGCGGGACCGCCGTGGGCTTGGCCGGAGAGGGCGCCGGCGGCTTGGCCGGCGGCGGCGCCGGCTTTGCCTTCGACCCGCTCTTCTTCGCCGGGGCCGGCTCCTTGGCCTCGCGAGCGGGACGACGCTGCGCCTGCTTGCGAGTGCGCTTCGCGGTCGCGGGAGCGCCGACTCCGGCCGCGCGCTCGGCTCGCCGGGCCCGCCGTTTCGCCTCGCGACGCGCCTGTTTCTTCTCGCCCCCCTTTCGGGCGGGACTTTGATCTGAGCCGGATCGTTCAGTCGCCATCGTGGCTGCCGCGTTCGGCGCTGGTGTCGCCTTGTACCCCTACGCGGCGAGTCTATCGGCGGGAGTCCGGCCCTTCGGCATCCCGCAGTCGATAATTGAATCGCCGTCGGAGCCACGCGGTCTTCTCGCCGACGAGGCCGCGCAGGTCGCTGTCGTAATAGGTCGCGTACGGATCGTGGGTGCTCTTGCGGACCGGCGGGTCGCGCCGGATCGCTCGCCGCAGAGTGGGCGAGATCGCCCCGTGCTCGTCCAGATAGCGAATGAGCTGCTTCTTCATCCGCTCGAATCTCAACGCGGTGAAGTCGGGCCGGTCGAACACGTCGCCGGCGATGTCCTGCACATGGGCGGAGTACAGATCGAAGCCCTCCTCACGCATCAGATCGGTCAGCGGATGGTCGAACCCCGCCGTGCATGCCGTCGTGACCGCCTCGCGGAAGTCTGCGCGGCCGGAGCGGAGCGCTCCCTCCCAGATCGCCTGCTTCTCGGGCGATTCCGCCGCCGAACGACCGCCGAGGCGACGACCCCACTCGAGCGACCAGAAGTACCACGAGACGTACCAGTCCCACGGGTTGCGGATAACGCAGAGCACGGGCCGGTCGTGGAATCGCTCGGGCAGCGTCGAGTAGGGAGCGTGGGTGTAGATGTCCGACGCTTCGTCGAAGGGAAGGTGCGCGCGAAGCGCCGCCTGGACGAAGCTCCCGCCGGTCTTGGGAATGTGCAGGAAGACGAATCGGTCGGTGACCAGCAAGCTAGCTGCCCTGAACGTCTGCCCCGGCGCCCGGTGCTCTTTCAAGAGTCTCGGCAGGTCATCACCCATGCTCGCTTGCTCTGAATCGAGCCTGAGCACGAGCAGATCGGTGAAGGACCCTGGCACCTCGGGGTCGAGGAAGCGCTCCGCGTACTCACGGAGCTCTCTCACCGGCCGCAGCGCGAAGCGGGGTAACGCCAGCTCCGTCCACTGGCGGCGCAGATCCACGTAGTGCGAATAGCACTCCTCGATCACGGTGTGCACCGTCTCTCTGTCTCCCCTTCCCTCGAGGTTGGGGGGATCGAACTCGAACACCATCGGCACCCCGGTCTCGACCAGTCGTGTGGCCCCCCGAAGGATGTGGCCCTCGTGTCCCTCCGCGTCGATCCACAGGAGGCCGGCGAGGTCGAGGTCGATCGTCCCGTCCTCGACGAGGCGATCGAGCGTCAGGACCGGCACGTCGTCCACGCCCATCGCGGGCAACTCCTGGCCGGGGTTGGCGGCTTCGAGCCGCGTGCGGGCCTCTTGCGCGGCCGCGACGACCTCGTCGCTCGTCGCGACCCAGCTGTTGCAGGTCCCCTCGACGGTGACGAGACGCATCGTGCCCACGGAATCCGAGATTCCGGCCTCGATCGCGACCACCTGTTCGTCGAGCTCGTTCAGCGCCACGTTCGCCGAGAGCAGCCGGAAGCTGGACGGTTGGGGCTCGCAGGAGACCGCGGTTGAGAACCCGTTGACTCGGAGGGCGGAAACGGTGGTCGTGCCGATGTTCGCGCCGACGTCGATGAAGAGCCGGTCCGAGCCCGGAGCCGGCTCGCAGAGGATCTCGACGGCGCCCACTGCGCGCTCCAGGACCCGGAACTCGGGTCGGCCCCGCTTGACGAAGAGCGACTGGCCCATCTGGTGGTCTGACGTGGCGACGACGTAGGACCCGTGGCCGGTTTCGACTCCGAGGTGCGATGCGAAGTCACCAGCTGATTGGAAGAACTCGTTCCGGGCACGGACCTCGAGCTCCCGATCCAACCGATCCGCCGCCTTCTCCGCGGACATTTCGGGCGGCGTCTCGGGCTTCGGTTGGGATTCGGGTTCGTCCTTGCCCTCATGCTCTACCGATGCTCGGGCGAGCTTTGTCCGCCGTTTCGCCTCCTTGCGCGCCTGCTTCGCGGCTCGCCGCGCGTCCTTGCTCTCCCGGCCGACAGCGGGGCCTTCAGCCGCCGCTACGCCGTCTCGGACCCGGCGCTCGGGGCGAGGCAGCTTCGTCTTCCCCGCCTTCGCGACGCCCACCGCCTGGCGTGCCTCCCTCCAGTGCAGGCGCGCCTCCTCCGCTAGGACCATCGCCGCTCGGATCTCCTCTTCGTCCGCGCCCTTGTCACGCATCGTTCCGATCGCCGCGATCTGCTCGTCGTAGGCATCTCTGGTCTGCCAGACGGCCTCAGTGGCCAGCTCGGCGTTGTACTTCAGCGCCTCCGCCCTGGCCCGCCATTCGATCAACTCGGGGACGGGGAACATCAGGGCCCCCCCGAGCCGGCCGGGGTCGCCTTCGAGTTGCTCTTCCGCCGTCTTCAGGACCAGCTCGAGCAGCTCCTCGGCCGATTCCGATTCCCGGGCGAGGTCCCCCGAGACATGTACGGCGCAGCCCGAGTCGTCGTAGCTGCCGGTTGCCAGCACCAGTGGGCTACCGGTTTCCACCGCCAACCGAGCGCCTTCATCGCTCACGCACACCGGCCGGCCGAAGAGCGTCCCCTCCGCCTGGGCGGGCTGGAGCAGTGGCAGCAGGCACTTCTCCCCGGCTGCGAGTAGCTCGCGGAGCACGTCGTACCGACGTTCCGGGCCGACCCAGCGGATGCCGAGCCACTCGGTGAACTCGGGGGTTGCCGGCCGCGATCTACCCTGATTACCCTGCGGCTCCGCTTGAGCCGCAGGGCCCGGCCGTTTGTCTGCCATGAAAAGCGGGCTGCCGCACGCCGCGGCCACGCCTAGAAGCGACCTGATGCCTGAGGGGAGGTACGCGACGGTCGCCGCGGCCTCGGGCCTGCCAAGCAGCTCGGCGCCCTCGCCCTGGATGACGAGGTGATCGAGCACGTCCCGCGGGCTCTCGATCGCGCTCTCGATGCAAATCGCAGTCAGCCTGCGGCGGGCGAGATCGTCCACCGCGGCCTCGTCGGATGGGTCGGCGACGACCCACCTCGCCCACCATCGGGCGCCTTCGGCCGAGGGGCCGCCCGCTTCCCACCACTCTGCTGCGACTGCCTTGCCCTTCTCGACCAGCGCGGAGAAGGGCCGAGGTGCCGGCGGCGGCTCGTCCGAGCG
This sequence comes from uncultured Thermoleophilia bacterium, assembly GCA_963844425.1. Taxonomy (GTDB): domain Bacteria; phylum Actinomycetota; class Thermoleophilia; order Solirubrobacterales; family 70-9; genus DASUSH01. Next base: position 206,958 of record CAWJOD010000017.1, on the reverse strand, counting down.
GTCGGATTCCGGCTGCCTCGCGGCTTCGACCAGGTCGCTCAGTTCGGCCGTCGGCCCATCGTATGAGCTGCGATGCCCATCCCGGCTCCGGCCTAGGCGTCGCCCGGTTCCGGTGATGGGCGCATGGAAGCACCGCGAGCTGGCGACCGAGCCAACTCCATGTCTGATCCTTCGCGCGATGATCGGCGCCTTGCCTGGTTCAGCCGTCGCCTCGCTGCTCTTGACCTTACTCGGCATCCGCGGTTTCCATGGCGCTTATCCGCTGCAGTTCCGCCATGGCCTCCTTGACTTCCGCCTTTCGCCGCGACGCATCAACTCGCTCGCGGATCCACGGTGCCCTTTGGCTCCGTCATCCGCTCGCGCCACGCGACGACCTCAGGGGCAGGGAAGAATGAGACGCCCAATTGCGATCGATCACCTCCGAGCTGTTCCTCGGCCTGAGCAAGGATCGCCTGGTAGAGGTCCTCGACCGTCCCCCCGCGGGTCGGTTCAAGTCTCCGGACACCTGCATCGCGAGATCGGTTCCCGATTGGCGACCCGTCACGACGAGCACTCGCACCCCGGTTTCGAGGGCGAGTCGGGCAAGTGACGTGGTCGTTTTCACCTCCCGGCCGAAGAACGTTCCGCTTCCGCTTCCCGGGTGGAGGATCGGCAGAAGGCAGGTCTTCCCCGAGCGAGGAGCTCTCGGAACACCTCGAACCGGTGGTCGGGCCCGACCCATCGCACCCCGAGCCGATCCAGGTACTCGAAGGCGCCGGGACCTTGAGCGCCATCGGCGTTCAGCGGCTCGAACCCCCTGGCGCTGCGGCCGTCGGTCGGGCATGAGGATCGGATGCGGCACATACGAGACAAGGCTGAAGAGGAGGCCAACGCCGGAGTGCATGTACGCGATCAGGGTTCCGGAATCGCCCTCCCGCAACAGCTCGGCGCCGTCACCCTCCACCGTGTTGTCGCCTGGGAGGTCCGCGGGCGTTGCGATCGCCTGGTCGACAGCGAGCCGCGTGAGCCTCGCGAGCGCGATTCGGCGTACCTCCTCCTTGTCCGCCGGGTCCGCCGCCACCCACCGGCTCCACCAGCGGGCACGGATTGCGGCGGGGCCATCCGCCTCGAGCTGGTGCCGGGCCGTCGTCTCCGCTTCCTCCAACACTTCCGCAAAAGGTCTATGCGACGGCTCCGGCTCGGCGGTTTCATCGTCCGACTCCGCGAGCAGAGCCGCCTGAACGAGCTCCTCCAGCTCGGGGTCCGTCGCGGATTCCTGGGCCACAGGCCAATGCTACGAGGCCGTGGCCTACCGCGAAAAGCTTGACATCGCAGATCGGCGCGCTTCAATGGAGATATGGGAACGGGGGCTCCGCGCTCATCCGTGCTCCGCCGACGCACCCGAGCTCGACGTTTCGGGCCCGCGGCGCTCGCGATCGCAATTGCCGCCTTCGCGTTCCTTCCCGCGACCGCTTCGGCAGACGACCACATGATTCGGGTCCGCGAGATCTTCACCGGCGCGAACGGTGCTCCCGGGGTTCAGTTCGTCGAGCTCCAGCTCGTCGCGGGCGGGCACAACATGGTCACCGGCAACCGCTTCATTGTCTACGACGCGGCCGGGGACCAGGTCAGCCTCCAGACCTTCCCCGGCGTGCTTGCGAACAATCAGAGCCAGCGCTCGGTGCTCGTCGGCACGGCCGCGGCCGCGGCCTTTTTTGGCGTCCCGATGGACCTGACGCTGCCGGCGGCGACGATGTCGCGAAGCGGCGGCGCCATCTGCTACCAGGATGTCGACGGCCCGACCGCGAACTCGTTCCGCGACTGCGTCGCCTGGGGCAGCTACTCCGACGCGACCCCGCCCGATCCGGTCGGGACTCCGTTCAACCCGCCGGGAGGGATCCCCGTCGGCAAGTCCATCGAGCGCGACATCACAGGCGGTTTGAACCCGACCGTCCACCAGGCAGATGACGACACGAACAACAGCGCCGCCGACTTCGACGAGGCCTTCCCGACGCCCCGCAACAACGCGGGCACAGTGACGTCGACGGCGGCGAGCGCATTCGTCGGCGCGGGCATCCTCCGCTTCAACTCCACGGAAGGCATTCAGAATCGGGTCGACGTCCAGCCTTCGGGCCCCTACTACCGGCTCACCGACGAGGGTGGCCCTGTCGGCGTAGCGGCGGGGTGCGAGCGGCTGACGGTGAATCGCGTCCGGTGCCTGCAGGCGCCGGTGACGAGCTTCTCGGCGTTCACGGGCAACCTCAACGACGTCTTCTCGGCGCGAACCGGCCTCGACTCCACGATCGACGGAGAGGAGGACGCGGACCGGATCACCACCGGGCGACGGCGATGACTCCATCACCGGTGGTCTCGGCGACGACCAGCTCGACGGTGGAGAGGGCGCGGACGGTCTCGCCGGCGGCGACGGCCGCGACCTGGTCAGCTACGCCACGCGCGGAGCGGGCCAGGATGTCGTGGTCGATCTCGCGGATCCCGCGGCCGACGGCGGAGCGGTCGACGGCTCGGGTGACGTGATGACCGGCATCGAGAGGGTGAGGGGCGGCGCCGGCGACGACGTCCTGAGCGGCGACGACATCGTGAACACGCTGACCGGCGGGCCCGGTGTCGACGAGCTGCACGGCCTCGGCGCCAACGACATGCTGATGGCGGCGGGCGACGGGTCCGACGACACGATCACCTGCGGCGCCGGCGTCAAGGACGTCGTCTTCGCCGATCTCACGGACATCTTCCCGACCACGGGCCCCGACGCCTGCGAGGTCGTCAAGTAGGGCTCAGCCGGCGGCGGCCTCGGCCGCAGCCTCGGAGCGGCGGAGCTCGTCGAGCTGGAGCTGTACGTACTCGGTCTCGGCGAACTTCCACTCGCCGTCCTCCTTGGACATCGCGAAGGTGTCCGGGGTCGAGCCGGTGGGCTTGCGCGGCGGCGGTTTGCCCTCCGGGGCCTCGAAATTGAGCAGCCCGACCTGGACCGTGGCGCTGTTGCCGTTCTCGGTCGCTCCGAGGATCTCCATCCCCTGGAGGCCTGGGCCGCGGGAGAGGACGAGGTCCACGAGGTTCTTCTCGCCGAGCGCTTTGGTCGTCTGCGCGCTGGTCAGCTCCAGGACCCGGTCGACGTCGGTGAACTGGTAGGCCTGCCACCACTCGATCAGCCCCCTCTCGGGGGTCCCCTCCTTCTCCGCGGCGACGTCGCCGTCCTTGATCACGTTCGGCGGGAAGACCTTGACCACGTCTGACGCGTCGGTGGCGGTCGTGATCTTCTGGGCGTTCTCGAGCTCCTCCTGGCCCGCCGCGACCGTGGCGCTGGTGTCGGTCGAGGTCTCGTCGCCGTCCGACCCGCAGCCGGTCGCGAACGATCCCGCCCCCACGAGCAGGGCCGCAGCTGCGAGAAGTGCGATGGGGGTGGGTTTCGAGCGCATCAACCGAGCCTCAAATCGGTAGCGGCCGCCAGGGCGAGCGGGCGAGTATAGAAGTGCTCCCTAACCGTGGTTTCAGTCTGATCAGGCGGTGAAGCCGCCGTCCACCCGGATCTCCTGACCGGTCACGTAGCGCGAGGCCGGCGAGGCCAGGAATATCAGCGGGCCGGTGAGGTCGTCGGGCTCGGCCATCCGCCCCATGGGCACGCGCTCGTTGTACTTGCGAACGAACTCGGCGTCCTGCCCGGCGGCGACCCCGCCCGGCGAGATCGCGTTCACCCTGACGCCGTCGGGCCCCCACAGCCGAGCGAAGTAGGTCGTGAGCGAGAGAACGCCCGCCTTCGAGGTCGCGTAGGCGGGCGGCTTCAGAAACGGCGGATCGACTTCGAGGTGGTCGTAGAGGCGGGGGTCGGGAGCCCTCGTCGCATACAGCGAGCCGATGTTGACGATCGAGCCGCCGCCCCGGTCGCGCATTCGCGAGCCGACGACCTGGATGAGGTTGAAGGTGCCGATCAGGTTCACCTCCACCGTGCGGCCGAAATCCTCGAGCGGGACGTCCTCGATCGCCTGGGATTTCGTCGTCGCCTCGGGAGGCTGGTCGATGCCGGCGTTGTTCACGAGGATCTCGACCGGGCCGTGCTCTTCCTCGATCGCCGCGATCGCTGCGACGACCTGGTCGCGGGAGGTGATGTCGGCGACCTCGAGCGGAAATTCGGAAGGGCCCCCGACCGCGGCAACGTCGATGCCTGCCACGATCGCTCCGGCCTCGGCCAGTGCCTCGGCCCAGACCCGGCCGAGGCGGCCGCAGGCACCGGTGACCACGGCTACGCGGCCGTCGACCCGCCAGTCCGCTGTCACGGGCGCAGTCGGCTGGGCTCAGGCACCCAGTACCGAGTCCGCGATCGACTCGTCGGCGACGTCCTTCGCGATCTCGGTCTCCGCCGGTACCGGGGCACCCTCGTCGGTGAGGCCCTTCGCGCCGACGAGCTCGGTGAGCTCCTTCGTATCGATGTCCCGCTCCTCGATCAGATCGAAGGCTGAGCGCTGCGTCACGCTTGAGCGGTTGCTTCAGGCGGGCTCCGACGAAGCGGTCGAACTCGCACGGCGGAACGCCGTCGCCGGGGGACTTCACGGCGATGTCGTCCGGCGCCAGGATCTGGCCCTCCTCGAGATCGTCCGCCAGCAACGAGCTTCTTCGCCATCTTCGTCAGCGGCTGGACCTCGCTGTCGTACACCTTCTTGCGGCCATCGCCGAGGGCGATCCGGGCACGCTTCAGGTCGCGAACCATCTTCTCGAATCCTTGAGGCTCGAGCGAGAAGCTGTGGTCGGAGCCGCGCATCGCCCGGTCGAGCGTGAAGTGCTTCTCGATCACACGTGCGCCGAGCATGAATGCGGCGAGCGGGATCGAGATCCCGTTGTCGTGGCTCGAGAGGCCGATCACCGCCTCCGGGAACGTCTGCCGGTATGTCTCGATGACCCTGAGGTCGAGCTCCTCCCAGGCGGCGGGATACCCGGCGGTGCACTGCAGGATCGCGATGTCCCGGGTGCCGCTACGGCAGATGTCGTATGCCCGCCTGGATGTCCGCCATCGTCGCGCCGCCGGTCGAGATGATGATCGGCTTGCCGGTCCCGGCCAGGTGGCGCAGCAGCGGCACGTTGCGGATGTCGGCGGAGGCAACTTTGTAGAGCGGGACGTCGAGTTCCTCGAGGAAATCCACGCTCGGGCGGTCGAACGCGGTGGCGAAGAAATCGAGCCCGAGCTCCGCCGCGTATGCCTGCAGCTCCTCGTACTCCTCGCGTCCGAACTCGAGCGCCTCACGATGCGCGCCGTAGGTGACGCCGTAGCTGTTGGGGTTCTCATACGGCTTGTTGAAGAGCTCGTCGGTGAAGAGCGAGCGGTTGTCGCGCTTTTGCAGCTTGACCGCGTTCGCTCCGCAGTACTCGGCCACGCGGAACATGCGCTTCGCCGTCTCGATCGAGCCCTGGTGGTTATGGCCGATCTCGGCGATCGTGTAGCAATCCGTCGAGTCGGAAATCTCCTGGTCGCGGATGGTCAGCCGACGGCTGACCGACGTCACCCCGTTCCGGTTGGCTCCGTGCCCGTTCGACGCTTCGTGTGCCGCCCCGTTCGTCTCAGCGCCGCCCGCGGCCATTCCATCCGGTCCTGTCATGTCGTCCTCTGCCCTTTCTCCCCGGTTCCGACCCCCCTTGGACCATCCCCATGGTCAACCGCGCTGATACTAAACGGAAAACGCGGGATTCAAAATGATGTTCCGCAATTCATCCTTGCCTCAGGTGAAAATTCCGTAGTTAGTACGGATGATCTGGCGACTGCACGGCCCGTTTGCCTGACTTTTCCCGGCTCTGGACCGGTATTGAGGACAACGACGGTCGCGACGGCGACGCCGAAAGCCGCGGTCGCCAACAGCATCGCCGTCGTGCCCAGCGAGGCGGCGGCGACCGCGATCCCGCAAAGCGCCAGCTGGGCCAGGCCGATCCCGGCGGCGACCGTCCGCGCCGAGCCGAGGCGTTCGTGCATCCGGTGGGTGAGATGATCGCGGCCGCCGGTCAGGACCGGGCGCCCGATTCGCCGCCGCGAGACCGTCGCCACCGCGACGTCCACGAGCGGCACGCCGATCAGAAGCAGGGCCACGGCGCACTCCGCGGGCGATGGCTCCCGCGCGAAAGCGCCCATCGTCCCGATTGCGATCAGGAACCCGAGCAGGGTGCTGCCTCCGTCCCCGAGGAAGATCCGCGACGGGGAGGCGAGGTTCGCGGGCAGGAATCCGAGGCAGGCGCCGAGCATCGCCGCTGCGATCACCGCCGACCACGCGGCCCCGTCGCTCGTCAGCGCGATAGCGCCGACTCCGATCGCCGACGCGGCCGCCGCCGCCGTTGCGGTCCCGTCGAGGTTGTCGATCAGGTTGAAGGCGTTCGTCGCGACGACGACCCAGGCGACGGTCAGGACGAGGTCGACTCCGCCGGGAAGCTCGCTGTGCCAGCCGGCGTCGGCGACCCAGAGCGCGACTCCCACGCCCGCCTGCACCAGCAGGCGCGGAGCCGGAGGGATGGGCCGCCAGTCGTCGATCGTCCCGATCGCGCAGATCGCGATCGCCCCGCCGGCGATCACGAGAGTCTGATCGGCCCGCGGCCCGACGACGAGCATCGCCACGAGCACACCGATGAGGATCGCGAGCCCCCCGAGGTAGGGGGTCGAGCGCGCGTGGCGCTTGTACCCGCCGCCGGGGTGATCGACGATCCCGGTCCGCCAGGCCAGCCTTATCGCGAGCGGCACCGCCGCGGCGCAAACGCCGATGCCGATCGCGAATGCGAGGGCCAGCTCGCCCCCGCTAGGGGGCATCACTCAGCGACCGCGGGTGACTGGCGAACTCGAGTCGGGATTCGCCGGAAGTACTCGATCACGGCCTCGACGGCATCGTCGATGGACCTCTCGGTCTGCCAGCCGATCACCTCGTTGACCGCGGACGTGTCGGGGACGCGGTGCTCGAGGTCCTCGAATCCGGGCTCGTAGGCCACGTCGAACGGCACCAGCCGGATCCCGTGAGGTCGAGCCGGTTCGCTCGATCACGGTGCGGGCCAGGTCGGCGATCTCGATGGGCGCGGGCGAGCCCACGTTGTAGACGCCTCCGACGGCGTTATCCGAGGCGAAGAGGTCGAGCAGCGCGCGCACCGCATCGTCGACATGCATGAAGCAGCGTGTCTGCCGGCCGTTCCCGAAGACGGTCAGATCGGCGCCGGCGAGAGCCTGGGTGACGAACCGGGGGAGGACCATCCCGTAGGTCCCGGTCTGCCGTGGGCCGACCGCGTTGAAGAGGCGAGCGACGACCATCTCGGAGCCGAGCTCGCGCACGCAGCTCTCCGCGAGCGCCTCCCCGAAGAGCTTCGACGCGGCGTAGGCCCGCCGCGCGTGCATCCGGTAGCCCACCGCTCGCCAGGCGCCCTCGGTGAGGGGCCCGTCGCTGCGTCCGTACACCTCCGAGCTCGAGGAGAAAAGAAGCCGCCGCCCGTGGCGAGCGGCGAGCGTGATCACCGTGTCGGCGCCGAGCGCGTTGGAGCGGATCGAGTCCAGGGTCTGGTCGACGACGAGCCGCACACCGACGGCCGCCGCGAGGTGGAAGCAGCCATCGACCTCGCGCATCTGCGATTCGACGAGGTCGGCGTCGAGAACCGAACCGACGACGAGCTCGACCGCGTCGGAGGCGAGCAGGTGCTCGACGTTCTTCCGGCTACCGGTGCTGAGGTCGTCGATGATCACGACCTCGTCGCCGCGCGCCACGAGCGCGTCGGCGAGGTGTGAGCCGATGAAGCCGGCTCCCCCTGTCACTAAGATATTTCAGCGAAGGCTCGCTTTCACTCGTCCCCTGCTTCCCACTAACACCCGCTCGCGATGGTTGATGCTATTGGCCTGATGCATTGCCAGTCAACCGCGCCCGATCCGCTGCGGGTCCTCCACGTCTACAAGGACGTCTTCCCGCCGGTCGTGGGCGGAATCGAGAAGCAGATCGACGCGCTGAGGCGGGCGATGCCCGAGGTCGTCTCCAACGTCGTCGTCTGCGCGCGCGCTCCGCGGACGAGCCGGGTCGAGGTCGCCGGGGGGCTCGAGGTGCGGGTCGCCGAGCTCGGACCGCGCTGGCTCTCCGTGCCGGTGGCGCCGATGACCCCGCGCTGGGTGGGGGGAATCGACTCCGACCTGATCCACCTGCACATCCCGAACCCGACCGGGGAGCTCTCCGCCCTTCTCGCCCGGCGCGGGCGGCCGATCGTCGTCTCCTATCACGCCGACATCGTCCGCCAGGCCCGCTTCGAGCGGCTGTACCGCCCCCTCGTCGACGCCTGTCTCAGGCGCTCGTCGGCGATCGTCGCCGCCAGCGACGGGTTGGCGGCGGCCTCGCCGGCGTTGCGCCGTCACGCGGCGAAGGTGCGGGTCATCCGCCACGCCGTCGACGTCGATCGCTTTCGCCCGGACGCCGTCTCTACGGAGCGACGAGCAGGCGATCCGCGATCGCTACGGGACAGCGCTTGGTGATCGCCGTCGGCCGCCTCGTCTACTACAAGGGCTACGAGCAGCTCGTCGCCGCCGGGAGAACCCTCGACGCATCTGTGCTGATCGTCGGTGATGGTCCCGAGCGCGGACGGCTCGAGGCTCTCGCGGGCGCGGCCGTCGAACGTCCACCTCCTCGGAGAGCTCGACGACGGTGAGCTCGTCGCTCATCTCGCGGCGTCGGACTGCTTCGCCCTCGCCTCGACGAGCCGGGCCGAGTCCTTCGGCATCGCCGTCGCCGAGGCGCAGGCCGCGGGGCTGCCGGCCGTCGTCACCGACACCGGCACCGGGACAGCGGAGTCGGTCGAGGACGGCGTCACCGGGTTCGTCGTCGCGCCACGTGACCCGAGGGCTCTCGCCGGCGCTCTCGCCTCGCTCCTCGCCGATGAAGATCGGCGCCGGCGGATGGGTGCGGCTGCGCGCGAACGCGCGGTCCGGCTGCATTCGCTGCACGAACGCGCCGCCGAGGTCATGGACCTCTACCGGCAGGTGGCCTCCTCAGCGGTCGGCTGAGCCGTTGGCGAGCGCGGCCTCCACCGCCGCGGCCGCCAGCTCGCCGTAGGCCTCCCAGGTGCGATCGGAGGTCAGCTCGCGGCCACGAATCGACATCTGCTCGCGCCTGGCGGGATCCGAGGCCAGCTCGACCAGTGCCTCCGCCAGCGCCTCCGCATCGCCGGGCTCGACATAGCGCGGTCCGTCCTGCGCCCACTCCCGGACCTCGGCAAGGTCCGAGGCGATCACCGGGCACCCGCACGCCATCGCCTCGGCGACGGGGAACCCGAAGCCCTCGATATGCGAGGGGTAGACGAGCGCCAGTGCCCCGGCGTAGAGGCGGGCGAGCTCGGTGTCTCCGGGGGCCTCGACCACCTCGACCTCGACGTCGGTACCCAGGGCCCGCCTGTGCTCGGCGCGCGGGGAGTGGGTCATCACCAGCCGGATCGATCTGCCGCCGGCCACGACGCTCCGCAGCGCCCGGCAAAGGGTCTCGAGGCCCTTGCGCTCGGTCGCGCGCCCGACGAAGAGGGCGTAATCACCCTGGGGCTCGGGCGGCTGCTCACGGAACTTCGGGCCGATGCCCCACGGCAGGGCGAGAACGCGGGTGGGGCCGACGCCGAGCACTTCGCCGATCCGCCTGGCGACGGCAGGCGAGGGGCAGATGATCGCCTCGGCAGCGCCGGCGCTCCGTCGTACCGCGCGGGCCACGTAGCTGGCGGCGAGGTTGCCGCGGTAGAGGTCGGGGCGGGCGAGGAAGACGAGGTCGTGGACCGTCACGATCGACGGGCCTCGCCAGCGCGGCGGTGTGACGAACGCCGGCCCGAACCACAGGTCGGGCTGCGGCCCGGAGGACCGCGGTGAGACCTGGTGGAGCCAGGCGATACGGCCGAGAGCGAATTGCGTCGGCCAGTGAGTCGAGGAGGCCGCGATCCGATCGCCCGGGCCGATCAGCTCGGGCCGGTTCGTGTGCAGGCTGAACTCCCAGTGCGGACGCGCGTTTTGCAGCGCGCGGAAGCTCTCGAGCGCGTAGCGACCGATCCCGGTCCGCTCGATCCCGGGACGATCCAGGACTCGCAGGTCGATGGCGATGCGAGGCGTATCCACCGGCCTCACTCGGGGGCGAGGTCGACGCGCGGGAACAGAGCCTGCCCGCGCTCGTACGCGCTCACCGCGGCATCGGCATCGCCGTTTCGCGCCTCGAGGCGCGAGAGCACGATCCACATGCGCCAATTCGTCGACTCGCGTTCGGTGGCCTCGCCGGCCGCCTTCACCGCGCCGTCGAGATCGCCCAGGCTCTCGAGCACCGTCGCCTCCTGAATTCGCGGCGTCGCCGCGTTGGGCTGAACGGCGACCGCGTCATGGGCTTGCTCGAGGGCATCGTCCAGACGACCCTGGGCAGCGGACTCGCGACTGCGATCGACGAGGGTCGTGCCCGCGAACGGGATCGCTATCGCCACCAGCGCGAGAACGGAGAGGACCGCCACCGGGGCGGCCGCCCGCATCCGGCGGCCCTCCGATCCGGCGCCCTCCGGCCCGAGCTCGTCCCCGGTTGACGCGGCGGCGAGCAGGAAGAAGACGACTCCGAGCGCGGCCAGCTCCCAGACCCAGTCGACTGCGGCGACGGCGACGAAGACCGCGCAGCCGGCGGTGGCCGCCGCGAACGTCGGGCGCGCCTCGGGCGAAGCGCGGCGTGCGCGTCGTACCCCGCCGACGAGGACGAGTGCGGCGAGCCCGAGCACGAACAGGAGGCCGAGGGGGCCGAGCTCCGCGAGCGCCTCGAGGTAGAGCGAGTGGGCGTCGCGGACGAAGATCGCCGCATCGGGATCGCCCTCCCGTGCCCAGTAGAACTCGAAGGTGCCCGGCCCGATGCCGAGAAGCGGCTCGGTCGAGTAGACGTCGAGAGCTGCCTGCCAGTACTGGACGCGACCGCGGGCGCTGACGTCGAGGACCTGCTCGCCGCGAGCGCCCTCGTCGGGGTCGAGGCCCTCGGCCGAGGTGAAATCGTCGACGCGGTCGGCGAGCTTGCCCGGGACGCCGGCGGCGACGCCGGCGAGCACCACGACGACGATTCCGGCTACGACGATCGCACGCGTGGCGCTCGCCGGCACCAGGGGCCCCCGCAGTTCCGGCCTGCGGCGAAAAACGAGCTCGGCGAGCGCCTGTCCGGCGACCGCCGCAGCGGTGACGACGAGCAGGATGACGAGCAGCGAATCTCCTTCGGCGAGCGCCGCGGGGGTGTCGAGCCCGCGGTCCAGCGCCTCGCGGGAATTGGCGCCGAAGATGAGGACGGCACCCGCGGCACCCCCGATCGCAAGTGAAACGAGAGCGGGTATCCGCTCGTGGGTGAGCAGGAGGTAGGCGCCGATGGCGACCGCCAGCACCGGGATGCCCAGGCTCGAGCCGGTCAACCACAGCGTGAGGGCGGTGGTCGGTAGCGCCGCCGCCCCAAGCAGCCGGGTGGGAAGCGTTCTCGCGGAGGCCGCCGCGGCGAGAAACAGCGGGACGCCGATCCCGCAGAGCGCGGCGAGCCCGCTCGAGTAGTTGATCGGGTAGGCGAGCCGGCTCTCGAGCTCGACGTCGGGGAGGAACTCGCCGACGTTCTGCTCGGGGAACCAGTTGGGCTCGAGCCGGGAGAGGGCGGCGAGGGCGACGATCAGGCCGACCGCCGCAGCGACCCCACCGACGAGGGCCCGGCCGTGACCACGACCGACGACGGCTGCTCCGAACAGGAAGAAGCCGAGATAGGTGACCGTGCGGGCCAGCTCGAACATCGTTCGCTCGGCGCTCTCCGTCCAGGTGAGCGCGAGCGCGGTCCAGACGGCGAGGCCCGTGAGCAAAACGGCGACGAGGCCCGCGGCCGAGCGAAGGCGGGCCGATGGCAAGGCGCCGACAAGCGTCGCGACGAGCAGTACCCACCAGATCGCGAGGCCCGCCTCGCCCGTGGGGATCGGGTCATAGCCGCCGTTCTTGAGCGCGAGGTAGACGACGAACACCACCGGAAGCGCGAACGCGACGACATTGCCGGCGTCGAGGCGGGCGGCCTCGGCCCGGTCGTCGGTGCGGTCGATGGCTTGGCTCACGCGCGGCATGTTGCCCGATCGGCCCCTTTCTGTCAGTTGCGGACGCCGATGCACGTACAAATCTGCGTGACCCCGAACGTGCCGCCGCGCGGGAGGCGGCGCTGGTGGGTGGGCGCCTTGGTCGCGCTCATCCTCACGGCCCTGTCTCCCGCGACCGCCTCCGCAGCTCCGTTTCTGCGCGGCTTTGCCGATCGCGCCCTGACATCCTCCGATTCGAGCGTGCGCGAGCATTGGTTCGACGAATCCGCTCGCGCCCACGCCAACCTGATCCGGATCAACGTCGACTGGCGCTCACATGTCGGTGGTCAGCCGGCCGACCCCACCAATCCCCTGGATCCCTCGTACAAGGGCTTCGAGACGATCGACGCCGCCGTCCGCGAGGCAACCCAGCGCGGGCTGGCGGTCTCGTTCCTCGTCACGCGAGCTCCCGACTGGGCGGAGGGCGCCGATCGCCCCTCCAGCGCGCCCGAGGGCTCCTGGAAGCCGGACCCGGCCGCGTTCGAAGAATTCTCGACAGCCCTCGCGCGCCGCTACTCGGGAACCTTCGTGACGACCGCCGGGATCGTTCCCCGGGTCGAGTACTACCAGGCGTGGGGCGAGCCGAACCTCTCCGACCACATCACCCCGCAGTGGGTCGGGAGCTCAGCGCACCCGGAGCCGTTCGCGCCCGAGCGTTATCGCGAGCTCCTCAACGCCCTCTATCGGGGTGTGAAGGGGGTCGACCCCTCGGCCAAGGTGATCGCCGGCGGTACCGGGCCGTTCGGCGAAGTCCCGGGGGGTACCCGGATGCGGCCCCTGTATTTCCTGCGCGAGCTCCTCTGCCTGCGCGACCGCAAGAAGCTGAAGCCGAAGAGCTGCTCCGCGCCGCCGCGATTCGACATCCTCTCTCACCACCCGATCAGCTTCCTCGAGCCCCCCACCCAGAGCGCCTTTCATCCCGACGACGCCGTGGTCCCGGACTTCAAGGGTGTCGTGCGGCTGATGCGGGCCGCGGAGCGGGGGGGCACGGTCGAGGGCGGCCGTCACCCGGTCTGGGCCACCGAGCTGTGGTGGGAGACGAATCCGCCCGACGCGAAGAACGGCGTGTCCCGCTCGAAGCAGGCACGCTGGCTACAGGATTCGTTCTATTCGCTCTGGCGCCAGGGAGCCGAGGCGGTCATCTGGGCCCAGATCGTCGACGAACCGGTCGGGCCGGACGGCTCGAGCCAATTCCAGACCGGCCTCTTCGACGCCGCAGGCAACGAGAAGCCTTCATTCCGGGCGTTCCGGTTCCCGTTCGTCGCCGACCGCGTCTCGAAGAAGAAGGCGCGAGTGTGGACGATCCCACCCGCGTCAGGAGAGCTCAACGTCGAGAAAGAGGTGAAGGGATCGTGGCGGCCGGTCGAGACCGCCAGCGTGACCGCCGATCAGCCGATCGAGCTGAAGATGAAGCTCGATGGCTCGCCTCGATTGCGGGCGGCGCTGAACGGTGAGCGGACCCTTACCGACAAACTGAAGAAGTAGGCTGCGGATTCGCTGTCAGGTTGACCGCAGGGCCTGCGTAAGAGAGAGTGTTGCGTCCCTAAACCGCTGTGAAGGAGCTGGGTACATGAGAAAGCTTTCCGTGATCGCTATCGCGGTCGTTGCATGTCTCGCCATCGGGTCGGTCACGGTGGCCGTCGCGAAGACGAAGACGAAGAAGGTCGCCACGACCGTGACCGCGAGCTTCACGCCGGGCCCGCTCGTGCCGGTTGATCCCGCCAACCCCTACAGCCCGATGCGCCCGGGCAGCGGCACGTTCGGCGGCAAGGTCAAGTCCGACAGCGACAACTGCAAGTCGAACCGCTCGGTGAGCGTGACCTCGCCGAACGGCACGACGCTCGGCAAGGACAAGTCGGCGGACAACGGCAAGTGGGACGTGCAGATCGTCAACACGATCATCGTCGCGGGCGACTACGAGGTCGAGGTCGCCAAGCGGACGATCACCAAGAAGAAGAAGAACGGCGACAAGATCAAGACCGTCTGCAAGCCCGCCCACAAGACGGTCGTCGTTCCCTGACCTGGCGTCGGCTCACGCCTAACTACCGCGACGGCCGCGAGAGATCGCGGCCGTCGCTCGTTCCGGAGATGTCCGCCGTTACGTAGTTGTCCGCAACTGAAACACGGGAAAGTGCGGATGCGCGCGCCGCGAATAGCGACGAGGATCGACGCAATGCGCCTCCGCCGGACCATCTTCGCCTTCATCTGCGCCCTGTCTCTCTCGGTGGCGGCCGTCGCGCTCGCCGCCGACGAGCCCCGCGAGGGGACCTACAAGGGCCAGGGCGGGGAGGTCGACGTGAACGGCGACGGCGAGGGGAAGATGGATCTCGACGGGAAGACCGATTGCGGTCCGCTCAAGGGCTCGATCGACCTCGGGAAGGCGAAGGGCGGAAGCTTCGAGGGCAAGCGCAAGGGCAACGGCCCCGGCGGCGGCAAGCGGACCACGAAGGTGGATCTCGAGGCGACCGACGGCGGCACGCGGCTTGAGGGCGCCCTCAAGGACGGCTACAAGGGCTCGAGCGACGACCCGTCGAGCTGCAGCGACAAGCTCAAGCTCGACCTGAAGCTGGACAAGGACGATGCCTTCGTGCCCGCTCGAGACGACGGCCACTACCGCGGCAAGAACTCCCAGGACCTGCCGGTCGAGTTCGACGTCGTGCGCGAGGGTGACGACATCCGCATCGCGAACTTCGAGGCCGACACCGAGGCGGAGTGCTACGCCAGGTTCGAGACCGATCCGCAGGACCGGATCGTCCACGTCTCCCTGCCCGGCGGCAAGGTCGAGCCGGACGGAAGCTTCGAGATCGCCTACGAGCCCGACGAGGACACCTCGCACGTGATCATCGGCTACCTCGGCGGCGGCGAGGCGTCTGTGGACCTCGGGGTCACGGGCCACTTCAACGCCGACGGCTCCTGGAATCCGTCGTCCAACGCGCTCGACTGCGACTCGAACGGGGACGACTACAAGGCCAGCCTCGTTTCCTGAGGCGCCCCGCCGTCTAGCGCTATCCTTCGCCACGCCTCGCGTCTGGGCTCTTAGGAGCACGGCGGACGAGGTCTTTTTTTCGACGTACGGCCCAGCGAGGAGCTATGGCTCGCGGAGACGTAAGGATCGCGGTGACGCTCGCCTGCGAGGACTGCAAGCGGCGGAACTATCAGACGAACAAGTCGCGGCGCAACACGCCGGACCGCGTCGAGATGCGCAAGTACTGCCGCTGGTGCGGCAAGCACACGCCGCACAAGGAAACGCGATAGCCGCGGCGTCGCTGTGGCGAAGTCGCGAGCACAGCGGAAGGCCGAGCGCCGCAAGCGCGAGGCCCAGGAGGCGCGGCAGACGCAGGCCGAGCGCCGCGACGAGTCGCGCGCCCAGCACGACACCCAGGTGCCCGAGTCGGCCGATGTGATCGAGGCCGAGCTCGCCGAGCGCGGAGCCGATATCGACGCCCTGCGCGAGGAGGGGGAGAGCAAAGGCAAGACCGAAGGCGCCGGCTCCCTCACGCGCCGACGTCGGCAAGCCCGCCGACGCCGAGCCCGAGGCCCCGAAGGAGTCCCGGCGGGAGCGCAAGCGCCGCGAGCGCGAGGAGGCCCAGGCCAAGGAGGAGCGCCGGCGCGCGCGCGAGAAGAGCTCCAAGCCCGAGGTCGTCGAACGCCAGCGCGGCGCGGTCACCGGTTTCATCGCTTCCTGCTGGGCCGAGCTGAAGCGCGTACAGTGGCCCGACCGCGACACGCTGATCCAGGCATCAGCGGTGACGATCCTCTTCGTCGCGGTGATGGCCACCTACCTCGGCATCCTCGACGCAGTCTTCAGCAGGCTCGTCGACCTGTTCATCTCCTGATCGAAGAGAGGGAAGAAAGCTTTTGTTTCGCTGGTTCGTAATCAACACCTACTCCGGGCACGAGAACAAGGTCAAGCACAACCTCGAGCACCGGGTCGAGACGATGGGTCAGCAGACCCGGGTTCGCCAGGTCGTCGTCCCGACCGAGTCCGTCTCCGAGATCAAGGACGGCAAGAAGATCCAGGTCGAGAAGCGCACGATGCCCGGCTACGTGCTCGTCAACATGGAGATGACCGACGACGTCTGGGGCCTGGTCAAGAACACCCCCGGCGTCACCGGGTTCGTCGGCTCGCGCAACAAGCCGGTGCCGCTGTCGGTCCCCGAGGTCGACCGCCTGCTTCACAAGGACGCCCCCGGCGCCGGCGCCCGCAGCGCGCCCGCGCCCAGTTCGACATCGGCGAGACGGTGAAGGTGATCTCCGGCCCGCTCTCGGACTTCTCCGGCGAGATCGCCGAGATCAACGAGGACGCTGCGAAGCTCAAGGTCCTGGTCTCGATCTTCGGCCGGGAGACCCCGGTCGAGGTCGGCTACGACCAGGTGAAGAAGATCTAGCCGCCGAGTCTGCGGTAAACCACGGATGCGCCGCTGCGTTGTAGGCGCAACGATGCACACGGTCGATGGGTACGAGAAGGATCTCGTTCGGGAAATCGTTGGCGACAGGCGTCGGATTCGCCTGCCTGGCCTTCGCGTCGCCCGCCGCGGCCGCGCCGACCTTCACCAGCCCCGCCGGCGAGGTGGTCGTTAACGGGGATGTCGCCCCGCAGGCGGTCGCGACGGGCGACATCGACGAGGACGGCGATCAGGACGTCATCAGTGGCGGCAACGGTTCCAGTAACAAGATCGCGCTGAGCCGCGGCCCGGCGCCCCTTTCAGACACTGGCGGCTCCTGGCCCAAGAGCACCGGCGGGACCGGCGGTGTTACCTCGCTGGTGGTCGACGACCTCGATGACGACGGCAACCTCGACTGGGCGACCGCGAACCAGGCCGGCACCGTCTCGGTGTTCCTCGGCGACGGGGCGGGGACGCCGCCGCCCCCGTCACCTACGCCGTGAGCGGCGAGCCGTTCGACATCGCGACCGGCGACTTCGACGGGGACGACGACGTCGATCTGGTCACGGCGATCCAGAACACGAACACGATCGAGGTCCTCACCAACGCAGGCGACGGCACCTTCACGACGGGGACCGCCCCGAGCTCCGGCGGCACCCGCCCGCGGGGCGTCGCGGTGGGCGACGTGAACGGCGACGACGATCTCGACGTCGTCGTCGCCAACTCCGGCACGGACGTGTTCGGCACGACCAGCGACGACACGGTCAGGGTGCTGCTCGGCGACGGTGCCGGCGGGCTCGCGCTGCAGCCGGAGACGTATGCGGTGGGCGAACGCCCGCGCCGGGTGGTCCTGGGCGACTTCGACGGGGACGACAGGCTTGACATCGCCACCGCCAACTCCGCTTCGACGAGCAACTTCGGGTGTCCCTGCACCGACTCGGTCTCGGTGCTGCTGAACGACCCAGGTACCCCGGGACGTTCGGAACGGCGGTCGACTACGCGACCGGCAGCAACACCGCCCCTTACGCGCTGGCAGCCGCCGACTTCGACGAGGACGGCAACCTCGACCTCGCGACCGCCGAACCGTCTCGGCATGTTGGTCGGCCCAAACCGGGCTTTGTCGGTGCTCGCGGGCGACGGTGCGGGTGCTTTCGGATCACCCGGGTTCATCCGCTACAGCGCCGACAGCGACCAAGCCAGCATCACCGCCATCGCGGTGGCCGACCTGAACAACGACACGAGGCTGGACCTCGTCAGCCAGAACGTCCAGTGTTGCGTCGAATGGTCCCTCAACACGACGCCGATCGCGAGAGACGACGACGCCTCCTTCGCCGAGGACTCCTCGGCGAACGCGATCGACGTGCTCGCCAACGACATCGATGTCGGCACGGTGGACTCGGTCGAAACGAGCGGCACGTACGGGACCGTGGACATCGATCCGGGCGGCACCGGCGTCGCATACACCCCCGACACCGGCTACTGCAACGACGGCCCCGGCACCGACCTGCCGCCCGACACCTTCACCTACACCACGACAGCCGGCCCGTCCGCGACGGTCTCGGTAACGGTGACCTGCGACTCCGACCCTGACACCTACTACGTGGAAACCGGCGGGCTCCGGCGTCGCCTGTAGCCAGGCCCACCCGTGCGACACGATCGAGACGGCGCTCGAGGCGCACTCGGGTCGCGCCGCAGCCCGGCGATGTGATCGACGTCGGCCCTGGCACCTTCGTCGGCAACGTCGGCGCCGACTTCCCCGAGGACGATGGCCTGACGATCCGCGGCACGCTCTCGGGCGCGACCCGCCAGACGACCATTCGCGGCGAGGGCGCAGGGGTCGACGGCTTCGGCCCGGCCGTCCTGCTCGGCGGCTGCGACGAGGCCGAGGTGACGCTGCGCGACGCAACGTCGACACCGGTCGGCGCTGACTCCAACCTCGAGGCGATCTGGCTCGACGGCGGCTCGGACCTCGTGAACGTGCATGCCTCGAATGCGCCTGGATCCGACGCATTCGGCGTCGTCGAGGTCTGCCAGGCAGGGACCAAGATCGACGACTCGACGATCGACGCCACCGGGGACCTCCGGCGCGACCGGGATCGTCGCGATTCGACGGCTTCAGGCTCCGCGGCTCCCAGGTCCGGCTCGATTCGAGCTCGGGCCCGGGCATCGTCCAGTTCTCGGCATTCGGCCCCAGCCAGCCGCTGCAGCTGCGGCGAAGCTGGATCGAAAACGACCCGGCGAGCACCACGCCCGGGATCATCACCGACGGCGATCTGACCCTCGACTCCTCGCTCATCACGGGCGGCACGTTCGGCGTCCTCCGCGACGACAGCTTCGGTGCCGGCGCCAGCTGGCGAATCCAGAGCTCGACGATCGATGTCGGCGCTCCCGGGCGTACGACAGCGGCCTGCCGGACCTCTTCCTGCCTGCCGCCGACGGTGACGGGCCGATCGACGTCACCGTCGATTCCTCGATCCTCGCCGAGGAGATCCAGAGCGTCGCATCCGGCGTGACCACCCGGGCCGGGCTCGGTCGAGCTGTGAGCAACACCGACGTGCAGTTCGTCCTGCTCGATTCGACGTTCACCGACGATTGCGTGGTGGGCGCAAACGGCAACACCGACCACCGATCCGGCCGACCTCTTCGAGGGCGGCAGCCCGTTCGACTGGCGGCTCGCCGCGGGCTCGAGCGCGATCGATACCGGCACCTCCGGGGCCGGTCCCGAACGGCTTCTCGCTCCGGGATCTCGCGGGGGCGGCGCGGATCGCTCCCGGCCTCGCCGGATCCTGCCCGAGCCCGACCCGCGACAAGGGCGCCTACGAGCGCCTCGCGATCCCCTGCTCGACCCAGCCGCCGGCGCTGAAGAACGGCGCGGCGCCCGAGCTCGGAAGCGCGCTCGGCTCGAACCGGGGCAAGTGGTCGGGCTCCCCGACCGCCTACGAGAGCCGCTGGCTGCGCTGCGACGCCGGCGACCCCGACGACTGCATGGCGGTGACCTCTTACCGCTCGGACGCGGGCACCTACCGCGTTGTCCCCGCCGATGCCGGAAGCGTCATGCGCGTCGAGGTATTGGCGGCCAATTCGAGCGGCGAGTCCGATCCGGCACGAAGCGCTCCCTCCGGGGTCGTGACCATGCCGGTGCCGGTGAACACCCAGCCGCCGGTGATCAAGGGCGGCGCGAGCCCGGTCGTGGGCACCGGCCTCGGCTCCAACCAGGGCAAGTGGACCGGCCAGCCGACCCTCTACGAGAACCAGTGGCTGCGCTGCGACGAGACCGGCGATGACTGCACCGAGCTCATGCCCTACCGCTCAGGCACCGGCACCTACCGGGCGCGACCGGACGACGTCGGACACACCCTGCGGGTCCGCTACATCGCCTCCAATGGCTCCGGCGCCTCGACGCCGGCGGTGAGCGCGCCGAGCGGGGTGGTGGGGCCCTAGCGCGCCCCTCGGCCGCGAGCTGATCGAAGCTCGCGATCGCGGGGTGTATCTTCGAGGCGGATTCCGGCTCAGGAAGGAGCCACGTGCGGACGGTCGCACTTCTCGTAGTCGTCACGGTGCTGGCAAGCGCTCCTGCCGCGGACGCCTACGTCTACTACACCAACGCCGGTACCGACGCGATCGGCCGCGCGGATCTGGACGGGGCGGACCCGATCCAGTCGTTCATCGCGGGTGCGGCCGACCCGGAGGGGATCGCCGTCGACGGCGCCCACATCTATTGGGCGAATACCGGTAGCGACAAGATTGCGCGCGGACCCATCAACGGCGCCCCGGGCGAGGTCAACCAATCGTTCATCGTGGGCGCCGACAACCCACGGGGGGTCGCGGTGGACGCGGGACACGTCTACTGGGCGAACGACAACGGCACGATCGGGCGCGCGAACCTGAACGGCACCGGTGCCGTTCAGGGGTTCATCGGCGGCGCCGGTTCTCCGCGAGGCGTCGCCGTCGACGACCAGCACATCTACTGGACGAACTCCGCCACCGGCACCATCGGGCGCGCCAATCTCGACGGCAGCGGCGCGGACCAGAGCTTCATCACCGGCGCGAGCGACCCGCGCGGTGTCGCCGTCAACGGCTCCCACATCTACTGGACGGCCGCGGCGACCGGCACGATCGGCCGCGCCGACCTCGATGGCGCGCCGGCGAGCGTCGACCAGAGCTTCATCTCGGGCGCTAGCGGCCCCACCTCCGTCTCACTCGACCCGACGCACGTCCATTGGACGAACCCGGGGACCAACACGATCGGCCGCGCGGACCTCGATGGCGCGCCGGCGAGCGTCGATCAGACCTTCATCACCGGCGCGAGCGGGCCGCTGGGCGTCGCCGTCGCCCAGCCCCATGGGGAGGCGAGCGTGGTCGGTGGGGTGCTCACGGTTCAGGGCGCGGACGCGACCGAGAACCGCATGCAGATCAATCCCGACGGCGCGGACTGGAACGTGCTCGACGACCGCGGGCCGATGGTCGCGGGCCCCGGCTGCATCCAGCAGCGCGCGACCGTCAGCTGCCCGACGGCCTCGGTCGACAGCGTCGTCGCCCACATGGGCGACCTCGAGGATCACATGCGCGCGACCGTCGACGTCGAGACGACCATGTTCATGGAAGAGGGCGGCGATCAGGTCCGTGGAGGGAGCGTCGCCGACACGCTGATCGGCGGTGTCGGCGACGACAACCTGGAGGGACGGGACGGTGCCGACGAGCTCGACGGCGGCGACGGCAAGGACAACGCGCTCTACGTATTGCGCTCGGCCTCGCAGCCGGTCACGGTGACGCTCGACGGCCTCGCCAACGACGGCGGCGCCGAGGACGGTCACGCGGACCACGTCCTCGCCAACGTCGAGGACGTGAGCGGGACGCCGGGCGACGACGACCTCATCGGCAACACGGGGGTGAACCGGATCACCGGTGGCGGTGGCTCCGACGAGATCAGCGGCGGCGGCGGCAACGATCCGCTCTTCGGCGACGCGGGCAACGACAGCCTCGCGGGCGACGGCGGGATCGACAGCCTCGACGGCGGCGACGGCACCGATGTCATCGACGGCGGCAGCGAGGTCGACAGCGCGCTCTATCGCTCGCGGACGGCGGCGCAGCCGGTCAAGGTCGTCCTGGATGGGGTCGCGAACGACGGCGGGGCCGTCGACGGCAACGCCGACAACGTCCTCGCCACGGTCGAGAACGTGACCGCCGGGGCGGGTCAGGACACCCTGACCGGGAGCGCAGCCGTCAACTCGCTCGTCGGCGGCGCCGGCGCGGACAAGCTCGACGGTGGCGAGGGCCCCGACAGCCTCGACGGCGGGACCGAGGTGGACGTGGTCCGCTACGCGACCCGAGCCTCCCTGCAACCCGTCAACGTCAGCATCGACGGCGCCGCGAACGACGGCGGCGCCGTCGACGGTGGTGGTCACGACAACGTCCGCAACACGGTCGAGAACGTGGTCGGCGGCGCCGGCGGAGACACGCTCACGGGTTCCTCGGCGGCGAACGCCCTTACCGGCAACGCAGGGGCTGACGCGCTTGTCGGTGGCGCCGATCGCGACAGCCTCGACGGTGGGACCGGCGCAGACAACCTCGACGGTGGCAGCGAGCGAGATGTCGTCCGCTATGCCGATCGCGGCGCCACCGAGCCGGTCAGCGTCACGCTGGACGGCGTCGCGGATGACGGCGGCGCGCTCGACGGCTTCGCCGACAACGCCTTCGCCAACGTGGAGAACATCGTCGGCGGCGGCGGTGACGACCTGCTGAACGGCACCGCCGGCGAGAACGTCCTCACGGGCAACGCCGGCGCTGACGAGCTCCACGGGTTCGCCGGAAACGACGAGTTGCGCGCGAGCGGCGACGGTGGCGGCGACGACATCACCTGCGGCCCCGGCACGAAGGACCACGTCTTCGCGGACGTTGGCGATCCGTTTCCCGCCTCGGGACCCGACGCCTGCGAGATCGTCCACTAGCGCGTCGCGGACGACCCCGCCGCCGCCCTCTATCCTCAGCCGCCGCATGGCCAAGAAAGTCCTCACGATGATCAAGCTGCAGATCCCCGCCGGGGCTGCGAACCCGGCGCCGCCGGTCGGTCCCGCGCTCGGCCAGCACGGCGTCAACATCATGGAGTTCTGCAAGGCGTTCAACGCCGAGACGCAGCAGGACGCCGGCACGATCATCCCGGTCGAGATCACGGTCTTCGAGGACCGCTCCTTCACCTTCATCACGAAGACGCCGCCGGCGGCGGTCCTGATCAAGGAGGCCGCCGGGATCGAGAAGGGCTCCGGAGTTCCGCACACCGAGAAGGTCGGCCGGATCAGCTCCGACCAGGTCCGCCAGATCGCCGAGCGCAAGATGCCCGACCTGAACGCGAACGACCTCGACGCGGCCTCGAAGATCATCGCGGGCACGGCCCGCTCGATGGGCGTGGAGGTCGACTGATGGCCCACGGCAAGCGCTACCGCGCCGCCTACGAGAAGGTCGACCGCGAGCGCCGCTACGCGCCGATCGACGCGGTCGCCCTGATCAAGGAGACCGCCTCGACCAAGTTCGACGAGACCGTCGAGGTCCACCTCCGGCTCGGCGTCAACGTCCGCCACGCCGACGAGCAGCTGCGCGGCACGCTCGCCCTCCCGCACGGGATCGGCAAGGACGTCACCGTCGCGGTCTTCGCCGAGGGCGACGCCGCCCGGCAGGCCGACCGAGGCCGGCGCCGACCACGTCGGCGGCGACGACCTGATCGAGAAGGTCTCCGAGGGCTGGACCGACTTCGACGTCGCGATCGCCGTCCCGCAGATGATGTCCAAGGTCGGCAAGCTCGGGCGGGTGCTCGGCCCGCAGGGCAAGATGCCGAACCCGAAGGTCGGCACGGTCACCGACGACGTCACCAAGGCCGTCGAGGAGTCGAAGGCGGGCAAGGTCGAGTACCGCACGGACCGCCAGGCGATCATCCACCTGACCATCGGCAAGGCCAGCTTCGACGCCGAAGCGCTGCTCGAGAACTACGCCGCGGTGATCGACGAGATCGTCCGCGCCAAGCCGGCCGCCGCCAAGGGCCGCTACCTGATCTCGGCGACGCTGACGACGACGATGGGTCCCGGGATCCGCGTCGACACCAACCGCGTCCGCCGCGGCGAGATCCTCGCCGGGCTCGCGAGCGCGCGAGGGCGACGAGGCGGCCGACGAGGCCGCCGCCGAGCCGGCCGCCGCGTAGTGCCGACCTTGCCGTGAGGCGTAGGCTGACGGCGTGAACGGGAACGGGATGCATGCGAATCGCCGCAGCCGTCACCGCGGCGCTCGTCGGGGCGGCGATCATCGCCTCGGGGGCGACCGGCAAGGGCGGCCCGCTGTCGTGCAAGGGCAAGTCGGCCACGATCACCGACAACGACAACGGCGATCCGATCAGCGACGCCAAGGACCGGATCTCCGGGACCAGCGACGACGACGTCATCGCGGGGCTCGGCGGCGACGACATCATCCGACGGCGGGGGCGGCAAGGACCTCATCTGCGGCGACGAGGGCAAGGACGACTTCACGGGCGGCAACGGCGACGACGAGCTCTACGGCGGCGACGACGACGACCGAGTCGCGGAATACGACGGAAACGACCTGATCGACGGCGGCGACGGCGAAGACGCGCTCTACGGCGGCGCGCGGCGCCGACGTCGTCCAGGGCGGCCTCGGCGACGAGACGAGCGGCGGCGGCTTCTCGCCCTCGGGCCAGAAGGCCAAGCGGGTCGTCGGCGGCCCCGGCAACGACACGCTGGCGGGCGGCGGGGGCAACGACCTCGTGAACGGAAACGAACGGCAAGGACACGCTCCTCGGCGAGCAGGGCAACGACGAGATGGACGGCGGCACCCAGAAGGACGACTGCTCGGGCGGGAAGGGCAAGGACACGGCCGTCGACTGCGAGAAGGTCTCGGGCGTCTAGCCGCGCCCGCTACTCTTCCGCCCTCAATCGAGTCTCGCCAGAGACCACCGGCGTCCCGAAGACCGGTGCAGGCGGCGCAGCGACACCCGTTCGTTTGCCCGCCTTCGTGCGGGCTTTTTCATGGACAAGGAACAAAAAGCACAGGTAGTTGAGGAGATCGCCGCCCGGCTCGACGAGGCCGAGGCGATCTTCGCGATCGACTACCGCGGGATCAGCGTCCCGCAGGCGGCCGAGCTGCGCGGCAAGCTGCGCGAGGCCGACGCCAGCTTCAACATCGTCAAGAACCGCCTCGCGAAGCGCGCCGCCGAGCAGGCCGGCCGCGAGGGGCTCGACGAGATGCTCGAGGGCCCGACCGCGCTCACCTACGTCCGCGGCGACGTGGTCACCGCCGCCAAGGCGATCTCGACCTTCAACCGCGAGCACGAGGTGCTCACCTACAAGGGCGGCTTCATGGACGGCGACGCCCTCGACGAGGACCGCTTCAAGTCCCTCTCCCGACTGCCCGCGCTCGACGTCATGCACGGCCAGCTCGTCGGCATGACCGCGGCGCCGCTCACCGGCCTCGTCCGCGGGCTCGGCTCGATGGTCTCCGGCCTCGCGGTCGCCCTCGGCCAGATCCAGGAGCAGGGCCTGGTCGGCGGCGACGCCCCGGCCGAGGAGGGGTCCCGCGGCCGAGCCGGAGACCCCGAGCGAAGCCGAG
Organism: uncultured Thermoleophilia bacterium; assembly: GCA_963844425.1. Taxonomy (GTDB): domain Bacteria; phylum Actinomycetota; class Thermoleophilia; order Solirubrobacterales; family 70-9; genus DASUSH01. The sequence goes on along the minus strand of CAWJOD010000017.1, from coordinate 181,900 downwards.
GAGGCCCGCCGAGGAGGCCGCAGGCGGAGGCGAGAGAGCGAGGTCCCCGCGGAGGACGGAGGCAGAAGCTTCGAAACCGAAACTGAAAGCGAGACGGAGGAGACCGGCGACGACGCCGAGGCCTCGAAGGAAGACTCAGAGGAGGCATAACATGGCGCACGAAGACCGATTTCCACCGAGGACTGGATCGAGGAGCTCAAGGGCATCTCGGTGCTCGAGCTCTCCGAGCGCATCAAGGCGCTCGAGGAGGAGTTCGGCGTCTCCGCGACCGCGGTCGCGGCCGCAGCGCCCGCCGCGGGTGGCGCTGGTGACGGCGCCGCCGCCGAGGAGGAGTCGTCGACGGTCGACGTCGTCCTCACCGGCCCCGGCGAGAAGAAGATCCAGGTGATCAAGGCCGTTCGCGCGGCGACCGGCCTCGGCCTGAAGGAGGCCAAGGCGCTCGTCGACGGTGCTCCCAACGCCGTCAAGGAGGGCCTCGAGCGCGAGGAGGCCGAGAAGCTCAAGGGCGAGCTCGAGGAGGCCGGCGGAAGCGTCGAGCTGAAGTAGCGCGCGCGAGGGCTGTGCTCCGCCCTCAGCCCTTCGGCGAGCGCCTCGGGCAGCTCGCGGCGCGAGGAGATCTCGAGCTTGCGGTAGGCGCGCCCGAGGTGCGTCTCGACCGTCTTCGTCGTGATGAACAGCGCCTCGGCGATCTCACGATTGCCGAGTCCCTCCGCCGCCATCGTCGCGATCCGCCGCTCGCGCGGGGTGAGCGCGTCGCTCCCCCGGGCGCTTGCCCGGCGCGGCCGGGCGCCCGTGGCGACGAGCCGCTCGCGCGCCATGTCCTCGAGCGCGTCGGCGCGGCAGCGGTGGGCGAGGTCGAGCGCCTCGGTGAGCGCCTCGCGGGCGGCGAGCCGGTGACCCTCGGCGAGCAGCGCTGCGCCGAGGTCGGAGAGCGCGCGCGCCAGCTCGAGCGTCGCCTCCGAGGCACGCAGCACCTCGACCGCCTCGCGCAGGAGCGCGATCCCGCGGTCGCCGCCCGCCGCCGTTGCCGGCCGGCCGCAAGCGAGGCGCCGAGCTCGCGCTTCGCGCCGAACGTCCGCGCCGAGCTCGACGGCCTCGCCGGCGAGCTCGCCCGCCAGCTCGGCCTCGCCGAGCGCGAGCGCGGCGCGGCATCGCGCCCGTCCGCCACGGCACGACCACCTCGTGCGACGGCCCCGAGCGGCTTCAGCCGCTCGCCGCAGGCGAGGCAGTCCTCGAGCGCCGCCGCGGGCGTCGCCCTGCGCGAGCCGCAGCCGCCCGCGCGCGTCGAGCACGTCCGCCCAGGTGAACGTGGCCTCCCAGCGCTTCTCCCCGCCCGGGATCTCGAGCGCCGCCTCGGCGGCCTCGAGCTCGCCGCGCTCGATCAGGCACAGCGCGAGCACGGCGTAGATCGCCGGCAGCTCCGGCTCCCAGCCGTAGCGGACGGTGTCGAGCGCGCTCTGCGCGTCGGCGATCGCGTCCTCGAGCCGGCCGACTCGGTGAAGCGCGTGCGCGCGGATGTGCGAGAGCGTGCCGAAGGCGAGCACCGCGCCTCGCTCGCGCGCCCGCTCGATCGTCGGCGGTCGAGCGCGCTCGACCGACTCCTCGAACTCGCCCGGCCATGAAGAGCGAGGTCGCCGCGAGCGAGTACGCCGCCATCGCGGTCGGGCTGGTCGACGTCGAGGTCCGGCCCGGCGAGCGAGGCGCGCGCGAGCCGGCGGACCTCGTCGATCGACTCGCCGCGAAGCGCCGGGGCCGAGCGCGCCGTGGGCGAGCATCAGCCGCTCGCCCGGGCGTCGCGACGCCCTGCTCGGCGCGGGCGACGATCTCCTCGAGGTCGCCCGGATCGCTCGTGCCGGCGGCCGATCGCGACCGCGACCCGCGACGCGCGCAGCGTCTTCGCGAGCTCGTCGTTCGTCTCCCCGGACTGCTCGAGCGCCTCGAGCCCGCGGGCGAAGATCTCGGCCGACTCCGCGCCTGCTCGCGTCGACGAGCGCCATCCCGATCTCGAGCGCGGCCGTCCGCGCGCTCCCGCGGAGCCTCGATCGCGTCGAGCGCCTCGTTGGCGCGCGCGCACCGGATCGCCCTCCTGCGCCTTCGCCTCGGCGATCGCGAGCTCGGTCGAGCAGGGCGCCCGCGCTCGGCGGCCGGCGACGAGCCCCGTCGGCCGCCGCGCGCAGGTAGCGGCGCGGCGGCTGCCGGGCGCCCCGCGCCGTGCTGGCCCGCGCCGCCGCCTTCGCGCAAGGCCGGGCCCGCCCAGTCGCCGGCCGCGCCGTGCGCCTCGACGAGCTGCGAGGCGACCTGCTCGGGGTCGGCGCCGCCGTCGCGCAGGAGCTCCGCGGCACGGGCGTGCGCGCGGGCGCGCTGCGCCGACGGGACGTTCGTCGTAGATCGCCTCGCGGACGAGCGGGTGGACGAAGCCGAGCGGCGCGCCCGGCTCGAGGATCGAGACGCCGGCGAGCGCGTCGGCGGCCGCGGCGGCCTGCGTCGGCGTCGATCCCGGCGAGCGCGGCGGCCCGATCCAGCGGCAGCGTCGCCGCCCAGCACCGCGACGGCCGCGGCGAGCTCGGGCGCCGGCTCGGCGAGCGATGCCGAGCCGCGCCGAGCACCGCGCCGGACGCCGAGTGGTCGCGGCCTCCCGCGTCGCGCCCGCCGCCCGCGCGCGACCGCGGCGACGAAGTCGCGGACGTAGAACGGGTTGCCGCCGGTCGCCGTCGCGCAGGCCGCGACGAGCTCGTCGTCGGCCCCCTCGAGCTCCGCCGCGGACGAGCTCGCCGACCGCCGCGGCGCTGAGCGGGGCGAGCGAGATCTCGCCGCTCGACGCCGTGCCGTGGCGACGCGCTCGACCAGCTCGCGCCTGGGGCCCGGCGCTCGTCCGGGCCGCGCCGCGGCGATCAGCGCGATCGGCAGCTCGTCGAGGCGCTGCTGGAGGTAGACGAGCCAGCGCAGCGAGGAGGCATCGGCCCAGTGCGCGTCGTCGACGGCGATGCAGGAGCGGCCCGCGCTCGGCGGCGTTGGCGGCGAGCCAGTGGAGGCCGTGCAGGAGCGCGTACTCGCCCGCGGCGCTGCCGCCGGCGGCTCGCCGCCCGCGAACAGGGGCTCGCTGAGCGCGGCGGCGCCCGACATCAGCGCTTCGCGCTCGCCCGGCTCCCTCGGCGAGCAGCCGCTCGAAGAGCTGGACCGCGACGCCGAAGGTGAAGTCGCGCTCGAGCTCGCCGCCGCGCGCCCGCAGCACCGTCATCGACGTTCCCGCGCCGACTCGGCAGGCGGCGTCGACGAGGCTCGACTTGCCGAGGCCCGGCGCCGCCCCAGATCGACAGGCAGCGGCCCGGCGCCCGAGCGCGCCGCGTCGAGCGTCGCCTCGATCGCGGCGAGCTCGGCCGCGCGCTCGAGGATTCCTGTGTCCCTCCGTAGCCCTCCTGTCCCACTGGCCGCTAAGTCTTACGCCTGGCGAAAAATCAGGGTGTGTCCCCCTGACGACAAGAGCGCGCGAGCCGGCGATAGTCGGTAATCGATGACCGACGCCGCGCGACCCCCCGAAGCGACGGCGGCGGCACCATGACCGCACCGAGCGCGAGCGCGACGTCCTTCGCGAGCTGCATGAGCTGACTCGGCCGGCCCAGGCAGGTGATCGCCGGCTTCGCTCCGACGCCGGGCGCGAGTCCGCGGGTCCGGACCCGCCTCTCCGCGCGAGCCGGGCCGGCGCTCCGGACCGCACGACGCGCGGCGATGCGCGGCTAGGCTTCCCGGCCGGGTCGTAGGCGGAGTCGGGGGCCACGCATACCCCACGCACGGCCCGGCTTGCGGCGGGAAGCTGACCGCCTGTTATATTTATCGGTCGCGCGCCGTTGACCTTCCGTTGCCCCCATTCGTTGCTTCTGATCGCGTCGCGCGATCAGTCCTGTCCCGTACCGACTAACTGAGGAGTCGCCCAGTTGGCACGTTCGCATGCTGCCCCCGTGACCCGTCGAAGCTTCTCGCAACTCCCGACCGCCTCTCGACGTACCCAATCTCATCGATATCCAGCGCCAGTCGTTCGCTGAGCTGACCGATCCCAAGTCCGGCCTCCTGCGGGAGACGATCAACGACATCTCGCCGATCGAGGACTACACCGGCAACCTCGCGATCGTCTTCGCCGACTTCCGCTTCGAGGATCCGCCCCACTCGGTCGAGGAGTGCCGCGAGAAGGACATGACCTTCTCGCGCCCGCTGACCGTCACGGTCGCGTTCCAGAACCGCGAGACCGGTGAGATCCGCGAGCAGTCCGTCTTCATGGGCGACTTCCCGTGGATGACCGACCGCGGCACCTTCATCATCAACGGCACCGAGCGCGTCGTCGTCACCCAGCTCGTCCGCTCCCCGGGCGCGTACGTGATGGAGCCCAAGGACCGCGAGAAGCAGGTCTTCATCGCCAACCTGATGCCGGCCCGCGGCTCCTGGCTGGAGCTCGAGATCGACAAGAAGGGCCGCGTCTACGCCCGCATCGACCGCAAGCGCAAGCTCCCGGTCACCGTCCTGCTGCGCGCGATGGGCTTCGTCACCGACGAGGAGCTCCTGAAGATGTTCGACAACTCGGTCTACATGCGGAACACGATCGATGCCGACACCGAGCAGACCAAGACCGAAGAGGGCGCGCTGATCGAGCTCTTCAAGAAGCAGCGTCCGGGCGAGCCGCCGACGGTCGATGCCGCGAAGGCCCTGCTCGAGCAGCTCTTCTTCGACCCGAAGCGCTACGACCTGACCAGGGTTGGCCGCTACAAGCTGAACGCGCGCCTCGACCTCGACGTCGACCTCGACACCCGCGTCCTGACCAAGGACGACATCGTCGCCCTGATCAAGGAGCTCACGACGCTGCCGCGAAGCTGCTCGGCCTGCCCGAGGAGATCGACGAGGAGAACCCGATCAAGGACTACGCCGCCGAGGCGCAGACCTACCCGCGGGACCCCGTCAACGACCACCTCGACGAGTACGAGCACTTCGGCAACCGCCGCCTGCGCACCGTCGGCGAGCTGATCCAGGAGGCGTTCCGGATCGGCCTCTACCGGATGGAGCGCGTCGTCCGCGAGCGCCTCACCACCGAGGACGCCGACGCGATCACGCCGCAGACGATCATCAACATCCGCCCGGTCGTCGCCGCGCTGAAGGAGTTCTTCGGCTCCTCGCAGCTCTCGCAGTTCATGGACCAGACCAACTCGCTCGCCGGGCTCAGGCACCGGCGTCGCCTGTCGGCGCTCGGCGCCGGCGGCCTCACCCGCGAGCGCGCCCCGATCGAGGTCCGCGACGTGCACCCGACCCACTACGGCCGGATGTGCCCGATCGAGACCCCGGAGGGCCCGAACATCGGCCTGATCGGCTCGCTCTCCTCCTACGCGGAGATCTCCGAGCACGGCTTCGTCACCACCCCCTACCGGGTCGTCAAGGACGGCGTCGTCACCGACGAGGTCGTCCACCTGGACGCGACCCAGGAGGAGGAGAGGGTGATCGCCCAGGCGAACGCCGAGATCGACCTGAAGACCGGCAAGCTCAAGGGCTCGCTCGTCGACTGCCGCGCCCGTGACGGCGAGGTCGTCGCGGTCCTCGCCGAAGCAGGTCGACCTGATGGACGTCTCGCCGACCCAGATCTGGTCGGTGACGACGGCGCTGATCCCCTTCCTCGAGCACGACGACGCGAACCGCGCGCTCATGGGCTCGAACATGCAGGCCCAGGCCGTGCCGCTCCTGAAGCCCGAGCCGCCGCTGATCGGCACCGGGATGGAGCGCCGCGCCGCGATCGACACCGGCGACGTCCTGATCGCCCGGGAGGCCGGCGAGGTCGCCTACGTCGACGCCGAGAAGATCGTCGTCTCACACGGCTCGAAGCGCGACGAGTACGACCTCCACAAGTTCATGCGCTCGAACCAGGGCACGATCATCCACCAGACCCCGATCGTGAAGGTCGGCGACAAGGTGAAGCAGGGCGACGTGCTCGCCGACGGCTCCTCGACGGCCGGCGGCGAGATCGCGCTCGGCAAGAACTGCACGGTCGCCTTCATGTCCTGGGAGGGCTACAACTTCGAGGACGCGATCATCCTCTCCGAGCGCCTCGTGAAGGACGACGAGCTCACCTCGATCCACATCGAGGAGTACGAGATCGACGCCCGCACGACCAAGCTCGGCGACGAGGAGATCACCCGCGACATCCCGAACCGCTCGGAGGAGTCGCTCCGCAACCTCGACGAGCGCGGCATCGTCCGCGTCGGCGCCGAGGTCGTCTCCGGCGACCTCCTGGTCGGCAAGGTCACGCCGAAGGGCGAGACCGAGCTGACCGCCGAGGAGAAGCTGATCCGCGCGATCTTCAAGGAGAAGGCGCGCGAGGTCCGCGACACCTCGCTCAAGGTGCCGCACGGCGAGGGCGGCGTCGTCATCGACGTCCTCACCTTCAGCCGCGAGGACGGCGACGACCTCGCGCCCGGGCGTCAACGACCTGGTCCGCGTCTACGTCGCGACCAAGCGCAAGATCGCGGAGGGCGACAAGCTCGCCGGCCGCCACGGCAACAAGGGCGTGATCTCGCGGATCGTCCCCGAGCAGGACATGCCGTTCCTCGAGGACGGCACCCCCGTCGACGTGATCCTCAACCCGCTCGGCGTGCCGAGCCGCATGAACATCGGCCAGATCCTCGAGACCCACCTCGGGTGGGTCGCCGCGAACGGCTGGTACGACGACGGCACCGACGCCTACAAGCAGGCCCAGGAGAACGGCGGCCGCGTCTTCGTCTCGACGCCCGTCTTCGACGGCGCCTCGGTCGAGGACGTCGACGAGGCCCTCGTCCGCTGGCAGGAGCGAGCACGCCGAGCGCGGCATCGACGTCGGCATCGACAAGCGCGCCCGCGAGGGCGCCCGCGCCGACGGCAAGATGCAGCTCTACAACGGCCGCACCGGTGAGCCCTTCGCGGGCAAGGTGACGGTCGGGCAGATGTACATCCTGAAGCTGCTCCACCTCGTCGACGACAAGATCCACGCGCGCTCGACGGGCCCCTACTCGCTGGTCACCCAGCAGCCGCTCGGCGGTAAGGCCCAGTTCGGCGGCCAGCGCTTCGGCGAGATGGAGGTCTGGGCGCTCGAGGCGTACGGCGCCGCCTACACGCTGCAGGAGATGCTGACCGTGAAGTCCGACGACACCGTCGGCCGCGTCAAGGCCTACGAGTCGATCGTCAAGTCCGAGAACATCCCCGAGCCCTCGGTTCCGGAGTCCTTCAAGGTGCTCCTGAAGGAGATCCAGGCGCTGTCGCTCGACGCCAACCTGGTCTCCGAGGAGGGCGCCGTCTCGCTCGAGGAAGAGGAGGACGAGCTCCTCCGCGCCGCCGAGGAGCTCGGCATCGACCTCTCCGGCGTGCGCGCCGGCGGCGACGGAGCCGCGGACGAGCAGGAGGAGCAGGTGGTCGCCGAGGGCGAGGGCGGCACCGACGGCGCCAAGGGCAACGGCGCCAAAGCGAAGAAGACCGCGAAGGCCAAGGAGAAGAGCTAACTCGATGGACATCAACAACTTCGACGCAATCGAGATCGGCCTCGCGTCCTCGAAGAAGATCCGGGGCTGGAGCTCGGGCGAGGTAACGAAGCCCGAGACGATCAACTACAGGACGCTGAAGCCGGAGAAGGACGGCCTCTTCTGCGAGCGCATCTTCGGTCCGACCAAGGACTGGGAGTGCTACTGCGGCAAGTACAAGCGGGTCCGCTACAAGGGCATCGTCTGCGAGCGCTGCGGCGTCGAGGTCACCCGCTCGAAGGTCCGCCGCGAGCGCATGGGCCACATCGACCTCGCCGCGCCGGTCTCCCACATCTGGTTCTTCAAGGGCGTCCCGAGCCGGATCGGCTACCTGATCGACATGGCTCCGAAGGAGCTCGAGAAGGTCCTCTACTTCGCCGCCTCGCTGGTCACCTGGATCGACGAGGAGGCCCGCGAGAAGGACCTGCCGAAGCTCGAGAAGGAGGTCAACAAGGTCCTCGACGAGTTCCGCAAGGAGCGCGAGCAGCGCACCCAGGAGCTCGCCGAGTCGATCGAGCGCCGCATCGCCTACATCGAGTCGGCCGGCGCCGACCAGGCCAAGTTCTCCGACGAGGACCACCTCTGGGCGGAGGGCCTGGGCTCGATCAAGAAGCTCTCGGAGGCCGACAAGGAGAAGCTCGTCAAGGAGACGCGCAAGGCCCTCGACGCCGAGATCGCCGACACCGAGGCCTACCTCGACGACGCGATCGAGCGCATGGAGGAGGTCTGGAAGACCTTCTGCGAGATGAAGGTCAAGGACGTCATCAACGACGAGGCCGTCTTCCGCGAGCTGAAGGACCGCTTCGGGTCGCCCGTTCGGCTGGGGCGAGTACTTCCGCGGCGGCATGGGCGCCGAGTCGGTGCGCGACCTGCTCGAGCAGGTCGACCTCGAGGCCGAGGCGAAGGAGCTCGAGGAGACGATCAACACCTCCAAGGGCCAGAAGCAGGCCCGCGCGGTGAAGCGGCTCAAGGTCGCCTCGGCGTTCCTGAACTCGCCGAACCGCCCCGAGTGGATGATCCTCGACGCCGTCCCGGTGATCCCGCCGGAGCTGCGCCCGATGGTCCAGCTCGACGGTGGCCGCTTCGCGACCTCCGACCTGAACGACCTCTACCGGCGCGTGATCAACCGGAACAACCGGCTGAAGCGCCTGCTCGACCTCGGCGCGCCCGAGATCATCGTCAACAACGAGAAGCGGATGCTCCAGGAGGCCGTCGACGCGCTGTTCGACAACGGCCGCCGCGGGCGCCCGGTCACCGGGCCCGGCAACCGGCCGCTGAAGTCGCTCTCCGACATGCTCAAGGGCAAGCAGGGGCGCTTCCGCCAGAACCTGCTCGGCAAGCGCGTCGACTACTCCGGCCGCTCGGTGATCGTCTCGGGCCCGAGCCTGAAGCTGCACCAGTGCGGCCTGCCGAAGCTGATGGCGCTGGAGCTGTTCAAGCCGTTCATCATGGCCCGCCTCGTCGAGCGCAAGGCGGTCCAGAACATCAAGGCGGCCAAGAAGATGGTCGACTCGATGATCCCCGAGGTCTGGGACGTGCTCGAGGAGGTCATCCACGAGCACCCGGTGCTGCTCAACCGCGCGCCGACGCTCCACCGCCTCGGCATCCAGGCGTTCGAGCCGGTGCTGGTCGAGGGCAAGGCGATCCAGGTCCACCCGCTCGTCTGCCACGCCTTCAACGCCGACTTCGACGGCGACCAGATGGCGGTCCACGTGCCGCTCTCGGCGGAGGCGCAGGCCGAGGCGCGGATCCTGATGCTGTCGTCGAACAACATCCTCTCGCCGGCGCACGGCGCGCCGCTCGCGACCCCGACCCAGGACATGGTGCTCGGGATCTACTACGTCACCTACGCGTCCGAGGACGTGACCGAGATCGACGCCGCGAAGCTCGAGCCGGTCGCCGCACCCGTTCCGGACCGCGCAGGAGGCGGAGCTCGCGTTCGAGAACGGGCTCGTCGAGCTGCACGACTACGCCGAGTACCGGCGACCCGGCCACGAGCACTTCCTGACCACGGTCGGGCGGATCATCTTCAACGACCGCATCGAGCGGGCGCTGGCGGACGCGCTCGGGGACGAGTACGACCCCGAGAAGTTCGAGTTCGTCAACCGCACGCTGAAGAAGCGCGACGTCAACGAGATGGTCGACCGACCTCGTCGAGGCCTACGGCGCCGCGGCGATCTCGCTGGTGCTCGACGCCTTCAAGGAGCTCGGCTTCCACTTCGCGACCCAGGCCGGGATCACGATCTCGAAGAACGACGTCGTCTCGCCGCCCAACAAGGAGGAGATCCTCGAGGGCTACGAGAGCGCAGGCCGCGGAGATCCAGGGCCAGTACGACGACGGGCTTCCTCAGCCAGGAGGACCGCAAGGAGGCCGTCACGGCGCGCTGGACCGAGGCGACCGAGGAGGTCGCCCAGGCGATGGAGAAGAACCTCCACGAGCTCAACCCGATCTTCATGATGGCCAACTCGGGAGCGCGCGGATCGTTCAAGCAGATCCGCCAGCTCGCCGGGATGCGCGGCCTCATGGCGAATCCGAAGGGCGAGATCATCGAGCGTCCGATCAAGGCCAACTTCATGGAGGGCCTGTCGGTGCTCGAGTACTTCATCTCGACCCACGGCGCCCGCAAGGGCCTCGCCGACACGGCGCTGCGCACGGCCGACTCCGGTTACCTGACGCGTCGTCTCGTCGACGTCGCCCAGGACGTGATCATCCGGATGGAGGACTGCAAGACGAAGGACTTCATCGAGATGCCGCTGCGCGCCGACGACGGTGCGCTCAACACGAACCTGATCGGCCGCCTCGCCGGCAAGAAGTTCACGACCAAGCGCAGCCGCGAGCTGCTCCGTCGCAACCAGCACATCGACGTCCCCGAGCTCGAGGAGATCGCCGAGGCGTTCGGCGACGAGGAGGTCTCGGTCCCGGTCCGCTCCGTGCTCAAGTGCGAGGCCGAGTCCGGCCTCTGCCGCTCCTGCTACGGCGAGGCGATGGCGACCGGCTCGATGGTCGAGATCGGCGACGCGGTCGGGATCATCGCCGCCCAGTCGATCGGCGAGCCGGGCACCCAGCTGACGATGCGCACCTTCCACACCGGTGGCGTCGCCGGGCTCGACATCACCCAGGGCCTGCCGCGCGTCGTCGAGCTGTTCGAGGCGCGCAAGCCGAAGGGCCTGGCGCGGATGGCCGAGGCCGAGGGCAAGGTCTCGGTCGAGGACGGCGACAAGGGCACGACCGCGATCCTCACCGACTCCAAGGGCGAGGAGCACAAGTACTCCTTCCCGGCGCGGACGCCGATGCTCGTCTCCGACGGCGACCGCGTCGACGTCGGCACCCAGCTCAACGAGGGCTCGCTCTACCCGGCGGAGCTGCTCGACATCCGCGGCCGCACCGAGACCGAGCAGTACCTCGTCGCCGAGGTCCAGCGCGTCTACAAGGCCCAGGGCGTCGACATCAACGACAAGCACATCGAGGTGATCGTCCGCCAGATGATGAAGCGGGTCCGCGTCGACGCGAAGGGCTCGACCACCCTGCTGCCCGGCCAGCTCGAGGACCGCCACCGCCTCAAGCGACTGAACAAGGCGGTCAAGGACGACGGCGGCACTCCCGGCCAAGGGCGAGGAGGTGATCCTCGGGATCACCAAGGCGTCGCTGGCGACGGAGTCGTTCCTCTCGGCCGCCTCCTTCCAGGAGACGACCAAGGTGCTCACCGACGCCGCTCTGGAGGGCAAGCGCGACAAGCTCGTCGGCCTCAAGGAGAACGTGATCATCGGCAAGCTGATCCCGGCCGCCACCGGCCTCAAGCACTACCGGCTGCTCGAGATCGAGCCGGTCGAGCCGGCCCAGCGGCCCGAGGAGGACCTCCTCGACGAGGAGGAGCTCGCAGCCGAGCTCGGCCTCTCCGGCAACGGCGAGGACGCCGAGCTCGAGGGCTTCGGCCCCTCGTTCGCCGAGGAGCTCGAGGAGCTCTCGACCGAGATCGAGACGGGCGCCGGCTCAGGCGGGGACGCGAGAAGAAGGACTGACCGCCGGGCCCCGGCTAGGGGTCGAGGGATTAAGGGGTCGGTCCGGGGGGAAACTCGCCCCGCAGGGGGGGCGCGATCCACGCGTGGGGGCTTAACGTCGATATGCGACGTCAGCGCCCCGCGCGACCGCGTGGCAACGACGCTTGGGGCGTTGCCCGCGGTCAGCATCGGCGTCGTCACGCGGGAACAGCTCCTCGCGCTCGGCTTCAAGCCACGCGCTATCGATCGACGCATTGAATCCGGCGCGCTTCGCCGCCTCCACCGCGGTGTCTACCTCGTTAGCCCCGTCGTCCCGCCCCTTGCCCACGCGATGGCTGCCGTCCTCGCCTGTGGCGAGGGCGCGGCCCTCAGCCATTCGAGCGCGGCTCACCTCTGGTCCCTCGCCCTCTATTTGCCCAATCCCGCAGCGGCCGAAGTCACCGTCCCCGGCCGGGACCTGCGTCCGCCTGCCGTCCGCGTACATCGGGTACGGGAGCTCCACCCAGACGAAACCACCACCCTCAAGCGCATCCCGATCACCACCCCTGCCCGAACGCTCCTCGATCTCGCGGCCGTCCTCCCGTCCCGCCGCCTGGAGCAGGCAGTCGCCGAAGCATTCCGCCGGCGCTTGACCCGACCCACCGCTCTCGCCGCCCTGCTTGCCCGCCGTTCTGGCCGTCCCGGCGTCCCCAAGCTCCGGCGCCTCCTCGAAGGCGACCCCGCGTTTACCCGCTCCGAGCTGGAGAACCGCTTCCTCACCCTCATCCGCAAAGCCGGGCTACCCAGGCCCGAGGTCAATGCCGAGCTCGGCCCCTACGAGATCGACTGCCTCTGGCGCGAGCGAGCGGCTCGCGGTCGAGCTCGACGGCTGGAGCTGGCACGCCGACCGCAGGCATTCGAGGAGGACCGCCGCCGGGACGCCGACCTCGTCGCCCAGGGTTTCCGCGTCATCCGCGTCACCTGGCGGCAGATCCGCGACGAGCCGCTCGCGGTGGTGGCGCGGATCGCTGCGGCGCTGGCTGCCTGAGGAGGCTCAGCGCGCGGTGGTTTCGCGCTCGCGCCGCTGCCGGTGAGCGCCGGCGCCGGGCGCCGGATCACGCGGGTGCGGCCGCCGGGCGGGCAGTCGGGCAGCGGCCGTGCGTCGGGGGCGTGGGGGCCGCGCCGCGGTCCCCGCGGGCGCTTCGGCTCGGGCCGCCAGCGGCGGAAGCCGTGGTCCTCGCCGGCCTCCGGAGCCTCGGCCGGCTCGTCGGTCTGCTTGATCGCCCAGTAGACGAGGTAGAGCAGGCAGGCGACGGGGATCTTCAGGATCACCATCAGGTAGAAGATCGGCCAGAAGCCCTCCATCCCGAGCGCAGTGTAACCGCGTTCGGGGGCCCGCCTAACGCGGCTCGAAGCCGCCCTTCACCCAGGCGAGGAGGGCGTCGACGTGCCCCTCCTCGAGCCCGCGGTCGGACTCGGTCGGGACGAGCAGCGTGGGCGCCTCGCGCTGGGCGGCCCATTCGGTGCAGGTCTCGTCGATGTTGTCGTCGATCCAGGCGAGCGGCCGGTCCCCGGCGTACTCGTCGATCGCGTCGACCTTCCAGTGCGCGCTGCCGAAGATCGCCCTGCCGCCGAACCTGAGCACCGGCAGGTCCTCCGGCAGCCCGAGGAGCGAGGGCAGGTGGTCGTTCGCGCGCTCCTCCCAGCCCGTTGCCCAGATCAGGTCGTAATGCTCGCCGAGCCGACGCAGGCGATCCCCGGCGGGCAGCGAGATGCAGTGCAGCATCCCCTCGATCAGCTTCAGCTCGCCGGGCGCCTCCGTCAGCTCCTCGTCGAACCCGAAGAGGCTGATCACGCCGTCGACGTCGACGGCGAGGATCGGTCGCTGGCCAGGCACCGGGCTGACGCTACTATTCGCCGCCGTGCCGAGCACCAATCAACTGATCCGCAAGGGCCGCAGGCGCCCGAAGAAGAAGACCGCGACGCCTGGCCTCAAGTCCGGCCAGGGCCGCAAGCGCCGGATCGCCGCCCCGCAGCGGCGCGGCGTGTGCACCCGCGTCTACACGGCCACGCCGAAGAAGCCGAACTCGGCGCTGCGCAAGGTCGCCCGCGTGCGGCTGACGAACGGGATGGAGGTCACCAGCTACATCCCGGGCGAGGGCCACAACCTCCAGGAGCACTCGGTCGTCCTCGTCCGCGGCGGCCGCGTCAAGGACCTTCCGGGCGTCCGCTACAAGGTGATCCGCGGCACCCTCGACGCGTCCGGCGTCTCCGACCGCAAGCAGTCGCGCTCGATGTACGGCGTCAAGCGATAAGCGATGCCCCGCCGCGCCCGCGCTCAGATCCGCCCCACCGAGCAGGACTCCCAGCTCCGCAGCCGGCTCGTCCAGCAGGTGATCAACAAGGTCATGGTCGCCGGCAAGAAGTCACGCGCGGAGCAGATCGTCTACGACGCGCTCGCGATCGTCGGCGAGCGCACCGGCCGGCCGCCGGTCGAGGTGCTCGACGAGTCGATCAAGGAGCTGACCCCGGTGCTCGAGGTGCGCTCGCGCCGCGTCGGCGGTGCCACCTACCAGGTGCCGGTCGAGGTCCCCGCCCGCCGCGCCCGCACGCTCGCGGTCCGCTGGCTCGTGGAGTTCGCCCGCAACCGCCGCGAGAAGTCGATGGCCGAGCGCCTCGCGAACGAGATCTCGGACTCGCTCTCCCAGCAGGGCGGCGCCTGGAAGCGCAAGGACGACATCTACCGCATGGCGCAGGCCAACAAGGCCTTCGCGCACTACCGCTGGTAGCCGTCCGCAAGTAGCCCCCGCAGCTCCCGCAACATCGGCCCGGGTCGCTCGAACACGTCGCCCCAGGTGTAGCGGGCGAAGTCGTCCCCGCGGGCACGTGCCTCGCGCTCGCGCCGCCCGTCCTGCTCCCAGGAGTGGCGGGAGTTGTGGAAGCGATAGCTCCCCAGCTCGACGGTTAGCTTGTGCTCGGGCCAGCGGCAGTCGACGCGGTGAGAGCCGGCGGGCTTGTTCGTGATCGGGATGGGGAGGCCCGCCTCCCGAAGCAACTCGAGGAAGCGCTCTTCGAGGCGGGAGAGGCTGACGTGCACTTCGCCCCGGAGGACGTGGCGGAGCTTCGCGGCGCTCGGCGCGTTGGGCCGGCGGGCTAGCGCCTGCTCGACATGGCGTGGGGTCGCGTGGTACTTCACGCCGGCTTCGTGGCATGCCCGCGCCAGATCCGAGATGGGCAATAACGGGGTGATGTCGATCAGGGTCAGCGGGACCGTCGTAATCGGTATCGCGTGGCGGCGGCCCCTATCGCTTCGGTGCAGGCGGCGGCGGTGGGTGCGGATCCCCTTGATGCGGCGCTCGGTTGGAGCGGCCACCTCTGTGGGCGGCGGCCTGCCCTTGATCAGGCCCCAGAGCCACGCCGCCGCGAGCCCGCAGAGAACCGCGCCGGGACCGCAGGCCTTGACGGCCGCCAGGTACGAGGCCTCGGTGCTCGGCGCGCGATGGCCGACCCGGTAGACGCCGGGGTATTCGAGAAAGAGCGTGCCGTTATGCAGGCGGCGGTCGATCGCGGCCGCCGAGAGCCCCGCTGCGAGCAGGTCCGCGCGGGTCACGATCCCCTTGCCGGCGGTCGCGATCCGAGCGATCGCCGAGGCATTCCTGTCCTGCTCTCGCATTCCGAGGGTTAAGCAGGAATACCTCCGAATCCTCCCCCTTATCGCCGCAGTTTTTCGTCCCGCGCGGCTAGTCCGCGCCCCGCCGCCTCGAGGCGGCTCGACGCACCCGCTCGACCCTGTCCTTGACCCGCTCGGGGCGATCCTCCGCGCCCTCGCGGCGGCGGCGCTTCGGCGAGGCCTTCGAATCCTTGGAGTCCTTCGAGTCCTTCGGCTCCTCGCCCGCCTCCTTCGGCGCCCGCTCTCGGCGGCGTGCGCCGTAACGCTCGCCCAGCGAGAGCTGCTCGGGCGTCAGCGTCGCCAGTGCCGCGCCGCTGACCGCGAGGCCGAGCGCGCCGAGGAGCTCGAGCCAGAACCCCGCCTGGGGCACGGCCTCGGCGTCGATGAAGGACTGGCGGGGGTCGTCGAGGGTCCCGATCTGGCCCGCCCGCGGCAGGTCCCCGAGCAGGAAGATGAGGAGGGCCACCGCGCCCGCGGCGGCGACGGCGAAAGCGGCCGCCTTCGAGCCGCTCATCACCGCCAGCGCGAGCGCGAAGATCGCGAACAGGGCGAGGATGAGCAGCGCGTAGGAATGCCGGTCGGCTCGCCTCGATCACCTGCAGCGGCTCACCGCCCGGCGGCGTCAGCTCGAAGGTGACCAGGAGCTCGGAGAAGCCGAGCACGAGCGCCGAGGCGAGGCAGGCGAGAGGCAGCAGGATCTCCACCGCGGGCATCCGCAGGGCGCGGCGGGGGCGCTTCCGGTCCTCGGCTGCGGGGCTCATGCCGCGCTCGCTCGGGCCGGGCCCACCCGGGCCGCTCGGCTCCGGGATCGTGAGACCCGCCGCTTCGACTTGCGCGCGTAGCGGGAGACGAGCAGGCCGCCGAAGACCAGTACGGCGGCGGAGAAGAGCTGCACCCAGAATCCCTCGATCAGGTGCGCCTCGACCCCGGCGTAGGCGACCGACTGTGCGCTCTCGTCGAGGCCGGCGGGGACGTCGACGACCAGCGCGATCGCGATCGCGAGCACGCCGAGCAGCGACACCACCCGCCCGAGCTGCCAGCGCCCGCGCGCGACCCCGAAGAGCAACGCGAGCGCCGCCACCGCGACCGGGACGAGCAGGTACGCGTGGGCGGAGCCGGCGGGCTGGCGGTCGACCTCGGGGGCCGGGGCGACGATCTCGGCGTCGGCGTAGGCGGCGTACTCGGGCACGCCGACCGCAACCCCGCGATAGTCGACGAACTGCGAGACCCCGAGCAGGATCGCCGCGAGCGCGGTCGCGGCGATGGCCGCGCGCAGCGGGGTCAGCGCCACCGAGAGCCGGGAAAGCCCCCGGCGCCCGAGCGACGCGAGCCCGAGGAGCGGCGGCGCGAGGGGCGCCAGGGCGCCGCGGATCAGCTTCGAGGAGCGCTCTCCGAACCGGGTGATCGCGGCGGCGACTCCGGAGGCGCTGGGCCGCCGCACCCGCCGGCGCTTGCGCGCGCGCTCCGGGCGTGACCGGCGCTCGCGGCGAGGCTCCTCGCGACGTTCGCTCTTCGCCCGCGGGCTTGCACGGGCCCGGCGGGCTTGGCCGGCCTCCTCGCGCGCGGAGGCTTGCGGGCGCTTCGGACTTCGCGCGCGGCGGAGGACGCCCTCGGCTCGCGGGCGCTCGCGGGGGGCCTTCGCGCCGGCTGCCGACGACGCCAGGCTTCGAGCGGGCGTCGCGCACCGGGTCGGTGGCGCGCCTCGCCCGCCTTCTTCAGGGCGTAGCCGGTGTCCTGGGCGAGGTAGCGGAGCCGGCGCGAAAGCGGCTTCCGATAGCCCTTTCGGGAGCTCGATCTGGCGCCTCGTGGAGGGCTTTTCAGGGTCGCTGGATGGGGTCATCTTCCTGCTAGACTCGTTCGTCGCTCACGCCTGAGAACTCGAGGGTGTGAGTGTGGAATCCATTCCATGGAGAGCCGGGTCACATAGAAGTTTCACCGGGCCGAAAACGCGTATGCGCTCCGGGCCCGTCAGGGCCTTTTTTATGCCCCGAAACCTCGTTGTGACGATCGTCTCCTCTCCTTGCCCCGAAACCGCTCGCACGAACCATAGGTGCACACATGCCACGCTCGTTTCCACTAGAGAAAACTCGCAACATCGGAATCATGGCGCACATCGACGCCGGTAAGACGACGACGACTGAGCGCATTCTCTACTACACCGGGCCGCACGCACAAGATGGGCGAGGTCCACGAGGGCGCTGCCGTCATGGACTGGATGGAGCAGGAGCAGGAGCGGGGGATCACGATCACCTCCGCCGCGACGGCGTGCGAGTGGAAGGACCACCGCATCAACATCATCGACACGCCGGGCCACGTCGACTTCACCGTCGAGGTCGAGCGCTCGCTGCGCGTCCTCGACGGCGCGATCGCCGTCTTCGACTCCGTCGCCGGCGTCGAGCCGCAGTCCGAGACCGTCTGGCGGCAGGCCGACAAGTACCAGGTCCCGCGGATCGCCTTCATCAACAAGATGGACCGCACCGGCGCCGACTTCTTCGGGGCCGTCGAGACGATGAAGGACCGCCTCGGCGCGAACCCGCTGCCGATCCAGATCCCGATCGGCGAGGAGGCCGAGTTCATCGGCGTCGTCGACCTGATCGAGGACAAGGCCCTCGTCTGGAAGGACGAGCTCGGCACCGACTTCGAGTACGAGGAGGTCCCCGAGGACCTCAAGGAGC
Organism: uncultured Thermoleophilia bacterium; assembly: GCA_963844425.1. Classification (GTDB taxonomy): domain Bacteria; phylum Actinomycetota; class Thermoleophilia; order Solirubrobacterales; family 70-9; genus DASUSH01. Next base: position 164,057 of record CAWJOD010000017.1, on the reverse strand, counting down.
AGGCGCACGAGTACCGCACCCACCTGATCGAGGCCTGCGCCGACTACGACGACGAGCTGATGGAGCTCTACCTCGACGAGCAGGAGATCCCGCACGAGCGGATCGCGAAGTCGCTGCACCGGGCGACGCTCGACCTCAAGGTCACGCCGGTCCTGCTCGGGTCGGCGTTCAAGAACAAGGGCATCCAGCCGCTGCTCGACGAGATCGTCGAGCTCCTGCCCTCGCCCCTCGAGGTCAAGCCCGTGACCGGGATCGAGCCCCCCGCGAAGGGCGCCAGCGACGACAACGGCACCGGGACGGAGGCCGCCGCGGCCCGCCGACGACAACGCCCCGTTCGCCGCGCTGGCCTTCAAGGTCATGGCCGATCCCTACGTCGGCAAGCTCACCTACTTCCGCGTCTACTCGGGCAAGCTCTCGGCCGGCGGCCGGGTCCTCAACGTCACGACCGGGCGCACCGAGCGGATCGGCCGCCTGCTGATGATGCACGCGAACCACCGCGAGGAGGTCGAGGAGTGCTACGCGGGCGACATCATCGCCGGCGTCGGCCTCAAGCAGACCTCCACCGGCGACACGCTCGCCGCCCCCGACGCGCCGATCGTGCTCGAGCAGATCGAGTTCCCGGCCCCGGTGATCGCGGTCGCGATCGAGCCGAAGACCAAGGCCGACCAGGAGAAGCTCGCGACCGCGCTGGGCCGCCTCGCCGAGGAGGACCCCACCTTCCAGGTCGAGACCGACCACGAGACCGGCCAGACGCTGATCCACGGCATGGGCGAGCTCCACCTCGAGGTGATCGTCGACCGCATGCTGCGCGAGTTCAAGGTCGACGCCAACGTCGGCCGCCCCCAGGTCGCCTACCGGGAGACGATCCGCGACGAGGCGAAGAAGGTCGAGGGCCGCTTCGTCCGCCAGACCGGCGGCCGCGGCCAGTTCGGCCACGTCGTCATCGACCTCGAGCCCGCGCCGGGCGAGGGCTTCGACTTCGTCAACAAGATCAAGGGCGGCAGGATCCCGACCGAGTTCATCCCCTCCGTCGAGCAGGGGATCGAGGAGGCGCTCGCGACCGGCGTCAAGGCCGGCTACCCGATGGTCGACGTGCGCGTCACCCTCAACGACGGCTCCTACCACGACGTCGACTCCTCGGAGATGGCGTTCAAGATCGCCGGCTCGATGGCGGTCCAGGAGGCCGCTCGGCGGGCGAAGCCCGTCCTGCTCGAGCCCGTGATGGCCGTCGAGGTGGTCACCCCCGAGGACTTCCTCGGCGACGTGATCGGCGACCTCTCGCGGCGCCGCGGCAAGGTTTCCGGCCAGGACCAGCGCGGAAACGCGCTCGCCGTGCAGGCGACCGTGCCGCTCGGCGAGATGTTCGGCTACGCGACCGACCTGCGCTCTTCGACCCAGGGCCGCGCCACCTACACGATGCAGTTCGAGCGCTACGAGGAAGTCCCCACTAACATCGCCGAGGAGATCGTCGAGCACCGCGCCGGCGAGCCCGTCGGGGCCGCCTCATAGGCACACGTCTTGTACTTTTCCAGGGTTGCCCATCGGGGCGCCCTGGGATGCAACACCCAGGCAGAACTTAGAAAACGAGTCAGACGAAATTCCAAGGAGCTAGAGGAGCGAGATGTCGAAGGAGAAGTTCGAACGAGATAAGCCGCACGTCAACGTCGGCACGATCGGCCACATCGATCACGGCAAGACGACGCTGACAGCGGCGATCACCAAGGTGCTCGGCGAGCAGGGCGGGGCCGAGGAGAAGTCGTTCGAGGAGATCGACAACGCTCCCGAGGAGAAGGAGCGCGGGATCACGATCGCGACCTCGCACGTCGAGTACTCGACCGAGAACCGCCACTACGCGCACGTCGACTGCCCCGGGCACGCCGACTACGTGAAGAACATGATCACCGGCGCCGCGCAGATGGACGGGGCGATCCTCGTCGTCTCCGCCAACGACGGCCCGATGCCGCAGACCCGTGAGCACATCCTGCTCGCGCGGCAGGTGAACGTCCCCTACGTCGTCGTCTACCTGAACAAGGTCGACATGGTCGACGACGAGGAGATCCTCGAGCTCGTCGAGGAGGAGGTCAAGGACCTGCTCAACGAGTACGACTTCCCGGGCGACGACACGCCGATCATCCGCGGCTCGGCGCTGAAGGCGCTGGAGGGCGACGAGGACGCGAAGAAGTCGATCCTCGAGCTCGCCGAGGCGCTCGACACCTACATCCCCGAGCCCGAGCGCGACCTCGACAAGCCGTTCCTGATGCCGATCGAGGACATCTTCTCGATCACCGGCCGCGGCACCGTCGCCACCGGCCGCGTCGAGCAGGGCATCGTCAACACGGGCGACGAGGTCGAGATCGTCGGCATCCACGAGAAGACCGAGAAGACGGTCGTCACCGGGTGTCGAGATGTTCCGCAAGATCCTCGACGAGGGCCGCGCCGGCGACAACATCGGCGCGCTCCTGCGAGGCACCAAGCGCGAGGACATCGAGCGCGGGCAGGTGCTCTGCAAGCCCGGCTCGATCACGCCGCACACCAAGTTCAAGAGCGAGGTCTACTGCCTGAAGAAGGAAGAGGGTGGACGCCACACCCCGTTCTTCTCCGGCTACCGGCCGCAGTTCTACTTCCGCACCACCGACGTCACCGGGGTCTCCAACCTCCCCGAGGGCACCGAGATGGTGATGCCCGGAGACAACGTCGAGATGACGATCGAGCTGATCCAGCCGATCGCCATGGACCAGGGCCTCCGGTTCGCGATCCGCGAAGGCGGACGCACCGTCGGCTCGGGGGTCGTCACCGAGATCATCGAGTAGCGACCCCCACCAGGGGCCGGCCCATACGGGTCGGCCCTTTTTACGGTCCGCCGCCGGCGGGCCGGCAAGAAAACAAGGACATACGACCGGGGCGGCGCCCCTATTTCAAGGGGCGGCGCCCCATTTGCGCCCGAAGACAGATAACCGAGATACCGCGAACTGAGAACTGACTGAATGGCCTCCCTCGCCGCAAGCAAAATCCGAATCCGCCTCAAGGCGTACGACCACGACATGATCGACCGCGCCGCGCGGGAGATCGTCGAGGTGGCGACGCGGACCGGCGCGACCGTCTCCGGGCCCGTGCCCGCTGCCCACGGACAAGAACGTCTACTGCGTGATCCGCTCCCCGTTCAAGGACAAGGACTCGCGCGAGCACTTCGAGATCCGCACCCACAAGCGGCTGATCGACATCAACGACCCGAACCCGAAGACCGTCGACGAGCTGCAGCGGATCGACACCCTGCCGGCCGGCGTCGACGTCGAGATCAAGCTCGGCTAGGGGACGGTTGTCGGCGATGCCTCAGATCCTCGGCAAGAAGGTCGGCATGACCCAGGTCTTCTCCGAAGACGGCACGGTGACCCCCGTGACGGTGATCGCCGCCGGCCCCTGCAAGGTGACCGCGGTCCGCAACGCCGAGCGCGACGGCTACACCGCCGTCCAGCTCGCCTTCGACGAGGTCGCCGAGTACAAGCTGACCGGGGCCGAGCTCGGGCACCTGAAGAAGGCCGGGGCGGGCCCGAGCCGGACGCTGGTCGAGTTTCGCGACCCCGACGTCGAGTTCGAGATCGGCGAGGACGTCACCGTCGAGTCGTTCGAGCCCGGCCAGAAGGTGAAGGTCTCCGCGACCGCGATCGGCAAGGGCTTCCAGGGCACGATCAAGCGCCACAACTTCAGCCGCGGCCCGATGACGCACGGCTCCCACAACGTCCGCGCTCCGGGCTCGGCCGGCGCCAGCGCCGACCCCGCCCGCATCTTCAAGGGCATGCGGATGCCGGGCCGGATGGGCGGCGGGCGCGTCACCCAGCGCGGCCTGACGATCCACGAGGTCGACGCCGAGAACAACCTGCTGCTGGTCCGCGGCTCGGTCCCGGGCCCGAAGAACGGCACCGTCGAAGTGAGGAGCGGACTGATGGCCGCCGCGAAGGCCCAGGTGCTGGGCAAGCAGAAGAAGGCGGACCTCGACGCCGCGCTGTTCGGCGAGGAGCTCCACGAGTCGCTCCTGCACGAGACCGCGCGCGCCGATCTCGCGGCGCGCCGCAACGGGGCACCGCGTCCACGCTCGGCCGCGGCGAGGTCTCGATGACCGGCGCCAAGGCGTGGCGCCAGAAGGGCACCGGCCGCGCCCGCGTCGGCGCGCTCAGCTCGCCGACCCGCCGCGGCGGTGGCGTCGCCTTCGGCCCGAAGCCGCGCACGGCACACGGTCAAGGTCAACCGCAAGGCCCGCCGCCGGGCCCTGCGCTCGGCGCTCTCCGTCCACGCCCAGCGCGGCACGCTCGCCGTGCTCGAGGACGGCGCCTTCGACGGGCCGGCGACCAAGCAGGCCGCCGAGGCGCTCGCGAAGTGGGGCTCGAAGAGCCCGACGCTCGTCGTCCTCGACGCCGAGGAGGCCGACGCCCAGAAGAGCTTTCGCAACATCCCCAGGGTCGTCGTGATCCCGGCGAGCGCGGTCGGCGTCGCCGACCTCCTCGGCGCCGCCTCGGTCGTCGTCTCCGAGCCCGCCGTCGAGGTCCTCAAGGACCGCGCCGGCGAGATCGCAGAGGGGCCGCGCGCAGGAGGGCGATTCCTGATGGACGTCCGCCAGGTCGTGATCGAGCCGGTGATCTCGGAGAAGAGCTACGCGCTCATGTCCGAGGGCAAGTACACGTTCCGCGTCGCGGATCGCGCCCACAAGACGCAGATCTCGCACGCGGTCGAGGAGATCTTCGGCGTCCGCGTCGCCGCCGTACGCACCGCGAAGGTGCGCGCGAAGCCGAAGCGCCGCGGCATTCACCAGGGGCACCACCCGCTCCTGGAAGAAGGCCATCGTCCAGCTCGCCCCGGGCGAGCGGATCGAGCTGTTCGAAGGGGCTGCAACCGAGTAACCATGGCCATCCGCAAGACAAAGCCGACCAGCCCCGGGCGCCGCTTCGCGACCTACCAGCTCCGCGAGGAGGTCACCGAGACGAAGCCGAACAAGGCGCTCACCAAGGGCGCCTCGAAGTCGGGCGGGCGCAACTCCTACGGCCGCGTCACCAGCCGCCACCGCGGCGGCGGCGCCAAGCGCCGCTACCGCGAGATCGACTTCAAGCGCCGCAAGGACGGCATCGCCGCGAAGGTGGCGACGATCGAGTACGACCCGAACCGGACCACCTACATCGCGCTGCTGCACTACGTCGACGGCGAGAAGCGCTACATCCTCGCCCCGGCCGGCGTCCGGCCCGGCGACAGCTCGAGTCCGGCGAGAAGGCCGACATCCGGCCCGGCAACGCGCTGCCGCTGCGGTCGATCCCGACCGGCACCCTCGTCCACAACGTCGAGCTCGTCCCCGGCCAGGGCGGCCGCCTCGGCCGCTCCGCCGGCTCCGAGATCCAGGTGGTCGCGAAGGAGGGCCCGATGGTGACCCTGCGCCTGCCCTCCTCGGAGATGCGGATGGTCCGCGGCGAGTGCCGCGCTACCGTGGGGACGCTCTCCAACGCGGAGCACCAGAACGTCAAGATCGGCAAGGCCGGGCGCTCCCGTCACAAGGGCAAGCGACCGCAGACCCGGGGCGTCGCGATGAACCCCGTCGACCACCCGCACGGTGGCGGCGAGGCCCATCACACGCCCGGTGGCCACCCGGTGACGCCCTGGGGCAAGCCGACGATCGGCTACCGCACTCGCAAGAAGGGCAAGGCCTCGGACGCGATGATCGTCCGCGGCCGTCGCCGCGGCAAGAAGAAGCGCAAGTAAGGGACTAGAGACGATGGGCAGATCAACGAAGAAGGGACCGTTCGTCGAGGAGCGCCTGATGGGGCGGATCGAGAAGATGAACGAGGCCGGTCAGAAGCAGATGATCAAGACCTGGTCACGCACCTCCGTGGTCTTCCCGGAGATGGTCGGGCACACGATCGCCGTCCACGACGGCCGCAAGCACGTGCCGGTGTTCATCTCCGAATCGATGGTCGGCCACAAGCTCGGCGAGTTCGCGCCGACCCGGACCTTCCGCGCCCACTCCGGCTCCGGCTCGAAGGCGGCCGAGAGGTAGGCATGGCCGCCGCGAAGCAGACAGAGACCGAGGCGCCCGTGGTCCGCGCCAGCGCCAAGTACGTGCGGGTCACGCCGCAGAAGGCCCGCCTCGTCGCCGACCAGGTTCGCGGCAAGCCGATGACCGAGGCGATCCCGCTGCTCCAGTTCTCGCCCCGCGGCGCCGCCCGCGACATCGAGAAGCTGATCCAGTCGGCGATGGCGAACGCGGAGAACAACCACGACCTGGTCGCCGAGGAGATGCGCATCTCCGCGATCAACGTCGACGAGGGCCCGACCCTGCGCCGCTGGCGGGCCCGCGCGCGCGGCCGCGCGACCCGGATCGACAAGCGCACCTGCCACGTCAGCGTCGCGCTGACCCCGATCGAGGACGAGGACTAGCCATGGGCCAGAAGATCCATCCCGAAGGGTTCCGCGTCGGCTACATCCACGACTGGAAGTCGGCCTGGTTCAACGAGCGCGAGTTCGACGACTACCTCCAGGAGGACCTCGCGATCCGCGACCACATCGAGAACAAGCTCTCGCACGCGGGCCTCTCGGACATCACGATCACCAAGCAGCGCGGCGAGGTCACGGTCGACATCCACACCGCCCGCCCGGGCATCGTCATCGGCAAGTCGGGCGCCGAGGTCGACGCGCTGCGCCGCGACCTCCACAAGCTCACCCAGAAGCCGGTCAAGGTCAACATCCGCGAGATCAAGCGCCCGGAGCTCGACGCGAAGCTGGTCGCGCAGTCGATCGCCGAGCAGCTGCAGAACCGCGTCGCCTTCCGGCGGGCGATGAAGCGCGCGCTGACCTCGGCGATGCGCTCGGGCGCGAAGGGCGTGAAGGTCCAGGTCTCCGGCCGCCTCGGCGGCGCCGAGATGGCGCGGACCGAGGGCTACTCCGACGGCCGCGTGCCGCTGCACACGCTTCGCGCCGACATCGACTACGGCTTCATCGAGGCGCGCACGACGACCGGCCGGATCGGCGTCAAGTGCTGGATCAACAAGGGCGAGGTGATGCCGGAGGGCTACAAGTCCGGCACCGAGGCGCCCGAGGAGCTCGGCGGCCGCCCGCGCCGCCCGAGCCGCCCACGCGAGGACCGCAGGCCGCCGCGTGGCGGCGGCGGTGGTGGCGGCGGAGGTCGCGGTGGCGCCGGTGGCGGCGGAGGTCGCGGCGGCGGCGGCGGCGGAGGCCGCGGCCGCGGCGACTCGGGGCCGCGCCAGAAGCCCGGTGGCCCGCCGAAGCCGAAGGCCGCGCCCAAGCCCAAGCCGAAGCCCGCGGAGAAGCCGCCCGAGCCGAAGGCTCCCGCGCATCCGCAGAAGATCAGCGACTCCACCGACGCCGCTGACACGCCCGAGGGGGTGACAGCTGATGCTGATGCCGAAGCGGGTCAAGTACCGCAAGCAGCAGCGCGGCCGCCGGCGCGGGAACACGAAGGGCGGCAGCGAGATCTACTTCGGCGAGTACGGCCTCAAGGCGCTCGAGCGCGGCTGGATCACCAATCGCCAGATCGAGGCCGCCCGAGTCGCGATGACGCGCAAGATCAAGCGCGGCGGCAAGGTCTGGATCAACATCTTCCCGGACAAGCCCGTACACGGCGAAGCCGGCGGAGACGCGGATGGGCTCGGGCAAGGGCAACCCGGAGGGCTGGGTCGCCGTGGTCAAGCCGGGCAGGGTGATGTTCGAGCTCGCCGGCGTCGACGAGGAGCTCGCGAAGGACGCGATGCGGCTCGCCGGCCACAAGCTTCCGATCAAGACCAAGTTCGTCTCCCGCGACGGAGGTGGACCCAGTGAAGGCGTCCGACGTGCACGCGCTCAACGACCACCAGCTGGTCGAGCAGATCCGCGACGCGCGCGAGGAGGCGTTCAACCTGCGCTTCCGCGCACGCGACCGGCGAGCTCGAGAACACCTCGCGGATCGGCGGCTCGACGCCGCGACGTCGCCCGCCTGCTGACCGTTGCGCGCCAGCGCGGGATCGACGTCCAACACGAGCTTTCGAAGTTCGAAGACGAGAAGAAGTAGAGCTATGGCTGAAGAAGAGAAGAACGAAGAGACCGAGAACGAGCAGCCCGAGGCCGAGGCCCCGGCTGAAGAGCCCGCGGCCGAGGAACCGAGGCCGAGGAGACCCCTGCCGAGGAGCCTGAGGCGGAGGAGGCCCCTGCCGAGGAGCCCGCGGCTGAGGAGACCCCGCTGACGAGCCTGAGCCGAGGAGGCCCCGGCCGACGAGCCCGCGGCAGAGGAGACCCCTGCCGCCGAGGCCGCTCCGGCGGACGACGCCGAGCCGGAGGACATGCACCCCAAGGCCGTGCGCAGGCGCAAGCGCTCGCAGGCGCCCGCCGAGGCGAAGCCGCACGCGCACCGACGAGGAGCGCGCCGCCGAGCGCAACGAGCGCAGGCGGCAGGCCGCCATCTCCCGCCGGCGCCATCGCCAGAGCCGGCGCGCGAAGCGAGGCGAGCCCGGCACGGGCACCCCGCCGGCCGACCGCGAGCTCGCCGACGCGCAAGGTCGCGCCAGGGCACCGTCATCTCCAGCGCCGGCGACAAGACGATCACCGTCAAGGTCGAGCACGTCGGCCGCCACCGGCGCTACGAGAAGGTCATCCGCCGCAGCCGCACCCTGCACGCTCACGACGAGTCGAACCAGGCGAACGAGGGCGACGTCGTCCGCATCGTCGAGACGCGGCCGATCTCGAAGACCAAGCGCTGGCGCCTCGTCGAGATCCTCGAGCGGGCCCGTTAGCCGTGATCCAGCAGGAGACACGCCTCAAGGTCGCCGACAACTCCGGCGCCCGCGAGCTGCTCTGCATCCGCGTCAAGGGCGGCCACCATCGCCGCTATGCGGGCGTGGGTGACGTGATCACCGCCACGGTCAAGCACGCGACGCCGCGCGGCGGCGTGCGCAAGGGCGAGGTCGTGCAGGCGGTCGTCGTCCGCACCCGCAAGCCGCTCGGCCGCAACGACGGCACCTACATCTCCTTCGACGAGAACGCCGCGGTGCTGATCGACCCGCAGCTCAACCCGCGCGGCACCCGCATCTTCGGCCCGGTCGCCCGCGAGCTCCGCGACCGCAACTTCATGAAGATCGTCTCGCTCGCCCCGGAGGTCCTCTAGCGATGCCCAAGGCGATGCGGATCCGCAAGGACGACCACGTGATCATCACGGCCGGCAAGGACAAGGGCAAGACCGGCCGCGTGCTCCGCACGGAGCCGGCGAAGCGCCGCGTCTACGTCGAGCACCTGAACATCGTCAAGCGCCATCAGCGCCCGCGCTCGGTCAAGGACACGCAGCGCGGCGGCGAGGCCGGCGGGATCATCGAGAAGGAGGGGCCGATCGATGCCTCTAACGTGATGCTCCTCGACCCGAAGGACAACAAGCCGACCCGGGTCGGCGTCCGCCGCTCCGAGAACGGCAAGCGGCAGCGTTTCTCGAGGCGCACCGGAAACGCGATCGACTGATCAACACGAGCTGATGGAAGCAACCGTCGAAGAAGAGGTCAAGAACATCCAGGAGCAGGCGGCGCCGCCGCCTCGGCTGCGCGAGCGCTATCGCGCCGAGATCGTGCCCGAGCTGATCGAGCGATTCGGCTACTCGAGCCCGATGCGCGCCCCGCGCCTGACCAAGATCACGCTCAACATGGGCGTCGGCGAGGCGAGCCGCACCGACAGCGCGCTCGACCCGGCGATGGAGCAGCTCGGCGTGATCGCCGGCCAGAAGCCGAACATCCGCCGCGCGAAGAAGTCGATCGCCGCCTTCAAGATCCGCGACGGGATGCCGATCGGCGCCGCGGTCACCCTGCGCCGCGCGCGGATGTGGGAGTTCCTCGATCGCCTGATCACGATCGCGATCCCGCGCATCCGCGACTTCCGCGGCCTCAACCCGCGCTCCTTCGACGGCCGCGGCAACTACTCGATGGGGGTCCGCGAGCAGCTGATCTTCCCCGAGATCGACTACGACTCGATCGACGAGGTCCGCGGGCTCGACGTCACGATCACGACGACCGCTCCGACCGACGAGGAGGGGTTCGAGCTGCTGCTCAGGCTCGGCATGCCCTTCGCCGCGGAGGGCAGGCCGGGAGCGGTCGACGAGGCCGCCGAAGAGGAGGAGGAGCGTCGCAAGGAGGAGGCCCGGCTAGCGTGCCGAGGCCGAGCAGGCGGCGCTCGAGCAGCTCAAGGAGGAGAACCCGGAGGCCTACGCCAAGCCCGTCCGCGAGGACGAGGAGGGCGAGGAAGGCGAGGGGGGCGAAGCCGGCGAGGGAGCCGGCGAGAACGCCCGCCCAGGATTCGAGCGAAGAGGACGATGGCTAAGACATCCCAGATGGTCAAGCAGCGGCGCAAGCCGAAGTTCAAGACGCGCCGGAACAACCGCTGCAAGCGCTGCGGCCGGCTCGCGTGCCTACTACCGCAAGTTCGGCCTCTGCCGGATCTGCCTGCGCGATGCCGCGCACAAGGGCTACATCCCCGGCATGACCAAGTCGAGCTGGTAGGGCGAGGAACCGGAAAATGCTTACCGACCCGATAACCGACTACCTGAACCGGATCCGCAACGCGCTCGCCGCCGAGCACGGCGAGGTCGAGATCCCCGCATCGCGGCTGAAGAAGGAGATGACCCGCATCCTCAAGGAGCAGGGCTACATCGCCGACTTCGCGATCGAGCCGACCGCCGTGGGGGAGGTCGTGAAGATCGAGCTCAAGTACACCGAGGAGCGCCGTCCGGTGATCAGCGGCATGCAGCGGGTCTCGCGCCCGGGCCGCCGCCGCTACGCGAACCACACCGAGGTCCCGCGCGTCCAGGGCGGGATGGGGACGGCGATCGTCTCCACCTCGCGTGGCGTGATGACCGGCCACGAGGCGACCCGCGACGGCGTCGGCGGCGAGGTAGTCGCCTACGTCTGGTGAGCGAGCTGATGAGTCGCATCGGAAAGAAGCCGATCCCCGTGCCCGACGGCGTCTCCGTCGAGATCGCCCCTGGGCTGGTCTCGGTCAAGGGGCCCGAAGGGCGAGCTGCGCCAGCAGCTCAACCAGGAGATGAAGGTCGTCCGAGGCCGACGGCGTGCTCACGGTCGACCGCCCGACCGACCGCGGCGAGCATCGCGCCCTCCACGGCCTCACCCGCAGCCTGATCGCGAACATGGTCGTCGGCGTCACCGACGGGTACGAGAAGCGCCTCGAGATCCAGGGCGTCGGCTACCGCGCGCGGCTCCAGGGCAAGAGCCTCGAGCTCGCGCTCGGCTACTCGCACCCCGTCTCGCTCAGCGCCCCCGACGGGATCGAGTTCGAGGTCCCGCAGCCGACCCAGGTGATCGTCCGCGGGATCGACAAGCAGCTCGTCGGCGAGATCGCCGCCCAGGTCCGCAAGGCGCGCCCGCCCGAGCCCTACAAGGGCAAGGGCGTGCGCTACGAGGGCGAGCACGTCGCCCGCAAGGTCGGGAAGAGGGCCTAGCGCATGACCGTCACCACCAAGCCCCAGCGCCGCCTGCGCCGCCGCCGCCGCGTGCGCGCCAAGGTGCGCGGCTCGGCCGCCCGGCCTCGCCTCTCCGTCTACCGCTCCAACCGCGGTGTCTTCGCCCAGCTCGTCGACGACGACTCGGGCAAGACGATCGCCGGCATCTCGTGGACCGAGGACGAGCTCCGCAAGCTCGGGCCGCTCGAGCAGTCGAAGCGGGCCGGCGAGCTGCTCGCCGAGCGCGCCAAGGCCGCCGGCGTCGAGACCTGCGTCTTCGATCGCGGCGGCTACCGCTACCACGGCCGCGTCCGCGCGCTCGCCGAGGGCGCCCGCGAGGGCGGGCTGAAGTTCTAGATGGCTAACTTGAGGGCTTCCTGATGCGCCTTTATCCGAACATCGACTACGTCAGCCCGCAGGGCCTGGACCTCCAGGAGCGGGTGATCGAGATCAACCGCGTCGCCAAGGTGGTCAAGGGCGGCCGGCGCTTCTCCTTCACCGCGCTGGTCGCGGTCGGCGACGAGAACGACGTCGTCGGCATCGGCTACGGCAAGGCCCGCGAGGTCCCGCTGGCGATCCAGAAGGGCGTCGAGGACGCCCGCAAGAGCCTGATCCGCGTGCCCAAGTACGGCCAGACGATCCCCCACCGGCACATCGGCCGCTACGGCGCCGGCCACGTCGTCCTGCGCCCGGCCAGCCCCGGTACCGGCGTGATCGCCGGCGGCGGCGTTCGCGCCGTGCTCGAGCTCGCCGGCATCCGCGACGTGCTCTCGAAGTCGATCGGCACCCAGAACCCGATCAACCTCGTCAAGGCGACGATGACCGGCCTCATCGAGCTCCGCCGGCCCGAGGACGTCGCCGCGCTGCGGGGCCTGAAGATCCGCGAGGTCCTCGGCATCTACGAGAGACGAGAAGGCCGAGGAGCCGGCCGAGGAGCAGGCCGACCAGCCGAAGCCGGTCGACGCGGTCGCGGTCGCCGCCGAGGCGCGAGGCCGAGGCGCCCGCGGAGGCCGAGTGATGGCCGACCTGACGGTCACGCAGGTCCGTTCGACGAACGGGACCAGCCCGAACCAGCGCGCCACTCTGCGCTCGCTGAAGCTCGGCAAGATCGGCCGCACCGCGACGCGTCAAGGACAGCCCGCAGGCTGCAGGGCATGCTGCGCGTCGTCGAGCACCTGGTCACGGTCGAGAAGGGCAACTGATGGCGCGCATCTCCGCCGACGAGGTCGGCCTGCACAACGTCCGCCCGAAGCCGGGCGCGAAGCGCAACCGCAAGCGGATCGGCCGCGGCGAGGGCTCGGGCAACGGCAAGACCTCCGGCCGCGGCCACAAGGGCGCCGGCGCGCGCTCGGGCTCGAAGCGCAAGGTCGGGCCACGAGGGCGGCCAGAACCCGATCCACATGCGGATGCGCAAGCTGCGCGGGCCGCACATGAAGAAGTCGATGCCGTTCGAGCGCTTCCGCACCCGGACCCAGCCGGTCAACGTCTCCGACCTCGAGGCCCGCTTCGATGCCGGCGCCGAGGTCACCCCCGAGACGCTGCGCGCGGCCGGCCTCGCGACCCGCCGCGACCCGGTGAAGATCCTCGGCAAGGGCGAGATCTCGACCAAGCTCACCGTCCGCGCCCATGGCTTCAGCGCGAGCGCGAAGGAGAAGATCGAGTCCGCCGGCGGTTCCTGCGAGGTGATCGAGCCGGCGCCCTCGGAGGGCTCCGGCTAGCGATGCTCCGGACGATCGCCAACGCCTTCGCGATTCCGGACATCCGCCGGAAGATCCTCTTCGTCCTGGCGATCCTGGCGCTCTACCGGCTCGGCGCCTACATCCCGGCCCCCGGCGTCGACGCCGCAGGCGCTCGACGACATCGGCAACCAGTTCGCCTCGGGCGACATCCTCGGCTTCCTCAACCTCTTCTCGGGCGGCAGCCTCTCGCGCCTCTCGCTCTTCGCGCTGGGGATCATGCCCTACATCACGGCCTCGATCATCCTGCAGCTCCTGACCGTGGTCGTGCCCTCGCTCGAGCGGCTGCAGAAGGAGGGCGAGGTCGGGCAGCAGAAGATCACCCAGTACACGCGCTACCTGACCGTGGCCCTCGGCTTCGGCCAGTCGATCGGCTACGTCTACCTCTTCAACAGCACCGGCGCCCCCGGCGGCGTCAGCCCGGTCGGCGAGCTCACCTTCGCGAAGCTGATGCTGATCGTGATCAGCCTCACCGCGGGCTGCACCCTGCTGATGTGGATGGGCGAGCTGATCACCCAGCGCGGAATCGGCAACGGGATCAGCCTCCTGATCTTCGCCTCGATCGTCTCCGGCCTGCCCGGCGGGATCGTCAGCTGGTGGAAGACCCCGGACCCGATCTTCGTCGTGATGATGCCGTTCATCGCGCTCGCGGTGATCGTCGCGATCGTCTTCGTCCAGGAGGGCCAGCGCCGGATCCCGGTGCAATACGCGAAACGCGTGGTCGGCCGCCGGATGACGACCGGCGGCTCGACCTATCTGCCGCTGCGCGTGAACATGGCCGGCGTCATCCCGGTGATCTTCGCCGCGTCGATCATGGCCTTCCCGCCGACGCTGGGCCAGCTCTTCGGCGGCAGCACCGCCAACGGGGGCACCTTCTGGCTCGACTTCGCCACCTTCTTCAGCCCGGACGGCTGGGCCTACGTGGTCGGCGAGGTCTTCTTCATCATCATCTTCACCTACTTCTATACGGCGGTCACCTTCAACCCGGTCGACCAGGCCGACAACCTGAAGAAATACGGCGGGTTCATACCCGGGGTGAGACCCGGCCGGCCAACGGCCGAGTACCTCGATCGAATCCTCTCCCGGCTGACCTTCCCGGGCGCGCTCTACCTGGGCGCGGTGGCGGCGCTGCCGACGATCCTGATCTCGCAGACCGACGCGACCTTCTTCTTCGGCGGCACCTCGATCCTGATCACGGTCGGCGTCGCGCTCGACACCGTGAAGCAGCTCGAGGCGCAGCTGATGATGCGGAACTACGAGGGCTTCCTGAAGTAGGCCCGGGCGCCCCGTGTCCGAGCTGAATCTGGTCCTACTCGGCCCGCCGGGCTCCGGCAAGGGCACCCAGGGCGAACGCCTGCAGGAGGACTTCCGCCTGCCCTATTACGCGACCGGCGACATCCTCCGCGAGGCCGTGCGCGAGGAGACCGAGGTCGGCAAGGAGGCGAAGGAGTACATGGACCGCGGCGACCTCGTCCCCGACGAGGTGATCATCGGCGTGATCTCGGAGCGGATCAACTCCGACGAGGCCCAGGACGGGTTCATCCTCGACGGCTTCCCGCGCACCGAGCCCCAGGCCGAGGCGCTCGACGACGCGATGGACGACCTCGGCCGCGAGTCTCAGCGCCGCCGTCCTCATCGACGTCCCCGACGAGGAGGTCGTCCGCCGCCTCTCCGGCAGGCGGATCTGCGCGAAGAAGGGCCACGTCTTCCACGTCGACTTCGACCCGCCGAAGAACGAGGACGTCTGCGACGTCTGCGGCGCGCGCCTGCTCATCCGCGACGACGACAAGCCCGAGGTGGTCAAGCACCGCCTCGGCACCTACCATGAGAAGACCGAGCCCCTGGTCGGGTACTACGAGGGCGAGGGCGTGCTGCGCCGGGTCGACGGCGCGCTCGCGCCCGACGAGGTCTCGGACCGGATCCGGGCGCTCCTGGCGACGCTTCGGATGGAAGAGGAGATGTAGA
This sequence comes from uncultured Thermoleophilia bacterium, assembly GCA_963844425.1. Lineage (GTDB taxonomy): Bacteria > Actinomycetota > Thermoleophilia > Solirubrobacterales > 70-9 > DASUSH01. Next base: position 148,898 of record CAWJOD010000017.1, on the reverse strand, counting down.
CGTGTATCGCGGCGGAATCATCGTCAAGACCCCCGAGCAGATCGAGCAGATGGCCGCTGCCGGCGCGATCCAGGCCCGCTGCCTGAAGATGCTCGAGTCGAAGTGCCGGCCCGGCGTCACCACCGCCGAGCTCGACGCGGCCGCCGAGAAGTTCATCACCTCGCAGGGCGCGATCCCGTCGTTCAAGGGCTACCGGGGCTTCCCCGGGCTCGATCTGCGCCTCGCCGAACTCGATGGTCGTCCACGGGATCCCGGGCCCCTACGAGGTCAAGCGCGGCGACGTCATCTCGCTCGACGTCGGCGTCACCTACGAGGGCTGGGTCGCCGACGCCGCGATCACCGTCCCCGTCGGCCCGGTCAGCGCCCGAGGCGCGCAAGCCTGCTCGACGCGACGAAGGCGGCCGCTCTTCGCCGGCGCCGCGGAGGCCCGGCCCGGGCAACCGGCTCGGCGACGTCTCGGCGGCGATCCAGCGCACGGTCGAGGCCGAGGGCCTCTCGATCATCCGGACCCTCGTCGGCCACGGCATCGGCCGCGACATGCACGAGGACCCGCAGATCCCGAACTACGGCGAGCCCGGCCGCGGCCCCGAGCTGGAGGCCGGCATGGTGCTCGCGATCGAGCCGATGGTGAACGTCGGCACGCACCTCGTCCGCATCGGCGACGACAACTGGGCGGTCTACTCGCAGGACGGCTCGCTGGCCGCCCACTTCGAGTTCACGGTCGCGGTCACCGAGGACGGCCCGCGCATCCTCACCCCCTGGCACGAGCTGTAGCGCGTGCGGCTCGCCGCGCACCAGACGGCGTAGCATCCGGCTGGCGACGGTGCGTCAGGCCCTCGCTCGGATCGCCTGTGGCGCGACCGCCATCGCGCTCGGACTACGACCGCGTCGCTCTCGGCGGCTACGAGCCGGGCAGCGGCGGCGGCTACGGCCGGGCGGCGGCTACGGCGGTGGCGGCGCCGGCTCCGGCAAGGTGAAGCTGAAGCTCACCGCGAAGAAGAAGCAGAAGTCGCTGAAGGCGGTGAAGGTGAAGGCGACCTGCGAGAACCGGCCCTGCACCGTCGACGCCAAGGGCAAGCTCAAGGCCGGCGGGGACAAGGCGAAGCTCAAGCCCGACGAGGAGTCGCTCACCGCGGGCGAGACCGACACGCTGAAGCTGAAGCTGGCGAAGAAGGCGAAGCAAGACCGCCAAGGTCGGCGGCCCGCGACGGACGAGAAGCTGACGCGCGAAGGTGAAGGCGACCGCGAAGGGCGTAGGCGGCGGCGGCTCCGACAAGGCCTCGGTGAAGATCAAGCTGAAGCCGTAGCGCCGCGGCGATCGGCGTACCATCAGGGGCGTGGCCGAAGCGCCCACGATCGAGCTCGCCGACGTCGACAAGCAGATCGGCGGCGGCCTGTCCTCGACAAGACGTCAGCTTCACCGTCCCGCGCGGGCGGATCACCGTCCTGATCGGGCCCTCCGGGGCCGGGAAGACGGTGTCGATCAAGCACATCGTCGGGCTCACGCAGCCCGCCGTGGCACGCGTCAGGTCGAGCGGCAAGGACCTCGCCCGGATCTCCGACGAGGAGGTGAACGCGCTGCGGCGCGACATGGCGGTCGTGCTGCAGGGCGCGCTGCCGTTCACCTGCGGGCTCTTCTACTCGCTGAACGTCTACGAGAACGTCGCCTTCCCGCTGCGCGAGCGCAACGGCGCTGGCCCGAGGAGCGGATCGACCAGGTGACGATGGATCACCTGACATGGTCGGCCTGCGCGACAGCGCCGCCGCGATGCCCGACCAGCTCTCGGCCGGGATGACGAAGCGGGTCGCGCTCGCCCGCGCGCTCGCGCTGAGGCGCCGGGATCGTGATCATCGACGACTTCGACAGCGGGATCGACGGCGTCCGCCTGGCCCTCCTCACCGAGCTGATCCACGACGCCCAGCGGACCACGGGCGGCACCTACCTGGTCACCACCCACGACATGAACGCCGCCCGCACGCTGGCCGACCACGCGGTCGTGATCAACGCCGGCAGGATCGTCGCCGAGGGCCCCGCGGGCGAGGTCCTGGGCTCCGCCGAGCCGCTCGTCCACCAGCTCGTCGAAGGCGGAGCGCGAGGGCCCGCTGACCCTGCGTGGCTGACGCCCGGCGGCGCCCTCGAGGACACGAACCCGCTGCTATCCTTCTCGGTCGGTCGAGAGGCCGATTTTGTCGTGCCCGAAGACCCGATTCATGGGGTCGACGGGCTTCTCTTTGAGTCAAGTCCGATACGACCCGAGAAGGGGCGATGAAAGTCCGAGCCAGCGTAAAGCCGATGTGTGAGAGGTGCCGGATCATCCGGCGCCGCGGCAAGGTGCTCGTGATCTGCTCCAACCCGCGTCACAAGCAGCGGCAGGGCTAGGAAGAAAGCTTTCGATGGCGCGAATCGCCGGAGTCAACATCCCACTCAACAAGCGGGCCGAGATCGGGCTCACCTACGTGCACGGGATCGGCCGCTCGACCGCCGAAGGAGATCCTCGCCGAGGTCGGGATCGACCCGAACACCTACGTCAAGGACCTGACCGAGGACGAGGAGCTCAAGCTCCGCCAGGCGGTCGAGTCGCGCCAGGTCGAGGGCGACCTGCGCCGCGAGCGCTCCCAGAACGTCAAGCGCCTGATGGAGATCGGCGCCTACCGCGGCCTGCGCCACCGCCGCGGCCTCCCGGTCCGCGGCCAGCGGACGAAGACCAACGCGCGCGGCCGCAAGGGCCCGAAGCGGATGAGCATCGCCGGCAAGCGCAAGAAGCCGCCGGCGAAGAAGTAGCGAGGACTGAGGACCTAGATGCCGCAACCGAAGCAAGTCCAAGGGCCGAGCCGCCGCCGGGTGAAGAAGAACATCTCCTATGGCCAGGCCCACATCAAGACCAGCTTCAACAACACGATCGTCACCCTGACCGACACCGAGGGCAACGTGATCGCCTGGGAGTCCGCCGGCAGCGCCGGCTTCAAGGGCTCGCGCAAGTCGACCCCGTTCGCCGCTCAGGTCACCGCCGACGCCGCCGCCCGCAAGGGCATGGAGCACGGCCTCGAGCGCGTCGAGGTGCTCGCCAAGGGCGCCGGCTCGGGCCGCGAGACCGCGATCCGCTCGCTGCAGGCCGCCGGCCTGCAGGTCACGACCGTGAAGGACGTCACCCCGCAGGCCCACAACGGCTGCCGCCCGCGCAAGCGGAGGCGCGTCTAGTGGCTCGCGACACCGGACCCCAGTGCAAGCAGTGCCGCCGGGAGGGCCAGAAGCTCTTCCTGAAGGGCGAGCGCTGCCTGACCGACAAGTGCGGCGTCGAGCGCCGCTCCTACCCGCCGGGTGAGCACGGCCGCGGCCGCATGCGCCAGTCCGAGTACCGCAACCAGCTGCGCGAGAAGCAGAAGGCGCGCCGCTACTACCAGCTGCTCGAGAAGCAGTTCCGCAGCTACTACGACAAGGCCGCGCGCCAGTCCGGCGTCACCGGCGAGAACCTGCTGCGGCTGCTCGAGCGCCGCTTCGACAACGTCCTCGTCCGCCTCGGCTTCGCCGCCTCGCGGCGCCAGGCCCGCCAGCTGATCACCCACGGCCACTGGCAGATCAACGGCCGCCGCGTCGACATCCCCGTCTACCAGGTGCAGCCCGACGACGTGATCACGCTGCGCGAGAGCTCCTCCGCAGCCGGACATGGTCCGCAACGCCACCGAGCTGATCGCCGCCGTGCCCGCCTGGCTGCAGGCCGACCACGACTCTTTGACCGCAAAGGTCCTCCGGATGCCGAACCGGGACGAGATCAACACCCCCGTCCAGGAGCAGCTCATCGTCGAGCTCTACTCGAAGTAGTGGAGCCGGGCCCCCGGGCCCCCACGCAAGCTTGTAAGCGAAAGCAGAGGAAGTCATGACCACCCTGCCCGAATTCCAGATCCCGAAGATCAGCAAGGAGGACGTCTCCGAGAACCGGGGGACCTTCACGATCGAGCCCCTCGACAAGGGCTTCGGCTACACCTTCGGCAACAGCCTCCGCCGCGTGCTCCTGTCCTCGCTGGGCGGCGCCGCCGTGAAGAGCGTCCGGATCGAGGGCGTCGCGCACGAGTTCTCGACGATCCCGGGCGTCCAGGAGGACGTCACCGACCTCGTCCTGAACCTCAAGGACCTCGTCGTCCGCATGCACACGGACGCCGACGAGGTCGAGGTGCCGCTGGTCGTCACCGGCCCCGGCGAGGTGACCGCGAAGGACATCGACCTGCCCGCGGGCGTCGAGATCCTGAACCCCGGCGCGCCGATCGCCACCCTCGAGAAGAAGACCAAGCTCGAGATCTACATGACGATCGGCCGTGGCCGCGGCTACTCGCCCGCCGAGGAGAACAAGTCCGACGACCAGCCGATCGGCGTGATCCCGATCGACTCGATCTTCTCGCCGATCCGGCGCGCGTCGTACAACGTCGACCTCGCCCGAGTCGGTCAGCGCACCGACTTCGACAAGCTCGCGCTCGAGATCGAGACCGACGGCTCGATCGAGCCCGGCGTCGCCCTGCGCGAGGCCGCCGAGATCCTGATCAAGTCGCTGGCGATCTTCACCGACGCCGACCGCGTCGACGAGCTCACCGCTCGCGACGGCGTCGGCATCCCCGAGGACAACGGCGACGGCGTTCCCGGGCCTCGAGGGCGACGACCGCCTGATCGAGGAGCTCGAGATCGGCGTCCGCGCCTACAACTGCCTGAAGCGCGCCGGCATCCAGACCGTCGGCGACCTGGTGCAGAAGTCGGAGTCGGAGCTGAACGCGATCCCGAACTTCGGCAAGCGCAGCGACCGACGAAGTCGTCGAGAGTCGCTCAACGCGCTCGGCCTCTCGCTCCGTCAGGGTCGACTGAGTAACGTCCGCACCGCGCCATGCGCCACCGCAAGACCCGCCACAAGCTCAGCCGTGACGCAGTCGCACCGCAAGGCGCTGCTGCGCAACCTCTGCATCGAGGTGATCGATCACGAGCGGATCAAGACCAGCCAGGCGAAGGCGAAGGCGGTGAAGCCCGCAGGTCGAGAAGCTGATCACGCTCGGCAAGCGCGGGGACCTGCACGCCCGGCGCCAGGCGCTCTCGGCCCTCGGCCAGGACAAGTTCATCGTCCACAAGCTCTTCGAGGAGGTCGCGCCGCGCTACTCCGAGCGCCCGGGCGGCTACACGCGGATCGTCAAGCTCGGCCCGCGCCGCTCGGACTCGACCGAGATGGTCTTCCTCGAGCTCGTCTGACGCGCCTGACCCGCTACCGGCTCGAGATCGCCTACGACGGAACCGGGTTCCGCGGCTGGGCCGCGCAGCCCGGCCAGCGCACGGTCCAGGGCGAGCTCGAGGCGGCGCTCGGAGCGCATCCTCGGCGCCGAGGTGCCGCTGACCGTCGCCGGGCCGCACCGACGCCGGCGTCCACGCGACCGGGCAGGTGGCGAGCTTCGAGGCGGAGGCGGTGCGGGAGGCGCTCGTGCGGAGCCTGAACGCGGTGCTCCCGACCGACGTCGCGTGCGCGCCTGCGACGCGGCGCCGCCGCGGATTCGACGCCCGCCGCGACGCCCGCTCGCGCGCCTACCGCTACCGGATCCTCGCCAGCGCCGTACCCGGACCCGTTCGAGGAGGGCCGGGCCCTCTGGTGGCGCCACCGGATCGACCGCGAGGCGCTCGACGCCTGCGCCGCCGCGCTCGCCGGCAGCCCACGACTTCACCGCCTTCACCCCGACCGAGACCGACCACGTCCGCTTCGAGCGCGACGTCCTCGCCGCCGCCTGGTGCGGGGAGGTCCCGGGCATCCTGAGTTCTTCGAGATCGAGGCCGACGCCTTCATGCGCCACATGGTCCGCGTCGCTCGTCGGCACGATGCTCGAGGTCGGCGGCGGCCGCCGCTCGCTCGAGGACTTCCGCTCGCTGCTGACGGCGCCCCGCGCGAGCGCGGCGGCGAGACCGCCCCGCCGCACGGCCTGTATCTGGTCGGCGTGCTCTCAGGTCGTACTAGGCGCTCTCATCGACCGGTTTCGAACTTCGGATTCCTCAGTCCGTCGACGCAGCTCGTGTCCGGCGCGGTCGGCGTCCGCATGAAGGACACGAAGACCTCGCCCGCGCACTCCGAGGTGTTCAGCACGACGTGGCCCTGGCCCGGGATCTCCACGTAGGTCGAGTTCGAGAGCGTCCGCGCCGCGATCCGCGCCGACTCGGCCGACGTGAGGCTGTCGAAGCCGCCCGCGAGGACGAGGGTCGGGATCGAGCTCGTCGTCACCTCGCGCTGGGCCTCCGGCGCCTTGGGCACGTCCCACACGGGGCAGTCCATGTAGCGCCACGGGAACTGCGGCGCCTGCTCGAGCACCGAGTCCGGGAACTTCGGAAAGGCCTCCCGGCCCATCTTCGCGACGCTCGACTCCGGCGCGTACGGCACCCATTCGCTGCAGATCACGCCGTATTGCAGCCCGTAACTCAGCTCGCCCGCATGAAGCCCGCCTGTCGCGGCCTGAGAGGCGAAGATCGGCTTCGTTTTCCCGCGGTCGAACTCGTCGAGCAGCTTGGGGACCATCGAGCCGAAACCCGCGCCGGTGATGTTGATGATGTAGTTCGCGAAGGCACCGCCGTCGAGCACGACCTTCACCTTCTTCGCCTTCTTCTCGGGCTTGTCGCCCGGGATCAGGGCCGGCTTGACCTTCCGTGTCTGCGGTCGTCCTCGAGCTCGTTGACGATCCGGTTGAAGCTCGGCTTCGGGCTGTACCGCTTGTCGCAGCGGTTCTGCGACGCGCACGCCTTGAAGAGGCTCTTCATCCCGTCGCCGGCATTCGTCCAAGCGTGGCCGACGGTCGCGAGCTGCGGCGGGAGCACCGAGTCGATCGTGACGCTGCGGATGCCCTCGGGGTGCTGGCGCATGTAGGTGAGCGCGAGGTCGGTGCCGTACGAGGCGCCGACCACGTTCCACTCGGGGATCCCCAGCGCCGTCCGCAGGTCGGCGAAGTCGGCGGCGTTCTCCGTGGTGTTGTAGGCGGCGGGGTCGGCGCCCTTGTCGAGGACGCTCTCGTGGCACTTGCGCGTCGCCTCGGTCTGCTTGCGCCCGTCGATTTCGCGTCGTAGCGGAGCCCGACGACCTTCGAGTTCCATTCGTCGATGACCGGGCAGACGAGTGACGGCTGCGAGTTGAGCGTCCCCCGCTGGTCCATGACGATCAGGTCACGGTCACGGTTGGCGCCGGCCTTGATCAGGTTCGGCATCGCCCCGATCGCGCTGCCGCCCGGTCCGCCGGTCAGATACACGACCGGGTCGGCGCCGGCGTCGCCGACTCGGGCGGGCACGATCGCGACCATCATGCGGATCTGCGTTCCGCTCGGATCCGAGCGGTCCTCGGGCACGACGAGGAAGCCGCAGTTTGCGTTCGCGAGCTCCTTCGCCGGCTCGGCCGGGCAGGTCGCCGGCTCGAACGTCGCGGCCTCCGCAGCGGATACTCCGAACGTCACCATGGCGACGCTCGCGAACGCACCAATCCAAGTCTTTGTCAAGGGGGGAACCTTCCTCTCCGACCGAGCCGTTTATCGATCCAGCACGGCCCTGCCCGAATTGAGCCTGCCGATTCCCCCTCAATCTCCGGCCGCGATTCTAGCGCCGGGCTGGCGGCTACCCGTCGCGCGCAGCACGTTCACCGGGCCGTCGATCCAGACCTTGACCCGGTCGCCCGGGTGCCAGGCGGGGAAGCCGAGGCGGCGGCTGCGGACCGAGCGGCCGGAGTCGAGCTCGACGCGGACGATCTGGTCGTGGCCGTAGAAGGTGCGCTCGACGACGACGCCCTCGGAGTCGGTCAGGCCGAGTCGGGCTCGGCCCGGCGCCGATCGCGATCGACTCCGGGCCGGATGACGACCTCGGCCGGCCCGCGAAAGCCGGGATCGACGCCGAGCGCGGCCCAGCTCGCACTCGACGTAGCCGTCGTTCGCGGTCGCCGGGCAGCACGTCGGCCTCGCCGAGGAAGTCCGCGACCCAGCGGTCGGCCGGCTGGCCGTAGACCTCCTCCGGGGTGCCCGTCTGCGCGAGCTCGCCGTCGCGCATCACCGCGACCCGGTCGGCGAGGCTGAGCGCCTCCTCCTGGTCGTGGGTGACGAACAGCGCGGGCACCCCGGAGCGCGCGCGAGGATCTCGCGCACCTCGCCCCGCAGGCGCTCGCGCAGCGACGCGTCGAGGTTCGAGAAGGGCTCGTCGAGCAGGACGAGGTCGGGCGTGGGGGCCAGCGCCCGCGCCAGCGCGACCCGCTGCTGCTGGCCGCCGGACAGCTCGTGGACCGGGCGCGAGCCGTCGCCGCCGAGGCCGACGAGCTCGAGCACCTCGGCGACCCGCGCCGAGTCGGGCCTGCGGCCGAGCCCGTAGCCGGCGTTGGCCGGCGACGTCGAGGTGGGGGAAGAGCGCGTAGTCCTGGAAGACCATCCCGATCCGCCGCTTCTCGGGCGCGACGTGGACGCCGGTCGCCGTCGACCTCGGCGGCCGGCGACCGCGATGGTGCCCGCGTCGGGCCGCTCGAGGCCGGCGATCAGCCGCAGCGTCGTCGTCTTGCCGCAGCCGCTCGGGCCGAGCAGGGCGCAGATCTCGCCGACCCGGACCTCGAGGTCGACGCCGCGCACGGCTTCGACCTCCCCGAAGGACTTGCGAGATCGATCTGACCTCGAGCGCGGTCTCGCTCATGCGGGGCTGCTCCTGCCCGTCAGAAGGTAGAGGGGCGGGGCCGCGACGGCGAGCAGTACGAGCGCCGGGCACGGCGCCGGCCTCGAAGAACCCGGTCGTCGTCTGCCGCCAGATGTCGGTGGCGAGCGTCTCGAACCCGATCGGGGCGAGGATCAGGGTCGCGGGCAGCTCCTTGACGGCGTGGAGGAAGACGAGCGCCGCGCCGGCGGCGATCCCGCCCAGCGCGAGCGGCGCGGTGATCGTCCGGAAGACCCCGAGCGGGCCGCGCCCGAGCCCGCGCGCCGCCTCCTCCACCCGCGGGCGAGATCTGGAGCAGCGCGGCGCCGATCGCGCCGATCGCGAGCGGCAGGAAGTGGGCGGTCAGGGCGATGACCAGCATCGCGAACGACTGGTAGAGCGGCGGGCGCCACGCGGATGCCGAAGAAGACGAGGGCCAGGGCGACGACGATCCCCGGCAGCGCGTAGCCCGTGTAGCTGACCCGCTCGATCGCGCGCGAGAGCCGGCCCGGGCAGCGCACGACGAGCACGGCGATCGACGATCGCGAGCAGCGGCCGCGACGAGCCGCCGTGAGCCCGCCGGCGGCGAGCGAGTGCCCGGCGTTGACCGCCAGCCCGCCGAGGCCGGCGTCGTCGCCGATGCCCTGGATCGCCCAGTAGACGAGGACGCCGACGGGCAGGACCAGCGCGAGCGAAGACGACGAGCGGCGCAGAACCCGAGCGCGGGCCAGCGCCAGCGGCCGAGCGGGACGGGCCGCACCGGCCGCGCCGTGCCCGGGCTCGCGCGGTGGAGGTGGAGGCGGGAGCGCGCCCGCGAGTAGAGGAAGAGCACGGCGAGCGTGACGGCGACGAGCAGCACCGCGAGCGCCGCCGCGCCGGTGCGGTCGAAGCCGGCCGTGAAGGTGATGTAGATCTCGCGCGTGAACGAGTTGAAGCGCATGATCGAGACCGCGCCGAAGTCGGAGAGGACGTAGAGCGCGACGAGCAGCCCGCCGGCGGCGATCGCGGGGCGAAGCTGGGGGACGACGATCGTCCGGAAGGTCTCGAGCGGCGTGCGGCCCATCGCCCGCGCCGCCTCCTCGAGCTGGGGGTCGAGGCGCGCGAGCGCGGCGCGGACCGTGAGCAGGATCACCGGGTAGGTGAACAGGGTCAGCACGAGCCAGGCGCCGCCGAAGCCGTAGATCGACGGCAGCCGCTCGACGCCGAGCGGCTCGAGCAGGTCCTGGAGCGCGCCGCTGGGCCCGAGCGCGGAGACGAACAGGTAGGCGCCGATGTAGCTCGGGATCACCAGCGGCAGCGTCGCCAGCGTCGCCCAGGCGCGCGCGCCGGGCAGGTCGGTGCGGGTCGTGAGCCAGGCGATCGGCACCGCGATCGCGATCCCGGTCGCCGTCACCGCGGCGGCGAGGCCGACGCTTCGCACGATCAGCTCGGCGCTGCTGCGAGTTCCAGACCGCACTCGGCCGCCGCCGCGAGGTCGTCGCCGACGACGACCGCGAGGTAGACGGCGGGCAGCGCCGCGAGGATCGCGACGGCGACAGCCGCCGCGAGCAGCGCGGCCGGCGGCCGGCGGCCGAGGGCGCCCGCGCTCATCGGCGCGGCGCCATCAGAGCGCGCCCGTCTCCTGGAGCATCTCGACCGTGCCCTGGAGGTCGGCGAAGTCGGCCGAGGTCGAAGTCCGGGCTCGGCAGCTCGTCGCAGCGGCGGCACCTCGTCCGGGCCCTCGATCCCCGGCGACGACCGGGTACTCCTTCGAGCTCTCGACGAAGTACTCCTGGCCCTCGCGCGAGAGCAGGAAGCGGATGAAGTCGAACGCCTCCTCCTTGCGCTCGCTCGACTCCAGCACGCCGACGCCCGCGACGTTGACCAGCGAGCCGAGGTCGCCCGGCGGGAAGTAGATGTCGACCGGGTAGTCCTCGCCCTCCTCGGCCTTCGCCTGGGCGACGTAGTAGTGGTTGATCAGGCCGACGTCGATCTCGCCGGCGGCGATCGCGTCGCGGATCGGCGTGTTCGAGTCGTAGGCCTGGGCGTCGTTGGCGACCATGCCCTCGAGCCACTCGCGGGCGACGTCGTCGCCCTCGTCGGCGCGCAGCGCGGAGACGTAGGCCTCGAGCGAGGCGTTCGGCGGCGCCCAGCCGACCCGGCCCTCCCATTCGGGGTCGGTGAAGTCGAGGACGGAGTCGGGCAGGTCCTCCTCGCTCAGCTCGCGGCTGTCGTAGGCGATGACCCGCGAGCGGGCGGAGGTGCCGATCCAGTGCCGTCCTCGGCGCGATAGCGCTCCGGGACCTGCCGCAGGATGTCCTCGGGCAGCTCGGCCAGCAGGCCCGCGTCGTCGACCGCCTCGAGCGCGCTCGCGTCCTGGCTGAAGAAGATGTCGGCCGGGGAGCCCTCGCCCTCCTCGATCAGGGTCGCGGCGAGCTGCGGGCTGTCGCCGAAGCGGACCTGGATGTCCTTGCCGGACTTCGGCCTCCTGCTTGTCGATCAGCGGGGCCGACCAGCGGGGCGATCCGGCCCGAGTAGATCGTGATCCCCTCGGGCCCGGGGTCGTCGCCCGACTCGGCCTCCTCGGAGAACCGCCGCCGCAGGCGGCGAGGAGGGCGGTCGGCGAAGGCCACCGCGAGGGCTGTGAGCAGCGGGCGCGACAAGCGGCGAGGAGGCGTCGCGGTGTTAGGCATACCTAATTATTGCCAATCTTCGTTCGTGAACTTGCCCGCCGCTCTCAGCCCTGATCATCGCCCTCGCGGCCCTCTCGCTCCTGCTGCCCTGGGACCCGGTCTACGACCCCTGGGGCTGGCTCGTCTGGGGCCGCGAGGTCGCCGACCTCGCCCTCGACACCTCGAGCGGCCCCTCGTGGAAGCCGCTCCCGGTCGTCCTCACGACGCCGTTCTCCCTCGCCGGCGACGCGGCGCCGGCGCTCTGGCTGCTCGTGGCCCGGGCCGGCTGGCTCGCGGCGCCGGCCCTCGCCGCGCTGCTGGCGGTCCGGGTCGGCGAGCGTCTCGCGGCCGGTCGCCGGGAGCGGATCGCGGCCGCCGCGCTCGCCGCGCTCGCCGTCGTCCTCCTCTTCGACGGCTTCACCCCGTGGCTGCGCCAGTTCGCGGGCGGGCTCGCCGAACCGCTGATGGTCGCGCTCGTCCTCGCCGCGGTCGAGCGCGGCCTCGCCGGGCGCGAGCGCGCCGCGCTCGGCGCTCGCCGCCGCCGCGGCGCTGATCCGGCCCGAGGTCTGGCCGGCGCTTCTCGCGTACGGGGCCTGGCTCTGGCGCGAGCGGCCGGCGCAGCGGGTGCCGGTCGCGATCGCCGTCGCCGCGGTTGCCGCGCTCTGGTTCGTCCCCGACCTGATCGGCTCGGGCTCGTTCCTGACCGGCGCCGACCGCGCCAGGGAGGGCTCGGGCTCGCCGCCGGTGGAGGCGCTGGAGGTGATCGGGCGCGCCGCCGCCCTCCCGCTGGCGGCGCTGTGGGCCGGCGTGGCGTTCGCGGCGGTGCTCGCCCGCCGGCGCGGGCGACCGGGCCCTGCTCGTGGTCGCCGCCGGCGCTGCTCGCCTGGATCGCGCTCGTGGCGGTGATGGCCGCCGGCGGCTACGCGGGCCTGCCGCGGTTCCTCGCGCCCGCGGCGGCCGTCGCGGCGGCGATCGGCGCGGCCGGCCTGGCGCGGCTCGCCGTCGCGGCGCGGGAGCCCGGGGCCCGGGGCGCGCTCGTCGCCGCTGGTCGTCGCGCTGGCCGCCGTCCTCGCGGTGCAATCCGGGTTCCGCATCGCCGCGCTGCGCGACGACGCCGCCGAGGCGACCCGCATCAGCGACGCGCGCGACCAGCTCGAAGGCGGTCGTCGACGCGGCCGGCGCGGCGCGGATCCGCGACTGCGGCGAGATCGTCGCGGGCGCCATCGACGGGCAGACGGCGCTCGCCTGGCTCGTCGACGTGCCGATCGAGGACGTCGACGTGTCGAAGACGCCGCCGGAGCGAGGCTTCTTCTTCGAGCGGACGCGACGGAGCGGGTGGGACGGCATCGAGTTAGGGTGCCCTAATATGCCCGCACCGTGAAGCTCGCAATCGCCGGCTGCGGCCGGATCACCGAGGTCGGATACGCCGCCGCCCTCCGCCATGCTCCAGGCGTCGAGCTGGTCGCCGTCGCCGATCCGGATCGGGACCGGCGCGAGCGCGTCGCCGCATCCGCCCCGGGCGAGCCGCGCTCCTACGCGACGGTCGCGGCGATGCTCGACGACGCGAGCCCCGACGCCCTCGTGGTCGCGAGCCCGCCGGAATGCCACGTGGAGCACGCGGAGCTCGCCTGCGCCGCCGGCGATCCCGGCCCTCGTCGAGAAGCCACCGGGTCGCGACGCCGCCGAGGCCGAGCGCCTGGCCGCGCTCGAGCCGGCGGTCTGGGTGGGCTTCAACCGGCGCTTCAGCCATCTCGCCGTCCTCGCTCCGCGCGTCCCGGAGAACGGCGAGCTGGAGGTGTCGCTGCGCCTCAGCTACCGGCGAGCCTCCTGGCGCGCCCACGAGGTGAGCGACGACGCGCTCGGCGACCTCGGCCCGCACCTGGCCGACCTCGCCGCCTGCCTCCTCGGGGGCGAGCTGAGCTCCGCCAGGGCGGATTCGATCGGGCCACGACCGCGCCCGGGCCGAGCTGACCGGCGCGCGCGGCTCGGCCACGATCGTCTGTCGAGACCGACTCCCCATGGGTCGAGCGGGTCGAGGTGCGGCGGCGATCCGGTGAGCTCTCGGCGCGCAGCATCCACGGTGGTGTCGCGCGCGGCGCCCTCGCGCGGCTGCGCGGGAACGAGCACCCGCTCGTCGAATCGCTCGCGCGGCAACTCCGGGCGCTGGGCCGTGTTGTCAGTGGTGAGGGTGGTGGCATGCTCGCGACAGCGCGCGAAGGAGTGACCGCGATGAGGGCGGTCGACGCGGCGCGCGCGTCGGCGCGCGGCGGCGGCGGCGTGGTGGCGATTTGATCGCCGTCCTCACATTCGACTCCGCCAGCGTCGCCCTGCTGGACGCCCTGCTCGAGTCCGGCCGGCTGCCGAACGTCGCCGCGCTCGCGGAGCGCGGCCGCCGCGTCGAGCTCGAGACCCCCGCCCGCGACTTCGCGGCCGGCGCCTTCTACACCCTCTACAGCGGCGTCGAGATCGGCGACCACGGGATCTTCTATCCGTTCCAGTGGGATGCTCGGCGCCAGAGCGTCAGGCAGGCCGGCGAGCTCGAGGCGCCGCCCGCGGTCTGGGAGCGGCTCGCCCGCGCCGGCAAGCGCACGCTCGCCATCGACCCCTACGAGTGCCGCCCGCCGGAGCGAATCGAGGGCACCATCGTCTCGGGCTGGGGCTTCGAGGAGCGCACGGTGCTGCCGGGCTGGTCGCGCCCGCAGGTCGCCCGCCGCGCCCTCGCGCGCGAGCTCGGCCGGCCACCGCGGGCGACGGAGGTCTTCGGCCGGCCGCGGTCATCGCAGCTGATCTCGCTGCGGCGGCGCCTGCTCGACGCGCCGAGCCGCGTGGCCGACGCGGCCGTCCACATGCTCGATCAGGAGCAGTACGACCTCGCGTGGCTGACCTTCAGCGCCGCGCACCTCGCCGGCCACCAGTTCTGGGACCTCTCCCAGCTGCGCGAGCCCTGGATCAACGGCGAGCGCCGCACGGTGCTCGAGCGCACGCTCGCCGAGGTCTACGGGCGCGTCGACGAGGCGATCGGCCGGGTCCTGCGCGCGCTGCCGCGCGACGCCGACGTGGTCGTCTGCTCGGCGGTGGGGATGGACGTCAACACGAGCCGCTCCGACCTGCTGCCGGGGATGCTCGCCGCCGTGCTCTCGGGCGGCCCCCTCGCGGAGCCGAGCGGAGTCTGGCGGCTCCGCGCGGCGATCCCGCCCGGCGTCCGCGGCGCCGTCGCCGACGCGCTCCCGCGCCGGCTCGCGCTCGAGCTGACCGCCCGCCTCGAGACGAGTGGCGTCGACCTCGGCGGCGCCCGCGCGTTCGCCCATCCGGCCGACAACCAGGGCTACATCCGCTTCAACCTGCGAGGCCGCGAGCGCGACGGCGTCGTCGACCCGGCCGACGCCGGACGCGCTCGCCGACGAGATCGCCGCGGGCCTCGCGACCTTCACCGACCCGGATGGCGCGCCGTCGGTCGCCGCGGTGGAGCGCGTCGCGGACCGCTACTCGGGCGAGCACGCCGATCGCCTGCCCGACCTCGTCGTCCACTGGAGCGAGCGGCCCGCGACCGAGCTCGCCCTCGTCCGCTCCGAGCGCTTCGGGGAGATCCGCCGGCAGGGTGCGGGCAGCGGGCGCTCCGGCAACCACACGCCGGGCGGCGCGTGGGCGATCGTCGCCCCGGGCCGCTCGCAGCTGTGCGAGCCCTCGCGGCCGCCGCGCCTCGCGGACGTCGCCGCCACGGTGGCCGCCGCCTGCGGGGCGCCGCGCGACGGGCTCGGCGGCGAGCCGCTGATGGCCGACCCGGCGATCGCCGGGACTCAGCCGCCGGTGGCCCTGAAGCTCGCCTCGCGCCCGGCGTAGCCGTCCCGGCGCAGAGGTCAGGGCGGTACCCGCACCCCTAGAATCGCCCGACCCCGTGAAGATCCTCCTCACCAACGACGATGGCATCGGCGCAGAGGGGCTGCACGCGATCCGCAAGGAGCTCCGCCGCCTCGACGGCGTCGAGGTCTTCGTCATCGCCCCCGACTCGAACCGCTCGGCGACCGCCCGGTCGATCACGACGCGCTCGCCGCTCTGGGTCGAGGAGATCCGGTTCGACGACGGCGACACCGGCTTCGCCACCGACGGCACCCCGGTCGATTGCGTGCGCTTCGCCGACCTCGGGCTGCTCGGGTCGAAGCCCGACCTGATCGTCTCGGGGATCAACCACGGCGCGAACCTCGGCGACGACGTCACCTACTCGGGCACGGTCGCGGCCGCCTTCGAGGGGATCGTGCTCGGCATCCCCGCGATCGCGATGTCGCAGCAGTCCGACCGCCGCGAGATGGACTTCCGCCTGGGCCGCGTCTTCGACTTCACCCACGCGGCCGCGCTTCGGCGCCCGGCTCGTCGAGCGCATCGGGGCCGATCCGCCGCCCGACGGGACCCTCGTGAACGTGAACTTCCCCGCGGGCGAGCCGGAGGGGATCGAGGTCGCCAGGCTCGGCAAGCGCCTCTACAACGACGAGCTGAAGCTGGTCGAGGAGGACGACGACGGGCGCCGGCGCTACCAGATCTACGGGTTCGAGCCGTCCTTCGAGGACGAGGAGGGGACCGACCTCGTGGCGATCGCGCGCGGGAAGGTCGCGGTCACGGCCATCCACTTCGACCTGACCGACCACGACGGGCTCGAGCGGCTGCGGGGCTGGGACCTGGAGGCGACGCTCGCCGAGCCCTCGCCGCGTTGAGCGCCGCGAGCCCAGGCCGAGCGCGCCGCGCGAGCTCCGCGAGGAGCTCGAGCACCACAACCAGCGCTACTACGTCCTCGACGACCCGGACGATCTCCGACGCCGAGTACGACGCGCTGCTGCAGCGAGCTGCGCGAGATCGAGGAGGCGAACCCGGACCTGCGCACGCCCGACTCGCCGACGCAGAAGGTCGGCGCGCGCCCGCACGAGAAGTTCGCGCCGGCGCGGCACGCGGAGCCGATGCTGTCGCTCGGCAACGCCCGCGGGAAGGAGGAGTTCCGCGCCTGGGAGACGCGCCTGCACAACCAGCTGAAGCGGCTGGACATCGAGCCGGGCGAGCTCCGCTTCGTCTCCGAGCCGAAGATCGACGGGCTCGCGATCTCGCTCACCTACGAGAACGGCGAGTTCGTGCGCGGCGCGACCCGCGGCGACGGGGTGACCGGCGAGGACGTGACCCGCAACCTGCGCACGGTCGAGCAGATCCCCGACCGCATCGACGACGCGCCCGGAGCTGGTCGAGGTGCGCGGCGAGGTCTACCTCTCGCGAAGCGCCTTCGCCGCGATCAACGAGGCGCGCTCGGCCGCCGGGCGAGCCCGCCTTCGCCAACCCGCGCAACTGCGCCGCCGGCTCGCTGCGCCAGCTCGATCCCGAGATCACCGCCTCGCGCCCGCTCGCGATCTGGGCGTACGGGATCGGCGCGCACCGCGGCATCGAGTTCGCGACCCACTCCGACGAGCTCGACTGGATGCGCGAGCGCGGCTTCCCGGTGAACGAGGAGATCGCGACCCACTCCGACGCCGACGACGTGGTCGCCCGCTGCGAGTGGTGGGAGGAGCGCCGCGAGGGCCTCGAGTTCGAGATCGACGGCGTGGTCATCAAGGTCGACCAGCGCTCGCTCTGGCGCGAGCTCGGCGTCGCCGGGCGCGAGCCGCGCTGGGCGGTGGCCTGGAAGTTCCCGCCGATGACGGCGACGACGACGCTCAACCGGATCGTCTGGAACGTCGGCCGCCGCGGCAACATGATCCCGTTCGCGATGCTCGAGCCGGTCCACGTCTCCGGCGTCACGGTGACCACGGCGACCCTGCACAACGAGGAGGACCTGGCCCGCAAGGACGTCCGCGAGGGCGACGAGGTCGTCGTCATGCGCGCGGGCGACGTGATCCCGCAGGTCGTCTCTCCGCTGGTCCAGCACCGCAAGGGCAGGCGGCTGCGCAGGCCGAAGCCGCCGAAGAAGTGCCCGGCCTGCGGGACCCCGACCGTGAAGGAGCCCGACGAGGTCTGGACCCGCTGCCCGAACCGGCGCGGCTGCCCGGGCCAGACGTTCCAGCTGGTCAAGCACTTCGTCTCGCGCGGCGCGATGGACATCGAGGGGTTCGGCGAGAAGCAGGCCTACCGGTTCCTCGTCGACGAGGAGCTGATCCGCGACCCGGCCGACATCTACGACCTGACCGAGGAGCAGCTCGTCGAGCTCGAGGGCTTCGGCGAGGTCTCCGCGCGCAACCTGATCCGGCGAGATCGACCGCTCGCGCGAGCGCCCGTTCGGGACCGTGCTCTTCGCCCTCGGCCTGCCCGGGATCGGCTACGTGAACGCGCACGCGCTCGCCGACCACTTCGGCTCGATCGACGCGCTGCTGGAGGCCGAGCCGCCGCAGATCGAGGAGGTCGAGGGGATGGGCCCGGTGCTCGCCGCGCAGCTCGACGAGGAGCTCGCCGACGAGGCCATCGCTCGACCTGATCGGCGCCTGCGCGAGCGCGGCCTCAACTTCGAGCTCTCCGCGGAGGAGCGCCGCGCCGAGGGCGGGGCCGCTCGAGGGCAAGACCTTCGTCCTCACCGGCACCCTGCCCGAGCTCACCCGGGACGAGGCGACGCGATGATCAAGCGCGCGGGCGGCAAGGTGACCGGCTCGGTCTCGAAGAAGACCGACTACGTGGTCGCGGGCGACAGCCCGGGCACGAAGCTCGCCAAGGCGCAGGAGCTCGGCACCGAGATCCTCGACGAGCCCGGGCTCGCGCAAGGTGGGCGGCGGCGAGGACCGCGGCGGCGCCAAGGAGGCGGACCGGCCGCCGCCTCCGGGCCGGCGCCGCTAGCGCGCGGCCGATGAGTCGCGGCGCGCTGGCCCGGTCTTGCAGGGGGTGATGCCGGGCGGTCGCCGTCGCCAGCGTGACGATCTCGCACTCGACTCACGTCGAGGCAGGTCGGCGACGTGGACCGACTCTCCGTCGACCGTCGACGAGGTCGAGCTTGACTTCGCCGCTCGTTCGAGCAGGCAGAACGTGTCGGACGTGTCCGGCCCCTTCGTCCTCGAGGACGCCGGAATCGAGCTCCTCGGTCAGCTCGGCGGGAGCGGTTGAAGGTAGCGGCGTTCAGGTCCGGTGCCCCTGGCGCTCGATCGCCGCCTCGCAACTGACCTCCTGGCCCACCGATCGCCGCGAACGTCCTGCGCCGCCGCGAGGTCATGAGGTCGCAGGCGCCGGGGTCCCCTTCCCGCCGAGCGGCCGCTCGACGAAGTCGGCTGGCGACGGGCTCACGATCGCGTCGCGCCCTCGTCCGGCTCGCGATTCGCTCCCGGCGACCGGCCGACTGACTCAGCGCAGAATGGTCACTCCGCATCGCCGAAGCCCCTGCTTCCGCCTGCAGTGCGCCGCACTATGCGCGCACTCGCCGGCGATGCCGCGCGAGCTGCCTAGGCTGAACGCGGATCGCCGCCACCCTCGACAGCTCAGCCTCGACTTCGCCGTCTCCTGGACGCTCGAGGACGAGAGCATGCAGCGCAGGCCTCGCACGCGCTCGCCGACGACGGGAGCGTCTGGCTGATCGACCCGGTCGCCGACGACGCGGCGCTCGCCGCCGCCGAGAAGCTCGGCGTGATGGCGGGGGTGATCCAGCTGCTCGACCGCCATCCCCGCGGCTGCGAGGAGCTCGCCGAGCGCTACGGCGTCCCGCACCTGCGCCTGCCGGAGTCCATCCCCGACTGCCCGTTCGAGCTCGGCCGGACGCTCTGGGTCCCGGCTGGCGCGAGCTCCACCTCTGGTGGCCCGAGCGCCGGTGCTGCTCGTCTCGGAGGCCGTCGGCTCGAGCCCCTACTTCGCCGCGGGCCGGCGCGCGGGCATCCACCCGATGCTGCGCCTGCACGCCGCCCGGCGCGCCGCGCCGCTACGACCCCGAGCACCTGCTCTTCGGCCACGGCCCGCCGGTGCACGAGGACGCCGCCGCAGCGCTCGAGGAGGCCTACGCGAACTCGATCCGCGACATCCCCGGCGCGGTCAGGGCGTGTTCCGGTCCGCGGCTCTAGGCCGCTAGGGCTTGTAGCGCGCGATCGTCGCCGCCATCGAGTCCTGGATCGTTGCGGGCGCGGTTCGACGTTCGACGCCGTTCATCAGGATCGAGAAGGCCATCTCCGCGCCGCCCCGGGCGTTGCAGTAGCCGGAGAGCGCGGAGACGCCGGAGATCGTCCCGGTCTTCGCGCGGCAGCGGCCCTCGGCGGCGGTGCCGTCCATCCGGCCGGCGAGCGTGCCCTGCTTGCCGGCCAGCGGCAGCGACTGCTTGAAGGCGTGGCCGGCGGCGTGCTCGCTCATCCCGACCAGCAGCTTGCCGACCTGCTCGGGCGAGGCGCGGTTCGTGCGGGTGAGGCCGGAGCCGTCGACCTGGTGGACGCCGCTGCCGAGCTCGTCGGCGAACTGCTCGGCCTCCTTGGTGCCGCCCTTGGTCGTGCCCTGGTCGCCGTCGGCGGCGTCGAGCCGCTTCAGCAGCATCTCGGCGAAGAAGTTGTTCGAGGGCCGGTTGGTCTCCTGCGATCAGCTGGGTGAGCGTCGCCGAGCGGGCGTCGGCGAGCGGAGCCGCGTCGAGCAGCGTCGTCGGGCGCCCTGGCCTCGCTGACCTTGCCGATCTTGATCCCGCGGTTCTTGAGGCCCTTGCGGAGCTTCTCGGCCGTGTTCGTCTCGGGGTTCGAGACGAAGCCGCCGCTGCCGCGGTTCTCGTTGTAGGAGAGGCCGGAGAGCGGGCCGATGTAGGGGCTCGTGTTGCCCTCCGGAGTCGGGGACGCCGCGGACGCCGTCGAAGATCGAGTCGTCGGCGTAGGAGGCGGCCCGTGACCTTCTTCACCCCGGCCTTCTTCACCTGCGCGGCGAGCCTGCCGAGCGGGGTGCCCGGCGATGCCCTTGCGGCGCGCGTAGGAGCGGCCGGCTCAGCGCCGGGTCGCCGTCGCCGACGAGGAAGAGGTTGCCGCGCAGGACGCCGCGCCTGTCGACCTCGCCGTCGGTCGACGACGCGGGTCCGCAGGCGCTCCTTGGCGCCGATCCGGTCGAGCGCGGTCGCGGTCGTGAAGAGCTTCGTGTTCGAGGCGAGGATCCGCGAGTTGTTGCGCGCGGCGCTCGAAGACCTCGCCGCTGCTTGGTGTCGGCGACCCAGACGCCGCTCCCCGAGCCCGCCTGGTCGATCAGGTTGCCGAGCTTGCGCGAGAGCCCCGTTCGCCGACCCGCGGCGTGCTCGCGGCCTCGCTGCCCGCGCCTCGCGGCCTGGGTCCGGGCGGCGATGTCGGGCCCGGGAAGCGGCGCGACCGCCTCCGGACCGCCGCCCTCGGCGGCGAGGCCGGGGCCGGCCGGAGCGGCGATCGCCGCGATCAGCCCCGCGACCGCGAAAGGCGCCGCGAGGCGCCGGTCTCTGGGCCTCCCAGACGGCACCGGCGGCAGGGTAGAGGACCGGCAGCCGCCCCCTCGCCGGGTACCCTGTAGCGCCTGATGGGCAAGGTAGTCCCCATCGAGGGGGCCAAGGGCCAGAAGTCCGGCCAGGGCTCGACTCGAAGCAGGCGGCGCGGGAAGCGCTCGAAGACGGCCCTCGTCCTCGGCGGCGGCGGCTTCACCGGCGGCGTCTACGAGATCGGCGCCCTGCGCGCCCTCGACCTGCTCGCGGTCAACCGCACCGTCAACGAGTTCGACGTCTACGTCGGCACGAGCGCCGGCGCCTTCATCGCCAGCGTCACCGCGAACGGGATCACCCCCGAGGAGATGATGCGGGTGCTCAACCGCAAGCTCCCGTCGCCGATCCGCGAGCTCGACCTCGGCACGCTGCTGAGCCCGAACTACCGCGGCTTCCTGCACAGCTCGCTGCTGCTGCCGTTCCGCCTCGCCGGCCTCGCCCAGACGCTCCTGTCCCGCCTCGGCGAGGCCTCGCCCGATCGACATCGCCACCGGCCTCGCCGAGAACATGCCCTCCGGCATCTACACCGGCGCCGGGATCGAGGACTACGTCGCACGAGATCCTCTCCGACCCCGACCGCACCGACGACTTCCGGATGCTCGAGAACGAGCTCTACATCACCGCGACCGACCTCGACACGACCGAGCGCGTCGTGCTCGGCGAGGGCGAGTGGCGCGACGTCCCGATCTCGACCGCGGTCGCCGCCTCGGGCGCGCTGCCGATCGTCTACTCGCCGGTCGAGATCCGCGGCCGCGAGTTCATCGACGGCGGCATCCGCTCGACCACGAACGTCGACGTCGCCGTCGAGCGCGGCGCCAAGTTCATCATCGTCGTCAACCCGATGGTGCCCTACGTGAACGACTTCTCGAAGCGGATCCCGACGATGTTCGGCACCCGCGTCCGCCGCGTCTCCGACATGGGCGCCGCGGCGATCGCCCAGCAGTCCTTCCGGGTCCTCTCCCACGACCGCCTCCATCGCGCCGTCGAGGACTGGGAGGAGAAGTACCCGGGCGTCGACATCATCCTGATCGAGCCCGAGCCCGACGACGAGCTGATGTTCGGCACCTCGATCATGGACTACGGCGGGCGCCTCGCCATCGCCAAGCACGGCTTCGAGTCGGTGACGCTGCGGCTTGCCCGCGACTACGACCGCTTCAAGGAGATCGCCGAGAAGCACGGGATCGAGATCTCCGCTCGCCGCGTCCGCCACGTGCTCGAGCAGGTCGAGCGCGAGCGCGAGGAGATCCCGGCCTGGCGCCGCGTCTTCGAGCAGACGACGAACGTCCTCCTGCGCCAGCAGGACGCCGCCGACGCCGGCGACTAGCCGCAGCGTGGACACCTCGAACCTGGCCGGCCGCACGGCCCTCGTCACCGGGGCCGGGCAGCGGGATCGGCCGCGAGACCGCGCTGCTCGCCGCCCGCCGCGGCGCCGACCTCGTGATCTGCGACGTCGACGAGGACGGGCTCGGCGCGACCGAGGCCGACGCCCGCGGCGCTCGGCCGCGACGTCCTCGCGCGCCGGGTCGACGTCTCCGACCGCGAGCAGATGCGCGAGTTCGCCGCCGCGGTCGGCGAGACCGTGGGCGCCGTCGACCTGCTCGATGAACAACGCCGGCGTCGGCCTCGCCGCCGAGTTCCTCGACACCGAGCTCTCCGACTGGGACTGGATCGTCTCGATCAACCTGCTCGGCGTCGTCCACGGCTGCAACCTCTTCGTGCCGCCGATGGTCGAGCGCGGCGCCGGCGGCCACGTCGTCAACGTCGCCTCGGCGGCGGGCTATCTGGCGAGCCCGGTGCTCGCCGCCTACAGCACGACGAAGTTCGCGGTGCTCGGGCTCAGCGAGGCGCTGCGCGAGGAGCTGCGACCGCATGGGATCGGCGTCACCGCGATCTGCCCCGGCCTGATCAACACCCCGATCACCCGCAGCTCCCGCGCCCGTGGCGACGCCGCGGATCCCGAGCGCCGCGAGCGGATCGCGAAGGTCTACGAGCGCCGCAACTACGGGCCCGACCGCGTCGCGCGCAACATCCTCAAGGCGGTCCACCGCAACCGCACCGTCGCGCCGATCTCGCCCGAGGCCTGGTTCGGCTACGGGCTGAAGCGGCTCTCCCCGCGGCTCACCGGCTGGGTCGCGCGGCGGACCGCCTCGCTGGGCGACCGCTAGACGCGGGCGATGTCGGAAGCGAACGTGGAGATCGTGCGGCGCTGGTGGGAGGGATTCAACGAGGACGGCATGCCTCCGCTCGCGCTCTGTGACGAGGACATCGAGATCCGGAACCCGCCGGACTTCCCGGTCCGCGGTCTGTATGAGGGGCATGACGGCGTCCGCCGCTGGCGCGACCAGGTGTTCGACATATTCGATAACCCGCGGGTGGAGCCGGAGGACATCGTGGACGTGCATGGCGACGGGACCACCGTCCTGATGCTGCTCCGCGCCACGGGAACGGCCCCCTACTCCGGGATCGAGCTCGACGTCGAGTGGGCGGCCATCTGGACGATTCGGGATGGGAAGGTGCTGCGTGCCCAGGGCTACCTGAACCGTGCCGACGCCGTCAAGGCCGCTGGGCTGCCCGAGTAGCGCGCCGGCGCGCTAGGCGTACAGCTTCTCGATCTGCGAGTCGTACTTCTCGGCGACGACGTTGCGCTTGACCTTCAGCGTCGGCGTCAGCTCGCCGCCCTCCTGGGAGAGGTCCTGGGGCGAGGATCTCGAACTTCTTCACCTGCTCGACCCGGGCGAACTTCTGGTTGATGTCGTCGATGTGCTCCTGGATCGACTCCCGGGGGTCGCCCTCGAACTTCTCGGCCTCCTCCGGATCGAGGGTGATCAGCGCGACCAGGTAGGGGCGGCGGTCGCCGATGACGACGCATTGCGAGACCAGCGGGTGCTGCTTGATCTCGGCCTCGAGGTTGGCGGGCGTGATGTTCTTGCCGCCCGCGGTGATGATGATGTCCTTCTTGCGGCCGGTGATCGAGAGGAAGCCCTCGGAGTCGATCTCGCCGATGTCGCCGGTGTGGAGCCACCCGTCCTGCAGCGTCTCCTTGGTGGCCTCCTCGTTCTTGTAATAGCCCTGGAAGATGTTCGGGCCCTTGACGAGGATCTCGCCGTCCTCGGCGATCTTCACCTCGCAGCCCTTGAACGGCCTGCCGACGGTGCCGAACTTGAAGTCGTCGGGCTTCGCGATCGTCGCCGCGGTCGAGGTCTCGGTCATCCCCCATCCCTCGAGGATGAGCAGGCCGGCGGCGTCGAAGAACCGCAGGATGTCGGGGTTGATCGGCGCGGCGCCGGTGACCGCGAGGTCGAGGTTGCCGCCGAAGAGCGCGCGGATCTTCGAGAGCACCTGCTTGTCGGCGAACTCGTACTGCTTGCGCAGCAGGAAGCCGGGCTTCTTGCCGGCGCGCTCGGTCTCGCGCATCTTCCGCCCGACGCCGATCGCCCACCAGAAGATCGCCTTCTTCAGGCCGCCCTCCTTGTCGACGTTGGCGGTGGCCGCCGTGTAGATCTTCTCGAAGATCCGCGGCACCGACGGGAAGTAGGTCGGCTTCACCTCGGAGAGGTTGGGGACGATCTTCAGCGGGTCGCGCTCCCAGTAGGCGAGCTCGGAGCCGAGCTCGAAGGTGCCGAGCTGGATCAGCAGCGCGAAGGAGTGCGCGAGGGGGAGGAAGAGGTAGGTGACCTCGTCCTCGCCGAGCACGCTCTCCTCGACGACCATGTCGAGCATCGAGCGGTAGTTGCCGTGCGAGATCACGCAGCCCTTCGGCGGCCCGGTGGTGCCCGAGGTGTAGATGAAGGTGCTGATGTCGTCGGGCCCGACGGAGGCGTAGCGCTCGCGCCACTCCGTCTCGGAGCGGCCGCGGCCGCGCTCGGCGAGCGCCTCCATCGAGATCGCGTCGTCGGAGGTGCCCGTCATCCGGATCACGTGCTCGAGCTTCGGGCAGCGGTCCCTGACCGCCCGCACCTTCTCGAGCTGCTCGTCGTCCTCGACGACGACCACCTTCGCGTCGGAGTTCTCGAGCACGTACTGGCACTCCTCGGGCGAGTTGGTCTGGTAGATCGGGACGACGGTGGCGCCGACCGAGAGCGCCGCGAGGTCGTAGTAGCTCCACTCGGGGCGGGTGTTGGAGAGGATCGAGACCTTGTCGCCCTTCTCGACCCCGAGGTCGATCAGGCCGAGCGCGAGCTCGCTTGACGGTCTCGCCGAGCTCGGTGTAGGTGCGGCTGACCCACTGCCCGGAGTCGTCCTTGTAGCGGATCGCGGCCTTCGGGCCGTGCTTCTCGACGGCGACCGCCAAGCAGGTCGGCGATCGTCTTGCTCTGGCCCGCCGGTCGATGCCTCCGGCACGGTGGCTTGCTCCATGCTTCTTTGCTCCTCCTCGGCTCGCGCGCTGGGAGGAGGAGTCTATGCGGCCGGGCCGGAGTGGTGAGGCCTACGCGGCGGCGGTGGAGCGCTTGCGCCGGCGCCCTCGAGCAGACGCAGGTTGGATACGAAGAGATTCTTGTCGATCCTGCCGTTGAAGATCGGTACCCCCATCTCGACGCACTTCGAGATGACCTCTCGCCGCTTCATGTTTACCTCGTCGGCGAGCTCGGTCGGCGTCAGGTGATTGGCCACGGCATTCCTCCTGGTCGGTTAACGAGATGTATACCGGTCCGCGGCGACGTGTCAATCGAAACGGTCGCAAAGAGCGCGATTAGACCGGGTTCGGGACGTCGACGAACTCGTGCTCGACCCCGAAGCGCTCCGCGACCACATCGCCGAGGGCGCGAACGCCGAAGGTCTCGGTCGCGTAGTGGCCGGCGGCGATGAAGTGGATGCCGGCCTCGCGGGCCTCGCCCATGACGTGGCTCCGAGGGCTCGCCGGTGAGGAACGCGTCGAGCCCGGCCGCCGCGGCCTCGGCGACGTTTCGCGAGCCCCCGCCGGTGACGATCCCGATCGTGTGGACGATCTCGGGGCCGGCGTCGAAGACCAGCGGCTCGCGCTCGCAGGTGCGCTCGACCCGGGCGAGGAGCTCGGCCGCCGGGACTCCCTCGGCGCTGCGCCCAACGACGCCGATCGCGCTGCCCTTGGCGAAGCCGAACTCGCGGCCGTCGGGCTCGAACCCGAGCCGCTCGCAGAGGATCGCGTTGTTGCCGAGCTCGCGGTGGGCGTCGAGCGGGAGGTGGTAGGCGGCGAGCGAGACCCTCGCGGCGAGGAGGACGCGGAGGCGCCCCGCCGCCTGCTCGCTGAGCGCCTGCGGCGCGCTGCCGAAGAAGAGGCCGTGGTGGACGATCGCCAGCTCGGCTCCCCGGTCGACCGCGGCGGCGAGGAACTCGAGGTTCGCGGTCACCCCCGTCGCGATCCGGCTCACCTCGCCATCGCCGGGCACCTGCAGCCCGTTCGGCCCGTAGTCGTCGAAGCGGTCCGCCTCGAGCAGCTCGTCGCAGAAGGCGATGATCTCGTCACGTCCGGCCACATAAAGAGTCTGTCCAAAAACCCCCGCGCACGTCCGGCGGCTCCGCTCCGCGCAGGGCGTCGTCCTCGCCGGCTCGCGTGGCGCTGCCACGCCACGCCGACTGCGTCCTCGCCCTGCACGCAGCGGCGCTCGCCGGCCGCACACGCGGGTTCTTGGACCGACTCTTAGGATTCTGACGTGGCCTCGCCCGACACCGCCGCGAGCGACTTCCTCGAGTCGCTGATGGACACGGAGCTCTACTCGATGGGCGCCTACTTCTGCGACCAGCATCCGGACCTCGTCGACGAGGTGGTCGAGCGCAGCGCGGAGATCGAGAACCGCGGGATCGAGTCCTACGCGGAGGGCGAGGGCGCCTCGGTCGAGGAGACGTTCAAGACGCTGCTGACCGGGCTCGCCGTCCGCTACTACAAGGCCGTCGCCGGGTAGTGGCCGACGACGCCCCGCGGTCCCGTCGCGCCGGCCGCCGCGCCGGCGCTGGACGGTCATCCTCGCCCTCGCGCTGCCCGCGTTCGCGATCGCGGTCGCGATCGTCTTCATCTCGGTCGGCGAGGGCGGCGCGCCGCAGGTCGAGATCATCGGCGCGAACGAGACCCAGCGGATCTACGGCGGCATCCTCCAGGACGGCGACGAGCTCGGGAACCCCGACGCGCCGGTGACGATCAACTACTTCACCGACCTCCAGTGCGAGCGCTGCGCCATCTACCACTTCGAGACGATCCCGCCGCTGATCGACGACCTGGTCCGCGACGGCGACGCGAAGCTCGCGCTGCGCCACTTCTCGACCGCCGAGAACGAGACGCAGACGGCGGCCTACGCGGCGACCGCGGCCGGCGAGCAGGCGCGCCAGTGGCAGTACGCCCACGTCTTCTTCCTCAACCTCGACCGGATCCCCGGCGACCCGCCGCGCCTGACCGCGGACTTCCTCCACCAGGTCTCCGGAGCCGTGCTCGAGCTCGACGAGTCCGACTGGGAGGAGGCGATCGACTCCGAGGAGGTCCAGGCGACCGTCGAGTCCGACGCGCAGGAGGCGATCGAGCTCCTGCTGCCGGCGGAGCCGGCGATGATCGTCGAGGGCCCCGGCGGCGTCCGCGAGCTGAAGGCGTCGCCGACCCTGGAGGAGATCGAGGCGGCGGTCGCCGAGGTGCGGCTAGCCGACTAGTCGCGGCGCTCGGCGATCCACCGCGAGAACGGGCGGGCGAGGGCGATCAGGATCACGAGCAGAACCGCGCCGCCGAGCAGCAGCGGGTCGGTGATGGAGAGCGAGTCGAGCCGGCTGCCCAGGTAGACGAAGATCGCCGTGATCGGCAGGTAGCCGACCGCGGTCGTCCAGGTGAACGTCCACAGCGGCACCCGGGCGGCGCCGGCGATGAAGCTGAAGAGGCTGAAGGGGAAGATCGGGATCAGCCGGATCGCGAGCAGCAGCGGCACGCCGCCGCCGGCGAAGAAGCGCTCGGCGTCGTCGAATCGCCTCCCGCCGAAGATCCGGCGCAGGACCGGCCGCGCCACCTCGCGCCCGATGGCCCAGGCGACGATCCCCTGGGCGACCCAGCCGATCCAGACCAGCGCCAGCCCGCCCCAGAACCCGTAGACGAACCCGGCGGCGGTGTTGACGATCTCGGTCGGATACCAGACCACCGTGTGCAGCAGGATCAGCGCGTAGAGGATCGCGACGCCGCCCGCGCCGAGCGACCGCAGCTCGCTTCGCAGCGCCCCCGTGTCGCCGCTGACCGCATCGCCGAAGCCCTCGCGAAGGGCGGGGATCGTGAGCACCGCGACGGCGCCCAGCACGATCGCGCCGAGGGTCATCGCGACGGCGAGCCTGTCGATCGGGGCCGCCTCTTTCCTCGCCGCTACCCTCGGTCCCTGGCCCCACTCCCGAATCCATCCGTTCGGGGATACTGAGGCCTTCTCGGGGCGTGGCGCAGCCTGGTAGCGCGCACCGTTCGGGTCGGTGAGGTCCCCGGTTCAAATCCGGGCGCCCCGATTTGCTCACGACACAGTCAGCCGCGGCCCGCCCGATCGCGGTCGCCGCGTTGACGGCCTCGCTCTTGATCGCCGCGGCGCTCGCGGTCGCCGGCGGGGGCGAGAGGGCCTTCGCCGGCGGGGCGCCGGTCGCCGACTGGCAGAAGCTGGTCCGCGTCGACGGCGCCGTTGACCTCGCCGGGCCGCGCGCCGACGGGCGGATCGCGCTGGCCGCCGGCGGGCGCCTCTTCACCCTCGGCCCGGACGGAACCGGCCCGCGCCCGTTCGCGCGCGGACGCAACGGCTACCGCAGCGACGCCGGCGAGCCATACATCGCCTACGGCTCCGCCGCTGGGACCTACGAGGAGGGGTGCCCGTTCACCGACTCGGTGTTCGCGCTCGAGCCCCGCGACGACCCCGGCCTGATCCGGATTTCGCCCGGCGGCCGCGCCAGCCGGTTCGCCTCGCTACCCAACGGCGTCTTTTTGAGCGCGATCGCGTTCGACCGCGTCGGCACGTTCGACAACCGCCTCCTGGTCGTCGCGCTCCGCGACCGCAAGACAGAGGCGACGCTCTACGCCTTCGACTGCCGCGGCAAGCGCGAGCGGATCGCCGTGGGCGCTCCGCGCGTCGAGGGTGGGATCGAGGTCGCGCCCGGGTCCTTCGGCGCGTTCGCGGGCGATCTGATCGCCGTCGACGAGCGCAGCGGGCGGATCTACGCCTTCGACCCGGACGGCTCCGTGTCGACGGTCGCCCGCCCGGACCTCCCGGCGGGGGGTGACACGGGCGTCGAGTCGGTCGGGTTCGTCCCCGCCGGCTTCGCGCCGCCGGCCCGGGCCCTGATGGCGGACCTCGGCGTCAAGCGCGGGGTCGGCACCGACTCGGTCCTCTCGCTCGACGCCGCGGCGCTGGCGGGTGCCGACGTCGTGCCCGGTGATCTGCTGGTCGCGACCGAGACCGGCGCCGAGACTGTCCGTGTGCGTTGCGCCGCGACCTGCGACGTCGCCGTGGTCGCCTCCGGCCCCGCGCGCGCCCATGCGGAGGGGCACATCGTGTTCACAGGCGCGGGGGCGTAGGGAGCCGCCACCCGGGTAGGGTGCAGAGAGATTTCCAACCGACCCAAAGGAGCCGATCTCACATGGCCTACTCCGTCCCGGACCTTCCCTACGACTACGACGCGCTCGAGCCCCACATCGACGAGGCGACGATGAAGGTCCACCACGACAAGCACCACCAGGCCTACGTGGACAAGGCCAACGCCGCGCTCGAGGGAACGGAATGGGCGGACAAGGACGTAAACGAGGTCCTGCAGAACCTCGACCAGCTTCCCGAGGACAAGCAGAAGGCCGTCCGCAACAACGGCGGCGGGCACTCGAACCACAGCTTCTTCTGGGAGATCATGAGCCCGGACGGCGGGGGCGAGCCCGACGGCGACCTGAAGGCCGCGATCGACGACGCCTTCGGTGACTTCGCCTCGTTCCAGGACGAGTTCAAGAACGCGGGCGTGACCCAGTTCGGCTCCGGCTGGGCCTGGCTGATCCACGACGGCTCGGGCCTCGCGGTCGCCTCGACGCCGAACCAGGACACCCCGGTCTCCGACGGCAAGACGCCGCTGCTCGGCGTCGACGTCTGGGAGCACGCCTACTACCTCAAGTACCAGAACAAGCGCCCGGACTACATCGACGCCTGGTGGAACGTGGTCAACTGGGACAAGGTCGCCGAGCACCTCTCCTCGGCCTCCTGAGCCGCATCCAGCCGAGATAGCCGCGCCCGGCCTTGTGTCGGGCTCCCCCGAAGCGGGTACGGTGCAAGCGACCGGCGTTCGTCGACGCGACCTAGGAGGGGGAACAATGGGCGGCGACTGGATCGGGAGCGGAAGCCCCGGGGACTCGGGGTTCGACATCGAACGCGACCTGCTCTGCACGTCTGACGCGAGCGGTCGCTTCCAGACGCTCAACGCCGCCTGGGAGTCCGTCCTCGGCTGGTCGCGCGAGCGAGCTCATGTCGCGGCCGTTCGTCGAGTTCGTCCACCCCGACGACGTCGCCCGCGACGCAGGCGGAGGCGGCCAGGGTGGTCGAGCCGGACTCGCACGTCGTCAACTTCGAGAACCGCTGGCGAACCCGCTCGGGCGAGTACCGCTGGCTGCGCTGGAGCGCCCGCTCCGACGGCGAGACCTGGTTCTCGGTCGCCTTCGACGTGACCGAGCGAAAGCACGCCGAGGAGAGCCTTCGCCGGGCCCTTGCCGAGGACCGGCTGGTCGCCTACGCGCAGCCGATCGCCGAGCACAGCGGCAGGGTCGCCCAGGAGGAGCTGCTGGTGCGGATGCTCGCCGAGGAGCGCGCCGACCCGGTGCTCGAGCCGCGCCAGTTCCTGCCGCTCGCCGAGCGCTCCGGCCTGATCGTCGCCATCGATCGCTGGATGGCCGGGCGGGGGATCGAGCTCGCCGCGAGCGGGCGCCCCGCCGAGATCAACCTCTCCGCCGTCTCGATCTGCGACGAGGAGCTGCCCGCGGACCTCGCCACGCGCGCTCGAGCAGGCGGGGGCCGGTGCCGCCAACGTCGTCTTCGAGATCACCGAGACCGCGGCGATGGACGCACATCGACGCCGCCCGCGACTTCGTCGACCGGCTCAGCCGGCTCGGCTGCCGCTTCGCGCTCGACGACTTCGGCACCGGCTTCGGATCGCTCACCTACCTGCGCCACCTGCCGGTGCAGTACCTGAAGATCGACTCGGCCTTCGTCCGCGACCTCGTCACGAGCCCGCAGGACCAGCGCATGGTCCAGTCGATCGTCGCGATGGCCGGCCAGTTCGGCCTGCGCACGGTCGCCGAGGGCGTCGAGGACGCGGAGACGCTGGCGATGGTCCGCGAGTTCGGCGTCGACCTCGCCCAGGGCTTCGGGATCGGCCGCCCGACGCCGCTGCGCGAGGCCGAGGAGCCGACCTTCGCGTAGAGGATTTATCGAGCCGCAACTTGACGCTCCTGTACTGTCTTCCAGCACTCAGGGACGCATGCCAGGGCAAGGACGATTCAATAGCGCGCGGGCCGCGATGGTTGCAGGGGCGATCGTCGGTTGCCTGCTGCTCATCCCCGCGCTGGCCTTCGCCCACCTCGAGCGCCCCTCCTACTGGCCCGATCCGAACGCCGAGAAGGTCGACGGGAAGAACGTGGGCGGCGAGGTCCCGAAGGCCCTGTCGCTCAAGTCCGCGCTCAAGGCGAAGGGCAAGAGCAAGCTCCACGTCGTCTGCCAGGGCAAGAAGGGCAAGACGAGCCTCGACCTGCTCAAGGACTCGATCAAGGACGCGAAGAAGGGCTGGCAGCTGCGGCCGAGCCAGCCCGAGGAGAAGCTCTCCGGCAAGCAGGCCAAGAAGCTGACGGAGACCAACAAGAAGCTCGCGAAGAAGTGCAAGTTCGACTCGGTCCAGGACGCCGTGAACGCCGCCGACAACTTCGACCGGATCGTGGTCATGCCCGGCCGGTACACCGAGCCGAAGTCCCGGAAGGCGCCGCTCAACGACCCCAAGTGCAATCCCTCGATGCTCCAGGAGACGCAGAGCGGCGCGCTGGCCCCGAGCTACGAGTACCAGGCCGAGTGCCCCAACGACCAGAACCTGATCCACATCCAGGGCCGCGCGGTCAAGGGCGAGCCGATCGTCCCCGCCGCGCCCCGACCGCCACGGGATCCCCGAGCAGGAGCTCGGCGAGTGCATCCGCTGCGGCCTCCAGCTCGAGGGCTCGGGGGTCAAGCCGGAGGACGTGATCTTCGACGCCGGCAACGGCTACGAGAATCCCGACGACCCCGATGCGCGCCCCGGCGGCGACATCTCGTCCGAGGAGTGCAACACCAGCGACGAGGACAACCCCTGCTTCGCCAAGCACGTCGCCCTGCGCACCGACCGCACCGATGGCTTCGTCGGCCGCAACTTCCTGATGCGCGGGCGCGCACGAGCACGGCTTCTACACCGAGGAGAGCGACGGCGTCCTCCTCGACCGGGTGAAGTTCTTCTGGAACGCCGACTACGGGCACCTGAGCTTCACCAGCGACCACTCGGTGGTGCAGAACTGCGACGGCTACGGCGCCGGCGACGCGGTCGTCTACCCCGGCGCGGCGCCGCAGACCGGCGAGTTCCGCAACGAGGAGTTCTACCCCGAGCAGCGCTACAACACGACGATCAAGAACTGCGACCTGCACGGCTCGGCGATGGGCTACTCCGGGTCGATGGGGAACTCCGTCCGGGTCACCAACAACCACTTCTACGGCAACGCCAACGGCCTCACCACCGACACGCTGTCGGCCCCCGGCCATCCCGGCTTCCCGGCCGACGGGATGAAGATCGACAACAACTGGTTCTACGCGAACAACCTCGACATCTACCGCGACGAGAACCCCTTCCTGGCCCGGGTTCCGCAGGCCGTCGGGACGGGCTTCATGTGGCCGGGCCACAACGACGGCCGCTTCGAGGACAACTGGGTCTTCGACAACTGGCGCCAGGGCACGTTCCTGATCTCGATCCCGGACGCCATCGCCGGCAACCCGGAGGGCGAGGTCGATCCCAACGTCCACTGCCCGTCGGCGCGGCGAGGGCATCTCGACCTCCTGCGACAACCAGTACTCGCGGCAACCACATGGGCGAGGTCCCGCCGGACTTCAAGTCCTTCCCGGAGCTGACGATGTTCGGCAACCCGACCACCCTCAAGGGCGACCCGAAGACCGCGCCGAACGGCGTCGACTTCTGGTGGGACGAGGCGACGCCGAACACCGGCAACTGCTGGCCCGACAACACCGGACCGGACGGCACCCACGACAGCCTCACCGCCGACCCGCCCATCGGCCAGGCCGGGCAGTCGACGCCCGGGTTCCTCCCGGAGGACTGCGCGTCGAGCGTCGGGCAGCGCCGGATACGCGCGCCAAGGTGCCCGGTGCTGCTCGACTGCTTCGCGCAGTAGGAGTCGCGACGACCTCGACGGCTCCCGGGTGCACCTGGTTCAACACGCCGCCGCAGCCGGGCACCCGCGCGGCCGACGGCCGAGCGCCGGGATCAGCAGCGCCTCGAGGAGCGGCTCGCCGGCGGCAGCGAGGCAGCGGCGATCCAGGATTGGGTGAGTGAGCTCTCCGGCCAGACCAGCTTCGGTCCCCAGGGCTGAGCTGAGGGCCCGGACCGGACTCCTCGCTGCGGTCCTTCTCGCCCTCGCCCTGCCGCTGGCGATGGCCGGCTGCGGAGGACGAGGAGCCCTCGCAGGCCCGGCAGGCTCAGGACAGCCCGAGGAGCCGATCGACATCTCCGGCACCGACCCCGTCGGCCAGATGATCGGCGGCTCGGTGGCGCCGCTCGCGACGTGCGCGGACTGGAACGGCGCCACCGAGCCGGAGCGGCTGGCGACGATCGAGGACATCCGCACCCAGCTCGGCGCCCAGGACTCCGGCATCACCGCCCCGGAGCTCACCGACGAGGAGGCCGAGGAGATGTACGACAACGCCTGCAAGCCCTCCTGGGCGGCGGGCTTCCGGCTCTACAAGCTCTACGCGCGGGCGGTCGGGTTCGTCGAGCTCAAGCGCGAGATCGAGGAGCGGCAGGGCGAGCTAGGAGCGGGGCGGCCTGAGGGCCTCAGGTGAACTTGACCTGGACGGGCTCGCGCTCGGCGGCCGTCTCGATCTCGAAGAACTCGCGCTGCCTCGAAGCCGCCCATGCCGGCGACGATCGAGTTCGGGAAGATCTGGATCTTCGTGTTGTAGGCCTGGACGTTCGAGTTGTAGATCCGCCGCGAGGCCTGGATCTCGTCCTCGATCTCGTTCAGGTCGGCCTGCATGCGCTGGAAGTTCTCGGTGGCGCGCAGCTCCGGGTAGTTCTCGGCGACCGCGCGAACCTCGGCGAGCGCGCCGGAGAGCTGCGCCTCGGCCTGCTGGGTCGCCTGGACGCTCGCGGCCTGCATCGCGGCGGCCCGGGCCTGCGTGGTCTTCTCGAAGGTCTGCTGCTCGTGCTGGGCGTAGCCCTTGACGGTCTCGACGAGGTTCGGGACGAGGTCGTGGCGGCGCTTGAGCTGGACGTCGATGCCGCTCCACGCCTCGTCGACGCGGTTGCGGCTCCCGATCATGCCGTTGCGGATCAGGACGAAGATGAGGCCGAGGAGGAGGACCACCGCGACGATGATGAGGACGACGACCACGGCGGCATCCTACACGCGCCCGCACGGTGGGCAAATCGAGCGCCCATCGGCGCCCCTGGCGCGACGCTTAACACCAACTCAATCATCTGGCCCGCAAACGGCTTTGCAGAGCGGTTTCTGGGGCCGGTTGGGGTTTGACGATCCTCCGCGGCTGCTGCTAGGTTCGCCGAGCCTGTTCCGGCGTGCACTCCGGGGCGGGGGGATGTGGGTGTTCTGCCCCGAAGCAGATGACCCGAGGGAATCGTTGCAACGGATGAGAGAAGTCGTCAATTGAGCACGGCAGTGGGTCGGATCGCGGCGCTGGTTGCGCTTGTCGTCGCCGCGGTCGCGCTGATCCTCATCTTCTCGGGCAACGGCGAGGAGTACACCGTCACGGCCGAGTTCGAGAACGCGAGCCAGCTGGTCCAGGGCAACGAGGTCGTGATCGCCGGCCAGCCGGTCGGCACCGTGAAGTCGATCGAGCTCGGTGACGACGGCGACGCGCTCGTCACCTTCTCCGTCGAGAGCGCCTACGCCCCGCTCAAGCGCGGGACGACCGCGACGGTCCGCTCGTTCTCGCTCTCGGGCA
This sequence comes from uncultured Thermoleophilia bacterium, assembly GCA_963844425.1. Taxonomy (GTDB): domain Bacteria; phylum Actinomycetota; class Thermoleophilia; order Solirubrobacterales; family 70-9; genus DASUSH01. The sequence continues at coordinate 114,041 of CAWJOD010000017.1, read as the reverse complement.
TCGCCAACCGCCAGATCCAGCTGACCCTGCCGGCCGAGGGCGAGTCCGGGCAGAGCTATCCGGGCGGCGCGACCGCCGCCGGGCGACGACATCGAGGACGGCGGCACGATGACCCAGTCCGAGACCGTCTCCGAGGTCGACCTCGACGAGGTCTTCAACACCCTCGACGCGCGCACGATCCGCAACCTGAAGAAGGTGATCAAGGGCTTCGAGATCTCCTACGACGGCGTCGGCGAGCAGGCGAACAAGGGCTTTAAGTACCTGAACCCGTTCCTCTCGACCTCGCGCCGGGTCTTCGGCGAGCTAAACCGCGACGAGCGCGCCCTGGAGTCGCTGATCGTCGACGGCTCGAAGCTCTCCGGCGCGCTCGCCGAGCGCGCCCCCGACCTCGAGCAGCTGGTCGGCAACCTCAACCGCTTCCAGGGCGCCCTCGCCAGCCAGAAGGCCTCGCTCTCGGAAGCGGTCGCCGAGTTCCCCGACTTCATGCGCCAGGCCAACACCACCTTCGTCAACCTCCGCGCCGCGCTCGACGACGTCGACCCCCTGGTCGACGCCTCGAAGCCGGTCGCGATCCGCCTGCGCCCGTTCTTCTCGCGAGTTCCGCCGCGCCGCCGCCGACGCCGTGCCCACCGTGCGCGACCTCGACCACCTCGTCCTGCGCCCCGGCGCCGCCAACGACCTCGTCGACCTCAACCGCCTCCAGCCCGCGGTCACCGAGGCCGCGCTGGGCTCGGGCAGCCCGACCTGCGCCGAGAACCCCAACGACCCCGCCGACCTCGAGTCCGCCGCCGACGACGACTTCACCCAGGGCGCCTTCGGCGAGCAGATCTGCGCCCTTCGCGACGGCCGGCCCTCGGTCGCCTTCCTGCGCGCGTACACGCCGGAGCTCGCCGGCTGGCTCGACGACTTCAGCCACTCGGGGACGATCGACGCCAACGGCGGCATGGGCCGGATCGCGACCAACTTCAACTCCTTCACGCCGCCCGACCGTCGCCGTCCCGGGCGTCCTGCCGAACCTCTTCGGCGACCCCGCTCGACCTCGGGCGAGCAGTTCGCACAGCCTCACCCAGGACCAGCGCCGCCGGTGCCCGGGCGCGAACGAGCGCAACCCCGGCGACAACTCGACCCCGTTCACCGAGAACGGCACCCTCGACTGCGACCCGACCCAGGTGCCGCCCGGGCCATGAGGCGAATCGCCCTGATCGCCGCAGTCCTCTGCCTCGGCGCCGCCGGGGTCGCGACCACGGTCGCCGGCGCGGACGACACCCACGAGTACAAGGTCGAGCTCGACAACGCCTTCGGCATCGTCGAGGGCTCGCTGATCAAGATCGCCGGCGTCGAGGCCGGCCGCGTCACCGCGCTCGACATCAACGAGGACAAGCGCGCCGTGGTCTCGTTCACGACCAACGGCGAGTTCGGCGAGATCGGCGAGGACACCACCTGCGCGTCGGAGCCGCAGTCGCTGATCGCCGAGTACTTCATCGACTGCCAGCCCTCCGGGGACCCCCTTCCGGAGGGCAGGCACGATCCCGGTCGAGCAGGTGACCCAGACGGTCCAGCCCGACCTCGTCAACAACACCCTGCGCGAGCCCTTCAAGCGCCGCTTCCAGCTGATCATCAACGAGTTCGGCACCGCTCTCGCCGGCAACCCGGAGAACCTCAACGCGGCGATCCGCCGCGGTGCCCCGGCCCTGCGCGAGCTCGAGCAGGTGCTCGACATCCTCGGCGACCAGAACCGGATCATCCGCAACCTGAACGCCGACTCCGACCGCGTGATCGGGCGGCTCGCCGAGCGCCGTGACGACGTCGTCCGCTTCGTCCGCGAGGCGCGCGACACGGCCGAGGCCTCCGCCTCCCGCCGCGCCGACCTGTCCCGCAACTTCGAGATCCTGGACGACTTCCTCGCCGAGCTGCAGCCGACCCTCGCCGACACCGAGACCCTCGCTCGGGCGCAGACGCCGGTGCTGTCCGACCTGCGCGCCTCGGCGCCGGGCCTGAACACCCTCGCCCGCAACCTGCCCGCCTTCAACGAGGCCTCGCGGCTGTCGCTGAACTCCCTCGGCGAGGCGGCCGTCGTCGGCGAGCGCGCGCTCGCGCAACGGCGACGACGAGATCAGGATCCTGCGCCGGGCGTTCAAGAACGCGCCGCGCGGCGTCGAGCTCCTCGACGACCTGCTCGCCGACCTCCACGATCCGCGCCGCGCGGTCGAGATCGACGCCCGCGTCGAGCGCGACACCGGCCGCAGCTCGTCGCGACCCGGGACCAAGAACACGATGGGCTACACCGGGCCTCGAGGGCCTGCTCAACTACGCCTACTACCAGTCGGGTGCGCTCAACCAGTTCGACCAGAACAGCCACCTCCTGCACTTCTCCCTCTACGGCGTGAACCAGTCCGGCGGCCCCTGCGGCGAGTACTCGACCGGGCGCGACGAGGACACCGGCGAGCCCGGCGTCCCCGCCGCCGATGGCGGTACCACGACCAACATCCTCGACGCGCACCGCTGCGTCGCCTGGCTCGGCGACTCGGCCCCGGGCATCAACGAGGACCTGGGCCTGCCGCGCTACGACCCGTCGGTCTGCCCGGGGGGCACCGAGCCCGAGCGCGCCGCCGAGGAGCTCTGCGACCCGGGCATCCCCTCGAACCGCGACAGCGTCGCCAGTTCAGCTCGGAGCGGCGAATCCGGCGCGGCTGCGAGCGGCGATGGCTTCGAGAGCGGGCCCGGCACCAGCACGCCACCGGTCACCGGCGAGCCGATCCCCGGTCTGCCCGCGGCGCCCGGCGAGGGCGAGGACGTCGAGAGCGGGCTCGAGGACCTGCTCGGCCTGCCCGGCGGCGCCGGGGTCAACGACGTCGGCAAGGGCGGCAACGGGATCCTCGGCGGCCGCGGCAAGGGCAAGGGCAAGGGCGACGGGAACGGCGGCGGCGGCGGGACGCAGGCCACCGACGAGCTCATGGAGTTCCTGTTCGGATGAGGGGACGAGGAGGCCCCATCCAGTCGCTCGCCGCGTCGCCGACGATGGTCGGCGCCGTCACGACCCTGATCGTGATCGTCGCCGTCTTCCTCGCCTACAACGCCAACAACGGCCTGCCGTTCGTGCCCGTCTATCGCGTCTCGGTCGAGGTCCCGAACGCCGCGCGCCTCGTCAACAACAACGAGGTCCGGATCGGCGGCCACCGGGTCGGCGTCGTCGAGTCGATCGAGGCCGTGCAGCCGACGGGCGAGGAGGCGTCGGACCCGCCGAGCGAGGGCGAGGCCACCGACGAGGAGCGCTCCGGCGGCGAGAACCCGGACGAGGTCGTCGCCCGGCTCAACCTGAAGCTCGACAAGACCGCGGAGCCGATCCCGACCGACTCGGTCTTCCGCGTCCGCTACCGCTCCTCCTTCGGCCTCAAGTACGTCGAGATCACCCGGGGCAACGCCGACGGCGCGCCCGAGGGCTACGTCTTCGACAACCCCCAGAACTTCGTCGCGCAGACCGAGTTCGACGACATCAACAACACCTTCGACTCCGAGACCCGCGAGAACAGCCGCACCAACCTCGTCGGGTTCGGCGACGCGCTCGCCGGCCGCGGCGTCTCGCTCAACGTCGCCTTCGAGGAGCTCGATCCCCTCTTCCGCAACCTGAAGCCCGTCGCGGAGGCGCTCGCCGCGCCCGAGACCCGCTTCGCCCGCTTCTTCAAGGAGCTCGGCGACAACGCCAGCATCGTCGCTCCGGTCGCCGAGCAGCAGGCCGAGCTGTTCACGAACATGGCGATCACCTTCGCGGCGATCTCCGAAGACGTCGCGGCGCTCCAGGAGACGATCTCCGAGGGCCCGCCGACACTGGAGACCGGGATCCGCACCCTCCCCCGCCAGCGCCCCTTCCTGCGCGACTTCACCAGGCTCTCCCGCCTGCTCGCGCCCGGGATCAACGACCTGCGGCCGACCCTGCCCGTGCTCAACGAGGCGATCGAGGTCGGCACCCCGGTCCTGCGCGAGTCCGTGGCGACGAACAACAAGCTCAAGGGCGTGCTGCGGGCGCTCAACCAGCTCGCCCAGCGCCCGTCGACGAAGGCGAGCCTGACCCGCCTGCGCGACCTCTTCGACAGCCTCCGCCCGCTCGCCGAGTACGCCAACCCGGTGCAGACGGTCTGCAACTACGCGACCTACTGGACGACCTTCATCCCGAACGCGCTCTCCGACCGCGATCAGGTCGGATACAACCTGCGCCAGCAGCTGATCGGCCTGCCGAACGGCGGCGTCAACGTCGCCGCCGGCGGCATGGACATCCAGCTGCCCGGGCCAGGTGCAGGCGCCGCTCGCGGGCTACTCCGGGATCCAGGCGAACGCCAAGTCGGGGCTCGCCGACCCGGACGGGCCGGGCGTGTTCAAGCCCTACGAGTACCCGATCGTCCACGCTCCCGGCTTCAGCGGCCCGACCGGCCAGGCCGGGATCGACGGCGGCGACGACTGCCAGGGCGGCCAGACGGGCTACGCCCTCGGTGAGCTCCGCCGGCCCGGCCAGTCGGCCTCGAACCCGGGCTTCGCGCCCTCCAACCTGCCCGGCTCGCGCGGCCCGACGACGCTGTTCTGGAACCAGGACGGCACCCGCCGCCTGGTCGACACCCGAGTCGAATCGAGGGCGCCGTGAGGCCCGGCCAGCACAAGCGGCTGCCGAACTGGGGGATCGCGCTGATCGCGATCGCGCTGATCGCGATCGGGATCGCGTGGGCGTTCACGAAGAAGCTCCCCTGGTCGGACTCCTATGACGTCCAGGCGGTCTTCCCGTCGGCCCAGAACGTCCGCCTCGACTCGCCGGTGCGGATCGCCGGCGTCGACGTCGGCAAGGTCACCAAGGTCGAGCCGCTCGGCCCCGAGGCCCAGGAGCTGGTCGAGTCCACCGACGAAGGCGAGGACACCACCGCTGCCGGAGACACCGCCTCGACCGATCCCGAGTCGACCAACGAGGCCGCAGCGGTGGTGACGATGGAGATCAACGAAGCAGGGCCGGCCGATCAAGACCGACGCCACCTTCCGCCTGCTGCCGCGCCTGTTCCTCGAGGGCAACCTCTTCGTCGACGTCAAGCCGGGCTCGCCGTCGGCCCCCGAGGCGGAGGAGGGCCACGCCTTCCCGCTCGACCAGACCTCGAACTCGGTCCAGCTCGACCAGATCCTGACCACGCTGCAGTCGGACGTCCGCGAACAGCTCCAGATCACGCTCGAGGAGTTCGGATCGGCGCTCGTCGACCACGGCGGCGCCGAGGGCTTCCAGGAGCTCTACCGCTCCTCGCCGGGCGCCAACAAGTTCACCTCCCAGGTGAACGAGGCGTTCCTCGGCCAGAACCCGCACGACCTCTCCGGCCTGATCCGCAACCTCGACAAGGTCCTGCGCGGGCTCGGGCGCAACGAGGAGACGCTCAAGGACCTCGTCACCAACTTCCGGATCTTCGCCGGGTCCTTCGCGGCCGAGGACACGGCCCTCGAGCGGGCGATCGTCGAGCTGCCGCTGGTCTTCAGGGAGGCCGACACGGCACTCCCGGCGCTCAACCGCTCCTTCCCGCCGCTGCGCGCCTTCGCCCGCGAGGCGCTGCCCGGGACGCTTACGACGCCGGACGCCCTCGACGCGGCGACACCGCTCCTGCGCCAGGTCCGCCTGCTGATGTCCGAGCGCGAGCTGCGCGGACTCGTCCATGACCTCGACCCGACGGTCGAGCACCTCGCCGAGGTCGCGGAGGGAAGCCCGGAGACCTTCGACAAGGTCCGCCTCTTCTCCAGCTGCTTCAACGAGGTCCTGATCCCGTGGCAGAACATGACCGTGCCGGCGACCGGGCACCCGGCGGTCGGCCGCGTCTACCAGGAGGCCGCCTACAGCCTCGTCGGGATCGCCGGCGAGAGTCGCTCCGGCGACGCGAACGGCCAGTACATCCGCACCCTCGGCGGCGGCGGTGTCAACACCGTCACCCCCGGTACCCCCGCCAACGTCGTCTTCGCCCCGGATCCGGAGGGTGGCCCCGACCTGGTCGGCTCGATCCCGTTCAACATCCTCAACTCGGAGCCGTCGATCAACGACTCGGTGAAGCCGAAGTTCGAGCCGAGTCAGCCATGCGAGGAGCAGGAGCCGCCGAACCTCGGCACCCGCCTCGGCGGTGCGCCCAGCCAGGAGACGACCTCGACCGGCGCGCTCCCGCTGCCGTTCGAGGAGACCATGGACGAGTTCGAGCAGCTGGTGACGGACCTCGGCGAGACCCAGGAGGCCACCGCCGAACACTCGACCGAGCGCACCCGCAACGACGAGCGTGACGCGATCGACGCCTGGAGCGAGTTCCTCGAGGAGTACCCGGATCGGGCCACCGATGCCCTCACCGGCGGAGGGGAAGGCGAGTGAGGGCGGTACGCGAACACCTGCGCGACTTCATCGCGATCGCGGTCCTCCTCGTGGTCTGCGCTCGGCATCAGCCTCTACATCCTCCAGAAGGAGCGGCTGCGGATCCCGATCCTCGAGGAGAAGCCGTTCGAGATGAAGGCCGAGTTCTCCGACGCCGGCGCTGTCGTCGCCGGCCAGGGGCAGACGATCCGCGTCGCCGGCGTCCGCATCGGCGACGTCCAGGAGGTCAACCTCGAGGATGGCAACGCCGTCGTCACCTTCGCGATCGAGCGCGAAGACCTGCCGATCTACAAGGACGCGACGATCCTGCTGCGCCCGCAGACCGGCCTCGAGGACATGTTCTTCCAGCTCGACCCGGGGAGCCGCGCGGCGGGAGAGGTCGAGGAGGGCGCGACGCTGCCGGTGGCGAACACCGCGCCCGACGTCGAGCTCAACGAGGTGCTCGAGTTCCTCGACGGCGACACCCAGGCCTACCTGCGCCTGCTGCTCGTCGGCGCCGGAAAGGGCCTCGACGGCCGTGCTCGCGACCTCGGCGAGCTGCTCGGCTCGCTGGGCCCGATCAACCGCGACCTCGAGCAGCTCAACCGCAAGGTCTCCGAGCGCAAGGAGAACCTGCGGCGCCTGATCACCAACTTCAACCGCCTGACCTTCACCGTCGGTCGCGCCGAGGACGACCTCGCGGAGCTGGTCACGAGCTCGAACGCCTCGCTCGGCGCGATCGCAGAGCAGGACCTGAACGTGCAGCGGGCGGTCTCGCTCCTGCCGGGGACGCTGCGCCAGGCTCGGGAGACGCTCTCGGCACTGACGCCGTTCGCCAACGAGCTCGGCCCGGCCTTCAACGACCTGCGCCCGTTCGCCCGCGCCCTACCCGAGCTCAACTCGTCGACCGAGCGCTTCGCGACCGAGGTGACGCCGGTGATCGAGAACGAGATCCGGCCGTTCGTGCGCTCCGCGCGCAAGCCGATCCCGGACCTCAACGTCGCCGCGAAGCGGATCGAGGAGACCAGCCCGCACCTGCGTGGGACGCTCGACGGCCTCAACAAGCTCCTCAACATGGCCGCCTACAACCCCGGCGGGGCCGAGCCGCCGTCGACGCCGAACCGCAACGAGGGCTACCTCTACTGGGTCGGGTGGCTCGGCCACAACTCGAACTCGGTCTTCGAGGGCGCAGACGGCAACGGGCTCTACCGCCGCATCTACCTGACGGCGAGCTGCGCCAACATCGTCAACATCCTCGGCAGCTCTCCCGGCGCTCCCTTCGTGACCCCGTTCGCGCCGCTCGTGCGCGGCGGGCGGACCCTGCGACCAGACGGGGGTCCTGCCCTAATGCAGAAGCAAGCACCAAGCGTCGGCAGGATCCTGGTCGCGGTCGGCTTCGCGCTCTCGTGCTTCGGGCTGCTCCTCTTCCTCTGGCTCGCCTTCGGTGGACCGGTGCCGCTGAAGCCCGAGAGCTATCGGATCACCGCCGACTTCCCCGAGGCGACCTCGCTCGCGGTCGAATCCGACGTGCGCATCGGCGGCGTCTCGGTCGGCAAGGTGAAGACCCTCGAGTTGGCGCCGGCGAACGAGCGAGTCGACGGCCAGGACGCGACCCGCGTGACGATCGAGATCGAGCCCGAGTTCGCGCCGATCTCAGAGGACGCGCGCGCGATCCTGCGCGCGAAGACGCTGCTGGGCGAGACCTTCGTCGAGCTCACCTCCGGCTCGGAGCCGGCCGACGACTCGGTGCCGGTCTCGCTCGGCGCCGCAGCCAACGTCTCCGACGCCGAGGCGGCCTCGGTCGAGACGATTCCGGAGGGCGGCCACCTCGCGAACTCCCAGGTCGAGAACGCGACCCAGATCGACGAGATCTTCAACGCCCTCGACGAGGAGACGCGGCGCTCGTTCCAGCGCTGGCAGGCGAACGCCGCGGTCGCGATCCAGGATCGCGGGCTCGACCTCAACGACGCCCTGGGCAACCTCGGGCCGTTCATCGCGGACTCGTCGTCGGTGCTCGAGACCCTGAATCGCCAGAAGGTCGCACTGAAGGGCCTCGTCCGCGACACCGGCACGGTGTTCGAGGCGCTCACCGCGCGCGACCAGGAGCTCGCGAGCGTGATCACCAACTCGAACGAGACGTTCGACGCGCTCGCCACCCAGGAGCGCTCGCTCGCCGAGATCTTCCAGATCCTGCCGACCTTCCAGCGCGAGTCGCGGCTCACCTTCGAGCGCCTCGATCAGTTCCAGGAGAACACCCACCCGCTCGTCAACGACCTGATCCCGGTCGCCCGCGACCTGAGCCCGACGCTGGCGTCGATCCGCGACCTCGCGCCGAACCTGCGCAGCCTCTTCTTCGACCTCGACGAGCTCAACAAGGCATCGAAGAAGGGTCTCCCGGCGACCCGGAAGTACTTCGAGGGCTTCGGGCCGCTCTTCGACCAGGTCGATCCCTCGCTTGCCGAGCTCAACCCGATCGTCGCCTACCTGACCTACTACCGCAGCTTCCTCGGCGACTTCTTCGCCGGCCCGCCGGCGGGCCTCGCCGGGAACTTCGTGCCGCTCGAGGGCCAGCCGGCTCCGCGCCGCGGGCTGCGCCAGCTCTCCTACCTGAGCGCCGAGGCCCTCGCGGTCCACCCGACCCGCCTCGCCACCAACCGCGGCAACGGCTACATCGAGCCGAACGGGCTCGACGCGACCGCGTCCGCGGGCGGGATCTTCAAGAACTTCGACTGCAAGAACCTCGACTACTCGCCGTCGAGCCAGAACCCCGACGAGGATCCGACGACGAAGGCCAACCCGGCGCCCGGCCTGCCGCCGGTCGACGTCGCCTTCGCCCCGTGCATCATCAAGGATGACTACCCCGACGAGTTCGGCGGCGGCCGCGCGCCGAACCTCTACCCCGATCCGTAGGACCTGGGCAGCGCCGGACTAGGATCCGCCTCTCAATCGAACGAGGAGAGGCAGCAGTTGGCGTACTTCAAGGATGCAGACGAGGTGTACGCGACGATCGGCAAGCTCTTCGCCGACATCGCCGAGGACGAGGAGCTGGCGCCGAAGTTCCGCAAGGCGAACACGATCGTCCGCTACGAGTACCGCGAGCCCGACTCGGCGGTGACCGTGCGGCTCCAGGAGGGCCAGCCGGGTGACGTCGACTTCGGCGAGTCCGACATGGAGCCCGAGGTGACGATGTCGATGGAGGCCGACACCGCGCATCGCTTCTGGCTCGGCAAGGTCAACGTCACGGTGGCGCTGGCCCGCGGCCAGATCAAGGCCAAGGGCCCGGTGGCGAAGATCCTCAAGCTGGTGCCGCTGACGAAGCCGATCTTCCCCCGCTACAAGGCCCAGCTCGAAGCCCAGGGCCGCGGCGACCTCGCCGACGTTTAGCCGCACGTGCTTCAAGGAGTTCTGGCAGTTCACGGCGCCGACGCGCGTCGTCGCCGGCAAGGGGCTCGTCGACGGCACCGGGCTTCGAGTTCGTCAAGGAGGGCGCGAAGCGGCCGCTGGTCGTCACCGACGAGGTCCTGCGCGGCACCGGCCTCGTCGATCGCGTCGTCGCCGGGCTCGAGGACGGGGGCCTCGAGGCCGCGGCGATCTTCGACGCGGTCCCGCAGGACTCGGACACGAGCGTCGTCGTCGCCTGCGCGGAGGCCGCCAAGGAGGCGGGCGCCGACAGCTTCCTCGCCGTCGGCGGCGGCTCGGTGATGGACACCGCGAAGGCGGCGAACGTGGTCTTCACCCACGGCGGCGAGGTGCCCGACTGGGAGGGCGTCTACATCCTTCCCCGCGAGGACGACGGGCTCGGCAAGCCGCTGCCGCTGGCGCCCGTCGGCGGCGATCCCGACCACCGCCGGCACGGGCTCGGAGGCGAGCCCGGTCGCGGTGATCAAGGACTCCGAGCGGCACATCAAGTTCCTGATCCTCGACTTCCCGGTCTTCTTCGACCTCGCGATCCTCGACCCGGATGCCACCGCGACGCTCCCCGCATCCGATTGCCGCCGCGACCGGGATGGATGCGCTCACGCACGCGATCGAGGGCGTCACTTCGACCGAGTGGAACCCGCACTTCGACGCCTACGCGCTGCACGCGATCCGCCTCATCCGGCGAGAACCTCGAGCGCGCGGTGACCGACACCGCCGACACGACGCCCGCGGGAACATGCTCGCCGCCGCCAACCTGGCGATCGTCCCGACCGGGCTCGGCGCGACGGGGATCGCCCACTCGCTCTCGCACCCGTGCGGGGCGCGCTACGGGGTCGCGCACGGGGTCGCCAACGCGATCCACCTGCCGGTGACGATCGAGTTCAACGCCTCCGGCCCGGAGGAGTACGCCGACCGCTACCGGACGATCTGCGAGATCCTCGGCGTCGACGCCGCCGGCGACGGGCCCGCGGTGGGCGCCGCGCTCGCCGACTGGGTGCGCGAGCTGCGCGGCCGCCTCGGGCTCCCCGGCAGGCTCTCCGAGGTCGGCGTCCCCGAGGAGGGCATCCCCCAGCTCGCCGAGGACGCGATGGGGGAGGGCTCGACCCTCGTCAACCCGCGCGAGCCCTCCGAGGAGGACTTCGCCGAGCTCTACAGGCGGGCGCTGTGAGCGCGGCGGACGACGCCTCGGGCTGGGCCGAGACGGTCGCCGACTACGGTCGCAAGCACGAGCTCCGCTACGACCCGATCGGCGGGCTCAACCCGGTTGACGCCCCGCCGGCGCTCTGCCCGGGGGCGCGAACCGGCTCACCGGGCAGCTCGCCCGGGACGCCTGGGGGGCGAGCTGCGACGCCGAGGAGTACGAGGCGGGCGGGCTCTTCAAGAAGGCGGTGCTGCCACGGCGCCGTGCTCGTCAAGGCCCACATGCCCGACCTCGCCGCCGTCGTCCCGATCTTCAACGTCGAGTCGCTCGAGGCGAACCCCGAGGACGTCTTCGAGCGCGTCGCCTCACGGCGGAAGGTCGAGTTCGAGAGCCTCGACTTCAACAAGCGCTTCCTCACCACGGTTCCCTCCGACCACGACCCGATCGCCCTGCGCGAGCTCTTCGGCCCCGGCTTCCTCGACTGGGTGACGACGATCGACCGCGTGATCGACTTCGGCGTCTCCGAGCGCCAGATCTACTTCCTCTGGCGCCTGCGCGACCGCAACGCCGAGGAGCTCGAGCTGGCCCTCGAGGCCGGCGGCGAGCTCTTCCGCCGCGTCCGCCGCGAGATGGAGGAATCCGGCCACCAGCCCTACCCCGCCGGCCCCTGGCACGCCGGCCTGGAGCCGTTCCCGCCGAACCCGGGGGCCGGCAGCGGTGCGGCCTAGGCGGGACGAAAAACAGCGGCATTAAGGGGGGAGGGACCGGTCACCTGGCGACTTCCTTTCGCTATGCGAAAGGTTCTCGCCAACCGCCGCCTAGCCCCGCTTCCGCATCTCCTGCTTCGCGATCCTCCGGAAGCGGCGGACCTTCGGGAAGTTCCGCCGCATGATCGCCAGGAAGTTCTCGTTCTCGGGGAGCTCGAGGCCGCCGACCAGTCTTGTGCGGGACGAGCGCCCAGGAGTCGCCCTCGCGGACGAGGTCGCCGCGGACCTGGAAGTTCTCCTGCCAGGAGAAGTCGGGGGCGTGGCTGTGTGCGGTCAGGCAGGCGCGGCCCTCGGTGAGCGGAAGGCCGACGGGGCCGTGGCCGAGGGCGATGCGCTCCATCGCCGGCTCGGGGACGACCGGCACGCGGGCCGAGAGCGGGAACCCGTCGGGAGCGATCCAGGCGAGCACCGCGTTCTCGTAGCGGTCGCCGAGCTCGATCGATCCGCTCGTCCCAGGCGCGGCTCCCGCCCTCGGGGGGAGCGAGTGGCTCCGGCGGTTCCTCGACGTGGCCGGAGCGCACCTCCTCCTGGTGCGAGTCGATCACCTCCGGCGGCTTCGCGTGATCGCCGTCGGGCCAGAGGAAGACGCGCTCGGGCCGGACCTTCACGTAGAGGCGCGTGTAGTACCAGTTGAAGATCCCGCGTATCGGCTTCGGGGGTTGCGTGTCCTTCGTCGCCGGCAGCTTCTCGCCGGACTCCCGCAAGTACCGCTCGCGGTTGGCGACCAGGTCGCGGTCGTCGACCTCGGCCGTGCCCTGGACGAGCACCCGGCGGCCGCCGTCGACCCCCGAGCCGGTCGGGTCGGAGAAGAACAGGCTGACCCGCGGGTTGGCACGGGCGTCGTTCGCCTTCTTCGGGTAGCCGAGCCCGGTGGTGACGTCGATCGTCTCGGCGCCGTCGTCGTAGTAGGGATTCACCGGCCAGGCGATCGGCTGCTGGCGTGCGTCGATCGTCGTGTACTCGCAGGTGATGTAAGCGAGAGAAGGTCTCGCGGACTTCGTCCGGGAGCGTTGCCGTCATCGAACCGAGAATACTCCGGCTCGCGGGCCGCGAGAGCTCAGTAGCCCGGCTCGCCGGGCAGCACGACGCGGCGCTCGCTGGCCTCGCCCGTGACCTTCGGCAGGATCGGCGTGACCTCCGACCCGCGGGCCGTCCCCAGCGCTCCTCGGCGGTCGCGAACTCGGCCAGCGCCTCGAGCTGCTTGATCGTCGGGAAGACGAGGTCGAGCTCGCCCGCGCGGCAGCTCGCGAGGGCCGCGGCCGGCTCGAACCAGCCCGCGTCGACGGTCTCCGAGCCGTCCGGCTCCGGCGGGGAGTGCGGCGGGGCGAGCGCGAGGTAGAACCAGGTGTCGAACCGGATCGGGACGACCTCCGGGGTGATCCAGCGCGACCAGAGGATCATCTCCGGGTCCTCGCCGAGGTCGATCCCCGCCTCCTCGTGCAGCTCGCGGGCGGCGCACGTGCGGTAGGTGGCGTCGTCGTCCGCGCCGCGGTCGGCGTCGTCGACGGCGCCGCCGGGAAACACCCAGACGCCGGGCATGAAGCGCGCCTCGGGGTTGCGCTTCACGAGCAGCACCTGGAGCCCGCGCGTCTTGTGCTTGCCCGAGCGCCGCAGCAGGATCACGGTCGATGCGGGGCGGGGGGTAACGGGCTCGTCGGCGATGCCCGAACGCTAACCTGCGCCGCCGATGGCCGACACAGCGACCAAGCAACTCTGGATGTGCACCTCGTGCGGGTTCATCTACGACCCCGACGAGGGCGACCCGGACGGCGGCATCCCGCCGGGAACCTCGTTCGACGACATCCCCGACACCTGGTTCTGCCCGGTGTGCGGCGCGCGCAAGTCGGACTTCGAGCCCTACGAGATGTAGGACTACTCGCCGAGGGCGCGCTCGCGCCCGCGGCGGACCGAGCGCCGCCAGGCGAGGCCGATGAGGGCGATGACGAGCCCGATCGGGAGGACGATCGCGGCCGTGACGAGCGCGACGCCGCCGGCGGTCGAGAGCGCGTCGCCGATGTCGTCGATCGCCTCGTCGACGCCCCAGTCGCCGTCGCCGCCGCCGTCGGAGGTCACGGTGACCCGGACGTCGGCGAAGTTGGCGCGGCGGGCGAGCTTCTGGAACTCGGCCTTGGCCTGTGCGGCCTCGGCGCGGGCGAGCGTCGAGCCGGGAGGCGATCCGATCGCTCTCCTTCGGTCGTGTCGGCGTTGGCGAGCTGGCCGAGCAGCCCCTCGACCTGGGCGCGGGCGTCGGTGAGCCGCTGGCGCGCGGTCACGGACTGCGCGGTGATGTCGACGGCGTCCTCCGAGCGGGCCTCGACGTGGGCGAGCGCGGAGAGGTCGGCGAGCGCCGCCTGCAGGCGTGTCGGAGGGGATCTCGAGCTCGAAGACGGCCCGGGAGGTCTCGCCCGGAGGAGCTCTCCTCGCTCGAGAGCACGAAGCCTCGGTACTGGTCGGTGACCTCGACGACGCCGTCGGCCGACGTCGTCGAACTCCTCGCCCTCGGCGGAGAGGGTGAGCGTCGCCGACCGCTCGACCTCGCGCTCGGAGCCGGGGGCGACCGCGCTCGCGGCTCGGCGGCGCTGGCGCTTCGGGGACGTCGCGCGAGCCCGGCGCGGACGGCTCGGCCGCGCCGGAGTCCTCGTCGCGCCGGCTGCGCTGCGGGCGCGGCGCGGTCCCGGCGCGCCTCCGGCGGGCGCCGGCGGCGTCGCGTCGCGGTCGTCTGCCGTGGTCGGCGTCGTCGCATCCTCCCCGCCGCCGCTCTGGATCACGGCGACCGAGGCGACGATCAGCACGGTCGCCACCGCCCCTGCCGGCGCGAGCAGCCGCATCGGCCGCACGCCGGCGAACCACTCGCGAACGCGGATCGGCGAACGGCGAGGGCGAGCCGTGCTCGGGCGGGAAACCCGTTCGCGACCCGCTCGTCGAGCCGGGCCGCGAAGTCCTCGGAGGGCTTCGGGCCGAGCCGCCCGCATGTCCCGGGCGAGGCGCGCGACGGCGTCGAACTCGGCGTCCACCGGCTCCCCTGCGAGCGCCCGGTCGAGCGCGTCGAGCTCGCGGCGCGCCTCGTCGCTCAGGTCGTGCTGCTCACGCTGCCTCATCGCAGGCCTCCCTCAGCTTGTTGACGACGCGGTGAAGCCGCGTCCCGGCGTTCGACTCGCTGACGCCGATCACCGCGGCGATCTCCCCGTTGGAGAGCCCGGCGAAGAACTTGAGCGCGACGAGCTCGCGCTCGCGCGGCGAGAGCGTTGCGACGGCCGCGGCGAGGGTCGGCGCGGCGCAGGCTCGCCTCGGCCTCGTCGGCGCCGCTGGGCGCGTCGGGGTCGGCGTGCTCGCCGACCATCTCGGCGTGGCGGCCGCGGCGGCGGAGCTCGTCGAGCGCCGCGTTGCGGGCGATCCCGAAGAGCCAGGCGCGCGGGCTGCCGCGCTCGGGGTCGAACCGCGACCAGCGGCGGAAGGCTCGCTCGAAGGCGGTCGCCGTGACCTCCTCGGCCGCCGAGCGGTCGCGCAGCAGCCCGGCGACGTAGGCGTAGACGTCGTCGCGGCTCGAGCGGTAGAGGTCCTCGAAGAGGACCCGCCGGCTCGTCGGGGGCGGTCCGGATCTCGCTTTCGGGCTCGGCCAGGGCGGGCTCCACGTGCGTACTACGGGCGTACGACCGTTTCATCACAGATAATCCCCGAGCGATGAACCCGGGCGCGGCTGACGCCGACCAGGGCTACTTCCCACCGGGGCGCTCGATGCTCCGCAGGGTGCACGAGCAGCGCATCGTCGGACCTGCTCTACGGGCAGCGCGGGCTGATGGTCGGAGCCGTCGATCCGGTCGTCACCATCGGCACCTTCATGTCGACGAGCGGCGCCGCAAAGCCCTTCGACCGGCTCGTCCGCACCGCGCGCGTCTTCGAGAAGACCTTCTTCGGCACCCGCGCGGAGGCCGACCGCGAGCTGGCCCGGGTGCACCGCCTGCACCAGCGGACGCAGGGCGAGCTCGGCCGCCCCGCGGGCCCCTACCCGGCGGGCACACGCTATGACGCCCTCGACCCGAAGCAGATGCTCTGGACCCTCGCCTGCATCGCCGACTCCGGCCAGACCCTCTACGAGGAGCTGGTGCGGCCGCTGACGCCGTCCGAGCGCGAGGCGCTCTGGCAGGACTACCGCCGCTGGGGCGAGCTCTTCCACCTGCCGCGCTCGGAGACCCCCGAGACCTACGCGCGAGTTCCGCGCCTGGTTCGACGGCCGGATCGCGAGCGACGAGGTCTTCCTCACCGAGGAGGCGCGCGAGATCGGCCACATCGTCGGGCTCGAGATCCCCGGCGCCCCGATCGACCGGGTGGGGCTCGAGGCGCTCAACCTGCTCGTGATCGGCTCGCTGCCGGCCCGGGTGCGGAAGATGTACCGCCTGCGCTGGACCCCGGCGCACGCCGCCGCCTACCGCGCCGCCGCCGCGCGCGCACCGCGCGGCGCGGCCGCTCGTCCCGACCAGGCCGTCCGCCGCGGGTCGTGCGAGCAGCAGTTCGCCCGCGTCGCCAGGGCGGAGAAGCGCTGGGGCCGCGCCCAGGCCGAGCGCGCCGCGGCTGCCGCCGAGGCGGCGGCCGCGCGGAGCTGAGCTAGGCCGCTTCGGCCAGCGCCTGCGCCGGCACGGCGGCCGGGGCGGAGCCGTAGGCCGACTCGTGCGCCGCGACGATCGACTCGCGCACGATCGCGACGAGCCGGGCGAGGTCCGCCTTCGAGATCGCCAGCGGCGGCATCAGCACGACCACCTCGCCGAGCGGGCGGACGATCGCGCCGCGCTCGCGCGCCGCCAGCGTCACCCGGTGGCCGAGCCGCAGCGCCGGATCGTGCTCGCCGAGGTCGATGCCCGCCATCAGCCCGCGGCCGCGGACCTCGGCGACCTCGTCCATCTCCGCGATCTCGCCGAGCAGGTCGTGGAGCAGGCGGATCTTCGGCTGCAGGCGGAGCAGCGTGTGCTCGGTCTCGAAGGTCTCGAGGTTCGCGACCGCGGCCGCGCAGGCGAGCGGGTTGCCGGTGAAGGTGTGGCCGTGGAAGAACGTGCGGCCATCCTCGGGGTCGCCGAGGAACCCCTCGTAGACGCGCTCGGTGGCGAGCGTCGCCGCCAGCGGCAGATAGCCGCCGGTGAGCCCCTTGCCGAGGCAGAGGAGGTCCGGCGCCACGCGCTCCTGCTCGCAGGCGAACATCGTCCCGGTGCGCCCGAACCCGGTCGCGACCTCGTCGCAGATCAGCAGCGTGCCCGTGCGCGTCGCAGAGCCGCCGCACCGCCCGCAGGAAGCCGGGCGGCTGGACGAGGATCCCCGCCGCGCCCTGGACGAGCGGCTCGACGATCACCGCGGCGATCCGCTCGCCATGCGCTCGGCCAGCATCCGCTCGAGCTCGCCGGCGTCGTCCGCCGCGACCGCGTGGCTGCGGAAGAGCAGCGGCTCGAAGGCCGCGTGGAAGGTGTCGATGCCGCCCGACCGAGACGGCGCCGATCGTGTCGCCGTGGTAGGCGTTGCGCAGCGTCACGAACTCGGTCCGCCGCGCGTGCTCGCCACCGCGCTGGCGCCAGTACTGGAAGGCCATCTTCAGCCCGATCTCGGTCGCGCTCGATCCCGAGTCCGAGAAGAAGACCCGCGAGAGCCCGGGCGGAGCGATCTCGACCAGGCGGTCGGCCAGCTCCGCCGCGGGCTCGTGGGTCAGGCCCGAGCATCGTCGAGTGGGCGACCCGGTCGAGCTGCTCGCGGACCGCCGCGTCGATCGCCGGGTGCCGGTGGCCGTGGACGTTGCACCAAAGCGACGCGACGCCGTCGATGTAGCGGTTGCCCTCGGCGTCGATCAGGTCGGTGCCCTCGCCCGACTCGATCACCAGTGGCCGCTCCTCGACCCAGCCGCGTTGCTGGGTGAACGGGTGCCACAGGTGGCGGTGATCGAGCTGCCCCACTCGTTCGGACATCTGGATCGAAAGTATCCCTCGGCCCGGAGGGAACACGGCGGTTCCGAAGCCGCTGTTTGCGGCCTCTCTCCTAGACCTCGAGCGCCGGCCACCCGTCGGGCTCGGCGAGGTCGAGCCACGGGAGCGCCTCCACCCGCACGCCACCCAGCCGCGCGATCGCCTCGCGGTTCGAGGACTCGACCGCGGAGGGTTCGTCCGGCCAAGGCGTGAGCACGACCGCCGCGACCTCGAGCCCCACCGCCCGCGCCGCGTCGATCGTGAGCAGCGTGTGGTTGATCGTGCCGAGCCCGGGCGAGGCCGCGATCACCACCGGCAGGCCGAGGTCGCGGGCGAGGTCGCGGACCAGGTAGCCGAGGGTGAGCGGGACCATCAGCCCGCCGACCCCCTCGCAGACGAACAGGTCGGCGCCCTCCTGCGGCGCGCCGCGCCGCATCGAGCACCGTCGCCGGATCGATCTCCTCGCCGGCGAGCTCGGCGCCGAGGTGGGGCGAGACGGGCGGGCCGTAGCGGTACGGCGCGATCTCGTCGTCGGACTGGGCGCGATCCGGCGGCGCGGCGCAGGAGCTCGTGGTCGGGCTCCTCGCCGGACTCCGAGTAGTCGTCGAGGCCGCTCACCGCGGGCTTGAAGACCGCGACCCGCCGGCCGCCCCTCGCGCCCGCGCGGGCGATCGCCGCGGCGACCACCGTCTTGCCGACCTCGGTGCCGGTGCCGGTGACGAAGAGTCCGGCGCTCACGCCGCGCGTTGGAGGGCGCCGGGCGCCGGACGCGCCGACTCCTCGCTTCAGCTTCCGCCACGCCGCCGCGATCACGGCCGCGGCGCGCCGGAGCTCGTCCTCGCGGTGCGTCGCGATCACCGTCAGCCGCAGTCGCGAGGTCCCCTCCGGCACGGTCGGCGGCCGGATCGCCTGGGCGAAGACGCCGCGCGCGAGCACGGCCTCGCAGAGCGCGGTCGCGTCGGCGGCGTCGCCGACGGTGATCGGAACGATCTGGGTGCCGTCGGGCGCGACGTCGAGGCCGCGGGCGGCGAGCTCGCCGCGGATCAGGAGCGCGTTGCGCCGCAGCCGCTCGACCATGCCCGGATCCGCCTCGAGCGCATCGAGGGCGGCGTCCGCCGCCGCCACGGCCGGCGGCGGCAGCGCGGTCGAGAAGACGAACGGCCGGGCGACGTTGATCAGGAGGTCGCGCACCTCGCGCTCGCAGCAGACGTAGGCGCCGTAGCCGCCGAGCGCCTTGCCGAGGGTGCCGACGATCACGTCGACCTCGCCCTCGAGCCCGGCGGCGGCGACTGAGCCGCGGCCGCCCGGGCCGAGCGCGCCCGTGCCGTGCGCCTCGTCGACCATCAGCCGGCAGCCGTGGCGGCGGGCGAGCTCGGCCAGCCCCTCGAGCGGCGCGACGTCGCCGTCCATCGAGAAGACGCCGTCGGTGACGATCAGCGCCGGCCGGCCGTCGGCGCGCTCGAGGCCCCAGGCGAGGTGGTCGAGGTCCGCGTGCTCGTAGACGAAGGTCTCCGCGCCGGCGAGCCGGCAGCCGTCGATGATGCTGGCGTGGTTCAGGCGGTCGGAGAAGACGACCTCGCCCCGCCGCGCCAGCGCCGAGACCGTCCCGGTGTTGGCGAGGTACCCGGAGCCGAACAGGAGCGCCGCCTCGGTGCGCTTGAACGCCGCCAGGCGCTCCTCGAGCCGGCCGTGGACGGTCATCGTCCCCGAGATCAGCCGCGAGGCTCCCGCCCCGGCGCCCCAGCGCATCGCCGCCTCGGCGGCCGCCTCGCGGACCGCCGGGTGCGTGGCGAGCCCGAGGTAGTTGTTCGAGCAGAGCAGCAAGCACCTCCGCGCCGTCGAGGACGACGCGCGGCCCCTGCTCGCCCTCGACCTCGCGCAGCCTGCGCTCGAGCCCCGCCTCGCGGAGCTCCGCGAGCCGCTGGGAGACGTCGCTCACGCCGCCTTCGGGTAGGGCGGCGGCTTCTGCTTCTTCTTCACGACCCGCAGCTGGGTCGATGGATCCCAGAAGTTCGCCTCCCCCTGGGAGTCGATCAGCTCGTCGACGGGGGTCACCGGCGTCTCGCCGTCGAGCCAGCCGGAGCGGTTGTCGGGGCGCGGGTTGGCCCCGTTGTCGTCCTGGCGGGCGACGTTCAGGCCGAGCTCCTCGAACATCGCGCGGTCGTCGGCGGGCTCGGCGCCGAGCGTGGTCAGGAAGTTGCCCATCATCACCCCGTTGAGCCCCGCCTTCACCGCCAGGGGCTGGAGGTCCTGGAGGTTCTCGACCCGGCCGCCGCAGAGCCGGAAGAGGGCGTCGGGGAGGATCAGGCGGAAGATCGCCACCCACTTGACGACCTCCCAGGGATCCATCATCTCGCGGTCGCCGAACTTCGTCCCGCTGCGCGGGTTGAGCAGGTTGATCGGCACCGAGTCCGGGTTCACCTCGGCCAGCTCGAACGCCATCTCGACCCGCTGGCGCGGCGACTCGCCGAGGTTGAGGATGCCGCCCACGCAGGTCTCCAGGCCGGCCTCCTTCACCGCGTCGATCGTCCGCATCCGGCCCTCGTAGCGGACCGTGGTCGTGACCTCGTCGTAGTACGAGCGCGCGGTCTCCACGTTGTGGTGGACGCGCTGGATGCCGGCCTCCTTGAGCCGTTGGGCGCGGTCCGGCGGAGATGTGGCCGATCGAGGCGCAGCGCTTCAGGTTGGTCTGCTCGGCGACGAGCTTGGCGCCCGCCTCGATCTTCGCGAAGTCGCGCTTCGAGAGCCCCTGGCCCTGGGTGACCATGCAGAAGCGATGCGCCCCTGCCGCCTCCGCGGCCTTCGCGTGCTCGAGGATCTGCTCGGGCTCCATCATCGCGTGCATCGGCGTGTCCGCCTCGGCGTAGCGCGACTGGGCGCAGAAGCCGCAGTCCTCGGCGCAGCCGCCCGACTTCGCGTTGACGAGGGAGCAGAGGTCGGTCGAGTCGCCGAAGCGCTCGGTGCGCACCGCCCAGGCGCGCTCGACGAGCGCGGAGATCTCATCCTGCCCGGCGATCTCGGCGAGCTCGAGCGCCTCTTCGAAGCTGATCAGCGACGCCATCGCGCCTCCTCGGTTAGCGTGCGAAAACGCGGGGGAGGCTAGGAATCGGGCCGGACGAGAGGAAAGGGAGACGCAGATGGCGAGCGAGTCGAAGGCGGACACGCACTGGGAGGGCAGCCTCACCGAGGGTCGCGGCACCACGAAGCCCGCGAGTGGCGGTTTCGGCGATGTCGAGGTGACCTGGCAGGCGCGGGTCGAGCGCACCGAGGGCACGACCAGCCCGGAGGAGCTGCTCGCCGCCGCCCACGCCTCCTGCTACTGCATGGCCCTCTCACACGAGCTGAGCGAGGCGGGGAACCCGCCCGAGAGTCTCGACGCGAGCGCGACCGTCTCCTTCGTCGCGGGGGAGGGCGTGAAGAGCTCGCGGATCACCGTCACCGGCCGCGTCCCCGGCATCGACCCGGCGGCGTTCGAGGAGGCCGCGGCGTCGGCCGGCCGAGGCTGCCCGATCTCGGGTGCGTTGCGCGGCAACGTGGACATCGAGGTCGACGCGACGCTCGAGGGCGACGCCGGCTAGTCCGCGACCGTCAGCGCCCGGTCCACTTCGGCTGGCGGCGCTCCGCGAAGGCGCGGATCCCCTCGCGGAAGTCGTCCGAGTCAAAGCAGGCCTCGCGGAGCTCGACCAGCTCGCGCTCCTGCTCGGCCGTGAGCCGTGGGAAGGCGGCCAGGGTCTCGATCGCCTGCTTGTTGCCGCGCATCGAGATCGGCGCGTTCATCGCGATCGTCTCGGCAAGCTCGAGCGCCTCGCCGGGCAGGAGGTGGTCCTCGGTCACGGCGTGGACGAGGCCGATCTCCTCGGCCCGGGCGCCATCGACGGTGAGCCCGGTGAGGAAGAGCTCCTTCGTGCGGGCGACGCCGATCACGTCGATGAAGCGGCGTAGCCCCGTATGCCCGTAGACGAGCCCGAGGCGCGCCGGCGGCATGCCGAGCTTCGCGCCGGCGGCGCAGACGCGCAGGTCGCAGCGAACGGCGAGCTCGAGCCCGCCGCCGAGGCAGTGACCGTTGATCGCGGCGACGACCGGGAAGGGATGGGCGCTGACGGCCTCCATCGCGGCGTGGAAGGGGTGGGCGACCAGCGCCTCGGCGTCGCGGGCGAAGCTCTCGTCGGGGATCGAGCCGATGTCGTAGCCGGCCGAGAAGGCCGTGCCGGCGCCGGTGATGAGGACGCAGCGGTACCGGATGCCGTCGTCGAGCCGCGGCAGGACCCCGGCGAGCGCGTCGAGGACGTCGTGGTCGAGCGGGTTGCGCTTCTCGGGATTGTTGAGCGTGAGCCGGGCGACGCCGTCGCTGGGCTCGTCGAGGAGCAGCTTGCCGTCAGCGAGCTGCTCGGACACCGCTACTCGAGGACGACGAGGACGTCGCCCTCGGAGACCGACTGCCCTTCTGAGCAGCGGATCTCCTTGACGGTTCCGGGGTCCTCGGCCTCGACCGGCATCTCCATCTTCATCGATTCGAGGATGGCGACGGTGTCGCCCTCGTCGACGTTGTCGCCGACGGCGACCTCGATCTTCCAGACGGTCCCGGTGATGTGGGCTTCGACATCGGGCACGGCGCGGCACAATAACCCGCCCGTTGACCTTCGGAAGCGACAGCGGACGACGGCGGTCTCGGTGATCGTCGCCGCCCGCAACGAGGCCGATCGGATCGGCGCGACCCTCGACGCGCTGCGCGGCGCGTTCCCCGGCGCCGCCCTCTGGGTCGCCGACGACGCCTCCGGCGACGGCACCGCGGAGGTCGCGATGGCCCACGGCGCGAAGGTGGTCAGCCGCGGTCGCCCGCACGGCAAGGGCGCGAACGTCACCGCCGCCGCCGAGGCGCTCCTGAGCGAGGGCGAGCCCAGCGGCGTGGTCCTGCTCTGCGACGGCGACCTCGGGGCGACGGCGGGGCGGCTGGCCCCGCTGGTCGACGCGGTCGCGAGCGGCGGGTGCGATCTCGCGATCGCCGCCTTCGCCCGGCGGGTGGGAGGGGGGTTCGGGCTCGCGCTCGGCTTCTCGCGCTGGGCGACCGAGCGGCTCGGCGGCGTGACGCTGGGGGCGCCGATCTCGGGCCAGCGCGCGCTGCGCGCCGGCGCCCTGCGGTCCCTGCTGCCGTTCGCCCGCGGCTACGGGATGGAGACGGCGATGAACATCGACGCCGCCAGGGCGGGGCTGCGGATCGAAGAGGTCGAGCTCGAGCTCGAGCATCGCGCGACCGGCCGGACCCTGCGCGGGTTCGTCCACCGCGGCCGCCAGCTCGCCGACTTCCTGCGGGTCTACCTCTCGCGCCGGTAGGGCAGGCGGGGTTAGCCTCCCGACCCGTGATCCTCGCGATCGACCAGGGCACCACCGGCACCACCTGCCTCGTCTTCGACCGCGAGGGCAGGGTCGCCGGGCGCGCCTACAGCGAGTTCCGCCAGCACTTCCCGCGCCCGGGCTGGGTCGAGCACGACGCGAACGAGATCTGGAACGTGACCCGGCGGGTCGCCTCGGAGGCGATGGGGAACGCCGGCACGACCGGCGCGGGCCTGGCCGGGATCGGGATCACGAACCAGCGCGAGACGGTCGTCGCGTGGGATCCCGAGACCGGCGAGCCGGTCCACAACGCGCTCGTCTGGCAGGACCGGCGCACCGCTGCGCGCTGCGACGAGCTGCGCGAGGCGGGGCACACGGAGCTCGTCCGCGAGCGCACCGGCCTCGTCATCGACCCCTACTTCTCCGGCACGAAGATCGAGTGGCTGCTGCAGAACGTCGAGGCGGCGCGGGACGCCGTCTTCGGCACGATCGACTCCTGGCTCGTCTACAAGCTCACCGGCCGCCACGTCTGCGACGTCTCGAACGCGTCGCGGACGATGCTCTTCGACATCCGCAAGCTCGCCTGGGACGGCTCGCTCTGCGAGCTGCTCGGCGTCGATCCCTCGGCGCTGCCCGAGCCGGTGCCCTCCGCCCAGGTCTACGGCCGCACGGGCGAGTTCGGCGGCGACGTGCCCGTCGCGGGGATCGCCGGCGACCAGCAGGCCGCGCTCTTCGGCCAGGCGTGCCACGAGCCCGGGCAGCGCCAAGAACACCTACGGCACCGGCAGCTTCGTCCTGCTCAACACCGGCACCGAGGCGGCCGATCCCGGCGAGGGCCTGCTGACGACGGTCGCCTGGGGGCTCGGCAAGGAGACCGACTACGCGCTCGAGGCCTCCGTCTTCGTCACCGGCGCGGCGGTGCAGTGGCTGCGCGACGGGCTCGGGCTGATCGCCGAGGCGGCGCGAGACCGAGGGCCTCGCCGGCTCGCTCGACTCGAACGACGACGTCTACTTCGTCCCGGCGCTGACCGGCCTCGGCTCGCCGCACTGGGACCCCTACGCGCGGGGGACGATCGTCGGGCTCACCCGCGGCATCGGGCCGCGCCCACCTCGCCCGGGCCGCGCTCGAGGCGATCGCCTACCAGACGGTGGACGCGGTCCGGGCGCAGGAGGAGGCCTCGGGCGAGCGGCTCGCCGAGCTGAAGGCCGACGGCGGCGCGGTCGCCAACCGCTGGCTGATGCAGTTCCAGGCCGACGTGCTCGGCGTTCCGGTGATCGTCCCCGAGGTCTCCGAGACGACCGCGCTCGGCGCCGCCTACCTCGCCGGGATCGCGACCGGGCTGTGGGACCGCGAGGAGGTCCGGGCGATGTGGCGCGAGGCGGCGCGCTACGAGCCGCGGATGGGCGAGGACGAGCGCGAGCAGCTGCTCGTCCCGCTGGCACGAGGCCCTCGATCGCGCCCGCGGCTGGGCGCGCGATTGACGCGTAACCCGCCGATCGCGACCGGGTAGACCTATCACCGGCGCCGCCGACGCGCCGGCCTTCGGATGGCCGAGCTGAAGCCCCAGAAATACAAGGAGAAGCGCCCCGCGGAGCACTTCCAGCACTTCCACGAATGGACGCGGACGCACAAGCCGGGCTGGATCTACGAGTTCGTGCGGATGATCCTCACCCCGATCGCGCTGATCCTCTACCGCACGCGCGCGATCGGCACCGAGAACGTCCCGGCTGAGGGCGCGTTCATCCTCGCGCCGAACCACTTCTCGAACATGGACCACTTCTTCTGCGGGGTCTACATCCGCCGGAAGATCCACTTCATGGCGAAGTCGCAGCTCTTCGGCAACCCGATCGGCGACTACATCTTCCGCGTCGGCGGGGTCTTCCCGCTGCGCCGCGGCCACCGCGACGAGGAGCCGTTCATCACCGCGCACGCGATCTTCGACCGCGGCGGATGCGTCCTGATCTACGCGGAGGGCGGGCGCTCGCGCAGCGGGCGGCCTCGGCGAGCCCAAGCCCGGCGTCGGCAGGCTCGCGCTCGAGTCCGGCGTGCCGGTCGTCCCGGTCGCGATCCACGGCTCGCAGAGCGTCCGCAACTGGAAGCGCCTCACCTTCCCCAAGGTCACGGTCCAGTACGGCGAGCCGATGACCTTCCCGGTCGTCGAGAACCCGACCCGCGAGCAGCAGCAGGAGGCTTCGGAGAAGATCTTCGTTCCGGTCCGGCAGATGTACGAGGCCCTCGACGAGAAGGGCCGCCGCGGAGTCATCCGCTCGCTGAAGGACGGCATCCCCGGCGGGCCGCCCGGCGCGCCGAGCGGCGCCGAGTCGAGCTAGATCCAGGCGCCCTACTCGTAGCGCTCGTCCAGCGAGTGCCAGTGCGCCGGGTCGTGGCCCGGCACGATCACCGCCTGCGGGTAGTTGCGGTGGAACAGCTGGAGCTCGTTGAGCGAGCGGCGCCAGCGGTGCGGGTCGACGGGGAATGGCGGGGGCGGGCCGCCCTCGAGCTGGCGCCAGGTGTACACGGCGTCGCCGGCGATCACGAAGTCGCGGTCGCGGAGGCGGCAGATCACGCCCTGGTGGCCGGCGGTGTGGCCGGGCAGCGAGGCGAGCCGGACCGAGCCGTCGCCGAAGAGGTCGAAGGTGCGGCCGAAGTTCGAGTACGAGGTCACGTTGGGCCCGTCGTAGCTGAGCGAGCGGTAGTCGAAGACGTAGTCGAACTGGGACGGCCGGTAGCCGCGGAAGAGCGGGCGGGGATCGGTCGTCGCCGCCTCCCACTCGGCCTCGGTGACGATGAAGGTCGAGTTCGGGAACGCCGGCGATCCCCGAGGCGTGGTCCTGGTGGAGGTGGGTGAGGACGACGAGGGCGAGGCCGCTCGCCTCGAGGCCGCGCTCGCGGAGCTGGGCCGGGATGTCGCGGCCGGGCTCGAGCCGGGGTCGGGTGAAGCGCGCCCAGGCGCGGCCCATGTTCTCGTGCGGGCGTGCGGCGACCGAGGGGTGGAGGCCGGTGTCGACCAGGAACGGGCCGTAGGTCGGGTGCGTGACGAGGAACGCGGGCGCCGGCACCCACCACCATTTCGAGCGCGGGACGCCGATTCCGAGCATGGCGAGCCGCCGCATGCGCTTGCCGCCGCTGGCCTCGAAGTTGCCGGGCGGTGCCTGCAGCTCGCCTCCGAGCAGGGGCTCGACGGTGACCGTCGTTCCCTCGGGACCGCCGGGGAGCGGACCCTCCAGGGGCTTCGGATCTGCGTGGACGTTCATCGGCCGGCTCAGGCTAGGGATAAGCTCCGCGACCCGTGCAGGAGGAGCTTCGATCGGAAGTTTTCGCCCAGGGCCTGCTCGAGGGCCAGGTCTGCATCGTCTCCGGGGGCGGGCACCGGGCTGGGCAGGGCGTGCGCCCGTGAGCTCGCCGCGCTCGGCGCGACGGTGGTCGGCTGCGGGCGCCGCCCGGAGCCGATCGAGGAGGTCGCCGCCGAGCTGAACGAGGCCGGGGGCAAGGCCGAGGCCGTGGTCGCCGACATCCGCGACGAGGGCGCCGTCAACGAGCTCGTCGACGGCGTGCTCGAGCGCCACGGCCGTATCGACCTGCTGGTCAACAACGCCGGCGGCCAGTTCCTGAGCCCGGCGGAGGCGATCTCGGCGAAGGGCTTTCGGACCGTGATCGAGCTGAACGTCCAGGGCACCTGGCAGATGACGCACGCGGTCGCGACCAAGGCCTTCATCCCCCAGGGCGGCGGGAAGGTCGTCAGCATGACGATCTCGCCCCACAACGGGATGCCCGGCATGGTCCACTCCGGCGCCGCCCGCGCCGCGGTCGAGAACATGATGAAGACCCTCTCGATCGAGTGGTCGCGCTTCGACATCAAGCTCTGCGCGATCGCGGTCGGCCAGTTCGACACCGAGACGCTGCGGACGAAGTACCCGCCCGAGATCTCGAAGAACGTCGCGCGCACGGTGCCGCTGCAGCGGATGGGGCGCGAGGAGGAGATGGGCTGGCTCGTCGCCTTCCTCGCCTCCCCGGCGGGCGACTTCTTCTCCGGCTGCGTGATCACCTTCGACGGCGCCCGCGACAACTGGTTCGGCGCCTGGCCCCCCGGGGTCTACGGCGATTCCGGCGAGCTTCCCGCCGAGCAGCGGCGCCCGAAGAAACCGTAGTTATCCGCAACCGGTTCGCGGCCCACTACGCATGACATCCGGCCGCCCGCGGCCGAAGATGGTCTCGAAGCAAAAAGACCGTTGCGGGTACACACGGCGCGCCGTCCCACACGCTCAGCGGGGACGGCAGGGGAAGAGGAGA
This sequence comes from uncultured Thermoleophilia bacterium, assembly GCA_963844425.1. Lineage (GTDB taxonomy): Bacteria > Actinomycetota > Thermoleophilia > Solirubrobacterales > 70-9 > DASUSH01. The sequence continues at coordinate 86,806 of CAWJOD010000017.1, read as the reverse complement.
GGTGCAGGGGAACGGCGAGGCGCCACCGACCTCCGGCGCCTCGCCGGGCCTCCTCTTAAGCGAGCGGTCCTAGGTCGTCATCCCGGTGAACTGACCGCCGGTGACGTTGATGACCTGGCCGTGGACGTAGTTGGAGAGCTGCGAGGCGAGGAACAGGACCGGGCCCGCGGCCTCCTCGGGCTGTGCCGGGCGGCCGAGCGGGATGGTCATCGACGCCATCGAGCGCAGCTGCTCGGGGATCCCGAGATCGATCTTCTCGCCGTGGGACTCCATCGTCTCGCCCTTCTCCTTTGCCTGGGTGAGGCGGGTCTCGACGAAGCCGAAGGCGACCGCGTTCGAGTTGATCTTGAACTGGCCCCACTCCTTGGCGATCGTCTTCGTCAGGCCGGTGACGCCGGCCTTCGCGGCCGAGTAGTTGGCCTGGCCGGCGTTGCCCATCGTCCCCGAGATCGAGGTGATGTTGATGATCTTGCGGAAGACCTCCTGGCCCTGGTCGCGCTCGGACTTCGCCGCCTCGCGCCAGCTCGGGGCGAGCGCGCGGATCACCCGGAAGGGGACGATCGTGTGGATGTCGAGCATCGCCTGGAACTGCTCGTCGCTCATCCGGTGGACGACGCCGTCCCAGGTGTAGCCGGCGTTGTTGACGACGATGTCGACCTGGCCGAAGGCGTCGATCGCGGTCTCGACCAGCTTGTCGGGCACGCCGTCCTCGGTCAGGTCCCCGGAGAAGGTCGCGGTCTCGCCGTCGATCTCGGAGGCCGCCTGCTCGGCGACGTCGCCGTCGATGTCGTTGATCAGGACCTTCGCGCCCTCGGAGACGAAGAGCTCGGCGGTCGCCCGCCCGATTCCGCGCGCCGACCCTGTGACGATCGCGCTCTTCCCATCAAGCAGTCCCATCTGTGATGTGTCTCCCTCGTTCGGTTCGAATCCGAGGGCGGGACTCTATGTGGGCGCGGCTACAGCGCGTTGGTGACCAGGTACCGCGGGTAGCCCACGGCGAGCGGCTCACGGCGCGCAGCGCCGGGTCCTCGCTGCACGAGCTTCGCCAGCCGCCGCGCGTAGCAGTCGCCGCAGCCGCAGTGGCCGACGATCCGCCCGGTCCGCTCGCAGTGCTCGACTTCCTTGTTGCGCATCTTCTCGTTCCTTCCGCAGTGGTGCCTGCCTCACTCCTGAGAACGTGTTCGGCGCGCGAAGATCACGCCCTGCCCGTGGGATTCGGCTAGCGCAGCGTGCGGGCGATGACGAGGCGCTGGATCTCGTTCGTGCCCTCGTAGATCTGGGTGATCTTGGCGTCGCGCATCATGCGCTCGACCGGGTACTCGTTGACGTAGCCGTAGCCGCCGAGGACCTGGACGGCCTCGGTGGTCACCCACATCGCGGTGTCGGAGGCGAACAGCTTCGCCATCGCCGAGTGCTTGCCCATGTCGTGATCGCCGGCGTCGACCTTCGACGCAGGCGCGGTAGAGGAGCTCGCGCGCGGCCGCCGTGCGCGTCTCCATCTCGGCGAGCTTGAACTGGATCCCCTGGAAGGCGGCGATCGGCTTGCCGAACTGCTGGCGCTCCTGGGCGTAGGCGGCGGCGTAGTCGGTCGCGCCCTGGGCGATCCCGACGGCCTGCGCGGCGACGCCGAGGCGGGAGCGGTCGAGCGTCGCCATCGCGACCTTGAAGCCCTCGTTCTCGGTCCCGATCAGGTTCTCGGCCGGGACGCGGACGCAGTCGAAGACCGGCTGGCCGGTGGGCGAGCCGCGGATCCCCATCTTGTGCTCGAGCTTGCCGACGGAGACCCCGTCCCGATCGGACTCGACGATGAACGCAGAGATCCCGCGCGAGTGGCCCTCGTCGGGATCGGTGACGCAGAAGACGACGTAGAAGTCGTTGACGCCGAGGTTGGAGATCCAGTTCTTCGCCCCGTCGATCACCCACTCGTCGCCGTCGCGGACGGCGCGGGTGCGCATCCCGCCCGGGTCGGAGCCGGCGTCGGGCTCGGAGAGCGCGAAGGCGGGAGTCCACTCGCCCGGAGGCGCACTTCGGCAGGAAGCGCTGCTTCTGCTCGTCGGTTCCGAAGAGCCTGATCGGCAGCGTGCCGAGCTCCTGGACCATCAGGATCAGCGCCGAGGAGGCGCAGGCGGCGGCGATCTCCTCGACGGCGATGTTCAGCATCAGCGTCCCGGTCCCGGTGCCGCCGTGCTCCTCGTCGAACGGGAAGCCCGAGCAGGTCGTGCTCGGCGAAGAGCTCGCGGATGTCGCGCGGGTACTCGGCCTTCTCGTCGATCTCGGCGGCGCGCGGCGCGACCCGCTCCTGCGCGATCTGGCGGATCGTCTCGCGGAAGTCGAGGAACTCCTGCGGCAGCGAGTAGGGCGCGAGCGAGTCGGTCGAGGCGGTTGCCATCGGCCCGCAGATAGCCAGCGAGGGCTCACCATCGCCGAAGCCCGACCTGCGCCCCGGGGCCATGTCTATGGAATACTGGCCGCCGGGCCAAGGGGGCCCGAGGGGGACCGTCGTGGGGGCGACGGCGTGGGGTCGCTCTGACAAGAGCAATCGAACATGGGGGTACACACGCAATGAAGAAGACACCGTTCGGCGTGCTGCGGCGCTTGCCGCGCTCGCCGTCCTCGCGATCGCGCCCGCCGCGGCGTCCGCGGCCGGCACCGGCGCGGTTCATCCCGGCGTCCATGACGTTCACCGAAGGCGCCCAGTGCACCGCGAACTTCATCTTCCGGAACGGTTCCGACACCTACATCGGCCAGGCCGCGCACTGCTCCGGCACCGGCGCCGCGACCGACACCAACGGTTGCGACGCGGGCACGCTGCCGCTCGGCACGCCGGTCGAGGTCGACGGCGCGACCCGGCCCGGCACGCTCGCCTACAGCTCGTGGGTCGCGATGCAGCAAACGGCGAGACGAACGCGGACGCGTGCGAGTACAACGACTTCGCGCTCGTCCGGCTCGACCCGGCCGACGTGGCGAACGTCAACCCGACGGTGCCCGGCTTCGGCGGCCCGCACGGCCTCGGCGGTTCCTCGGCGATGCTCGGCGACGACGTCTACTCGTACGGCAACTCCGGCGCTGCGCGCCGGCGTCACCAAGCTCAGCCCGAAGCAGGGCGTTGTCGTCCAGGGCGAGGGCAACGGCTGGAGCCGGACCGTCTACACGGCCACGCCGGGCATCCCCGGTGACTCGGGAAGCGGATTCCTCGGCGAGAGCGGCCAGGCGATCGGGACCCTCGAGCACGCTGCAGGTCGCTGCCGTTCCCGGCATCGAACGGGGTCGCCGACCTCGCGCACGAGCTCGAGCTACGCCCGCAAGCCAGGGCGGCCTCGGCAGCCTCACCCTGGTCAACGGCGAGCGCCCGTTCAACGCCCGACCTGGTCCGCGCGATCATCAACTCGTAGCGACTCGGAGCGACACACCCGAGCCACGGCGGCGCGCCCTCGGGCGCGCCGCCGTCGTTCCGGGGCCTCAGAGCCCGAGCGTCTTCCCGAGGATCTCCTTCATGATCTCGTCGGTGCCGCCGCCGATCGGGCCGAGGCGGAGGTCGCGGACGGCGCGCTCGATGCCGTACTCGCGCATGTAGCCGTAGCCGCCGTGGATCTGGAGGCACTCGTCGGCGAGGTCGACGGCGTTGCGCTGGGTGAAGAGCTTCGCCATCGTCACCTCCTGGATCGCGTTCTCGCCCTCGCAGAACAGGCGCAGCGCGTTGTAGGTCATCGCGCGGCCGGCCTCGATCGTCACCGCCATCTCGGCGAACTTGTGGCGGATCACCTGGAAGCGGCCGATCGGGCGGCCGAACGCCTGGCGCTCCTTCGCGTACTCGAGCGTCACCTCGAAGAGCTTCTGCATCGCCCCGACCGCGCCGAGCGCCATCAGCAGCCGCTCCCACTGGAAGTTGGCCATGATCAGGTAGAAGCCGCCGTTCTCCTCGCCGAGCAGGTTCTCGTCGGGCACCTCGACGTCGGTGAAGGAGAGCTCGCCGGTGTCGGAGGAGTGCCAGCCCATCTTCTCGAGCTTGCGCGAGACCTCGTAGCCGGGCATGTCGCGCTCGAGGATCAGGAACGAGATGCCGTGGTGGCCGCCCTCCTCGTTCGTCTTCACGGCGCAGACGAGGAAGTCGGCGCGGACGCCGTTGGTGATGAAGGTCTTCGAGCCGTTGACGACGTAGCCGCCGTCGACCTTCTTCGCGGTCGTCCGGATCGAGGCGACGTCCGAGCCCGCGCCGGGCTCGGTGATCCCGAGCGCGCAGATCTTCTCGCCCTTGATCGCCGGCACGAGGAAGCGCTGGTGCTGATCGGGCGTGCCGAACTTGAAGATCGGCGGGGTCGCGATCCCGGTGTGGGCGCCGAGGCCGGCGCCGACGCCGCCGCCCGCGCCGGCCCGCGCCAGCTCCTCGGCCCAGACCGCGTCGTGGACGTAGTCGCCGCCCTGCCCGCCGAGCTCCTCCGGGTACTTGAGCCCGAGGAACCCGAGCTCGCCGCAGCGCTCGTAGAGCTCGCGCGGGAACTCGCGCGCCTCCTCCCACTCGTCGACGTGGGGGACGATCTCGTTGCGGACGAAGCGCCCGATCGACTCGCGCAGCTCCTCGTGCTCGTCGGTGAACGGCGGCAGGAGCGCCCGCTTGCCGCGTGTCCTTGATGACGTTCACGCCGCGGCGGACGCTAACAGTGCCTTGAGTTCGCGGAGGAGGGCGCCGGGGAGTTCGGTCACGTCCATCCATGTGTAGCGGCGAAACTCATCGCCGCGGGCATAGGCCTGGCGCTCGCGGCGGCGGTCCTGTTCCCAGGAGTGGCGGGAGTTGTGGAAGCGGTAGGAGTCGAGCTCGACGGTGAGGCGGAACTCGGGCCAGCGGCAGTCGACCCGGCGCCCGCCGGCGGGCTTGTTGGTGATCGGCAGGGGGAGGCCGGCTTCGCGAAGCAGGACCAAGAAGCGGGCCTCCAGCTTCGAGAGCGAGACCGGCTCGCCCTCGAGCACCGCGTGCAGCTTGGCCGCGCCCTCGGTGTTGGGGCGGCGGGCCAGGACCGAACGGACCGCCCTTGGGGAGGTGCGGTACCTCACGCCCGCCTCGTGGCATGCGAGCGCGAGGTTCTCCAGGGCAAGTAAGGAGGATAGATCTAGGAGTGTCAGGGGTACCGTCGTCACCGGGATGTCGCGGTGGGTGGTGAGCTCGCCGTGGTGCAGGCGGCGGTGGCGGGTCGCGAGGCCTTTGATTCGGCGCTCGGTTGGCGCGCTCACCTCGGGCGGGGGAGGAGGGCCCTTGATCAGACCCCACAGCCATGCGGCGGCCCTTCCGCTGAGGACGGCGCCGTTGCCGCAGGCCTTGACCGCGGCCAGGTAGCGGGCCAGGATGTCCGGGGCGCGGTGGCCGATGCGATAGACGCCGCGGAACTCGGCCGAGAGCGCGCCAGTTTCGAGGCGGTGCTTGATTTCGGCAGGGGTAAGGCCCTCGAGCAAGAGCTCTGCCCGCGTGGCGACCCCCTTCGACCTGGTGCCCAGCCTGGTGAGGATCGAGTCGGCATTCCTGACCTTTGGTCGCACCACGACCACAAGTCCGGAACGCCTCCGAATCCTCCCCCTTTATTGCCGCAGTTTTTCGTCCCGCTGCTCGGCTGGGGCCTTCCAGTCCTCCAGCGTCGTGTGGCCGCGGCCGCCGTGGTCGAAGCCGAGCAGGTCGCCCTGCGGGTTCTTGCGGTCGCCGTGGTGGTAGGCGCGGACCTCGGCGATCTTGCCGTCCCTCGAGCCGGAACCACTCGGTGCCGCGGTTGAGCCGCTTCTCGCCCGACTTCGGGTCCCGCCAGGTCATCGTCCACTCGATCACGACCTCGTCGCCGGACTCGATCCCGTGCTCGAGCCACCACTGGCCGTCCACGGTCTCGACGCCCCAGGCGGCGTTGTCGGCGATCTCGCGGCCATGGTGCGGGCCGAGGCGCGTGTAGTAGTGCGTCGCGTCGTCGGTGAAATGCGCCGCCACCGCGTCGGCGTCGCCCGTGTTGAGCGCCTCGTAGTAGGAGCGGATGTGGTCGAGATGGGAGATCGCGAGGCGCAACGTATCCGCTCGAGATCTTCACCGCCTGTCGATTTCTGGCGGCGCCGTTCGTCGTAGGGTTGAACGGGCGGCGAGAGACGCCGCCCACCACGGCTGAAAAGGAGGCCGAGATGAGGTACGTGCTTGCGATCATCGGGGGAGAGGGCGGCATGGAGGACGCGACCCCGGAGCAGATGCAAGAGCAGATGGGCCGCTGGCAGGCATTCACGGACGAGCTCCGGGAATCCGGCGCGTTCATCGCCGGCGAGGGGCTCTCCCCGTCGGCGTCGGCGACCACGGTCCGGATCGGCGAAGGCGGCGAGCGGACGACCACCGACGGTCCGTTCGCCGAGACCAAGGAGCAGCTCGGCGGCTTCTACCTGATCGAGTGCGACAACCTCGACCAGGCGCTCGAGTGGGCGAAGAAGATCCCGGCCGTGACCGGCGCGATCGAGGTCCGGCCGGTGATGGACTACGAGAGCGCGGGGCTCGACGAGCCGCAGGCTCAGGAGGCCTCGGCGTCGTAGCGATTCGCGAAGGGTCGTTCGACCGCCTGTTCCGGCGCGAGTCGGGACGGGCGGTCGCCAGCCTGATCCGCGTCCTCGGCGACTTCGACCTGGCCGAGGAGGCGGTCCAGGACGCCTTCGTCGTCGCGCTCGAGCGCTGGCCGCGCGACGGCGTGCCCGACAACCCGGGCGCCTGGATCACACGGGTCGCGCGCAACCGCGCGATCGACCGCCTCCGCCGCCGGCGAACGCTCGAGGTGAAGACGGAGGTCCTGGCCGGGCTGGAACGCCTCGGCGCCGAGGAAGGCGTGGAGGGGCCGGGCGAATCGGAGGAGTTCCCCGACGATCGCCTCCGCCTGATCTTCACCTGCTGCCACCCCGCCCTTGCGACGGAGGCGCGGGTGGCCCTGACCCTCCGCACCCTCGGCGGCCTCACCACGGCGGAGATCGCCCGCGCGTTCCTCGTCTCGGAGTCGACCATGGCGCAGCGCCTCGTCCGCGCGAAGCGCAAGATCCGCGACGCCGGCATCCCGTACGAGGTGCCGGAGCGCGACCGGCTCGGCGAGCGGCTCTCCGGGGTCCTCGCGACCCTCTATCTGATCTTCAACGAGGGCTACCTGGCCTCGTCGTCGGACGCGCTGATCCGGCGCGAGCTCTGCGCCGAGGCGATCCGGCTCTCGCGGGTGCTGGCCGCGATGCTCCCGGACGAGCCGGAGATGGCCGGGTTGCTCGCGATGATGCTGCTCCACGATGCCCGCCGCGCGGCCCGGCTCGACGAGTCGGGGGAGATGGTCCCGCTCGCCGAGCAGGACCGGTCGCTGTGGGACCGCAACCAGATCGACATCGGCCTGGCGCTCACCCGCCGGTCGCTCGCGACCCCGGCACCCGGCCCCTACGCCCTCCAGGCCGGGATCGCCGCCGAGCACTGTCGCGCCCCCCGTGCCGAGGAGACGGACTGGGCGCGGATCCGCATGCTCTACGACCGGCTCGCGGATCTCGACGCCTCGCCGGTGATCCGGCTCAACCGAGCGGTCGCGGTCGCGATGGAGTCCGGTCCCGAGGAGGGCCTCGCCGAGATCGAGCGGATCGAGGGCCTCGAGGGCTACCACTTGATGCACTCCGCCCGCGCCGACCTGCTGCAGCGGGTGGGGCGTCCCGACGAGGCCGCCGCCGCCTACGAGCGCGCGCTCGAGCTGACCGCGAGCCCGGTCGAGCGCTCCTTCCTCGAGCGCCGCCGCGCCGAGCTTCCCGGGTGAGCCTCGGGAACGCGGGCCCGGGTTGCCCTCAGCGGGCGGCTCGCGGCTCGGACTCGAGCACCTCGCGCACCTTCCCCAGCAGGTCCTCCGCCCGGAAGGGCTTTTCCAGCAGCTCCGCGTCGTCCTCGACCGGCCCCACCCCGGGACGGTCCACGTAGCCCGACATCAGCAGGATCCGCAGGTCCGGGTAGAGCGCCGCCGCGCGCCCGGCGAGCTCGGTGCCGGACATCTCGGGCATGACGACGTCCGTGAGCAGGAGGTCGAAATGCTCCCCCTCCTCGAGCTTTCGGAGGGCGTCACGGCCGCCGGGCGAGGTCGCCGCCTCGTAGCCTGCGCGGCGCAGGATCCGCTCGGCCATCCGGCGCATGCTCGGATCGTCCTCGACGACGAGCACCCTCTCCGACGCGGCGACATCGCGATTCTCGGGATCACCGTCCTCGCCGGGCACAGAAGCGGCAACGGCGGGGAAATGCGCGGTGACCACGGTCCCGAAGCCGGGCTCGGAGGAGAGCGCGACAGCGCCGCCGGCGCTGGTGACGATCCCGTAGACGATCGCCAGCCCCAGGCCGGTGCCCTCGCCCTGGGCCTTCGTCGTGTAGAAGGGCTCGAAAGCGCGGGCCGCGACCTCCCCGTCCATGCCCACGCCGGAGTCCTCGACCGAGAGCCGGACGAACCGGCCCGGCTCGATCGAGGGGTAGAGGCTTGCCTCGCTGGCCGTCGAGCTCGACGTTCTCGGTCGTGATCTTCAGCGTGCCGCCGTCCGGCATCGCGTCGCGCGAGTTGAGCGAGAGGTTCACGAGCGTCTGCTCGATCTGGCCGCGGTCGGCCTCGATCGGCCAGAGGCCGGCGCCGAGGCTGGTCGAAAGCTCGATGTGCTCACCGAGGGTGCGCTTGAGCATGCGCCTCCAGGTCGGCGACGACGTCGTTGAGGATCAGCGACTCGAGCGACTGCGACTCGTGGCGGCTGAAGATCGTCAGCTGCCGGGTCAGCGCCGCGCCGCGGCGGGCGGCGCGCCAGATCTCCTCGACGTCGGCGCGCACCGGCGAGCTCTCGTCGAGCTCGTCGATGACGAACTGCGAGTAGTTGATGATCACGCCGAGGATGTTGTTGAAGTCGTGGGCGATGCCGCCGGCGAGCTGGCCGACCGTCTCCAGCCGACCGGTCTGGCCGAGTTGAGCGTCGATCGACTCGGCTCCGGTCGCCCGCATCAGCTGCGTCTCGAGGTTCTGTCGCTCGCGCTCGCCCTCGAGATCGGCGGAGAGATCGCGCAGCACGGTGACGCTCATCGTCCCCTTCTCCGTCTCGACCTCCGAGACCGCGGCCTCGACCGGCAGCTCGTTGCCGTCGCCGCGGACGAGCCTGGAGTCTTCGCCGTCGTCACCCGTCAGCAGGAGCTCCGCGGCCTCGCGACCGACGAGGTCGCCGTCATCGCGACCGAGAAGGCGGGAGAACTCGGAGTTCGCGAAGACGATCCGACCGGAGTCGTCGGCGACGAGGATCGCCGCAGGGGCGGCTTCCAAGAGCCGCTCGAAAGAGCCTCCGGGGGTTCACGTCTCAAGGCGGGAACAATGCAGATCTAGAGGCCGTATGAGCGCCCGATCACCTCGAGCATGATCTCGTCGGTTCCGGCGCCGATCCGGTTCAGGCGCACGTCGCGATAGGCACGCTCGATCTCGTACTCCTTCATGTAGCCGTAGCCGCCGTGGATCTGCACGCACTCGTCGGCGACGTCGCACGCCATCCGCGAGGTGAACAGCTTCGTCGCGGTGATCTCGCGCACCGGATACTCGCCGTTGGCGAACCGCCAGGCGGTCGCGTAGGTCATCTGCTTGCCGGCCTCGATCTGCGTCGCCATCTCCGCGAACTTGTGGCGGATCGTCTGGAATCGGCCGATCGAGCGGCCGAATGCCTGGCGCTCCTGCGCGTACTCGAGCGTGCGCTCGAACATCCGCTCTGCGGAGGCGACGCAACCGGCGGCGGCGACCAGCCGCTCGCCCTGGAGCTCCCAGGAGATGTGGTAGAAGCCCTTGCCCTCCTGGCCGAGCATGTTCTCCGCCGGCACGCGGACGTCCTCGAAGGAGAGCTCGCCCGTGTCGGACGCGTGCATCCCCATCTTCTCGAGCTTGCGGGAGACGCTGAATCCGGGGACGTTGTTGCCCTCGTCGTCCTTGAGGTCGACGATGAACAGGGTGATCCCGTCATGGCCACCGTCGGGGTCGGTCTTCGTGACGAGGATGATGAAGTCCGCGCGCGCGCCGTTGGTGATGAACGTCTTCGAGCCGTTGATCACGTACTCGTCGCCGTCGCGCTTCGCCGTGGTGCGGATGCCGGCGACGTCCGAGCCCGCGCCCGGCTCGGTGATCCCCAGCGAGGAGATCTTCTCGCCCTTGATCCCGGGAACGAGGTAGCGCTGCTTCTGCTCCTCGGTGCCGAGCAGCTCGACCGGCGGCAGCGCCATGTCGGTGTGCACCGCCATCCCCATGTTGAACCCGCCCGAGCCCGAGTAGCTCATGCACTCGGCGCGCACCAGCGAGTAGAAGTAGTCGCCGCCCTGGCCGCCGTACTCCTCCGGGAAGCAGAGGCCGACGAAGCCGAGCTCGGCGGCGCGGCGCAGGATCGAGTCCGGCCAGAGCGTCTCCTCCCACTCGTTGCGGTGGGGGTGACACTCGTTCTGCACCCACGAGCGCATCGACTCGCGCAGGTCCTCGTGCTCGTCGTTGAAGATGAAGTGCTTGCGACGGTTGCCGTGGTCGGGCTTCAGCACGGAGTCGGTGGCGGTCGCCATTGCTCTCTCGCTTCCTCTCGGGTCCGGGCGGTCGCCCGGGAGCCTATCGCGAAAGTAAGCAGTAGGACTGCGTACTTTGTACTTTGCCGTCAGCTTGTGCGTGGCAACCGGCGCAAATTGCGGAAATGAAAGCGCGCAAATTCCGCGATCAGGACCCTCGCGCGCTTGCGTCCGGTACTCCGGCCTGCGGAGGATCTGAAGGTGATGAGGGCGCTGTGACAGGGATGTCCGGTTTCCAGCCCGGTGTCGCCGAGGCGGGCCATCCCCTCCCCCCGGGGCCGACCCGCTGGCCCGTCGCGCGCTCCATGCACTGGTTCAAGGACCCGGTCGGGTTCATCGGGCGCTGGCAGGCTCGATACGGCCCGGTCTTCCGGGCGCCGCTGGGGCCGAAGCGAAACACGGTGTTCGTCGCCGACCCCGAGCTCGTCCGGGGGATCGTCACGGCCGATGCATCGACCGTTCGGACCGGCGATGGCAACGGCTTGATGCGGCCGGTCCTCGGGCCTTCGTCGCTGCTCGTGATCGACGGCGAGGAGCATCGCCAGCATCGCGCCCTGATCAGGCCCGCGTTCCACGGCTCGGTGATGCGCAAGTTCACCGACCTCGTCGCCGCCGTCACCGCCGAGCGGGTCGCCGACTGGCCCCGAGGGCGACCCTTCGAGCTGCACGAGGAGATGCGCGAGATCACCTTCTCGACGATCCTCCGCATCGTCCTCGGCAGGATGTCCGCCGATCGCGAGCGCCGCCTGCGCGAGCTCTTCCCCCGCGTCATGGACCTCTGCAGCTCACCGCTGACGCTGACCCCATATTTCCGGCGCCGAGTGGGTGGCATCAGCCCCTACGGGCGCCTGATGCGCGCCGTCGAGGAGCTCGACGAGCTCCTCCACGCGGAGATCCGGGACCGCCTCACCGACCCGGGCGTCGCCACCCGCGAGGACGCGCTGGCGATGTTGATCCGCACCCGCGACTCCCGCGATGCGTCGCTGACCGACTCGGAGCTTCGCGACGAACTGATGACGATGTTGGTCGCCGGCCACGAGACCACGGCCGCGGCGCTCTCATGGGCCTTCGAGCGCCTCGCCCGCCATCCGCAGATCGCCGCCCGGATAGCCACCGACCCCGAAGACGACGTCTATCTCGAAGCGGTGGTCAGGGAGGTCCTCCGGCAGCGCCCGCTCGTGCCCGCCCTGGTGCGAAAGCTGACCGTGCCGGCGCTCCTCGGCGAGTACGCACTGCCCGAGGGCTGGGTGCTGATGCCCGCCGTCTTCTCCGTGCACCACGATCCGCGCATCTACCCCGAGCCCGAGCGCTTCTCGCCCGAGCGCTTTCTCGGGCCCGATCCGCCGCCGGCGTGGGCCTGGATCCCGTTCGGCGGCGGCAACCGCCGCTGTGTCGGAGCGAGCCTCGCGCTGCTCGAGATGCGCGTGGTCCTCCGCTCGGTGCTCAGCCGCGTCGAGCTCTCCCCGCTGCGTCCCGAGTCCGAGCGCGTCCGCCGGCGGCGCTTCACGCTCGCGCCGGAAGACGACGCGACCGTCGTGGTCGCCGACCGCCGGCGGCAGCCGGCCCCGTCGCGGCGTCTCCCGCCCGAGCGCCGCGCCTGGCCCGCCCCTTCGCGGCCACGAACCGCGGCGGGCGGCTAGGCCGCGCCTGCGCACGCAGGCGCCCACGGTCGTGGGCAAAGCTCGCAAATTGCGGGAGCTTGCGCCACAATCAGCAAGATGGGACTGCTTCCGACCGGAATGGCCCAGGAAGGCCAAAGGAGCGGCGGTGCGGCCGACCCCACCCTGCGCCGCTTCGACCCCGGCCTGGCCAACCTCGCGCGCGCCCAGGCGCTGCTTGCGGGCGGCGGCGCGCTCGTCGGCATGCTCAGCGTGCTCCTACCCCACACGCGCGAGGTCAACGAGCTCGGCATCGTCCTCGTGCAGGCGTCCTCGATCACGCTTGCCATCTGGCTCTGGTTCCGAGCCGGGCATGTCGCGCGCTGGGTCCTCTCCGTCACCCCTCTCGTCGGCACGATCTCGGTATCCGCCGTCGTCTACTTCAGCGGCGACAGCACCAGCGCCTACGCCCTCTTCTACCTCTGGGTGGCGATCTACGCCTTCTACCTGCTCTCGCGGTTCGAGGCAGCCCTCCAGATCGCCTTCGCGATCGTCAACTACGCGCTGGTGGTGCTCCTGCTCGGTGTTCCCGGCACGGCGCAGTCGAACGACGCCCTCACCCATTTCATAATCGTCACCGGCACCTTCCTCGCGACCGCGATCCCGCTCCTCTACCTGCGCGGGCGCGTCGAGGGCCTCTGGGCTCGCCTCTCCGACGCCGCCCGCACGGACCTGCTCACCGGTCTCTGCAACGGGCAGGGGCTCCGCGAGACGCTCACCTCCGAGCTCGAGCGGGCACGTCTCAGCGGCGGCGAGGTGAGCACCCTTAGCGTCGACCTCGACCGGTTCAAGGACATCGAGCGACGGCTCGGGCACAGCGCCGCGGATGACCTCCTCTGCCGCATCGCCGCCCTCCTCGATGAGGCGACGCGGCGTATCGACACCGTCGCGCGAACGGGGCCGAACCAGTTCACCGTCGTGCTCCCGGAGATCCCGGTCAGCGAGGCCCTGATCGTCGCCGAGCAGCTCCTCGCCAGGATCCGCCGTGGAACGCGCGAGGAGGCGGCGCCGCTGACCGCGAGCATCGGCATCGCCTCCTACCCGCACGACGCGATCACGGAAGAGGAGCTCATGCGGCTCGGCGACCAGGCGCTCCGCGCCGCGAAGATGCTCGGCCGGGACCGCGCCGTCTGCTTCAGCTCCGAGGTCGGCAGCATCCTCGGCGGCGCCGCCGAGGGGCGCGGCAACTCGCACGTCCACCTGGCGACGATGCTGAGCCTCGCCGAGGCGCTCGACCTTCGCGACAGCGGAACCGCCGATCACTCGGAGCAGGTCGGGGCCTACGCGGAGACGATCGCCCGCGCGCTCGGCCTCAGCGAGCAGCGCGTCGAGCGGGTCAGGCTCGCCGGGCTGCTGCACGACATCGGCAAGGTCGGGATCCCGGACGACGTCCTCCGCAAGGCGGGGTCGCTGGACGACGACGAGTGGGAGCAGATCCGCCGCCATCCCGAGATCGCGGCTCGGATTCTCGGCACCCGCGAGCTGGTCGACATCCGCGAGTGGATTCTCGCCCACCACGAGCGCCCAGACGGCACGGGCTACCCGCGCGGTCTGGCGGGTTCCGAGATCCCGCTCGAGGGGCGAATACTCGCGGTCGCGGATGCCTACGAGGCGATGACCGCCGACCGCGTCTACCGGTCCGGCATCGGTCACCGCGCCGCCCTCGAGGAGCTTCGTGCAGAACGCCGGAACGCAGTTCGACCCCGAGGTCGTCGAGGCCTTCGTTCGGGTGCTCGAGGAGACCGCAAAGCCGCGAGCTGAACGGCTCGGACCGATCCGTTCTCCGGGCGCCTCGGTTGGTGGTTGAAGCCTGCAGACCGGCGAAGTACGCTCCATGGGAGAGGGGGTATCAATGGGGGTAGGGCAGTGACGGTGGGAACTTGTTGACGCGTCCCGCGCGCCGATCAGAGGGGGTCGGGCCGGATACCGGCGAGGTCGGAGAGCTCGACACGCTCGGCGGCGCCTACCCGATCGTCGGCTCCGGGGCCGCCGAGAAGCGCGAGCTCGCCCGCGCACAGAGCTACAACTACGTAACCGCCGGGCTCTGCGGCCTGCTCGTCCTCGTCCTGCCTCATCCGGAGTGGTGGGACGAGGCGGCACTTGCGGCGTTCGGGCCGTTCGCGATCCTCGTGGGGCTGGCCCTTTACCGGTTCGCCGATCGGCTGCCGATGTGGCTGCTTGCGACCGACTCCGGGCTGGCGACGGTCATGACGAGCGCCGTCATCGCCCTCACGGATACGGCGGTGAGCCCGTTCGCGATCTTCTATCTCTGGATCGCCTTCTACGCCGTCTACTTCCTCTCGCGGCCGGTCGCGATCGCGCACCTCGCCTTCATCGCGGTCAATTTCGCCGCCATCTGGGTCGTTCTCGGTGCACCGACCGCCGACATGGGCGCGGGCGCCGAGGCAGTGGCTCCGTTCTTGGTCGTCGGCGCGGCCACCGTCCTCATGGCGGCGATCCTTCTCCGCTACCTGCGCGACCGGCTCAGCGTCCTGATCGCCTCGCTCGCGGAGGCGGCGCAGACCGATCTCCTGACCGGGCTCCCCAACTCGCGTTCCTTCCGCGGCACGCTCGAGGCCGAGATCTCGCGCGCGAGCTCGGCCGGGCGCCCGGTCAGCGTGCTGATCGGCGACGTCGACCGCCTCCGCCAGCTCATCGACGGGCTCGGCCACGACGGCGCCGACAGCCTCGTGCGATCGATCGGCGAGGCGATCCGCGAGGCGCGACCGGCCGCCGACACTGTCGGCAGGGTCGGCTCGGGGACCTTCGCGATCGCGCTGCCGGAGACCGACGAGCACGATGCCCTGATCGCGGCGGAGGAACTGCTCGACGACCATCCGGCGCGGCTTCCGCTCCGATGACCGGCTTGCCGTGACGATGAGCTTCGGGGCCGCGACCTTCCCCAAGGACGCCGGCGACATGCGCTCGCTGCTGCGCGCTGCCGATCTCGCCCTGGACGCCGCCAACGTCCTGGGGCGCGACCGCGCCGTCGTGGCCAGCCCCGAGCTCGACCTGATCCTCACCGGGCGCCGGCGGCCGAGCGTCGACGAGACCCTGGCCCACCTGAAGACCCTGCTCAGCCTCGCCGAGGCGCTCGACCTCCGCAACGCCTACACCGCCTTGCATGCGCAGAACGTGGGCGAGCTATGCGCAGCACGTCGCCCGCGAGCTCGGCCTCCCCGAGCCACGGGTGGCGCGGATCCGCCTCGCCGGCATCCTCCACGACATCGGCAAGGTCGCGGTGCCCGACGAGATCCTCTACAGCGACGGCCCGCTCGACGAGGAGCAGTGGAGGCGGGTGAAGCGCCACCCCGACATCGGCGCGCGCATCCTCGGCACGAGCGAGCTCGTCCGACATCCGCGCCTGGGTGCTCGCCAGCCACGAGCGGCCCGACGGCGGCGGCTACCCGCGCGGGCTCTCCGGCGCGGAGATCCCGCTCGAGTCGCGGATCATCCACGTCGCGGACGCCTACGAGACGATGACCACCGATCACACCTACCGGCCCTCCCTCGGCGACGGAGCGAGCGCGGGAGGAGCTTCGCCGAGGCGTCGGGACCGAGTTCGACGCCGAGGTCGTGGATGCGCTCTTCGCGATCCTCGACCGCCCGTCCGCGACGGCCGAGAGTATGCAGTAGGACTTCGCACTTCAAGCGCCGCGGGGATCGCGTAATCTGCGGACCGGCGGCCTGTCTTGGACTACGAGCAACTCCTCTACGACGTCGACTCCGGGGTGGCGACGCTCACCCTGAATCGGCCCGAGCAGCGAAACGCGCTCTCGGGGCAGCTCCTGACAGAGCTCGTGGACGCGGCCAAGCGCGCCCGCGACGACGACGCGGTGCGCGCGCTCGTGCTCACCGGCGCCGGTGAGAAGGTCTTCTGCGCCGGCGCCGACCTCGGCGGCTTCGCCGCCGACGCGCCGCTCGTCCAAAAGCACTACGCCTCGGACCTCTTCCTCGAGTTCTTCCGGCTGATGCCGCGCCTGGGCAAGCCCTCGCTCTGCGCCGCCAACGGCCACGTCCTCGCCGGCGGGATGGGGCTGGCGCTCTCCTGCGACCTCGTGATCGCGAAGGAGGGAGCGACCTTCGGCACGCCGGAGATCAACGTCGGCGCGTTCCCCTACATGATCATGTCGATCATCTACCGCAACGTGCCCGCGAAAGCGGGTCAACGAGATGATCCTGCTCGGCGAGCGGCTCTCCGCGGAGCAGGCGGTCGAGTACGGGCTCGCCAACAAGGTGGTTCCCGCCGGCGAGTTCGACGCCGCCGTCGCCGACTGGGCCGGCAAGCTGGCCTCGAAGAGCCCCCTGCTGATGCGGCTCGGCCACGACGCGATGTACCGCCAGCAGGACATGGCGATCGACGATGCGCTCGAGTACCTGCGCTCGCAGCTCTCGCTCACCTTCTCGACCGAGGACATCCTCGAGGGCGTCCAGGCGTTCTTCGAGAAGCGCGAGCCCGAGTGGAAGGGACGATGATGGCCGCAGGACGAAGGGAGCGCGCCGACGAGGGCTCCATAGCCACCGAAGACGACCCGCCGACGACGGCGCCCCGAGGCCCCGCCGAGACCGAGCACGGTGAGCAGACCGGCATGCAGCGGCTGGTCGAGGACCTCGCCGAGCGCCGCGAGAAGGCGAAGCTCGGCGGCGGGCCGGAGAAGATCGAGAAGCAGCACGGCCGCGGCAAGCTCACCGCGCGCGAGCGGATCGACCTGCTCGTCGACCCCGGAACCTTCGTCGAGATGGGGATCCACGCGGGACCGCACTTCTCGCAGCGGGCCATGGAGGGCCGGGACGCGCCGGCCGACGGCGTGATCACCGGCTGGGGCGAGGTGGACGGCCGCCGCATGGCGATCGCGGCCTACGACTTCACGGTGATGGCCGGAGCGATGGGGATGACCGGCGAGCTGAAGATGGCCAGGCTGCGAGAGATGGCGCTGCAGAAGCGGATGCCGCTGATCTGGCTGCTGGACTCCGCCGGGGCCCGCATCCAGGAGGCCGCCGGATCGCTCTTCGCCGGCTCTGGACACCTCTTCCGCGAGGAGGTGACGATGTCGGGCGTGGTCCCGCTGGTCGCGGCGATGATGGGCCCGTGCGCCGCCGGGACCGCCTACATCCCGGGGCTCTCGGACTTCGTCCCGATGGTCGTGGGCCAGGGAGCGATGGCCCTTGCCGGGCCGCACCTGACCAAGGCGGTCACCGGCGAGGACATCTCGATGGAGGAGCTCGGCGGCGCCCGCGTCCACTGCCGCAAGTCAGGTGTCGGCGACCTCGAGGTCGAGGACGACCGCGAATGCATCGACGCGGTCAAGACGTACCTCTCCTACTTCCCTGCCAATTGCGAGGAGAAGCCGCCGATCCGACCCACCGACGACCCCGACGACCGGATGTCCGAGCGCCTGCTCGACATCGTCCCCGAGTCGCCGCGCCATCCCTACGACATGTACGAGGTGATCCGCGAGATCGTCGACGACGGCGAGATCTTCGACATCAAGCCGAAGTTCGCGAAGACGATCATCACCTGCCTCGCCCGCTTCGGCGGTCAGCCGGTCGGGATCGTCGCCAACCAGCCGAAGCAGCTCGGCGGCATCCTCGAGAACGACTCCGCCGACAAGGCGGCGCGCTTCGTCAACCTCTGCGACGCCTTCAGCATCCCGCTCGTCTTCCTCCAGGACGTCCCGGGCTTCATGGTCGGCTCGAAGGTCGAGCACGCCGGGATCATCCGCCACGGGGCGAAGATGCTCTACGCGATCTCGCGGGCGACGGTCCCGAAGATCACCGTCGTCGTCCGCAAGGCCTACGGCGGCCGGCTACTACGTGATGAACGGCAAGGCCTACGAGCCCGACCTCATCGTCGCCTGGCCGAGCGCCGAGATCTCGGTCATGGGCGCCGAGGGCGCGGTCAACATCATCGGCCGCTCCGCGATCGAGGCGGCGGACGACCCCGAGGCCAAGCGCGCGGAGATGCTGGAGCAGGTGCGCAGCGTGATCGATCCCTACATCGCCGCCCACAACGCGCTGATCGACGACATCATCGACCCCCGCGAGACCCGCCCGACGATCATCCGGGGGCTGCGCATGGCGGCCGACAAGCGAGTCGAACGGCCGTGGAGGAAGCATGGGGTGATGCCGGTATGAGCGTCGCCGAGCGGGTCTCGGACGGCTGGAACGGCTTCCTCGGCCGGATCCGCCATCCGCTCGCAAGCGAGGTCGACGAGAGCCGAGTCCGAGGGCTTCGCCCACCTCCGCGGCCACAAGCACTGCCTCGTCGTCACGTTCCGGCGCTCGGGAGAGGCGGTCCCGACCCCGGTCTGGTGCGGTCTCGACGGGGATGCCGTCTACTTCCGCAGCGAGGAGCGCGTGGGCAAGATCAAGCGCATCCGGGCCAATCCGCGCGTCCTGGTCGCTCCCTGTGACGGGCGAGGGAAGCCGCTCGGGCCCGCCGCGGAGGGCACGGCCCGGCTCCTTGGCGCGGAGGAGGAGGCGAAGGCCGAGGACGCGATCCAGTCGAACTTCGGAGCCGGCCGGAAGATCTACGAGGGGGTCGCGATGAGCCTCGGCCCGGAAGGCGTCTATGTGGAGGTGACCCCGTCGTGAGCCGCTTCTCAGACCCCGTGATCATCAGCAACTCGATCTCGGGCGCGATCGCCAACCGCGACCAGTGCCCGGCGATCCCCTACACGCCCGAGGAGTACGCGGCCGAGGCGCGGCGCGCGGTGGACGAGGGCGCGTCGCAGATCCACATCCATGCCCGTACGCCCGACGGCACGCCCTCGTACGAGATCGAGGACTTCCGCGCGATCACCGAGGCGATCCGCGGCGCCGTCGACGACGTGATCGTCAACTACTCCACCGGCGCGATCGGCGTCCCGGTCGAGAAGCGGCTCGCCTACCTGCGCGAGCTGCGTCCCGACGTCGCCGCGCTCAACATGAGCTCGATGAACTACGCGAAGTACTCGCGGCGGCGCAAGGACTTCGTCTTCAAGGCCGTCTTCGAGAACAGCTTCGACCTGATCACGCAGTTCATCGAGGAGATGCTGGAGCTCGGCATCCAGCCCGAGCACGAGTGCTTCGACGCGGGCCACGTCGCCAACCTCGACCCCTTCCTCGACATGGGGACGCTCGAGCCGCCCCTGCAGATCTCGCTGGTGATGGGCGTCACCGGCGGCATCCGCCCGGTGCCGAAGAACGTCGCCTTCATGAGCGAGCAGATCCCCGGCGGGCCGGAGGGCCCGAACAACTGGCAGGTGATCGGCGTCTCGCGCGACCAGTGGAAGCTGCTCGCCGCGTCCCTGAACCTCGGCGGCAACGTCCGCGCCGGCCTCGAGGACAACCTCTACCTGCCGAACGGCGAGATGGCCCGCTCCAACGGCGACCTGATCGCGAAGGCACGGCAGATGGCCGAGGACGTCGGCAGGCGCGCTGCGACCGTCGCCGAGGCCCGGGAGATGCTCGGCCTGCCCAAGCGCGAGGCTCCCGAGGTGACCCGGCGCGAGGCGCTCGCACACCCCATCGAGACGGCGGAGGGCGCGGCGGAGTGAGCGAGCTGCCGCTCTCCGACGTCCGCGTTCTCGATCTCACCCGCCTCCTGCCCGGCGGCTTCTGCTCGCAGCTCCTCGCGGACCTCGGCGCCGACGTCGTCAAGGTCGAGGACACGGGGATGGGCGACTACATCCGCTGGGCGCCGCCGTTCTACGGCGACGAGGAGCAGCAGGCGCTCGGCACCCGCTCGGCGCTCTACCTCTCCCTGAACCGGAACAAGCGGTCGATCCGGCTCGACCTCAAGTCCGAGGCCGGGCGCGAGGCGCTGCTGCGCCTGGCCGAGGGCTACGACGTGCTGCTCGAGGGCTTCCGGCCGGGCGTCATGGACCGCCTCGGTGTCGGCTACGACGTCCTCGCGGAGCGCAACCCGCGCCTCGTCTACTGCGCCATCACCGGCTACGGGCAGACCGGGCCGAACACCGCGCGCGCCGGCCACGACATGAACTACCTGGCGCTTGACCGGCCTCCTCGGCCTGACCGGCGAGCGCGACGGTCGCCCGATCCAGTCCGCGGGGCAGATCGCCGACCTCGGCGGGGGCGGGCTGATGGCCGCGTTCGGCGTGCTCGCCGCCCTGCACGAGCGCGATCGCTCGGGCAAGGGCCAGATGGTCGACGTCTCGATGTTCGACGGCGCGCTCTCCTGGCTCGCGATGGTCGCGGGCCAGTACCTCTGCGACGGCCAGGTGCCGAAGCGCGGGGAGGGCCAGCTCACCGGCGCCTACGTCTGCTACCTGCCCTACGAGGCCGCGGACGGCTGGATCACGATGGGCGCGCTGGAGCCGCAGTTCTGGGCCCGGTTCTGCAAGGCGGTCGGCCGCGAGGACCTGATCGAAAAGCAGTTCGAGCCGACCGGCTCGGAAGCCTGGCGCGAGGTCGCCGACGTCTTCCGCTCGCGCACCCGCGCCGAGTGGAAGGACTTCAACGACGAGCACGACGCGATGATCGAGCCGGTGCTCGACGTCGACGAGGCGCTCGACTCCGAGCTCGTCGCGGCGCGCCGGATGGTCGTCGGCTGGGAGCAGCCGGGGCTCGGCGAGGTCCGCCAGCTCGGCCCCCCGGTGAAGCTCTCCCGCACCCCGGCGGACGTGCACCGCCCCGCTCCGGCGTTCGGCGAGCACACCCGCGAGGTCCTCGCCGACGCCGGGTTCGCCGAGGACGAGATCGACGCGCTCATCGAGTCCGGCGCCGCCGCGGGCTCCGGCGCCGAGGCCCAGCAGCCGTTCATGGCATGAGCGCTCGACCTTCCGCAAACCCGGCCGCCCCCGGAAGCGAAGCTGAGGAGGCGGACGGCGGCGGTCTTCTCAAGATCGGCGAGCTCGCCGAGGCGTCGGGCGTCCCCTCCGCCACCGTCCGCCATTACGTCCGGGAGGGTCTCTTGCCCGAGCCGGTCAAGACCTCGCGCAACATGGCGTACTACCCGGCCGAGTACGTCGACCGGATCAGGATCATCAAGCAGCTCCAGGAGGAGCGGTTCATGCCGCTCAAGGTGATCCGCGAGCTGCTCGCCTCCGGCGACGGCGACCCCGAGCGGCTCCGGGCCCTGGTCGCGGTCGAGGACCGCATCCTCGAGCGCGCGCTCGCCGGCGAGCAGGACCGGGTCTCGGCCGCCGAGGTGCGTCGCCGCTACGACGTGCCGAAGGAGGTTCTCGACCGGCTCGCCGAGCTGGGGGTCCTGAGCCCGGGCAGGCGCGGCTACTCGCCCTCCGACGTCCGCATCGTCGAGGCGATCAGCCGCTTTCGAGCCGGGGGCTACGACGAGCGCATCGGCTTCACCGTCTACGACACGCTGCGCTACAAGAACGCGCTCGAGGCGATCGCCGCCGAGGAGGTGAAGGCGATCTCCGAGCGTCTCGGCGACGTCGATCCCGAGCAGGCCGTGGAGATGATCGAGGCCGGGGTGGAGCCGCTCAACGACCTGATCTCGGCCCTGCACACGAAGCTGCTCGTCGCCGAGCTCGAACGGGTGCGCGGCGAGCCGGACCGCAAGCGCCCATGAGGCCGGCGGCGCTCGCCGCCTTCGGGGGCGCGGCCACCGCGCTCGTCTCGCTTCTGCTCGCCGCCGCCGCGGGCGGTCCCTACCTCACCGCCGAGCGGGTCAACGGATGGGTCGTGGTCTTCGCCGCGGGTCTCCTCGCCGCCCTCGTGGCCGCGCCGTTCCTGCTCGAGGCGTGGTTGCGAAATCGCCGTCCCGGCACCGGCGAGGAGCTCCGCGACGAGCGCTGGGAGGGCGCCGCGCTCGCCTGGGGCGGAGTCTCGCTCGCGGTGCTCGTCGTCGCGGTCCCGGTCGGCCTCGCCGAATCGTTCTCCGGTAGCTCGCTCGCCGGGACCGCGGCACTCCTGGCCACGATCGAGGCCGGGATCGTCCTCGTCGCCCTCCTCGCCTGGCTCCTGGCAAGCTAGGCGAATGGAGAACCCCGGCAACGGACGCGGCGTGCTCGTCACCGGCGCCTCCACGGGGATCGGGGAGGCGACGGCGATTCACCTCGAGCGGCTCGGGTTCCGCGTGTTCGCCGGGCACCGCAAGCCCGAGGACGGCGAGCGCCTGCGCGAGCAGGCCGGCCCCGGGCTGGAGCCGATCCGTATCGACGTCACCGACCCCGGCGAGATCGCCGCGGCGGCGGAGCGGATCGGCGAGCTCTACGGGCTCGTGAACAACGCCGGGATCCCCGTGCCGGGCGCGGTCGAGCTGCTTACGCTCGAGGACCTCCGGCGCCAGCTCGAGGTCAACCTGATCGGCGCGGTCGCCGTCACTCAGGCGTGCCTGCCGATGCTGCGCGCGGGCCGCGGCCGGATCGTCAACGTGACCTCCGTCGGCGGTCGCGTGGCGACGCCGTACATGAGCGCCTACCACGCGTCGAAGTTCGCGCTCGAGGCCGTCAGCGACTCGCTGCGGCGCGAGCTGATCCCGCAGGGCGTCGACGTGATCGCGATCGAGCCGGGCTCGATCGCGACGCCGATCTGGAGCAAGGGCCAGGAGCACGGGGCCTCGGTGGAGGTCCCCGCGGAGCTCGAGGGCGTCTACGGGGATGAGTTCGAGGTCGCGCTGAAGGCGGCGGCGGAGGCCGACAGGCGCGGGCTCGCCCCCGAGGTCGCCGCCGAGGCGATCGCCGGCGCGCTCACGACCCGGCGCCCCAAGGCTCGTTACGTGGTCGGCCGCGACGCCCGGGGGATGATCGCCGCCCAGTCGCTGCTGCCGACCCGCCTCTTCGACCGCCTGATGCGGCGGGCGATGGGCTTCTAGTGCCTCGGACCTGCCGCCAGAACGGCGGCGTCGGCGGCGCGTCGAGCGAGAACGAGCACCGGACGGGAGATCCGGTTGCGCATTCCCTGCCCGGCGAGCCTGACCGAGGGGGTTGGTCCCGACGCCGCCGTCCTCGCGGGCCACTCGATCCTGGCCCGATCGTAGCGAGGCGCCGAGCTGGAGCTCTCCCCGCCTTCCGCCCCCGTTCCTATACTCATCGACTGACGGGTCAGTCAACCCGGGTCCGGGGGCCGGGGAGGGAGAGACAGTGCGCGCCGCCGCGGTTCAGCTCAACGCCACCGCCGACAAGGATCGGAATCTCGAGACCGCCGAGCACCTCGTTCGCGGGGCGGCCTCCGAAGGCGCCTGGCTGGTCGTCCTGCCGGAGAAATGGAACCTCCTCGGCGACGCGGAGACGCTCGTCGCCGGCGCCGAGCCGCTCGCCGGGCCGAGCATCGCCGCGGTCCAGGAATGGGCGCGCGAGCTCGGCGTCGCGATCTGCGCGGGCAGCATCGCCGAGTCGGTCGATGGCCGGGAGCGGCTCGTCGAACACCTCGGCCCTGATCTCGCCCGACGGCGAGATCGCCGCCGTCTATCGCAAGGTCCACATGTTCGACGTCGACGTGGGCGGCGTCGCCTACCGGGAGTCCGACACCGAGGAGCCCGGCGCCGAGCTGGTCGTCGGCGAGATCGCCGACGTCCCCGTCGGGCTCAGCGTCTGTTACGACCTTCGCTTCCCCGAGCTCTACCGGATCCTCGCCCTGCGCGAGGCCCGCGTCGTCACGGTCCCGGCCGCGTTCACGATGGAGACCGGGCGCGACCACTGGGAGGTCCTGCTGCGGGCCCGGGCGATCGAGAACCAGCTCTTCATTGTGGCCGCCGGGCAGATCGGCGAGGCGCCGCCGCATTACCGCTCCTACGGCCGCTCGATGATCGTCGACCCGTGGGGAACGGTGCTCGGCGACCGCTCCTGACACCGAGTGCTTCGTCGTCGCCGACCTGAGCTTCGAGCGCCTCGACGAGGTCCGCTCCGCGATCCCGTCGCTCGCCAACCGGCGCCCGGAGTCATACGAGTGGCCGCAGGCGGCCCAGGCGGTCGCCGCCTGATGGCCTCGCGCGCCCCCGCCGTCGACCGCCGCCGCCAGATCCTCGACGCGGCGATCCGCGTCTTCGCCCGCCAGGGCTTCCACAGCTGCCGGGTCTCGGACATCGCCGACGAGGCGGACGTCGCCTACGGGCTCGTCTACCACTACTTCAAGTCGAAGGAGGAGGTGCTGAACGAGCTCTTCGTCGAGCGCTGGTCGCTGCTCCTGGCGGCGATCGAGGAGGTCGACGAGGGCTCCGAGCCGCCGCGCAAGAAGCTCGACGCGGTCGCCGGGTTCATCATCGACTCCTACCGCCACGACCCCGAGCTGATGAAGGTGATCATCGTCGAGGTGACGCGGGCGGCGAACTCGTTCGGCCAGACCCACCTGCCCGAGATCCGCCGCGCGTACCAGGGGATCGAGAAGATCGTCGCCGACGGCCAGGCCCAGGGGGTGTTCCGCGACGACGTCGACGCCCAGATCGCGGCGATGTGGTTCTACGGCGCGATCGAGCAGCTGCTCTCGGGCTGGGTCTTCGAGCTGATCCCGGCCTCGGATGAGAACTTCGACCAGCTCCGCGTCGATGGTCGTCGCGACGATGTGCGACGGGCTCGAGCCGCGCGGATCCGCGCGCGTAGCGACGGCGAGTAGCCGGGTAAGTGAAAGACTCCCGCGGCGACCCATGAACAACGAAATCGTCAAGAAGACTGGTCTGGAGCGGGCTGATCGCCGGGGTCGGCGCGCTCGCCAACGTCGCCGCCTACCGCGTCGCGGTCCTGATCTGGGAGCGCACCTTCCACGAGGACCCGCCGGACTAGGAGCAGGGGACCGAGCCAATGGCAACACCGCCGACAACCGAGCCGCCGCCGACCGAGGACAAGTCGGTCGGCGAGCTCGTCATCGACATCTCCGAGAAGACCTCGGTCCTGATCCGCGAGGAGATCGAGCTCGCCAAGGCCGAGGTCTCCGAGAAGGTCTCGAACGCTGGTCAAGGGCGGCGTCGTCGGGATCGCAGCGGGCGTCTTCCTGCTGCTCTTCCTGGCGATGCTGATGCACGCGATCGCCTGGCTCCTCAACGACCTCTTCTTCGGCGACACCGTCTGGCTCGGCTTCCTCGTCGAGGCGCTCATCTGGCTCGCGATCGCCGGCATCGCCGGCCTCATCGCCTACCGCGCCTTCCAGGCAGGGCGCGCCGCCGACGCCCGACCTCGCGATCGAGGAGGCGAAGCTGACCAAGGAGACATTCGAGGGCGGACCGGGCCCTGCGCCGCGGAGCCCCGAGGGGAGCGAGACATGAGTCCCGACGAGCCCGCCGCGGTGGCGACGCAGCCCCTGGAAGGCCCCGGCGCGCCTGGCCGCAGCCCGACCCAGATCCGCAACGACATGGAGCGCACCCGCGGCGAGCTCTCGCAGTCGGTCGACCTCCTCCGCAACCGCGTCGCGGAGCTCTCCGACTGGCGCGGCCAGCTCCGCCAGCACCAGGACCAGATCGTCGCCGGCGCCGCCGTCGTCGGCTTCGCCGTCGGCGCCCTGCTCGTCGCGCGGCGCCTGCGCCGCCGCTAGCCCACGCCCGGTTCGGCATTGGGACGGAAGTCCAGCCCCGGACTTCGGCAATCCGCACCCTGTATCCGGGTGCCGATTGCATAGGCTGCGCGATCCCGGCGCCCTGGCCGCGTCCGGGGCGCTTCGTCGCTAGCCCTCCAGCAGCCGTCTTCGGCAGGCCGCCGAACCCGAGCAGGCCGGGGCCGATGTGGGCGCCGATCACGGGCCCGATCTCGGAGACGAAATCCGGCTCGGAGCCGAAGACGTCGCGGACGTGGCCGACCAGGGTCTGGGCAGTCTCGGGGTCGTGGATGTGCTGGACCACCCAGGCGTCGGCGCCGTCGTCGTGGCGCTCGCGGGCGAAGTCGACCATGCGCTCGAGCGCGCGGCGGCGGGTGCGGACGCGCTCGATCGGGGTGATCTCCTCCTCGAGGGTGAGGATCGGCTTGATCTTCAGGGTCGATGCCGACGAAGGCCTGCGCGGCGCCGATCCGGCCGCCCTTGCGCAGGTACTCGAGCGTGTCGATCGCGAACCACATCTTGAGCGCGTCGCGGGCCTCGTCGACGCGGGCGAGGACGGCCTCGCCGTCGCCGCCGTTCGCCGCCACGGCGGACGGCCGCGATCGCCAGCAGGCCCTCGCCGCCGCAGGCCGAGCGGCTGTCGTAGACGCGGATCCGCTCGCCGCCCTTGCCGTCGTCGATCAGCTGCTGGCGCGCCTGGTTGGCGGAGTCGCAGGTGCCCGAGATCCCCGCCGAGAGGTGGATCGAGACGATGTCGCGCCCCTCGGCGAGGAGCGGCTCGTAGACCGCGAGGAAGTCGCCGACCGAGGGCTGCGAGGTCGTGGCGCCCTCCTCGCTGCGGCCGAGCCGCTCGTAGAAGGTGTCGTAGTCGGTGAGGCCGGATTCGGCCTGGGTGTCGCCGTCGAGGGTGACGTAGAGGCTGACCCGGTGGATCCCGTGCTCGGCGACGAGCTCGTCGGGCAGGTAGGCGGTCGTGTCCGTGACGACCGCCGTTCGGGCGGCGGAGGCGCTCACCGGGGCGGTTCTATCATCCTCGCCGCATGGGCAGGACGCTCGTCACCGGGGGAACCGGCTTCATCGGCTCGCATGTCGCCCGCGCGCTGGCCGCGCGCGGGGACGAGCTTCGGCTGCTGCATCCGGCGCGGCGCCCGCACCGAGCACCTCGCCGACCTCGACTACCAGCGGGTCACCGGCGACGTCACGGATCGCCGCGCCGTTCGCCGGGCGATGAAGGACGTCTCCCGCGTCTTCCACGTCGCCGGCACGACCTCGCTGCGCGTCCACGACCACGACCGGGTCTTCGCGATCAACCTCGGCGGGACCCGCAACGTGCTCGAGGCGGCCCACGACGCCGGCGTCGAGCGGTCGTCCACACGTCGTCGGTCGCCGCGATCGGCCCGGCGCCGGAGGGGAGGACGGCCGACGAGACGCAGCCGTTCACCGCCGGCGAGCTCGGGATCGCCTACGTCAACTCCAAGCACGAGGCCGAGGTGGAGGCCCTGCGCTACGCGGCCAAGGGCCTCGACGTGGTCTGCGTCAACCCGACCTTCGTGCTCGGCCCCGACGCCCCGAGCTCGAGCTCGATGGGCCTCGTGCGCCGCTTCCTCATGCGCCAGATACCGGTCTACGTCGACGGCGGGCTCAACATCGTCGACGTCCGCGACGTCGCCGACGGCCACCTCCTCGCCGACGAGAAGGGGGCGAGCGGGGAGCGCTACATCCTCGGCGGCCGCAACTTCACGCTGCAGCGCCTCTTCGCCGACCTCTCGCGGATCTCGGGCGCGGCGCCGCCGGCGATGCGCCTGCCGGCGCCGCTCGCGGTCGGCGGGGTCGAGGTGATGCGCCGGCTCGGGATCCCGCTGCCGGTGTCCAGGGAGGAGGTGCGCTCGGGAACGCTGTGGTGGACCTACCGCTCGACGAAGGCGAAGAAGGAGCTCGGCTTCGAGTCCCGTCCCCACGAGGAGACGCTCGAGGACGCGGTCCGCTGGCAGCTCTCCGTGCTCGACGAGCGGGCGGCGCTCGGGGCGAAGCCGATGGACGTGCCGCTGAAGCTCGCGGGCCGGGCGCTCAAGGTCGGCGAGCGGATCGTCGGCCGGTGACGCAGGCGATGAGAAGGGCGAGGCCGCGGCGGTCGTCCTCTATCGCTGCCCGACCCCGACCAACTTCCTCTGCCCGTGCGGCGCCGTCGCCCGGCGCCTGCGCAAGCTCGAGATCGAATATCGCACCGAGCGCGTCCCGTACCGCCGCAGGGACCGCCCGGAGATCGTCGAGCTGACCAGGCAGAACCGCGTCCCGGTCCTGATCGACGGCGAGGAGATCGTCCACGACTCGAAGCGGATACTCCAGTACCTCGAGCACTCTCGCGGCGGCGCCGACAAGCCGGGGGACTGCGGGCTCTACAATTGAGCCCGATGGAAACGCCTGAGTCCGCAGTCAAGCTGACAGACACCGCCGCAGGCAAGCTCGAGGAGCTGCTCGCCGGGCAGGAGGACCGCGATCAGGTCCTCCGCGTCGCCGTGCGAGGGGGCGGATGCTCGGGCTTCCAGTACGCGCTCGCGCTCGACAAGCAGAAGGCGGACGACCACGTATTCACGCGACCACGGCGTCTCCGTGGTCGTCGACAAGGTCAGCATGCAGTTCGTCTTCGGCTCCGAGGTCGACTACGTCGAGGGGTTGCAGGGGGCCGGCTTCCAGGTCAACAACCCGAACGTGGTTGCGGCCTGCGGCTGCGGCTCATCGTTCCAGGTCCGGGACGACGCCGCCGAGCCCGCGGCGACCGTCTGACGGCCGCAGGCCTCGAGCAGAATCTCTCAGCGGCGAACGCCGCGCTCTCCAACTACGAGTGGGCAGCAGCCCGCGACGGCTTCCGGGCGGTGCTCGCCGAGGACGAGGTCGCCGAGGCCGCCGAGGGCCTCAGCTGGACGGGCTGGTGGCTCGGCGACGAGAAGGTGACGATGGGCGCCCGCGAGCGCGCCTACCGCGCCTACCGCGCCGAGGGCGACACCCGAAGCGCCGCGCGGATGGCGATCTGGCTCGCCTCCGACCACCTCGACTTCCGCGGCGCGGACGCGATCGCGTCCGGCTGGATCGAGCGGGCGCGCAGCATGCTCGCCGACTGCCGAGCCGTGCGCCGAGCACGGGCTGGCTGATGCTGCACGAGGCCGACATCGCGCTGCGGCTGAAGTCGGCGGACCTCGAGGTCGTCGTCGGGCTGTCCCTCGAGGCCGCGAAGCTCGGCCGCGAGATCGGCGTCCCGGACCTGGAGACGGTCGGCCTCGGCCAGGCCGGCGTCGCCCTCGTCGCGCAGGGGAAGGTCGAGGAGGGGATGCGCAGGATCGACGAGGCGACCTCGCTCGCCCTCGCCGAGGAGTTCGAGCTCGCGCTCTCGCCGGGCTGGGCCCTCTGTTCCGCGGTCTCCGCCAGCGAGGGCGTCGGCGACTTCCCGCGCGCGGCCCAGTTGTGCGGATCGATGCGGCAGTTGGCCGATCGCTGGGGCGGCCGCCACTTCACCGGCGTCTGCCGGAGCGCGTACGGCAACGTGCTCGCGACCGGTGGCGACTGGGAGACCGCGGAGGACGAGCTGGTCGCCGCGGCCGGCGACCTGAAGGCGGCGCGGCCGGCGATGGCGGCCGGCAGCCTCGCCCGGCTCGGCGCATTACGGGCGCGGCAGGGGCGCACCGAGGAGGCGCGCGAGCTCTTCCGCGAAGCCGGCGCCAACCCGATGGGCCAGGTCGGCCTCGGTGAGCTCGCCCTCGCCGACGGGGATGCGGACGCCGCTGCCGACATCGCCGAGCGGGCCCTGCGAAACGTCGCGAGCGACGCACTGCTCACGCGCCTGCCGGCCTACGAGCTGCTGGCCCTGGCCCGCAACGCCCAGGGCGACCCCGCCGGGGCGCGCGACGCTGCCGACGAGCTCGTCAACGGGGCGCAGGAGTTCGGCACGACCTACCTGCTCGGGCGGGCCAGCGCCGTCGCCGCCCGCCTCGATGCGACCGTCGGCGACCCCGAGAACGCCCGGCGCCGCTGCGAGGACGCGATCGACCTCTTCCACCGCGCCTCCGCGCCTTACGAGGAAGCCAAGGCGCGGCTGATCCTGGCCGAGATCCTGATCGGCCTCGGCCGCGAGGAGGCGGCGCGCGGCGAGGTCCAGTCCGCCCGCAGCGCCTTCGAGGCGCTCGGCGCGACCGCGGACGCCGAAGCCTCCGCGAAGGCACTCGAGCCCGACGGCGACATCGGCGGCGGCACCCGCGCGGCGGCTGCGCGCCCCGGTGGCGCGTCTGGCGGGGCCGGAGCCGGTGCCGCGTCGGAGCTGAGCCCCCGCGAGCTCGAGGTCCTCCGGCTCGTCGCCCAGGGCCTCTCCGACGCGGACATCGCCGAGCAGCTCGTCGTGAGCCCGCACACCGTGCACCGCCACGTCGCCAACATCCGCGCCAAGCTGCGCCTCCCATCGCGCACCGCCGCGGTCGCCTACGCGACCCGCGAAGGCCTGCTCTAGGAGCGCGCCTCAGCCGTCCCATCCCGAAGCGCCGGGCGATCACCACCGTGACCAATCTCACCAACGGACTCAGCGAGACCGAGAAGATTCGGAGGAACCGATGAACGAGAACACCGACCCCACCCTCGCGTGAACCCGGCGACCGCAACGGCCGAGGGCGAGCTCCTGCGCGAGGTCGTCATCGGCCGGCGGTTCAACGGACCGCCCGATAGCGCGAACGGCGGCTACGCCTGTGGCGTGCTCGCCCGCTTCCTGCCCGAGCCGGCCGAGATCACCCTCCGCCTGCCGCCGCCGCTGGGCCGCCCGCTCGCGGTCCGCGAGGACGGGGAGGGTCGGGTCAGCCTGCTCGACGGCGACGCCCTCGTGGCCGAGGGCCGGGCCGCGGAAGCGCTCGACTTCGAGCCGCCCACCCGGCCCTCCTTCGAGGAGGCGGTCGCCGCGAGCGCCCGCCACCCGTGGCGCGGCATTCGCCACCAGCTTTCGGATTGCTTCGTGTGCAGCCCGGAGCGCGATGACGGCCTCGGCGTCTCGCCGGGCCCCCTGGCCGACGCCGACGGCGTCACGAGTGCCCCGTTCGCTCCCGACGCGAGCGTGGCCGAGGACGGCCTCGTCCGGCCCGAGGTCGTCTGGGCGGCGCTCGATTGCCCGAGCTATCCACCGGACCTCTGGGACCGCGGCCCCGTCGCGCTCCTCGGCAGGATGGCGGCCGGGCGCGAGCGCGAGCTCCGCGTCGGGGAGAGCCTCGTCGCCGTGGGCTGGTCGCTCGGCACCGCCGGGCGAAAGCATCACTCCGCCTCGGCCCTGCTCGACGCAGACGGCGACGTCGTCGCCCGCGCCCGCGCGACCTGGATCGAACTGCGAGGCTGAGCCGATGGCGGGCATCGACCTCGGCGCGTTCGATGCCCTCACATTCGACTGCTACGGGACCCTGATCGACTGGGAGGCCGGCCTCATCGCGGCGCTTCGCCCGATCCTCGACGAGCACGGCGCCGAGATCGACGACCAGGAGTTGCTCGAGCTCTATGGGCGCCATGAGGCCGAGCTCGAGTCCGGTCCGTACCGCATGTACGGGGAGGTGCTGGCGAGCGCCCTCGACCGGATCGGGGACGAGCTCGGCTTCGAGCCCTCCGCGCGCGAGCGCGAGGCGTTCGCCCGCTCGGTGGGGGAGTGGCCGCCGTTCGAGGACTCCCGCGACGCGCTCTCGAGCCTCGCCGAGCGCTACTGGCTGGCCGTCATCACCAATTGCGACGACGAGCTCTTCGCCGCCTCGGCGCGGCGCCTCGGCGCCGAGTTCCAATGCGTCGTCACGGCGGAGAAGGTGCGGGCCTACAAGCCCGACCACCGGGGCTTCGAGCTCGCCCTGGAGCGCCTCGGAATGCCGCGCGAGCGCATCCTGCACGTTGCCCAGAGCCGTTTCCATGACCACGCTCCGGCGAAGGAGATGGGTCTGACGACGGTCTGGGTCGATCGGCGCGGAGCCAAGCCGGGTGGGGGCGCCACGCCCGCTGCCGACGTCGAGCCCGACCTCAGGGTCGGGAGCGTCGGCGAGCTCGCCGCGCTCGCCCGCGGCTAGCGGGTCACGGGCGGGTGCTTCAGGTCTCGATCTGAAGCGGCGGGCTCTGGCCGGGCGGGCCCTGGGGCGCAGCGGGCTCCGGGGCCTTCGCCTCGGCCGGCTGCTCGGCGCCGACCTTCTCCGCGAGCTCGCCCGACTCGAACATCTCCTCGACGATGTCGCAGCCGCCGAGGAGCTCGCCGTTCACGTAGAGCTGCGGGAAGGTGCGCCAGTCGGAGATCTCGCCGGTCGCGTGGCGCAGCGGCTCGAGCGCGGGCAGGACGTCGACGGCGCCGTACTCGACGCCGAGCTGCTCGAGCACGCCGACCACCCGCATCGAGAAGCCGCAGCGGGGCGCGTCCGGGGTGCCCTTCATGAACAGGAGCACGTCGTTGTCGCCGATGATCTGGCGAACCTGGTCGGTGATCGTCTGCTCGGTCACGAATCCACCTTAGCGAAGCGGTGCGCCGGCTAATCCGGGCAGTGGCTCGGTCTTCACCGAGAGCGCGTGGATCGCGCCGTCGTCCATGCGGTGCTGGACCGCGGCCTTCACCATCCGGTGCTGGTCGATGCGGCTCTTGCCCGCGAACTGGGGCGCGCGGACGATCGCCCGCAGGTGGTCGGCGCCGCCCTCGTCGATCACCTCGACCTCGGCGCCCGGCAACGCCTCGGCGATCAGGCGCTCGATCTCGGCGAGGTCGGCCGCCATCGTGGTCCCGCGACGCCTAGCCGGAGACCGCGGTCGCGCGCGAGGCCTCGACCATCTCGGCGACGCTGCAGAACTTGACGCGCGGGCGGCCCTGCGGCTCGCCGGCGCTCTTCTCCGCCTCGTCGATCGCCTGCCAGCCGGCGAAGGTGACCGCGTCGGGCTGGCGCTCGGCAAGCAACTCCTCGATCGACTGCTCGGGAGTCTCGCGCTCGGGCACGCCGCCTGCCTCGAGATCCTCCAAGATTGCGTCGACGGTCTCCTGCGAGTCCTTCTTGTTGGTGCCGATCACGCCGCTCGGCCCGCGCTTGATCCAGCCGGAGACGTAGAGGCCGGGCACCTGCTCGCCGGATTCCGGATCGACACCGCGGCCGCCCTCGTTGGCGATCGTCGCGCGCCCCTCGTCGAAGGGCAGGCCCTCGAGCCCGACGCCGCGGTAGCCGATCGAGCGCAGCACCAGCCCGCACTCGATCTCCTCGCGCTCGCCGGTGTCGCGAGCGCGGATCGCACCCGACTCGTCGCGGTACAGCTCGTTGCGGCCGATGACGATGCTCTCGACCCTGTCCTCGCCCTTGATCTCGACCGGTGAGCAGCAGAAGCGAAGCGAGATCCGCCGCGGCTTGCCCTCGGGCTCGCGCTGGGCGAAGTCGGTGAAGATCTCGACGTTGCGGCGGTTCGTCGGGTCGCAATCGTCGGACTCGACGTACTCGCGGCTCGCGTCGTCGAGCTGGACCTCGGCCGGATCGATCTCGATGTCGGCCTCGGTCATCTCGCCGAGCTCGCGCACCTCGGGGTTGGTGAACGCCGCCTGCGCCGGGCCGCGGCGGCCGAGGACGATGATCTCGCGGACCGAGGAGCCGGCGAGCGCCTCGATCGCGTGATCGGCGGTGTCGGTCGTCTCCAGCTCGGAGCGCGGAAGGGCGAGCATGCGGGCGACGTCGGCCGCGACGTTGCCGTTGCCGATCACGACCGCGCGCTCGGCGCCGAGGTTGAACTCGCGATCGGCGAAGTCCGGATGGGCGTTGTACCAGGCGACGAACTCGGTCGCGGCGTGCGAGCCGGGCAGGTCCTCGCCCGGGATGCCGAGCTGGCGGTCGGTTGCCGTCCCGTAGGAGTAGACGACGGCGTTGTAGCGCTCCGCGAGCTCGGCCGGGGTCAGGTCACGGCCGATCTCGACGTTGCCGAAGAAGCGGAAGCCCTCGCGGGCGGCGGTCTTCTCGTAGACGCGGATCACCGACTTGATCTTCGGGTGGTCGGGGGCGACCCCGGCGCGGACGAGCCCGAACGGGGTCGGCAGGCGGTCGAACATGTCGACCTCGACGCTGACGTCGTCGCGCTTGAGCAGGTGCTCGGCGGCATAGAAGCCCGCCGGCCCGGAGCCGACGATCGCGACCCGGAGCGGGCTTTCGGCTGTTCCCACTGGGCTCATGGAGCGGGGTAGGGTAGGGCAAGGATGCGGTATCGGGACGACCTTCCGCAGCTCTCCGGCGACCTCTTTCTCACCGACGGCGGGATCGAAACCACCCTGATTTTCCACCGCGGCCTCGACCTCCCTGAGTTCGCCGCGTTCGACCTCCTCAAGCACGTCGACGGCACCGAGGAGCTCCGCCGCTACTACCGCCCGTATCTGGAGATCGCCCGCGAGCGCGAGGTCGGTTTCGTGCTCGAGAGCCCTACCTGGAGGGCGAACCCGGGGTGGGCCGAGAAGATCGGCTACTCGGAGGAGCGGCTCGAGGAGGCCAACCGCAAGGCGATCGAGTTGATGGAGGAGCTCCGGCTCGAAGAGGACGCCGCGGCCGCCGGCAGGCCGATCGTGATCAGCGGCTGCATCGGGCCCCACGGCGACGGCTACAGCCCGGAGACGATGCTGAGCGCGGAAGAGGCCCGGGAGTACCACTCGACCCAGATCGAGACCTTCGCCGACACCCCCGCCGACATGGTCACCGCGATCACGATGACCTACGCCGACGAGGCGATCGGGGTGGCGCTGGCTGCGCGCGAGGCCGACCTGCCGGTGGTCCTCTCGTTCACGGTCGAGACCGACGGCCGGCTGCCGAGCGGCCAGCCGCTCGGCGAGGCGATCCAGCAGGTCGACGAGGCGACGGACTCCTACCCGGCCTACTACATGATCAACTGCGCGCACCCGACCCACTTCGAGCCCGCGATCGAGCCCGACGCCCCCTGGCGGGATCGCATTCGCGGCGTGCGCGCGAACGCCTCGACCCAGAGCCACGCCGAGCTCGACGAGGCGACGGAGCTCGACGCGGGCGACCCCGCCGACCTCGGCGCGCGCCACGCCGCCCTTCGCGGCCGGCTCCCGGAGCTGAACGTCTTCGGCGGCTGCTGCGGCACCGACCATCGGCACGTCGGCGAGATCTGCGCCGCCTGGACCGCCGAGCAAACCTAAAGCGGGGCCGGGCCCCTTGACAATTCAGGCGAGCGTCGGCTCGGAGCGCGCCGTCGCGGCGCCGTCGAGCGCGTCGAGCGCCTTCGCCACCGACATCGCGAGGCAGGTGAAGATCGGCGTGTCGCGGAGGGTGTAGGAGCTCGACTCCGAGGTGCGCAGCTCCTGGACCAGCTCGAGGAACCGCTGGGGCTCGTCGCCCTCGAACGAGACGACGAACTCCTGGTCGTCGATCCCGTAGGAGTAGGCGGTGTTGATCGTGATCTCCGGGTAGCGGCGGCCGATCTCGATGTGGCTGCGCATGATCCGCATCCGCTCCTCGTCGGGAAGGGCGTACCACTCGCGCTTCTTGTCCATGGGGTAGACGAAGAGGTACTTGCGCGCGGACGTGCAGATCTCGGGGCGGACCTGGGCTTCGGAGTACTGCGAGCCCTTGGTCATCGCCAGGTAGGAGTGGGGGATCTGGGCCCAGCGGGCGAGCCCCGACTGGGCGAGGACGACGTGGAAGTTGTGGATGTCGTCGAGGATCGGGCTCTGGGAGAGCAGCAGGAGGTCGGTGTCGCCGCGCGTACCGACCGTGGAGTAGGCGCGCAGCGGGCGGTCGGTGGCATAGTCATCGCAGGCGGCGAGGAACTCGCGTTTATCCTGCGCCCGCTCGGCCGCGTCCCTGCGCTGCCAGGCAGGGTCGACCTTGAAGAACGTGAACTTCGCGTACGTGCGGTCCTCCATCGCGCTCATTCTCGCAGCCCTGGCGCTGCTCCTGGCCTCCCCGGCGCACGCGGAGGGCAACGACCCGAGCGTCGTCGTGGCCACGCTGCCCTCCGAGACGACGGTCGCGGCGCTCGCCAGGGTCGAGGGCCTCTCGCCGGGCCTGCTCAACACCGGCATCGGCGGGGGCGTGCCCGCTCCGCAGACCTATCTCGACATCAGCCAGGGCGCGCGGGTGTTCGACTACTTCTACGACCGGGATCTGCCCCCGGTGCTGCTCACCGACAGGGGCGTCGAGCCGAAGGTCTGGAGCGAGATCGTGAACCGGGCCGACAGCGCGCCCGACGAGATCGTCCCGGGCCTGCTCGCCCAGACGCTCGAGGACGCCGGCATCGACGTCCGCGCCGAGCCGCTGATCGGGCACGTCGCGCTGATCGCGGCGAACGAGGCGGGCGATGTCGAGCGGACCCCGGATGGCGGCTGCCGCGGGCGGTGCCCGCCGGGGCTCAGCGTCGTGCGCGTGGAGCCCGGCCAGCTGCCGAAGATGATCGCGGCGCTGGAGGGCCACGACCTGTTGATCGCGATCCGGGACGCGCCGCCCGACGAGGACAAGCAGCTTCCGATCGGAATCGCGGGCGCCGGGTTCGAAGACACGCTCACCTCGAGCTCGACTCGCACAGACGGGTTCGTTCTCTCAACCGACGTCGCGCCGACGATCCTGGGGCGCTTCGGGATCGAGAAGCCCGAGGAGATGGCCGGAGAGCCGATTCGCGACGAGGCGACGATCGACATCGGCGAGATCACGACGCTCGACCGCCGCCTCGGCGAGCGCCCCGACCGCGGCGCGGTGATCGGCATCCCGCTGCTGGTCTGGCTGGCGCTGACCGCGATCGCGGCGTGGCGGGGCGGCGCCCGCTGGGGCCGGCCCGCCTGCGCAGTGCTCGCGCTCTCCGGCGCGTACCTGCCGGCGATGCTGCTCGTGGGCGCCGCGATCAAGCCGTCGCAGACCGTGGAGGCGCTGATCGTCCTGCTCGGGTCCCCGGCGCTGGCCGCGGTCACCCTGAGGCTGGTGCGGGGCTACGCGGCCCTGGCGGTGGCCTGCGGGATCACCGTCGGAGCACACATGATCGACATGTACTTCGGCTCGCCGCTCAGCTCCCTCTCGGTCCTCGGCCCCAACCCGGCGGGCGGCGTGCGCTTCTACGGCATCGGCAACGAGCTCGAGGCCGGGATCGCGGCGATGGTGCCGATCGGGGTCGGTGCCTGGCTGGGCTCGCGGCCGGATCGCTCACCGCGCTTCGCGGCCGCGATGTTCTTCGCGTTCGCTCTGCTCGCCACGACGGCGTTCGCGCCCGGCCGCTTCGGCGCGGACGTGGGAGCGGCGATCGTGCTTCCCGCGGGCGCCGCGGTCGCGGCGGGCATCGTCCTGAAACTGCGGCTGCGCACGATGATGATCGGGCTGGTCGTCGTGGCGGTCGGTGGCGTCCTCGCGCTCGTCCTCGCCGACACGCTGTTCGGCGGCGACTCGCACTTCAGCCGCACTGTGCTCGGCGCCGACGATGCCGGCGAGCTCGTGGACGTGGTCGCGCGCCGGGTCCGGCTGACCGCGCGCAGCTTCTACGACCCCCGGTACCCGTACCTGCTCGCGATCACCGTCGGGCTGCTGATCGTCGGCTGGCGCAGGCGGCGGAGGATCATGGGGTGGTTCGGCGATCGCGACGCGGCCCGCGCCGGCTTCCTCGGCGCGCTGGCGGCGACCATCGTGGGCACGCTCTCGAACGACTCGGGCGCGATCCTCTTGATCGTGGGCACGATCTACCTGGCGATTGCGGCGGGGTTCTTCTGGGCGCGTTCACCGGTACGTCACAACCGTGACTAGAGGCCTGATGCGGGTTATCCACGCACGCGGATGACGCCGCATGCCGTCGCTGGATCGGCACCCACGCCCTCGCGGGTAGCGCTGCTACCCGCTTCGAGGCGCGTGCACCGCCCAGCTCGGCCTGCGACGCCCCCGCGTACGCGCCTAACCCACATCAAGCCTCTAGGAAGGAGTAACCAGCGGGGGCCTCGCAGGTATCCTCGGGTTCAATGCGCGTAGCGCTCGTCTCTCCATATTCGTGGACGTATGGGGGCGGAGTCAATGGGCACGTCGCGGACCTAGCCGAGGAGCTCGGCCGCAGGCACGACGTGCGGATTCTCGCGCCCTGGGATCCACCCGACCGGATCACGCGGGTCACCCATCGCGGGGCGCCGCAGCGCCACCCCATGCCCGAGAACCTGGTGCCCCTCGGCCGCAGCTTCGCGCTGAACGGGAACGGCTCGGTCTCCAACCTCGCCTGGTCCCCGACCGGGATGGTGAAGCTCCGCCGCGCCCTCGCCGCGGAGCCCTTCGACGTGGTGCACGTGCACGAGCCGATCGCGCCGTTCATCGGCCCCGACACATGCTCCTGGCGCGGGGCCCCCGTCATCGGCACCTTCCACGCCTACTCGACGAACCCGATCACGAACAACCTCGGGAACCTCGCCGGCGTCCGCCGCAAGCTGAACCAGCTGCACGCCCGGATCGCCGTCTCGGAGGCCGCCGCCTGGACCGGCCGGCGCTGGTTCGGCGGCGAGTACACGGTGATCCCGAACGGGGTCGACCTCACCGCGCCACCCCGCGAGCCGAAGCCGCGCTCGGCCGACCTGCGCGTCCTCTTCGTCGGCCGCCCCGAAGAGCGCAAGGGCCTGCCGATCCTGCTGCGCGCCTTCGAGGCGCTCGTCGAGCACGTCCCGGCCCGGCTCACCGTGGTCGGCGCCGACGCCGAGGATCTCGCCCGCTACCTGCCGGACCCCGACACGGCGAGCCGCATCGACGCGCTCGGCCGCGTGCCCGACGACGAGCTCTGGGCGCAGCTACACGGCGCCGACGTGCTCTGCGCCCCCTCGCTCGCCGGCGAGAGCTTCGGGATGATCCTGACCGAGGCGTTCGCCGCCGGGACCCCCGTGGTCGCGTCGCGCATCGCGGGGTACTCCGACGTCGTCACCGACGGCGTCGACGGCGTCCTCGTCCCGCCCGCCGACGCGCAGGCGCTCGCCGAAGAGCTGCAGCGCCTGCACCACGAACCCGAGCGCCGCGAGCGCATGGGCGCAGCGGCGCGCCGCAGCGCCGAGCGCTACGCCTGGCCGCGGGTGGCGAGCGAGGTGGAGACGGTTTACGAGCGCGCTCTCGAGGTGCCCGAGCCCGCCGGTGCGCGCGAGCGCATCGGGCGTCGCCTCGGCCTGCTCCCCGCCGCCGGCGGCCCGAACATCCGGCCGCAGCGCCTGCCGTCGCTCGACCCCGCTCCGGCGGGCTCCGGGCGGCATCGCATGCTGCGCCGTCTCGGCCTCGGCGTCGCCGGTGCCGCCGGCGTCGGCCTGACCGCGATCGCCGCGCAGAAGATCGGCGTCGACAGCGTGCTCACGAGCATCGTCCGCTCCGACCTCTCCTGGGTCCTTTTCGCCGTCGCCCTGATGATGTTCTCGATGTTCCTCCGCGCGGGGTCGTGGTTCTCGATCGCCCGCTCGGCGCTGCCGAGCCTGCCCCTGCGGCGGCGGGACGTGACCTCGGCGACGATGATCGGCGTGCTCATGTCGGCGACGCTGCCGGCCCGCCTCGGCGAGCCCGCGCGCGCGATGGTCCTCGCCCGGCACAGCGGCGGCCGGATGCGCGAGACCTTCCCCGTCCTGCTCGGGACCCTGGTCTCGCAGTCGGTGCTCAACATCGTCGCCCTCGTCCTGCTCGGGGTCGCTCATCGTTGGCTCGACCGACCTCTTCCACACCAACACCGAGAAGCTCTTCCTCGCGTCGACGGCGCCCCTCGTCCTACTCGTCGCCGTCGTCCTTGCGCCGACCCTCGTCCGCCGCAACGGCAGCGGGCGGATCGCCCGCACCGCCGCCGCGATCCGCGGGGCCCTCGTCCAGGTGCGCTCCGGCCTCCACGTCTTCCGCGACCCGCGCCGTGGCTCGGTGGCGGTGGCCGCCCAGCTCGGCGCCTGGGCGATCCAGCTCATCGCCTGCTACGCGCTGCTCGAGGCCATGGGCCTCGAGTCGGCCGGCATCGGCGCCGCCGCGGCGGTCCTATTCGCGGTCAACGTCACCGCGGTCGTACCGGCGACTCCCTCGAACATCGGCGTCTTCCAGCTGGCCGTGATCAGCGTCCTCACCACCGGTTTCGGCGTCTCCGCCGCCGACGCCCTCGCCTACGGCGTGATCCTGCAGGCGGTCGAGGTCGCGACCGCCGTCACCCTCGGCCTGCCCGCCCTCGTCCGCGAGGGAATGACGTGGTCCGACATGCGGGTCCGGGCGCTCTCGGCCGCTCCCGTGCGCCTTGCGCCACGCGGCGCTACGGCTGCGGACTGAGGCTTAGGGAACGGAAGCGCGCCGGACGCGATGCATGGCGCTCTGTCGCGACGTGGGGCCGATACAACCAACTGTTGGTCCTTAGGCGCCACACGTCCCCGAGAGTCGATCAGTCCGCCGCCAGCAGGAACTCGTCGAGGTAGCGCCACGTCGTCCCCGACGCGGCCGAGCCCGTGAGGACGCCGAGATGTCCTCCGGGGGCGGTCTCGAGGCGGACCTCCGGGGCGGCGGGGAGGAGGTTGCCGACGTGGTGGACGGCGGGCTTGGGCGCGAGCACGTCGCCGTTCCCGGCGACCGAGAGCACGGGGACGTCGACCCGGCCGATGTCGATCTCGCCGCCGGACATCGTGAGCCGGCCTCCGGAGAGCTCGTTGATCCGGAAGAACTGGTGGTAGATCTGGCCGAAGGTCCTGCCGGGGTAGGCGATCATGTTCGCCATGAAGCGGTCGACGGCCTCGGTCTGGGCGAGCGCCTCGCGGTCGTCCAGGTTCTGCGCCATCCACAGCGGCTTGGTCAGGTAGCGGTCGATCGAGGTCAGCTGGAAGCCGA
Organism: uncultured Thermoleophilia bacterium; assembly: GCA_963844425.1. Lineage (GTDB taxonomy): Bacteria > Actinomycetota > Thermoleophilia > Solirubrobacterales > 70-9 > DASUSH01. The sequence continues at coordinate 46,361 of CAWJOD010000017.1, read as the reverse complement.
TCCGCACGAGCGGGGAGGGGGCGCCGCCGAGCGCTCGGTAGAGGGCCGTGCCGAGCGCGCCGCCGGTGAGCGCGGCGAGCCGGCGCACCGGCGCCATCAGGCGGACCCGGGCGAAGTCGAAGGGGCTCGCGACCATCGCCACCGAGGCGGCCGGGACCCGCTGGTCGGCGACCGAGAGCAGCGACATGATCCCGCCCAGGCACCACCCGACGAGCTGGACGCGCTCGGCGCCCGAGTCTTCGAGCACCGCCTCGGCGGCGGCCGGGATCACGTCCTCGACCCAGTGCTCCAGCCCCAGGTCGCGGTCGGAGAAGCGGATCCATCCGTAGTCGACGAGGTAGGTCTCGTAACCGAGGGAGACCAGGTTCTCGGCGAGGCTGTTGCCGCGCCGGAGGTCGAAGCACTGGACGGGCGAGGCGAGCGGCGGCACGAGTAGGACCGGCGTGCGCTGCGAGGACTCCCACGGCTGGCGGTAGCGCCGCACGGTCCGCTGCGGGCCCTTGTGGATCACGTCCGAGGGAGTGGGGCGCAGATCGGCCACGCCGTCGCCCAGCAGCTTGTCGCGCGCGTTCTCGGCCGCGGCGGCGATTCTGGAGGGCGAAAGTGGGTTCATGGGCGTCTATATTGAACGGACCATCAGGAGCGGCTGAGGGACCCGGACCGCAGAAGCCGCCGCAACCGGCACGCCTCTCCGGAGGCGAGCACGGTGCGACAGCCGGGAGCGATGGAGGCTAGAAAGTGAAACCCCAGCATGAGTGAGCGGGACTTCATAGGCGCCACACGCGACCGCATAGTCGTCTTCGACGGCGGCATGGGCGCGACGCTGGAGCAGTTCGAGCTCACCGAGGAGGACTACGGCGGGCTTCCCGGCAAGTGCCACGAGGCGCTCGTGCTCAACCGCCCCGATGTGATCGAGGGCGTCCACGCATCCATGCTCGAAGCCGGCGCCGAGGTCGTCGAGACCGACACCTTCCAGGCGTCGCGGCTGAAGCTCGAGGAGTGGGGGCTCGGCGAGCACACCCTCGAGATCAACACCAAGGCGGCGGAGATCGCCCGCAGGGCGGCAGGCGACGCGCGCTTCGTCGCCGGGTCGATCGGCCCCACCGGGCACCTGCCCGCCTCCGACGACCCGACGCTCGGCAAGATCACCTTCGCCGAGCTCGTGGAGGTCTTCACCGAGCAGGCCAGGGGCCTGGTCGCCGGCGGCGCCGACCTGATCATCATCGAGACCGCCCAGGACATCCTCGAGGTCAAGGCCGCGGTCTTCGGCGCCCGCGCCGCCTTCGCCGAGGCCGGGCGCACGCTTCCGATCCAGACCTCGGTCTCGCTCCTGCCACAGGGCGGCAAGATGCTCCTCGGTACCGACATCCAGGCGGTGCTGACGACGCTCGCCGCCCTCGACGTGCAGGTGATCGGGCTCAACTGCTCGACCGGCCCCGACGACATGCGCGATGCGATCCGCTACCTGGGCGAGAACTCGCCGCTGCCGGTGCACTGCATCCCGAACGCGGGCCTGCCGCTCCAGGGGCCCGAGGGCGAGACGATCTTCCCGGAGACCCCCGAGCAGCTCTCGAAGGTGCTCGGCGAGTTCGTCGAGCGCAACGGCGTCGGCATCGTCGGCGGCTGCTGCGGCACGACGCCCGACCACATCAGGGCGATCAAGGAGCGCGTCGGCGACCACAAGCCCGGCGAGCGGCCGGAGCCGGGCCCGGTCGAGGTCAGCTCGATGATGACCGCGACCCCGCTCGTCCAGGAGCCGGCACCCACCCTGGTCGGCGAGCGCGTCAACTCGCAGGGCTCGCGCAAGGCCAAGGAGCTGCTGCTGGCCGACGACTTCGACGGCATCGTCCAGATCGCCGAGGACCAGGTCACCGGCGGCGCCCACGTGCTCGACCTCTGCGTCGCGCTGACCGAGCGCCAGGACGAGGACGAGCAGATGGCCGAGGTCGCGAAGCGCGTCTCGCTGACCCAGCCGGCGCCGCTCCAGATCGACTCGACCGAGCCCGAGGTGATCGAGGCGGCGCTCGAGCGCACGCCCGGCCGGGCGATCGTGAACTCGGTGAACCTCGAAGCCGGGCGCGACAAGCTCGACCGGGTGGTCCCGCTCGCCAAGGCTCACGGCGCGGCGCTGATCGCGCTGACGATCGACGAGGTCGGGATGGCGAAGACCGCCGAGCGAAAGCTCGAGATCGCCAATCGCCTGCGCGAGCTCGCCTGCGACGAGCACGGGCTCGACCCCGAGCTCCTGATCTTCGACGCGCTCACCTTCACGCTGACGACCGGCGACGAGGAATGGCGACCGTCGGCGGTCGAGACGATCGAGGGCATCCGCCTGATCAAGTCCGAGCTGCCAGGCGTCAAGACCTCGCTCGGCGTCTCGAACGTCTCCTTCGGCGTCTCGCCGCCGGCGCGCGCGGTCCTCAACTCGGCCTTCCTGCACCACTGCGTCGACGCCGGGCTCGACCTGGCGATGGTCAACCCGAATCACATCACCCCGTATGGGGAGATCCCCGAGAACGAGCGCGAGCTGGCGGACGACCTCGTCTTCAACCGCCGCGAGGACGCCCTCGAGCGATTCATCGAGCATTTCGAGTCGAAGGGCGAGGACGCCGAGGCCGAGGCCGAGGACCCGACCGAGGGCATGGAGCCCGAGGAGGCCCTGCACTGGCACATCCTCCGCCGCCGCAAGGAGGGCGTCGAGGACTGGATCGACCGCTCGGTCGAGAAGATCGGCGCCGTCCCCACGCTGAACAAGGTCCTGCTGCCCGCGATGAAGGAGGTCGGCGACAAGTTCGGCGCCGGCGAGCTGATCCTGCCCTTCGTGCTGCAGTCCGCCGAGGTGATGAAGCGCGCCGTCGCCCAGCTCGAGAACTACCTCGAGCGGATCGAGGGACACAGCAAGGGCAAGGTCGTGATCGCGACCGTCTTCGGCGACGTCCACGACATCGGCAAGTCGCTGGTCAACACGATCCTCACCAACAACGGCTACACGGTCGTCGACCTCGGCAAGCAGGTCCCGGTCGAGACGATCATCTCCTCGGCGGTCGAGGAGGATGCCGACGCGATCGGCCTCTCGGCGCTGCTCGTGTCCACGTCGAAGCAGATGCCCGCCTGCATCGGCGAGCTGCACGAGCGCGGGCTCGAGTTCCCGGTCCTGATCGGCGGCGCGGCGATCAACCGCGACTTCGGCCGCCGGGTCCTCTATCCGCGTGGCAAGGAGTCCGACGAGATCTACGACCCCGGCGTCTTCTACTGCAAGGACGCCTTCCAGGGGCTCGACACGATGGACGCGCTGGTCGACGAGGAGGCCCGAGCCGCGCTCGTCGAGAAGACCCGCGCCGCGGCAAAGGAGCTGCGCGAGAAGGTCGAGAAGCCCGATGACGGCCCGCCGGTCACCGACGACAGCGTGCGCTCGGCGGCGCGCGACGACAACCCGGTGCCCGAGCCGCCGTACTGGGGGGTGCGCGAGATCGACGTCGACCTCGACGCCGTCTTCCCGTACCTCGACCGCCACGTCCTCTTCAAGCTGCACTGGGGCGGCCGCGGCAAGAAGGGCGAGGAGTGGCGCCAGATCGTCGAGGGCCACGAGGGCGAGGAGGGGTTCGCGCCGAAGCTCGAGCGGATGTGGCGGGAGCAGGACTACCTCCAGCCGCGGGCGAAGCTCGGCTACTTCCCCTGCAACGCCGACGGCAACGAGCTCGTGATCTTCGATCCCGAAGACCACGACCGCGAGACCTGCCGCCTCGTCTTCCCGCGCCAGCCCAGGCACGACCGGATCTGCCTGGCCGACTTCTACCGGCCGCTCGACGACTCCGGGGAGCGCGACGTCGTCGCCCTGCAGGCCGTCACCGTCGGCGGCGAGGTCACCGAGCGCATCACCCAGCTGGAGAAGGACGGCGAGTTCGCCGAGCAGCTCTTCGTCCACGGCCTCGGCGTGCAGGCGGCCGAGGGCGCCGCCGAGTGGCTTCACGCCGAGGTGCGCCGCGGCCTCGGGATCGATCCCGATCAGGGCCGGCGCTACTCCTGGGGATACCCGGCGTGCCCCGACCAGTCCGAGCACGAGAAGATCGAGCGGCTGCTCGGATGGAACGAGATCGGGATCACGCTCTCCGGCGGCCACGCGCTCGAGCCCGAGCAGTCGACGGCGGCGATCGTCGCCCACCATCCCGCAGGCGGTCTACTTCGGCATGAAGTCCGGTTTCGTCCCCGCCGAGCCGAAGGGCGACGAGCTGATCGCCGGCACCGACCGCGGCGGCGAGCTGCCGCCCGAATCGGACCCCGAGGGGGACGGCACGATCGAGGCCGAGGCCGAGGAGCCGGCGCCCGAGGCCGCGAGGGCTTGATCGAGGACCGGCTGCGGGCGGGCTACGCGGCCTTCAACCGCGGCGACTTCGACGAGGCGATCCGCTTCTATCACCCCGACGTCGAGATCCAGCGCCTCGGCGGGCAGGGGCCGATAGTGGGCGCCGACGAGATGCGGGCTTGGATGGAGCCGGACGCATGGGCCGAGCAGACGATCGAGCCGGTCTCGGTCGAGGTCGCGGGCCGGCGCGCGCTCATCCTCCAGCGAACCCTGGGGCGCGCGGCCGGAAGCGGGATCGAGATCGAGAACGACTCCTGGGCGGTCGTGACCCTCGACGACGACCTCCTCGTCACCCGCGTCGAGGTCTTTTTCGCCCACGAGGAGAAGGCGGCCCGGGCCGCCGCCGGCATCCCGGCAAGCGACTAGACGTTCCAGCCGAAGTTCGCTCCGCCCGCATTGCGGGCGGTCTCGCCTCGTCCTCAGGAAAGCGCGCGCCAGACCGGCGACGGCACGCCCATCGCGTGGTTCAGCGCGTAGCCGGCGACCGTGAGGATCAGGACGCCGACCATGACCGCCAGGAGCTGCTCGGGCTGGTCGAGGAGCCCAGAGGAGACGATGATCGTCGTCGCGCCCGCGGGCGGGTGGGCCGCGCGAAGCAGGCGCAGGGTGCCGCCGGTCAGAGCGACCGCGAGCGCCACCGCGCCAATGCGCGCGGGCTCGACGCCGGCCTCGTACGCGCTCGGCGCATCCAGGAGGCCGAAGACCGCGAGCGCGACTACCGCCGCCACGATCGCGACCCCGTGGCCGATGATCGCATTGCGGGGGCTTGCCACGTCGGCCATCGGCGTCTCGAAGAAGAGGAAGGCGGTCGCCCCGAGGCTCGGGAACAGCAGCGGCTCGTCGAACGCCCAGGCGGCGACCCCGCTCAGCCCGATCGCCAGCAGCGATCCGAGGAACGTGTAGACCGCGTTCCCGCGGTTCCCCCAGCGCGCGTACAGCGCGCGCTTGAGCCCGTGCGCACCCGGGACGCCCAGGAGCGATCCCTGCCTGTTGAACACGCGGACGGAGGAGTCCGCGTACTCCGCGATCCGCTCGAGCTGCTCGTCGGTTTCGAGGATCGTCGAGTCCTGAGCTCCACCGGCCGCTCCTAGCGCGGGTCGAGCCGCGAGACCTGGCCGTTCAGGTTGACGGCGTAGACCCGGTCGCGCGCGTCCTCGCCGAACGCGACGATCCCGTTCTGGCTTCCGACGCCGAGGGAGCTGTCCCTGCGCGAGCCGCCGAGCTTCGGCACGAAGCTGCGCACGAACCCCGAGCAGTAGTCGGCGTAGACGTAGCGACCGCGGACCGACTTCGGCATCCGCGCGTCGCGGATGACGACGCCGCCCGTGATCGAGCAGTTGCTCCCCGAGTGCGAGTACTGGTGGGCGGGCTTGGTGTGGTGGCCGATATTGCCCGGCCGGAAGCGCAGCGAGCCCTCGTAGACGTTCCAGCCGAAGTTCGCTCCGCCCGCCTTGCGGGCGGTCTCGACGTCCACCTCCTCGCGGCGGCTCTGGCCGACGTCGGCGATCAGGATCTTGTTGCCGTCGAAGGAGAACCGGAACGGGTTGCGCAGCCCGCGGGCGTAGATCTCGTTCTGGCCCTTCTTGCCCGCGTACGGGTTCGAGTCCGGGATCCGGTAGGGGCGGCGCTTGCCCTTCTTCGGGTCGATCCGGATCAGCTTGCCGAGCAGGGAGCCCTTCTTCTGGGCGTTGGCGCTCGGCTCGTCGAAGCGCCCGCCGTCGCCGGTGGCGGCGTAGAGGAAGCCGTCGGGCCCGAAGGCGACGGTGCCGCCGTTGTGGTTGACCTCGCCGGTCTGCTTGATCTCGAGCAGCTTGCGGCGCGAGCCACGGTCCGCCTTGCGGGGGTGGTTCTTCGAGCACCTTGAACTCGTCGATCTCGATGTTCTCCTGCCTGTTCGTGAAGTAGACGTAGAAGCGGCGCGTGCGCTCGTAGTTCGGCGCGAAGGCGACCGAGAATAGGCCCGTCTCGACCCGGCAGCAGGCGACCCAGCGCTTCATGTTGAGGAAGGTGCCCTGCTTGCGGTCCCCCTCGAGCAGGCGGATCGTGCCCTCGCGCTCGACGACGAAGGCGAGCTCGCCGGCGCCCTCGGGAGCGCTGACGTAGACCGGCTTGTCGAAGCTCGCGAGCCCGTTCAGTCGGACCTGCGCGCGCCGTTCGCGGACCTCCGCGCCGGGCGCTGCCGTCTGCAGGAGCAGCGCGAAGAGGGCTGTCCCCGCGACCAGTGCGTTACGCCGCTTCCGCATCGGGCGCGAGGCTAGCGACCGGAAACCCCTCGAGCAGCCGCGCGAGCTCGGCGGGGCACTCGACCTGGGGGCAGTGGCCGCAATTCGGGATCACCTCGAAGCGAACGTCCTCGACCTCGCGCAGCACGCGGGCGGCGCCGCTCGGGTAGACCATCTTGTCGGCGTCGCCCCAGACGAGCAGCACCGGGCAGGCGATGCGGCCCAGCCGGAAGCAGCCGTCCTGGAGCTCGGGCTTCAGCCTGCGGCCGGTGGCGAGGATGCGGATCACGTCGCGGCGGCCGGCGAGGTGGCGGGTGAACGACCTCACCGCGGTGGCGTCGACCGCCGAGGGCCGGGTGAAGGCGAGCGATCGGTAGGCGCGCCCGACCGCGTCGCGCACGACGGTCTCCGGCAGCGGCACCGGTGCCCGCAGCAGCGCCCGCACGATCGGCGTCGTCTCGATGATCGTGAACCACTGCGCCATGTCGAGCCCCGCCGGCGCCACCGGGACGATGCCGGCGATCGGCAGCTCGGCGCGCTCGGCGGCGCGCATCGGCGACGCATCCGCCGAGCGAGTTGCCGGCCACGACGACGTCGCCGTCGCGCTCCGCCACCCGCCGGATCGCGGCTGCGGCGAAGCGGTCGAGCTGCGGCAGCACGTCGCGCTCGCGATCGAGCCTCGCGGCCTCGCCGAATCCCGGCATGTCGAGCGCGACCGCGCGGCGGCCGCGGCTTTCGAGCTCCGCCAGCAGCGGTCGCCAGCAGTCCGCGCTGTCGCCCCAGCCGTGCAGCAGGATCAGCGGCGGGTCGGTCGCGGTTCCGTCGAGCTCGAGCACCCGGGTGCGGAAGCCCGCGAGCTCGATCTTGCGCTCGCGAATCGGCGCCACAACTCGGAATCTAGAGATTCGTGCGGACAGGCACGAGCGTCTGCCTGAAGCGCCGCGAGCACGTTCGCTACGGTGAACGTTCCCGCGCCATGCAGTTGAACCCGACTGCCTGCCGAGCGGGAGTGGGCCCAAGGAGGTTGCTATGACTGTCGACGCAGTCGCGACCAGGGACGTGTACACCGAGGCGGGCGACCTTCGCGGCGTCTGGACTCGAGGCGAGGAACCGAAGGAGCTCGTGCTCTCGGACGGCTCCAGGCTCAGCCTCGCCGACGGCGGCCAGGGCCGGATGCTCTGGCGCCGAACCGATGCCCGCGACGGGGGCGATCGGACGATCTCGTACGACCGGGCGCTGGAGCTGGCCGGGGACGATTTCTCCGACTACGTCCGCGTTCGCACCCGCGCCGAGGCCGGCTGGCTGCGAGCCGTCGCCGAATGGTGCGGCGGCGAGGCGGAGCGGCTCGAGCGCGAGTCGGCGCGGACGGGCTCGAGCGCTATCTGACGCGCGCTACGCTTTCCGTCCCAAACGACACCGGGGCGGGTGGCGCAAGAGATGAACGGATTCTTCAGGGCAGGAACGGGTGCGGCTGTTGCCGTGATCGCAGCGATCCTGGTGCCGGTGAGCATCGCGCTCGCCGGCTACCAGGACGGTGGCTACGGCGGCACGACCGACCAGATGGAGGCGCTTTCGTTCCGGGCCGGCGACGGCAAGGTCAAACGGATGGCGACGACCGTCTACGCCGAGTGCGCGGACTCCACCCGGCAGCGGATCACGGTGGAGAGGGGGCGTACCGAGATCATCGACGATCGTTTCTCGCTCGACCTCACCGGCGACTCCGACCTGAAGGTCACGATCGCCGGCAGGTTCCGCGCCGAGCGCGCCACCGGGCGGATCGAGGCGAGCGTGAAGCCGCCGGGCACCACCTGCCGCGCGGACGTGCGCTGGCAGGCGGCGCTGGCCAAGCCCTACCGCTGAGCGGCGCTCGGAGGCCTAGAGACCGAGCCGGTTGCGGATGCCGCGGGCGTTGAAGAGGCGGTAGAGGCGGTTGATCAGGCGCCGCTTCGGCTTCGAGTAGGGGTACCAGAGCACCTCCGACTTCGTCGTCGGCAGGCGCGGCACCGTGATCGACTCGGTGCGGCAGTACTTGCGGATCCCGCCGGGGCCGTGCCGGTAACCGATCCCGCTGTGCTTCCAGCCGCCCATCGGGATCTCGAGCACGTTGTAGTGGGCGAGCACGTCGTTGACGTCGCAGGCTCCGGCCTCGATCCGCCGTGCGACCCGCTCCCCGGCCTCGTTGTCGCCGGCGAACACCGTGGCGCCGAGGCCATAGGTGGTGTCGTTGGCGAGCCGGACCGCCTCATCCGCGTCGCCCACCTTCATCACCGGGATCACCGGGCCGAAGGTCTCCTCGCGCATCACCTTCATCGACGGGTCGGCGTCGGCGATCACGGTCGGCTCGTAGTAGTCGCCCGGCCCCTCGCGGCGCCTGCCGCCGGTGAGGATCCGCGCGCCCGCCGAGCGCGCGTCCTCGACGTGGTCGGAGACGATCTCGGTCTGCGCCGGCGATGTCATCGCGCCCTGCTCGGCTGCGTACTCCCGGCCGTCGTCGCCCTGGCGCAGTCCCTGGACGCGGTCGGTAAGCCTCGAGACGAACTCGTCGTAGATCGGTTCCTCGACGAAGACGCGCTCGACGGAGAGGCAGATCTGGCCCGTGTTGAGCAGCCCGCCGAATGCCGCGGCGTTGGCGGCCCGCTCGACGTCGGCATCGCGGAGGACGATCATCGGGTCCTTGCCGCCGAGCTCGAGGCTGACCGGGGTCAGCGTGTCGGCTGCGCGCTTCATCACCACCTTTCCGGTTCGCTCGGAACCGGTGAAGCCGATGAAGTCGACCTCGTCGACCAGTGCGCCGCCGGTCTCGCCGGTGCCGTTGACGCAGTCGAAGACGTCGGGGGCGCCGACGTCCTCCTTCCAGGCCCGGACCAGCTCGATGAAGCAGAGCGGCGTGATCTCCGAGGGCTTGACGACGACCGCGGCACCCGCGAAGAGCGCCGGGATCGCGTCTCCGGCGGAGAGGATCAGGGGGAAGTTCCACGGGCTGATCAGGCCGACGACCGGGTAGGGCCGGTAGACGATCTTCGCCCGCTTCACCCGCATCAGCGGCAGGTGCGGGCTCGGCTGCTCGTCGGCGAGGAAGCCCTCGCCCGCTTCGGCGTAGTAGTTGATCATGTCGCAGAGGTGGGGAACCTCGAGGGCGGCATCGGCGCGGACCTTGCCCGACTCCTCCTGCATCACGTCGGTGATCTCTTCGCCGTTGGCGAGCAGCCAGTCCCGCAGCCGTTCGAGCCACATCCGGCGGCCGGCGAACCCGAGCGCCTCCCAGGCCGGCTGCGCGGCCCGCACCCTGGCGACCACCTCGCGCACGCGGGCGGGGTCGTCGACCGCGACCTGGCTGATCACCGTGCCGTCGGCGGGCTTGACGACGTCGAAGGTCTCCGGCGGCTTGCCGTTGGTCCGCGGCGTGGACTCCGCGGTCTTCTCAGTGGCGGCGGTCGGCTCCACCGCGAACAAGCCTACTTCTTCGGGGCCAGCCGGAAGACCGGCCCGTCCAGCGAGACCACGTAGACGTGGCCGGCGCGATCCTCGCCGAACCCGACCGGCTGGGAGACCTCGGGCCCGAGCGCACGGTCGGCGCGCGCCCGGTTCCCATTCAGCTGCGGCTTGAAGCTGCGCAGCTCACCGACGCAGAGGTCGGCGTAGACGTAACGGCCGCGAAGGGTCCGGAGCGCTTCGTCGTGGACCGTGACCCCCCCGGTGACGGCGCAGCCGCCGTTGTCGTGGGAGTAGTCGAGCATCGGCGGGTCGTGCTGCTTCTGGCTCAGGTTGGCGCCACCGGGATGGCGCTCGCGACCCTCGAACGCGTCCCAGCCGAAGTTCGCTCCGCGGGCCTTGCTCACCCGCAGGAAGTCGACCTCCTCCCGCGAGCTCTCGCCGACGTCGCCGATCGCGATCAGCGGCTTTCGGCGGTCGAACGAGAAGCGGAACGGGTTGCGAAGCCCGACGGCGAACACCTCGGGCTCGCCCTGCCGCTTCCGGAACGGGTTCCCCTTGGGGATCGCGTACCCGCGCTTCGAGGTCGGCCGGGGATCGATCCGGAGGAGCTTGCCGAGCAGGCTGCCCCGGTTCTGGGCATTGCCGGGGGTGGAGCCGCCGTCGCCGGTGGCGAGGTAGAGCTTGCCGTCGGGCCCGAACGCGGCGGTGCCGCCGTTGTGGTTGGTCGCGCTTGGGTGGCCGACCGTGATGATCTCCTCGCGCGAGCCCTCATCGGCTCGGATCGGCGAGTCGCCGCGCCGGAAGTGGTCGACCTCGATGTCGCCGTTCTGGTCCGTGTAATAGACGTAGAACCGGCCCGAGCGCTCGTAGTCGGGCGGGAAGGCGACCGAGAACATGCCGCGCTCGCCCTCGGTCGAGACCCTGTCGGAGATATCGAGGAACGTCCCGGCGCGCTTGCCGTCGCGGAGGACGATGATCCGGCCCGCGCGCTCGACGACGAAGAGCAGGTCGCTGAACCCGCGCGCGGAGGCGACGTAGACCGGGGAGTCGAATTCGCCGACCTTCCGCAGCTTGACCCCGCCGCGGCCGTCGCCCCGCATGGCGCCGCCTGAGCTCGGAGCATCGGCCGACCCGGCCGCCGACAGGGAGAGGATCGCGAAGACGCTCGCGATCAGGAAGCCGAGCGCGTTATCCCGGCGCGACTTCGACCTGACCGGAGTTGTCCACGCGCGCCGTCGGGGGCTTGTCCGTGACGGTGACGACGAACTTGCCCTCCGGCGGGCTGCCGTCCGAGGTGACGGCCTTCGCGTTTCCGAAGAGCCCGGCGGAGACCTCGTAGTTGACCGTGTAGGTGCCGGCCTTGACCGGGGTCAGGCGCCAGACCATGCCGAGCCGCTCTCCCGCCGGCAGCTCGCCGAAGCCGAACGTGTTCGTCTGGGCGACGGTGCCGGGGGAGGACCCCTTCGGCGCCGGGTCGCCCTCGATCCGTGGGTACTTGTTGTCGAGGATCCAGACCGGGCGGTTGGGATTGGCGAGGGTCGGGTTGTCGATCCGGACCGAGAACGAGCCGTCGGCGCCGTCGTCGTCCTCGCCGGCGGCGGTGAAGATCGTCACGGCGAGGTTCGGGATCGTCTCCTCCCCGGTGTTCTCCACCTCGAGCTCGAGGTCGGTCGTCTGGGCGAGGCGCTGGCGGTTGGGGAACTTCGAAGTCACGACCTCGGTCGGGAAGTCGCCGCTCGGCTCGGAATCGGCCTGGGTCTCCTCATCGCCGCCGCAGGCGACCACTCCCAGGCACATCGCCGCGGTCAAGAGCCCAGAGACGAACTTCACTCCGTGCCCCGACCTCGGGCCGGTTTTGTCCTCTCTCCCCAAGGCGCGGGCAACATACCACCGGCCAGGGGTGTTGCCCGCCGCTTCCCATCGACGGTTCTAGGTGGCGGACGGGGGTCGGATGGATTACCTTTCGTGGGGCAGGCCCGGTTGGGGACGGGCCGACCCGAGGAGATTGATGGTCAGAAGCGTCGCCGATAGAGCATTCCTGCCCGCGAAGTCCGTCTTCGAGCAGGTCGGGAACATGATGATCCTGACCGGGAAGACGATCGTCTCGGCGGTCAGACCTCCGTTCCCCTACGGGACGGAGTTCATCGGCCAGTTCCTGTTCGCGCTGCAGCTCTGCTGGTTCCCGATGCTGATCTCGACCGTTGCCTTCGGCTTCGGCGCCCCCGGCCTCCAGGCCGCAAACTTCCTTACTCTCTTCGGCGCCCTCGACCGCCTCGGCGGCTTCTTCATCCTGGCCTCGGTGAGGGAGTTCGCGCCGTTCGTCACCGCGGTCGTCGTCGCCGGCGTCGCCGGCACCGCGATCACCGCCGACCTCGGCGCCCGCAAGATCCGCGAGGAGCTCGACGCGCTCCAGGTCCTCGGCGTCGACCCGATCAAGAACCTCGTCGTCCCGCGGTTCCTCAGCCTGATGCTGATCACCGGGCTCCTCGACATCTACGCGCTGATCTTCGGGATCATGGGCGGGATCCTGGCGACGGTGCTCTACGGCGCCCCGCTCGGCGGATTCTTCGCGACCCTCTTCAACAACGCCTCGGTCACGGACTTATGGGGGTCGGTCCTGAAGACGATGCTGTTCGGCGCGATCATCGCGATCGTCTGCTCCTACAAAGGGATGAATGCGTCCGGAGGCGCCGAGGGCGTGGGTAGAGCCGTGAACGAGGCGGTCGTGATCGCCTTCCTCGGCGTGTTCGCGTTCAACTACGTCTTCACCCAGACCCTCCTGGCCACCCACCCCGAGATCTCGGTGATCAAGTAGATGCCCGGCTGGCTCGCAGTACCCCGCGATTGGCTCAGCTCGATGGGAGAGATCGCCCGCTTCGGCGGCCGCGTCGTCACCCTCGTCTACACCGGCCGCGTCTTCAGCTTCTTCGGCGAGACCCTGCGCCAGGCGGGGATCCTGATCTTGGGCTCGACCGTGGTGATCATGGGCCTGGTCTTCGTCATGGGCCTGACCTGCGGGATCGAGGGCGCCTACCTCTTGCGCGCCCAGGGCGCCCCCTCCTACGCCGGTGTGTTCGCCGCCTGGTGCGACCTGCGCGAGATCGCCCCCTACGGCTTCGGCTACATGCTCTCGGCCAAGGTCGGCACCGGGATCGTCGCCGAGCTCGGCTCGATGCGGATCTCGGACGAGATCGACGCGCTCGAGGTGATGGGGGTGCAGCCGATGATCTACCTCGCCGCGACCCGCCTGCTCGCCGCCTGGATGGTCTTCCCGTTCATGTACCTGGCGGCGATCGGGGTGATGTTCTTCGCCTCCTATCTCGCCGTCGTCGAGCAGATCGCCGAGACCTCGGCCGGCGGCTACTTCCTGATCTTCTGGATGTTCCAAAACCCGCCCGACCTCTTATTCAGCCTGATCAAGGCGATGACGATGGCGACCGCGATCGTCCTCGTCGGCTGCTACTACGGCTACAACGCATCCGGCGGCCCGGTCGGGGTCGGCACGGCGACGGCGAAGTCGATGGTCTTGAACATCGTCTTGGTGCACCTGATCGGGATGATGGGGACGTTCGTGTTCTGGGGCCAGAACCCACGCGCGCCAATCGGCGGTTGACCGAGGAGGAGAGGAAGAAATTGGCTGACGAAAGTTCCGAGGACCGCGCCCAGGAGACGCGCGCGGGGGAGACCGCTCAGTCCGAGCAGCCGCCGCCCGAGGACGACGGCCGCGAGACGAGCGCTACGACGAGGGCGGCTACGACGATCCCTCGGCGGACGACCGCGACGATCAGGAGTACGTCGAGCCGGCGCCCGAGCTCGGCGACCTGCACAAGGACTACTCGATCCCGGGCGTCGACCCCTCCGAGCCGAACCCGTACCGCTGGCACACCGGCGAGAAGCGCGATCACGGTGGCGAGGACGCGATCGAGATCATCGACCTGGTCAAGCAGTTCGGTCGCACGCGGATCCTCAACGGGCTGAACCTCGGCCTGCCCGACAACCAGATCTCGATGGTGCTGGGCCCCTCGGGCACCGGCAAGAGCGTGCTGATCAAGCACATCGTCGGCCTGCTCTACCCCGACTCCGGCGACGTCCTCGTGCACGGCGAGTCGGTGCCGAACATGACCGACGACGAGCTCTTCGAGATGCGCAAGAAGTTCGGCCTGCTGTTCCAGGACGGCGCGCTGTTCGGCTCGATGAACGTCTTCGACAACACCGCGTTCCCCCTCCGCCAGCACACGGACAAGGGCGAGGACGAGATCGGCGAGATCTGCAACGCGCGGCTTCGCGAGGTCGGGCTCGCCGAGGCGATGGACAAGATGCCGAACGAGCTCTCCGGCGGGATGCGCAAGCGCGCCGGCTTCGCCCGTGCCCTGGTCCTCGACCCCGCGATCGTCATGTTCGACGAGCCCGACTCGGGCCTCGATCCGGTCCGCACGGCGCTGCTCTGCGAGCTGATCCGCGAGGTCCACGAGGAGAACGGCGGCTGTTACATGGTGATCAGCCACGACCTCGGCACCGCCCGCCGGATCGCCGACTTCCTCGCCGTCCTCTGGAAGGGCAAGATCGTCGAGTCGGGCCCCTCCAACGAGCTCTTCGACTCCGACAACGAGTTCATCGCGCAGTTTCTCAACGCCGAGACCGAGGGCCCCCTCGCCATGGACTAGCGGGGCGGCGCGGTCCACCGCGCCGCTTCGTACCCTCAACGTGTGAGCGGGTTTTTCTCACGCGTCGCCGCCGCCGCGGTAAGCCGCCGAGGTGCCGTGGTGGCTGCGGCCGTATTCCTCAGCCTGATCGGCGTGATCGCCGCGCTGAGGCTGGAGACCGACGCCTCGACGGCGACGCTGGTCGACCGCGGATCGGAGAGCTTCGGCGCCACCGAGGAGCTCAAGGACCGCTTCGGCGACGACGCGATCGCGGTGCTGGTCCGCACCGACTCGCGCCACAGCCTCCAGGACCTGATGCTGACCGAGGACCTGGGCCAGCTGCTGCGGCTCGAAGGCTGCCTCGCGGGCCAGGTGCCGGCGGACGAGCGCGAGCCACCGTCGCCGGCCTGCGCCGAGCTCGGCGCCTCGGACGCGGTCCGCGTCGTCTATGGCCCGGCGACCTTCCTCAACCAGGCGGCGAGCCAGGCTGAGAGCTTCCTCGCCGAGCAGTCGCAGGCGACGCTGGCCGAGGCGCGGCAGGTCGCGGCCCAGGCGGCCGAGCGGGCGCGCCAGGAGGGCCTCAGCCCGGCGGAGGCCGAACAGGCGGGATTGAGCGCGGGCCAGCGGATCCTCGGCAACTTCCAGAACCAGCTCCTGCAGCTCGCGATCCGCTACGGCCAGACCGGGATCCCGCGCATCAGCGACCCGAAGTTCGTCAGCCAGGTCGTCTTCGACACCCGGCTCGATCCCGGGACGCCGAAGTCGCGCTTCGCCTACCTCTTCCCGAGCCCGGACGCGGCGCTGATCTCGGTCCGGCTCGAGCCGGACCTCAGCGGCGAGGAGCGTGCCGAGGCGATCGGGCTGATCCGCGACGCGGTCGGCGACGAGAGCTTCGCCCTGGAGAGCGGCGGCTACAGCGTCAGCGGAGTCCCCGTCGTCGTCGACGAGCTCGCCAGCGAGTTCCGCGGCGAGATCTTCATCCTCCTCGCCGGCGCCGTGGCGGTGATGGCGCTCGTCCTGATGCTCGTCTTCGGCCCGCCGATGCGGCTGCTGCCGCTGGCGCTCGCCCTGATGGCGACCGCGGTCACCTTCGGCGTGCTCTCACTGACCGGCGGCTCGCTGACGATGGCGTCGATCGCCGTGCTCCCGGTCCTGATCGGGCTCTCGGTCGACTACGCGATCCAATTCCAGGCGCGCTATCGCGAGGCGATCGAGGCCGGTGATCCGCCGCTCGCCGCCTCCCGCTCCGCCGCCGCCCGCGGCGGTCCCGTGATCGCCACCGCTGCCCTGGCGACCGCGGCCGGGTTCGTCGTCCTGCTGCTGTCGCCGATCCCGATGGTCCGCGGCTTCGGGGTGCTGCTCGTCGTCGGCATCGCCCTCGCCCTCACCGCCGCCCTCACCGCCGGGTTCGCCCTCCTCGTCGGCGGCCCCCCTCGCGCGTCCGGTCGCGCACGAGCCGCGTTGCAGCGCCTGAACCTGAAGAGGTTCAGGCCCTCATCGGGGTCCTCGCAGCGCCTCGAGGAGCTGCAGGCGGGTGCACGGCGGCGCGCCGACGCCTTCTCGAGCCGGGCGCTGGCGCTCTCGGTCGCAAGACCGGGCAGGGTGCTCGCGGTCGCGTTCGTCCTCGCCGTCGCCGGCTGGGCCGCGGGCACTCGCACCGACGTCGTCTCCGACCTGCGAGAGCTCGTCCCCGGCTCGGTGCTCGAGGAGGCCGGCGTCGACACGATCCAGGAGGAGACCGGGGTCTCGGGCGAGCTCAACGTGATCGTCACCGGCGACGTCACCGACCCCGAGGTCGTCGCCTGGATGGGCGACCTCAAGCAGCGGATCCTCGCCAAGGGCGGGTTCGGCGGTGAGTTCCCATCCTGCGAGGCCGCCCAGCTCTGCCCGCAGATAGCCCTCTCCGACCTCTTCACGGAGAGCGGGGGCCCTCTCGACGAGAAGCGGATCGCGGCGGTCCTCGACGCCGTGCCGCCCTACTTCTCGCAGGCGGTGATCACGATCGATCCCGAGACGGGTGCTCCCGGGAGGACCGCCAACATCGCCTTCGGGATCAGGGTGATGCCGCTGGACCAGCAGAAGACGCTCGTCGACGCGATCCGCGGCGAGCTCGACCCGCCGGGGACCGCGAACGACCCGCCGGCCGGGGTCGACGCGCGGGTTGCGGGGCTGCCGGTCCTCGCCGCCGACGCGAACGCCGAGCTCTCCGACAGCCGCTATCTGCTCACCGGGGCCGGGCTCCTCGCGGTCGCCCTGGTCCTGCTCGCCGTCTACCGCTCGCTGCGGCGTGCGCTCGTGCCGCTGATCCCGATCGTGCTCGCCACCGGCTGGTCGGCGCTGGTGATCTGGGCGATGGGGATCGCGCTCAACCCGATGTCCGCGACGCTCGGAGCGCTCGTGATCGCGATCGCTACGGAGTTCAGCGTGATCCTCTCGGCGCGCTTCCGCGAGGAGCGTGAGGCCGGGCTATCGGTCGGCGAGGCCCTGCGCCGTACCTACTCGCGCACCGGCGCCGCCGTGCTCGCCTCGGGGGTGACCGCCACCGCCGGCTTCGCGATCCTGATCCTCTCCGAGATCCGCATGCTTCGCGACTTCGGCCTGGTCACCGTGGTCGACCTCGGCGTCGCGCTCGCCGGCGTCATGCTCGTCCTGCCGGCGGTGCTCGTGCTCGCCGAGAGCCGGGCGCCGCGCCTCGAGCCGGCCGGCGCCAAGCCGGTCTCTGAGGGCGATGGACAGCGACGACTCGCCTGAGCGCAAGCCGCCCCGCGGGCTCGCGAGCCGCGACGCGCCCTCGCCGGGCCGCCGCTATTCCGTGTTCGTCGGCATCGCCTTCGTCGCCTTCGCGATCTTCGCGCTCGTCAACACCCTCTCGAGCGACGAGGGCGACCTGCTCGGCTCGGACCCGGCCGAGGCCGGCGCGCCCCTTGCGCCGTTCTCGGTGCCGGACGCGCTCGGCTCGCTCGTCGGCGACGCCAACGTCTTCCAGGACGATTGCGACAGCTCACGCAACCCCTGTCCGCCCGGCGATCGCCGCACCCCCGCCTGCGAGGTCGAGGGCGAGGGGGTGATCAGGGTCTGCGACCTCTTCGACCGGCCCCTGGCGATCTCGTTCTGGTTCACCCGTGGCGGCGATTGCCTGCCGAGCCAGGACGCCTTCGACGCGGTCGCCGAGCGTTACGGTGACCGCGTGAACTTCCTCTCCGTCAACGTCCGCGACGATCGTGAGGAGGTTCGCGAGATCGTCCGCGAGCGCGGCTGGGAGGTGCCGGTCGGATACGACGCCGACGGCGCGGTCGCCAACGTCTACAGGGTGGGTGGCTGCCCGACCGCTGCGCTCGCCTATCCGGGCGGGATCCTCGCCGCGGGCGTGATCGGCGAGGACGGGGTTCGCCGAGGAGGCGCTCGGCAAGCGCATCGACGACCTGATCGCAGAGTCGCGGCGGCGCGAGATCACGGACCGATGAGCGAGTCGATCGACGACATCCTGCGCGCCGCCGAGCGCCGGTCGGAGACACGGGGGGCGGGGGAATCGGTCGCCGGGGTCGTCGCGCCCGAGCTCGCCGAGGAGTTCCCCGGGCTGGCGCTGCGCTCGGTGCTGGTCGAGCGCGGCTCGGGCCGCAGCCCGAAGGTGGTCAAGGAGAGGCTGCGCCTGCTCTCCGACCGCTTCACCGGTGCGCAGGCGATAACCCTTCGCCAGAAGCCGATCCCGTGGGCGTACCGGGTCTTCTTCCGCCATATCGGGCTCGACCCAGATCGAACCCTCACCCCGGTCGAGCAGATGTCGCTGGACCGCATGAGGCAGGGCAGCTTCAAGAGCCAGAACCTGCTCGACGATGCCCTGACGATCGCCGTCGTCGAGTCCGGCGTCGCGCTGCGGGCATTCGACGCCGACAAGGTCACCGGCCGCCTCGCGCTTCGCGGCTCGGACGCCGGCGAGGCGCTCGCCGGCCGTCCCGGCGAGCTCCCGCTCGGCACCCTGGTCGTCGCCGACGAGCTCAGGCCGCTGGCGCTGCTCTTCGGGGCGACCGGAGAGGGGCTCGGCGTGCATCCGCGCACGAAGCGCACCCTGCTCGTCGCGATCCAGGTGAAGGGCGTCTCCGACATCGTCGCCGAGGAGGCCCTGTGGATGGCGGCGACGGTGATGGACTCCGCGTAGTCATCTAGGCCCGGGCGGTCTGTAAGATTCGGCACGAGTTCCGACGGAAGGTTGCCACGTGACTGAGCTTCTTCTCGACACAGGCACGCCGCACGTATCCACGTACCCCGTCGACCCCGTTGCGCCTGAGACGAGGGACGGCGGCCGCCGCATGCGCGAGGAGCTCCGGCGCCAGATCGCCTCCCTCGAGCACCAGCTCGCCGAGCTCTTCGCCACGGCGTTCCCCCGCCGGGGGATCGGCTACTCGGTCGCCGCCGCCGGCGGCCCGCGCATCCTCGGCGTCGCCGAGCTGGAGACGATTCGCGACGGGCTCGTGGTGCGCCTGCGCGAGGCCCAGACGGAGCTCGGGCGCCGGACCTACGTCGAGGAGCGAAACCGGGAGACGCTCGAGCGGATGATCGCCGAGCCCTCGCGCTTCCGCTGGCTGCGGATCTCGAACGAGGACGTCGGCGAGCGCGGTTGCAAGCACTGGCACGCCACCCCGCGCTGGGGCCCGCTGGGGATGTTCCTCAACTGGTGGCGGGTGAAGCTCTCCTCCGGTTGTCCGTTAGCCCGGGGGCGCGGCCCGCTGCGGCCCCGCCCCGGATGAGACAAGGGTCGTACTGAGTGGCGAAGAAGTCGCGGAAGCGCCGGCGCAAGCCGCGCCCGAAGCCGGCCCCCGCCGAGGCCGGCGCCGGCTCCGCGGGCGGATCGCCCGAGGCCGGAGTCGCGAAGGCCGCCGCGCCGGCGGCGAAGCGGCGTCGCGTGCCCGACCCGGAGGGCGCGCCGCCGGCGCCCTGGGGCTCGTTCCCGCTGGTGGAGATCGCTGTCCTCGTCGGGATCGTGATCCTCGTCGTCGGCCTCCTCTCGGAGGGGACGAACCAGGCGATCCTGATCGGAACCGGGCTCCTGCTCTGCTCGGTGGCGGGCCTCGAGCTGGCGATCCGCGAGCACCTCGGCGGCTACCGCTCGCACACGCTGGTCCTCGCGGCCGTTCCGGCCGTCGCCGTGCTGGCGGTGCTCTTCTATCTCGCCCCGGCGGGCATCGCGCCGGCGATCCGGCTCGCGATCGGCGCCGCCGTCTTCGGTCTCTGCGCCTGGGGCTTCACGGTCGTCTTCCGCAACCGCTCCGGCGGCTACAGCTTCCGCGTGAAGGCGCCGCGGCGGAGTCGATAGGCGCACCGGTCCCGCTCAACACATCGAGCTGAGTCCCGAAACGACGAGCGCCCGGCACTCGCCGGGCGCTCCGCTCCCCTCCCCTCGGCGCCGATCGGCGCCGCCTCAGCTCAAGGCGAGACCTTGCGCTCGAGCTCGATTGCCAGGAGCTGGCGCTGGCGGTCGGTCAGCCGGCCCAGCTGGCGGTTCTCGTTGAGCGCGAGGGTCGAGAGGAACTTCCGTGCCCTCGTCCTTCCCCAGCGCTGCTGCGAGCGCAGGAGCTCGGAGACGGTCATCGTCTCGACCTCGAAGGGGCAGGAGCGGACCACGTCGGCGGCGTTTGCGTCGCCGGCCCTTACCTCCCGCTTCAGTGCGGCGCGGGCGAGCCGGATTCGATTCGCATGCGCAAGCGCCTGCATGTGCTGCGGCGCATGCGCAGGTACGACCGTCGTGGCAGCTTCGATCATCACTCCTCCTCATGAGTGCGAAAGGTTGGCAAATTGGTACTGGCGTCGTCCGCGCCCGGCTGGGCTCCGGGCAGGCATCGCCCGTTTTTCGATTGCCCCTTTTGGAGGGCGGGACAGTCTCGTCTGCTGTCCCGACCGCTCCCTGCCCCGGGTGCGTCCGGTGCGTGCGCGACACTACGCGGTTGCGCCGCGACGGGTCAACGTGACTAGCCCGTTAACGGTGCTCCGCGTCCGCTAAGAGCAACAATTTCTTTTCATTTCGGCAACGAAATTCACTTGTCCATATCTGGACAAGTCGAAACTACCCAGGACGGGGGAGGCTCTAGTCCCCGCGGCGAAGATCCGGGAACTCCTCGACGACCCGGGCGAAGACCTCGAGCGCCCGGTCGAGGTGCTCGCGCTCGTGGGTCGCCATCAGGCTGGTCCGCAGAAGAGCCCCTCCCGGCGGCACCGCTGGGTGCAGGGCGACGTTGGTGTAGACGCCGGCGTCGAACAGCGCCTTCCAGACGAGCACCGCCTGCCAATCCTCGCCGACGACGACCGGCACGATCGGGGTGACGACCTCGCGGCCGTCGGTGAGGGTGGTCGGCTCGACCACCCGCAGCCCGATCTCGCTGAGGCCGCGGTGCAGGTAGGCGGCGTTGTCGAGGAGCTTCGCGAGCAGCTTCGGGCCGTCGCCCGAGCGGATCACGCGCAGCGCCCCGATCGCGGCCCCGACCGCCGCGGGGACGGCGGACGCGGTGAACATGAAGGGGCGCGCCGAGATCTTCAGGAACTCGATCACGTCGGCGGGGCCGGCGATGAAGCCTCCGCAGGAGGCGAGGCTCTTCGAGAACGTGCCCATTCGCAGGTCGACCCGGTCCTCCACGCCGTAGAGCTCCGAGGCGCCGGCGCCGCGGGCGCCCAGGACCCCGACCCCGTGTGCCTCGTCGACGAGCAGGCGGGCGCCCCAGCGCTCGCATGCCTCGACGATCTCGGGCAGCGGGGCGATGTCACCCTCCATCGAGAAGACGCCGTCGACGACGACCATGACGCCGCCGCCGTCGCCGGCCGCCCGCTCCAGCATCCGCTCGAGCTTGTCGATCCGGTTGTGGCGGAAGGGGCGCAGGCGGGCGCCGGAGAGCCGGCAGCCGTCGAGGATCGAGGCGTGGTCGCCGGAGTCGCAGATCACCGTGTCGCGGGGCTCGAGGAGGGTCCCGATCGTTCCCAGGTTGACCTGGTATCCGGTCGTGAAGCACAGGGCGTCCTCGGTCCCCATCCACTCGGCGAGCTCGCGCTCGAGCTCGACGTGCAGCGGGGTCGTCCCGTTCATGAAGCGCGAGCCGGTGAGCGCGGTGCCGTAGCGCTCGAGCGCATCGCGCGAGGCCTGGCGGACCCGGTCGTCGCCGGTCAGGCCGAGGTAGTTGTTGGAGCCGAGCATCACCGTCTCGCGGCCCTCGATCTCCATCACCGGCCCGGCCTCGGACTCGATCAGGCGGAAGTAGGGGAGGAGGTCCGCCTGCTTCGCCGCCTCGAGCTGCTCGGAACGCTCGTGGGTGCGCGCGCGCTCGAAGATGTCGACGTCGATGCGCTGGGGAATGACAGACTCCTCGGTCGTCATGTCCGTGACTGTAGAGCCAGTGGCCGGTCGCCGTGACCTGAAGCAGTTCATCGAGCTGCCGTACCGCATGCACCGGGAAACCCCCTGGATTCCGCCGATCCGGAGCGAGCGCAAACGCTTTCTGGACCGCTCCAAGAACCCGTTCTTCGAGCACGCAGAGGCCGAGTACTTCCTCGCCCGCCGCGACGGTGAGGTGGTTGGACGGATCACCGCCCATGTCGACGGCCGCTGGGACGAGTTCCAGGGCGGCAGCGACGGCTGGTTCGGCTTCTTCGAGACCGAGGACGACGAGGAGGTCGCGGCCGCCCTGCTCGATGCCGCCGGCGACTGGCTCCGCGCCCGCGGCCGCGAGCGCCTTCTCGGCCCCGCCGACTTCACGACCAATGACGAGGTCGGGCTCCTGGTCGAGGGCTACGAGCGGGCGCCGATGGTGCTGCAGCCGTGGCACCCGCCCCATTACCGGGACCTGGTGGAGGGCCAGGGGCTGACGAAGGCGATGGACCTGCTGATGTGGGAGCTCTGGCTCGGCGACCTCAAGCAGGGCGACGCCTTCCACGACTTCATCGAGAAGGCGGCGCGCGATTGCGAGACCGAGCACGGGGTGACGGTGCGAAACATGCGCAAGAGCGACCTCGAGGCCGAGATCGGCCGCTTCCTCGAGGTCTACAACGAGGCCTGGGGCGAGAACTGGGGCTTCGTCCCCGTCACCGACGCCGAGGTGGCCTTCCAGGCCGACAACCTGAAGCCGGTGCTGAGCGAGGACTGGACGATGATCGCCGAGCGCGACGGCGAGATCCTCGGCGCCGCCCTGACCCTGCCCGACGTCAACCAGGTGCTGGCGAAGATGAACGGCTCGCTGCTCCCGTTCGGGTGGATCCGCTTCCTGCGCGGCATGCGCAACCCGCGCGGGGTCGCGGGTGTGCCGGGCTCGGAGGTGAACGCGGTGCGCGTCTTCGCGCTCGGCGTGAAGCCCCGCTACCAGCACCTCGGGGTGGCGGCATTGCTCTACGTGCGTCATCGCGAGACGGCCGCCCGGACCCCGCAGAAAGGCGGGGAGACGGGCTGGATCTTGGAGACGAACGAGCCGATGAACCGCGCCATGGAGGGCATGGGCGGGGAGGTCGTCAAGCGCTACCGGATCTACGAGCGGACCCTGACCGGCGACTAGACGCCCGGGGTGGAACCGGCGCCTTCCGCGCCCGTAATCGATTCAATTGGCGCAGGATGTCTCCGTTCGCCCGACAGGCGCTGGCGGCGCTGGCCGCGACGCTCGCGTTCGCCGCGATCCCCGCGGCCGCCGTTGCGGCCGATGGGGTCACCGAGACGGCGATCGACTCCGAGGCTCCGGACGCGAAGCAGGTCAGGGAGTCCTACGTCAGCATCGTCGACCCGCTCCCCGAGTCCGCCGGCCCGCATCCGGAGGCATGCGACTCCATCGGATACCTCCGCTTCCGCTCGCGGCGCGGGCCCGCGCAGTCGAAGCGGGCCGATGCGGTGGTGACGCTGATCCCGGGCTTCCTCGGCGGAGCCTCCTCGTTCGACCAGGTCGCCCGCAACGTCGTCCGTGACGCCGCCGCGCGCAAGCGGTTCGTCGAGGTCTGGGCGATCGACCGGCGAGCCAACTGCGTCGAGGACCACACCGGCGTCGACGCGGCCGCGCGCGAGCACGACCCGACGCTGGCGTACCGGTACTACTGGGGCGGCGAGGAGGTCGACGGCAAGCGGTTCGAGGGCTTCAAGACCGCCTCGGAGGCGGACTACCTGGGGTCGTTCGGGCTCGAGCGGACCCTGCGCGACTGGAACACGGTGATCACCACCGGCCTCCCCGGCCAGCGCCGCCGCGAGCGCAAGCTGATCTGCGGCGGTCACTCGCTTGGCGGGCCGCTGACGGCGGCCTACGCGAGCTGGGACTTCGACGGCGACCCCGCGACCGACAAGGACGCCGGGTTCCGCCAGTGCGCCGGCCTCGTCGGGCTCGACACCTCGCTCGAGCTCGGCAGCGCCTCCAGCCCCGGCCCCGCCGGGTCGCTCGGCGACCCGGTCGGCACCGCCTCTCCGTTCGTCGACGCCACGCCGCTGAGCCCCGGAGACGATCCAGGTGCCCCCGATCTTCGGCGTCGGCGCCTTCTACGCGCCGCAGGCGACCGGCCTCAACACGGCGCTTCCGCGCACGCCGAAGCTCGACGTCGCCCAGCGCGCCCTGTTCTCGCGCGACGCGGCGCATTTCGCCAGCGGCAGCCCGGACATCAGGGAGTTCACGCTGACGAACGAGGTCGTGCTCGCCGGCGTCTTCGACGACAACTCCAACCCGGTCTCGATCCTGCGCTCGAGCGTCGGCTCGGTCACCGGCGGCCCGCTATACGACAAGAACTTCCCGGCCCCGGACGGGACGCTGGCGCTGCCCGAGGACACGGCCGCCTCGTACCGCTGGGAGGCCTACGACGAGGTCGGCGCGGGTGGGGCCCCGATCGAGGCGAACGACGCCGGAGAGCCCTACACGACGCGCGAGAGCGAGGTCTCAGACCTGACGCAGCTGGCCCGGACGATGTTCCAGTCCCCCGCCGACTTCACCGAGCAGTACTTCCCGACCAGGCTCCTCACGGAGGCGTTCACCGCCGAGAGCGGCGGCTTCGAGGACATCCGCTACGACGGGCCCGCCGAGAAGCCCGGCCTGCTGATCCAGGCCGGCGATTCGGAGTCGAACACGGCGATGCCCGACGACGGTCCGCCGGTCGCCGGCGACGAGCCCCCGAACGAGATGCCGCTCAGCCGCGAGGTCATCCTGCCCGGCTACAACCACCTCGACGTGGTCACCGCCGCCCGCATGCAGAACGACGGCCGCCCGGAGCCCTCGAGCCGCGCGCTGACGAAGTTCACGCTGAAGGTCGTGAAGGCGGCGGGCAAGGGGCGCTAGCGCCCTGGGGGCTGGACCCGTTGGGTGCAATCTGGGTCCGAGGGGTGGACACGGATTGCACTTCGCACGCCTACAGCGCTGAGAGCTTCAGGTAGCGCCGCAGGGTCTTGGTCTTGCCCGCGATCTCGCGTGTGGCGACGGCGATGAAGTCGACCTTGCCGCCGCGCTCGCCGAAGACCACCTTCGACTTGCCGAGCTCGCCGACGTAGAGGCCGCCTCCGGCCGGCTTCGGCGCGCTTGCCGAGGTCGTCGATGTCGGCGCCGACCGTGACCCCGAGAGCGCGGTGGCTGCGGGCCGTGGTGCCGGCGAGGCCGACCTTGCCGCCGGGGGTGAAGACCGCGGACTCGATCACGCCCTTGTTCCTGCGGCCGTCGACGCACCATTTCCAGGTTCGCGTGCGCTTCTCCGGCTGGCCGGCGCGCTTGAGCACCTGCTTCGGCGCGTCGCCGAGGCGCAGCTCGCCGAGCCCGCCGCCGGTGAAGCGGGCGTGGGTGGAGCGGCAGTCGGGGCCGGGCACGCCGTCGGCCCGCTCCCACATCTGCAGGTAGGCCTCGGCGCCGCGCCCCATGTCCTTGACGATCGCATCGCCGGCGATCATCCGCAGGTCCTCGATCCAGTCGGGGTAGAGCCCGTAGTGGGCGACGCCGTCCATGTTGATGTCGTAGACGCGCTCGCCGCTTCGCTGCTGCTGGAGCTCGACCGAGCCGTCGAACGAGCGGAACGGGTAGCGGACGGGCGGCGCCAGCGCCGGGTCGCGGGGACCGCCCTGGGCGCCGAAACCGTTGGCGTCGGCGCCGTATCCGAAGCCGAAGAAGAAGCGCTTGTCGCGCAGCGGCTTCGTGTCCTGCCAGGCGTGGACGAATCCCTCCGAGCCGCCCGCGTACGGGGCGATGAAGCCGCCCGCCTTGTAGATCTCGGGGAAGCTGTCCGGGGTCGACCAGCTGTGGCTGGAGACGATTCCGCCGTAGTCCTTCGAGCCCATGAAGGCGAGGGCCTGGTTGCGCGCCGGCGACGCTCATGTGGTCTGGGTCGAAGATCATCCGGCGCTTGATCATCTGCCGCAGCAGGTACTCGCCGAGGTCGGTGAGCCCGCGCTCGTTGCAGTGCGGGGCCGGCGGGTAGATCGGCACCGTCCCGGAGGGAACGCCGAAGGCCTGGAGGCCACCGGAGGCGCCGAAGATCGCGTCCTGGGCGGGGAGCTGGCCGGTGTTGGTGTCCTGCGGGCGGTCGTGGGCGTGCTCGGGCCCTGTGCAGCTCTGCATCCGCCAGAAGCTGCCGGTCTCCTTGAAGTTCGCGCCGTTCACCACCGGCCCGATCACGCCGCTGTCGCCGGCGACCCCGGAGAGCGCGTTGTCGAACTTGTTGACCAGCTCCATCTGGCGGATGCCGGCGTCGTAGACCGCGTCGAGCTGGCGGTCGATCGACTCCCGGTCGCACCCGGGGTCGGGGACGTCGTTGTAGACGCCGCAGTCGAAGAGCTTCGAGACCTCGATCCCGAGGATCACCGCGAGCTTGCCGTCGTTGATCACCCGCCGCGCCTGGTACGGGTCCTTGACGATCCGGAACCAGCCCTCGCCGGGGCCGCCCTCCTGCGCGTCGATGTAGTTCTGCAGCTCGTAGATCCGCTGGATCTCGAGCCGGACCGTCGCCATCTCGTTGCAGGGCGTCGGCCGGTTGGCCTTGAACGGGTAGACGTCGCAGAGCTGCTCGTTGTCGACCATCAGGTTGACGAACACGCGCAGGCCGCCCATCCAGGCGCGCTCAAGCCACTTGTAGTAGGACTGCTCGTGGGTCAGCGAGTCGTTGGCGGGCCAGTCCTTGAAGGTCGGCCAGCCGACCGGGTCGTGGGTCGGGCGGTCGCCGCCCGAGAGGGCGTTCTCCAGGACCGCGGCCTCGCCGTTCGGGTAATGGTCCGGGCAGTCGACGAGCGCGTACGGCGCCCCGTAGCGGTGCCACGGGCGGCCGCAGTGCACCGCGCCGCCGAGGAACTCGAAGGCCATCATGTGCATGTGGGCGTCGACGAGCCCCGAGGCCTCGCCGTACGAGGTCTCGCCCCCGGCTGGCTCGCCGAGTGCGCTCACGTCGACCTCGGGATAGTCGGTGCAGCCCTTCGCCTTCGCGAAGTCGAACTCGGTCGTCTCGGCCGCACCGCCGAGCCCGAGCGTGCCGTCGGGCCGCGCCGAGAGCGGCTTCCCGGCGGAGATCGAGGTGATCGAGAACCCGTCCCCGGATTCGTCGACCTCCCACTCGGCCGCGTCGCTTGGCTCGGCCGCCGTCTTCACGGCGTCGCCCGCGGCGGCCGCGAAGAAGTCCTGCGCGGGCCCGTAGAGCAGGTAGCGCCCGAGCTCGGGCGGCTCCATGAAGAAGGGCTCGGCCCCTCCGGGCGAGGACGCGGAGGCGGCGTATCCGTCGGCGGTCTTGGCGATGTAGCGGTCGAGCGCGACCGAGCGGACGGCGTAGCAGCCGTTGGCGAGGTCGTAGCGGTCCGGCGCCGGCTTGGAGGCGGCCGCCGCCACTCCCGGGCCGGCGAGGAGGATGAGGAGGCCGGTGAGCGCGCAGAGAGCGGCGAGACCGACCGTGACCGGATCCTTCCTGCCCGCAAATCGGAGTAAAACGCGCATTCCCTGGCTCCCTGCGAGCGAGTCTAATCACGGATGCCGCAAGAGGCGCCGGTAGCATGCGGCCAATGGCGGAGCAGGTACTCGAGGCAGGGGCGGTGGAGGAGGAAGACGTCTCCGACGCCGCCACCGACGAGCCCGCCGAGGTTCGCCCGCTGCCGGTCCGCAAGCGCAGCGGCGACGTCGAGCTGCGCGGCGAGATGACCACCGCCGCGCTCGCCGCGGCCGGCGGCGTCGTCGCCGGCGCCGCGACGGTCGCCGTCGTCCGCGCGATCGGCGCGGTCAGCCGCGCCAACCGCGGCCGCGTCGTGACCAAGGGGCGCAAGCCGGCGAAGGTCGTCGCCAGCCGCTCCTTCCTCGTCGACATCCACGTCCTCGGCGATAGGTGAGCCTAGCCCCACCCTCGAGGTGGAGGTCTCGCCGCCCTGGCCGTTTCGCCTCCCCCGACGAGGCAGCGGCAATGGCCTGATGCGCGCCCGCGACGGCGTCGTCCGCCGGCTGCTGCACGTCGGTGACGCGCCGGTCGTCGTCTACGCCTGGCAGCTGCGCGACGGCACGGTCAGGTTCCGCGCCGACGGTGGATCCGCTGAGGATCGGGAGCTCGCGATCGAGCGGATGCGCTTCGCGCTCGGCGTCGACGAGGACCTGCGCCCGTTCTACGACCAGTTCCGCCGCGACCCGCTCCTCGGGCCCGCGATCCGGCGCCGTCCCTGGCTGCGCACCCGGCGGCGTCCCTGGGCCTGGGAGGCGCTCGTCGCCGCGATCGCCGGCCAGCTGATCGAGGCCTCGCGCGCGGTCGCGATCGAGCGGCGGATGATCTGGCGCTGGGGCAGGCACGCCGACGGGGAGCGGCCGCTCCGGGACCTGCCGACGGCCGCCGAGATCGCCGCCCGGGCGCCGGCCGAGCTCGCCGCGTGCGACCTGGCGCCGAAGCGGGCGATCGCGATGATCCGCGTCGCCCGCGAGGTCGCCGCCGGCCGCGTCGATCCCGCCGACCCCGCGGGAGACGAGCGCCTGCTCGCGATCTCCGAGATCGGCCCCTGGACGATGCAGTGCCTCGGGCTCGACGGCCGCGGCGACCACGACTCGCTGCCCGCCGGCGACCTCGCCTACGTCAAGCTCGTCGGCCGCCTCGCCGGGCTCGGCCGCCGCGCCGAGATCCCCGAGATCGAGGAGTACTTCGCCCCCTACGAGCCCTACCGCGGCCTCGCCGGCTACTTCGCGATGGTCCACTACCACCACTCGGTCCAGACCGGCCCGCCGCTGCGGCTGGCGGCTTAGACCGCGCCCTCGAACTTGACCTGGCGACTTCCTTTCGCATAGCGAAAGGAACTCGCCATCCGCCTACTCCGGGATCTCGCCCGGCAGGTACTGGTTCGTCAGCACCTCGCCGGGCTCGAAGCGGGCGCTGATCTCGCCCTTGTCGGCCATGAAGCCGATGAACTTCCGCCACTCGTCGGGGTCCATGTAGCCGAAGTCCCGCTTCGCCGGCGGCAGGAGGAGGGGCAGCGTCGCCTCGGTCTCGGCCGCGGTCAGCCGCGGGTCGAGCCCCTCGCCGTCGGCGAGCACGGCATCGGTGGCGAGCTCGGGGTCGCGGGCGGCGAGGCGGGTGCCGCGCTCGAGCGCGGCGAGGAAGAGGCGGATCTCCTCCGGGTCCTCGGCGATCCGCTCGCGGCTGGCGACGAGGACGAGCTCGTCGTAGGTGGGGATGCCGAGCTCGTCGACCGGAACCACCCTGGGGTCCTCGCCGCGCAGCTCGAGGTCGACCCCTTCGATGTTGCGGAAGCCGCCGAGCATCGCCGCGGCCCGGCCGGAGATCACGGCGGGCAGCAACCCGAGCCCGACGTCGACGACGGTGACGTCGTCGCGCTTCAGGCCCTCCCGCTCGAGGATCGCGTCGAGGAAGGCGTCCTGGTAGGGGATGCCGGCGGTCGCGATCGTCTTGCCCTCGAGGTCGCCCACGGTCTCGATCCCGGCCGAGCCGGTCGAGATCAGGGAGCTCAGCGGCTCCTGCACGAGCGCGCCGACGGCGACGACGTCGAGGCCCTGGTCGCGGGCGAGCAGCACCTCCGGCTCATACGAGACCGCGAGGTCGACGCGGCCGGCGGCCACCTGCTTGATCGGCGCCGCCGGGTCGGACGGGACCTGAGGGTGGACGTCGAGTCCCGCCTCGTCGAAGTAGCCGCGCTCGAGCGCCGTGTAGATCCCGGCGTGGTCGGGGTTGACGTAGAAGTCGAGAGCCAGGTCGAAGCGCTCGGTCCCCGCCTTCACCCGCTCCTCCTTCTCCCCGCAGCCTGCAACGACGGCCACGGCCAGAACGAGGACGGCGAACGCGAGCCTCACGTGGATCTCCCCCACCAGGCGAAGCGCCGCTCCAGCAGGCTGAGCAGGGCGAAGAGGGCGACCGCGAAGATCGAGAGCACGACGACGGCGGCGAACAGGCGAGCGGTCAGGAGCTGGGCAGAGGACTCGAGCATCAGGTGCCCGAGCCCCGAGTCCGAGCCCGCCCATTCGCCGAAGACGGCGCCGATCACCGCGACGGCGACGGCGATCTTGGCACCGCTGATCAGGAACGGGAGGGCCGTCGGCAACTCCAGCCGGCGCATGATCGTGCCCCGCCCCGCGTCGAGCGTCCGCATCAGCTTGACGCCGTCCTCGTCGACCGAACGCAGGCCGTCGAGCGTGTTGACCGTGATCGGGAAGAAGCAGATCAGGGCGATGATCAGGAGCTTCGGGGTGATCCCGAATCCGAACCAGACGACGAGGATCGGCGCGACGACGATGATCGGCACGGTCTGGGAGGCGACGAGCAGCGGGTAGAGGGCCCGCCGCGCGGTCTCCGAGAGGTGCAGCGCGATCGCGAAGGCGACGCCGAGGACGAATGCGACCGCGAACCCGGCGAGCACCTCGCGCAGGGTCACCCAGCCGTTCTCGGCGAGCAGCTCGCGGTCCCGCCAGAGCGCCTCGGCGATCTCGGTGGGTGCCGGGATCAGATAGGGCTTGATCGAGAGCGCGTCGGCGAGCAGCTCCCAGCGCGCGGCGAGCTCCCACGCGACGAGGGCCGAGGACGACGATCGCCAGCGGCGCGATCACCGCGAACGCCCGGCCGCGCCCGGCGCTCATCCTCGCCCCTCGGCGAGCGCGACGAGCGCCCGCTCGCGCAGATCGGCGAATGCGGGCGAGGTCACGGTCTCGGTCCGCGGGCCGCGCGGAGCCGGGTAGGCGAGCTCGGCGACGACCCGCCCGGGCCGGGTCGCGAGGACGACGACGCGGTCGGCGAGATAGAGGGCCTCCTCGACGTCGTGGGTGACGAGGACGACCGTCCGCGGCTCGGCCCGGAGGGCCTCGCCGAGCCACTCCTGCATATCGGCACGGGTGATCGTGTCGAGCGAGCCGAAGGGCTCGTCGAGGAGCAGCACCGGCTTGCGGGCGAGGAGGGTGCGCAGGAACGCGACCCGCTGGCGCATCCCGCCGGAGAGCTCGGCCGGCGGGCTGAGCTCGAACCCGGCCAGGCCGAAGCGCTCGAAGAGGGGCCCGGCGGCGGCGCGGGCCTCCCGCCGCGAGGCGCCGCGGTTTCGCAGGGCGAGGGCGGCATTGTCCACGGCGCACAGCCAGGGGAAGAGAAGGTCGCGCTGCGGCATGAACGCACAGCGCCCGAGTCGCTCCTCGGCGCCGGTCTCGCCGCCGACGGCGACCCGGCCGGCGACGGGCTCACGCAGCCCGGCGACGATCTCGAGCAGGGTCGACTTGCCGCAGCCGGAGGGTCCGACCAGCGCGACGAGCTCGCGCTCGGCGATCCCGAGCCCGATGCCGTCGAGGACCTCCAGCGACCCGAACCGGTGTGAGACCGAGCTCAGCTCGACCTCCGCCCGGCCGCCCGCGCCGCCGGGCCCGGCCTGCTCGCCGGACTCCGAGACCGAATCGGGCTCCCCTGGGGGAGCCCACGAAGGTGACTTCAAGACGGCCGCTCCCTCCGCGCGCATTACCGCACAGGTTCAAAGGGTCAGCGCCGGGTTTCGGCGGCTCGTGCCGCCCGCGAGGGCGCTATCTCAGCCCGCTTGCCCGCGAGCACCCCCGTTACGAGCGTGAAGTCTAGGCCTTCGCCGCGACGGGGTCAGCCGTCGCCGACGACCGGCAGCTCGTCGAGCGCCTCGCGCAGCTCGGGGATCGACTCGAAGACGGCGATCGCTCCGGCGTCGCGAAGCTCCTGGTCGGAGAAGCCCCCGGTCAGCACCGCCACGGTCTGCACGCCCGCCTTCTCGGCAGCCTTCACGTCCCAGGGTGTGTCGCCGATCAGGATCGCCTCGTCGGCGCCCGCCTTCTCCATCGCCGCCTCGACCAGGTCGGGGGCGGGCTTCGTGGTCTCGACGTCGGCGGAGGTGGTCCAGCCGTCGGCGAGCTCGCGGGCGTCGAGCAGGTCGACGTAGTGCTCGACCTCGTCGGCCTTCGCCGAGCTCGCCAGCATCACCTTGTCGGCGCGCTCGCCGAGATCGGCGATCAGCTCGCGGGCGCCCTCGAGCGGCTCGACCTCCTCGATCATCGCCATGTAGAGCGCGGTCTCGGCGTCGCGGATGTCGTCTCCACACTCCTCCTCCACCTCCTCGCCGGCGACCGCGGCGACGAGCTGGTCGCCGCCCATCCCGATGTGGCGGTGGACCCGTCCAGATCGGGACGATCGCCCCGTGCTGGCGCAGCGCCCGGTACCACGCGATCGCGTGGTGGTAGTTGGTGTCGACAAGGGTGCCGTCGACGTCGAGCAGGGCGGCGCTGCTCACCCGGGAACGCTCTGCGGTTCGGTCTCCCTGGCGTCCTCGTCATGCGATTCGCCGCCGGTGGGCTCGTCGTCGCTCCAGCCCGGGGTCAGGGCGTGGTCGAACACCCGCTCGAGCCGGAACTCGTCGTTGTCCGGCGGGACCGTCTTGTCGAGCCGCATGCAGGCCTCGCGGCCGTCGATCTTGAGCGTGGCGACCTGGTTGTTGAAGAGCGGGCCCTCGCGGAACCGCCAGCGGATGTCCGGGTCCTCGACCCCCGCCGCGCGGGCGACCGCGCGCCCGACGGCGTGGCCGAACCGCGAGACGCCGATCCGGATCATCCGCTTCTCGGTCTCGTCGAGCGGGTTTCGCATCGGCGAGCAGGTCGCCTGGTAGACGGCGCTCTCGACCCCGGCGGAGCGGCGGAAGGCGACCTCCGCGAGGTAGGCGTGGTGCACGTCGCCGGAGATCACGACGATCGATGCCGGCGGCTTGCCGCGCTTGCCCGAGCCGACCTCCTCGAGGAGCTTCGTCAGCCGCTGGAAGGACTTCTTGAACGCGGCCCAGTGCTCGAGGTCGAGCTCGCGCCGCACCCACTCACCGCCCCGGGCGGCGAGCCCGCCCCAGGCGCCCTCGCAGACGGCCTCGTTCCAGGCCTCGACGAAGTGCATGCCCTGGCCGAGCAGGAAGGGCAGCGAGGTGCCGATCACGAGGTGGTCGAAATCGCCGGTCGCGTGCTCGACGATCCAGTCCCACTCGTCGTCGTCGAAGATCGAGCGCCGCTTCGGCGTCAGGCACCGACCGCCGCGGGAGTCCATCATGATCACCCGCGTGTCGCCGATGTCCCGGTAGAAGCTCCAGCGCGTGCCCGCCTCCTGGCGATCGGCCCGGATCGAGAACTCCCGCAGGAGCCGGGTCGAGACCTCGCCGTCCTCGAACCGCGTGACCATCTGAAAGGTCTCGTCCTCCGCCAGCTCGGCCGGCGAGAGGTTGCCGAGGTGCTGGTAGACCCAGTAGCTCATGAAGCCGCCGGTGATCCGGTCGTGCCACCACGGCTTGCCGCGCATGTCGGAGACCCACGACCGCGAGATGTTCCAGTCGTCGTGGACGTCGTGGTCGTCGAAGATCATCGACGTCGAGACCGTCGACAGCAGCCAGCGGATCACCGGCTCCGACCACGCCTCCCAGTAGAGCCGCGTGTACTCCTCGAAGTCCGCGACCTCGTTGAGCGGCGCCGCGTCGGGCTCTTCCTTGGAGCCGCCGCGCCGCTCCTCGATGAACTCGTGCACACGCGGCGAGACCTCGTCGGCGTAGATCTGGTCGCCGATCATCAGGATCGCCTCGGGGAAGTCGGAGCGGTCGTCCTCGAGCATCTGCCGGGCGAGGACGTAGAGAGCGTCCACCTCGCGGCCGCGGTCGTCCTCGTCCTTGCGCAGGATGTAGGGCTCGGAGTGGGGGAGGGCGACCCGGCAGCTCGCGAACACGAGGTCGGTCTTGCCGTCGGGCTCCAGGGTCGAGATCACGCTCGGCGGGAACTCCGAATCGGGCTCCGGCCAGGCGGTCTCGCCGTCGAGCTCGACCTCGTACTCGTTCTCCGAGCCCGGCTCGAGGCCGTCGATGCAGACGATCGCGTAGTGGTGGCCGGAGACCTCGAAGGTCCTGGCGGAGGCGCCGAGCACCTTCACCTCGCAGGGGGAGTCGGTCTCGACCCAGACCGTCGCCTCCTCCGCGCCCACGTAGCGGACCATCGGTCCGAGCAGAAGCTTCGCCATGCCCGGAAGGTACCCCGGGATCGGCGGACCTACTCGCGGCTTCGGCTCAGGGCGCGCCGGTGTAGCCGTTGGCGTAGCAGGGGCCGCCGCCGCAGACCTCGGTGACGGTGCCGCCGGGGCTCATGAACGCGGCCTTCTGCCGGCGCGCCTTGACGTCGTTGCGGGGATGGCTGTGCGGGTCCTGGCCCTCGCGCGGAGGGAGGTTCTTGGTCGGCGGCGCCGGCGAGCCGGAGTCCCAGTAGACGATCGCCGAGCCCGAGTACGGCGTGGCGAGGTTCACCCGCGGGATGTTCCAGAGCGGATCGGTGCCCGGTATCCGGCCGGGGTCGAGCGGGTTCTGGTTGGTCACGGCGCCGATGGTCCGCGCCTCGACCTCCGCGGTCAGCGTCGCGACCTGGTGGTCGCCGAAGGCGGGGTGGAGGAGGACCTCGTGCGGCGGCGTGTTCGCGAGCGGGTCCGAGGTCATGTGGTGGGCGTACCCGTTCGCCTCGCCGCGATCCCAGAGCATCTGGATCAGCGAGAGGATCAGCGGCCGCTCGAGCTGCGTCCGGGTAGTTGTCGTAGAGGCCCACCGGGGTCGGGATCTGATTGCAGACCTCGAAGATGGCGCCCGAAGCACCGGGTCGAGCGGATCGAACTCGCCGGGCATGTCGGCCTCGAGCGCCCCGCAGGCGACCCCGGCGAACTCGCCCTGCGCGTAGAGGTCGAAGTCGACGCTTCGCCGCAGGAGCGTCGAGTAGTTCATCCCCGGCACGCCGAGCACCGCGCGGTTCGAAGTCGGGTGCGAGCGCGGTCAGCGCGCCGCCCATGATCCCGCCCTGGCTGTTGCCGTCGTAGTAGAGGCGGCTCGTCGTCGATCACGCTCTGCGCCCGGCCGAGCCGTGGAACGCGGCGTCGGCGCCGAAGCCCTGCGGGTGGATCATCGCCCGCCCGAGGTACATGAAGTTGACGAATCCCTGCTGCATCCGGTCGACGAGCTTCGGGAAGTTCGAGAGGTCCTGGAGGCTCGCCGCGACCGTCGCCGATGTCGAGGGTCGAGAAGCCCGACCCAGTCGGTGGCGCAGTACATGAAGCCGTGCTCGGTCGCCATCGCGGCCTGCGGTGCCGCTGTTCGACCTCGCTCGGCAGAGCCGAGCAGGCCGTGGCCGTAGAGCGACGGGCTTCGCCGGCGTCGGCGCGCGCCGTCGAGCGCGCTCAGCGGGATCCGGCAGATGAAGTTGGCGTCCATCGTGTTGCCCGGGATCCCCTGCGGGACGTTCGAGCCCGGCGCGAACGCGAAGCTCGACCCGGGCGGGCAGCCCGGAGCGTTCGTGTAGCACGGGACCGTGATCGTGCCCCTCGACCGCCGCGCGATCCGGTTGTCCCGCGTCGGCGTTCGGTCGGATCGTCGCCCGTCACCTCGAACGTGCGGCGCCTGCGCCCTGGACCTCCATGTCGGCGAGGTTCGTGTCGCCGAGCTCGGCGAAGGCGGCGTCGCGGATCGAGAGCGCCCGCTCGGAGAGGTTGCGCTCGCTGGCGACCGTGAAGTCCCAGGCGAGGAACAGGTTCCGGCGCTCGATCCCGGACTCGCCGAGCCTGCGGAAGATCCGCTCGAAGTGCTGGCGGCGGCTCTCGACCGCCTCGTTGTTCGTGCGGATCCCGTCGCGGTACAGCTCGAACCCGCGCCGCGCCGGGATCACGTCCCCGCTCGCGTCGCGCATGTTGCGCAGGGCGACGATGTAGCGGTGGCCCTCCTCGAAGTTGACCGCGGGCCGGATCAGGAGGTTGACGTCCTCGGGCTCCGGCTCGCCGTCGGTGGGTCGGCCTGCTCGTCGTCCGGGGCCTCGATCGGGTTCGAGTCGATCTCCGACCAGATCGGGTGGCGCTCGCCGGTCTCGGCGTCGATGACCACGATCGGCTGGTTCGGGTCGTCGTAGCGGCCGATGTCGGTGATCGGCACCGCGCCGGTGCGGTCGAAGGCCGCCTGGCTGTCCAGCCCGGGGACCTTGGTGATGATCATGTTGCCGGGGCTGAAGCCGTCGTTTCGGTTGTAGTCGCTGGAGTTGATCGGGACCTGGCGCGGTTCTTCGGCATCGACTGCAGGTCGAGGTTGACGCGCCGGCCCGTGTAGCCGGCGGCACGGTCGGCGGCCGGATCGGCCACGGAGCGGTGAAGTGGTCGTTGGGCCAGGGCTGGAGGCAGACCGCCTCGTCGAGGAAGTCGCAGCGGTCGGCGTTCGCGGTGTCGACGCCCGCAGGCTCGGTCGCCGCCGCCGCCGCCCCGCCGCCACCCGCCGGAACCGCCGCCGTTGCCACCGCCCGCCGCCGCTGCCCCCTGCCGCCGCCGCCGCCATCGCCGCCGCCACTCCGCCGCCGCCGCGGCAAGCCCGCGAGTCGCGCTTCGACCTTCGCAGCGGTCCCTCGCCTCGAGGCCGGAGCCGGCGAGCTCGACGACGAGCTTCTGGCGCTCGCAGCTCTTCACCCGCTTGCGCCCCTTCTTGTTCAGCCTCAGCGACGAGGTCACCGCGCCGCCGAGCTCGGTGCGGGCGCGGCTGCGTCACCCTCGGGTGCTTGCCCTTGCGGCGAAGCTCGGCGTTCAGCCGCACCGGTAGGCCGGGCTCGCAGCGGCGCTGGTCGACGACGACGCGGATCGCCTTGCCGTCGAGGATCTCGGTCTGCGAGTCGGAGAGGATCGTCAGCTTCGGCTCGCACGCGGCGGCCTCGCCGTCGCCCGGCGTGCCGGCGCCGGCGAGCGCGGCCGGCAGCGCGATCGCGACAACCGCCAGCCGCGAGCGTCCCCCATGTGCTCTGCCCCTGACCATTCGCCGCGAATCCTGGCGCATGTGGCTCCGCGATGTGCCGGTTCGGGCGAGGCCGGGCGCTACGACTCGACGGGCGCGGCACCGCCGGCGATGACGTTGACGAAGCCCTCGAGGTGCTTCGTCGTCCAGCACTCGAACGAGCGGGTCGTGTAGCGCTCGTAGGCGGACATCACCGAATCCCCGTAGTTCCAGTAGAGCCTCGGCTCCGGATTGAGCCAGAAGGTGCGGCCGGCGCGCTCGGCGATCCGGGCGAAGACCTCCGCGTGCGGCTCGCGGCCGTTGGTGCGGGCGTCGCCGAGCACGATCACGGTCGAGCGCGGGCCGAGGTCCTCGGCGATCTCCTCGAGGAACTCGAGCCAGACGCGGCCGTAGTCGGTGTAGCCGGAGACGTCGGCGACGCCGCCCTCGCGGCTGATCCGCTCGGAGATCTTGCGGAAGTCGCGCTCGCGCTCGAAGACGTCGGTCACCTCGGAGATGCGCTCGATGAAGACGAAGCTGCGGAGCTTGCGAAACGAGTCGTGGAGCGCGTGGAGAACGGAGAGGAAGAAGACGCTCGCCGAGGTGACCGAGGTCGAGACGTCGCAGAGGACGTAGATCTCGGGCCGCCGCGGCCGCTTCGGCCGGTACTTCAGCCGCAACGGCACGCCGCCGGTCTCGAGCGAGGCGCGCATCGTCTTGCGGACGTCGACCGCGGCGCCCTTGCGGCGGCCGCGCTGCTCGTGGCCGAGCGTCGCCAGCCGGCGCTTGAGCTGCGCGACGGCGCGGTGCACCCCGGCGAGGTCCTGGGACGGGCTCGTCGGCAGCGCCCGGTCCAGCTCGGCGAGCGGGCGCGAGGGCGGCATGCGCTCGTTGCGCTCGATCAGCGCGCGCTCGAGCTCGCGCCGCAGCAGGCCCTCGAATTGGCGGACGCTCTCGCGGTCGAGCGTCGGGCCCTCGTCGTCCTCGGCGCTGCGGGTCTGCAGGCCGAGGGTGCGCCGGATCCGCTGGACGTCGACGCCGACGACGCCCGAGCCCTCGCCGCGGCGTCCGAAGGCGGCGATCGCGAGCCGGGCGAGGTCGCGCATCTCTCCCTCGCCGCCGTCGGCGATCGCCTCGCGGACCGCGTCGCGAAGGCCGTCGAGGTCGAGCCGGTCCGCGTCGCCGCCGAAGCGATCGGCGGCCTCGCCGATGCCCCGGCGCAGCGCCTCCTCCTCGGCCGCGCGGAAGAACCAACGGTCGAAGATCAGGTCGAAGATGCGGCGGTCCTCCTGGGACTTCGCGAGCGTCGCGCCGAGCGCCTCGCGGAAGTCGGCGGGCTCCGTCCAGGGGACCTCGCCGAGAGCCTCGAACGCGTCGAGGATCTCCGAGGTGCCGATCGCGACGCCCTCGGAGCGGAGCTCCTCGCTGAAGGAGACGAGGCGTGGGGCGAGGCCGGGCGGGAGGGCGGCGGCTCGATGCCGTAGGCTCCGGCTGCGCCAACGTCGGCCTTCCCGCCGTCGCCGAGCTTCACCCCGACCCGCTCGGCGACGAGGTCGAGGTCGGTGCGGTGCTTGACGATGATCGACATCGTCTGCTCGAAGAGCTCGGAGTCGATGTCCTCGGCGCCCAGCAGCAGCAGGGCCCGGGCCCAGTCGATCGTCTCCGCGATCGAGGGCGGCTTCTTCAGGTCGGCCTCGCGCACGAGGTGGATCACCTCGACGATCCGGCGTACGAGCTTCTCGTCGACCTCGGGCGCGTGCAGGCGGACGATCTCCATCTCGCGCTCGACCGACGGGGTAGTCGAGCCAGAGGTAGAGGCAGCGGCGCTTGAGCGCCTCGGTGAGCTCGCGCGAGTTGTTCGAGGTGAGCACGACGATCGGGTGGGTCCGGGCCTCGATCACACCGAGCTCGGGGATCGAGATCTGGAAGTCCGAGAGGACCTCGAGCAGCATCGCCTCGAACTCCTGATCGGTCTTGTCGATCTCGTCGATCAGCAGCACGACCGGGTTCTCGGAGTCGATCGCGGCGAGCAGCGGCCGCGTCAGCAGGAACTCCTCGCCGAAGATCCCCGAGCGCGCCTCGCTCCAGCTCGCGCCCTCGTCGCCGCCGGCCTCGGCCTGGATCCGCAGCAGCTGCTTGCGGTAGTTCCACTCGTAGAGAGCCTTGTTCTCGTCGAGCCCCTCGTAGCACTGGAGGCGGATCAGCTCACGGCCGGTCGCGCGCGAGATCGCCTTCGCGAGCTCGGTCTTGCCGACGCCGGCGGGACCCTCGACCAGGATCGGCTTGCCGAGGCGCTGGGCGAGGTAGGAGACGAGCGCAGCGGGCTCGTCGGCGAGGTATCCGACCTCGGCCAGGGCGGCCTTCACCTCGGGGACCGAGGTGGGCGCCGACTCGGTTGCGGGCGACTCCGGCACCTCGCCGATGATAATGAGGGGCGATGGGCACCACCTTCATCGCCTCGTTCCTCCCGGAGTCGCTGACCCCGTACCTCGTGATGATGGTCGCCGGCTTCGTGATCGCGGCCTGGGGCCACGGGATGAAGGCGCGCTGGGTCGTCGCCTTCGGCATCCTCCTGATCTTCCTCGCGACCGCGCTCTTGCCGCTCGCGCTCGTCCTCTTCTCCGAGGAGCCGCCGCCCCCGGGCCCGAAGGTGCCAAGCGCCAGCCTTGCCTCGCCCTTTGACAACTGAGAGGATCGCCGACCCATGGGCAGGCTTGACGAGCTGGATCTCTCGCAGAAGCTCTCGAAGAAGGAGGAGGCCGCGGGCCTCGAGGTCGGCTGGGTGCGGCTCCAGCAGCTGCGGCTGACGCTCGGGGGCCAGATCGGCCAGAAGGAGATCGGGCCTCCCGTATGCGTCCTCTTCGAGGGCTGGGACGCCTCGGGCAAGGGCGGCGCGATCAAGCGCCTCGTCGCCAATATGGACCCCCGGCACGTCCGCGTCGTTCAATTCTCCGCTCCGACAGCCGACGAGAAGCGCCATCACTTCCTCTGGCGCTTCTGGCCGAAGCTCCCCGGCTGGGGCGGGATGGCCGTATTCGACCGCACCTGGTACGGCCGCGTCCTCGTCGAGCGGGTCGAGGGCTTCGCCGAGCGCGAGCGGTGGATGCGCGCCTATGACGAGATCAACAACTTCGAGCGCTCGCTGTCGGACGAGGGCATGATCCTGATCAAGTTCTGGCTCCACCTCTCCTCGGAGGAGCAGCTGCGGCGCTTCGAAGCCCGCGAGAAGAACCCGCTCAAGGCCTGGAAGCTGACCGACGAGGACTGGCGCAACCGCAAGCAGCGCGAGGAGTACACCCAGGCGGTCGAGGACATGGTCGCGCGCACCGACCAGCCGCACGCGCCGTGGGACCTGATCGAGGGCGAGTCGAAGCGGTTCGCGCGGGTGAAGGTCGTCGAGACGGTGATCAGGCGAATCGAGGAGGGGATGCGCGAGCGGGGGTTCGAGGTTCCGGACCCGGTCGAGGACTGATTGTTCCCGCAATCGAGGGCTAAATCAGGGGTCGGAGCGGGACCTGCGACGGCTGCCTGCGCTAACCTCGCCCGGCTGTAGTACCGCGCCGTGCGACCTGTCGGGGGACGATCGGCGCGGATTGCGAGCGACAGGGTCCAATGCCCACGACAGCCGACCGAGAGGATGAGCCGGGCGCGCGCGGTGCTCCCGAGCGTCGCCTTCGTGCTGTGAGCCCGCCACCCTCCGAGAACGGCCTCGGCGCCGCTGCCGAGGCCCAGGAAGCTGCTGCCGACGTCGGCACGGCGGTCGCCGAGGCCCGCTCGGAGAGCGTCAGCGAGCTCGCCGCGGAGTTGCGCCGGCTGAACGCCGAGCTGACCGAGGCCCGCCGCCGCGCCGACGAGGCCGAGGCGGTCGCCGGGGCCGCGGAGGCCGAGCGCGACGCGGCGATGGCTCGCGCCGAACGCGGCGAGGGCGAGGTCGCGGCAGCGGCCGAGCGCATTGCCGCCGCCAAGCGCGAGCGGGACGAGGCGATCGGGCTCGCCGAGCGCCGCAGCGACGAGGCGATCGCGCAGGCCGAGGAGCAGGCCAAGCGCCGCGTCCTCGAAGCCCGCGAGAAGCTCCGCAAGCAGGCCGAGGAGAAGCTTCGCCGGCTCGCCGCCGGCCTCAAGCAGCAGGCCGAGGAGCGCGCGCAACGCCTCTCCGAGCAGGCGCGCGCCGAGGCCGGCGAGAAGGCGGAGGGTGAGAGCGAGCGCGCGCGCGAGCAGGTGCGTCAGGCCGCCGAGAAGGCGCAGGCCGAGGCCCGAGGAACCGCTGAGAAGGCGCTCGCGGAGGCGCGCGAGGCGGTCGCCCGCGCGCGCGCCGAGGCGGAGCGCATGGTCGAGGGCGAGAAGACCCGCCGGATGGAGCTCGAGAAGGAGCTCGCGGTCACCAAGCAGCGCCTCGAGGCGCTGGTCGATCGGGCTGGTCGCGATGCCGAGCGCCGGGTCCGTGAGGAGCAGGAAGCTCGGATCAAGGCGCAGATGGAGTCGATCGAGCGCGACGCCGCCGAAGCCGCCGAGCGCGCCCAGGAGGAGGCCGCCTCGCGGACCCGCGCGAGCCTCGAGCTGCGCATGGCGGAGGAGGAGGCGAACCTCCGCCGCCAGGCCGAGGAGCGGCTGAGGACCGAGACCGAGAAGCAGATGTCCGCGGTCGAGGCGCGGCTGCGCCGCGAGATCGAGCAGGAGGCCAAGGCCGCCGGCGCCGAAGCTCGCAAGGCCGCCGACGCCCGCCGCGAGGCGCTCGTCGAGAAGCTTCGCGACGAGGCAGAGGCTCAGGTCCGCGCCGCGGCCGACGCCGCCCGCCGCGAGGCGCTCGCCTCGGGCGGATCCACCAGCTGACCGGCCCGCTAGATCGTCGCTTCGTTTCCGGCGCTGACGGCGGTGGCGGACGTCGCGGTCGCGGTCGCGCGAGGGGCCGGCTCGCCGATCGTCATCTCGCCGCCCTCCACCCCCATCACGAGCGCGCCGGCGTCGCCCCCCGCCTGCGATCCACCGGGCCTCGGCGTCCTTGCGCAGCTCGTCGAGCATGCCGTCCGTGTGCAGCGGGTCGTGATGGAAGAGCATCAGGCGCTCGGCGGCGACGCGGCGGGCGAAGGTGAGCGTGTCCGAGAGGCGGGAATGGCCCCAGCCGACATGCGCCGGGTACTCGGTGTCGGTGTACTGGCAGTCGTGGATCAGCATGCTCGCCCCCCGGGCGAGGTCGTAGCCGGAGATCCACTCGGGCTCGAGGCCCTCCAGCGGCGCGCCGAGCGCGGGCTCGTGGTCGGGGATGTAGCAGAGGACGTCGTCGCCGTCGGTGATCCGGTAGCCGAGCGTGGGCCCGCGGTGCGTGACCGCCTCGGCGCGGATCGTCGCGCCGCCGATCTCCCACTCGCTTGCGGGGGTGTCGAGGAAGGAGACGTCGCACGGCAGCTCGCGGACCTCGACCGGCGAGAGCGGCGCCGAGATGTATCGCGCGATCCGCGACTCGAGGTTCGCCTCGGGAGATGCCGGGCCCCAGATCGTGATCCGCGATCCTGCGCGGAAGCAGGGGGCGAAGAACATCAGCCCCTGGATGTGATCGAGGTGGAGGTGGGTGAGCAGGATGTTGACCTGCTCGGCTGTCGGCGAGCTCGACTCCGAGCGCGCGGATCCCGGTGCCGGCGTCGAGGATCAGCTCGTGGCCGTCGGACAGCGTCACCTGGACGCAGGACGTGTTTCCGCCGAATCGATTCATCTGCGGACCGGGCGCGGGGACCGACCCGCGGGCTCCCCACACCTTGACCTTCACCCTTCGCTCCCCGCGTCGCCGTTGGGCCAGAAGACGACGATGGCCCCGGAGTTGTCGCCATCCGGGCTGCCGGAGATCGGCAGCGCGCTCGCCTCGATCGGGTGCTCCTCGCCGTCGCCGCCGCGGATGCAGAAGGCGGCGTGGGCGGGGCGGCCGTGGCGGAGGGCCTTGGTCAGGTCGAGATCCTCGACGCTGACCGGCTGGCCGTCGCGCTCGAACGGGCCGAAGCGGGCCGTCCACTGCTCGGCGCTCATCCTCCCGGCCTCCTCGAACGAGACGCCGAGCAGGGCGCCGGCGGCCTCGTTGTAGAAGAGCAACTGGGCGGAGTTGTCGACGAGAAAGGCAGGGGTCGAGATGGCGGTCAGCAGGTTGCGCGCGAGAATCAGCTCTAGAGGTCGCTGGGAAGCTTCCATCGGTGCCCCGGAAAGCGAGATTACTCGCAAGCCGCTCCCGGGTGAGCACCTAAGTGGGATAACGCAAGCCGCCGCTCAAGGTCGGCGCTCCCAGAACCGATAATCCACTCGATGCGTGCACTCCGAGCCAAGGGAGACCTGGAGGCGGAGCTGGCCGCGGCGCGAGGAAGGATCTCGACGCTCGAAGCCGAGCTCACCCAGCGCGGCTCCCGCGACATCGTCGCTGGGTCGCTCCTCACCCTCCGCGCTTTCCGCGCGCAGCTCGACCTCGACGTGCGCAGGGCGCAGCGCTACCGGCGCCCGCTCTCGATCGCGCTACTCGACGTCGACGGATTCCGCGCGATCAACGCGGAGTCCGGCTACGCCGCCGGCGACGAGCTCCTGGGGGCGGTCGGGGCGGCGATCGCACGCAACATGCGGGCCCATGATCTCGCCTGCCGCACCGGCGGCGACGAGTTCGCGATCCTGCTCGCCGAGACCGCATCGGGCGAGGGGTGCGTCGCAATCGAGCGGGTCCTGCTCGAGCTCGAGGACGTCGGGTTCGGCCAGGTCCGCGGCATCTCGGCCTCGGTCGGAATCGCCGACCTCTCGGCCGCCGTGACCCCGGAGGGCCTGCTCGCCGCCGCACGCGAGGGCCTCGAGGTGGCGCGAGCCGCGGGCGGCGGCCGGGTCGCCGAGTGCCCCGAGGCCGGGCAAGGCGTCGCCGCCACGGGCGAGACGGACGTCGTCTCGGCGCTCGTCTCGGCGCTCCAGGAGCGCGACCGCTACACCGGCGATCACTCGGAGTCGGTCGTCGGCGTCGCCGGCCGGGTCGCCGAGGCGCTCGCCATCGCGCCCGCCGAGGTCGAGCGGATCCGCACCGCGGCGCTGCTCCACGACATCGGCAAGGTCGGCGTTCCCGACGGGATCCTGCACAAGAACGGGCCGCTCGACGAAAGCGAATGGGAGCTCATGCGCGAGCACCCGGCGATCGGCGAGCGCATCCTGCGCGCGATTCCCGGGATGGGGCAGGTCGCGAAGATCGTCCGCCACGAGCACGAGCGCTGGGATGGCGCCGGCTATCCAGACGGGCTCGCCGGCGACCAGATACCGATCGGCTCGCGGATCATCCTCGCCTGCGACGCCTACCACGCGATGACCTCCGACCGGCCCTACCGCGCGGCGATGCCGCATTCGGATGCCGTCGCCGAGCTCGGCAAGCACGCCGGATCCCAGTTCGATCCCGATGTCTGCCAGGCGCTGGTCGGCTATCTCTACGGCCGCCGGCAGTCAGGCCTAGCCACGCTCTGAGCTGTCCGGCGAACGCCGCCGGCTAGCGCCGGCCGTGCTGCAAATCTGATCCGCCGGCCGGACCCAGCGCCGGCGGATCCGGTCCTAGGTGAGCTTCCCGATCTTGAAGATCTTCGTCCCGCAGTCCGGGCATGTGCCCTGAATCGCCGGACGACCGTTCTTCATCGTCACCTGCTGGGGGTCCTTGATCTCGACCTTCTTACGTTCCTTGACGCAATACCCCTCTGGCATGCGTGCCTCCTCTCGGATTCCGGGGCCTTCGCTGCGAGTGCACACGAAAACTCCTGGGTCGCTGCGGCGACCGTAGACGATCCGTCAGACGAACGTTTCACGCCTGGGCTGTGCGCGGTCGCACAAGCTTTCCTGACACCATTCCGCGCTCTGATGGCAGGCATCTGCGAAAGATGCGCCCGGATCGCGAGCTCGGGGCGTTTTCAGGCCTTCATCGTCGCGGTCATTATCGCCAACGCGGTCGTGCTCGGCCTGCAGACCTACGACGAGATCGAGGCCGACGCCGGATCGCTGCTGACCACTCTCGACCACGTCTTCCTCGGCATCTTCGTCGTCGAGCTGGTGATCCGGATCCTGGCCTACGGCCCGCGCCTGGGCGGGTACCGCGACTTCTTCCGCGAGGGGTGGAACGTCTTCGACTTCATCGTCAT
Organism: uncultured Thermoleophilia bacterium; assembly: GCA_963844425.1. Lineage (GTDB taxonomy): Bacteria > Actinomycetota > Thermoleophilia > Solirubrobacterales > 70-9 > DASUSH01. Next base: position 1,401 of record CAWJOD010000017.1, on the reverse strand, counting down.
CGGCGCCGCCTTCCTGCCCGGCCTGCGCGAGAACGCGACGCTGCTTCGGCTGATCCGCCTGCTGCGGGTGGTGCGGGTGGTCAGCGTCCTGCCGGACCTGCGGGTGCTGATCAAGGGGATGGTGCGGAGCCTGCTGCCGATCGGGACGATGGCGATCGTCGGCGTGCTTTTGCTCTACGTCTACGGGATGGTCGGCTGGATCCTCTTCCACGAGCAGCTGCCGGACCAGTGGGGAACGATCGGCGAGTCGATGCTGACCCTCTTCGTGGTCATGACCCTGGAGAACTTCCCCCAGTACATGGAGCAGGCGACCCAGGTGCATCCGCAGGCGTGGATCTTCTTCGTCTCCTTCGTCCTGATCGCGTCGTTCCTCGTGATCAACGTCCTGATCGCGATCATCATCAACTCGATCGAGGAGGCCCGCCGCGACGAAGCCCTCGAAGCCGTGCTCTCGGCCCGCGACGGCGACCTCGACGAGGACCTCGACAAGGCCGGCGCCTCCCTCAGCGCCCGCGAACGAGCCGCCCTGCGGGTCCACGCCCTCCGCGACGCCCTCGAGCAGCTCGAAGCCGAGCTGGGCACCGCCGACGAGACGACCTCGATCGCCTCGAAGGCACGAATGCGCCCGTAGGGCGCGACGGTTCCGGCACACCCCGCACGCCCCACGCAACCCGAAACCGCCGAACCTCCGACGTGTGGCGTCTGAAGGCCATCCATTGGTCATTTCCAGCCCCACGTCGTCCAGTTGGGAGGCGCGCGAGGCCGAGATCGCGCGGCTCGCGGCGGGGCAGCATGCCCAGATCACCTCTGTTCAGCTGCGCGCCGCCGGGCTGAGCGCACATGCGATTCGTGCATCTGGTTGCCTTCCTGCCGCGGCATCGTCTCGGCGACCGCCTGATCGCCAAGGTCCGCGATCAACCGCTCCAGAATGCGGCGGCCGATCTCGGGGTGTGCCATCTCGCGTCCGCGGAAGAAGATCGTCGCCTTGACCTTGTCGCCATCCGCGAGGAAGCGCTCGATGTGCTTCTTCTTGAAGTCGTAGTCGTGGGCGTCCACCTTCGGCCGGAACTTGATCTCCTTGACCTCGATCGCCGCTGGTGCTCTGGGCCTTGCGGGATCGCTTCTGCTCCTGGTACTGGTACTTGCCGAAATCCATGATCCGGCAGACCGGCGGTTGCGCGGCGGTCGGCGAGATCTCGACCAGGTCGAGCCCCTTCTGACGCGCGATGGCCACCGCCTGCGGCGGCGGCATGATCCCGAGCTGCTCTCCGGTCTCGTCAATCACACGGACTTCACGGACACGGATGCGCTCGTTGGTGCGAACGCGGTCGTCACGTCGGGCCAGCGATCGAATGCGATAATGTCTCCTTAAAGAGGCCTCAGGCCAAAGGGCCAAGGCCC
>CAWJOD010000016.1:0-10420 GCA_963844425.1 uncultured Thermoleophilia bacterium | reverse complement strand
TCTCGCCCCCCGTCGGCCGACTCGTTAATTGGACACCTCCCGCAACACACTGCGCTCGCCCTGGCTGGTCGACACCGGCCGTGAGCCCCATCCACCCTTGGCGGCGGACGTCGAGGTCGACGTCGCCGTGCTCGGCGGCGGGATCGTCGGCGTCGCCGCCGCCCATCACCTCGCCGAGGTCGGGCGTTCGGTCGCGCTGCTGGAGGCGCGGACGATTGGCGCTGGCGTCACCGGCAACTCGACGGCGAAGCTGAGCGCGCTGCAGGGGACGATCTACAGCCGGCTGCGGTCCAAGCACGGCGAGGACGTGGCGCGCGCCTACGCCAAGCTCAACCGCGCCGGGCTCGAGGGCGCGTTCGCGCTCGCCGAGCGGCACTCGGTCGAGTGCCGCCTGGAGCGCCGGCCAGCCTTCACATACACCGAGGAGGCGGCGAGGCGCGGGGAGATCGAAGACGAGGCGGAGGCCGCTCGCGCCGCCGGGCTCGACGCGACCGTCACCACGGAGACGGACCTCCCGTTCAACGTGGCCGCGGCGGTGCGCGTCGACGCCCAGGCCCAGTTCGATCCCGGCGCCTGGTGCCGCGGCGTCGCCGACGCGCTCGCCGCCGCCGGCGTCCAGGTCTTCGAGCACACGCGCGCGACCCAGGTCCGCGGCAGCGACGCGGAGCTTCGCATCGGCACCGCGGTGGGCGCGGAGGTGCGGGCACGCCACGTCGTCGTCGCGACCCACATGCCGTTCCTCGACCGCGGCCTGTTCTTCGCCCGCACCGGGCCCAAGCGCTCCTACGCGGTGGCGGGGCCGGCCGGCGGGGCGGTGCCGCAGGGCATGTACCTGAGCGTCGAGAGCCCGACCCGCTCGATCCGCTCCTTCACGGACCTCGACGGCACCGAGCACGTGATCGTCGGCGGCGACGGGCACAAGACGGGCTTCTCCGACCCGGCCGACCACTACCGCAGCCTCGAACGCGACCTCGCCAAGCGCTTCGCGGCGGGACCCGCCGACTTCCGCTGGGCCGCGCACGACCTCGTCCCGGTCGACCAGCTTCCGTTCATCGGCCCGCTTACCCCGCGGAGCGACAAGATCCTCACTGCCACCGGGTTCAACAAGTGGGGCCTGGCGGCGGGCATCGCCGCGGGCGAATCCCTGGCCGACCAGGTGGCCGGCCGCGAAGGCGCCTATGGCAGGCATTTCCACCCGTCGCGGCTCAACCTGCGCGCGTCGCTTCCCGAGCTGGTGAAGGAGCGCAGCTCGGACGCCTTCCGCTTCTTCGCCGACCGGCTTCGGCGCAACCCGTCCGCCGACCCGGAGCCGGGCGAGGGCAGGATCGTCGCCTCCGGTCTCGAGCAGCACGCGCTCTACCGCGACGAGGACGGGGAGCTTCACCGGCTCTCGGCGCGCTGCACCCACGTTGGCTGCATCGTCGCCTGGAACCAGGAGGAGCGGACCTGGGACTGCCCGTGCCACGGCTCGCGCTTCGAGGCGACCGGCGAGGTACTGCAGGGCCCGGCGGTGCACCCGCTCGCGCGCAAGTAGCCTCTCGGGCATGAGAGCGCTCCTCGCCGCCGTCCTCGCCGCCGTGGTCGCCCTGCTCGCGGCAACCGGCGCCGGCGCCGCGCCCAACGTCGCCGGGTGCTCGGTCTTTCCGGACTTCGCGGGGGCCGCCAACGCGAAGTCGGCGAAGGACCAGACCGCGTGGAACCAGGACGTGACCAAGGCACCGGTCCACAAGCGCTCGAAGCAGATCGTCCGCCAGATCAACCGCGGAGGCGGCACGGACCTGCACCCCGACTTCGGCGGCGACGGCGAATTCGGGATCCCCTTCGAAGTCGTTCCTCCGGACCAGCCCAATGTCCAGGTCTCGATCGGGCCCGACGGCTTCCCCGACGAGTCCGACTTCGGGCCCGCGCCGATCCCTCCCGACGCCCGGATCGAAGGTGGCTCTGGAAGCGACGGCGACCGCCATGTGCTCGTCGTCCAGCAAGGAAGCTGCGGCCTCTACGAGCTATACCGCGCCTTCCCTCAGCCGGGCGGCAACTGGCAGGCGGACGCGACCGCGTTCTTCGACCTGAACGCAGCGGGCCCGCTGCGCCCCGCGGGGTCCACTTCCGCCGACGCCGCCGGCCTGCCGATCTTCCCCGGCCTCGTCCGCTTCGACGAGGTCGCCGCCGGCAGCGTCGAGCACGCGATCCGGATGACGTTCGACGAGACACGCCGCGGATACATCCCGCCGGCCACCCATACGCATCGAGCTCCTGCGGCCGCGACCTCCCGCCGATGGGGATGCGGCTGCGGATGAAGGGCAGCTATTTCAAGGACCACCTGGGCGACTATCCGCAGGGCTCGCAGTCGAGGCCGATCTTCGAAGCCTTCCGCCACTACGGCGTGATCAACGCCGACAACGGCTCGAACTGGTTCTTCCAGGGCTCCGTGGACACGCGTTGGGACGACGACGACCTTGGCCGGCTGAAGGACATCCCCGGGAGCGCGTTCCAGGTGGTGAAGAGCCAGGCGAAGCAGGTCTCGCCCTGCTGAGCCTCACACGCCCTGCGGCAGTGTTACGATTGCCACGAAGGGCGGGGAGAGCCTAGAGAGGGAGTGAGCCATGGAAGGGTCCACCGGATCCGGAGCGTCTACGCCAACGCCGGATCCTGCCGCGACTCCCGCCGCGACTCCGTCAGACGGCGCTCCCTCCGACGAGGAAGGCCCGTCCCGCTACGACGCCTTGATGCGGAACCGGAAGCGCCTGCTCATCGCGCTGGCTCTGATCCTCCTGGCCGCCGCCATCGCGGTCGGATCGACCGCCGTGTTCACGAGCTCCGATGCGAACGCGGGCAACCTATTCGCCTCGGGTGACCTCGGGGTCGACGCGCCGGACGCCGCGATCTTCACGGCGACGAACATGGCCCCAGGCGACACGCGAACCGGCACCGCGACGGTCGAGAACACCGGCAGTGTCTCGGGCGACTTCACCATGTCGGCCGAGGTCACCGACAATACGCCGGGACCGGGCGGCGGATCGCTCCAGGATGTGCTGCAGGTGACTGTCGCCGAGGGCGGCACCAACGTGTACCCACCGGGCTCCTTCGCCGGCATGCAGGATGTGAACCTCGGCTCCTGGGACGGAGGCGAGAGCCACACCTACGACTTCACGGTCGAGCTCCCACAGAGCGCCGGAAACGAGTTCGAAAACGCGTCGACCACCGTCACCTTCACCTGGGACGCCGTCTCGAACTGATGCGCTGACGGTGGAGTCGCGCCGGAGCTGGCTCACTTTCGCAGAAGACACGCGGGTCATGGTTCTGCTGCTTGCCGGCGGCGTAATCGCGTTCGTCATCGTCTTCGTCGTCCTTCTCTCGAACGCCTCGTTCATCGAGCAGAGCAAGTCCCAGGACAACCGGTTCGGGGCGGGCGACGCGGCGCTGGAGCTCTCGACATCCGGGAAGATCGTCGACGCGACCGACATGCGGAACGGCACCACGCGCGACGGCGATATCGGCGTCACCAATAGAGGCGAGCGCGCCCGTGTCAGCGTGACCCTGAGGGGCGCCGAGACGGGGCCCGCGCTGGCCGACGAGCTGGACCTGAAGATCTTCCAGCCCGGCTCACAGGGCAACCCCGAATACGACGGAATCCTCGGCGAGATGGGGACGGTCGAGCTCGGGACGTGGCCGAGGGGCACCACGCGCGACTACACGTTCGAGATCCACGTCCCGCTCCTCGCGGACCCGGGGCTTTCGGGGACCTCGCTCGACGCGAGCTTCGACTGGGAGGCGCGAACCCCGGGATGAGGCGGTTCAGGAACGTGATCACATGGTTCTTCCTGGTCGCTGCGATCATCGCCGCGGGCCTGATCCTCCTGCCCGGCCTGTTTGGATACGACCGCTACGCGATCGAGAGCGGGTCGATGGAACCCACGATCCCAATCGGTTCGGTCGTCTACTCGAAGCCGGCCACCGCCAAAGCCCTGGCGGAGGGAGACATCATCACCTACCGACCGCCGCCCGAGTCGGGCGTGAAGGCGCTCGTCACCCACAGGATTGTCGAGAAGACGAAGCACCGGTTCGCCGAGGGGCGCGATCAGTACGTCTTCCGGACGAAGGGCGACGCGAACCTGGACGCCGATCCGTGGACCTTCACCCTCGACGACGACGAGGCCGCCCTCGAGCACGCGCACATTCCCTACCTCGGCTACGTCTATCTGGTCCTGTCGATTCCGGCGGTGCGGATCCTCCTGATCACGGTGCCGGCGCTGCTGATCGCGGTGCTGACGATCGTCTCGCTCTGGCGGGAGGCGGGGCGGGAGGCCGAGGAGGAGCGACGCAGGCTGCGTGAGGGAGGCCCCGGGACCGACGAGGACCAGCCCCAGCCGCACCCCAAGGAGCGGCTCGCGGCGCAGCTCGAGGGCGCGCACTACGAGGACCCCGGGATGAACCGCGGCGTCGTCGCTCTCGCAACGCTGCTCGCGGCGGTGATCCTCGGCACGGTCGCGGCCTGGGCCTATTTCAGCGACACGAAGACCAGCCCTCAACCGATCAGCCTCGCGAACTTCGGTCCCAACCAGAACCTGGTCTACAAGGCCACCGGCGTCGCTCAGACTTACACGAGCAGCGGCACCAAGGACGTCAGCTATCCGCTGGGGACCCAGCAGAAGGACCTGCTCCTGCTGATCGAGGTGAACAGCGCCAACCAGAACATCACGACACCGGCGGGATGGACCCTGCTCGCCGATCAGGCGACGGGCTCACCGTCACAGTTCCGGTTCACCGTCTGGTGGAAGCTCGCCGGCGCCGAGAACGCGGTCGCATTCAGGGTCAACACCAACTCCTCGGGCGCCAGCGCCTGGATCGTGGGCTACCGCCAGCAAACCGGAGCGGATCCCGTCCCGGCCACCGCATCCGTCCGTCAGGGGCTGAACGGGGCTTCAGTGAACATGACGCCGACTCCCGACGTCACGACGAACGCGAACAACGCATCGGTGATCTCGCTCGTGGCGATCAGAGCCGCGAGCGACCTCTCGCTGCTTACGCCGCGGTCCTTCAACCTTCAGGACACGGACAGGGTGGCTGCCAGAAACGTCGCCCTGGGCATCGCCGACGCGCCGGTCGCGACGTCCGGGACGGCGACCCCGTCGCCCACCTGGACTCTGTCCGGGGTGCCTGTCCAGTGGGCGTGGGCAACGGTCGCCTTCAAGTGACATGAAAGGATCCGCCGAACCCGCAGCGACGCCACCCTCGTCGGCGCCACCCGCGTACGAGGAGGGCCCGTCCCGTTTCGACGTCCTGATGCGAAACCGGCGGCGCCTCCTGATCGGCCTGGCGCTGATCCTGCTCGCCAGCGCAGTCGCGGTCGGCTCCACCGCCGTGTTCACGAGCTCCGATGCGAACGCGGGTAACTCCTTTGCCGCGGGTGACCTCGAGGTCAATGCGCCGAACGAGGCGATCTTCACGGCGACGAACATGTCGCCAGGCGACACGGAAACGGGCACGGCGACCATCGAGAACACTGGCAGCGTCTCGGGTGATTTCACCATGTCGGCCGAAGTCACCGACAACACGCCAGGTCCGGGCGGGGGCTCGCTCGCCAATGTGCTGGAGGTGACCGTCACCGACGGCGCCACCGTCGTGTACCCCACGGGCTCGTTCGCCGGTATGCAGGACGTGGATCTCGGCTCCTGGATCGGGGGCGAGGGCCACACCTACGACTTCACCGTCGAGTTCCCGGAGACCGGGGAGAACCAGAACCAGTTCGAAGGGGCGTCGACGACCGTCACCTTCACCTGGGACGCCGTCTCGAACTGATGCGCTGACGGTGGAGTCGCGTCGTCAGGCGACCCGGCTGAGCTCGTCCTCGAAGGCGACTCGCGCGGCCTCTGTGCGGAACTCGGCGAGCTCCTCGAGCTGGCGCGTGGCGCGGCTGATGAGCCCGTCGAGATTGCGGCCCGCGACCTCCTCGCCGAAGGTCGCGCGCAGCGACTGCCAGCAGGAGAGCTTGCCGCTCACCCCGACGTGCAGGCCCTCGAGCTCGACCATGCGGCTCAGCGGCGAGTAGCCCGTGAGCTGCCCGTTCGGCTTCAGCCGGCCGAGCTTCTCGGCGCCCCAGCCGAGCGCGTTCTTGACCCGGTCCTCGCCGACCCCGAGCTCGGCCATGATCTCCTTCAGCGTCTCGCGGTCCTCGTCGATCTCCTCGGCGAGGCGCTCGAGGAACTCGCCGAGCGGCGTTCCCTCGTTGCTCGCGGCGGCGCGCTTGGCGAGCTCGAGCCCGCCGGAGGAGCCGGCGAGGTGGTCCTGGAGGTAGATGGCGAGCAGCCGGGTGGTCACGCGGCGAAGATACCCCGGTTCTTGCCCCCGAAACCGTCCGCCGGCGGTACCCTCGATGGTGAGGGATTCGATCCAGGCCGAGGACGCGCCAAGAACGAAGGCATCGGGGGTGCGAGCCTTCTGGCGCCGCCACCCGACCGCGATCACGGTCGCGGGGTCGCTGATCGTCGCCGGTGCGCTCGTCTATGCGCTCGCCGACGACCGCGCCGCGTTCACCGAGGCGCTCGGCGCGGCGCCGTTCTGGATCCTGGCGGTCGCGGTCGTCCTCCACGTGTTCTGGCTCGCAGCGCGCAGCGAGGCCTGGTGGGTGTGCGTCCGCGCCTCCGGCGGCACCGTCGACCGGCGCCGGCTCTATCGCGCCTCCGCCATGGGCTACCTCGGCAACCTCTTCAACGGCACCCTCGGGCTTGCGGTTCGCACCGCGGCGCTGAGGCGCTCGGCCCCGAAGACGAGCCCGAAGGCCACCGTCCTGCTCTCGGCCGAGATTCCGATCGTCGTCGTCGAAATCGGGCTCGCCGCCCTGATGTCCTTCACGCTGGTCGGCCCGCTCGGGCTTCCGTGGTGGACCCCGATCGTCGCCTTCGCCGCCATCGCCGGTCTCTTCCTCCTTCTCCAGCGTGTCGCCCGTCACCGCCGTCAGGGGATCTGGGCCGGCCTCGCGATCCTGCGCGGGCTCGACGGCCGGGCGAAGATCGTCGCCCTCGTCGTGCTTGCGGTCGTGGTCCAGATCGCGCGCAACTGGTTCCTGCTCAACGGGGCCGGCGTCGACGCCTCGATCCTCGACTCGATCGCGCTGCTGATCGGCTTCGCGGTATTCGGGCTGCTCCCGGTCGGGCCGAGCGGCGGAGCGGCCGCGACCGCGCTGATCCTCGGCGCCGGGGGCCTCGCCGCGGCGGCGGCGGCCGGCGCGATGCTGACGGCCACCGCGGCCGTCGGCGCCCTCTGCTTCGCGGCCTGGGCCCTCGTCGACCGCATCCGCAGCGCGCGGACTCCGGTGCCGGCGTGGTAGGACTCGCGGCCTGAACGGGCTCGAGCGACAGCGACGCGTATACCTGGCCGGCGTCTCCGGGCGGCGCCCGCGCGTGCCCATCGACGTCCGCAAGCTCGAGCGCCGGGCCAAGGAGGCGATGAGCCGCGAGGCCTATGCGTATGTGGCGGCGGGCGCCGGCGGCGGCAAGACGATCGAGGCCAATCGCGCCGCCTTCGACCGGGTACGGATCGTGCCGCGGATGCTCCGCGACGTCTCCGCGCGCGACCTCTCGGTCGAGCTCTTCGGGCGGCGGCTCGATTCGCCGTTCCTGCTGGCGCCCATAGGCGTGCTCGAGCTCGCCCACAGCGAGGCCGACCACGCCGTCGCGCGCGCCGCCGCCGCCGAGGGCGTGCCGATGGTGATGTCGAACCAGGCCTCCACGCCGATGGAGGAGATCGCCGCCGACCTCGGCGACTCGCCGCGCTGGTTCCAGCTCTACTGGTCGACCTCCGACGACCTCGTCGAGAGCCTGGTCTCGCGCGCCGAGGCCTGCGGCGCCGAGGCGATCGCGGTCACGCTCGACACGACGATGCTGGGCTGGCGCACGCGCGACCTCGACATCGCCTACCTGCCCTTCCTGCGCGGCAAGGGGATCGCCCAGTACACGAGCGACCCGGTGTTCCGGCGGCTGCTCGACGAGCCGCCGCCCGGAGGGTCGGACGCGGCCGTCCGCGAGCAGCCGAAGCCGAACCTGCGCGCTCTCGGGACCCTCATCCAGGTGCTCCGCAACTGGCCCGACGGGCCGCTCGACGGGCTGCGAACCGGCCACGCGCGCGCCGCCGTCGAGCGCTTCATCCAGATCTACTCGCGGCCCTCGCTGCGCTGGGAGGACCTGCCCTTCCTGCGCGAGCGGACGAAGCTGCCGATCCTGCTGAAGGGCATCCTCCACCCCGACGACGCCGCGCGCGCCGTGGACGAGGGAATCGACGGGATCGTCGTCTCCAACCACGGCGGCCGCCAGGTGGACGGCTCGATTGCGACCTTCGAGGCGCTGCCGGGCATCGCCGACGCGGTCGCGGGCCGGGCCCCGATCCTGCTCGACTCCGGGATTCGCGGCGGCGCCGACGCGTTCAAGGCGCTGGCGCTCGGCGCGACCGCGGTCCTGATCGGCCGCCCGTACGTCTACGGGCTCGCCGCGGGCGGCGAGGCCGGGGTGCGCGAAGTGATCCAGAACCTGGTCGCGGAGTTCGACCTGACGATGGGCCTCGCCGGCTGCACCTCTGTCGCGGAGATCGGCCCGGAGTCGCTCAAGCGGGTCGAGTGATGCTCGACGAGCGCCTGATCCACTCCCTGCACGTCACCGCGGGCGACCACGACCACCTGCCCGAGGGCGCCGTGCCCCACGAGGTCTTCCAGACTTCGACGTTCGCCGCCCTCCTCGACGGCGAGCTCGAGGGCGACGTCAGCTTCGCCGAGCTCGCCGGCCACGGCAACCTCGGCCTCGGCACGTTCGACGGCATCGACGGCGAGATGGTGGCGGTCGACGGCGAGTTCTGGCGCTGCGACGTGGAGGGGGTCGCGCACCCGGTCGAGCCCGAGCGCAGGACGCCGTTCGCCTGCCTGGTCGAGTTCGAGCCGACCCACAGCTTCGAGCTCCCCGACCCGGTCGAGTGGGAGGAGCTGATGGCCGAGCTCGACCGCCGCCTGGGCGCGCCCGACCAGGTCCACGCCCTTCGGATCGACGGCCGCTTCGCACACGTCCACGCCCGCTCGGTCGCCGGCCAGTCTGAAGCCGTACCCGCCGATGACCGAGATCGTGAAGGCCCAGCACGTCTTCGACTTCCACGACGTCGAGGGGACGATGGTCGGCTTCCGCTTCCCCGACTTCGCCACCGGCCTGAACGTCCCCGGCTACCACCTGCATTTCATCTTCGCCGACCGCACCCGCGGCGGCCACGTGCTCGCCGCCGCACCGGCCGGGGTCACCGTGGGCGTCGACGACGAGACCGAGATCAGCGTCGAGCTGCCGCGGGGAGTGGACCTCGACGGCGCCGCCTCGACCGAGGCGATCGACGCGGTCGAGCGGGAGGGCTAGGCGGGGAGTCGGGCCCGCAGAGCGTCGAGCACCAGCTCGGGGCTTTCGATCAGCTCGCGCCAGGTGACGCGCAGGACGCGATAGCCCGCGGCCTCCAGGACGAGCGAGCGGTCGCGGTCGCGCTCGAAGGCGGCTCGGTGGGAATGGAAGGCGTAGCCGTCGAGCTCCACGACGACCTTCGCCTCGGGCCAGAGCATGTCCACCTCGTAGCCCATGACGGTCGCGTTGACGAGCGGCTCCGGGATCTCGCTCTGGCGGATCAGGTCCATGAAGCGCCGCTCGAGCTCGGAGCGGGTTCTGGGTGCGGGGCGGAACTGCGCATGGAGGGCAACGAGATGGTTCCGGTGGTGCCGGCCGTTCGCTCGCTCGAGTAGGCACTCGAGCTCTTTGGCGTCCAGCAGTCGCCTGCGGTCCGCCTCCTCGAATGCCCGTTCAAGGCGCCGGGCGCTGACGACGTCGGCGAGGTCGAGGAGTGTGCGCGGGACGGAGGTGACCGGGATCCAGTCGCAGACGGTGCGTTCCTCGCGGTGGATTGATCGTGTCCGGTGGACGAGAACACGGGCATGTGGAGACCCGCTCTTCGTGGCCAGCACCTCGGTGACGGTGCTCGAGTCGGCTCCGATGCCCCAGAGGGCCGCGGCACTCCTGTGGCTGAGGAGCGCCCCCGTTCCACAGGCAAGTACGGCCGCCATCCAGATCCCGCGCTCGGAGAGCCGGCGATGGCCGACGGCGTAGACGCCCCGATGCACCGGGACGAGCCAGGCCCTCTCCGCCATCCGCGCGATCGCCCGGCGGCTGAACCCGATCTCGTCCAGCTGGCGCGTCGAAACCACCCCTTCCTGCCACTCCGCAAGCCTCCGAAGCCCCCGTCCAAGCAGGGGTGGATACTGAAATGCACCTCCTCGGTGCTTTTCGGAATCCACCCCCCCGAGGTTCCAAGGAAAAGCGTCACCCGGGGCGCACCCAGGCACACAGAAGCCGCGCCGAACTGAGCAAACGCCCCCACACCCCTTACCTGCCGCAGTTTTCGTCCTTCA
>CAWJOD010000015.1:0-29060 GCA_963844425.1 uncultured Thermoleophilia bacterium | reverse complement strand
TGAGGATCTCGCGGCGTCGCGGGGACGCCGAGGCGAGGACAAGGCGGGGCTGGTCCACGCCGGGAGGTTCGCACGGAGGGGTGCGGCTAGACGATCGACTCCTAATCGACGTGCGCCTGGGGTGTGCCGGGCCAAGCTGGGCGCCGCACGCGGCCGAAGCGCGTAGCGGAGCTACGCGCGAGTGCCGTGGGTGGCGATCCAGCGCAGCGCCAGGCGCGTCATCCAGGTGTGCGTGGATCGGGATCGGTCGTCTAGAGGTCCGGGAACCAGATCGCGATCTCGCGCTCCGCGGACTCGTCGGAGTCCGAGCCGTGCACGAGATTGAAGGTGACCTCGGTGGCGAAGTCGCCGCGGATCGAGCCCGGCGCGGCCTCGAGCGGGTTCGTCGCGCCGATCAGCTGGCGGGCCGCCGGGACCGCCTCGGTGCCCTCGAGGACGATCGCGACGAGCGGGCCGCCGGTGATGAAGTCGACGAGCTCGCCGAAGAACGGCTTCTCGGTGTGCTCGGCGTAGTGCTCGTTGGCGATGGCCTCGTCGGCGGTGAGCTGGCGCATGGCCGCGATCCGCAGGCCCTTGGCCTCGAAGCGGCTGATGACCTCACCGGTGAGGCCGCGCTCGAACGCGTCGGGCTTGACCAGGATCAGCGTGCGTGACATCCGGGCTATTCCTCCCCGCCGCTCGTCTTCGGGGGCCGGGAGGAACGCGAGCGGGCGGCGGCGCGCTCGGCGGTGTTCTCGGAGCCGGCGGCCGGCTTCGGCTGGCGGGGCGGCGCCGGCGGGGCCTGGCCGTCGGAGTCGGCCGCCTTCGCGGCGCGCGGCTTGGCCCGGCGCTTCGGGGCGTCGCTTCGGAGGGCGGCGCGGGGCTGGCGGGCCTCGCGGCTCGCCGCGCGCCGCCCGCTGCGCATCGCGCGACGGCGGCTCGCGGTCGGGGCGTCGGGGCGGGCACGGCGGCGGCGGGACGGTCGGCGCTCCGCCTCGCGCGAGCGGACCGGCGTCTCGCAGTACGGGCACATCGCCCACCGCGGGTCGATCGGCTTCTGAGCAGGTGGGACACGGGTCCTTCAGGCGCGCCTCGCAGTTCGGGCAGCGCAGGTAGTTGCGCTCGACCGGGTACTCGCAGTTCGGGCACGACTGCTCGCCGAGCTGCTTCACGCGCAGCTGCGAGGCGCGGATCTCGAGCTCGCGCTCCTTGCGGTCCTCGATGAACTCCGGCGGGCGGAGGATCGAGTAGACCATCGCGCCGACGAAGGGGAAGAGCGAGGCCGCGGTCGCGCAGGCGACGAGCCAGGAGTCCTCGATCCGCCGGCGGGCGTCGAGGAAGGTCCACACGATCAGCGCCAGGTAGACGACCACCAGGAGCACGACGAGCAGGTTGACGGCCAGGTTGAGGCCGTCGTTGGAGATGCCAAAGAGGCCGACGACGGGCATGAAGCGCGGAAGCTTAGTCGCTCAGGCGGTGGTCCCCTGCAGATGGAACGCCTTCGGCGCTCAGAGGAACATGCGGCCGAACAGATAGCCCAGGCCGAAGAAGACGAGGATCACGATCGCGACCACCGCCGCGACCAGCCCCATCATCTGCAGCAGCTCCGAGCGGGCTTCCCTGTCCATGGTGAAAGCCTACCCGCGGATCGCGCCGCATGAGGTAGAAGGACCCGGCGACGAGCACCACCCCGCCGCGCTCGGCGGCGAGGGCGCGGGCGCGCTCGCAGCGCGCGCTCCGGGTCGGGCTCCGCGATGGCGCTTGCCCCCGGCTCGCTCGGCCGCGGCCGCCAGGGCGGCCGCCGGATGGGCGCGGGCGCCGGGGCGACCGACCCCCGCGAGGGCCGCGGGCGGGATCTCGGTGCAGACGACGGTCTCGCAGGCGCCGGCGAGGGGCGCGGTCAGCCCGTCGGCCGGTTTCTGGTCGAGCGCGGCGAGCAGCGCGACGACCGGACGCCCCGCGGCGAGCTCCGGCAGCGACTCGACCACCGCCCGCATGCCCGCGGGGTTGTGCGCGGCGTCGAGGATCAGCGGCGGTTCACCGGCGACCACCTCCAGCCGGGCGGGCAGCCGCGACCGGGTCGCGGCCCGCTCCACCGCCTCCGGATCGAGGGCGCGGCCGAGAAACGCCCGGGCCGCCGCGAGCGCGACCGCGAAGTTGCGCCGGGGTAGGCGCCGGTGACCGCGGCCGGGACGTCGGCCGTTGCCGCGGGGACGTGGACGATCGCCGCCGAGCGCTCGCGGGCGGCCGCTCCGCGAGCGCTGCCACCGCGGGCGAGACTCCGCCAACGACGAGGGTGGAGTGTGGGCGCAGGACGGCGAGCTTCTCCGCCGCGATCTCCTCCTCGGTGTCGCCCAGCAGGTCGGTGTGCTCGAGCGCGATGGAGGTGAGGGCGGTGACCTTGGACGGGATCACGTTGGTCGCATCGAGCCTGCCGCCGAGGCCGGCCTCGATGACGCCGGCGTCCACCCGGGCTCGCGCCAGGGCCAGGAAGGCGACGGCCGTGCCGGCCTCGAACTGGGTGACGCGCTCCCCCTCCTCCAGCCCGCGCTCGGTGGCGGCAACGGCGTCGGCCACCTGGGCGACCGCCTCGCCGAACGCGTCCCGTCCGATCTCGGCGTCCCCGATGCGGATGCGCTCCGACCAGCGCTCCATGTGCGGCGACAGGTACGCGCCCGTGGCGAGTCCGTGCTCGCGCAGGAGCGCGGCGGTCATCGTGGCCACCGAGCTCTTCCCGTTCGAGCCGACGACGTGGACCTGGGCGAAGCGGTTCTGCGGGAGGCCGAGCAGCTCGGTGAGCCGCCGGATCCGCTCGAGGCCGAAGTTCCAGCCGATCAGGTCGAGGCTCGCCAGCCAGCCCGACGGATCGGCCCGGGGGTCAACCACCGATCGCTTAGCGCAGAGTTCGGCCAGCTCCGCCCGGTAGCCCTGGAGCTTCTCGCGCTCGGCCTCGACGACCTCGGGCGGCGCCTTGGCGACGAAGCCCTCGTTGGCGAGCTTGCGCTCGCCGCGCTCGATCTCCGCGCGGAGCTTCGCCAGGCGCTCCTCGAGCCGCGCGGCGACACGGTCGCCGTCGAGCGCATCCGACGCGAGCACCTCGACCGCGCCGACGCTCGTGACGACGTCGCCGCCGTCGGCGGTGAACTCGAAGCGGGCGAGGCGGCCGACGAGCTCGTGCGGCTCGGCCTCGGCGCGCGCCGAGAGCACCGCTCGCGCCTCCACCCCGGCGAGGTCACGCCAGCGGCGCAGCGCGCGGGTCAGCTCGATCGCCTCGCCGATCTCCGCCTCGGCGGCCGGATCGAAGCGCTCCGGCTCCACCGCCGGGAACGGGGAGACCACGAGGTGGCGCTCGGCCCCGGCCGGCAGGTAGCTCCAGATCTCCTCGCTCACGAACGGGATGAACGGGTGGGCGAGCGCGAGCACCCGCTGCAGGACGAAGAGCAGCACCGCCGACGCCTCCTCCTCGGCCTCGTAGAGCCGCGGCTTCACCGTCTCCAGGTACCAGTCGCAGAGCTCCGACCAGATGAACCGGTAGAGCTCGAGCACCGCGTGGGCGAAGTCGTAGGAGTCGAGGCTCTCGCCGACGAGCTGGACCGTGCGCTCGAGCCGCGAGAGGATCCAGCGATCCTCGACGCGCGCCGGCCGCGGCGCCGGCTCGACGTCGGCCGCGTTCAGGAGCACCAGCCGGGAGGCGTTCCACAGCTTGTTCGCGAGGTCGCGGCCCTGCTCGACCTTCGCGGTCGAGTAGCGGACGTCCTGGCTCGACGACATCGCCAGCAGCCCGAAGCGGAGCGCGTCGGCGCCGTGGCGGTCGATCTCCTCGAGCGGGTCGATCCCGGTCCCGAGGCTCTTCGACATCCGCCTGCCGTCGGGGGCCTGGATGACCGAGTGCACGTAGACGTCGTGGAACGGGATGTCGCCGGCGAACTCGATCCCCATCATCACCATCCGCGCGACCCAGAGGAAGAGGATGTCGCGGGCGGTCGTCAGGAACGAGGTCGGGTAGAACGCCGCCAGCTCCGGCGTCTCGCCCGGCCAGCCGAGGGTCGCGAAGGGCCACAGGGCCGAGGAGAACCAGGTGTCGAGGACGTCGTCCTCCTGGCGCAGCTCGCCGCCGCACGCGCCGCAGCGCTCCGGCGCCGTCTCGGCGACGTAGACCTCCTCGCACTCGTCGCAGTACCAGACCGGGATCCGGTGGCCCCACCAGAGCTGACGCGAGATGCACCAGGGCCGGATGTTGTTCATCCAGTCGAAATAGACGCGTTTCCACTGAGCGGGAGTGATCTTCACCCGGTCGGTCTCGACGGCCTCGATCGCCGGCGCCGCGAGCTCGTCCATGCGGCAGAACCACTGGAGCGAGATCAGCGGCTCGATCCGCTCGCCGGAGCGGTGGGAGAACGGGACGCTGTGGGTGTAGGGCTCCTCGCCGCGAAGCAGGCCCTGCTCACGGAGCGCGGCGATGATCGCCTCCTGCGCCCCGTCCGCGGTGAGCCCGGCGTAGTCCCCGGCCGCCTCGTTCATCAGCCCGTCCTCGCCGATCACGACGATCTCCTCGAGCTCGTGCTTGCGGCCGATCTCGAAGTCGTTCGGGTCGTGGCCCGGCGTGATCTTGAGGGCCCCGGTCCCGAACTCGGGGTCGACGTGGTCGTCCGCGATGATCGGCAGGCGCCGGCCGACGAGCGGCAGGACGCAGTGCTCCCCGACGAGGTCGCCGTAGCGCTCGTCCTCGGGATGGACGGCGACCGCGGTGTCGGCCAGCATCGTCTCGGGGCGCACCGTGGCGACCGTGAGCACCCGGTCCGAGCCCTCGACCGGGTAGTCGATCTCGTAGAGGGTGTCGGTGACCTCCCGGTTCTCGACCTCGAGCTCGGAGATCACCGAGCGCGAGCCGACGTCCCAGTTGACCATGTAGTTGTCGCGGTAGATGTAGCCCTTGTCGTAGAGCGCGACGAAGACCTTGTAGACCGCGCTGACGTAGCCCTCGTCGAGCGTGAAGCGCTCGCGGTCGTAGTCACACGAGGCGCCGAGGCGCTGCAGCTGCCCGACGATCCGCGAGCCGTAGGTCTCCTTCCACTCCCAGGCGCGCTCGAGGAAGGCGTCGCGGCCCAGGTCGTGGCGCGAGGTCCCCTCGGATCGCAGCTCCTTCTCGAGCACCGCGTGGACGGCGATCGAGGCGTGGTCGGTCCCGAGGATCCAGAGCGAGTTGCGCCCCTGCATCCGCCGCGCGCGCACCAGGGCGTCCTGCATCGAGTTGTTGAGCGCGTGGCCCATGTGCAGCGCGCCGGTGACGTTGGGCGGCGGGATCGCGACGGAGAAGTTCTCGTCCGGGGTCCCCTCGGGCTCGGGGTGGAAGTAACCGCTCTCGAGCCATGAGGAGAAGATCCGGCCCTCGACCTCGCCGGGATTCCAGCGGGTGGTCTCCTCGAGCTTCTGGCGGCGTTCGGCGTCCACGGGGCGTCGATCTTAGGATGCGGGCGCCGTCCCGCCGGGCTGAGCGTCAGCGCTCGGCGGCGTCCCCGGAGAGCACGGGCTTCAGGTCGAGAACGGGCGTGCCGTCGAGCGCCTCGAGGTTGCGGACCCGCAGCCGCCGCCCGTCGATCTCCGCCACCTCGACGCGGTGCAGGCCGATCGGGTTCGGCCGGTCGGGCGAGCGGGTCGCGAAGACGCCGGTGAGCGGGCGCTCGGCGTCGTCGCGCGGGTGGACCCGCAGCACCGAGCGATCGGCGCGGTCGAGCCACGTGAGGACGACGAGCGAATCGCCGACGGCGACGCCGTCGAGCGCCTCCATGACCGCCGCGTCGAGCTCGATCCAGGCATCGGGTGCGCCCTCGTCGCCCTGCTTCGGCGCGTCGCTCAGCTCGGTGAGCGGCGAGGACACGATTCCGATCGGCGCCAGCTCGATCACGTCAGCGCCCCCACGATGCCGTAGCGGAGGTCCGGCACCGCGATGAAGACGACGGCGAGGACGACCAGGGCGATCGCGGCGTTGCGGACGATGGGCTCGCCGCCGCGGTTCTGGTCATAGGCCGTCCACGCCGCCAGCGCCGCGCCGACGATCGGGAAGAAGACGACGAGGGCGACCATCAAGCCGATCAGGAAGAGGTCCTGCGCGCGAGCCCCGTCCGGACCTGCCGGCCGCAGGGTCGCGGCGCGGTCGGCCGAGGCTCGGCCCGCGCGCGGCGGCCTCGGCGCGAGCGCGCTCGAGGTCATAGCCGCAGACGGCACACCCGGCCGCGAACTGACTCACGTTCGAGCCGCAGTTCGGGCACTTGTTGATCGGGCGGGCGATAGCCAGGTTATGCGGCGGCGAGCACGAGTCCGCGGCGATCGTCGCGGCGACCCAGGCGGGATCGTCGAGCAGCTGCCGCCAGGTGAAGCGGACCATGCGGTAACCGGCGCGTAGGAGGAGCTGGTCGCGGGCGCGGTCTCGCTCGAAGGCCTGGCGGGTGCGGTGGGTCTCGAAGCCATCGGTCTCGAGCGACGAGCTGCTCGGGCCAGAGGAAGTCGGCCTCGATCCAGCGTGCCTTCGACGTTCAGCCAGTCGTTCGCCTCGGGCCGCGGCAGGCCCGAGTCCCTGCAGAGCGCGAGGAAGCGGTCCTCGAGTTCGTTCGGGTGGGCTTCGTTTGGGGGTCGAGGGATGACAACAGCGCCTGTAGGGGCGCAAGGCCGTGGCGTCCGGGGTTTCTGCGCGAGGACGCGCCGAGGTCGCTGAGGTCGAAGAGGCGGAGGATCTCGGCCTGGTCCAGCGGCCCTGGCCAGAGCGTCGGTGTGGATCACCTCGGCGAGATCGAGCAGGGTTCGGGCGCAGGTCGTGGTCGGGATTGCGTCGACGAGGGTCGATCTCCTGCGGCGACAGGTGACGAGCGGTGGACGCGCATGCCGACCTGCCGTCGCCCGCTGGCGCGCGGGACGTGACGTCGACTCGACCGTCGCTCGCTCGGCGGATCGCCGAGATGCGGCAGCGGCCGACGTGCGAGAGCAGCGGCGCCCGAGCCGCAAGCGAGCACCGCCGCCATCCACTGCCCTTCGCGGCTCGAGGGTGCGTGGCCCACCGCGTAGACGCCGCGGTGGACCCCGCGGAGCCGGCCGCGCGCGACCCGATGCGCGCACCCCGCCCGCACTGAGCCCGGTCGTCGGACAGCTGCGCGAGCGTAACCACCCCATGCTGCGCGCGCGGCGAGTCCACGCGATCGTCGCGTCCCGGTGGTGTGGGCCGAGTTGCGTTGACTGTCGGTGACGTTTCCGTCACGACGTCCCGCATGCCGCCGAGGGTGGCGCGGCAGATGTGTCGGGTGGTGCGCGACGGTAACGGCGGTGTGGCTACGCCGACTCGGCCTCGGGCTCCTGTCGGCCTCGTCGGGGGCCTCCGCCGGCGCCGCCTGGGTGACGAGGGTCGGCGCGAGGCCGCGCTCGATCGTCTCCTTGGTGACGACGCACTTGGAGACGTCGCGCCGCGACGGCAGCTCGAACTGGACGTCGAGGAGGGTCTCCTCGAGGATCGAGCGCAGGCCGCGGGCGCCGGTCTCGCGCTCGAGCGCCTTGTCCGCGATCGCGCCGAGCGACTCCTCGGCGAAGACGAGCTCGATGTCGTCGAACTCGAAGAAGCGCTGGAACTGCTTCGAGAGCGCGTTGCGGGGCTCCGTGAGGATCGTGATCAGGTCTTCGCGGGAGAGCTGGTGGATCGCCGAGACGACCGGCAGGCGCCCGATGAACTCGGGGATCAGGCCGTACTCGATCAGGTCCTCGGGCAGCACCTGCTCGAACACCTGGCCCGCGTCCTTCGTCTCCTTCGAGGCGACCTCGGCGCCGAACCCGATCCCGGTCTGCCCGATCCGCTTCTCGATCACGTGGTCGAGGTTGGCGAACGAGCCGCCGCAGATGAACAGGATGTTGGTCGTGTCGATGGTCAGGAACTCCTGGTGGGGGTGCTTGCGCCCGCCCTGGGGCGGCACCGAGGCGGTCGTGCCCTCGAGGATCTTGAGCAGGGCCTGCTGCACGCCCTCGCCGGAGACGTCTCGCGTGATCGACGGGTTGTCGGCCTTGCGCGCGATCTTGTCGATCTCGTCGATGTAGATGATCCCCGTCTCCGCCTTCTTCACGTCGAAGTCGGCGGCCTGGATCAGCTTCAGCAGGATGTTCTCGACGTCCTCGCCGACGTAGCCGGCCTCGGTCAGCGCGGTGGCGTCCGCGATCGCGAAGGGGACGTTCAGGATCCGTGCCAGCGTCTGCGCGAGCAGCGTCTTGCCGCAGCCGGTCGGGCCGAGCAGCATGATGTTCGACTTCTGCAGCTCGATCTCGTCGTCGCCTGCGTTCTGCGCCATCTGCACCCGCTTGTAGTGGTTGTAGACGGCGACCGACAGGGACCGCTTCGAGGTCTCCTGGCCGACCACGTACTCGTTCAGGACCGCGTGGATCTCGATCGGCTTCGGAAGGCTCTCGAGCTCGAAGGTCGGCGGAGCGGTGAGCTCCTCGTCGATGATCTCGTTACAGAGATCGATGCATTCGTCGCAGATGTAGACGCCGGGACCTGCGATCAGCTTCTTGACCTGGCGCTGCGACTTCCCGCAGAAACTGCAGAGGAGCTGCTCGTTCGAGTCGGTTGGGCGTGCCAGCGGTCTCTCCTTCCGTGCGCAAATTGCCGCGGCCGACCGCTAGTTCCTCAGCTTAGAGGAGCACCGTCGCCGCCTCGGTGCCGTGTTGTTACTGCGCCGAGGCCGCGGTCCCTGCCGCTGACAGCGCTGGTGCGCCATCGCGAGCCGGACGTCGGAGTAAAGTCAAACCTCGGGTTATCAACATGGAGGTCGATTTCTTGAAGCGCCTGTCGCCGTTCCTCGCAGCCGCCGCCGCCCTGGCGCTCGTCAGCCGCCGCCGGTGCCGAGCGAAGCGAGTTCAAGGGCACCCAGCCGGTGCCGACCGTCGAGTTCAGCCGCGAAGATCCGCGACGGCAAGGTCGTCAAGGTGAACAAGTTCAAGTTCTTCGACGTCCCCCTGCAGTGCGACCAGGGCACCCTGGTCGTCAACAACAACCGCGCCCCTCTGCCGGGCATGCCCGTCGACGACAACCACTTCGGCGACACGTTCATCTCCAACAACGACCCAGAAGGTCAAGGTCTCCGGCAAGTTCTCGAACCACGGAAAGCGTGCCGAGGGCAAGCTGCGGATCCAGGGTGACTTCACGGACCAGGCAGGCACGCTGCTCACCAACTGCGACAGCGGCAAGGTGAGCTGGAGGGCCGGCGCCTAGTGACCGGGTAGGTGCTGGGGGGGCGGTCGGCCGCCCGCGGGCCCAGGCGCCTCCTCGGCGATCTTGATGGTCAGCTCGCCGGCTTCGATTCCGCGTCTCCAGACCTCGACGATCTGCTCCGGGGCCAGCTGCTTCGAGTCCCCGCCCGGCGCGACGAACTCGATCCTCACCGAGGTCTCATCGGGGAGCTCCCAGCCATAGGCGTCGAGCGCGTCGCGTGGAGCGTCGATAAAGCGCCGGCGCACGGCCGGGTCCTCCCAGCAGCGCGCTGCGAGCGCGTCGTACGCGCTGAGCATCGAATGGCTGCTGAATACATCAATTGCCACGACTCGAGCAGGCTTGGCGGGAGCGTTCACAGTTTCCGGTTCCTGCGTGCCGAAGGCGTTGCCGCTGCCGCAGTTGCCGCTGCCCTCGTTGACCAGGTCGGCCCCCACCCCACCCTGAGCCGAGGTGCCGTTGCCGCTCGCCTGGTTGTCGAGGATGCGGTTGGCGTCGGAGCTGACGTCGAGGTGGATGCCGGCGTACGGGTTGGCTGTCGGAGCGGTTGCCCGAGATCACGACCTCGTCGGCGTTGTGGAGGAAGATGCCGCTCGGCGTGAAGCCGTTGCCGTTGGAGTTCGTGGTGTTGTCGGCGATGCGGATCCCCGCGTTCCCCCTGGAGTCCTCGATCAGGATGCCCCGGTTGTTCTCGGTGGCGACGTTCTCGGTGATGTCGACCGTCGTCTGCGGGTTGACGATCCCGCCGACGTATACCCCGGCGTCGTCATAGCCCTGGTACCGGCCCTCCGTGACCAGCACGTCACCGGTGTCGAAGACGTTGATGCCGTAGTTGACCCCGCACCCGTCCTGCAGCTTCAGCCCCGTCGCCGTGCCCGCGCCGCCCTCGATGAAGTTGACCTCGGCGCCGCCGTACTGGCCGCCCTGGGCATCGGAGGCGCCGGTGACCTTGAAGTTCTTCAGGGTCACCGGTGAGTCGAAGACGAGCATCGTGAAGGCGGTGCCGCAGCGGCCGTCGACAGTCGGCAGCTTCTCGCCGTCGCTCGGGCCCCTGATCGTCAGCTCCTTCTCGATCACGACGCCGCCGCGGTATCGGCCCTTCGGCTCGAGCGCGAGCTTGTCGCCGGGCCTGGCCTTGTCGATCGCCTTCTGAAGCGTGCCCTTGCCGGGCTGGACGTCGAACTTCTTGGCCTGGGCGGTCGGCGCCGAGAGCAGCACCGCGGTGAGCGTGAGGGCGGTGAGCGCTCCTCTAACGATGCTCGAGCACGCGGTCGACGATGTGGTACTCCTTCGCCTCCTCGGCGCTCATGAAGTAGTCGCGCTCGGTGTCCTTGGTGACCTTCTCGAACGGCTGCCCGGTGTGCTTGGCGATGATCTCGTCGAGGCGGCGGCGGACGTCGATGATCTCCTTCGCGTGGATCTCGATGTCCGTCGCCTGGCCCTGGAAGCCGGCGGAGACCTGATCGATCAGGATCTTGGAGTTCGGCAGCGCCATCCGCTTGCCCTCGGTTCCGCCGGAGAGGAGCAGCGCGCCCATGCTCATCGCCACGCCCACGCAGATCGTCGAGACGTCCGGCTTGATGAACTGCATCGCGTCGTAGATGGCGAGACCCGCGTAGACCGAGCCACCCGGCGAGTTCACGTAGAGCGAGACGTCCTTGTCGGGATCCTCCGACTCGAGGTGGATCAGCTGGGCGACGATCAGGTTGGCGATGTCCTCGGTCACCGGCGTGCCGAGGAAGATGATCCGCTCGTTCAGCAGCCGCGAGTAGATGTCGAAGGCGCGCTCGCCTCGAGAGGTCTGCTCGACGACCATTGGGACCAGGGGGCTCATTGGCGCGCCAGTCTAGCGAGGAGGCCTTGCGGGCCCCGCCCGCTGCCGCTAGCCTCCGATTCGAGGCAGGAAAGTCGGCGCGGGAAGGGTTCGATGGGGT
Organism: uncultured Thermoleophilia bacterium; assembly: GCA_963844425.1. Taxonomy (GTDB): domain Bacteria; phylum Actinomycetota; class Thermoleophilia; order Solirubrobacterales; family 70-9; genus DASUSH01. Next base: position 17,906 of record CAWJOD010000015.1, on the reverse strand, counting down.
TCAGGGTGCGGGCGGCATCGGTTACGGCAGTGGCGATCATCGCGGCGCTCCTGCTGCCCGCCGGCTCGAGCTTCGCCGCGAGCACCGGGGCGATAACGACCGACGAGCGCCTGCTGATGTTCGACACCGCCTCGCCGGGAACGCTCACGGGCGGCCCGGCGCGGATCACCGGGTTGCAGGAGGGCGAGAGCGTCCTCGGGATGGATGTGAGGCCGTCGACCGGCGAGCTGTTCGCGCTCGGGAGCAGCAACAGCCTCTACACGATCGACCCGGCCACCGCCGCAGCGACCCCGGTCGGGACGGGCCTGGGGCTCACCCTGAGCGGGACCGCGTTCGCCATCGACTTCAACCCGACGGTGGACAGGCTCCGGGTCGGCAGCGACGCTGAGCAGAACTTCCGGGTGAACCCGTCAACGGGCGCCGCCTGTGCTCCCTCCGGACACGAACCTCGCGTACGCGACCGCCGACCCGAACGCCGGCGTCGATCCCAACTTCGTCGCCTCTGCGTACACGAACAACCTGTCCCCCCCACCGGCCACCACGACCGTGTTCGGGATCGACTCGGGACTCGATGTCCTCGTGCGGCTTGGCGGTGTCAACGGCACGCCGAGCCCGAACACCGGCCAGCTCTTCACCGTGGGCGGCCTCGGGGCCGACACGGACGATCGGACCGGGCTTGACATCGCCACCGATCCCGCGGGCCCGGTCGACACGGCCTACGCCTCGCTGACGGCGCCGGGATCGGACACGTCCGTGCTCGCAAACATCAACCTCTCATCCGGCGCGGCGACGCCAGTCGGTCAGATCGGGCCGGGCGGCTTCGCCGTCCGCGGGCTCGCGATCGGCGTCCCGGGCGGGCTGCCCGCCGACCCACCGCCGCCGGACACGACCTCCCCGGTGGCGGCGCTCGACGTCAAGGCGAAGCAGAAGCTCGCGCGGGTCCTCAAGCGCGGCCTCATCCGCGCGGGGTTGACCTGCGACGAAGCCTGCGACGCGGCGGCGGCGTTGCTCCGCGGAGGCAAGCCGAAGGCGCGCCGAGCGAGCAAGGTGGTCGCCGCGGGCGTGGTGTCGCTCGAAGCCGCGGGAGCCGGCAAGATCGAGCTGCGCCTGACCAGGCCGGGCCGCAAGTACCTTCGTCAGCGCCGCGACTCGTCGGCCAAGCGCACGTCGCTGATGCTCGAGGTCGCGGTCGCCGATCGTGCCCAGAACGCGACGGGCCTGACGCGGAAGATCACCCTGAAGCACTGATCCCGGACGGGACGGGTCAGGCGGCCGGGTCGCCCGAGCCCGGGGTCCAGAGCCTGTCCTTTATTCCTCGGGCTCGTCCTTCTCCGGCGTCCAGAGCTGCTCGCGGGCCTCGGCCTGGTCCAGCGCGATCGGCTTCGCGGCCTCGACCACGGCCTCGGCGGCGCGGCGGATGCGGATGTCTTCGCGGACCAGTGAGTCGCGCCCGGAGGAGCGCAGCTTGTCGAGCGCCTTGCGCGCCTCCTTTGAGGCCTTCGGCGAGTCGTCCTCGCCGCGCAGCGCCTCGAGCAGGTCGTCGTCGGAGACCTCGACACCTTCGGCGTCGGCGATCGCGGCCAGGACGGACTCGCGCCTGAGGCTGCCGACGGCCTCCGGCTTGACGTTCTCGACGAGCTCCTCTCGGGACTTGCCCTGCATCTGGGTGAACATCTCCGGATCGATCCCCTGATGGGAGAGCCGATGCTCGAAGCGGTGGTACATCTCCTCGGCGCGGGCGTCGGCTAGCTCCTCCGGGATCTCTACCTCGGCGTTGGCGACCGCGGCCTCGACCGCCGCCTCGCGATACTGCTCGTCGGAGCGGGCCTCGGCCGCGACGCGGAGCTTCTCGGTGATGTCCGCGCGCAGGGCGTCGAGCGTGTCGAACTCGGACGCCTCCAGCGCGAAGTCGTCGTCGAGCTCCGGCAGCCTCTTCTCGCGTACCTCGCGGACCGTGACGTCGAAGCCGGCGCCCTTGCCGGCGAGGTGCTCGGCGCGGTAGTCCTCCGGGAACGTGACCTCGACCCTGCGCTCGTCGCCGGCGCTGGCGCCGGCCAGGGCCTCCTCGAAGCCCTCGACGAGGCTGCCCGAGCCGAGCTCGATCAGCTGGTCCTTGCCCTCGCCGCCCTCGAACGCCTCGCCTTCGACGACACCGCGGTAGTCGATCAGGAGGAAGTCCCCTTCGGAGGCCTCGCGGTCGACCGGGTTCAGCGAGCCGAAGCCCTCCCGCATGCGGTCGAGCTCGGCCTCGACGGCCTCATCGGGCACGTCGGGCTCGGCACGGCCGACCTCGAGGCCCTTGTACTCGCCCAGCTTCGCCTCGGGGCGCACGCCGATCTCGATCGTGAGCTCGAGCGGCTCGCCCTCGGCGGGCAGCTCGGAGACGTCGAGCTTGGGGTCGCCTACGGTGGAGACGCCGGCCTCGAGCACGGCGGCCTCGTACCACTCGGGGAGCGCATCGCGGAGGGCCTGCTCGAGCACGGCCTCGCGGCCGACCCGCTGGAGGACCATCTGCGGCGGCACCTTGCCCTTGCGGAAGCCGGGAATGCGCAGCTCCGAGCCGAGCTGCTTGGCGGCGCGGTCGAGGTGGCGCCTGACGTCATCCGCCTCGACGCTGGCGTCGATCCGCACGCGGGACTCGGGGAGCTCTGTGACCTCGGTCTTCATCGGGGGCCGCCTAGACGACGGGCGCGGTACGTTAGCCACAGTGCCACCGCTCTCTCCCGCCGACCGCTTCCGCGCCTGGCTCGTCACCGGGCCGCTCGGCCGCGGCGCGGCGTTCGTCGCCGACCTCGCCGTCTTCGCCGTCCGCTCGGTGCGCCGCAAGGGCCCGGACGCGGGCAGCCGCTAGCCCTCGTCGGACGCGTAGCCGAGGATCGAGCGGTCGATCAGCCACTCGACCGGGGCGCGATCGTCCGTGTAGACCTCGCCCCCGGGGAGCCGCGGGCCGATCTCGGTGATCCGCTCGGCGGCGACCGGCTGCAGCTCGGCCGGCAGCTCGGGCAGCGTGTCGCGCAGGTTCGCCGCCGACGCCGGCGCCTCGGAGCCGATCAGCAGGGTGTTGGTCGGCTCGAGCGGGTCGCGGAGCACGGTGGGGAAGGCCTCGGACATCGTCCGCGCGAGCACCTTCTCCAGGTCGTCGTTGCCCTCCGGGTGGCCCGCGTTCACGACGACGACGCCACCTGGCGCGAGGCGGTCGCGGACGAGCTCGAAGAACTCCGTCGTCGCCAGGTAGAACGGGATGTAGGGCTGGCGGTAGGCGTCCACCATGATCACGTCGTATTCGCCACCGGACCGCCGCAGCCAGGGCCGGGCGTCCTCGTGGTAGGTGGTCAGGTTGGGGTTGTCGAGGCCGAAGAAGCGCTCGCCGACCTCGGTCAGCTCGGCGTCGATCTCGACGCCGTCCACCTCGGTCTCCGGGAAGAAGTGCCCGTAGGCGCGCGCGGTGGTGCCGGCTGCGTTGCCGAGGATCGCGATCCGCTGCGGCGGCGTCCTCAGCGCGGTGAAGGGGAGCACGAGGTAGCCGTCCCAGACGTCGCCGGTGAGATAGCTCCCCGGGCGGTAGAGCGAGTGCACCGCCTGGCCCTCGTTCAGCTCGAGCAGCCGATCCCCGTTGGCCTCCTCGACCACCCGCACGTACTGGTGCTCGGTATCGGTCTCGAAGATCACCTCGCCCCTGTCCGAGCCCTTGACGGCGCCGACGGGGAGCGCGATCACCACCGCGAGCGCAGCGGGCACGGCCAGCCAGCGCCAGGCGAGCCCGGAGGCGGCGACGATCGCGATCACGAGCGCGAAGGCGACGAAGGTCCGCTGGGTGCCGACGAACGGGATCAGGACGAGGGCGGAGAGCATCGTCCCGAGCAGCGAGCCGGCGGTCGAGATCGCGTACAGGCGGCCCGCGATCTCACCGGAGTGCTCGACGTCGGGGACGGCGAGCCTGATCGCCCACGGCGAGCACGCGCCGAGCATGACCAGCGGAACGCCGATCAGGAAGAGCACGGCGAAGAGCGAGCCGATGAACGCCCCCGCCGAGATCTCGTCGAGGGCGTCGACGGAGACGTCGAAGAAGGGCTGGGCGACGAACGGAACGAGCGCGATCAGAACCGCCGCCGCGAGCGCGAGCAGGCAGAGGCCGCGCCGGTGCGGATGGCGATCGGCAAAGCGCCCGCCGAGCCAGTATCCAATCGAGAGCGCGACGAGGACGACCCCGATCGTGTTCGCCCAGACGATCGTCGAGGCGCCGAAGAACGGGGCCATCAACCGCGCCGCGGCGATCTCGGCGCCGAGGCTGCCCATCCCGACCGCGAAGACGAGCAGGTAGAGGAACCGGTTTGCCTTCACGGGTTGCGCAGCCGCCGTTCGAGCCTCCCGCCCTGCCCCGCCGCCGCGGCGCGGCCGGCCCGGGCCTCGTCGAGCTCGACGCCCTCGCGCTCGGCGAGGTCGAGCAGCCGCTGGCGCTCGGAGTCCTCGCGCGCCCAGCGGAAGAAGATCCAGGCGAGGACGCCAAGGGTGACGGCGCCCGACTCGACCATCATCACCATCCCCGCGGCGCCCTGGTCGGAGAGCGGCGAGATCCCGTGCTCGGCCTCCCCCGGCGCGTAGGCGTCATACAGCGGCGAACCGCTCCAGGCGAGCACGTTGGCGAGGACGGCGCCGGCGAGGCGGACGACCACGACGTAGACGGCCATCGCCGCGTTCCCGAACCATCCGGGCTTCGGCAGCGGGCCGAACAGCGGCATCCATATCGCCAGCCCGAACGAGAAGAAGGCGGCGTGCTGGAGCAGGTGCAGCGGCGCGCTGGTCAGTACCCCCTCATAGAGCGCGGAGACGTGCCAGAGGTAGAGGTTGAGCGCCCAGAACGGCAGGGCCACGAGGGGGTTGCCGAATGCGCGCAGCCAGCGCAGGCCCCGCAGCGCGAGGATCGGCTGCAGGAGCGGCCCGGTGAGCCCGAGGGTGACGAGGAGGGCGGCGAGGTCGGCGATCGCCAGGTGCTGGACCATGTGGGCGACGACGAGCTCGTCCGCAAGCGTCGCGAGCGGCGGCAGGTCGGCCAGCACCAGGAGGGCCAGGCCGGCCCCGAAACAAGCCTGGCGCCAGAGCGGGATCGCACGGCCCCTCGTGCGCAGCGTCGCCGAGCGCCGCACGTAGGCGGCGCCGGCAAGGATCAGCGCCAGCGGCGCGAGCACGTCGATCACATGCAGATGTGATCGAGCCGAACTCGGGCGCGTCCCGTTCGCTCGGAGGATTCGGCGGTAGGCATTTGGAGGAGCGTAGGCGGTCTAGGTAAGCCAGTTGATCCGCTTGAAGAAGCGGTGCAGGAGGACGATCGCGGCGAGCATCACCACGAGCACCACCGGGTAACCGAAGTGCGTGTCGAGCTCGGGCATGTACTCGAAGTTCATCCCGTAGACCGAGGCGATGAACGTCGGCACGGCGATGATCGCCGCCCAGGCGGAGATCTCGCGGACGACCTCGTTCTGGCGCACGCTCAGGAGCGCCAGGTTGGCCTCGAGCACCGAGGTGAGCAGCTCGCGCTGCCCGTTCACCTGCTCGTTGACGCGGCGGGCGTGGTCGGCGACGTCGCGCAGGTAGCGACGCACGTTCTCCCCCACCGGATACGACCCGCGCTCGAGCAACTCCAGCGGGACGAGGAGCGGATAGACCGCGTGGTGGAACTGGATCACCTCGCGCTTGAGGAAGTAGATCCGCTCGGTCGACTCGCCATGCCCCCGGAAGATGTCCTCCTCGACCTCCCCGATGTCGTTCTCGATCCCGTCGACCACCGGCATGTAGTCGTCGACGACCTTGTCGACGACGGCCCAGGCCACGGAGGCCGGCCCCTCGGCCAACAGCTCGGGGCGCTCCTCCAGTCGCCGCCGCGCCCCGCGCAGGTCGGAGGCCTCGCCATGCCGCACGACGATCGCGTAGCCGGAGCCGAGGAAGATGTGGATCTCGCCGAACTCGACCTCCTCCCTTGCGTCGTCGTAGCGGGCCGAGCGCAGGACGACGAAGTAGGAGTCGTCGTAGTCCTCGAGCTTCGGGCGCTGGTGCGCGTTCTGGGCGTCCTCGAGCGCGAGCTCGTGCAGGTCGAAGATCTCGCCGACGCGCTCGAGCTCCTCGCCGGCCGGCTCGTGCAGGCCGAGCCAGACGAACTCGCCGCCGCCCTTGCAGAGCTCGGCGGCGTGCTCGAGGTCGAGCGGGCCCTCGTGCTGGCGGGCGCCGTCGCGGTAATGAGCGCAGTCGACGATCATCGGAATCCCGGGGACAGGCCCCCGGCTCCTCTCTTCAAGCCGCGCATCGGGCCTCCTGCCCCGTGCACGACTAATGGCGGCCCAAGGTGTTGGAGAGTTCGTACCGGCGCCTATGATCGGCACCGGGGCACACGAGCACGATCTGAAAGGGACGATGAGCGGGAGCTGGAATAGATGGTGCCTGGAAGCCGGTCCCGGGGTCCGTCTCGCAGCGCTGGCGCTCGTCGCAGCCGCCGTCGCGTTCCTCCCCGCCGGCGCTTCGGCGGACGAGATCGTCGTCAAGCAGCGGAAGTCCGACAAGCAGGCGATCGAGGACTACTGGACCGCCGAGCGGATGGCGCGGGCGCGGCCGCTAGAGCTGGTCAGGGATCCGGGCGGGGACGTCACGGTGGAGCGCGGCGCGAAGGATCCGTTCAACCACCCGGCGACGTTCGAGAGCGGACCCGTCGCCGACCCGTCCTCGCCCGCGAACGCGATCAACGGAAAGCTCTTCGGCAAGATCCAGGGCGTCGGCGGGTATGAGTGCTCGGCCACCTCGGTCGACGCCGCCAACCGCAACCTGATCATGACCGCGGGGCACTGCGTCGCCGAGCCCGCCAGCCGCGAGATCGCGACCAAGCTCGCCTTCGTGCCAGCGTACGAGGAGGACACCCGACCCTTCGGAACCTGGGTCTTCGATCGGATCGTCGTCCTACGCTCGTGGCGGCGGAACAGCAACTTCAACTACGACTTCTCGGCGGTCGAGATGGCGCCCCAGGGCGGTGCCAACCTCGAGGACGCGGTCGGTGGGGCGCCGGTGGCGACCCACCTCCCCTTCGACCAGACCTACTACTCGGTCGGCTACCCGTTCAACTTCAACGACGCGCAGACGATGCGCTACTGCCGTGGCGAGTTCGAGGGGTTCGACCCGCACCCGATCGCGCACGGGCCGAAGCCGATAGCGATGGGCTGCGACATGGCCGCGGGCGCGAGCGGCGGCGGCTGGTTCGTGAACGGCTACCTGAACTCGGTGACGAGCTTCGGCTACGACAACCACCCCGACGTCGGCTACGGCCCCTACTTCGGTACGAAGGCCGACCAGGTCTACGCCAGGGGCGCACGCTGAGCTACTCGGAGACGCCCTCGATCCGCAGGAGCTCCTGCTTCATCTCCAGCCCACCGCCGTAGCCCCCGAGGGCACCGCCGGTGCGAAGCACCCGGTGGCAGGGGACGACGATCGGCAGCGGGTTCGCACCGAGCGCGCTGCCGGCGGCGCGGTGGGCGCGCGGGCTCCCGGCGGCCGCGGCGATCTTCGAGTACGTCGAGGTCGAGCCGAACGGGATCCGTGCCGTCGCCCGCAGGACCCGGCGGCGGAAGCCACCGGAGAGGCGCCAGTCGAGCGGGAGGTCGAAATCCTGCCTGCGGCCGGCGAAGTACTCGTCGAGCTCGCGCCGTGCCTCGTCGAGGCGGGCCGGCCGCTCGAGGATCCGCGGCGAGATCTCGCCCGCGAGCCGCGCCAGCGTCGTCTCCGGGTCCTCGATGTCGAAGGAGACCTTCACCAGCCCGCGCCGCGTCGCGGCCAGGAGCAGCTCGCCGACGGGCGCGTCGTAGCGCGCGTAGGCGACGTCGAGCAGGCCCTCGGCGTCGGCGCCGGCGATCAGGCGGTTCTTCAGCTCTGCGAGCTCGGTCATCCGATCAACTCCTCGATCTCGGGGCCGCGGCGCCGCAGCGCTCGCAGGCCGTCGTGGACACGTCGCCGGGCGGCGTCCTCGGAGCAACCGAGCGCCTCGGCGATCTCGCGGTAGCGAAGGCCGCCGGCGTAGCGAAGGGCGATCGCGGCACGCTGGCCCTCGGGCAGCGCCGCGACGAGCGCCCAGAGCGCGCCCGCGTCGGTGGAGCCGTCGATCTCGGGCCCGGCGCCGGGTTCCGGCGGCTCGGCAAGCGGAACCGGGCGCCGCGCCTTCGCCCGGTGGTGGTCGACCGCCTTGCGGCGGGCGATCGTCAGGAGCCAGGCTCGAAGCTCGCGGCCGTGCTCGAGCCGGGGGTAGGCGCGCAGCGCGGCGATGAAGGTGTCCTGGAAGCAGTCATCCGCGTCGGTGGGCCCGACCAGCCCGCGCAGCACGCGCAGCACGACCGCGGCGTGCGCGTCGAGCAGGACCTGGAACGGAGGCAGCGGTTCGCGGGCGGCCATCTCTCCTAGTAAAACGCGAGCGAGGACCGAAACGTGAGGTCGTACGATCTGGGTGGATGAGACGGTCCTTGATCGCGCTCTCGGCGCTCCTCGCAGCGGCGGCACTCGGCGCCATCGCGGCCAACGGGATCGCCGGCGGCGACTCCCCGACACGGCTCGTGATCGACCCCGACCGCGACCGCGGGCTCGTCGCGGTCGAGCCGGCAAGCGGTGCGGCGGGATCCGCGGCCACCGATCGCGCCCGCAGCGGCAAGCCGGGCGCACAGATCGATTACTTCCAGACCACGCAGCCTTTCGAGGTCGCGCCGGCGACCGAAGAGGCCGCGACCCTCCCGTGCCCCAAGGGCTACAAGGCGGTCGGCGGCTACTTCGTGACCGGCCGGGCGGGGACCTTCCTGGACCTGAACGCGCCGGAGGTCGCCGATCCTCCGGACGGGTCGGGCTCGAGCTCCACCACCAAGCCCTCGCAGCGCAACTGGGTGATCGGGGTCTTCAACTCCACCCCCGAGCCCGATCAGGTCAGGTTCGGCGTCGTCTGCATCCGCAAGCGCTAGCCGGGCTGCTCACCGGGGCTCCGCGGTCTCGATCAGCCGCGTCGCGCAGCGGCGGCAGATCCGGCGATCGCCGGTCCCCAGCTCCTGGCCGCAGATCCGGCAGCGCCGGCCCCGGGCGCGGAAGAGAAGCCAGACGATCGCGAGCGGGAGGAACCCGAGGAACCAGACGAGGGCGAGCCCCGAGATCGTCGAGTGGCGGTCGAGCTCGCAGATGTGGAAGTCGGCCGCGGCGACGTCGGAGCAGTCGCCGGTGATCGCGACGAGCAGGGCCGCGGCCGCGAGCGCGACCGTCCAGAGAACCGCCGCCCAGCCGAGCGCCTTGACCCACCGGGCCATGCGCTCAGTTTTAGCGGGTGTCCCGGTTTACCGAGCGCTGGTGCGTCTAGCCGCGCGTGGAGCACTGCTTGCCGCCGAGGGGCGTGCTGGCGATCGTGCCGGTATCGGCCGTGAAGAGGATCGTCTGCTTGCAGGTCTTCTTCCTGCCCCTGCGGAGCTTGCTGGTCAAAGTCTCCCGGCACTGAACGCCGGCTCCGTTCACCTGGCAGCGATTGGACTTGAAGGAGCGGCACTTGCGGCTCTTGTTGCAGCTCGCCTCGGCATGCGTCCAGCCGAGGTCCTCGCCCTGGTCGAGGGTGATCGTCGTCGGCGGTGTCGCTCCCGATCCGACGATGTCGGTGCCGGAGAGCTGCGCAACAGCGCTCCTGAGGTCCGCCTGAAGCGGGTCTGTGCCGAAGCGCCCGTAGATCCCGGGTGTCTGCGGGTTGGCGCACTCGATCCCGGACTGAACGTCGCCGGCGAGCCGGAAGCCACCCTGAGCGGTCGGTACGGCGATCGGGCCGCCGCTGTCGCCCTGGCATGTGTCTCGCCCACCCTCGAAGACGCCGGCGCAGATCGACGTGGTACTGGTGAAGCCGTTCCCGTAGACGAGCTTGCACGTCGACTCCGGAGTCATGTACACCTCGGTCGCGAGCAGCTGATCGCTCGGGCTCCCCTGGAAGCTCGTGTGGCCCCAGCCGCTGACGATCGCCGAGCGACCCAGATTCCAGAGCTCACGCTCGTCGGGCCCGGGGAGCTTGATCGGCACCCCGGTGGTGGACGGCTGCGCGAGCTGGAAGACGGCGACGTCGTAGGCGTTGTTCTGCGGGTTGTAGAGGAAGTTGCCCTGGGCGTCGACGAATACGAAGTAGTCCTGCGACCAGGAGCTCCTGGCCCTGGCTCGAGGAGAGCACGGTCCTGCCCGTCACCACCGCGAGCTCGGACGGAGGTGTCTCGGGGGCGGTGCCGTCCTGGTTGAAGACGCAGTGGGCGGCCGTGATCACGACGTTCGGGGCGACGAGCGAGCCGCCGCAGAACTGGCGTTGCTGGGCATTGCCCTGGAAGGCCGCGGGCGAGAGCGTGATCGCGGCCTGCCATGGCACCTGGGAGATGTCGACCGGGGCTCCCGCCGACGATCCGGGGCTCGCGCTCGGAGGAGACGCGTCAGGACGGCTCGCCGCCGGGCTTGCCCTTGAAGTCGATCGAGGAGGCTTTCGCGAGGTAGACCCCGGGACCGACCTTGTCGGCGGGCTTCGGATCGCCGTTGGCCGAGGCCGCTGGGGCCAGCGCGAGCACGCCGATCAGAGCGCACGCGGGCGCGACGAAGCGCCGAACGACTGAATTACCGAGTCCCGCCAAGGAGCGGGAAGCATTACCGCTCCGCGCTCGGATTGCAAATATTTCGAAGCGCCAAGGGGGCCCGGCGATGGGATAGTTGGGCTGTGGCCGGCGCAGACGAGGCGATCGACGGGCTCTACGGGCTCGCCGCTCGAGGAGTTCACCCGGACCCGCAACGAGCTCGCGAAGCGGCTGCGGGCCGAGGGCGACACGGGACGCGGCCGCAGAGGTCGGCGAAGCTGCGCAAGCCGAGCCGGCCGGCGTGGGCGATCAACCGGGTTGCCCGCGATCGCCCCGAGCTCGCCGAGGCGGTGCTGGATGCCGCGGCCGGGCTCGCCGCCGCTCAGGAGGCGGTCGTCTCGGGCTCCGGTCGCGAGGCGCTCGACGACGCCGTCGGTGCCGAGCGCGAGGCCGTCGAGGAGCTCGTCGCCGCGGCGAGGGCCGAGCTCGAGCAGGCGGGCTCGGGGAGCGCGGCGATGGTCGACCGGGCGCGGCGGACCCTGCACGCGGTCGCCGGGGATCCCGAGCTGCAGGCGGAGCTCGACGCCGCCCGCATCGTCGCCGACCGCGAGCCGGTGGGCTTCGGCGCGGCGCCGGCGTCCTCGCCGGCGGCCGGCAAGCGGGCCGCCGCGAAGAAGAACCGGTCGCAAGGAGCGCAAGGAAGGAGCGGCCGAGGAAGAGCGGCTGTCTCGCGCGCGGCTCGCCGAGGCGCGGGGGCGGGTGCAGGCCGCGGAGCGCCGGTTCGGCAAGCGCGAGCGCGACCTCGAGCGCAGCCGCGAACGGCTGGAGACGGCGCGCCAGGGCGTCGCCGCCGCCGAGGAGGAGGTCGCCGAGCTCGCCGAGGACCTGCAACGGCACCGCAAGGAGCTCGAGGACGCGAAGGCCGTGCTCGCGGAGCTGAGCTGATCCGCATCAGCGTCGCGGAATGGAGAGCTGGACATGAAGAGGGCCGCTCGGAAGCGGCCCTCTTCAAGTTTCGGCCCGCAACGCACTGCGGGCGGGCGTGACGGCAACGTCACGCGATCGTGGTCCTGGTTTTCTCCCCACCCGCGGTTCGCAAACCCCCACCGGCCGGAAAACCGCGCAACCACCGGCTTCGTGGAGGTCTGCGAAGGTCCGGTGCGCACGGTGACAACCGACTACGAAGAGATCGGCGATCAGTACAAGCGCGCCAAGGCGCAACCTTGGCGCACGTTCGTCGAGGCGCATTCGCTGCTCGAGCTGGTCGGCGACCTCGCCGGGAGGTCGGTGCTGGACCTCGCGTGTGGCGAGGGGTACTACACCCGCCTCCTCAGGCGCCGCGGCGCGAGCGAGGTGGTCGGCGTCGACAGCTCGCCGCACATGATCGCGCTCGCCCGGGAGGCGGAGGAGCGCGAGCCGCTGGGGATCGAGTACCTCGTCGAGGACGTCCGCGACCTGGACCCGCCCCGGAAGTTCGATGTCGTGGTCGCCGCCTATCTCCTGAACTACGCCAGCACCCGCGATGAGCTGCTGGCCATGTGCCAGGCGATCGCCCGCTGCCTCGAGCCGGGTGGCCGGTTCGTGACGGTGAACAGCAGGCCGGACCTCGAGTTCGCGGAAGTCGACTACCGCCAGTACGGCTTCGAGCGGATCCTCGACGCCGAGATGACGGAGGGTGCGCCGTACGTCTGGCGAATCCACCTCGACGATTCCTCCTTCGACATCACGAACTTCCATCTCAGCGCGGCGACGCACGAATGGGCATTCGACGCGGCCGGCCTCGAACAGGTGCGCTGGGTCGACCCCTCGGTCTCGCCGGAGGGCGAGGAGAAGTTCCCGGGCGGGTACTGGGAGCGCTTCTTGACGCATCCCCCGACTCAGTTGCTCGAGTGCCGGGCCCCGCGCGCGTGACCGCGACCGGCGCGACGGGTCCGCGGGAGGGCCGGTCCCTGGAGGTCGGCATCGTCGGCGGCTCGATCGCGGGCTGCCTGATGGCTCTCGAGCTCCTTGGCGCGGGGCACCGCGTCACCGTTTTCGAGCGCTCGCCCGGCGAGATGGAGGGATTGCTGGGTGCTGGCCTCGGCACCCCGACCCCGATGTTCCGAACCCTCCTGGAGCGCGGGCTGATCGATCCCGACCTCCCCCACCTGGCGCTCGAGGAGATGGCGTTCGTCGGTCGGGCCGAAGGCGGCGCGCGGCACGGCCATGTGCCGCTGACCCTGCCCCTGATCTTCATCGCCTTCCACTGGGGGGACCTCCACCGGGGCCTGCGCTCGCGGGTGCCGGACGACGTCTATCGCGCCGGGCACGAGGTCGCCGGCGTCGCCTCCCTCGAGGAGGGCGCGACGGTTCGACCTCGAAGACGGCAGCGAGCACCGCTTCGATCTCGTGGTGGCGGCCGACGGCTACGAGTCGCGGATCCGCTCCGTCCCTGTTTCCCGGCACCGAGCCGGAGTACCGCGGCTACGTCTGCTGGCGAGGCGTCCTGCACGAGGAGGAGATGGACGCGGCCGAGCGATGGATGGCTTCGACGTTCGCGCGCTTCGGCTGCCGGCGGCATGTCGGGATCGTTCCTGTATCCGCTCCCGGGCTCCGACGGCTCGACCGCCAGGGGGGAGCGGCTGATCAACTGGGGCTGCTATCTGCCGGTGGCGGCCGAAGAGCTCCCCGACTTCCTCGTCGACCGCGACGGACATCGCCATGAGGGGACGATCCCGCCGGGACGGATGCGCCCGGAGGAGGAACGGCGCCTGAAGTCACTGGCCCGCGAGGGCCTCCCGCCCTACTACGCCGACGTGGTCGACTCCACCCCGGACACGTTCGCGCAGGCGGTTGTCTCGGTCGAGGTGCCCGACTACCACGTGGGCCGCATCTGCCTTACCGGCGACGCCGGCACGGTTGCGCCGCCGTTCACGGGCAGCGGCATCTTCAAGGCGGCCACCAACGCCATCAACCTGACGACGGCGCTCGCGGCGCACGACGACGTCGACCTGGCCCTGGCCGCCTGGGGCGCCGCCGAGGCTGAGATGGCCGCGCGCATCCTCGACGTCGGACGGCAGTTCGACGACGCCTTCATCCGCGAGAACCCCGATTTCGGCGCGATGGATTCCTCGACCGCCGCCCGCTGGTGGCGCCGGTCGGTCACCAATCCGGAGGGGTTCACCTTCGAGGCGGACCCTGGATAGGTGGCCGCCGGCGGGATGGCCACGGCGCGGGATCACCTCATGCAGGAGGCGTGCCGGCTCGCGCAGGAATCGGTCGACAACGACTGGGGCGGGCCGTTCGGGGCGGTCATCGCGCGCGACGGGGAGATCGTCGCGCGCGGCCAGAACCGCGTCCTGCTCACCGGCGACATCACCGCCCACGCCGAGGTCGAGGCGATCCGCAAGGCGGTCGCCACGCTCAACCCGGAGGCCCCGAGCATCGCGGCCGAGCACCGCAACGAGTCGCACCCTCGAGCTCATCCCCCGGCCCGAGGGCTCGCCCGACCCGGTGCCCGAGAGGGCCAGGATGCTCAGCGGTCATGAGATCTACATCAGCGGCGCGCCGTGCCCGATGTGCATGGGCGCGATCTACTGGGCCCGGATCGACGCCGTGTACTTCGCCAGCGACCTCGAGGCGACGAGCAGGATCGGCTTCGACGACGCCTTCCAGTACGAGGACCTGGCCAAGCCCTACGAGGAGCGCCGGATCAAGATCGAGCAATTCCGCCCGGACCTCGGCGTCGCTCCATTCCAGGCCTGGGCGGAGAAAGCCCGACAGGCACCCGTACTAGCCCCGCTCGCCGATGTAAGGTTTTCGACGTGGACGACAGCAGCATTCGCGATCGAGTCGAGCAGCTGGTGGCAGAGGAGCATCGGCTGCTGGGGAGAGCTGGGCCAGGGACCGGACGACGAGCGCCACGCCCGACTCGCGAGCTCAAGGTCGAGCTCGATCGCTGCTGGGATTTGCTGCGCCAGCGCGAGGCCCGGGAGGAGTTCCACCTCGACCCGGACGACGCCAGCGTTCACGACGAGGGCACGGTCGAGGGCTACGAGCAGTAGTCGGTCGACTCGGTAGGTCCGAGAGCTCGGAATCCGCAGTTTCCGAGGGGTGGTAGCGTGAGCCAGTCGATCGTACAGGGGCAGTCTGAAGGAGCAGCGCGCAAGACGCGGATCCGATCTGGACGGATAGATCGGCACAACTCGCCCTTGCTCGTCGAGCTTGCCGTCGAGGCCCACGGCGAGCAGCGGCGCGCCGCGGACGGTGCCCTGTTTCTCGAGCACGTCATCGAAGTTGCGACCTTGCTCGACGGCGCCGGGTTCGATGACGAGCTGATCGCCGCGGGTCTGCTTGCACGATTCGGTCGAGCGCGGGACCCTTGACCGGCGCGCCTTCGTGCCGAGATCGGCGAGGAGATCTCCGCGCTGGTACTCACCGTGACCGAGGACGATGCAGATTGCAGTCATTTGACGCGCGCAAGGAGGCGCTGCGCGAACAGGTGAGAAACGCCGGAGCTCGCTCGATCACCATCTTTTTTGCCGCCGACAAGCTCTCCGATATTCGCGGCCTGCGCCGGGGTATCGAGCGGTTCTCCGACTCGATCGAAGGACGGATGGGAACAACCGTGGAAAGTATGGCTGACCACTACGCGCGGTCTGTCGCAATGATCGAGGAGAGCCAGTAGGATTCGCCTTTCGTCGAGAGCTCTTCAATCCGAGATCAAAGAGCTCAAGACGGTGACCGGAGCGAAGCGGTCAGTCGGAGCTCATCGGCTGATCCCGGTCGCGAGAATGGAACACCCCTCCGAGAGCGGGGTTTTCTGAAGGTCCCTGATGGGATGGCTCTCGAACCCCGATGGCGGTTCTGGCGACCCTGCGGTTACGCGGCGTCAGAGAGTTTACTCGCGTATCCGCTAACCCGGCGGCTCGAGCGCCTCAGCCTTTTCGGTGAAGCCATCGATTCGGACTATCAGGCCATCTCGAAAGGTGAACGAGCGTCGGGAGCTCGCTCTCGATCTCGATTCCGTCTCTGCCGCGGAAGCCCCACATGTCGATGGCGAGGACTCGGTCGCCTCGCCTCGAGCCTCTCCTTGGGCTCGATGTCCACTGACTCCCAGGCCTCGGTGCCTCCCGGATGAACTCCTGCCACCCTTCACGGCCGACGTATCGCGTCCCTGGTCCGGCGCCCTGATACCTGGGTAGAGCTCGACCTCCGGATCCAGGTACTGCAGCAGAGTTCTGGCTATTTAGCGAGAGCTCACGGCCTAGAACCGTCGGAGGTTCTCGATGTCTCGTAGAAGCCAGCCAGGAGCGTTGCTCCGTTTGTTTCCGCGCGAGCATCAGGAGTCCCGATGCGCAGGGTATCACCGGAGACGAGTTTGCCATACCGAAGCAACAACCTAAAGGTGAGCGACGGGACTCGAACCCGCGACCACCTGGACCACAACCAGGAGCTCTACCAGCTGAGCTACGCCCACCGCGGGCAACGAAATCTAGCGCCGGGGGCCGCTCGGTCCCGGCTCGCCGGGTTCAGCTCGCTCGGCGCAGCTCGAGCTCGATTCCCTGCACCCGCTCCAGCTCGCCGGTCGGCAGGCTGACCAGGACCGCGCCGTCGCGCTCGAGCTGCTCGCGCGGCCCGATCAGGGTGATTCCCCGGAACCGTCCGCGGTCGTCGAAATGCCAGAGGTGCTGCTCGGGAGTCGCCTCGCGGCGCGACTGCGGCAGCTGGCCGATCGTCGCGTAGAGGACGTCGCTCGGCCCGTCGTAGGTGACGTCGCTGAACGTGTATGGGCCGACCCGGAGCGCCACACGCCCCCGGTAGGACTCGAACCCACGACCTGCCGGGTAGAAACCGGCCGCTCTGATCCAGCTGAGCTACGGGGGCAGTTCGGCTGAGCCTAGTGGGCGGCCGGGAGCCTTCGAGGCGCAAGCGAAACTCCGGTCGTTCCGTGCAATCGGCCCTTGGGCTTGACTCTCAGTTCGGGACCCATAGGATCGCCGCCGTGGAAGCAGCCGCCCCACCCCCCGCCGCACCGCCGCCCGCAGCGGCTCCCGGCCCGCCGCACCGGCTCGACGTCGGCCGCGTGATCAGCGAGACGTTCTCGACCTACAGCCGCCATGCGGGCGTGCTGCTGGTTCCGCCGTCGTGATCTTCGGGATCATCGGGATCATCAACGGCTTCCTCTACGACGAGGGCGGGATCCTCTTCAACCTGATCATCCAGATCCTGAACCTCATCGGGGGCGCGATCTTCACCGGCATGGTGGTCTCGGTCGTCCAGGCCGAGCGCCAGGGCCAGGTCACCACGGTCGGCGAGATGTTCGAGCTCGGTGAGCGGCGTCCTCGGCACCCTGGTCGGGAACGGCATCCTGAAGGGGATCGCAGTCGGCATCGGCCTCATCCTGCTGATCATCCCGGGCATCTTCCTGGGGACGATCTGGGCGGTCACCGCACCGGCGATCGTCGTCGAGCGCGTCGGCGTCCTCGATGCGTTCAGCCGCAGCTGGGAGCTGGTCCAGGGCAACTTCTGGCCGGTCCTCGGCGCCTACGTCCTCGGCTTCCTGATCGTGATCGGCGTCAGCATCGTCGCCAGCGCGATCGGCATCGCGATCGGGCTCGCCGGCCTGATCATTCTCATCATCATCGCCGGGATCATCACCGCGCCCGTGCTCGCGCTGATCTCCGCGATCCTCTTCTTCGATCTCGGCGGCGGCCAGGTCGCCGCCGCCCCCGCCGCCCCGCGGCAACCCCCCCCCGGCCGCGCCGCCGACCGCCTGAGCCGCGGGCTTTCACGAACCGTTCACCCCGCCGGCGCCCGGGAGCGCGATCCTGAGGCTCTGGCCTTGGAGATCGAGCGGAGGTTCCTCATCGAGTCGACCCCGGGTTGGCTCTCGGACCGACCCTCCGAGGAGATCGAGCAGGGCTACCTGACGGAGAGCGCGGACTCGGTCCAGGTGCGGATCCGCCACAAGGACGGCGAGTCGATCCTCGGGATCAAGCGAGGAACCGGCAAGAGCCGCGAGGAGACCGAGGTGACTCTCAGCGCCGAGCGGGCCGGCGAGCTCTGGGGCTGACCGAGGGCAGGCGGGTGAGGAAGACCCGCCACCGGGTAGAGGACGAAGGGATGACGATCGAGGTGGACGTCTATGCCGGCGAGCTCCAGGGGCTCGTCGTCGCCGAGATCGAGTTCGACTCCGAGAACGCGAGCGAGGACTTCGCCGCTCCCGAGTGGCTCGGGCGCGAGCTCACCGGTGAGCGGGCGTTCGACAACGATCGCCTGGCGGAGGATGGGCTCCCCGAAAGGCTGCGATGAGTTAGCCGCGCTCAGCCGGTGGCG
>CAWJOD010000014.1:0-351234 GCA_963844425.1 uncultured Thermoleophilia bacterium | reverse complement strand
TCGCGCGCCAGGCCCGCCAGTACGCCTCGTAGCGGCGGGCGAACGCCTTCGGCTTCTCGGCGTAGATGCGCGCGCCGAGCCCGAGGGCCTCGCCGAGCAGCTCTTCCTGGCGCGCCCCGGCGGCGGCGGCCAGCGCCTCGAGGTCGTCCTTCGAGTCGAAGCGCTCGCGGCGGCCGCGGGCGTCCTCGACGAGGACCGCGAGGTCGTGGTGGTCGCCGAGCAGGTCGGCGAGCTCGTGGGCCTCGTCCGCGGTCTCCCCGATCACGGCGGGCCAGGCCGGCTTGAGGATCCGCAGGTGGTACCAGAGGTCCTTGACCCGCTTGCGCCACTCGTGGACGTTCTCCGCGCCGGGTCCCCGCGGACGTCGGCAAGGCGGTTCCGCCCCCGGCTGTAGCCGCGTGAGAGGCCGGCGCCGACCAGGCTCCAGTCGTTCGCGTCGAGCGGCCAGTCGTCGACGGCGGCGCGGCCCGCCTCGAGCTCGGCCTCGATCCGCTCGGCCAGCGCCGCCCGCTCCGTCGAGGCTTGGCTGAGCTCGTCGCGCTCGCTTCTCGAGCGCGCAGATGTACCGGCGCAGGGTCGCCTTCGTCGGCATCTCGCCGCCCGCGCTCCGCAGGACGTCGATCGTCTCGAGCTTGACCTCGGCGTCGCGCGCGCCCGAGAGCAGGCGTCCGGCGTCGCGGAACCGGGCGTTCTCGCGGCGGTACAGGTCCTCGCCGATCTCGTCGCGCACGAGTCGCAGCACGGAGCGGAGCTTCTTCAGGTCCTTGCGGGCCTCGTGGACCGACTCGGCGAAGGTCGCGGAGCCCTCGCCGCGGAGCTCGTCGAGCGCGTCGTCGATCCGGCCCAGGGCGATCCGCTCGATCCCGGCGGCGGGTCCTCGGAGCCCTTCAGGTGGTACTTGCGGCTGGGCCCCTCGCTCATCGCAGCTCGTCGGGCAGCCCATCCTCCGCCAGGCGTTCGTTGTCGAACGCCCGCTCGCCGGTGAGCTCGCGGCCGAGCCACTCGGGGCGGCGTGAAATCCTCGCTCTCCTCTTCGGAGTCGAACTCGACCTCGGCGACGACGAGCCCCTCGAGCTCGCCGGCGTAGACGTCGACCTCGATCGTCATCCCTTCGTGCTCTACCCGGTGGCGGGTTTTCCTCACCCGCCTGCCCTCGGTCAGCCCCCAGAGCTCGCCGGCCTGCTCGGCGCTGAGAGTCACCTCGGTCTCCTCGCGGCTCTTCCCGGTTCCCCGCTTGACCCCGAGGATCGACTCGCCGTCCTTGTGGCGGATCCGCACCTGGATCGAGTCCCCGCTCTCGGTCAGATAGCCCTGCTCGATCTCCTCGGAGGGTCGGTCCGAGAGCCAGGCCGGGGTCGACTCGATGAGGAACTTCCGCTCGATCTCCAAGGCCAGAGCCTCAGGATCGCGGTGCCGGGCGCCGGCGCGGTGAACGGTTCGTGAAGAGCCCGCGGCTCAGGCGGTGGGCGGCGCGGGGCGGCGGCGGGGGCGGCGGGGGCTGCGGCGACCTGGCCGCCGCCGAGGTCGAAGAAGATGATCGCGGAGATCAGCGCGAGGACCGGCGCCGTGATGATCCTGGCGATGATGATGAGGATGATCAGCCCGGCGAGCCCGATCGCGACGCCGATCGCGCCGGCGACGAGGCTGACGCCGAACACGATCAGGAAGCCGAGGACGTAGGCCCCGAGCACCGGCCAGAAATGGCCCCGCACGAGCTCCCAGCTGCGGCTGAACGCGTCGATCACGCCGACGCGCTCGACGACGATCGCCGGGGCGGTGACCGCCCAGATCGTCGCCAGGAAGATGCCCGGGATGATCAGCAGGAGGAAGCCGATGCCGACCGCGATCCCCTTCAGGATGCTGTTCCCGATCAGGGTGCCGAGGACGCGCTGACCGACTCGAACATCTCGCCGACCGTGGTGACTGGCCCTGGCGCTCGGCCTGGACGACCTTGACCACCATGCCCGTGAAGATCGCGGTGCCGAGGAGGTTCAGGATCTGGATGATCAGGGTGAAGAGGATGCCGCCCTCGTCGTAGAGGAAGCCGTTGATGAGCCCGATGATCCCGAAGATCACGACCGCCGAACCGAGCAGGACGCCCGCGTGGCGGCCGTAGGTCGAGAAGGTCTCGCTGATCACGCGGCCGACGTCGAGCGGGCGCGGCGCGGCCGGGGGCCGCGGCGGGGGGCGGTGGGCCGGAGGCGGAGCTGCTGCTTCCATCGGCGGCGATCCTATGGGTCGCGGGCCGAGAGTCAACCCCGGGCGCCGATTGCACCGGAACGACCGGAGTTTCGCTTAGCCCCGAAGGCTCCCGGCCGCCCACTACGCTCGGCCGAACTGCCCCCGTAGCTCAGCTGGATCAGAGCGGCCGGTTTCTACCCGGCAGGTCGTGGGTTCGAGTCCTACCGGGGGCGTGTGGCGCTCCGGGTCGGCCCATATACGTTCAGCGACGTCACCTACGACGGGCCGAGCGACGTCCTCTACGCGGCGATCGGCAAGCTGCCGCAGTCGCGCCGCGAGCCGACGCCCGAGGAGCACGTCTGGCATTTCGACGACCGCGGCCGGTTCCGCGGCCTCACCCTGATGGGACCGCGCGAGCAGCTCGAGCGCGACGGCGCGGTGTACGTCAGCCTGCCGACCGGCGAGCTCGAGCGGGTGCAGGGAATCGAGCTCGAGCTGCGCCGGGCGAGCTGAACACGGCGAGCCGGGACCGAGCGGCGCCCGGCGCTAGATTTCGTTGCCCGCGGTGGGCGTAGCTCAGTTGGTAGAGCTCCTGGTTGTGGTCCAGGTGGTCGCGGGTTCGAGTCCCGTCGCTCACCCCTCAAGAATCTGGCTTATCCATGCGGTTCTGGATGACGCGCGATCAATGTCGCGATGGGTGTGGCGGTCCAATGGCGGTCCATTTCGCTTGACGATCTGCGCAACGGAGGAATTGCTACCGGCGGCTTTGCGGCGCCTTTGGGCTCCAATTGGGTGACGTTTGGTTATCCGGCCGACTCGGCTTTGCGGGTCCTCTGCGAGCGCTCGCATGCGTCGCTCTGGGCGAACTCCTCGAGCCTCGCGAGCTTGCCGTCGTCACCGAAGGTCCACATGTGGGCGATGCGGATCTCGACTTCGGCACCACTTGAGAGTCCCTTGCCCCGCTGCCGAATGATGGCCACGATCGTGTCTCCGCGCTCATGGAGCTCCTCCAACTCGATCTCGAACTCGTCGAACGGTTCGAGGAGCGAGTCGACGATTCCCGCGGCCTCATCGCGGCCGCGGTGGCTGCCGGCATGAAGCGCTCCCGGCGGGACCTCCCACTCGAACTCGTCCGAGACGAGTGCGAGGCCGCGAGCGTGATCGCGCTCATTCACCGCCGAGTAGAAGCGCTCCAGTAGATCGCGGATCTCAGCTTCCCGAGGGGAGTCGGTCACCAAGAGCAAGTCTCTCACTCCACTCGCGCGACGCCGATGACATGGGGCGAGACAGGGGTGTCGAGCGGCGAAGGCCGAAAGGAGAAGCGGTTGCACCGCTCGACCGCGAACCCGGCGGCCTCGATCGCCGCGACGGTGTCGCGGTTCGGGCGGCAGCCACCGCCGAGCCACGGCCAGAACCACGAGACCGAGTTCTGCAGGCGCGCGAGACCACGCTCGTCGGCGGCAACGTGCTCGTAGAAGCGAAGCTCACCGCCGCTCCGGAGCACGCGCCGGATCTCGGCGAGGGCCGCGGCCTGGTCCGAGACGCTGCAGAGGACGAGGGAGGCGACCGCGACGTCGAAGCTCGCGTCCTCGGCCGGCAGCCGATCGGCGACGCCGTCGACCACATCGATCGCGACGGTCGTCCCGGACGCTGCCTCATCGGCCTTGGCGCGAAGGTACGGCTCTGGCTCGACGGCGACCACGGCGCTGACGCCATCGGGGTAGTGGCGGAAATTGCTCCCGGTTCCGGCGCCGACCTCGATCACTCGGCCGCTCACGCCGTCGAGGAGCTCCGCGCGGTGCTCGGCGGCACCCTTCTCGTCGAGCTTCGGCGCCAGCATGCTGAACCAGCGGGCGAAGATCGGATGGCTGAACTTTGTGGCGGCCGGCGCGGCGCGGTCTTCGGGCCTTGGCACAGGACAGGCCTTCTTGATTCCGAGCCGGACGAGGAGGAGGCCGATCGAGTCGAAGGCGCGGCGGGGGAGAGGACGGCGTGCAAATACGTTCATAGTGAGCTATCATAACAAACGTATTGATAATGGAAACCGCCACGATCAAACAGGCGACACCAGAGAGGCTGATGGACGCCGCAATGCGGCTCTTCGCCGAGCGCGGATATCGCGGCACGAGCGTCGGGGAGATCGAGAGCGAAGCCGGTCTTGCTCCGCGCTCGGGTGCGCTCTACCAGCACTTCTCCGGCAAGGAGGATCTGCTCGAGCAGGCGATCGAACGTCAGCTCGCGGCGATCGACGAACTGGGGTCGGCGCTGGAGATGCTTCCGCTCGGCGACCTGCGGGCCGAGCTCACGCTGATGGGGCGGTGGAACCTCGATTCGCTCGATCGCCGCCGCGACCTCGTCCGCTTCATCCGGCGTGAGGGTGAGCAGCTCTCACCGGAGCTTCGCTCGAAGCTCTACGACCGGCTCGTGGAGCGGCCCTACGAGCAGGTCGTCGAGTGGCTCCGATCGCGGCTTGGCGACACCGACGCGAGCGAGCCAGACCTGCACGCCCTGGCGCTGATCGTGATCGAACCCATGGCGTCGTTTCGCTCGATCGAGTGGACCTTCGGCGCCGTGCCAGGAGACGTTAACGACGAGCGGCTGATCTCAACCTGGGTCGACGTCTGCCTCGCCTACGCGCGCAGCCTCGGCCTGCAGTAGTTCCCGGCCGTCAGGACCTGACCGCGGCTCGCTCGCTTGCGACCCGCTGCATCGCGTCCAGCGATTGTTCGAGCCAGCGCCGGAAGTACCGCTTGCCGGCGATGGCGTCGAAGACCTTCGTCTTCGCGGTCAGCGGCTCCATTCCAAAGCGCGCGTCGACCAGGGTGCCCCCGCGCATGTCGGTGAGAGCGAGATCGACGAAGGTGCCGGTGTTGACGCAGCGGATCCGCATCTCGCGCAACTCGTCGAGACGGTCGACGACGACATCGAGGTTCTGGTAGCCGAACGGGGTCTCGGTCACCTGGCGATACGTACAACCTTCCTCGATGCCCTCACATTCGACCTCGACGACCTTCGGCCACCACTCCGGATGCCGGTCGACGTCGTGGACGAGATCCCATACGACCGTCACCGGTGCGTCTATCCACTCTTGCTGTCGGCAGTCGGACATCGCTTGAGTCCCGCAGCGCCTACGGCTTCCGCGCCCGGATCGAGACGCTCTTCACGCCGTACTTCGTGCTCGCGTCCACGGCTCGCTCGGAGATGAACCGGTACGGGTTCTCCTTGATCTCCTCGATCTCTAGCCCGGCGCCTTCGATCGCCTCTCGGTAGGCGTCCTGCTGGGCGGCGCCGCCGATGCAGGCGGCCCACAGCTCGGCGTTGCAGACGATCGATTCCTTCAGCTGCTCCTCGCTGACGATGTCCGCGATCGCGAGCCGGCCGCCGGAGCGAAGGACGCGCGTCGGCCTCGGCGAAGACCTTGCCCTTGTCCGGGGCGAGGTTGATCACGCCGTTCGAGATCACGCAGTCGGCGCTCGCGTCCTCGAGCGGGAGGTCCTCGATGCGGCCCTCGCGAAGGTCTACCTGAGCGAAGCCCGCCGCCTCAGCAAGACGGCGAGCCTTCTCGAGCTGCGACTCGGTGAAGTCGATCCCGACGACCTCTCCCTCGTCGCCGACTTGGGTTGCCGCGAAAAACACGTCCATCCCGGAGCCGCTGCCCAGGTCCACGACGGTCTCGCCACCGGCCAGCTCGGCTAGGTCGAAGAAATAACCGACGCCCGCGAACGACTCGATCGACTGATCGGGAATCCGGTCGAGAACCTCGGCCGGGTAGCCGAGATGCTCGGCGAGCGAGCGCCCGAGCTCGAAGTGGTAGTCGCCGTCGGGCTCCTCGGCGACGTGGCGGTACATGTCCTTGACGCGAGCCTCGAGCTCGGCGACGTCGACGGTGGGTGTTGTGGCCATTTTTCCTCCTTGGTCTCGGATCAGCGGTTCAAGTTCTTCGTCTACCGCTCGACCGTCACCCGCAGGAAGGTCGCCGGAATCGACGTCGCGTCATCGCTCGTGTTCTGCTCGTTAAAGAGCGCTTCGAGCTCCGCCTCGAGCTCGGCCTCACGGCCGTTCGCCGCGGCCGCGTCAAAGGCGTTCATCGTCGGCCCGTAGTAGGTCTTGAACTCGGCCACGAGCTCCGAGGGCGGACCCGGGTAGTTGAACGTGTACGTGTCCCGCTCGAAGGAGATCGCTTCCTCGCCTACTCCGGCCTGCGTGAAGCGCTCGACCACCTCGTCCTCGACACCCCATGTCATCGGGCTGATGAAGCCCTCGGGGGGCGGGGGCGAATAGGCGGAGCTGATCTTCAGGATCTGGGCCACGAGCGTTGGGTCACCCGGGATCCAGTTCCCCATCACGATCCGGCCGCCCGGCTTGGTCACCCGGACCATCTCCTTGGCGACGTCGAACGGCTTAGGCGCGAACATCGCGCCGAAGATGCTGATTACGAGATCGAACTGCTCGTCATCGAGCTCGCTCAGATCCGTCGCGTCGCCCTCCTGGAATCTCAGGTTCGCAAGGCCCAGCGCCTCAGCGCGTTCGTTGCCGGCGGCGACCAGGTTGCTGGCGATGTCGACGCCCAGAACGTCGGCCCCGAGCTGGGCCTCGGGCACCGCCGTCGTTCCATCGCCGCAGCCGAGATCCAGCACCCGGAGCCCGTCGGTGACCCCCAGCTTCTTGACGAGCTCCTCTCCGCTCTCGCGCATGCTTTGCGCGATCCGGGTGAAGTCGCCCTTCTCCCACAACGCCTTGTTTGCGTTCATCGACCCGCTCCTTCTCGACTAGGTGTTGATTTGGTTGGCATCTATCGGCTCAGCGACCCTCGGCCAGCCGAACGGACTCCCCGCGCCAGCGCCACCAGGCGCCGAGCAGGGTTGAGGGAATGCAGAAGTTGGTCACCGTCACCAGCCCGCAGACGCCGACGAGGATCCCGCCGAGGACGAGCCCCGCGGTCTCGGCTCCGAAGGCGAAGAGCAGGCCGACCGCCAAGAGCCAGACCGTCGCGAGCTTGAACGCGTGGCGGCGCGGCGTCGGGTTCGGTGGCAGCTCGGGTGCTCCGGCGAGGTGGCGGACGCCGTGGTTCCAGATCAGGTCGAACGGATGGCGCGAGGTCCAGCCGGCGATAGCCCCGATCGGGACGAGGGCGAGGATCAGGACCGCGGACTGAAGGGCGAGGCCGACGATCACAAGCGCGAGGCAGAGCGCGGTCGGGAAGCGAAGGCCCCAGCGAAGGGCGTGCCTCTCCTCCGCGCTCAGGCAGTAACCCTGAACGCCGAGGTTTGCGTCCATCCAGCCCGCGCTCATCCGGTCACCGCCTTCCCGCTTGTGTTTGCCAGCGACCACTCGGGCCAGCCGTCCTTGAGCCGACGAGCGCGACGACCTCGCGCCTGCAGTTGCCGGACGGCTGCGCTCGCGTAGGCGCAGAACGGCCCGCGGCAGTAGGCCACGACCTCCGAGTCGGCCGGAAGCTCGTCGATGCGGCGCTGGAGCTCGTCGATCGGGATCGAGCGGGCGCCGTCGATGTGGCCGGACTCGAACTCCTCCGCGGGGCGCACGTCGACGAGAACGACGTCGCCGCGGCGAAGCCGCTCGACCAGCTCCTCTCGCCCGACCTCCTCGGTGTCGTTGCCGAGGTAGTCGCGCGCCGCCCGTTCGACCTCGGCGAGCTGCGCAGACGCGGCTTCGGCGAGTGCCAGCGAGACGCGCAGGGCGGGCTCGCCGCTGATCGCGTAGCGGACGTGGTTGCCGTCGCGCTCGCGCTCGACGAGGCCGGCGCCGTGGAGGACCTGCAGATGCTGCGAGGCGTTGGCGACGCCCTGGCCGCTGAGCTCGGCGAGCTCGTTGACGGTGCGCGGAGCCTGGGCGAGAAGGTCGAGGAACTCGAGCCGCGCCGGGCTCGCTAGCGCCTTGCCCATCACCGCGACCGCCTCGAAGACCGCCTGCTTTGTGCCGGTTGCTCCCATATCTGCTATTCAATAGACTACTTGATTAGATTCGTCGAACGCAAGGAGGCCCCGTGTACTTCCGCCAGCTGCTCAACGACGAGACCGCGTGTGCCTCGTATGTCTTCGGCTGCAAGACGGCGGGCGAGTTCGCCGTCGTCGACCCGCACGCCGACCTCGTCGACGAGTACATCGCCGCGGCCGAGGGCCAGGGCTCGCGAATCACGGCCGTGCTCGAAACGCACGTCCAGGCCGACCACGTCTCCGGCCTCCCCGAGCTCGTCGAGCGGACCGGGGCGACCGCCTACCTGCCCGAGGGCGCCGGGGTCGAGTTCGACCACCACGCCGCTCGCCGACGGGGAGGAGGTCAAGCTCGGAAACACGGTGATCCAGGCCGTCGCCACGCCCGGCCACGCCGTCGCCCACCACGCCTATTTGGTCACCGATCACCGCCGCGGCGATGAGCCGTGGATGGTGCTGACCGGCGATGCCCTACTCGTCGGCGCCGCCGGCCGGCCCGACCTGCACGCCCACGGCGAGCTGACCGTGGAGGAGATGGCGCGGACGCTCTACCGCTCGATCACCGAGCGGCTTCTCGCGCTACCCGACGACCTGCTGATCTACCCGGGCCACTACGCGGGCTCGGTCTGCGGTGCCGGACTCTCCGGCCATCCGGCCTCGACGATCGGCTTCGAGCGCCGCAACAACGACGCGCTCGGCAAGAGCGAGGACGACTTCGTTGCCGCGCTCATCGCGGAGATCCCACCGGCGCCGGAGGAACAGGCCGAGATCGTCGCCGCCAACCGCGCCGGCCGACGAGTGAGCGCAAGCGCTTGACCGCGGGCGGGGTCCGACTCGGCCTGCGCGAGAACGCCGCCCAGTTCTCGCTTCTCGTCGCCGTCAACGCCCTGGTCGGGGCGATGGTCGGTCTCGAGCGCTCGACCCTGCCGCTGATCGGCGAGACCGAGTTCGCCGTCACCTCGAGCGTCGCGGTGCTCTCGTTCATCGTCGCCTTCGGCCTCGCGAAGTCGCTCACGAACCTCGCCGCGGGGACCTGGGCGTCACGAGCCGGCAGGCGGCGGCTTCTGATCCTCGGCTGGGCGGTGGCCCTGCCGGTGCCTCTCCTGATCGGGCTCGCTCCGTCGTGGGGCTGGATCGTCGCCGCCAACCTCTTCCTCGGCATCAATCAGGGCCTCGCCTGGTCGATGACCGTGGTGATGAAGATCGACCTCGTCGGGCCCGAGCGCCGCGGGCTGGCGCTGGGGCTGAACGAGGCGGCGGGCTACGGCGGCGTCGCGCTCGCCGCGGCGGCGAGCGGCTGGCTCGCCGCCGAATTCGTCGCCCGCGACGTGCTCGTCGTCGGCGCGCTGGCGATCGCCGTGATCGGGCTGATCCTCACCCTGGCCTTCGTCCGCGACACCGGCGAGCACGTCGCGCTTGAGCAGCGGCTCCATCCCGACGACAAGGGCGAGGCGCCGCCAACCTCTGGGCACCGCGTTCCCGGTAGCCAGCTACCGCGACCCGGCACTTCGCTCCTGCTCTCAGGCGGGCCTCGTCAACAACCTGAACGACGCGCTCGCCTGGGGCATCGTGCCCCTCTACCTCGCCGCCGAGGGCGCGAGCGTGGGGCAGATCGGGCTGGTCGCGGGCCTCTACCCGGCCGTCTGGGGGGTCGGGCAGATCTGGGCGGGACATTGGTCCGACAGCGTCGGGAGAAAACCGCTGATCGTCGCCGGGATGCTCCTCCAAGCCGCTGCGCTTGCCGGCCTCGCGGGATCCGGCGGCGACGCTCGGGGCGGCCGCCCTCGCCGCGGTCGCGCTCGGCGCCGGCACGGCGTTGGTCTATCCAACCCTGATCGCGGCGATCTCCGACTCGGTGATGCCGACCGCGCGGGCGACCGTGATCGGCGTCTATCGCTTCTGGCGCGACCTCGGTTACGTCGCCGGTGGGCTGACGGCCGGGATCGCCGCCGACGCAGTCGGCCTCAGCGGGGCGATCGCGATCGTCGCCGGCCTCACAGCGGCATCCGGTCTCTGGGTGGCATTCGACATGCCGAGCAAGCCCGCGCCGTCGGCGGCGGTATTCGAGACGCCAGCAGAAGCGACCTAGGAATCCAACGAACAGGAGCAGTGGGATGGCCACAACCGAGACCACCAGCAACGCCGACACGGCCCGCCGTGCACTCGAGGTCGCGTGCGCTGGCAAGGAGCCGGGGTCGATCGACGAGGTCTACGCCGAGACCTTTCATGACCACGTCAACGCGATGGAATACCACGGCACGGACGGTGCTCGCCAGTCCGTCGCGCTCTACCTGGAGCTCTTTCCCGACCTCGAGTTCGTCGTCGACGAGCAGGTGACCGAGGGGGATCGTGTCGCTTCGCGCTGGACGCTGCACGGCACCCACCGCGGTCGCCGGGTCCATCTGTGGGGGATCGTGATCAGCCGCCTCGAGGGCGGCAAGATCGTCGAGGACTGGGCGGCGAGCGATTCGCTCAGCCTCGTGCGGCAACTGGGGCTGTGGCGCTCAGTGTTCCTCCTCGCTTGCTACTGGCGACTGCTTCGCAGCTAGCGACGCATCGTAAGTGGTAACTTACGGTTAGTGACGACTTACCAAGTCGATCGCTGGACAGCGCTCGGGGATCCAACCCGCCGGGAGATCTTCGAGCGCCTCGCCGAGCGGCCGCGCGCGGTCGTCGAGCTGGCGGGAGTCGTCCCGGTCACGCGGCCGGCGGTCTCCCAGCACTTGAAGGTGCTCAAGTCCGCCGGCCTCGTTGTGGACGAGCCCGTGGGGACGCGCCGGGTCTATCGGCTCGACCCCGACGGCATCGCCGCGCTTCGCGCCGAGCTCGACCGGTTCTGGACCCAGGCACTAGCCGACTACAAGCGGATCGTTGAAGAGACCACCGAGGAGGATTGATGGAAAGCCAGACAACCCAGACGTCGATCAGCAACACAATCGTCGTGGAGGCGCCGATCGAGCGCGCCTTCAACGTCTTCACCGAAGGATTTGGCCGCTTCAAGCCGCGCGAGCACAACCTGCTCTCCGTCGACATCGCGGAGACCGTCTTCGAGCCGCGCGAGGGGGGACGGATCATCGACCGCGGCGTCGACGGCAGCGAGTGCGCGTGGGCGCGCGTCCTCGCCTACGAGCCGCCCGAGCGTGTCGTCTTCAGCTGGGACATCGGCCCGACGTGGCAGATCGAGACCGAACACGAGAGGACAAGCGAGGTGGAGGTGCGCTTCGTCGCCGAGGACACCGAACGGACGCGCGTCGAGCTCGAGCACCGGAACCTCGACCGCCACGGCGAGGGCTGGGAAGGCGTCCGCGAGGG
Organism: uncultured Thermoleophilia bacterium; assembly: GCA_963844425.1. Classification (GTDB taxonomy): domain Bacteria; phylum Actinomycetota; class Thermoleophilia; order Solirubrobacterales; family 70-9; genus DASUSH01. The sequence goes on along the minus strand of CAWJOD010000014.1, from coordinate 339,790 downwards.
CGTCGGCGGCGAGGGTGGCTGGCCGACTTACCTCGAGCGCTACGCCGAGGTTGTAGCGAGCGACTGAGGCGCCTTGCGAGCGCTCGACGGCCGGGCCCGGCGTCCCACGCTCGACATGCAAATCGGCACTTTCGCTTCCGCGTGAAGCAGAAGCGGTTCCTCCTTGGATCACATCTGCGCGAGATCGCCGCGAATCGACCCGGATTTCCGTGTCCCGAAACATGTCCCGAACCGCCCTCAACCGAGGGCAACTGACCTCAACTGAGGGCACCTCGGCAGGCACGAGAACGGCTCAACGAAGCCCTTTCCTGCCATTCTCAGTCCGGAAACCGGGGTTCGAATCCCCGTAGCGGTGCCTCTGGGAAAGCCCTGCTCAGGCAGAGGTTTTTTCGTGGTCCTCGCCCCGCGTTTCCTGCCCGGAGGCAACGCCTGGGGCAACAGCCCGCACGCCTCGTGCGGGAGTGGACCTTTCGATGCGAGCTGGAGAGGCCCGCAAATCCTCGTTAAGTCAGCACAGAAGCCAAGCGGTCCGCCGACGCGCTGCTGGTTTCGCGCGGAGGAGGAGCGAATCGCAATTTCGAATAGTGCCCTCGCGGGGAAGGCAGAATCTCGGGAGATGACGAGCCTTTCGCCCGTAGGATCGGCGGCGAGTGGAGACCAAGCTGTACGTCCTGATTGCGTCGCACCCCTGCATCGCCGTCGAGCTGATGCTGCGGCGCAAGGGCCTCGACTTTCGCCGCGTTGAGCTGCCGGCTGTCCTCTCCCGCGGCATCTTGCGGGCGATGCGCTTCCCGCGGAAGACCGTGCCAGCCATCCGGTTCGACGGAAGGCGGATCCAGGGCTCCCGCGCGATTTCGCGCGCGCTGGAGGAGCTGCGCCCCGATCCGCCGCTCTTCCCGCGCGACCCTGGCGCACGGGCTCGCGTCGAGGAGGCCGAACGCTGGGGCGAGGAGCTCCAGGACGCCGCGCGCCGGATCGAGGTGTGGGGACTCGGTCACGATCGCTCCGGCGTCGAGATCCAGCTTCGCGCGTCGAATCTCCCGATCCCGCCGCGGCTCGGGGCGCGTCTCGCCGGTCCGTCGTTGTGGCGCTACCGCCACATTACGGGCGCGACGAACGACGCGGTTCGTCGCGACCTCGCCCAGCTGCCGGCCATGCTCGACCGCATCGACGGCTGGATCGAGGATGGCCTCATCGGTGGAGAGGAGCCGAATGCCGCCGACTTCCAGATCGCGCCGAGCGTCCGGTTGCTTATGACGATGGAGGACCTCCTGCCTGCGATCGAGTCCCGCCTGGCGGGCTCCTTCGCGGTGCGGCTTGTTCCGGGCTACGACTCCCGGCTCGCCGCCGGCGTGCTACCTCCGGCTTAGGCGGGAAGGAGCCAGAACGTCGAGATCCACTACCAGGGCGGCCCGGGCACCTGAGAAGGGCGCCCGGGCACAACCCGTAAGAGGACTACATCTCCTCCATGTTCTTCGTGACCACGTCCATGGTCCGGCCGAGCTCCTCGGTCGGGCTGAACTCGACCACCTCGGTGCCGGCGTAGAGCACCGGGGTATGGCCGGGGCCGGCGTAGTACGCCTCGCCGGCCTCGACGACTTCCTCCTGATCTCCGGAGCGAAAGGCGACCTTGCCCTTGATCACGTAGCCCATGTGCTCGCACTGGCACTGGTCGTTCGGGAGCCCCTTGAAGTACGGGGCCAGGTCGGCATCCTCCGAGTAGCTCTCGAAGCCCACCGTCCAGCCACCCTCGAAGTGCTCGAAGTGACCTTCGTAACCCGGGACCGACTCGTGCTCGGACGCGGTCTGCTTTGACGCCTTCGGCATCGTCTTTCTCCTCTCTATTTGGGATCGCCGGAGAGGACCTGCAGCTCGCGGACGATGCGGCCGTCCGCAAGCTCGAAGATCCCGTTGCCCGACGACCTTACGCCCACCCGGGAACGCGCAGGTCACCGTCGCGGCGACGCGCTCGGTGCCCGGGACCAGGTTCTCCACGCTCGCCTTGACCCCGGCGCCGGCGCAGTGCTCGAACATGCCCTTGAACATGTCCTTGCCCTGGCGGATGCGCGGAGAGCTCGGCGGGTTGTCGCGGTCGATCTGGACCAGCTCGACATCGTCGGCGTAGAGGGCGAGCAGGGCGTCGATGTCCCACTCCTCGTAGCCGCGCTTGAACGTGTCGAGCTCGAATTTGGTGCCTGTTGCAACTGCCATGATTCCTCCTTCGTTGCTGGTTTTTCGAGCTTCCCGCGATTACCATGGACCTTGAAGTCGGCTTGAAGTCAAGGCCTCCGAGAGGAAATGGACGACTGGCCTGAACTGACGATCGGTGAGGTCGCTCGCAGAGCCGGAGTGGCCACCTCAGCGATCCGCTATTACGAGTCGATCGGCCTTCTCCCAGAGCCCGAGCGCGAGAGCGGCCAGCGCCGCTACGACGAGTCGGTGATCGGAAAGATCGCCTTCGTCGGGGTTGCGCAGTCGGCGGGATTCAGCCTCGACGAGATCAAGGAATTGGTCGAGGGCGTGGACGACCGGGAGGGGATGGCCGAACCGATGCGATCGCTATCCGCCCGCAAGCTCGACGAAGTCGAGGCCTTGCTCGAGCGCACCAAGGCGATGAAGGGATGGCTCGAGGTCGCGAAGGAGTGCGGGTGCGGTTCGCCCGCGGAATGCGCTCTCTTCCCGGAACCGGGGGACGAGCCCGCCGGCGGCGACGTCGCCCTAACGCTGATCCGCGTGAAGGACGGGGAGTGCCGGCGAGAGCCGGCCTAGGGCGCCGTGTCGGTCGCTAATCCATCGGACCGACCTCGCTGTTCCTCATCGCGCGAAGCGAGAGCCGTCAGTTGCAGCAATCTTCTTGACAGGCCGCCGCTGGATCGAGACTCGGCGCGGCGCAGCAGCCCTCGCCCTTCCAGGTCTCGACGCCTTCCTTGACCGCGACGCCGGCGATCGCCAGCGCGGCGACTGGGTCGAGCCACCACCAGCCGAACAGCGCGTTCCCAGCGAGGCCGAGAAGCACGGCGCCGGCGAGGTAGGCGCAGAGAAGGTTCTGTGAACCCTCGCCGTGGGTCGCCTGCGAACCGAGATCGACCGCGAGCTTCTGCTTCGCGCGGCCCAGCCACGGCATCCCGACCAGACTGGTCGCGGTCAGGACCATTCCCAGGGCTGAGACCTCGGGGTGCTCGGCGTTCACGAGGTGCTGGATCGCCTCGAAGGTGACGTAGGGAGCGAGGAGGAAGAACTGGATCGCGACCAGCTTCTGCGCGCGCTCCTCGGCGGCGTGCGAGAGCATCCGCGCGCCGGTGAACCGCCAGACGATCACAAGGCTGGCCACGCCCTCGATCGCCGAGTCGATGCCGAATCCGATCAGCGCGATCGAGCCGGCCATGATCCCGGCAAACAGGGCGATCCCGCCCTCGAGGCCCATCCAGACGAGGCTCAGCCACGAGAGCTGCTTGGCGCGCCGGGCGGCGCGTAGCCAGTCCGCGGAGGGCTCGTGCGCGGCCGGGGCGGAGACCGTCGGCAGCGCGACTTCGCTCACGCCGGCACCTCCAGGCCGACGAGAGTGCGAGCGAGCTCACCACCGCGATCGGTGAGCGAATACATCACCATCTTGCCGTCGCGCCGGCTCGCGACTAGGCCTTCGGAGCGCAGCACGCGCAGGTGATGCGACACGAGGTTCTCGGCGCGCTCCATCACCCATGCCAGGTCGCAGACGCAGAGCTCCTCGGCCTGCGCGAGCGCGGCGAAGAGAGTCAGGCGGGTCGGATCCCCCAGCGCCTTCGCCTGGCCCGCCAGAGTCTCCGCGCGATCGACGTCGAGCCGGCCGCGCCGGAGCTTTTCGGCGAGGTCGAGGTCAAGACAGAGCAGGTCGCAGCGTCCGTCGGGCACGTGATTATCCTAACACTCGTTGAGATGATCTCGTCGGCGTTGGCTCCCGGGTTTCGCGCGAAGCGCCAGCCGCCGACGAGCTGCGCGACCCCTCCTTCGAACTAGGGGTCGACGACTACGGCCTGGGAACGCCGTCCGGTCCGACGACCCACCAGAAGCCGCCGTTCAGCTTGACGTCGTGGCAGAAGACATCGCCCGGTCCCTCGTGGGCGTAGAAGTAGAGCGGCTGGCCCGAGTAGGTGACCTGCCGGTCCCCGTTCTTCCGGCGAGCGGTTCCGAGGAGCTCCTCGTCGACGCCGGATCCGGCCTTCGGGCGGCCGTCGGTGAGCACGGGCGGCCAGGCCTTCGCGCACTTGCCGTAGCAGCGCGACTCGTCGGGCTTGTCGTTCTCGAAGACGTAGATCGCCTGCCGGTCCGGCCCCCAGAGCATCGCGCCGAACTCGGAGTCGCGCACCTTCACCTTCGTCCCCCCGATCGCCGCGGGTGCCGACGCGGCGAAGGCGAGCAGCGAGGCCGCGAGAGCGAACCTGAGGGCCCGGCGCCTCACGCCAGTCGCTCGCCGTCGGGCCCGACGACCCACCAGAAGCCGCCGTTTAGGTCGACGTTGTGGCAGCGAACCTCACCGGGCGCCTCATGTGCGTAGAAATAGAGCGGCTGGCCCGCGTAGGTGACTTGAGCCGTCCCATCGTCGCGCTCGATCGAGCCGAGGAGCGAGCCCTCGACCCCGTCGCCGGCCTCAGGAGCGCCGTCGGTGAGCACAGGTGGCCAGGCCTCGGCGCACTCGTCGTAGCAGACGGTTTCGTCCTCAGAGTCGTTCTCGAAGATATAGATGGCCTGGTCGTTCGAGTCGTAGAGCATCTCGCCAAACTCGGAGTCGCCGACGACGATCTCGGTGCCCGGCTTCTCCTTGCGGTCCGCGTCGCCCTGCGGGTTGGGCTCGCCTTTTTTCTTCCCGGGAGTCTCGGACTTCGCAGCGGGCTCGGTCGTCGCCGAAGACCCGGGTTCCGATGATTCATCGTCGCCGCAGCCTGCCAGTAGGAGGAGGGCGCACACCGGCGCGAGCAGAACCAGTCGCATCGAAACGATCCTCCAGGTTGGCCTTAACGCGAGCTAAGCGACCGGCTCGAGCCCGGGGTGAAGCCGCTTCGGCTCTTCACGCGGCGCAACCAGACCCGTTCAGCCGCTCTCGTTCCTCGCGCGGTGGAGCAGCGGTGAAGGTCCCGGAGTGTTCGCTATAGGGAGTACTCAGGGACGTTCGGTGCCGACTGATGTCTTAAGCGAGCCGGTTGCTTCGGCTTTCGCTTCCGCGTGAAAGCAGAAGCAGATCCCTGAGGTTGCCGCGCGGCCGAGCGAATTGTCGCTTAGGGAGCGGCTTCCGGATCGAATTCGGGGCAAGTCCGGAAACCAAATGGGCCGAATCCGTGTCCCGAAATATGTCCCGAACCACCCTCAACTGAGGGCATCTGACCCCATCTGAGAGCACCTCAACAGGCATAAAAACGGCTTAACGAAGCCCTTTCCCGCCTTTCTCAGTCCGGAAACCGGGGTTCGAATCCCCGTAGCGGTGCCTCTTGAAAGCCTAGCGAAAGCGGGGTTTTCTGCTGGAGTCCCGCTTCATGGAGGCGAAAATCGGCGCTCCCGGTCGTCGCGCGGAGCGGTAGCGCGGCAGAAGTCACCCGCCGGGCACGGAAAGTGGCAGCTAGCGCGAGATACTGCCCGGAGAATGTCGAACGACGACCGGGAGATCGTGCGCGCTCATATCGAGGCGTTCGTCGCCGAGGACACCGAACGGTCCGTTTCGTTCATGGATGAGCACGTCGTCAACGACTGGACCCGGGTCGGGATCCTCCACCAGACCGCGTATGGAGTCGAAGCGGTCGTCAAAGGCGTCCTCCACTACCGGGGGGCGTTCGAGGAATACGACTACGTCGTCAAGGAACTCACCGACCTGGGCTCGGGACAAGTGCTTGCGGAGATCAGCGAGACTGGTCGCGGCAAGGGCAGCGGCGTGCCGGTAGAGCTCTCATACGCGGTGCTCTACTCGGTGATCGTCGGCAAGATCGTTCGCATCACCGCGTTCTCGAGCGCGCAAGAGGCCCGCGAGGCGATCGGGGTTCAGGCGTAACGCTCTCTCGCGACGATGCGATGCCGGCGCTGCTCCTCCTCGCGCTCAGCGGCGACTAGACTAGATCCTCTAGTCGAGCATCTGTTCGACCGAAGTAGTGCCCCGCGTTTTCGCAGTTGTTGCCTCCGGCACCCCTCCGCATTCGCCGCGCACCCACACGGAGGGACGAGAGATGGGCTCAGGCAGCAAGCGGAAGACCACGATGGCGAAGCTCAACCGTGAACGCAGGCTCCTCGAGCGTCGGCAAGAGAAGCAGGCCAAGAAGGCTGCCCGGAAGCAGGCGGCCGCAGAAGCCCGTGGCGACCGGACGACCAGCTAATTCGGCAACGTCCGGATAGTCAGGACCGTGAGCGTCTAGAGCGCGAGCATCGCCGCCGCGACCTCGCCCGCGGCCGCATCGGGGATCGCCGTCGCGGCCCGTTCGAGCAGGAGCAGCGGCGCATCGGGGATCTCGCGCGCGAGCGCCTCGGCGTTGCCGACAGGGAAGAACGGGTCGCGGCGACCGTGCACCACCAAGGCCGGAATCGCAAGCTCGGGCAGGCGCTCGCGCCACCGCGGCTTGCAGTTGAGCTTGGAGAACACCATGCCCATCTGGTTGGCCATCTGCACCGCGGGCTCCGGGCCCGGCGTACGGTCCCAGATGCGCTCGGCGGTCGTTCGCGCAGCGGTGGGGTCGTCGCCGAGGATCTCCGCGCCTGCGGCGGCATGTTCCGCCACGGCGGCGCGGTCGGACCAGTCAGGCATCGAGCGCGAGAACAGCCGGTCCATCGTCGCCTTGTCATGGTCAGGCAGGTCGTCGTCGACCCGGCCTGGAGCGACGGGCCGCGTTCCGGCGAGCGTGAGCGCAGAGAACGCGTCCGGGTTGTCGAGTGCGGCGACCTGGACGACCATCCCGCCGACGCCAATGCCCGCTAGGTGCGCCGGCCGATCGTCGAGTTCGCGGGCCAGCGCCGCGGCGTCAGCTGCAAGATCGCGCAACGTGTACGCCGGAGCCTTGGGATCGACGGTCGTCGACGCGCCGGAATCGCGCAAGTCGTACCGCACGACGTGGCGCTCGCCGCGCGCGAGCGCCGCGCAGAGCGCGTCGGGCCAGGAGAGCATGGTCGTGCCGCCCGCGAGCAGAACGAGCGGCGCTGCCGCGTCGCCGAAGTGCTCGACCCCGAGCATGACCCCGTTCGCCTCGACCTTCGTAATCATCCGTCCGTCGTGGCGGGTGTTTGGGCTGTCGCTCATCGCTTCGGCACCAGGATCTGCGCGAGGGCTCCGCTCCGGAAGCGCTCCTCTTCGACGACGTCCAGCTTCAGGTGCTCTTCCAGCTCGGCAAATGGGCTCCGCCCCGCGCCGATCGCAATCGGGACCGTCGTCAGCTGGTATTCGTCGACGAGACCGAGGCGGGTCAGCGACTTGGCGAAGTCGGGGCCGCCGTGGACCAGGACCGTCCCTTCGTCGTCCCGAGCCTTCAGTTCCGCGATCTCCGCGCCAAGGTCCCCGCCGAAGATCTCGGCCGGTCCCCATTCCGTCTTCTCCAGGGTGTGGGAGAAGACAGCCTTCGGCTTCTCGTTCATCGCGGTTGCGATTGGCCCTTCGGACGCAGCCCAGTGCGGGCCCATGATCTCGTAGCTGCGGCGGCCCATCGCGTGGACGCCGGCCTCCTCGAGCGCGCGGCGGTTCCACTCACCCGAGTCGTCGCCGAACCACTCGAACATCCATTCATGGGTCCCGTCTGGGCTGGTGACAAAACCGTCGAGGGACATGACCATCTTGAGAACTACTTTTCTATCGCTCATGTCGGTTGAGACCTACCCCCTCACGACAATTCATCGCCAGGCGCGCTCGGCAACATCGAGCGCGCTGCTCCTCTCGCGCGAAAGCACGAGCGGGAAGTCCGGAAACCGGGGTTCGAATCCCCGTAGCGGTGCCTCTCGCCCTGCGAATCGGGGCCGTCAGTCGGATGGCGCCAGGTACCGCTCGCCGGCGCGGACCACCACGGTGCGATCGCGGGTGAGGTCGCGCACCGAGACGACCCCCTCCTTAACCTTGAAAAGGGTGCCCTTGCAGCTTTCGGCCGTCAGCCACACGGTGCCGCGGACCGTCCCGGCGCCGTGACGCCCCTTCGATTTGAAGTGACCCTTCCCCGACCCCCACAGGCGCTGGACGCGCCCGCGAGCGGCGTTGCGGGCGCCTCCTGTGCAGGGACCGACCCTGCCCTCCAGCGCCAGCGTCGTGAGATCGCTGCGCCGCCCCTGGCGCACCTGGAATTGGCCGTCGAAGAACTCCGCGGTCTGCGTCTCGCCTTCCTTGGTCGCTGAGGTCATGGCGACCCGGCCCTTGGTCGTGTCCACGCTGGAGCCGACTGGGATCGACTCCGCGCCGGTCAGCGGCTCGAAGCTCTGCCCACCCTTCTGCTCGAACGAGCACGGTGCCGCTCACTGTGCTCGCGGTCACGCTCTGGCCCAGCACCGGCGTCGCGCCGGCGGGACCCAGGCGCGCGCGCAGGATCCGGTGGGTCGTGTTGTCGGTCATGTAGATGTCGCCGTTGGGGGCTGCCGTCACGGCGATGGGGCGGAAGTCCGGGTTTGGAGACGCCGGAACCTGGTCGTAGCTCGCGAGGAAGTTTCCATTCGCGTCGAAGTGCTGGAGGCGGAAATTGTTTGCATCGGTGACGAGGATGCTCTGATCGGGCATGACCGCGACGTCCCACGGTCCGCTCAGTTGACCCGGGCCCGATCCGAGGCTGCCGAACTTGGACAGGAAACCGCCGTTCACGTCGAACACCTCGACTCGGTTGTTATCTCGGTCGGCAACGTAAACGCCGCCCGACGGGCTGACGGCAATCCCCTGCGGACGCTGGAGCTGGCCATCGCCGGCACCGGGCCCGCTGTACCGGCCGATCACGGTTCCCGCCGTCGACACGTGGTCGATGATGCTCCCCTGGTAGTCGACCAGGTAGAGGCTCGTTTGCGACGGGTCGAGCGCAACCCCCGCGTAGAAATCCAGCGGCGGCAGGAACTGACGAACGTACGTGCCGGCGGCGTCGAAGACCTCGACCCGGCCGTTTCCGTTGTCGAACACGTACATCGTCCCGTCGTCTTGGATCGCGATGCCGCTGGTACGTGAGAACTGGCCGGGCCCGCTCCCGGGAGTGCCGATGATGCTGACCAGGTTTCCGTCCGGGGAGAACACCTGGATGCGCCTGTTGTCGCTGTCGGAGACGACGAGGTTGCCGCTCGGGGCGATTTGGAGGTCGCCCGGGTTGGCGAACTGGCCGGGCGCCGATCCGGCGCTCCCCCACTCGTTCAGCAGCTCGAGGTCGTCCGCCGCCGCGGGGCCGGCGGTGGCGAGCGAAACCGACGCTGCCGCCACCATCGTCATGACGAGGCGAGAAACTCGATTCCCCAGCTTCCCCATGGTTCGGTTATAGCACCGGATCCGTAGCGATCAAAGAGCTCTCGGGCCATCCTCGGCCGCGAGAAATCCCCGTAGCGGTGCCTCTAGCCCGGTCGGTTTCGGGTTCCTCGCCCCTCAGAAGCTCCCGCACACCCCGTTCTCGGGATCGATGAGCGCGCCCTTGCGGCTGCGGTCCCAGAGCGGGTCGAGATACTCGGACTTCATCGTCGCGGCGGCGGCCCCGTCCTCGACCACCATGCCGAGCTCCTGGAGGCGGGCGGGGTAGAGATTCTCGGAGCCGATGTAGAAGGCGGCGTTGTCGACCCAGACCACCTTGGCGTGGTTGGCGAACGGGTGGCCGTTGGGCCAGGTCGCGGCGTCGAGGGTGCGCACGCCCGCGAGGCCGACGCCCTTGCAGACAAGCTGGCGCGCGTCGGCGCTGGGCTTGAGCGCGGCGACGACGTTTTTCAGGGCCGCGGCGAGGTCTGAGAGCTTGTAGCCGTTCGAGTAGTCGCCGGTGCCGGCCTTCGCGCCCGGGTCGGCGGTCACGATCGTGATCGGGACGCCGTCGACGATCTTCTGCCCGAGCGCGGCGAGGACCCGCTCGTCGAAGTAGGCCTCGACGCTGTATATGCAGCCCAGGAGATCCTGCTGGGAGAGGAAGACCGAGCTCTTGGCGCTCGCGATCAGCGCGCGCAGCCCCGTCTCGCCCGGGTTGCGGTACTCGTACTCGCGGTTGGTGTTGGTGTCCGAGACCTGTCGCTGGAACGAGTTGCAGGCGCTGCCCTGGAACGGGGCCTTCGGGATCGGCGGCGACTGGCGCCCCGGCTCGCCGGGGACGTTGATGCCGTTGCCGAGGCGGCCGATCGTCAGGATCGGGACGTCGCCGCCGCTGCCGATGACGGCGGGCGCCGTCTCGGCGGCGGAGACGCAGCCGTTGACGTTGCTCGTCCTGTAGCTGACGTAGAGCGAGCTGCTCCGGTTCGCGCAGATCCAGCCCCAGATCACGTCCGTGAACCGCGTCGCATCGACGGCGGCCGCCCCGTCGACTGTCATCGAGACGTCGTTGACCGGGTCGGTCACCTGGAGGTAGTCGCTCGCCCAGTAGTTCATCCCGCCGACGATCACACTCTGGCCGTCGACCGCGAGGATCTTCGAGTGGTTCCAGGAGGTCGCGACGGGCGGGAAGGACTGGCGGTAGGTCGACATCGCGGCGGCCTGGATCGGCACCTTGCCGCCGACGTCGGAGACCAGGCTGTCGAACCAGCTCTGGAACTGCGTGTCGCTGAACTGGGTGGGCGGCGTACCGAGCACGATGCGCACGGTCGGCGTCTTTCCGGCCGCGACCGCCTGCTTCAGGCCGTTGACGATCGCGTCCCGGAAAGGCCCGTCCGGCGGCGGCCAGAGCCCCGTGAGCTCGACGCTGTGCTCGGCGCCGGAGACGATCTGGGTCATCCGCGAGGTGATCGCTTCCGCCGACGGCGGAAGCGGGCCGGGCCCGCAGCCATCCGTCCCCCAGCAGTTGGGCGTCTGCAGTAGCCACTGGCTGGGCAGCTTGTTACCGGTCGAGAGCCCCCAGACCTTGCCCTCGGTGTCGGGGTTGCGCTCGCGGAGCGCCGTCGTGACGGCGTCGAGGTGGGGCGCGACCAGACCCGGCGTGATGACCACCGTGTCGGTGCCCGTGCTCCCGTCATCGGCCTCGACCGTCAGTTGAATTTGGTAGTCGCCGGGGACCTCGGGGTCGAGGGTCGGTCGCGCCGACCGCGGGTCGTCGAGCGCGTCATCGGACGCCGCCTCGGGCGCGTCGACGATCTGCCAGCGGTAGGTGAGGCCGCCTCCCACATGCGACCGCGAGTGGCTCGCGTCCAGGCGGACGCGGCCGTCGACGTCGACGACTCGGTCGGCCCCGGCCGCGGCAAGCGGACGGTCGCGTTCGACTTGAAAGTGGATCGAGCGCGAGCGGGTCGGACCGCTCGCACGGCGAACGCTGACCTCGAGGTGGTTGCGGCCAAGGCGCAGCCCGTGGCTCGGCGAGACGACGAGCTCACGGACGCCATCCAGCGGCGGACCGAAGTGCCTCCCGATCGGGCGGCCGTTCAACTGCACTTTGAATCGGTTCGCTGCCTCGCCGGAGCGCACCTCGATCGTAAGCGGGCGCGTCGGCACCGTCGCGCCGGGATCGGGCGCCACGATCAGGCTCTTCCCCGGCTTCGTCGCCGCCTCGGCGACGCCGCCCTGCACGCCGGCGAGCAGGAGCAGCGCGGTCGCGACCAGCGCGCATGTCGTAACCCCTGTCACCCCTCGTTCCCGCGTCCGTGCCGGAATCATCTTCTCCTCCCTGGCCCGCTGTGTGCTCGGATTCTAGATCAGGCAGGACAGTTGTCGGGCGCCGGGATGCCCGCGAACCGGTCCTCGATGTAGGGGATCGCCTCGTCGCCGAAGAGCTCTGAGCCGGTGACGTGGTCGCCGGGCGGTGTCTGGTACTCGATGGTCGAGCCCTGGGCGCACCATGCCGCGACGAGCTCGTCGACGGGCTTTCTGATGGTGAGCTCGTCCTGGGCCGAGTTGAAGATGTACGACGGGCGTTGCGGGCGCCGGCCGGACGATCAGGTTCATGCGTTCGAACACACGGCGCACTCTTGGGAGGGCCAGAAGCGCCTCCGCGTTCGGATAGTTGGAGTGCTCGGCGACGGTCCCGAACGGCGCGTTGGTGACCGACCCGGCGCAACCATCGGCGTCGGCGCCGTCGCGCGCGGCTAGCGCCCGGCCCTTGTCGTTCAGGATCTCGTCGAGGCGAAGCCCCGGGTATGCCCGGTTGACGCCGACCGCGACGCCCACCACCGTCCCGAAGAGCGGGCTGCCGTCGAGCGGGGCGAGGTTCTGCATCGGGTCAGGGAGGTTGCCGCCTGCCGCCGCGGCGACGATGTTGAGCTCCGGCGCATAGCGCGGCGCCATCGACGCGCCCCACACCGTCGGGATCGAGCCGCCCGAGTAGCCGGCCATCGCGACCTGGGTCCGACGCGTTGAGCCCGGCGGGGGCGAAGCGCTCAACCGCGCGGATCCCGTCCAGCGCCGTACGGCCCTCCAGCGGCCCGACCGTCCACTGCGAGTCGAGGCCCTCGTAGTCGGGCATCGCGGCAACCCACCCGTAGTCGAGGTAGCCCCTGGATATTGCTCGATATGCCTGCATCGCCGACGCCGGTCACCTGGCCCGTGCGCAGCGTGTAGGACGGCGCGCAACTGAGCGTCAGGCTGTCGTAGGCGTGGTGGATGGAAACCAGGTCAGGCGGTCCCGGCGCCGGCTCGCTCGGCAGGGCGAGCGTGGTGACCGTCGCGATCGGCTTTCCCTTCGCGTCGGTCGTCCGGTAAAGCAACTGATACGCCGCCGAGGCATTGGACACGCCCGAGATCGTCACCTTCCGGTGGCGCAGGATCTTGCCGGGCTTGAACGACGCCAGATGCGGCGGCGGCGTGTAGAACGGATCAGCGCTCGGCGGCGGGACCTCCTCCGACGCCGCGAACGCACCCTGAACCGTGCCCGTCACACCGAGCAGGCCGATCGCGACGACCATCGCGGATTTGACCAACATCGCCTGACGTATACCGCTAGGTGGAGGCCGGCGGGTCGCCGGCGCGGTGCTGCTCTTCGATGTAGGCGACGCTCGCCGGGTTCAGCATGATCTGGCCGCCCTTGCGACGGTGAACGTTGATCCAGATGCCGGCGGCGAGGCTCGACGCGAGCTCGTCGAAGCTCGGGCTCTCGACCAGGAGCCTGTCGCCCGTGACCAATCTGATGTCGGTCGGCACAGGGCATAGCGTAGCCCTGCGTCTAGGATCCGACGGCTGCTCGCGAGCCGGTCTCGCCCGCAGGGAATCACACGGCGCATGAGCTTGGCCTTCCTCAATCCCCCGTTTGCCCGCATCGCGCTATGTGTCGTCGCTTTCGCTGCCGCGGTCGCGGCTCCGGCCGCCGCCCTCGGCGCTCCCGCGCACGAGCGGGGACTCAGCTCGGCTTCGACCGTCGGCCAGATCGCCCAGCTGCAGGGGAAGAGCGGGTGCCTGGTCGATGGCTCCAGGCCGCCCAGGAAGTGCACGCCGGTGCGGGCGCTGGCCGGCCCGGGACCCTTCCTCGGCTCGCGCGCGGTCGCGGTCAGCCCCGACGGCGACAACGTCTATGTCGCCGCCTCGGACAGCGACGCGATCGCGGTCTTCGAGCGAAACGCGAAGTCCGGCAAGCTGAGCCAGGCCTCGGGTGCGGACGGCTGCATCTCCGCGGGCGGGGCCGACGGCTGCGCGCCGGGCGCCGGGCTCGACGGCCCGAACTCGGTCGCCGTGAGCCCCGACGGACGCAGCGTCTACGCCACCTCGGTCGACAGCGACGCGATCGCGATCTTCCGCCGCGACTCGTCGAACGGGGCGCTCGAGCAGGCGCCCGGCGAGGCGGGCTGCATCGCCGAGGCCGGTGCCGGCGGCTGCCGCTCCGGGCGCGCGCTCGACGCCGCCGACGTCGTCGTCGTCAGCCCCGACGGAGCCAATGTCTACGTCGGCGCCTTCAACGGCAGCGCCGTCGCGGTCTTCGCCCGCGACGAGTCCACCGGCGCCCTGGTCCAGCCTCCGGGCCCGACCGGCTGCATCACCAACATCCCCGATCCGGGTTGCGTCAACGGGCTCGCGCTCGGCGCCGTCGAGGGGCTGGCGATCAGCGCCGACGGCAACAACGTCTACGCGGCGGCGGCCGCCAGCAACGCGCTCGCGATCCTCGACCGCGACCCGTCGACCGGCGGGCTGACGCAGGCAACCGACGGCAGCGGCTGCATCACCGAGAAGGAGACCACCGGCTGCACCACCGGCCGCGAGCTGAGCGGCGCGAACGCGGTCGCGGTCAGCCCCGACGACGAGAACGTCTACGTCACCTCCCTGTTCTCGAACAGCGTCACGTCCTTCGCCCGCACGCCGGATACCGGCCAGCTCGCCCAGCTCGAGGGCACCTCCGGGTGCCTGGTCTACCTCGTCGCGATCGGCTGCTCGCTCGGCCAGGCGCTCGACGCCCCGGAGGGGCTCACGCTCTCGCCCGACGGCAAGAGCCTCTACGCGACCGCGTTCACACTCCGGGGCGGTCGACATCTTCGACCGCGACCCCGGCACGGGCGCGATCGCGCAGAAGCCGCTGAAGGCGGGCTGCGTCGCGATCCGCAAGCAGCGCAACTGCGCCCGGGGACGGAGCCTGGTCGGGGTCAGCTCGGCCGCGGTCAGCCCCGACGGCAAGAACCTCTACGCCTCCGCCTTCGGCAGCGATGCCGTCGGCGTCTTCGAGCGCGCAAAGAAGCGTCGATAGCCGCAAATAGCAGGCGGTTTCGGAAATTTCCCGCGGCGATGTTTTGCCCGCGGCAGGCGCGGGTACATTTGCTGGCGGAGCAAACCCCGCTCCCCCTGTACCCGCAACGGGCCCGAGTTTTCTCGGGCTCGTTGCTTTTTCGGGACCGGTTCCGGCCAACCGTGACCGGGTGACCGGGAAATCGTTTAGATTCGACCCCGCCGCCAAGCGACCGATCCGAAGGAGATCTGCCCAGTGGACGTCAGCCAGTTGAAGCGAGTGCCGCTCTTCGAGGACGTGCCGGAGGAGAGCCTGAAGAAGATCGCCCCGTTCACGAACGTCGACGAGTTCGCCGAGGGGGTCGCTGTGATGCGCGAGGGCGGCTTCTCGAACGACTTCTACGTGATCGAGGAGGGGACCGGCGAGGTCTCGCGCGACGGCGAGAAGATCGCCGAGGTCGGCCCCGGCGACGTGATCGGCGAGGAGGGCCTGCTCGAGAAGTCGCAGCGCTCGGCGACGATCACCGCCACCTCGACGATGCGCGTGATCAAGATCGAGCACTGGGAGCTCTCGCGGATGAAGAAGTCGATGCCGGAAGTCATCGACAAGCTCCGCGAGCTGGTCGAGAACCGCCAGAAGTAGATCGGCCCGCCGGCACGGGGGGTCGACTAGACTCGCGTTCGTTCATAGGCCGGTGGTCAAGGGAAGTCCGGTGCAAGACCGGCGCGGTCCCGCCACTGTGACCGGGTAAGCGACGCCGCAAGGCAGAGCGCAGCCACTGGGAGCGCACCGCGCTCCCGGGAAGGCGCGGCGCACGTTCCCGGAAGCCAGGAGACCTGTCCTCCGGCCAGCCGATATCAACCCTCGAGGAAAGGGTGGCTCATGTCCACACACCTCTCCTGGCCGCTGCGCGGTGCGCTACTGATCGCGTTCGCAGCCTTCACATGCTCATTGCTGTTCGTCGCAAGCGCTCGAGCGAGCGTGCCCGTCGATCTCACGGTCGTCGACTCGAACGGCGAAGTCATCGCCGATCTCACGCAGTACTCGGACACCACGAAGGTCAAGACCGATCGCAAGGCCGACTGCCTCGGCGCCGGCGGCAGCGGTGACACGGTCACGGTGAAGGGATCGACCGCCCTCGGAGCGGTCATCGACGGCGCCAGCTATGGCGACGACGACCTGGCGCCGCTCTCGATCAGCGACGGCTCGGACTTCGGGCTCGGCGTCTGCGGTATCGGCGGCGAGGTCGCCCCAAGCACCGGATTCTGGTTCCTCAAGCACAACCGCGAGGCCTCGATGACCGGCGGCGAGTCGACCAAGGTGAAGGAGGGGGACGAGGTCACCTGGTACCTCGATCCCGATTTCGCCGACGCACCTCCGACGGAGCTCGAGCTCGTCGCTCCGCCGCGAACCACGTCCGAGACGCCGACCGAGGTGCAGGTGTTCGAGTACGACGACACCGGCGCCAGGGTCCCGGCGGCCGGGGTTTCGGTCACCGGCGCGAGTGCGCCCACCGACGCCACCGGTAGGACCACGGTCTCACTGCATGGCGCCGAGGTCGAGCTCGAGGCCACGCGAGCCGGAGCGATCACCGACAGCACCGGGATCTGCGCGCAGGCCGAGATCAGCGACTGCCCGCGAGGATCGCGGGAACGACCATCGGCGGCAGCCGTGACGACGACGTGGTCGAAGACGGCGGCGGCGGCGACTCGATCTCGATGGGCGCCGGCGACGACAAGGTCAACACCCGCGACGGGTTCGCCGACGAAGTCAGTTGCGGGTCGGGCGATGACACGGTCAAGGCTGACCGCGAGGACGAGATCGCGAAGAACTGCGACAAGGTCCGCGATTGACGTCTGCCCCCTTCAAGGGGGCGCGAGGCGCGAGGGCGGCGATCGCCGCCCTCGCGCTCCGTCGTCGCCGGCTGCGGCTTCGGCGAGGGGGAGGCGAGCGAGGGGGAGGCGACTCTCACCGTCAGCCGCGACTACGGAGCCGAGGTCCTGCACGAGGCCACCGCCGAGGATCCTCCGGCCACCGAGACGGTGCTTCGCTTCCTCGACGACGAGGCCGAGGTCGAGACCCGATACGGCGGCGGCTTCGTCCAGTCGATCGACGGGATCGAGGGCGGGGTGGAGGATGGCCGCAGCTTTGACTGGTTCTTCTACGTGGATGGGGTCGAGTCCCCGGTCGGGGCGGCCGACGTCGAGGTGGATGCGGAGTCGCGGATCTGGTGGGATCACCACGATTGGACCGATGTGATGCGAGTCCCAGCCGTGGTCGGTTCCTGGCCGGCCCCGTTTGCCACGAGCGCGACCGCGAACGTTCCCTGTGCTGCGCCGAGCGCGAGCGCCTGCGCGGAGGCGATCGAGCGGATCGAGGGAGCGGGCGCCGAGGTGGCCGATGCCGACTCCGGAGAGACGGACGGCCCGCTGGTCCTGGTCGGGGCCTGGGACGAGCTGCGCAGCGATTCGCGCGCATCCGCGCTCGCGGGGTCACCGAGCGAAAGCGGCGTCTTCGCGCGCTTCGAGCGCTCCGGGGCGGGTTGGGAGCTCGCCGTCTTCGATCAAGAGATGAGAGCGACCGACCGCCTTGGCCCGGGAGCCGGCCTGGTGGCGGCACTCGAGGGCCGGGGGGAGTCACCGACCTGGCTCGTCACCGGGACCGACGCCGAGGGCGCCGAGGCGGCGGCCGAGTCACTCGACGAAGCCTCGCTCTCGAACCGCTTCGCGATCGCTGTCCCGGACGGCGGCGAACCGCTTCGGCTGCCGGTGCCATGAGCCCGGGACGATGATGCGCAGCGCGCTCGCATACCGCCCGCGCCCCGGCCCTCTCCAGGCCGCCTCTCCGCTTGCCGCGATCGCCTTCCTCGGCTCGTTCGCCGTCGTCGCTTTCGCCTACTCGAGCCCGGTGGTCCTCCTCGGTGCGGGCGCGGGCGTATGGGTGGCCGGATTGGCCGCCGGGGCGCGAGCGGCGCTTGGCGTCGCCGCCCGCCTCGGCGCCACCCTCGGCGTCGCGATCGTGCTCGTGAACGTGCTCGTCACGACGCGTGGCGAGACCCTGCTCATTCGCGGCTGGGAGCTGCCCATTCTCGGCGACACCGGGGTCACGCTGGAGGCGCTCGCCGCCGGCGGCGTGCTGGTGCTGCGGATCGTCGTCGTGATCGCGGCCTTCGCCGTGTACTCGGCGTGCGTGGACCCGGACCGGGTGCTTCGCCTGCTGCGGCCGATCGCCCGCCGCTCGGCACTGACGGCAACGCTGGTCAGTCGCGCCGTGCCGCTCGCCGCGGCGGACCTCTCCCGCCTGCGTACCGCGGCCCGCCTGCGAGGCCCCGCAGCGGCCCCGGCGACCCGCGCCGCGCTCGCCGGGCGCCTGCTGTCCGGGGCCCTCGACCGCTCGGTCGACGCCGCCGCGACCCTGGAGCTGCGCGGCTTCTCCACGCGGGTGCGCGAAGCCCCGTCGACCGCACGCAGATCGCGCCACGACGGCGTCTTCCTCGCCGCGGGCATCGCGGTCGTCACGATCGCGCTGGGCGCAAGGATCGCCGGCGTCGGCGGCTTCACCCCCTATCCCACGATCGAGCTCGACGCGGGCGCCGCGACGCTGGGTCTGGCCCTGGCGCTGCCGGTGCTCGCGGCGCTGCCGTTCGCGGTCGCCCGTCCCCGCCGGGCTCGCCGGCGCCGCGCGGTGGGCCCGGGTCCGGAGGCCGCCCGTGCCTGAGCCGCTCCTCGCGCTCGATCGGTTCTCGTATCGCTACCCCGACGCCGATCGCAAAGCGCTGCGAGACGTCACGCTCGCGGTCGAGCCGGGCGAGCTCGTCGTCCTCGCGGGCCGCTCGGGATGCGGCAAGACGACGCTGCTGCGGGCCGGCTGCGGCCTCGTCCCGCATTTCTTCGGCGGCGAGGCCTCGGGCGGGCTGCGCGTCGGCGGGCTGGACGTCCGCGACCACGGACCCGCCGAGCTCGGCCGGGAGGCTGGATTCGTTGCCCAGGACCCGGAGTCCCAGGTCGTCTCGACCACGGTGCGCGCCGAGCTGGAGCTACCTCTCGAGCTGCGCGGCGACCCAGTTGCGGCCCGCGCTCGCGCGGTCGAGGAGGTTGCCCTCGCCCTTGCGATCCCCCACCTGCTCGAACGCGCCACCGACACCCTCAGCGGCGGCGAGCTTCAGCGCGTCGCACTGGCCGCCGCGCTCGCTCCGCGCCCGGAGCTCGTCCTGCTCGACGAGCCCACCTCCCAGCTTGACCCCGTCGCCGGCGACGAGCTGATCTGGCTCCTGCGCCGCCTCAACGAGGAGTGGGGAACCTCGTTCCTGCTCGCCGAGCACCGAACGGAGCGCTGCCTCGCCGCCGCCGACCGCGTGATCGCCCTCGCCGACGGCGTCCTCGGCTTCGACGGGGAACCCCGAGCCTTCCTGGACTGGGCGACCACCGCTGACCCGGCCCTCGCGACCCCGGCCGCCCGCCTCTTCGACCTCGCCGGCCTGAGACCCCTGCCTACGGGCGTCAAGGATGCGCGCACGCAACTCGGCAACACACCTTTACCCTCAACGTTCCCCTGAGCCGGAGGTGGAACGGCCCCGAGGGAAGAGCGCCCTCCGTGTCCGCGATCTATTCGTCGAGCTCGACCCCGGGACGGGCTACAGGGACGTACTGCGCGGGATCGACCTCGAGATCGCCACCGGCGAACGGGTCGCCCTGATGGGACGAAACGGCGCCGGGAAGAGCACCCTCCTGCGGGCCTGCGCCGGGATCGAGGAGATCGCCCGGGGGCGCGCGGATGCCCCGCTGGGGTGCGCGCTCCTAACCCAGAACCCCGGCGACTACCTCCTCCAAGAGCGGGTCGGCGATGAGCTGTCCGGCGAGGCCGGGGCGGAGGCGTTCACGAGGGTTGGGCTCGACGGCCTCGCCGATCGCCATCCCAGTGAGCTCTCCGGCGGCGAGCGCCAGCGGCTGGCTCTCGCGATCGCGACGGCCGGGCGCGACCGCACCGGCCTCGTCTGCCTGGACGAGCCGACCCGGGGCATGGACCGCTCCCGTAAGAAGGACCTCGCGGCGTGGCTCAGCGAGATCGCCGACCACGACGCGGCCGTTCTCGTCGCGACCCACGACGTCGAGTTCGCCGCAACCTTCGCGGAACGCGTCGTCCTGCTCGGGGACGGGGACGTCGTCGCCGATGACGGACTCCGCGAGGTCCTCTCAGGCGGCTGGTACTTCGCCACCGAAGTTGCCCGGATCCTGCCCGGGACCGGAGCGATCCTGCCCGGCGACGGTGCCGAGCTGCTGCGCGCCAGCCGTGAGAAGGCGCAGACGTGACCTGGCAGATCGCCACCTTCGCGATCCTCGCCATCGTCCTCGTCGGCGGATTCGTCTGGTACGAGCGCTCGCGTCCCTCCGCCCGCCTCCTCGGCCTCGTCGCCGCGCTCGCCGCGCTCGCCGCCGCCGGCCGCGTGGCGCTCTCCCCGTTGCCGAACGTCACCCCGACGACCGACATCGCGATCCTTTCGGGCTACTCGCTCGGCGGGCCGGCCGGGTTCGTGGTCGGTGCGCTCGCGGGCCTGGTCTCGAACTTCTGGCTGGGCCAGGGGCCGTGGACTCCGTGGCAGATGGCGGCGTGGGGTGTCGCCGGCCTCGCCGGAGCTGCGCTCGCGAAGGCGACCCACCGGCGGCTGGGCCGGGTCGGTCTGGCGCTCGCCTGCGCGGTCGCCGGGCTCCTCTACGGCGCGCTACTCGACCTCTCCGTGATGGTCACCTATGGCGGCGAGCAGTCGCTCGAGCGCTACCTGGCGCTCTCGGCCCGCGGGATCCCCTTCAACGTCGCCCACGCGCTCGGCAACGCCGCCTTCGCGCTCGCCGCCGGACCGGCGTTCATCCGCATCCTGACCCGCTTCCGGACCAGGCTCGAGTTCGAGTGGAGCGAGGATCCGCCCCCGCGACCGCCGCGCGCGCTCGGGACGGCCGGCGCCGCCGGGGTCCTGCTCGCGCTCGTCCTCGCCTGCGCGGTCGCCGCGCCGGTCGCATCGGCGGGCGACGCCTCCGCGCGCCGCTATCTCGAGCGCGCACAGAACCCGGACGGCGGCCTGCCGGCGACTCCGGGGGGCGAGTCGAGCGTCTCGATCACCGGCTGGGCGATGCTCGGGCTGGAGGCGAACGGGCGCAACCCGCTCGACATGCGCCGAGGCGGACGAAACCCGGTGAGCTTCATGCGCTCGACGGCATCGTCCATTCGCTCGACCGGAGACCTCGAGCGCACGATCCTCGCCCTCGACGCTGCAGGGGTCAGCCCACGCTCGTTCGCCGGACGCGACCTCGTCGCCGAGCTGAACGGCCGGCGCGGCGACAACGGCAGCTTCCAGGGTCAGGTCAACCTGACCGCGTTCGGAATCCTCGCCCTGCGCTCGGTCGGGACGCCGCGCTCCTCGCTGCGCCGTCCCGCGGAGTGGCTGCGGCGAGCCCAGAACCGCGACGGCGGCTGGGGCTTCCAGCCCAGCTCCCAAAGCGAGTCCGACTCGAGCGGCGCCGCGCTCCAGGCGCTCGCCGCAGCCGGTAATCGCGGGAAGGCGCTCTCGCGCGGAAGCTCCTACCTGCGCCGTACGCAGCATCGCGACGGCGGCTGGTCGCTTGCCTTCAACGGCCCGACGAACTCGCAGTCGACGGCGTGGGCTGTGCAGGGCCTCATCGCCGGCGGGTCGCGCGCCGACGTCGCCAAGGGAGGCCACACCCCGTTCGACTACCTGCGCGCGCGCCAGGCCGCCGACGGGCACTACCGCTACTCGTCGGCCAGCGACCAGACCCCGGTGTGGGTCACCGGGCAGGCGCTGGTCGCGACCTCCCGGGACGCCCTTCCCGCTCGGCACGGTCCCACGCGCGAAGGCGCCGGGCGGTCTCGGCGCGCCGGTCGCCGGCGGCGGAGGCTCGGGGCCGGGCGGCAACGGCGCGAGCGGCGGTGGCGGGGGAGGCGCGGACGGCAACGCTGGGCGCGGCGAGGGCCGCGGCGGTGGCGACGAGAAGGACGTAGCTGGGGCGGGGGTGACTCCGGCGGAGGCCGAGGCGGCCGCCGAGGCCGTTGCCGACCCGGCCGCCGCAGCGACCGCGGATCCGGGGACGGGGACCTACGAGGCGGCCGGCGAGGAGGACGAGCTCGGAACGGGCGTCTATGTGCTCGGCGGCCTCGCGCTCCTCGCGGCCGCGCTCACGGCGGGGTTCTTCGCCTACCGCCGCCGACTGCCATAGTGAGCGCTGCTGACGACCCACCGCTTGGGATAGTTCCCGCGGCGTGGACCCACTGCCGCTCCCCGATCCGCCCCTCGCCGACGAGGAGATCGTCCTCACACCGTTCTCGGAGCTCGACCTCGGACCGCTGGTCGACTACTGCAACGACCCTGAGATCGCCCGGTTCACCTTCCTCCCGGTCCCATACGAGCGCCGCCACGCGCTCGACTTCTTCACGAACCAGGACGCCCGCCGCGAGCGCGGCGAGGCCATCGACCTGTCGATCCGCGACCGCGAGGATCTCGCTCTGCTCGGCGCGGTCGGCCTGCGCGCCTTCCGCGAGGAGCGCGCCAGCGTCGAGGTCGGGTACTGGGTCGCGCCGCCGGCGCGGGGGAGGGGGCTGGCGCCCAGGGCCGTGAGGCTGATGACCGCCTGGGCGCTCGCCAACCTGCCGCTGAGCCGGGTCGACCTGCCGCTCGACGCCCGCAACGCGGCCTCGCGGCGGGTTGCGGAGAAGGCCGGGTTCTCGCTCACCTCCGAGCGCCGCCGGCTCCACGCGAAGGACCGCGACTGGCAGATGGACGTCTACGCCTTCGTGCCCTGATCGCGATCCGCGCGGAGCGTCGTGGTTATCGTGGCCGGGGTGGACGTCGAGACCGCGATCCGAACCCGCCGCACCCACAAGGCATTCCGCCCCGAGCCGGTGGCGCGGGAGACCCTGGACGAGCTCTTCGAGCTTGCCCGCTGGGCCCCCAACCACCACCTCAGCTGCCCCTGGCGCTTTCGCGTCGTCGGCCCGGGCGCGCTCGAGCGCCTGAAGCTGGCCGCGGGGCCCGAGGCCGCGCCCAAGCTCGACCGCGCGCCGACGCTCGTCGTCTGCTCCTGCGTCCTCACCGGCGACGAGGTCCAGGACGGCGAGGACCTGCACGCGACCGCGGTGGCCGCCTACATAGTCCTGCTCGCCGCCCACGCCCGCGGGCTCGCGACCTACTGGCGCACCCCGGGCGTGCTTCGCACGGCCGAGGGGCTCGAGGCCGTCGGCGTGCCCGAGGGCGAGCGCTTCGTCGGGCTGCTCCACCTCGGCACCCCGGTGCAGGAGCAGCGCGTGCCCGAGCGCCCGGGTGCCGAGGCCTGCGTCACCTACCTCGATTAGATGGAGCCGCCGCGTGATCTCACGTAAGGACGCGATGGCGGCCCTGACCGAGGACCGCTTCGACGTCGTCGTCGTCGGTGGCGGGATCACCGGCGCGGGGGTCGCCCTGGACGCCGCGTCGCGCGGCTACTCGGTCGCGATCCTCGAGCGCGACGACTGGGCGGTCGGGACCTCGAGCCGCTCCTCGAAGATGGTCCACGGCGGGCTCCGCTACCTGCAGAACTTCGACCTCGGCCTCGTCCGCGAGGCGCTGCTCGAGCGCCAGCTGATGGTCCAGCTCGCGCCCCACCTCGTCTACCCGACCCCGTTCCTGGTGCCGACCCTCGGCGACGACCGCCGCGACCGCAAGATCGGGATCGGGCTCAACATGTACGACGTGATGGCGTCGACGCGGGTCGGCCGCTCGCGCCGCGACCGCCAGCAGCGCGAGCACGAGGCCGACTACTGGGCGCCGAACCGCCACCGCACGATCCCCGCCGAGGAGGTCCTCGAGCTCGTGCCGGCCCTCGCCGGCCGCGATCCCAAGTCCGCCTACCTCTTCTTCGACTGCCAGACCGACGACGTCCGCCTCGTGCTCACCGTGCTCGGCGAGGCCGAGCGCTTCGGCGCCGTCTGCCTGAACGGCGCCGAGGTCGTCGACCTGCTCGAGGAGAACGGGAAGGCCGGCGGCGTCGCCGTGCGCGAGTCCGAGACGGGCGAGAGCTTCGAGATCGCCGCCGACAACGTCGTCAACGCGACCGGCGTGTGGGCGGACCGGCTGCGCCCGCAGGAGATCCTCGAGGAGACCGAGGTGCCGCGGATCGCGCCCAGCCGCGGCACCCACATCACCCTGCCCCTGGAGACGCTGCCGGTCGAGCGCGCCGCGTGCATCGTGCCCGCCGGCGAGGGCCGCACGATCTTCGCCCTGCCCTGGTACGGGCGGGCGCTGCTGGGCACGACCGACCGCGACTACGACGGCGACATCAACCGGGTCGAGCCCTCCTCCGACGACATCGACTACCTGCTCGAGGCGGCCAACGACTACTTCGGAACCGGGCTCGCCCGCGGCGACCTCACCGGCGCCTACGCGGGGGTGCGCCCGCTGATCTCGACCGGCGACCCGAAGAAGTCGGTCGACATCTCGCGCAAGGCCGAGCTGTACGAGACCTCGTCGGGGATGCTGACGATCACCGGCGGCAAGCTCACGACCTGGAGGCGGATGGCGAAGCAGACCGTCGACCGGCTGGTCGAGCGCGAGGGGCGCGAGGCGCCCTGCCGGACCGCCGACATCCCGCTCGGGATGGCGGCCACCGAGGCGGACCTGGAGCCGCCCGCGGGCACCGAGGTGCCCGAGACCGCGCTGCGCCAGCTCGCCTTCCGCTACGGCCACGCTGCGCGCAACGTGCTGGCGCTCGCCGGCGAGCGCGCGGAGCTGGCGGCCCCGATCGTGCCCGAACGCCCCGACCTGCTCGCCGAGGCCGTGGTCGCGGCGCGCGCCGAGCAGGCGCGCTCGGTCGCCGACGTGCTGCTCCGCCGCACCCGCCTCGCCATCCTCGCCGCGCCCCAGCTCCGCGACGCCGAGGCCGTCGCGCCGATCGCCGCGGCGATCGGCTCCGAGCTCGGCTGGTCGAAGAAGCGGGTAAACGAGGAGGCTGCAGAGCTGGCCTGCGGAGATGGCGGCCGAAGGGGTCGATCCCGCCGCCGGTGAGTAAGGTCTCGCCCGTGGCCGGCCTCGACGACGCCCATATCTCCCAGCTCCACGCCCTCGCGGCGGAGCTCGGCGTGCCCGACTACAGGCTGAAGCGGCGCTCCGAGCTGGTGGACGCGGTCCGCGAGGCGGGCGGCGAGCGCGACCTCGAAAGCGTCGGGCGATCCGAGCGCGCCGAGAAGCGCCGCGGCGACGAGCTGCCGCACGAGCGCCCCGAGCGCGAGGGCCGGCGCGGTGGCGCGCGGCGTTCCCGCGAGCGCGGCGGTGCCCGCCGGGGTCGCGAGCGCGAGCGCGACGAGGAGCGCGAGGAGGAGGCCGACGCCGCCGACGCCGAGCCCGTGTCCGGCGTCCTCGACGTGCTTCCGCAGCGCTACGGCTTCCTCCGCCTCTCCGGCCTCGAGGCCGCCGACGGCGACGTCTACATCTCCGCATCCCAGATCCGCCGCTGCGAGCTGCGCCCCGGCGACGAGGTCTCCGGCCCCGCCCGCGAGCCGCGCCGCGGAGAGCGGCACCGCGCCCTCGTCCACGTCGACCAGGTGAACGGGGCCGATCCGAGCGACGAGGGCCGCCTCGAGTTCGACGACCTGACGCCGGTCGCGCCCAGCCGGCGGCTGCCGATCGGCGATGCCGGAGATGACGGGGAGCGACTGCTCGTCCGGGCCGCGGACCTGCTCGCCCCGCTCGCCTACGGCCAGCGCGTGCTCATCGCCGCCGCCCCCGGCAGCGGGCGAACGACATTGCTTCGCGGCCTCGCCGCCGGGATCGGCGCCGCCGAGGGTCCGGAGCTGATCGTGCTCCTCGTCGACGAGCGCCCGGAGGAGGCGACCCGCTGGCGGCGGGCGTTCCCCGACGCGCGGCTGGCGATCGCCACCGCGGAGATGAGCGGCGCCGAGCAGGCCCAGGTCGCGGAGCTCGCGCTCGCGCGCGCGAAGCGGATCGCCGAGTCCGGCAAGGACGCGGTCATCGTCGCCGACTCGCTCAGCCGGCTCGCCGCCGCGCGCGGCCGGGTCGACGCGGCGAAGGCGCTGTTCGGCAGCGGCCGCGAGACCGAGGAGGAGGGCGCGGGATCGCTGACCGTGATCGCGACCGTGCTCGGCGACGACGAGGTCGCGGAGGCGGTGGCGACCACCGAGAGCGCCCGGATCGCGCTCGACCCGGACCTCGCC
Organism: uncultured Thermoleophilia bacterium; assembly: GCA_963844425.1. GTDB lineage: Bacteria > Actinomycetota > Thermoleophilia > Solirubrobacterales > 70-9 > DASUSH01. The sequence goes on along the minus strand of CAWJOD010000014.1, from coordinate 313,865 downwards.
GCCGCCGGCGTCTTCCCGGCGATCGACGCCGGTGGCTCGCGAGTGTCCGGCGAGGCCGACCTGCGCGAGGGCGACGAGCTCGAGGCCGCGCGACGGCTGCGCGGCCTGCTGGTGGACCTGCAGCCGCGCGACGCCGCGGCGATGCTGCGCGAGCGGATCGAGGCCTCGGCCTCGAACGCCGAGCTGCTCGGCTCCGTCTAGCCGGGCAGCTTCCGCGCACCCTTCGGACGATCACCGCCGCTTTCCCTCAGAAGCAGGGGGTGGATTCCGAAATGCACCCATACGGTGCGTTTCGGTATCCACCCCCCTCAAAGGCGCCCGGATTCATCGTTCTCGGGCTCGAGCGATGAGTTCTCGACGTCGCGGCGGTCCTAAGGGACATGACCTACGGGATCGAAGCGAACTTGGAGACGACGGTCGTGATCGTCGGCGACCGGCGCCTCGCGCGATCGGCCGAACTGGCGCACCTGCTTGGCGATCGCTTCCCGGTCGCCACCTACGAGGGCGGCGATCTCGACGAGCTGGCGGCGGTGATCGGCGCGGCCGGCGGCCCGGTGTCGGTCGTCGGCGTCGCCGGCGGCGCGGGTCTCGCGCTCGAGGCGGCCGGGAGGCTCATGGTCGACCGGGTCGTGCTCTGCGAGCCGCTGCTCGGGCACGGGCGGATCGAGTTGATCGCGCAGCCGACACTGCTCGTCTCCTGCGACGAGGGCGGCTCGCGACCGCGGCGGATCGCGCGGGCGCTATGGCGGCTGCTGCCCGACTGTCAGCTTCGCGAGCTCGCGTGCGACGACGCGGACCCGTTCCTCGTCGCCGAGCTGCTCGAGGACTTCCTCTCGGCGCCGGTTCTGGCCGCCGCGCGCTGACCGCTCGGGCGGGGCGCTACGGCCGGTAGGCGAGCTTCCGCCAGGAAGGCTCGCGGGAGAGCTCGATCGGCTCGGAGTCGCGGTCGGGCTGGACGTAGCCGAAGCCCTGCGTGTGCTCGTCGAAGACGACGTCGAGCTCGCCCTCCTTCACGCGCTGGTCGAGCCAGGCGCTGCGGAAGACGAGGCGGCGGATCCAGTGGACGAGGCTGCGGTCGGACGGGCCGACGAGCTCGTTCCAGTTCTCGTTCACGTGCTCGCCGAGGGTGGAGGCCGACTCGCGGATCTCGCCGTTGACGGCGAGCTCGAGCAGGTCGTGGAGCTCCTCGTTGCCGAGGCCCTGCTCGACGAACTGGAGCTTGACCGCGGCCTGCTCGACGCGCTGGGCGAAGTCGTGCTCGTTGAACGCGAAGCGCAGCTCGCCGTACTCGAGGACGTAGTCCGACCCCGATTCGTAGTTTCCTCTGCGGGCTGCTTTCTCCAATGGTCCGGTGTCCCGGTCTCCCGCCGGACCACTTCCCGGCCCCGGAACGACGACCATCTTTGCCCATCCGGCCGGCGGGCGTGGCACCGACGGGGGGTCCTGAACGTGCGATTGCACTTCGGGGGCGATGAGGGAGGAGGGGGGCGCGCCGGCGGCGTCCGGGCTTCTCTCGGATGTGAACGGAACGCGCGGAAACGGAACCCCGCCCGCCCGGATGCGAGCGCTCCCTCGCCGCGAGGTCCTCGGCGGCGTCTACCCGGTGGCGACCACCCGCCGCTCGCGGCTCCTCGGCCTCGCGCTGCTCGATCGCGACGAGGCCGGACCCGGCCTCCTGATCCCGGGCTGTCGCAGCGTCCACGGCTTCGGCATGCGCTTCTCCTTGGACGTCTGGTTCCTCGGGCCGCACGGAGAGCCGCTCGAGGTCCGCCGGCTGGGCCGCAGGCGGATAGCCCGCAACCGAAACGCGCGGGCGGTGCTGGAGGTTCCGGCGTGAGCCCGCTTGCCGGCCGGTGCGGGAGGCGGGGACGGTCGTCGTCTGCGAGGACGACGAGCGCACCCTCGAGCTCCTCTGCGACCACCTCACCGCGGATCGCTTCCGGCCCCTGCCCGCTCCCTGCGCCTCCGACGCGCTCCGGCTCTGCCATTTCAAGCAGCCCGACCTGCTGCTCCTCGACCTCGTCCTTCCCGACGCATCCGGTCTCGACGTCCTGCGGGAGATCCGCGACTGCGACGGCGTCAGCGCCCGCTTCGACTCGGAGCTGCCGGTGATCGTCCTCAGCGGCCGCACGAGCGACGCCGACCGGGTCCGCGGGCTCACCGAGGGCGCCGACGGATACATCGTCAAGCCCTTCCACTACCCGGAGCTGCTGGCGCTGATCGGCGCCGTCATGCGGCGCCGCGTCGGGCCGAAGCGGGGGCCGCTGCGGGTCGGCGAGCTCGTCGTCGACCCGGTGACGCGCGAGGTCCGCGTCGGCGGTCGGCGGGTCGAGCTCGCGAACAAGGAGTTCGCGCTGCTGCGGGCCCTCGCCTCGGAGCCGACCCGGGTGTTCACGAAGTCGGAGCTGCTCCGCGACGTCTGGGGCTTCAAGTCGATGGGGCGGACGCGCACCCTCGACTCGCATGCGAGCCGCCTGCGGCGAAAGCTCGAGCGCGACGGCGACGGCTCGCGTTTCGTCGTGAACGTGTGGGGCGTCGGGTACCGGCTGGTCGAGGACCCCGCGCCGGCTCGCGCCTGGAGCGGGGACGGCGATGGCGGCTGAGATGCTCTCGGCGACCGTGCCGCTGGCGATGAGCGCCGCCGCGGTCGCCGCCGGCGGCCGCATCCGCGACCGGCGCCGGCGCCGCGCTCTCAACCGCGCCGTCCACGAGCTGCGCCGGCCGCTTCAGGCCGTCGTCCTCGCGAGCAGCGATCCGAGCTCGTTCGAGCCCGTCTTCGGCGCGCTCGCCGACCTCGATGCCGAGATCAACGGCGCGCCCGCGGCGGGTTCGCTGGAGCCGGTCGAGGTCCGGCACCTCGCCGAGGCGGTGGTCGCCCGCTGGGCGCGGGCGGCGCGCTCCGTCGCGGGGCGACCCTCGCTTCGCTGGGGCGCGGGACGGGCCCGCGTCGTCGGCGATCGCCGCCAGCTGACCCGCGCGCTCGACAACCTCGTCGCCAACGCGATCCAGCACGGGCGCGGGCCGATCGAGATGAGCGCGGCGGTGCGCCGCGACCGGCTGCGGATCCTCGTCCGCGACGGCGGTGGCGACGACGCGCCGGCCGGCCCGAGCGCGATCTGGTCGCGCCGACGCCGCGGCGCCGACCCCCGCCGCGGCCACGGCCTCGAGATCGTCCGCGAGGTCGCCGCGGCCCACGGCGGGCGCTTCGTCCTGCGCCGCTCGCCGGCCGTGACACTCGCGGTCCTCGAGCTGCCGCTCGCGGCGCCGCAGCCGGCTCACGCCGCGGCATGAGCCGCCGCCGGCGGGCGCTGGCCTTCCTGGCCGGGGCGCTCGTCTGCGCCGGGCTCGCGGCGACGCTCGCCGGCGGCTACGAGCGCTCGGTCGCGGAGCAGCTGGGGGAGCTTCGCTCGGTCGTCGTCGCCAAGTCACGGCTGCCGGCGCGGCGTCCCATCGAGCCCCGCACCGCCCGCGCGGACCTGGAGGTCCGCCGGATCCCGGAGAGGTTCGCGCCGCCGGACGCCCTGGCGACACCGGACGAGGCGGTCGGATTCGAGCCCGCGTCCGACCTCGCGCCGGGGAGCTACCTGCTCGCCGGCCAGCTCGACGCACCCCGCCGCCGCGGCCCGACAGGCTCCCGAGCCCGCGCCGCGGGATGAGCCCGATCGAGCTCGAGGTCACCGGAGCCGGCGCTCTCCTGGCCGGCGGCCGGGCCGGCCGCGTCGACGTCGTCGTCACCTCCGAGCCCGGTCCCGGCGCCCGCGGCCGCACCTACGTCGCCGCCGCCGGCGTCGAGCTCCTGGGCCTCACCGAGGGCGGCGCCTCCGACCCCGAGGACGACCCGCTCGCCGCGGCGGGCGCGCCGCCCCTCTACGTCGCCACTCTCGCGGTCGAGCCGCGCCGATGCCCTGAAGCTGATCCAGGCCGAGAACTTCGCCCGCCAGATCCGCCTGATCCCTGCCCGGTAGGGCTCAGCCCAGGGTCGCCGCGACCGACCCGAGCTCGCCGACCTCGACCTCGATCCGGCTGCCGGGCGTGACCGCGACGGGCGTCGTCAGCGAGCCGGCGATGATCACCTCTCCCGGCGCGAGGCTCGCGCCGTGCCCGGCGAGGAACTCGGCGACGAAGTCGACCGTTCCCTCGACGTCGCACTCGACCGGGGCGGCGGCCGTCTCGGCGCCGTCGACGACCACCCGGCAGCCGCCGGCGGCGGCGCCGCCCGGGACCTCGGCGCCGAGCACGACGGCGCGGTGGAAGATGTTGCCGGCGAGGATCGCCTCGATGTCGTCGAAGGGGAGGTCGATGTCGACGAGCTCGATCGCCGGGGCGAGGGCGGCGACGCCGCCGTCGTCGCCGACGCGGATCGCGACCTCGGGCTCGAGCATCGGCGCCGTCCAGCTCGAGACGTCGACGGGCTCGTCCGGCTCCCTGGGGGAAGCCGTGGTCATGTAGCCGACGACCGGCTCGGAGATCCCGAGCCGCTCCTGCACCGCCGGCACGTTGATCCCGATCTTCCAGCCGAGCGGCCCGGCGCCGGCGTCGAGCTCGGCCTCGCGGCGGGAGAGCTGCGCCCGCATCCCGGCGGCGACGGCCCCCTCCGCGGTCACCGCCCTACTTGTTCTTCTTCTTGTGGAGCTGCGTCTGCAGCTTCGAGACGTCTTGGTTCAGGTCGTCCTTCAGCTTCTTCTGGCTGACCTGTAGGTCGCCGACCTCGGTGTCGAGCTCCTTCACCTGCTTCTGGAGCTTGGTGATCTCGGAGCTGAGCGAGGAGATCGAGGACTCGTTCTTCTTCGCCTTCTTCTCGGCCTTGCCCGCCTTCTTCCCGGCCTTCTTGCCCTTGCGGGCGGCCTTCTCGGTGGCGGCCGACTGCGCCTCGCCCGACTTCTTCTGCTCCTGCCTTCGCGGCGGCGAGCTCGCTGCGGACCTCCGCCGTGAGCTCCTCGTCGCTCGTGCTGCTGTCCTTCGCGTCGAGGCCGACGTAGACGCCGACCGCGCCGAGCGCGATCGCGACGACGATGGCGATCGCGGCGGCGATTTCCCTTCCTTCCCACACGGCGCGGGTGACCGTACACCGTGCCCCCGGCGGATGGAAGGGCTGGTTTAGTCTGGACCGATGGCGAGTGCCACCGAACTCGACTGCGACGTCGTCGTCGTCGGCGCCGGGCTCGCCGGGTTGCAGGCGGCCAACGACCTGCTCGCGGGCGGGCTCGACGTTCGCCTCGTGGAGGCGCGCGAGCGGGTCGGCGGGCGCACGCTGAACCATTCCGTCGGCGATCGCGACGACGACGTCGTCGAGCTCGGCGGCCAGTGGGTCGGGCCGACCCAGCACGAGGTGATGCGGGTCGCTCGCGAGCTCGGGCTCGAGACCTACCCGACCAACTGCGAGGGCGAGAACGTCTTCGAGGACGACCGCGGGAACATCTCGCGCTACTCCGGAACGATCCCCCGCGTCAACCCGCTCGCCCTCGCCGACTACGGGCAGGCCGCGGTGCGGCTCGACCGGCTGGCGAAGAAGGTCTCGGTCGAGTCGCCCTGGTCGACGCCGAAGGCGGACCGGCTCGACTCCGAGACCTTCGCGACGTGGATCCGGCGCAACGCGCGCTCGCGGCTCGGCCGGGCGACGATGGAGACCGCCTGCCGCGCCGTCTTCAGCGTCGAGCCGAGCGAGGTCTCCCTGCTCCACGTCCTTTTCTACATCCGCAGCGCCGGCGGCTGGGACCCGCTCCTCGACACGCCCGACGGAGCCCAGCAGGACCGGATCGTAGGCGGCTCGCAGCTGATCTCGCAGCGGCTCGCCGAGCGCCTCGCCGAGCGCGTCGAGCTCGAGCGCCCGGTGCGGACGGTCCGCCACGAGCCCGACGGGGTCGAGGTGGACGGCATCCGCGCCCGCCACGTCGTCGTCGCGGTCCCCCCGGCGCTCGCCGGGCGGATCGCCTACGACCCGCCGCTGCCGGCGGCCCGCGACCAGCTGACGCAGCGGATGCCGATGGGCTCGGTGATCAAGTGCATGGCGATCTACGACGAGCCCTTCTGGCGCCGGGACGGCCTCTCCGGACAGGCGCTGAGCCTGCCCGGCCCGGCCCAGGTCGTCTTCGACAACACGCCGCCGAAGGGATCCCCCGGCGTCCTGCTCGGCTTCCTCGAGGGCCGCGACGCCCGCAGGCTCGGGCCCGAGGCGGAGGAGGTGCGCCGCGCCGCGGTGACCGGCAACTTCGCCCGCCTCTTCGGCGATCGCGCGAAGAAGCCGGTCGACTACGTCGAGCGCGACTGGAGCACCGACGTCTGGTCGCGAGGCTGCTACGCGGGCGTCTTCGGGCCCGGCGCATGGACCGAGTACGGCCGCGCGCTGCGCGCGCCGATCGGGCGCATCCACTGGGCCGGGACGGAGACCGCGACCCGCTGGATGGGCTACTTCGACGGCGCGATCCAGTCCGGCGCCCGCGCCGCGGGCGAGGTCCTCGCCGAGGCCCGCGAGCTCGAGCCCGTCACCGCCTAGCCCTAGATGACCGATCCCCAATCCACGCACACCTGGATGACGCGCCTGGCGCTGCGCTGGAGCGCCACCCACGGCACTCGCGCGTAGCAACCGCTACGCGCTTCGGCCGCGCGCGGCGCCCAGCTTGGCCAGGCACGCCCCCAGGCGCACGTCGATTAGGAATCGATCATCTAGCCTCGGTCGAGGTGCTCATGCGTCATGGACGACCCGCCGCCCTGCTGGCCGCGATCTGCGCGCTGCTGGCCGGTACGGCGATTATCGCGGCGCCGGCTGCCTCCGCGGCCCCCACCTCGCTCAGCGCCGCGACTCGGGAGCGCGTCTCCGACGCGGTCGAGCGCGAGCTGCGCCGGGTGAAGCTGCCGGGCGCGATCGTTGGGGTCCAGCGCACGGGCCGGGCGCCGTGGACGATCGCCCGCGGCGTCTCGAACCTCGAGACGCGACAGCCGATGAAAACGCGCGAGCACGTCCGGATCGGGAGCGTCACCAAGGCGTTCGTCACCACCGTGCTCCTCAGCTGGACGAGGAGGGCCGGCTCTCCCTCGACGACCCGATCGCCGACTACATGCCGGCGTTCCGGGCGGCGAGCAGATCACGCTGCGCCAGCTCGCGAACATGACCAGCGGGCTGAGCGACTACTTCGCCAACGAGCAGTTCACGTTCGAGTACCTGACCGGCGAGACCTTCACCCCCGAGCACCTGGCCGAGCTCGGCCTCGAGCTGCCCCCGCACGCCGCGCCCGACAGCGGCTGGTGGTACGCGAACACCAACACCGTTCTGCTCGGCCTCGTGATCGAGCAGGTGACCGGCGAGCGGCTCGCCGACGCCCTCGACCGGAGGTCTTCCGGCCGCTCGGCCTGCACCAGACCTCGCTTCCATCGGATCCGAAGCTGGCGAGGCCCTTCGCCGAGGGCTACACGCGCCAGACGGTCAACGGCCGCCTCGGCGACGCCACCTTCAACACCCCAACGGCGACCTGGGCCGCCGGCGGGATGGTTTCGACGGTGCCGGACCTGCTCCGCGCCGCGCCGATGTTCGCCACCGGCCGGCCGCTCCTCGACGAGGCGACCCAGAGCGAGCGACTCGATTGGGTGACGTTCCCGCCGAACTCACCGTCTTCAGCAGTACGGCATCGGCGTCCTCGGCTTCAACGGCTGGATCGGCCACAACGGCGGCATCCCCGGCTACACCGCGATCGCCTGGCACCTGCCGCAGCAGAAGCTCTCGCTCGTCGTCTCGGTCAACAGCGACATCCACCGCGGCACGAAGCTGCCCGACTACGCATACGAGCCCGCCTCCGAGCTCGCCCACCGGCTCACCGAGATCCTCACGCCCGGCCACGTGGCCCCCGGGGCCGTGAAGCTGTACGGGTCGCCGGTGACGAGCCCGGGCTGACCGCGACCTAGCGCTCCGACCGCGTCCTCGAACGCGGCCGCCGCCTCGTCGCCGAAGACGGCGAAGACGACCCGCTCGAGCCCGGAGCCGGAGTCGAGATGGCGGCGAACCTCCTCGACCTCGATCCGCGCCGCCTCTGCGACCGGAAAGCCGCCGACGCCGGTGCCGAAGGCGACCAGCGCGAGCGAGCGGGCCCCGAGCTCGTCGGCCTTGGCGAGGGTGGCGGCGGTCGCGTCGCGGATGATCTCGGCGGAGGTCGGCCCGCCGAGCTCCATCGTCGCCGCGTGGATCACCCACCTCGCGGGCATCTCGCCGGCGCTCGTCTCGACCGCCTCGCCGAGGCCGATCGGCGCCGCCGCGTACGACTCCTCCTGAACGATCGGCCCGCCGGCGCGCGCGATCGCGGCCGCGACGCCACCGCCGTGGCGCAGCTCGGTGTTGGCCGCGTTCGCGATCGCGTCGACCTGGAGCGTGGTGATGTCCGCGCGGGCTACCTCGATCTCGGCCACTGACCACCTCCGGGGCGTCGACTGCTCCGCCGGGCTTATAGATGATGTGGAGACGGCGGTGATGACTCGCCACGCGGAAGCGCTCGCGGCGAAGCTGCGCGAGCGCCTGGTCGAGCGCCGGCGGGCGGACGCGGCCTCGGGGGTCGGCGTCGGCGCGGGCCTCGCGGCGGCGGTCGCCGAGCTGGTCGACGCCGAGGCCGCGCTGCTGCCGGCCGGCCGCCGCGCCCAGCTCCGCGACCTGATCCTGCGCGACACGATCGGCCTCGGGCCGCTCGAGGAGCTCCTCGGCGACGACCGGGTCGAGGAGGTGATGGTGAACGGCGCCGAGGAGGTCTACGTCGAGCGCGCCGGCCGGATCGAGCGAACCGAGGTCACGTTCGCCTCCGAGCGGGCCCTGCGCGACGCGATCGAGCGCATCCTCGCCCCGCTCGGGCGGCGCGTCGACGAGCTCAGCCCGATGGCCGACGCCCGCCTCGCCGACGGCTCGCGCGTCAACGTCGTCGTGCCGCCGCTCGCCGTCGACGGCCCGGCCGTCTCGATCCGGCGCTTCTCCGCGGCGCGGCCCGGCCCGCGCGAGCTCGTCGAGTGCGGGACCCTGACCGAGGCGCTGCACGAGATCCTCGCGTGCGCCGTTGCCGAGCGGCGCTCGGTGCTGGTGTCCGGCGGCACCGGCTCGGGCAAGACCACGCTCCTGAACGCCCTGTCGAGCTTCATCCCGGAGGCCGAGCGCGTGGTCACGATCGAGGACGCCGCCGAGCTCCGCCTCCAGCAGCCCCACGTGGTCCGGCTCGAGAGCCGGCCTGCGAGCGTCGAGGGCAGGGGAGAGGTCACGGTGCGCGACCTGCTTCGCAACGCGCTGCGGATGCGCCCCGACCGGATCGTGATCGGCGAGGTTCGCGGACCCGAGGCGCTCGATCTGCTGACCGCGCTCAACACCGGCCACGACGGTGCGCTCTCCACCGTCCACGCGAACAGCCCAGAGGACGCGCTGCGCCGCCTCGAGACGCTGTCGCTGATGGCCGGCGTCGGCCTCCCGCACGCGGCGATCCGCGAGCAGCTCGGCCGCGGCCTCGACCTCGTCGTCCACATGGCACGAGGCCCGGGCGGGTCCCGGGTCGTCGCCGAGGTCGGCGAGGTCGTCCGCGCCGCGGGTGGCGCCGGGGTGCGGGAGCTCTGGCGCCGCGCCGCCGGCGACCCGCCGCCGGCAACCGGCGCGTGAGCGGCGCCTTCCCGATCCTGCTCCTCGCCCTCGCCGGGGGCATGGCCGCGGTCGCCGCACGCGAGGCCGTTCTCGCGTCCCCGGCCATCGCCGGCTGGCTCGCTCAGGCGGTCGAGCCGCTGCGCCGAGCCGGGCGCGAGGGGTACGAGCCGACCGTGCTCGAGCGCCGCCGGCTCGCGGTCCTCGGCGCCGCGGTGCTGCTCGGCGCCGCGGTCTACGTCGCCGGGCCCGGGCCGGCGCCGCTGGTGGTCGCCGCCGCGGGCCCGGCGCTCGCCGCAACGGCGGTCACCCGGCGGCGGCGCCGCTATCGCCGTGCGGTCGAGCGCGGGGTGCCGGAGATCGCGACCGCGCTCGCCGACGCGCTCGCCGGCGGGCGCTCGGTGCGGGGCGCGCTCGCCGCCGCCTCGGCCTCGCTCGCCGGCCCGCCCGCGGTCGAGCTCGCCCGGGTGCGGGCAGACCTCGAGCTCGGCGAGTCGACCGCTGGATCGCTGGCTGCGTTCGCGCGAAGGCTCCGCTCGCCCCGGGTGGACTCGTTCGTCGCCGCGCTGGTCTCGCAGCAGCTCGGCGGGGGAGACCTCGCCTCGCTCCTTCGCCGCCACGCCGCGGCGAGTGCCGAACGCGACCGGGTCGCGGCCGACGCCCGCGCCGCGACCGCGCAGGCGCGCTTCACCGGGATGCTCGTCGTCGCGATGCCCGCCGGCGCCGCGCTCTTCGCCGAGCTGCTCGAGCCGGGGTTCCTGGGCCGGCTCGTCGGCGACGCCGCGGCGCTCATCCTGATCGTCGTCGCCGCCGTCCTCCAGTTCGCCGGCTTCGCCGCGATCAGGCGGCTCTCGCGGATCGAGGAGTGACGGGTGGGCCCCGCGCCGGCAGCCGCGCTCGCCGCGATCCTCGCCTTCGCCGCCGCCTGGGAGCTCGCCGGGAGCAGGGGGAGGAGATCGGTCGCGCGGCGGGGCGCACCCTCGGCGCGCTCAGCGGCGGCCGTGCCCGCTCCTTCGCCGAGGCCGCGCTGCGCCTCGGCATCCCGCAGCGCCTGCAACGAGCCGGGCTCGGCGAGCGGATCTCGGTTCCGGCAGTGCTCGTGGCCAAGCTCGCCGGCAGCGGCCTCGGCGCGCTCGCCGCGAGCTCGCTGGCGCCGGTGGCCCCCGGCCGGCTCGCGCTGCCGGTCGCCCTCGCCCTGCCGGCCGCCGGCTTCTTCGCACCCGACGCCATGCTCGAGCGCGAGGCGCGGCGGCGGGGCCGAAGGCTGGTCAATGCCCTCCCCGACGCGCTCGACCTGCTCGCCGTGGGCGCCGCAGCGGGTCGCAGCCCCGGCACCGTCATCGGGGAGATCGCATCCGGCACGACGGGGCCGCTCGCGGCCGAGCTCGCCGTCGCCGTCGCCCGGATCGAATGCGGCGCCTCCCAGGAGGAGGCGCTCGAATCCCTGCGGCAGCGCGTGCCCGTCGCCGAGGTCGGCGCCCTGGCGGCGGCGCTCGAGCGCTCGCGCCGCTACGGCTCGCCGCTCGCCGACCAGCTCCGCGAGCAGGCGACCTCGCTGCGCCGCGACCAGCGCCGCCGGATCGAGGAGCGCGCCGCGAAGGCGGCGCCGAAGATCCAGCTCGTCGTCGCCCTCGTCCTGGTGCCCTCGGTGCTGTTGATCATCGTCGCGGCGCTCGTCGCCAACTCGGACCGGCTGCTGCAGGGGTTCTGAGCGGGGATCAGTGCAATCGCCACCCTCATAGAGGGTGCGGATTGCAGTGATCGGGGCCGGCGGGCCCCGACGCCCGCCCCCAGCCGGGCTCGCCGGTCGCCGCTTGGCAGACTGGTGGAGTGGACCCGATGGTCCTCCCCGACGACCTGCCCGTGCCCGTCGACGACGGCGCCGCCGACCGCCTGGCCGGCTCGCCGCTGCCCGCGCTGACCCTGACCGCCACCGACGGCTCGGCCGTCGACCTCGCGGAGCTCCCCGACCGAACCGTCATCTACGCCTATCCGCGCACCGGGGTCCCCGGCGAGGACCACCTGGTCCCGGACTGGGACGAGATCCCCGGCGCCCGCGGCTGCACGCCCGAGACCTGCGGCTTCCGCGACCACCACGCCGAGCTCCTGGCCGCGGGGGCCGGGCGCCGTCTACGGGCTCTCGACGCAGGACACCGCCTACCAGCGCGAGGCCGCCGAGCGGCTGGCGCTGCCGTTCGCGATCCTCTCCGACGCCTCGCTCGAGCTCACCCGGGCGCTGCGCCTGCCGACCTTCGAGGCGTGCGGCACAGACCCTGCTGAAACGACTCACGATGCTCGTTTCGGGCGGCCGGATCGAGCACGTCTGGTACCCGGTCTTCCCGCCGGACCGGCACGCCGACGAGGTGCTGGCGTGGCTTCGTGATGTCTGAGCACGAGCGTCGAAGCGTTTCTACGCAATTGCTCGAGGCCGCAAACCGCGGCGACGTGGACGGCGTCTTCGCCGTGGCTGGACACGGAGATCGACTTCGTCCCCCTGCGCGCGCCTGTTCAGGGCGAATACGTCGGCCACGATGCGATCAGGCGGTTCTTTGCCGACAACTCTGAGACCTTCGACCTTTCGAGGCCACCTACGCCGACGTGCGGGACCTCGGTGATCGTGTACTCGCGCTTCGGGCACGCTCCGCATCCGGGGCAAGGGAAGCGGAATCGGAGACCGAGGTGCCCTCTTCGCGGTCCTCACCCGCTGGCGCGACGGCCGAGTCGTCTACTTCAAGGACTACGGAGACCCGCAGCTAGCCCTGGAGGCCGCCGGCCTATCCGGCTGACGGCTGGCCCGCCGACCGGCTGCTCGGTCGACTCCTCGCGCAGGCGCCTGGCGACCGTCGCGGTCGCCTCGCAGAAGGCGTCGAGCTCCGCGGCACTGTCGAGGTGGCCCTTGACGTTGGTGACGAGCCCGCCGGCGACCAGCTCGAAGGCGAAGCTCTCTGGCGCCTGCTCGCCGAGCCAGACGATGAAGCTCGGGGTGAAGAGCTGGCGTAGCCAGTTCGCGTCGGCGTTCGCGTCGGCGAAGGTCTCGAAGCGCTTGTCCATCACCTCGCTCTCGACCTCGACCCGCTGCTTGCGGCGGAAGGCGTCCTCGAAGCCGTCGAGAAAGCGGAAGCCGAAGCGCCGCTGGAGGTAGAGCTCGCTCGTCTTCACCGCCGATTCGGGCACCGAGCAGATGCCGACGGTGAAGTGGTAGTAGGTCGTCTCGCGGTTGCCCTCGCTGTCGGTCGAGGACACCTCGTAGGTGTAGTGGGCGAGGGTCCCGGGCTCGACGCCGCCGAGCCTGCCGGTCATGCGCTCGCTCGCGTAGCGCGAGTCGCCGCGCCGCAGCAGCGGCGTCGAGCGGCGATAGCGGGCCGCGGCCCTGGCGGGCGAGGCCGCGAGCGCCGGCGTAGGCGTTGAGGAAGTCCTCCTTCGCGCGCTGGCTCGCCAGCACCCAGACGATGATCAGCGCGATCACGAGCACGCCGCCCGCGGCCGCGCCTCCGATCGGCGCCCCGGCGGCGACCGTCCCGATCGCGAAGCCGGCGATCACCCCGGTGATCGTCAGGCTGATCGTCACCGGGTGGCGGGCGAGCCGGCGCAGGTGGATGCCGCGGGTGTCGTCGTCGTCGAGCGGGGGGCCGGCGGCGGCGCTCGTCGCCTGCACGGGCTCGGCGCCGGGCGGCGGCTCGCTCGCGCCCTCCACCTGTTCCTCTGGCTCCTGCGTGCTCAACGCGCGGAGGCTACCTGCAAGGCGGGTTGCAGGAGAGCCACCTCGCAGGGCCCTCCCACGGCGCCCCACGATCCGCCGCAAACGGCTTCAGAGAGCCGGAAATCCCTTTTCCTGCCGCCGGGTAGCAATTCCGTCCGACGGACCGAGTCCAATCCCCGACCAGTGTTGTGTTGCGAAGTGGGACAACGTGGGCTACTGTGTCGCTCGCATTGACCCAGGGCCGGGGAGGTGAGGCTCCTCCCACCTCGCCTCCCCGGCCCAACTTCTTCACGGCGACCCGCCAACACGACACCGGAAAGGCTCTCCTCAATTGGCGTTCCGCGGCCAGTACGAGCACAGCCTCGACGCCAAGGACCGGATCACGGTCCCCGCTCGGTTCCGCGACGCGTTCGCCGAAGGAGTCGTTCTCGCCCAGGGCCTCGAGCCCTGCGTCGAGGTCTACTCCGAGAGCGCCTACTCGGGTGTCGAGGAGCGCTTCCTCGCCGACCTCAACCCGTTCGATCGCGAGGGACGCCGCACCCAGCGCCGCTTCCACGCGCGCTCCGAGGACGAGAAGCTCGACTCCGCCGGGCGCGTGCGACTGCCGAAGCGCCTCATCGACCACGCCGGCCTCGACGGCCCATGCGTGATCGCGGGCGTGATGAACCGGCTGGAGATCTGGAATCCGGAGCGCTGGGCGGCCGAGAACGAGGCGATCGACGCCGACGAGGAGGAGCGCGCGAGCAGGGCGGGGGGCGGAGGAGGCGCCCCGGAGGCACCGAATCCCGCCGGATAACGGGATGTAAACCCATGCTTACCCTCACCTACATGCCCGCCGACCACGTCCCAGTCCTCGCCGCCGAGCTGATCGATCTGCTCGACCCCAGCCCGGGCCAGACGATCGTCGACTGCACCTTCGGAGCCGGCGGCCACGCCCGCCTCGTCGCCGACCGCATCGGCACCGAGGGCGAGCTCGTCTGCATCGACCGCGACCCCGCCGCGGAGTCGCGCTACGAGGAGTTCGCCGGCGAGGCGCCCTGCGCGACCAGCTTCCACCGCGGCGACTACGCGGACGTGCTCGCCGACCTCCGCGACGAGGGCCTCGAGCCCGACGCGATCTACCTGGACCTCGGGCTGTCGTCGATGCAGATCGACGCCTGGGAGCGCGGCTTCTCGTACTCCTACGACGCGCCGCTCGACATGCGCATGGACCCGGACGGCCCGCTGACCGCCGCCGACCTCGTCAACGAGTGGCCCGAGCGCCGGCTCACGGAGACGCTGCGCAGCCTCGGCGAGGAGCGCCACGCGCGCCGGATCGCCGCCGAGATCGTCCGCCGCCGGCCGTTCGAGACGACCTCCGAGCTCGTCGACGCGATCCGGGACGCGGTCCCGCCGTCGGCGCGCTTCGGCCGCGGCCACCCGGCGAAGCGCACCTTCCAGGCGCTGCGGATCGCGCTCAACGAGGAGCTCGACTCGCTCGATCGCGCCCTGCCGCTCGCCTGGGAGATGCTCCCGATCGGCGGCAGGCTTGCGGCGATCTCCTTCCACTCGCTCGAGGACCGTCGGGTGAAGCGCTTCATCGCCGGCCTCGCCCGCGGCTGCACGTGCCCGCCGGAGCTGCCGGTGTGCGTCTGCGGCCACGAGCCCGAGGCCGAGCCGCTCTCGCGGCGCGCGATCGCGCCGAGCCCGGGCGAGCTCGAGGCAAACCCACGTGCGAGCTCCGCGCACCTGCGCGGGGCCCGAAAGCTGATCCACACGGACGAGGAGGCGGGATAGATGGCAGCGACGGCAACGGCACCGCGGACGAGGCGCGCGCCGTCGCGCTCGCCGCGGCCGCGCTCAGGGACGAAGACCCGGACGCGCGGGACCGCGAGGCCGAAGCCGCGCGCCCGCGCCCAGCGGCGCGGGATCACCCCTGCCGCGGGCTTCGCGATCCCCGCCGCCGCCGTCGGCCGCACCGCGGTCGCCGTCGGTGGGATCGCCGACTCCGGCATCGTCGTCCGCCTCACCCGCAGCCGGCTCTGGATCGGCCTGGTCGGCGCGCTGCTCGTCGGCATCGTCGGGCTCAACGTCTACTCGCTGAGCCTCAACGCCTCCGGCAGCCAGGTCGCCCAGAAGGCAGAGGCGCTCGCGCTCGAGAACTCGAGCCTTCGCGCCCAGCTCACCTCGAGTCTCTCGGCCGACGAGATCCAGCGCGCGGCGTCGAAGCTCGGGCTCGCCAACCCGATGCCCGACGAGATCCGCTACCTGCGCGCCGGCGACGCCGACGCGAAGGCGGCTGCGAAGCGGCTCCTCGGAGGCGACCTCGCCTCGGGCGCCGCGACGACCGAATCGGCCCAGGCGGCCGCGGCGGAGACCGAGGTCGCGACGGCACCGGTGGTGCCGGCCGCGGTCGAGCCCGCTCCGGTCGAGCCGGCTCCGGTCACCACCGAGCCGGTCGTCCCGGCCGCTCCGGCGGCAACGGTGACGCCGACGCCGGTCGCGCCATAGGAGCCGCGTGCGCCGGATCGACCAGCGCGCGGGCCTGCTCTTCGCCCTCTTCCTGGCCCTCCTCGCCGTCGCGCTGGTGCGCTCGGTCTGGCTGCAGGCGGTGCGCGGCGGCGAGCTGTCCGCCGACGCCCAGTCCCAGCAGGTCGCCGAGGTCGTCGTTCCCGGGAAGCGGGGCGCGATCCTGGACCGCAACGGCTCCGAGCTCGCGGTCTCCGAGGACGCGGCGACGATCGTCGCCACCCCGTACCAGATCGACGATCCGGCGGCGACCGCGGCGAAGCTGGCGAAGATCATCGACGTGCCCGAGAAGAAGCTTCTGGAGACGTTCTCCGACCGCGAATCCGGCTTCGCCTACGTCGCCCGCAAGGTCGACCTGCCGAGCGCCGAGGCGGTCGAGAAGCTCGAGATCGAAGGCCTCTCGACGATTCCCGACAGCCGCCGCATCTATCCGGACGGGGAGCTCGCCGGCCAGCTGATCGGCTCGGTCGGGATCGAGAACGAGGGCCTCACCGGGCTGGAGGCGTCCTACGAGGAACGCCTGCACGGCTCCGACGGCGAGCGCCTGCTCACCCGCGACGCGCTCGGCGAGGAGATCAGCCGTGACACGCTCGCCAACGCGACCACCGGCGAGGACCTGCAGCTGACTATCGACGCACCGCTGCAGGCCCACGTCGAGGACGTCCTCGCCGGGGTGGGCGAGACCTACACGCCGAAGGGCGCGACCGCGATCGCGATGGACCCCGACACCTCCGAGATCCTGGCCCTCGCGAACTGGCCACCGGTCGAGCCCACCGAGATCGGCGAGGCGAGCGAGTCGGAGATCCTCAACCGCGCGACCGGGTTCACCTACGAGCCCGGCTCGACCTTCAAGGCGTTCACCGTCGCCGGCGCGCTCGACGACGGCACCGTCACGCCCGACACCAGCTTCACCCTCGGCCCGACCCTCCAGGTCGCCGACCGCACGATCGAGGAGTCGCACGAGGGCGGAGGCGGGACCCTGACCACCGCCGACATCCTCGCCCAGTCCTCGAACGTCGGCGCGGTCACGATCGGCCTCGAGATCGGCGCCGAGCGCTACGACCAGTGGATCCGCGCCTTCGGGTTCGGGACGCCGACCGGCGTCGCGATCCCGGGCGAGGAGCAGGGGATCATCCTCGACCTCGACGATTACTCCGGCTCGACGATGGGCAACCTGCCGCTCGGCCAGGGCCTATCGGTGACGCCGATGCAGATGATGGCGGCGTACGCCGCGATCGCCAACGGCGGCACCCTGCGCCCGCCGCGGATCCTCGCCTCCGAGGGCAAGCCGGACCGAGGGGAAGCGGGTGATCTCACAGAAGACCGCCTCCCAGGTCCGCGAGATGCTCAAGGGCGTGCTCGCCCCGGGCGGTACCGCGTCCGAGGTCAGCGTGCCCGGCTACGAGCTCGCCGGCAAGACCGGTACGGCGGAGAAGGCCGTCGACGGCGGCTACTCGGAGACCGACTTCGTCGCCTCCTTCGTCGGCTTCGCTCCCGCCGACGACCCCGAGCTGCTCGTCGCCGTGGTCGTCGACGAGCCGCGCGGCAGCTATTACGGCGGCGACGTCGCCGCGCCCGCGTTCGGCGAGATCGCCCGCTTCGCGCTGCCGTACCTCGAAATCGCGCCGTAGGGCACGCCCCGCGTCACGCCGCCACCCTCGAACCTAAGATGCGCGCCGATGAGGCTCGACGAGCTCAGCGCCGCCGTGCCCGGCGCCGAGATCCGCGGGCGACGGCTCGCGTCGAGATCTCGGATCTCGCCTACGACAGCCGCCGCGCGGGCCCGGGGACGCTGTTCTTCTGCGTGCCGGGTGAGACCAGCGACGGGCACGACTTCGCGCCGCAGGTGGTCGAGGCCGGCGCCGCGGCGCTGGTCGTCGAGCGCCCGCTCGAGCTCGGCGTGCCCGAGCTGGTCGTCGCCGACGCCCGGGCGGCGATGGCGCCACTCGCCGCCCGCTTCCACGGCGACCCGACGCGCGAGCTGCGGGTCGCCGGGATCACCGGGACGAACGGGAAGACGACGACCGCGTTCCTCCTGCGCGAGGTGCTCGAGGCCACGGGCACCGCCACCGGCCTGCTCGGCACCGTGAAGCAGGTCGTCGGCGGCGCCGAGAGCGAGGTGGAGCGCACCACGCCGGAGGCGATCGACCTCCAGGCGCACCTTCCGGCGCGATGCTCGACGCCGGCGACCGCGCCTGCGTGATGGAGGTCTCCTCGCACGCGCTCGCGCTCCGCCGCACCGCCGGCATCCGCTTCGAGGTCGCCGTCTTCACCAACCTCACGCAGGACCACCTCGACTTCCACGCCGACATGGACGACTACTTCGCCGCCAAGCGCCTCCTCTTCGCGCCGGCCGACGGCGACCCCCGGGCGCCGCGATCGTCAACGTCGACGATCCCTACGGTCGCCGCCTCGCGGAGGAGACGGCGGGCGCGACGACCTTCTCCGCCGCGGGCGCGGATGACGCCGACTACCGGGCGGCGGACGTCTCCTTCGACGCTTCCGGCGCCCGCTTCCGCTGCGTGGCTCCGGGCGGCGAGGCCGAGGTCTCGCTGCCGCTGCCCGGGCATTTCAACGTCGCCAACGCGCTCGCCGCGATCGCGGCGGCGGCCGCGCTCGGGGTCGGCCTCGAGGAATCGGCCGCGGCGCTCGCCGGCGCCGCGCGCGTTCCCGGGCGGCTCGAGCCCGTGGACGAGGGCCAGCCCTTCCCGGTCCTCGTCGACTACGCCCACACCCCCGATTCGCTCGAGAACGTGCTCCGCGCCGCGCGCCGGCTCACCGAGCGCCGGCTGCTCTGCGTCTTCGGCTGCGGCGGCGACCGCGACCGGGCGAAGCGGCCGTTGATGGGCGCGATCGGCGCCGAGCTCGCCGACCTCGCCGATCGTCACCTCCGACAACCCGCGCTCGGAGGACCCGGACGCGATCATCGACGAGATCCTCGCCGGGATCACCGGGGGCTCCGGCGCCGAGGGCGTCATCGTCGAGCCCGACCGCCGCGCCGCGATCCGGATCGGGCTCGAGCGCGCCGAACGCCGGCGACGTGGTCGTCATCGCCGGCAAGGGCCACGAGCAGGGCCAGGAGTTCGAGGGCGGCCGCAAGATCCCCTTCGACGACCGCGACGTCGCCCGCGACGAGCTCCGCCGCCTCGACGGCGCCGCTGCCGGGGCGGCGACGTGATCCGCCTCGATCCCGAACGGATCGCCGCCGAGGCCGGGGCCGAGATCGCCGTGCGCGGGTCCGGCGGACACCCGGAGCGCGGGGTGGTCGACTCGCGCGAGGTCCGCGCGGGCGACCTGTTCTTCGGGCTACCGGGCGAGCACGCGGACGGCGGCGAGTTCGCGGGCCAGGCGCTTCCACGACGGCGCCTGGGGCGTCGTCGTCGACGAGGGCTGGGCGGGGGCGCTCGAGCGCGCCGCCGCACCCGGCTGGGTCTTCGCCGCGCCCGACCCGCTGCTGGCCCTGCAGCGCGTCGCCCGCGCCTGGCGACGCGAGCTCGGCTGCCCGGTCGTCGGCGTCACGGGCTCGACCGGGAAGACGTCGGTCAAGGACATCTGCCGCGCGCTCCTCCCGGGCCGAGTCCACGCCAGCCCCGAGAACTACAACACCGAGGTCGGGCTGCCGCTCGCCATCCTCGACGCCGGGGAGGACACGGAGACGCTCGTCCTCGAGATGGCGATGCGCGGCCTCGGGCAGATCGCCGAGCTCTGCGAGATCGCCGAGCCCGACGTCGCCGCGATCACCAACGTCGGCCCCGTCCACCTCGAGCTGCTGGGCACCCTGGAGGCGATCGCCGAGGCGAAGGCGGAGATCCTCGGCGGGCTCGGCCGCGACGGGCGGGCGGTCGTCCCGGCCGATGCCGAGGCGCTCGAGCCCCACCTGCACGACTCGCTTTGGACGATCACCTTCGGCGCCGGCGGCGACGTCTTCGCCGAGTCGTCCACGGTCGAGGGCGGTCGCACCGACGCCCTGGTCGGCACGCCGGCGGGCGAGTCCCGCTTCCTCTTCCCGTTCGTCGAGGCGCACAACCTGACCAACGCCCTCTGCGCGATCGCCGTCGGCGTCGCCCTGGACGCCGATCCGGCCGACCTCGCGGCGCGGGCGCCGGGGATAGTCTTCTCGCGCCTGCGCGGGGAGACGATCGAGCTCGCCGGTGGAATCTCCCTGATCAACGACTGCTACAACGCCAACCCGATCTCGATGCGCGCCGCGCTCGACCACCTCGCACGCGTAGAGACCCGGTCGCGGCGGATCGCGATCCTCGGCGGGATGGCCGAGCTCGGGCCCGCGGGCCCCGACTACCACCGTGAGATCGGCGCCCACGCCCGCGACCTCGGCATCGACGCGGTCGTCGGGATCGGCGAGCTCGCGCGCGACTACGCCCCCGACGAGTGGGCCGCCGACGCCGACGCCGGCGTCGCCCTCGCCGATGGGCTACTCGCCGACGGCGACGCGGTCCTGGTCAAGGGCTCGCGCTCGGTCGGCCTCGAGCGCCTGAGCGACGGCCTCCTCGCTCGGCGCTCGAACGGAGGCGGTAACTGATGCCCGTCGCACAGCTCGGCGACTTCGTCTCGCAGTCGATCGATCGCGGCGAGGTCCTGATCGCGGGCATGGCGGCGATGCTGATCACGATCTTCCTCGGCCCGAAGTTCATCGAGTACCTGCGCCTGAAGGAGTTCGGCCAGCACATCCGCGAGGAGGGGCCCGAGGAGCACCACGCGAAGGCCGGCACGCCGACGATGGGCGGGCTGATCATCTTCGTCGCGATCGCGATCCCGTATCTGGTGCTCTCGGACCGCGACACCCAGAGCCTCGCGGTCTTCGGCGTGGCGATGGGCTGCGCGGCGATCGGCTTCGCCGACGACTGGATCAAGATCGTCAAGCGCCGCTCGCTCGGCCTCTCGGCGCGCTGGAAGCTCCTGGCCCAGATCGGGCTGGCGGTCGGGCTCTGGTACGTCGCGCTGGAATCGATCGGCCTCGACCCGACGCTCGAGTCGCGGATCCTCGAGACCGACATCTACATCGGCCCCGTCCTCTATCTGATCGTCACCTTCCTGGTCATCGCCGGAGCCTCGAACGGCGTCAACCTCACCGACGGCCTCGACGGCCTCGCCGCCGGATCGAGCGCGATCGTCCTGCTCGCCTACACAGCGATCACGATCACCAACGGCCAGGACGGGCTCGCGGTGCTCTCGGCCTGCCTCGTCGGCGCCTCGGTCGGCTTCCTCTGGTTCAACGCCTTCCCGGCCTCGATATTCATGGGGGACACCGGCTCGCTCGGCCTCGGGGGCGCGATCGGCGCCCTCGCGGTGATGACCCAGACCGAGCTGCTGCTGATCATCCTCGGCGGCATCTTCGTGATCGAGGCGCTCTCGGTCGCGGTCCAGGTGATCGCCTTCAAGATCTCGCGCCGCCGCGTCTTCCTGATGGCGCCGATCCACCACCACTTCGAGCTGCTCGCCTGGTCGGAGACCAAGATCATGCTGCGCTTCTGGATCATCGCCGCCGTCTGCGGCGGGATCGGCTACACGCTCTACCAGAACTCGCTGGGTTAGATGACCGATCCCCAATCCACGCACACCTGGATGACGCGCCCGGCGCTTCGCTGGATCGCCACCCACGGCACTCGCGCGTAGCCCCAGCTACGCGCTTCGGCCGCGCGCGGCGACCAGCTTGACCAGGCGCGCCCCCAGGCGCACGTCGATTAGGAATCGATCATCTAGCCGCGCTCGGCGATACTTGCGGGAGTGCCGGCTCTCGAGCCCTTCACCGCGGCCGATCGGCCCGAGCGGGTCGGGGAGATGCTCCGCCTCGGCGCTTCGCCCTGGCCCGAGTTCCTTAATCACGGCGCGGTCGTCGAGGAACTCTGGAGATACCTCTACGAGCTGGCTCCCGAGTACCAGTTCGGACTGCTCGACGGGCAAAGCGACTCGCTCGCGGCGATCGGCAACTGCATCCCGATCCGCTGGGACGGGGACCCGTTGACCTTGCCCGACCGCGGCATCGACGCGGTCCTCGAGGACGGGATCGCCTGCCTGCGCGAGGGAGCGGCGCCGACCGCCGCCTCGGCGCTGATGATCGTGGTCGCCCCCGACCGGACCCGCCAGGGAATCAGCGCCGAAGCGATTCGGCAGATGGGCAGGATCGTGGGCGGCCAGGGGCTCGCCGACCTCGTCGCGCCGGTGCGTCCCACCGTGAAGCACCGCTATCCGCTGATCCCGATCGAGCGTTACATCGGCTGGCGCCGAGACGACGGCTCGCCGTTCGATCCGTGGATCCGCACACACGAGCGCGTCGGCGGCGAGATCCTCCGGCCCGCCTCCGCGGCGATGCGGGTCACCGGCAGCGTCGCCGAGTGGGAGGGCTGGACGGGGATCGAGATGCCGGAGAGCGGCTCCTACGTCGTCGCCGGGGCGCTGCTGCCGGTCGAGATCGATCGCGGGCGCGATCGCGGCCAGTACCTCGAGCCCGCGTGCTGGATGTGCCACCGGGTCGAGGCGAGCTGACGGGCAGGTTCGTCCCGCGCGTGGCCGAACCTAACGGTGTGCTCGCGAAGCCCCGCCCACCCCTGCCCGCCGGACCATTCCTGGTCGTCGGCCTCGCCCGCTCGGGCTCGGCGATCGCGCGGGCGCTGAGCGAGCGTGGGGAGGAGGTCGTCGGGGTCGATCGCGGAACTCCTCCCGAGGCGGCAGGGCTGGCGGGGGCGGGCGTCGAAATACATACGGATGCGGATGGCTCCGAGCTACTTGCGCGCGTGAGCACGGTCGTGAAGAGCCCCGGCGTGCCCGGGGAGGCGCCGGTCGTCGCCGCAGCGCGCGAGCGCGGGATGCCGGTGATCGGCGAGCTCGAGGCCGCCTGGCGGATGGTTCCCAACCCGTTCGTCGCCGTCACGGGCACGAACGGAAAGACGACCGTGACCGAGCTGATCGGCCACATCTGGCGGACCGCCGGCGAGCCCGTCGTGGTCGCCGGGAACGTTGGCACCCCACTCGCGTCGTTCGCCGGCGGGATCGACTCCGAGGCGACCGTCATCTGCGAGTGCTCGAGCTTCCAGCTCGAGGACACCGAGGCCTTCGCGCCCGAATGCGCGGTCTTTCTCAACCTGAGCCCGGACCACCTCGACCGCCACTTCACCCTCGAGGAGTACCTCGAGGCGAAGCTGCGCATCTTCGCCAACCAGGGCACCGGCGACGTCGCGATCCATCCCGACCTCTCCGCCTACGTCCCCGAGATCCCCGGCGATGGCCGGCGGGTCCCGCTCGAACGGGTCGACCTGCCGGTCGAGCCCTCGGAGCTGGGGCTGCTGGGCGCCCACAACATCGCCAACGCCCGCGCCGCCACAGCCGCCGCGACAGCGATGGGGATCGACGAGGAGGCGATTGCCGAGGGCCTGCGCAGTTTCACCGGCGTCCCCCACAGGCTCGAGCGGATCGCCGAGGCAGGCGGCGTCCTCTACGTCAACGACTCGAAGGCCACGAACGTCGCCGCCGCCGCGGCGGCCCTGCGCTCCTTCCCGGACCGCGGCATCCGCGTGATCCTCGGCGGCTCGCTCAAGGGCGGGGACTTCTCCGGGCTCTCCCAGCCGGTGGCGGAGCGCACCGTCGGGGCCTACCTGATCGGGGAGGCCGCGGCCCAGCTCGAGCACGATCTCCAGGCGGTCCACGGCGCCGAGATCGCCCTCGTTCGCTGCGGCGACCTCGCGACGGCCGTCCGCACGGCCACCGCCGACGCGGATCCCGGCGACGTCGTCCTGCTCGCTCCGGCGTGCGCCAGCTTCGACGCCTATCGCGACTACGAGGAGCGCGGCGACCACTTCCGCAGGCTCGTGGAGGAGCTCCGGTGAGCGCCGCGACGGTGACCGGGGTGAGGCGCCTGCTCAAGGGCCCGCGGGCGAAGCGCGGCGCGGTCCCGGTCGAGTACTCGGTCCTGCTCACGGCGACCCTCTGCCTGGTCGCCTTCGGCGTCGTCATGGTCTTCAGCGCGAGCTCGACGACCTCGCTCCTCGGCGACTCCGGCGACAGCGCCTACTACCTGAAGCGAACCGTGATCTTCGGCGCCGTCGGGCTCGTCGCGCTGAAGCTGCTCTCGAAGCGCGGCGTCGCGATCGTGCGGCCGCTCACCGGTCCGCTGCTCGCGATCGCCTTCGTTCTCCTCCTCGTCGTCCACGTCCCCGGCGTCGGGGTCGAGGCGAACGGGGCGACGCGCTGGATCGGATTCGGCTACTTCCAGGTCCAGCCCGCCGAGGTCATGAAGATCGCGCTGATCCTCTACGGCGCCCACCTCTTCGCGACCCGGCCGAAGATCACGGCCGAGTTGCGCACCCTGGTCCCGTACCTCGCGGTCGTCGGCTCCGCCTGCGCGTTGATCGTCTTCGAGCCCGACCTCGGCACGGCGATGATCGCCGCGTTCTCGGTCGGGATGCTGCTCGTCGCCG
Source organism: uncultured Thermoleophilia bacterium (assembly GCA_963844425.1). Lineage (GTDB taxonomy): Bacteria > Actinomycetota > Thermoleophilia > Solirubrobacterales > 70-9 > DASUSH01. The sequence continues at coordinate 289,633 of CAWJOD010000014.1, read as the reverse complement.
CCGGGGTCCCGCTGCGGCAGATCGGGCTGGTCGCGGCCGTCTGCGCCGGCGTCGTCCTGCTGATGATCCTGATCGAGCCCTACCGGATGGAGCGGCTGACCGGCTTCCTCAACCCCGGTGCCGACGCCGCCGGCGTCGGCTTCCAGGGGACCCAGGCTTCGATCGCGCTCGGCTCCGGCGGGTTCTTCGGTGTCGGCCTCGGCGAGAGCGTGCAGAAGGCTTTCTACCTGCCCGAAGCCCACACCGACATGATCGCCGCGGTGATCGGCGAGGAGCTGGGCCTGGTCGGGATCTCCCTGCTCGTCGGCCTCTTCGCGCTCTTCGGATGGGCGGGGTTCCGCACCGTCCAGCGCGCCCGCGACCGCTACCACAAGCTCCTCGCCGCGGGCCTGACGGCGATGATCCTGGTGCAGGCGACGCTCAACCTGTTCGCGGTGCTCGGGCTGGCGCCGCTCACCGGCGTACCGCTCCCGTTCGTCTCCTACGGCAACTCCAGCCTGCTCGTGATGCTCGCCTCGGTCGGGCTGCTGCTCAACATCGCCGGCGGCCACGCGAAGGCGAGCCCGAAGGCCAAGCCGGCCTCGCGGTCGCGGGCGAAGCCGAAGCCGCGACGCGCACCGTCGCGGCGCGATGCGAGACTGAGGTCGATCGAGGGTGGGCGAGGAAGAAGCGATGTCAAACGAGCCAACGGTCGTCCTGGCGGCGGGCGGAACAGCCGGTCACGTCGTGCCGGCGCTGGCCGTCGCCGACGCGCTGCGGGCTAGCGGCGCCTCGGTCAGCTTCCTCGGCACCCGTGACCGCGCCGAGGCGGAGCTCGTTCCCGCCGCCGGCTACGAGATCGACTTCCTGGACGTGCGCGGCCTCGATCGCCGCAACCCGCTGAAGGCGGCCGCTGCCGTCGCCCGTGCGGCCGCGGCGATCCCGGCGGCGACGAAGGTGCTGCGCCGTCGCGGCGCCGACGCCGTGCTCGGCGGTGGCGGCTACGTCGCCGGGCCCGCCGGCCTCGCCGCGCTGCGGCTCCGCCTGCCCCTCGTGCTGACCGAGGCCGACAGCCACCTCGGCCTCGCCAACCGGATGCTCGCCCGCCGCGCCCGCCGCGTCTGCCTCGCCTTCGCGATCCCGGGGCTCGAGGGCGAGCCCTATCTCGTCACCGGCCGCCCCGTGCCCGCGGCTGTCCTCGGCGCGGACCGCGGGTCGGCACGCGAGCGGTTCGAGATCCCCGCCGCCGATCGCTGCCTGCTCGTCTTCGGCGGCAGCCTCGGTGCGCGGACGATCAACCGGGCGGCGCTGGCGGCGTTCGCGGCGACCGGGCCTGGCGATCGCGGTCGCGACTTCTGGGTCCTTCACATCGCCGGCCGTCGCGACTTCGAGGAGGCGAGCGCCCGCCTCGCCGCCGCCAAGCCCGATCGCTACGTCCTGCTCGAGTACGAGCCCAACCTCGGCGACGCGCTCGCCGCCTCCGACCTCGTGCTCGCCCGCTCCGGCGGCTCCGTCTTCGAGGTCGCCGCCGCCGGGCGGCCCGCGATCCTCGTTCCGTTCCCCCACGCGACCGCCGGCCATCAGCACACGAACGCGAGGTGGATGGCCGATGCCGGTGCCGCGGTCACGATCGACGACGCCGAGCTGACCCCCGAGCGCCTGGCCGCCGCGGCGGGCGAGCTCCTCGGCGACCCCGAGCGCCTCGAGCGGATGGCGGCGGCCTCGCTCGCGCTCGCCCGTCCCGACGCCGCCGAGCGGATCGCCGCCGAGGTGCTGGCGGCGGCCGGCGCCGAAAGGCCACGTCGATGATGAATTCCGAACACGCCGAATCCTCCGCTTCGCGTCCGGTTCGGCGCGATCTCCTCTGCAGGAGATGGGACGGACGCCGGCTCCACTTCATCGCCATCGGCGGCGCCGGGATGAGCGCGCTCGCGCTGGTCTGCCGCGGGCTCGGCGCGACCGTGACCGGATCGGACCGCGCCGAGTCCTCCTACCTGCGGACGCTCCGGGCGGCCGGGCTCGAGCCGCGCATCGGCCACGATCCCGAGATGGTGCCGGCGGACGCCGAGGTCGTCGTCTCGACCGCGATCGGCGAGGACAACCCGGAGCTCGTCCGCGCCCGCGAGCGCGGCCAGCGCGTCATGCACCGCGGCGAGCTGCTGGCCGAGGTCTGCGCCCAGCGGCGGCTGATCGCCGTCTCCGGCACGCACGGCAAGACGACGACGGCGGGCATGCTCGCCCACGGCCTGCGCGCAGCCGGTGTCGACGTGCCGTTCCTGCTCGGCGGCGAGCTGCCCGGGATCGGGCCCGGCGGCGCCGCCGCCAACGCGGGCTGGGGGGAGAGCGAGTGGATCGTCGCCGAGGCCGACGAGTCCGACGGCAGCTTCCTGGAGCTCCGCCCCGAGGTCGCGGTGGTCACCAACATCGAGCTCGACCACCACTCGCGCTGGCGCACCCGCGCCGAGCTCGTCGACGCGTTCAACCGCTTCGTCGAGCCCGCGTCCGGCGTGGCCCTGGGCCCCGGCGTGAACCTAAAGGGGTCTGACCCCCTTAGGTTTGACGAGGGCTCGCCCGGGCCCGATCCGCTCGAGCTCGGCCGTCCCGGGCCGCCACAACCTGCTGAACGCGCGGGGCGCGATCGCCGCGGTCGAGCTCGCCGGGCTCGACCCAGCCGCCTTCGCCGCCGCGCTAACCGGCTTTCCCGGCATGAGGCGGCGGCTCGAGCGCAAGGGGGAGGTCTCCGGGGCCGCCGTCTACGACGACTACGCCCACCATCCGACCGAGGTCGCGGCGGCGCTCGAGGCGCTTCGCGGGCTCGGGCCGCGGCGGCTCATCGCCGTCTTCCAGCCGCACCTCTACTCGCGCACGAAGGCCCTCGCCGCCGAGTTCGGCGCCGCGCTCGCGGCCGCCGACGAGGTCGGGGTGCTCGAGGTCTACCCGCCCGGGAGGAGCCGGTCGGCGAGCTCGCCGGCGTCAGCGGGCTGCAGGTCGCCGAGGCCGCGGCCGATCGCGCCGGCGGCCGCCCGGTGTGGTGGCTGCGCGACGCGGAGTCCGCGATCGCCGCGCTCGCTCCCAGGCTCGGCGACGGCGATGTCGTCGTCGCGCTGGGCGCAGGCGACATCGGCGAGCGCTTCGCCGAGCCGCTCCTACATTCGGAGCCATGACCGAGCCCGAGGGCATCGAGCGGGATCACTCCCTGGCGCGGCTGACGACGATCCGCGCCGGCGGCCGCGCCGATTACTTCGCCCGGCCGGAGACCGCGGACGAGCTCGTCGAGCTGCTCGCCTGGGCGGCGGAGGAGGGCCAGGCCGTCGAGGTCGTCGGCTCGGGCTCGAACCTCCTCGTCGCCGACGCCGGCGTGCGCGGCCTCGTCCTCAAGCTCGCCGGTGAGCTCGCGAGCTTCGAGCGCGACGGCGAGCGGGTGCTGTGCGGCGGCGGCGCCCGGCTTCCGTCGGCGGCGGCGAAGGCCGCCGGCTGGGGGCTGGCGGGGCTCGAGTTCGGCATCAACATCCCGGGCACGGTCGGCGGAGCTGTGCGGATGAACGCCAACGCCTACGGCGGCGAGCTCGCCCGCTGCCTCGAGTGGGTGGACGTCGCGACGGGCGAGGGCACGAGCCGCCGCGCCCCCGGCGAGCTCGGCTTCTCCTACCGGCGCTCGAACCTGGAGCCTGGCGAGGTCGTCGCCCGGGCCTCGTTCCAGCTCACCGCGGAGGAGAGCGCCGCGGTGAAGCAGAGGATGGGGGAGATGCGGACCCGGCGGCGCGAGGCCCAGCCCTCGGGGATCAAGACGTTCGGCTCGACCTTCAAGAACCCCGAGGATCCCGGGGCCGAGGGGAGAACCGCGGGCCAGCTGCTCGAGGCCGCCGGCTGCCGCGGGCTCGAGGTGGGCGGCGCTCGGTTCTCGCCCAAGCACGCCAACTTCGTCGAGAACGCCGGCGAGGCGACCACCGCCGACGTCCTGGCCCTGATGGCCGAGGGCCGGCGCCGCGTCCACGAGGCCTTCGGCGTCGTCCTCGAGCCCGAGGTGCAGGTGCTGGGCGATGCGGAGTGGCCGGCCGGCTGGGAGCTCGACCGGGGCACGTAGGAGTTCGCGCGCCGGCCGCGAAGGGGCTGAGGATGGCCTCTCCGTTCACCGCCGATGTCGGCAGGCTCGCGCGCACCTTCCCCCGCGCGGCGCTCTCCGTGCCTCGCGCAGTCACCCGCAAGCGGGTCGCGATCGTCGTCATCCTCGCCGCCCTGCTCGCGGCCGGCTACTTCTTCTGGTTCCGCGACTCCTCCCTGGTCGCCATCGACGATGTCGAGATCTCCGGGCTGAGCTACTCCGAGGAGGAGGTCACCGCGGCGCTGACCGCGGAGGCGGAGAAGATGACGACGCTGAACGCCGAGCCGGGCGCGCTTGAGCGCGCGGTCGAGGAGTACCCGACCGTCGCCGCCGTCGCGATCGACCCGGGCTTCCCGCACCACCTCTCCGTCACCGTCACCGAGCGCCAGCCGGTGGCGAGCATCGGTGCCGGCGAGGGAGTCGCGGTGGCTGGCGACGGCACCGTGCTCAGCGGGGTCGCGACCGGCGATCAGGACCTGCCCGCGATCGAGATCGAGAACCCGCCCTCCTCGGGACGGCTCGACGGCGTCGCCCTCGCCCAGGCCGAGGTGCTCGGCGCCGCGCCGCCGCCGCTGCGCCCGGCGATCGAAGAGGCCGGGGTGGACAAGGAGGCCGGCGTCGTCGTCGGCCTGGTCGAGGGAATCGAGGTCCGCTTCGGCGACTCCTCCGACGCCGCGGCGAAGTGGGCCTCGGCGGCGGCGATCCTGGCCGACCCGAAGCTCGACCAGCTCTCTTATGTCGACGTCAGGCTGCCCGGCCGTCCCGCCGTGGGCGGCGCGCCGCTTCCCGAGCCGACGGCCGAGGAGGCGGCGGAGGCCGCTGCCGCGGCGCCCCCCGCGGCGCCGGTCGAACCCGCCCCGGTGCCGGTCGACCCCGCCGCCGTGGACCCCGCGGCCGCGCCCGTCGACCCGGCGGCGGCGCCTCCGGCGACCGATCCCGCGCCGGTGGCGCCGGCCCCGGCACCCGCGCCTGCAACCGGTGTTGCAGGCGGTGCCGCGGCGCCTTGAGGGCTCGCCTGAGAACCGCTTAACCGAGCGTTTCCAGGCACTATTCGAGCCTCAAGCCGAGGTTGACCTTTGGCAAAGTCTCAAGTACAACTCGAGAGTACTGTCGCATTCGGGCCGTCGTTGGTCGATTGACAGCCGTACGGTTTTCCCCTACTTTGCGCCTGTTCACAAGGGCCGGACCGTTTCAACCCTCTAGCATCGCTTGATGGTCGGACGGAACGGCCGTGGGAGTCTGAACGAGAGGTCGAGATGGAGTCGTCGTACCTGGCAGTCATCAAGGTGGTCGGTGCAGGAGGAGGCGGGACCAACGCCGTCAGCCGCATGGTCGACGCGGGGCTGAAGGGCGTCGAGTTCATCGCCGTCAACACCGACGCGCAGCAGCTGCTTGCCACCGACGCCGACATCAAGCTCGGCATCGGCCAGGAACTGACCCGCGGCCTCGGCGCCGGCGGCAACCCGGAGATCGGGGCCGGCGCGGCGGCGGAGAGCCGCGACGACATCAAGGAGGCGCTGAAGGGCGCCGACATGGTCTTCGTCACCGCCGGCGAGGGCGGCGGCACCGGCACCGGCTCCGCCCCCGTGATCGCCGAGATCGCCAAGGACGAGATCGGCGCGCTCACCGTCGGCGTGATCACGAAGCCGTTCGAGTTCGAGGGCCGGCGGCGGATGCAGCAGGCGCTCGACGGGATCGAGAAGCTGCGCCAGAACGTCGACACCCTGATCATCGTCCCGAACGAGAAGCTTCTGCAGGTCGTCGAGCGGCGCGAGTCGATCACCGACGCCTTCCGCAAGGCCGACGACATCCTGCGCCAGGGCGTGCAGGGCATCACCGACCTGATCACCGTCCCCGGCCTGATCAACCTCGACTTCGCCGACGTGCGCACGATCATGCACGAGGCGGGCTCCGCCCTGATGGGCATCGGCTCGGCCTCCGGCGAGAGCCGGGCGACCGAGGCCGCGAAGGCCGCGGTCAGCTCGCCGCTCCTCGAGCAGACGATCGACGGCGCCACCGGCATGCTGCTCAACATCACCGGCGGCGAGGACCTCGGGCTGTTCGAGGTGAACGAGGCCGCCGCGGTCGTCGTCGACACCGCGGACAAGGGCGCCAACATCATCTTCGGCGCCGTCGTCGACCCGAGCATGGGCGACGAGGTGCGGGTGACCGTGATCGCGACCGGGTTCGAGGGCTTCGAGTTGCTCGCCCGCAAGCCGGCCGAGGTCCGCCGCCGCAGCCGTCAGCGCGACATCACGCCGGACCAGCGGGAGATCCGCTCGCTCGAGGTCTCCGACGACGACATCGACGTCCCGAGCTTCCTGAAGGACTAGTCCCGAGCGGCGAGCGCGAAGGCGCTGCCCTCGGAGTCACGGCAGACGGCCCAGCGCTCGCCGGGGTGGATCACCGAGCCGCCGTGCTCGACGACGCGCTCGAGCGCGTCGGCCATGTCGCTCACGGAGAAGTAGGGGAGGGAGGCCGTGTCGCCCGGCCCGGGTCCGCGCTCGTGGACGCCCAGGCGCAGGCCGTCCTCGGCCACCTCCCAGCCGGCGCCGGCGGACGCGTCACGGGGTTCGAGTGAGACGCCGAGGACCCCTCGCCAGAACGCGAGCGCGCGCTCCGGTTCGTCGGCGGGGAACTCGACCAGCGGCTCGGGCATCAGCCCGTGAGCCGCTCGACTCGGTAAGACTTCTCGCCGTTGGGGGTCCGGATCTTCACGGACTTGCCGACCGGCGCGTCGCGGAGTGCGGACCCGACCGGGGCCTCGACCGAGATCTTCCCCGAGGCGAGCTCGGCCTCGGTGGCGCCGACGAGCGTCCAGGTGTAGAGCTTCCCCGACTCCTCGTCGAGGATCTCTGCCGATCGGCCGAAGGCGAAGGTCTCGGCCTCCTTGTCGACCTCGACCACCTCGGCGTTCTGGAGCTGGAACCGCAGGCGCTTGATCTTCGTCTCGAGGTGGGCCTGGTCGTCCTTGGCGATGTGGTACTCGGCGTTCTCCTTGAGGTCGCCGAGCTCCCGGGCCGCCTTGATCCGCCCGGCCATCTCCTGCCGGCCCTTGCGTTCCAGCTGCGCGATTTCGGCGCGCAGGTCTGCCAGTCCCTGCTCGCTGATCGGCTCGGGCCCGGCCTTCTTATTGGTTTCGCTCATGGGGACACCCTCGCAGACGGAGCTCGCTATAGCCTCGGCGCCTATGGCGGAGAAGCGAACCGCGCTCTATGACCAGCACGTGGAGGCGGGGGCGAAGCTCGTCCCCTTCGCCGGCTGGGAGATGCCCGTCCAGTACGAGGGAGTGCGCCAGGAACACGTCGCGGTACGGACCGGATGCGGGGTCTTCGACGTCTCGCACATGGGCGAGGTCGCGACCGAGGGGCCGCAGGCGGAGGAGCTCCTGCAGCGGCTGCTCTCCAACGACGTCGCCGCGATCGAGGCGGCGGGGGCTCAGTACTCGGTCCTCTGCCGCGAAGACGGCGGCATCCTCGACGACCTCTTCACGTACCGACTCGCCCCGGACCGCTTCCTGACCGTCACCAACGCCGCCAATCACCCCAAGGACGCCGCCTGGATGGCCGAGCACGCCGACGGCTTCGAGGCCGAGGCGCGCGACGCGGCAGGCGATTACGCGATGCTCGCGATCCAGGGCCCCGACGCGCGCGAGATCGCCGGCAAGCTCTTCGTCGGCAAGCTGCCGCCTCGGATGCACACCGCCGTCCTCCCGCTGCACGACTCGATCTCCGGCGGGGCGGAGGCCCTCGTGTGCGGAACCGGCTACACCGGCGAGGACGGGGTGGAGGTCCTGCTGGCGCCCGCCGCGGCGCCGGAGCTGTGGGCGGCCCTGCTCGACGCCGGCGCGACACCGGCCGGCCTCGCGGCCCGCGACACGCTCCGCCTCGAAGCCTGCTTTCACCTCTACGGCAACGACATGGACGAGGCCCGTAACCCGATCGAGGCCGGGCTCGGCTGGATCTGCAAGGAGGCGACGGGCTTCATCGGCGCTGAGGCGGTCGCCGCTGCGCGCGAGGCCGGGCCCGACGAGAAGCTCGTCCCGTTCGCGCTGACCGGCCCGGGGATCCCGCGCCAGGGCAACGACGTCATCGTGGGCGGTCAAGCCGCCGGCGTGGTCACCAGCGGCACGATGTCGCCCTGTCTCGAGCAGGGCGTGGGGATGGCCTACGTGCGGGCCGACCTCGCCGAACCGGGGACCGAGATCGAGATCGACGTGAGGGGCAAGCGCCGGCCCGCCCGCGTAGAGTCCCGGCCGCTCTACGAGAAGAAAGGCTGAGATGGCGGACGAGAGCTACCCCGATGACCTCCTCTACCACCCCGAGCACGACTGGGCCAAGGTGGAGGGCGAGACGGCGACGTTCGGGATCACGTGGTACGCGCAGGACGCCCTCGGCGAGGTCGTCTTCTTCGAGCCGCCCGAGGCCGGTTCGACCGTGAAGAAGGACGGGCCGTATGCCGAGATCGAGTCGGTGAAGGCGGTTTCCGACGTCTACGCGCCGCTCTCGGGCGAGATCGTCGAGGTCAACGAGGCGCTCTCCGACGCGCCCGAGACGCTCAACGACGACCCCTACTCCGCGGGCTGGCTGGTGAAGGTGAAGCTCTCCGACCCCTCGGAGACCGAGCAGCTCCTGAGCGTCGACGACTACAAGAAGCTGCTGGAGAACGAGGACTAGGCCTCGAGGAGCCGCAGCGAGCCTCGCTAGCCTCGTGACGTGACCCGCTACACGTCCGCCACCGAAGCCGACCGGGAGGCGATGCTCGCCGAGATCGGCGCGGAGAGCGTCGATGCGCTCTTCGAGGAGCTGCCCGCCGAGGTTCGCCTCGACCGGCCGCTCGACCTACCCGACGGGCTCGGCGAGAGCGAGGTCTACGACCACCTGCGTGCGCTCGCCGCGCGCAACTCCGACGCCGAGTCGGAGACCTGCTTCATCGGCGCCGGCTTCTACGACCACTACGTGCCCGCGCTCGTCGACGCGATCATCTCGCGCTCGGAGTTCCTCACCCCCTACACGCCCTACCAGCCGGAGATCTCCCAGGGCGGGCTGCAGGCGATGTTCGAGTTCCAGACCGCGATCTCGGAGCTCACCGGGCTGCCGGTCGCCAACGCGTCGCTGTACGAGGGCCCGTCCTCGGTCGCCTCCGCCGGATACCTGGCGATCGGGGCGACCAAGGGGAGGAAGAAATTCGTCGTCTCGCGAGGGGTCCATCCGCATAGCCGCGAGACGCTGCGCTCGTATGCCGTGGGGTTCGGAGCGGAGGTGGTGGAAGTTGGGCTTGTGGGAGGGGTCACGGATGGCGCCGCTCTCGCCGAAGCCGTCGACGACGACACGGCGGCCGTCTTCGTCCAGAGCCCGAACTTCCTCGGCGCGGTCGAGGACCTCGAGGCGCTCGCCGCGCCCGCGAAGGAGGCCGGCGCGCTGGCTGTCGCCGCGGTCGACCCGATCGCGCTCAGCGTCCTGCGCCCGCCCGGCGAGTGCGGCTTCGACGTCGCGGTGGGCGAGGGCCAGGCGCTCGGCAACCGGCTCGACTTCGGCGGGCCCTCCTTCGGCTTCTTCGCCGCGACCGAGGAGCACACCCGCCGCATGCCCGGCCGGATCGCCGGCGAGACCGAGGACGTCGACGGCCGCCGGGGCTTCGTCCTCGCCCTGCAGACCCGCGAGCAGCACATCCGCCGCGAGAAGGCCACCCACAACATCTGCACCTCGCAGGCCCTGAACGCGCTCGCCGGCGTGATTTACCTGAGCTGGCTGGGCAAGCAGGGCTTCCGCGAGCTCGGCGAGCTGCTCGTCCGCCGCACCGCCTACGCGCGCGAGAAGCTCGCCGCGATCGACGGCGTCGAGCTCCTGCACGAGGCGCCGGTGGTGCGCGAGTTCGCGGTGCGGGTGGACGCGCCGGTCGATGCCGTGCTGGACGCGTGCGCGGCCGAGGGGATCGGGGCGGGGTACGCCCTGGGGCGCGAGTACCCGGAGTTCTCCGACGGCCTGCTGGTGGCGCTGACGGAACGGCGCAATAAAGAGGACATCGATCGGCTGGCGGAGGTCCTGGAGCGGGCGATTGTCGAGAACCTTTCGCATAGCGAAAGGAAGTCGCCAGAGGCCGCGGAGGTCACCCGATGACGCCCCAGTCCAGCCCCTCCCACGTGCCCAGTCCCTCCACCGACGTGCCTCGGACGGCGGATGTCCCGACGCCCGCCCAGCGAGAGCCGGTCGAGACCATCTACGAGAAGTCCGTCCCCGGCCGCCGCGCCGCAGCGATCCCCGCCGCCGACGTCCCGGAGATCCCCCTCGAGGACCTGATCCCGGCCTCGAGCCTGCGCGCCGCGCCCGCCGAGCTCCCCGAGATCTCCGAGCCCGAGATCGTCCGCCACTACAACCGGATCTCGCGGCGGAACTTCGACCTCGACACCGGCTTCTACCCGCTCGGCTCGTGCACGATGAAGCACAACCCCCGGCCTGAACGAGCGCGTCGCGGCGCTGCCAGGCCACGCCCGGCTGCACCCCGCGCAGGTCCCTCGCCGGGCGCAGGGCGCGCTCGAGCTGATGTGGAACCTCCAGGAGGCGCTGGCCGAGATCTGCGGCCTGCCGTACGTCAGCCTGCAGCCCTCGGCGGGCTCGCACGGCGAGCTCGCGGGGCTGATGCTGACCCGCGCCTTCCACGCCGACCGCGGCGAGGACCGGACCGAGGTGCTCACCCCCGACACGGCACACGGGACCAATCCGGCGACGGTGACGATGGCCGGCTACGAGGTCGTCAAGGTGGCGACCGACGAGCGCGGCGGCATCGACGTCGACGACCTCCGCGACAAGGCCTCCGAGCGCACCGCGTGCCTGATGCTGACCAACCCCAACACGCTCGGCCTCTTCGACTCCAACATCCACGAGATCGCGTCGGATCGTCCACGAAGCCGGCGGCACCCTCTACTACGACGGCGCCAACCTGAACGCGATCATGGGCCGCTCCCGGCCGGGCGACATGGGCTTCGACATCGTCCACGTCAACCTCCACAAGACCTTCTCCCAGCCGCACGGCGGTGGCGGTCCCGGGGCCGGGCCGATCGCCGTCTCGGAGCGGATCCAGCCGCACCTGCCCGTCCCGAGGATCGTCCGGGCCGAGGGCGCGAATGGATCCGGCCCGAGCTTCGACCTCGACTACGACGCGCCGAAGTCCATCGGCCGCCTGCGCGGCTTCGCCGGCAACTTCGGCGTCTTCGTGCGCTCCTACGCGTACATCCGCAGCCTGGGCGGCGACGGCCTCGCCGAGGCCACCGACACCGCGGTGCTCAACGCCAACTACCTGATGGCGCGGCTGGGCCGCGATCGCGCCGGTAAGTACCTGCCGGCCGCCTTCGAGCGCACCTGCATGCACGAGTTCGTCCTCTCGGGCGGCCCCGCGAAGCGCGAGCTCGAGATCAAGACGCTGGACATCGCCAAGCGCCTGCTCGATTACGGCTTCCACCCGCCGACCGTCTACTTCCCGCTGCTCGTCGACGAGGCGCTGATGGTCGAGCCGACGGAGACCGAGACGAAGGAGAGCCTCGACGGGTTCTCCGACGCGATCGAGGCGATCCTCGAAGAGGCCGAGGCCGACCCCGAGATCGCCCGCAACGCGCCGTACACGACGCCGGTCCGCCGCCTCGACGAGGCCCGCGCCAGCCGCAGGCCGGTCGTCCGCCAGCCGCTCGGCTAGTCGCGGCCGGCGGCGAAGGCGCTCAGCCAGCGGTTGCGCCCGGTGCTGGCCGCCGCCAGCGAGCGCTCGACCCGCTCGCGCTCGTCGCCGAGCCCGACCATCAGGTTGATCGTCAGCGGCACCATCACGTCCTGCAGCGCCTCGCCGATGTCGCCGATGAAGCCGCCGATCGCGAGCAGCACGAACCCATGGGTCACGCTGAGGACCTGGGTCGCCGCGGCGGTCGCGTCCTGGGGGCGGATGCGGCCCGCCTCGATCACGCGCTCCACGCTGCGGAGCAGCACGGAGAACGCGTCGACGCCTTCGGCCATCGTCCAGGTCGCGCCGACGGCCTCGGCCTCGGTCGCGAAGCCGCGCAGCCGGGCGCTGTCCGAGAGGCCGAACATCAGCCGGTAGAGCTGCGGGTTCTGGATCGCGAACTCGCCGTAGGCGATGCCACCGGCGAGCAGGTCCCGCATCGGATCGTCGGTGGTCGGCGTGGTGTCGCGCACATGGGCGCGCGAAGCGGGCGAGGCCCTCGCGGACCATCGCATCCGCAAGACCCTGCATCCCTCCGAAATGCGTGTAGAGCGCCATCGTGGACGCGCCGATCTCGGCGGTCAGGTTGCGCGCCTGCAGGGCGCTCGGCCCATGCTCCTCGAGCGTTCGAAAGCGGCAGCGAGCAGCCGGTCGCGCGGTGGCGTCGCCGTCGTCGGTGCTCATCTGCGCTTGACAAGCGATGCCATAACGCTGTTATATTATCCATAACGCTGTTATTCAACGCCCGCTGACGAGGGGCATAGAGGAGGATGGGATGAGCGCAGAGGGCCTGGGTCGTGCGGTGACGGGCGCCGGGGGAGCGCTTTTGATCGTGTCGCTGTTCCTGCCGTGGGCGGAGGTCGACGGCGCGAGCGTGACCGGCTGGGAGCTGTGGAGGACGACGGACGTCCTGTTCGTGTTCACGGGAGCCGTGGCGATCGTCGTCGCGGTGACCGGGGGCCGGTTCGGCCTGTTCCGCCCGGACCTGTCCCTGCGAGGGCGCGGCGGACCTGTTGGGCATCGCATCGACGTTGCTCATCGGCTGGCTGATCCTCTTCGACTTCCCGGCGGATGCCGCGTACGAGGCCGGTGCGTTCGTGGGGCTGCTGATGGCGTTCACCACCTCGTGCGGCGCCGCCGACTGGGCGGTCCTGCGCGGCGCGCCGATGTTTCCGCCCGTGGGCGACGGAAGCGGTTGCTACAGCGCCGGCCCGTTGGCGCAGAGCGGGCTGAACGGCGCGAGGTCGACGATGCAGGCCGTGTCCGGGCGCCACTCGTCGACCAGGTCGGCGAGCTCGTCGTCGTTGCGCGGCCCGTACCCTTCGGTGAGCGCCGCAACCGGCTGGGTGCCCTCGCCGAAGATCTGCTCGGCGGCGAGCCGGGCCTCGGCGTCGAGGCGGACGCCGCCCTCCTCGTAACCGACCGACCGCAGCCGCCCGGCCTCCACGGAGAACTCCGGCGAGGCGAGCTCCGCGTCGACCTGCTCGTCGGAGAACACGATGCCGCGCTGATCGGCCTCGCCTCGCATCCAGCGGTTGAGGATCAGCTCGTCGAGCGCCTGTGACCTCGCGTCCTCGTCGCTCGTGCCGGGCGTCCGCGCCTGGACGAGCTCTGCCCGGCGCGAGAATCCCTCGAGGTCGATCTCGCCGCGGTCATAGGCGGTCACGTTGGCGGCACTGCCCTTGGGGACGTCCGCGGCGATCCGCTCCACCTCCGCGGGGCTCGGCCCGCTCTCTCCGCCCCCGGGATCGCCGCCTCCACCGGTGCCGGCGCTAGCGGCCGGGGTGGCGGTTCCGCCCGGGTCGTCCTCGTCGGAGCCGCCGAAGACGACGTAACTGACTGCCGCAGCGGTGGCGAGCACGGCGACGCCGAGCGCGATCGCGACCAGGCTCCGCCGCTGGCGCGGAGCGGGCCCGCGGGCGGGCGGCGGCTGCGGGCGGCGGGCGGGCGGCAGGGGAGGGGTACCGGGCGGCACCGGCGTCGTCGCCGCCTCGCCCCCGGCCGTCGCAGCTTCCGGCGCGAGGTCGGGCACGGTCTCCGAGGCGACGCCCACCGCCGCCGTCATCGGGCCGTCCTCGGAGCCCTCGATCGCCGCCGCCGCGGCCATTCCGAGGTCCGCGGCGCTCTGGTACCTGTCCTCGGGCGCCTTCGCCATCGCCTTCTGGATCACCCGGTCGAGGGCGGGCGGCAGGTCGGGCACGAGCTCGAGCAGGGAGGGCCGATCGGCGTGGGTGTGCGCGTAGAGCTTCGCCGGGGCGGCCTCGGTGGGGAAGGGGACGCTGCCGGTGAGCGCCTGATAGAGCACGCAGCCGAGGGCGTAGACGTCGGTCCGCGAGTCAAGCGGCGCGTCGGCGAGCTGTTCCGGCGCCATGTAGTCGACGGTCCCGATCACGGCGCCGGTCGAGGTCAGGCGGGTATCGGAGGTGAGCTGTCGGGTCAGCCCGAAGTCGGTCAGGAAGGCCTGGGTGCGGCGCCCGTTCTCGCGGACGAGCACGTTCGCGGGCTTGACGTCACGGTGGACGAGCCCGCCGGCGTGGGCCGCCTCGAGCGCGTCGCCCACCTGCGCGGCGATGTCGGCCACCAGCGGCGCCGGCAGCCGTCCTCGGCTCCGGATCATCTCGGCGAGGTCCGTGCCCTCGACATAGCGCATGGTCACGTAGGCCGACCCCTCCTCCTCGCCGGCCGAGTAGACGGCGATCACGCCCGGGTGGTCGATCGACGCGGCGAGCTCGCACTCACGCTCGAAGCGCTGCTGGAAGTTCGGCTCGGCGGCGAGGGCGGGGGCGATCACCTTCAGTGCGACGGTTCGCTTCAGCCGGAGGTCGGTCGCCTCATAGACGACGCCCATCCCGCCGCGACCCGCGACCCGCTCGATCCGGTGCCCGGCGAAGTCCTGTCCCGGGCGAAGCTCCGCCATCGTCAGCTGCGCACGCTCGGCCCCGACTCCACATGGGCGAGCCTATCCCGACGCCGGCGTCAGCAGAAGAGCTAGCGCGCCTGCGAGCGACCCGGGCCGCGCAGCCACTCGAACGAAAACACGCTCGGGCGGGCGCTTCGGTTGAGCTCCCGATCAGGGGCCGTGATCTGCTCGGCGCGGGCGCGGAGCAGGTCGACCAGCTCGGCGCTGGGCTCAAACGGGTCAGCGACGGCGAAGCCGTTGCGAACCGAGATCGCCGCGCGCATCTCGCCGCCGACCTCGGCCACGAGCATCTCGTCGCGGGGCGGGGGCGGGGCGGAGTCAAGCTGGGCCAGACGATCGATGGCGTCCCACTCCTCGGTGGCGGCGCGACGGATCGTCACGGCTCGATCGTGCTCCTCGATTGTGTCGGGTGTGTAATACATGTTGTGATCCTTTGACCTAGACATTTACAGGCTGAGGCGGTACAATCACCGTGTCGATGTCCAGTGTAGCTATCTCAAAGAGTAGGTCAATGTCCTACAAACAAACATTGTCTGACATCAACCGCGACGGCGACGTATCGCTCACGCAGCAGATCGTCGACGCCTTCACCAGCGCGATCGAGGCGGGCGAGCTCGGTCCCGGGGACCGGCTGCCGCCGACCCGCGAGGTGGCCACGCTCGCCGGCGTCAACCACCTGACCGCCGCCCGTGCCTACCGCAAGCTCGCCGATGCCGGGCTCGTCTCCGGGCGCGTCGGCAGCGGCACCTACGTCCGCGCCTCGGCTGCCGCCACCACCGCGCCGACCGAGTTCCGTGGCGGCCCCGCCGACCCGGGCTGGCAGCACTACGCGCTGCCCGAGGAGACCGAGATGCACTCGGACCGCGTCGTCACCGACATGCTGCTACAGGCCGACGAGGCCGACGAGGCCGACCTGCTGCCGCTCTCGGTCGGCTATCCGGCCGCCTCGCTCTACCCGATCGACCGTATCCGCGAGATCACGGAGGACGTGTTCGCCACCGACGGGGCTGAGGCGCTCCAGTACACCGCGATCGAGGGGCCGCTCGAACTCCGCACCGCGATCTCCGAGCACATGGCACGCCGCGGCTCGACCGAGGAGCCCGACGCGATCATCAGCACCACCGGCGCGCGCCAGGCGCTCGTCCTCGCCTCCCGCGCGATCCTGCGCCCCGGCGACGTCGCGGCCTGCGAGTCGCCCAGCTTCTTCGGCGTGATCGACTCCGTCCACTCCGCGGGCGCCCGCATACTGCCGGTCCCGATCGACGACGACGGCATCGACACCGACGCGCTTGAGCAGCTCCTGCGCCGCCACGAGATCCGGATGCTCGCCGTCCAGTCGCGCCTCAACAACCCAACCGGCCGTGACCTCTCGCCCGAGCGCCGCGAGCACCTCGTCGAGCTCGCCCGCCGCCACGGCTTCTTCATCCTCGAGGACGGGATCTACGGCGACATCCGCTTCGAGGGCGAGGCCCTGCCGCCACTGCGCGCCGAGGCCCCCGAGCACGTCGTCTACGTCGACTCGCTCACCAAGACCGTCGGGGGCGGGCTGCGGCTCGGCTGGGTCGCCGCCAGCGGCCCGGTGCTCGAGCGAATCGCGCGCCAGAAGCGTCTCGACGACACCCACTCCGTGACGCTCACCCAGCTGATCGGGGCGCGCTTCCTCGCCGGTGGCGACCACGAGCGCCACCTCTCCGAGCGCGTGATCCCGTTCTACCGGGAGCGCCGCGACGCACTGCTCGAGGCGCTCGACGCCGAGCTCTCGACGGTGGCGAGCTGGGTGCACCCCCTCGGCGGCGGCCACCTCTTCCTCACCCTGGACGAGGCCCTCGACGACCGCGAGCTGCTCGACGAAGCCGTCCGCCAGGGCGTCGCCTTCATCCCGGGCGCCGCGATGCTGCCCGAGCGCCCCCGGCGCACGCACATGCGGCTCTCCTTCGGCTTCCTCGAGCCGGGCGAGATGCGCGAGGCGGCGCGCCGCCTCGGCACCGCGATCCGCGCCGTCCGCCGCGCCCGCCGGCCGGCAACGGCGGCGCGCTCGCTCCCCGTCGCATAGGTTCGAGGCGTGAGCGACGGACCCCCTGCACACACGCGCATCATCGGCAAGGCGATCACCTGGCTCGTCGCCCGGTTCCCGTCGAGCTGGAAGCTCCTGAGGGGCCCGACCCGGCGATTCTTCAACCGGCTCGCGCCCGAATGGCACACGCGGATCGGAGCGCCGGGCCGGATGGACCCGCTCGCCGACGGGATCGCGCTCGCCGGATCCGAGCCGACACGGATCCTCGACCTCGGCACCGGAACCGGCGCGGCCGCCGCCTGGCTCGCCGAGCGCTATCCCGATGCCCAGGTGACCGGAGTCGACGTCGCGGAGGAGATGGTCCGCCTCGCCCGGGACCGCGTGGGCGCGGGCGACGAGAAGCGCTTGCGGTTCGAGGTCGCCGACGCGGCGGCCCTCGAGTTCGAGACCGGGGCCTTCGACCTCGTCGTCCAGGTCTCCGCACCGGCCTTCTTCGCCGAGACCGCCCGGGTGCTCGCGCCGGCGGGGACCCTGGTCATCGTCTCGAGCCGGGGCACCGGGACGCCATTCCACACGCCGGTCTCGCTCCTGCGCCGTGGCTTCGAGCGCGAGGGCCTCGAGTGGGTGGGGGAGGGCGCCGCCGGCCCGGGCACCTACTACGTGTTTCGCAGGCCGGCCTAGATACCTCAACTACAGGTCGGGCAGCTCCTGCTCGAGCTCGAGCACGGGGGCGAACAGGTCGCCGCGCTCCTCGACCCGCTCGAGCACCTCGCCGGCCTCGAAGCGCAGCTCTTCGGCCTTCCCCGACTCGGCGGTCGCCTCGACCTCGTCCCATTCGAGCGGGGTCGAGGCCGTGGGGTGCTCCCGCGCGCGGAGGCTGTACACGGCGATCGTCGTCTTCGCCCGGTCGTTCTGGCTCCAGTCGACGAAGACCTTGCCCTTGCGCTGCGCCTTCGCCATCTTCGAGACGACCCGGTCCGGCGACTGCTTCTCGAGCAGCTTCGCCACCGCGTTCGCGAACGGCTTGGTGCGCTCGTAGCTAACCGCGGAGTTGAGCGGGACGTAGACCTGCATCCCCTTCGAGCCCGAGGTCTTCGGAAAGCACTCGAGCTCGAGGTTGCCGAACAGCTCGCGCAGCCGCAGCGCCACCCGGCAGCAGTCGACGATGTCCGCCGGGGGGCCGGGGTCGAGATCGAAGGCGACGACCGTCGGCCGGTCCATCTCGGCGCCGCGTGAGAGCGACGGGTGGAGCTCGAGCGCGGCGAGCTGCGCGACCCAGACGAGCGTCGCCTGGTCCTGGCACAGGCAGAAGTCGATCGGGCCCTCGCTGGTGTCGACAGGCGCCGTCTCGACCCAGTCGGGCCGGTGCTTCGGGCAGCGCTTCTCGAAGAACGACTTGTCGGCGACCCCGTTCGGGTAGCGCCGCAGGGTCAGCGGGCGGCCGTGCAGGTGGGGAAGCATCGCCGGCGCGATCCGGGCGTAGTAGTCGATCACCTCGCCCTTGGTGAAGCCCGCCTCGGGGTAGAGCACCTTGTCGAGATTGGAGATCGAGAGGGTCCGTCCCTCGATGTCGACCTCTCGGCTCTTGCCCGCCACTATTCGATCAGGCCCTGCCGGAGGGCGGTCGCGACCGCGGCCGCGCGATCGGGGACGCCGAGCTTCTCGTAGATGTTCTCGAAATGGCTCTTGACCGTGGTCGGGCTGATCACGAGTTGCCGCGCTATCTCCGGCCCCGAGGCGCCGCCGGCCGCCAGGCTGAGGACCTCGAGTTCGCGCTCGGTGAGGGCCGGGGGCTCGACGCCGTTCGCGCGGGCGGCCGGAAGCAGCTCCTGCTCGGACCACTCGGCGGGCAGGAAGACGGAGACGTGAACCCCCGGGAGCGCGTCGGCGAGGGTCCAGTAGACGATCTCGAGGCGGCTGCCGTCGTCGAAGCCCATCTCGTAGCGCCCGGTCGAGGACCCGTCGGCGTTGAGGTCGTCCAGCACGTGCTCGGGATCCGCGATCGCCCCAGGCGGCGCCAGGTCCTCGATTCGCAGCGCGCGCATCTCGTCGAGGCTCTTGCGGAAGAGCAGCCGGGCCGGGCGGTTCGCGTCGTGGTAATGGCGCCTGCCGTCGAAGGTCACCATCGGCAGGTCGTTGCGGTCGAACAGCGAGCGCATTCGCTCGGGATCGTCGCGTGCGTCGAAGATCTGCCCTACCGCCGATCGCAGGGCGGGTGCGAGGTCGGCCTCGAACTCGCGTCGCTTCTCCCGCGCTTCCCGCGAGCTTGCACCCCGACCTCCGGCCACGGTGCGGCCTACGCCTTCGCCTTCGCCTTCGACCTCGACTTGCGTCCTGATCCGCTCGACTTCTTCGCCGTCGACTTCGACGACGAGCTCTTCGGCTTCGAAGGCTTCGAGTCGGCGCCCTTGCCGAGCTCCTCGCCGCCGACCGCCGCGAGGCTCTCCTCGAGCGCGGCCATGAGGTCGGGGGCCTTGGTCGGGGTCGGCTCCTCGGCCGGCGCGGTGACGATGTCCTCGCCCTTCGCCTTGCGCTCGATCAGCGCCAGCAGCTTGTCCCGGTACTCGTCCTCGTAGCGGTCGGGCTCGAAGTCGGTCGAGAGCGACTCGATCAGCTGCTTCGCCATGTCGAGCTCGCGCTTCTCGATCTTCTCGACCTTCTCGGGCAGGACGTCGTCGAGGTCTTCGGGGGAGACGACCTCGTCGTGGAAGCGCATCGTCGCCATCGTCAGGGCGCCGTTCATGGGTCGGATCGCCGCGAGGTTCTCCTTGTTGCGCAGGACGAAGCGGGCGATCGCGACCTTGTGCTGCTCCTCCATCGCGTTGACGAGCAGTTGGTATGCGCGCTCGGCGCCCTTGTCGGGGCCGAGGTAGTAGGGGTGATCGAAGTAGATCGGGTCGATCTCGTCGAGGTCGACGAAGTCCTTGATCTCGATGGCCCGGGTCTTCTCGGGGTCGATCTCGGCGAGCTCGTCGCGGGACATGATCACGTAGTTGTCGGGGGTGATCTCGTAGCCCTTGACGATCTTCTCGTAGGGGACCTCCTCGCCGTCCTCCTCGGCGACGCGCCTGTGGCGGATCCGCGAGCCGTCGTCCTCGCGGAGCTCGCGAAAGCTCACCGACTTCTTCGAGACGGCGCTGTAGAGCTTGACGGGCACGTTCAGGAGCCCAAAGCTGATATTTCCGCTCCAAATTGCGCGTGGCATAGGCCTTCAGTGTTCCAAAGACCGGGCGCGGGTCCTTTTCTCATCGGTCAACCGAACCCGATCTTGCGGAACTCCGAGGCGTGGCCTCGCCTTTCTGCGACTTGTTCCCAACGTGTGGGCACAACTCGCACAGGAGCGACGAACGGGCGGCTCAACTCTCGCGAACCACCTCGCGCGGGTTCTTGTCGTCGCGCAGGCCCTTGAAAGCGGGCTGGCGCAGCGTCCCCTCGAAGGTCCACTCGGTGAACTCGACCTCGCAGACGAGCTCGGGCTCGCAGAAGACAGCGGGGCCGCCGGGCCGGTAGCGGGTCTTCTTCACCGGGTCCTCGCCGAGCTCGAACGGGCTGGTCTCGCGGACGAGGGGCGTGAGCAGCTCGGTGAGGCGCTTCAGCATCGCCTCGGTGAAGCCCGTGCCGACGCCGCCGGCGTAGACGAGCTTCTGCTCGCGGCCGAGGCGTTCGGCCTCCTGCGGCGTCGAGTCCCAGTAGCCGACGAGCAGCGAGCCGATCCGGCCGCGGCGGCCGCCCTCGCCGGGGTTGTAGCCGCCGATGACGAGCTCCTGGCCGCGCCGGGCCCGAGTCTTCAGCCAGTAGTCGCTGCGCCGGCCCGGCAGGTACGGGCTGCCGAGGCGCTTGGCGACGATTCCCTCGAGCCCGCGCGCCCGCGCGACCTCGAGCAGACGCGCGCCCTCCCCTCGGTGCTCGGCGGGGGCCTGCCAGCTCGGCCCTTCGAACCCGAGGCTCGGCCAGCAGCTCCCGCCGGCGCTCGTAGGGCTCGTCGACGAGCGAGCGCCCGTCGAGGTAGGTCAGGTCGAAGGCGACGAAGGTCGCCGGCACCTCGGCGACCCGCGCGCGGATCGTGGACTCGGTCGACAGTCCCATGCGCCGCTGGAGCAGCTGGAAGCTCGGCACGCCCTCCTCGGTGAAGGCGACCACCTCGCCGTCGAGCATCGCGTCGGTTCCCTCCATGGCGCGGCCCGATCGCGGCGAGCTCCGGGTAGCGCCTCGCCATCCGCTCGCCGCGGCGGCTGTAGAGCTCGACCTCGCCGCCCTCGACCGCCGCGACCGCCCGCACGCCGTCCCACTTGATCTCGTACGCCCATCCCTCGCCCTCGGGCGGCTTCTCGACCTGCTTGGCCAGCATTGGCTCGATGAACTCCACACTGCGATTATCCAGATGACACGCCGATCTCGAATGAATGGGACGCGCCCGGTTCGGCTCGATCTCATCTGCATGAGATGCTATTCGAGCTTCGGCAGGTCCACTTCGCGCGGGGGGAGCGAGGTCCTGCACGGCCTCGACCGCCTCCCTGCCGGACGGGTCGAGCTGCGTCGCCGGACCATCCGGCTCGGGCAAGTCGACGCTGCTTCGCCTGCTCAACCGGCTCGCCGACCCGGACGCGGGCGAGGTCCTCTACCGCGGCGCCGACGTCCGCGAGCGCGACGTCCTCGAGCTCCGCCGCGAGGTCTGCCTGGTGCCTCAGCTTCCGGCCCTGCTCGAGGGCACCGTCGCCGAGAACGTCAGCTACGGAGCCGCGCTCGCCGGGCGCGAGCCGGATGTAGAGCGCGTGCTCGGGCTCGCCGGGCTCGACGGCACCTACGCGGCGCGCGGCGCTGCGCGGCTCTCGGTCGGCGAGCAGCAGCGGGTGATGCTCGCCCGTGCGCTCGCGCTCGAGCCCCGCGTCCTGCTCCTCGACGAGCCGACCTCCGCGCTGGACGCGGAGTCGCGCGGCGCCGTCGAGGAGACGCTGCTCGAGCTCCGCGAGCGGCTCGAGATCTCGATCGTGCTCGTCACCCACGACCTCGCCCAGGCCCGGCGGCTCGCCGATTGGGTCGTCCGCCTCGAGGGCGGCCGGGTCACCGCCGAGGGCGCGGCCGGCGAGCTGATCCCGGCCTGATGGTGGCGTCGTGAGCATCGGCATCGACGTCAGCCTCGGCGAGGTCGCGGCCTCGCTCGTGCTGGTCGCGATCGCGCTCGCGGTCAGCCTGAGGTGGCGGACCGGGATGGAGTCCGACTACCTGGTCGCGGTGATCCGCTCCTTCATCCAGCTGACCGCGATCGGCTACGTGATCCAGGCGATCTTCGACGAGGACAGCATCGCGCTCGTGATCGCGCTGATCGTCGTCATGGTCCTCTTCGGCGCCTACACGGCCCGGGGCCGGGCGACCCGCGTTCCCGGCGCGTTCGTGCCGCTGCTGATCGCCCTGTCGCTTGCGGCGGTGGCGACCCTCGGGCTCGTCGTCGGGCTCGGCATCTTCGAGCCCGAGCCGCGGTACCTGGTGCCGGTCGGCGGGATGGTGATCGGCAACGCGATGATCGCCGCCGCCGTCGCTCTCGACCGCCTGGGAGACGAGATCGCCGACCAGGCGCCCCGGATCGAGGCGACCCTCGCGCTCGGCGCGACCTCGACCCAGGCCGCGGCGCCGATCGTCCGTCGCAGCCTGCGCTCGGGCCTGATCCCGATCGTCGACTCCACGAAGACGACCGGCCTGATCTTCTTCCCGGGGACGATGGTCGGGATGCTCCTCGCGGGCGCCGAGCCGATCGACGCCGTCCGCCTCCAGCTCGTCCTCCTCTGGACGCTCTTCGGCGCGATCGCGATCGCGACGCTGGTCGCGACGAACCTCGCCTACCGGAACTTCTTCACCCCGTTCCACCAGCTGCGCGAGCCGCCGGCGCCTTAGACGGGCGAACTTCTGCAATCCACACCCGGATACAGGGTGCGGATTGCGTTCGTTCGACGCTCAGCGCGGCGGCAGGACCCAGCCGCTGACCTGGGGGAAGGCGGCGTCGCCGTCCTCCGGTGCGAACTGCTCCGTCACCTCGTCGACTGCGACGAGCTGCCGCGGCCGGTCCGCGCGGATGAAGAGCCACTGGTCGGCGTCGCGCCAGCCGGCGAGCAGCCAGCGGCCGTCGGGGGACCAGGTGAGGTCCTCGACCGCCCCGGGGCCGGCGAAGAGCGTGGTATTCGGAGGCTGGCCGCGGCTGAGGCTCGATGCGTCGGACGGTGCTGGTTCCGCCGCCGCGCTCGATCACCGCGACTTCGTCGCCCCGCGGGGCGAGCCTCGTTTCAGTGATCCGGTCGCCGCGGGTCGTCACGTACTGGGCGTCACCCGGGTTGGGACCATGTCCGACCACCTCAGAAACGAGCGCGCGTTTCCAGCTCCCCATGAACCGCTCGCCGCTCGCCGACCACGCGATCTGGCGGAGGGATCCGTAGCGGTCGTGGTTGAAGAGCGCGGCCGGGGAGGCGTCGCCCCGGATCGTTTCGCCGGTGTCGGCGTTGATCAGATGAACGCGCCCACCGCCGTCGACATAGGTGAGCTGCTCCGCGCCGGGCGCGCCGGGGCCGATAGCGAGCTTCAGGCTCGTCGTGGGCCGCCACGCGGGCGCGACCGGGGCGACGTCGCTGGCGACCAGGTGGTCGCCGGTCCCGTCGCCCGCCACGACGCGCAGATCGTCGCCACTTCGGTACGCGACCCGGACGCCGCTCGGCGCCCAGCGCGGGTCGCTCACCGCGGCCGGCGCCGTCACCGTCCAGCGCACCTCGCCTGCCGGATCGAGCGCGACGAGGCGGCGGCCTTCGGTGGCAGCGACGAAGAGGCCGCGCGGGGCGGAGAAGGTCGACCGGCCGTAGTCGCCGAGCAGGCGCTTCGAGCCGTCGTCGCGGACGATCCAGGGGCCCGCCTCGGAGTCGACCAGCAGTTCGCCTGCCGCGGGCAGCGGACCGATCTCGGGGAGCGTCTCCGCGTCGTCGATCCCGACGACGTCGCGGACGACGTCCACCACCTCCGCGCCGGCCGGGGTCAGCACGAGCGCCGCGATCGCGACGGCGGCGGCGACGGCGGCGGCGAGCTTGCGCGCCGGAGACCGGCCCGGGAGGGGCGTTCGCCCGGCGTGCGCCGCGCGGACTACGCGCCAGGCGCGCTCCTCGGCTGGCTCCTCGCCGGGGACCGGCAGGTCGCGAAGGCGTTCCTCGAGGGCTCGCTCGCTCACCGGGACTCCTCCTCGATCAGCGGTCGCAGCCGGTCGAGCGCCCGCCGCAGCCGCGAGTTCACCGTTCCCCGGGGCATCGCCAGCATCTCGCCGATCTCGCCGGGCGTGTAGCCGAGCAGGTGGCGGAGAACGACGACGGCTCGCTGCTCGGGCCCGAGCTCGGCGAGCGCCGCGAGCAGCTCGTCGGAGAGCTGGCGCCCGGATCCGGTGGCCGGCTCGCCCTCGATCGCATCGGGGATCCCGACCTCGCCCCTGAGGCTTCGCGAGCGCGAGTAGTCGATCGCGCGGTTGACGGTGATCCGGTGCAGCCATGGCCCGAACGGGCGGCGGCGGTCGAATCGGTCGAGGGCGCGGATCGCGGCGAGGAACGACTCCTGGGCGATGTCCTCGGCGGCGGCGGAGTCGTGGACGATGAGGTAGGCCGCGCGATGGGTGGATCGCCAGTGGCGGCGGAAGAGCTCCTCGAGCGCGTCCTCGGAGCCGTTTTGCGCCTCGCGGACGAGGACGGCCTCGCGCCGGCCCAGCCAGGCCGGGCGGGGCACGCGCACGACGGGCTCGCTGGCCTGCTCCGCGGCGCTCATCGGCAGGCCCCATTGTTGCGCGGGGGCGGCGAGCGCGAGCCCGCTCACGGAACCGGCTCGGGCTCCCGCTCGCTCTCCTCGGCGGGCTCCTCTGCGTGCGCCCCGGCGAATATCTCGCCGAGATCCGCCTCGTTCGCCCGCCGCCTCCGCCGCCGCACCGCGAGCAGCCCGATCGCCGCGACCGCCACCGCGCCGAGCGCCGCGGCGAGCGGCCAGGCGCTCCCGCCTTCGTCCTCGCGCGGGCCGGGGACTACCTCCTCGGTGACGTTCGTCACCTCGAAGCTCTCCGGATCGACCGTCGCCACGGGCTCGCCGCGGCGCGTGACCGAGATCGCGCCCGTTCCGGCCGCGACCGCGAGATCGTACCGGTACACGTCGTTCGGATCGAAGTCCTCGAGATCGACGCAGACGGCCGTCTCGCCCTCCGTGTCGAGCGCGTGGATGAACGCCTCCTCGCCGCCGCCGTAGAGCGTGTAGGCCCAGCGCCCGTCGGGGCTCATCTCCCGCGCCACCGGCTGGCCCGCCATCCGCTCGTCGGGCTCGGAGGGGTCGACGATCTCGCCGGGCCGGAACTCGCCTCGCTCGAGGTCGTAGGCGCGGACCGAGTAATCGAACGGGTCCGTCGCGGAGTCGTAGGAGACGAGGTACAAGAGCCGGCCGTCGGGCGAGATCGCGTCGAAGCTCACGAAGCCGGGGAGGTCGATCTGTTCGCGGACCCGCAGTCGCTGGGTGTCGAGCACGAGAAGCGAGGTCTTTTCGGGCTGTAGCCCACGGGGCGTCTGTCCCAAAACCAGGGTTTCCCCGTCGGCGGAGA
This sequence comes from uncultured Thermoleophilia bacterium, assembly GCA_963844425.1. Taxonomy (GTDB): domain Bacteria; phylum Actinomycetota; class Thermoleophilia; order Solirubrobacterales; family 70-9; genus DASUSH01. The sequence continues at coordinate 264,315 of CAWJOD010000014.1, read as the reverse complement.
GGCCGCCAGCCTCTTCCCGTCGATGGTGACCGCGAGCGGAGCCCAATTGTCGGCGAGGGAGCGCTGCCTGCGCACCTCGCCGCCGTCGGTTTCGGTAGCGAGGACGGTGGTTCCCCGATTGTCAACGATCGTCGAATAGCGCATCGCGCCCGCCGGCGTTCCCGGGGGGCCGCTGATGCCGTCTCCGTTGAAGATCACGCTTGGACCGACGGACCCCGCACCGGCCGCCGCTCCCGGTGCGGCCAGAACGATCGCCGCGATCGCCAGGCACATCCGCCTCATCTCGCCACCTCCCGTTCAATGCCCACTGACCCCAATACGGGCGCCGAGCGGCCAGAGGTCCCAGCCGCGCGTTGACCTCTTTGCCAGACTCGAAGCATGACCGCCACCCAGCGCTGGACGCTCGTCGCGGCGATCCTCGGCTCGACGGTCGTCTTCCTGGATGCGACCGTGGTCAACGTCGCGCTGCCGGCGATCGCCGACGACCTCGACGCGGGCCTCTCCGGGCAGCAGTGGGTGGTCGAGGCCTACCTGCTGGCGCTGGTCGCGCTTCTCCTCGTCGGCGGCTCACTTGGCGACAAGTTCGGCCGCCGGCTCATGTTCGTCTCCGGCCTCGTCGGGTTCGGGGTCACCTCGGCGCTCTGCGCGATCGCACCCACGACCGAGGTCCTGATCGGCGCCCGCGCGCTCCAGGGCATCGCCGGCGCGCTCCTGGTGCCGGGCTCGCTCGCCCTCGTCGCCTCGGCATTCGAGGGCGCGGCCCGCGGGCGGGCCGTCGGCACATGGACTGCCTGGACGGGGATCGCGACCGTGCTCGGGCCGGCGGGCGGCGGCTTCCTCGTCGACCAGTTCGACTGGCGCTGGATTTTTTGGGTGAACGTGCCGCTGGTCGCGGTCACCATCCTGCTCACGCTGCGCCACGTCCGGGAGAGCAAGGATCCGGAGGCGGTGCCGGGGATCGACTGGGTCGGCATCGCGCTCTCGGCGCTGGGCCTCGGCGGCCCGGTGTTCGCGCTGATCGAGCAGCCGACTTACGGCTGGGGCGATCCGCTCGTATTCATTCCGCTCGTCGCCGGCGTCGTGCTCTTCGCGCTCTTCATCGTCTGGGAACGTCGCGCCGCGCACCCGATGCTCGAGCTGAGCCTGTTCAAGGTGCGCAACTTCGCCGTCGCCAACTTGGCCACGCTCGCCGCGTACGCCGGGCTCATGGGCGGCTTCTTCTTCATCACCCTGTTCCTCCAGCAAACCGCCGGCTATACGGCGCTCGAGGCGGGGCTGGCGACCCTGCCGACCTCGCTCGCGCTGTTCTTCCTCTCGCCCCGCTTCGGCAGGATGGCGTCCGGCACGGGGCCGCGAGTGCCGATGACCGTGGGCCCGATCGTCGCTGGCCTCGGCCTGCTGATGTTCATTCGGGTCGGTGCGGACCCCGACTACCTGACCCAGGTGCTGCCCGCGGTCGTCGTCTTCGGGCTTGGAATCTCGGCGATGGTCGCGCCCCTGACAGCGACGGTTCTCGACTCGGTGGACGAGCGCCACACCGGGATCGCCTCGGGGATCAACAACGGCGTCTCCCGCGTCGCCGGCCTGCTCGCGATCGCGATTCTCGGCGCGGTGATCGCGGGTGCGTTCAGCTCGTCGATCGACGACGGGCTCAGCGGCGTCGACCTCAGTCCCGCTGCGGAGGACGTCGTCGACGACGCGCAGACCAAGCCGCTCGCACTTCCCGATACCGGGCGCCTCGACCCCGGCGAGGCATCGACCGTGACCACCGCCGCGACCGACGCCTCAACTTCGTCGTTCGACCTCGGCATGGGCCTCGCCGGCGCGCTCATGATCGTCGGCGGCATCATCGCGGGGATCGGGATCCGCAACCCCGATCACAGCGAGGCGCACGAGGAGAGCGCGCCCCGGGCCGCCACCGCCGGCGAGTGCGGGCGTTGCGCGGGCGACCCCGCCGGCACGGGCATGCCCGCTGGAGAGGATCGCCCCGAGCCGGAGCCCGCGCCCGCGCCCGCCTGATGCTGCTGGAGGCGGTGATCGCCGTGCTGGCGTCGGTGGCGCCGCCCCAGGCGCCGGCCGAGGAGCTCCGCGAGGCGCGCTGCCCGCCGGACGCCGCCAATTGCGAGACCGCCACCGGCCGCATCCTTTACGTCGAGCGCGTCGACCCCGACGGCGACGGCGACGCCCATTTCGTCATCACCGGCAAGGACGACATCACCGGCTTCGGGACCTCCGTGATCGACGTCCGCCGCGACCTGCGCCCGGACCCGCTGCCGCGGCCGGGCGAGAAGATCTCCGCGGCCGGGCCGGTCTATCGCGGCTCATACGGCCAGCGACAGATCCAGGCCGACGTCGTGCGCGTCGGGCCCTGAGCGCTTCAGCGGGGCTTGCGCTTCGAGAAGACGTCGACGCCGAACGGCGTCACCTCGGGCCGTGCCGCGTACCCGAGGTGGTCGAGCCCGAAGACGTCCTCGGTCCAGCGCAGCATCGAGTAATGGTTGTACGGGGTCTCGTTGACGGTGCCGGCCTTGACGAACGGGGAGATGACGACCGTCCCGGTGAGGCCGCCCCCAGGCCCGTAGATGCCCTGCTGCGTGGTGTTCGGCCCGGTCGGCACGAAGCAGCAGGCCTCCGCGCCGCTCTCGGACTCGTCGAAGGTGACGAAGAGGACGCCGTCCTCCTTGAACGCCGGCGAGGCGAGGATCTGCGGCACCCACTCGCGTAGGAACTCGTCGATCCCTTCGTAGCCGCCCTTCTGGTCGGGATCGACGCACTCCGCGTCGTGCCCGTCGCTGCACAGGTCGGGCGTGATGAACGTGTACTCGCGCGTGCGGCGGGCGCGGCTCAGCTGCTTCGGCAGCATCGTCAGCGGGACGACGTTTCGCTCGCAGGACGCGCGGTCGTCGATGATCGAGTGGAAGTAGACGAACGGGTTGTGTCGGGTCGCGTACTGGTCGGCGGCGGTGGCTGCCTGGGTCTCGTCGTTCGTGCCGATCTCCGGGTGCGCACACCGCGCCGGCTCCCGGGCCGGGTCGTCGCCCATGTCCTCCATGTACCCGCGCCACCTGAGGCCCGCCTCCTCGAGCTGGTCGGCGATCGTCTTCACCCCAGACGGGTAGACGCAGCCCGTCCCGAGCGCCTGGCCGTCGGCGCCGATCGTGCCGGGAGTCATCTCGCTGAAGTTGATGCAGTCGCCCTGCGTGGCCGGATTCTCGGCCTGGCCGCTGATCAGCGTGATGTAGTTGCCGAGACTGAAGTGGCCGGTCCCGTAGTACTCGGTGAGCAACTGGCCCTTCGCGGTGAGTTTCTTCGCGAGGTAGGGCGCGGGGGAGTCGTCGGCGAACGTCTCCGCGTAATTCTTGTTCTCGAGCACGATCGTGAACACGTGCCCGATCGGCGGCGCCGAGGCCGCCGCGGCCGTCGCCGGCAGCGCCAATGCCATCGCCGCCGCCGCCAGGGTGGCGATGTACCTGCCGCGGCCGGCAACCCGCATCATGCCGGCGAGGTTAGTCGTGGGCCGAACGCCCGTGTTTCAACGGTGTGAAGGGGACGCGCGTCCATATGATCCGCCACCCATGAGCGAGACGACCCGCATCTTCTCCGGCATCCAGCCGACCGGCCGCAAGCACCTCGGCAACTACATCGGCGCGATCCGCCAGTACGTCGAGGGCCAGGATCGCGGCGAGGCGATCTACTGCGTCGTCGACCTGCACGCGACCACGGTCCCGTTCGACCCTGTCGAGCTGCGCACGCAGGTCCACGACACCGCGGCGATCCTGCTCGCGTCCGGCCTCGACCCCGACCGCTGCATCTTCTTCCGCCAGGGCGACGTCGGCGCGCACACCGAGCTCTGCTGGCTGCTCAGCTCGGTGACCGCGTGGGGGGACCTGAACCGCATGCACCAGTGGAAGGAGAAGCGCGAGCTGCTCGAGAGTCGCCAGGGCGCATTCGTCTCGGCCGGCCTCTTCACCTATCCGGTGCTGCAGGCAGCCGACGTGCTCGCCTACCGCGCCAACGAGGTCCCGGTCGGAGACGATCAGCGCCAGCACATCGAGCTCATGCGAGATATCGCTCAGCGCTTCAACGAGCGCTTCGGCGAGACGCTGGTCGTCCCCGAGCACCGCATCCCCGAGGTGGGCGCCCGGATCATGGACCTGCAGCGGCCCGACGCCAAGATGTCGACCACCGGTGGCTCCGAGCAGGGCACGGTGCTCGTCCTGGACGAGCCCGACGTCGTCCGCAAGAAGGTGCGCAGCGCGGTGACCGACTCCGGCTCCGAGGTCCGCCGTGGCGAAGGCAAGGAGGGGATCGCGAACCTGATCGAGATCCTCTCGGTCGTCCGCGGCGTCTCGATGGAGGAGATCGAGTCCGAGTTCGCCGGTTCCGGCTACGGGGACTTCAAGGGCGCCGTCGCCGACGACGTCGTCGAGCTCCTCGCCCCCGTTCGCGAGCGCTACGCGGAGCTGCGCGCCGACGAGGCCGCGCTCGAGGCCGCCCTCGCGGCGGGCGCCGAGAAGGCCCGCGCGATCGCCGCCCCGGTCCTCGCCGACGCCCGCGAGGCGATGGGCGTCGGCCCGCCCAGGTAGGGCTCAGCGCGGCGCGGCGACGACCCTCGTCCCCCGGCCGGGGGAGGTCGTGAAGCGCTTGGAGCGGTTGGGTCGCTCGGGCGCCGGATCCGGTGCCGTCAGGTCGACCCGCGTGAGCACGGTCCGCAGGACCGTCTTCATCTCCAGGGTCGCGAAGCTTGCGCCCAGGCAGCGCCTCGTCCCGCCCCCGAACGGGATGTGGGAGTAGGGCCCGACGTCGCCGTCGAGGAAGCGCTCGGGCCGGAACTCCTGTGGCGCGTCGAAGGCCTCCGCGGCCACCGCCCGCACCACCGGCACGACGATCGTCCCGGCGGGGAGCAGGTAGCCGCCGATCTCGTAGGGCTCGGCGAGCTCCCGCCAGACCACCTCGACCACCGGCCGCTGGCGCATCGTCTCCTTGATCACGGCGTCCAGGTACTCGCCCTCGCCGTCGTCCAGCTCGCCGCGCAGCCGGTCGAGCGCCGCCGGGTGGCGCAGGAGCCGCTCGAAGCACCAGGCGAGCGAGGAGGCCGTGGTCTCGTGCCCGGCGAGCAGGAGCGTCATCAGCTGGCCCACCAGCTCCTCGTCGCCGAGGCCGGTGCCGTCCTCGTCGCGGGTCTCGAGGAGCAACGTCAGGATGTCGTCACCGCCCCGCTCGCGGTGGGCCGCGATCTCGTCTCTGAGGAGGGCCTCGGCCTCGCGGCGCGCCCTCACCCACGGCCGCAGCCGGCCGATCGGGCCGGTCCCGAGCCAGGGGCTCCGGCCCTCGACCAGGAAGACCATCGGGTTCGCCTCGAGCACCCTCGGCAGGATCTGCCGCAGTCGTTGCCGCCGGGTCCCCTCGCGCACCCCGAGGACGATCTCGAGGATCACCTCCAGCGCGATCGCCTGCATCCGGGGGTGGAGCGGGAACTCGGCGCCGCGCGGCCAGGTCGCGACCTCGTCGGCCGCGATCCGCTCGATCAGCGCCTCGTAACCGCGGATCGCCTCGCCGTGGAACGGGGGCAGGAGCATTTTGCGCGTCCGCATGTGCCGCTCTCCGTCGAGAAGCATCACGGAGCCGCGGCCGAGGACCGGGAGGACGCGTCCGTTGATCCCGCCGGAGGTGACGGCGTCCGGGCTCGCCGTGAAGAGCTCGCGGATCGCGTCAGGGTCGCGGAGCGCGACGATCTCGCCGACCCCGAGCACCTTCATCCGCAAGACCTTCGGGTACCGCGCCATCACCCACCGGTCGAACCGCTCGCCCGCCATGAACGCCGCGGCCGTCTGCGCGATCGCGGGGCCCGGCAGGGCGGGGGGCAGGCTTGTCGCGGTGGCGCTGATCGAATCCCTCTGGCTCGATTATCCCTGCGCCGGGTCGGAGCCGGTCGCTACGCAGTCCGCGCGCGGAGGGCGACCGGCTAGCCCGAGATCCCGGGGCTCACGATGTGCGCGTCGCCGTGCACGAGCCGAAGACCCGACCCGTTGCAGCGCTCATTGATCTCCAGGGGGTCTTCGCTCTGGCTTACGGTGCCGAAGACGGTCGCCGTTCCGCCGGCAGCCCCCTCCAGGACGACCGTTGCCACCCCAGGAGCCGGGCGGCGCTCGGTGAGGCTGAACTCGATCTCCTGCCCGCCGCCGAAGGCCAGCCTCCCGGTCCCGGTCGCGGTCCCGCCGAGGCAGGAGACCTCACCGAAGCCCTGGGCTCTGTACGCGGCCGGCGCGCCGTCGAGCTGGCGTGTCTGCCCGTCCGAATCCGTGAGCTCGCCCGAGCACGTTCCGCTGAAGCTTCCGTGGATGGTTGTGGGAGTAGGTGCCGTCGTGAGTGGTGGCTGGTGGCGGATGGCCCCGCTCATCTCGCATTCCCCCTCGAAGCTCTCGGCGCCCGGCTCATCGGCTCCGGCAAACGATGAGAGCCCTAGCGCCGTGAAGGCGCCGCAGATGAGGACGGCCAGGGCCAGCTTGCGGGTGGCCAGACGTGCCATAGAGCGACTCACTACCCGGCGAGATGGATAAGTAACCGGGGTGCCGCTCTGAGAGAAACGGACAGGAAGGGGGCGGTCCGTAGCCGACCGCCGCAGCGCCTAGCCTGCCCATATGCATACGGCCGAGCTCGAGCTCGACCTCGATGTCTTCGCGGGCCCGTTCGACCTGCTGCTGGCGGTCGTCCTGCGCGAGGAGATCGACCTGCGCGAGCTCGACCTCGCCGAGCTGGTGCTGGTCTACATCGAGCGGCTCGAGGAGACCGGTGAGCTCGACCTCGAGGCGGCGACCGAGTTCCTCGTCCTGATCGCCTCGCTGCTCGAGCTGAAATCACGTCTTTTGCTCCCGCAGGCGCCCGACGAGGACGAGCTCGCGCCCGAGGAGGCCGCCGACGAGCTCCTGGCCCGCATGCTCGAGTACCGCCGCTATCGCGACGCCGCTTCCTACCTCGGCGGCCTCTTCGAGGAGGGCCGCGACTACCACTACCGCGCCGCGCCGCTGCCGGCCGATCTTCGCCGGGTGGCGCTGGAGGCGGCGCGCCCGGTCTACGAGCCCGAGGCGCTGGCGGTCGCGATCGGCGACCTGCTCCGGGTGCCGCCGCCGCCCGACACCAGCCACATCCGGCCGACGGTCTCGCTCGAGCGCCGCCTGCGCGCGCTGCGCGAGGTGCTGGCGCGCCGCTCGAACTTCGACTTCGACGATGCGTTCGGCTCGGAGGACCGCTTGACCCAGGCCGTGACCCTGTTCGCGCTGCTCGAGCTGCACAAGAAGGGAGAGGCGACGTGGAAGCAGAAGGAGAACTTCGGAGCGATCGAGGTGGTCGCGCGATGAGCGACGGCGCGGGACAGGTTGAGCGCACGGTGGAGGCGTTGCTGTTCCTCTCCCCGGAGCCGGTCGCCGTCGCCGACCTCGCCGAGGCCGCGGAGGCGACCGAGGCGGAGATCGAGCGCGCCCTCGACCTGCTCTCCGGCACACTCGCCGAGGGCAAGCGCGGGATCGTGCTGCGCAACGTCGCCGGTGGCTGGACCCTCGCCGCCGAGCCGCTCGCCGACCCTGCGGCGCGCCGGCTGCTCGCGAAGCCGAAGACGCCGCCGCTCACCCAGGCCCAGGCGGAGACGCTGGCGATCGTCGCCTACCTGCAGCCGATCTCGCGGCCGGAGATCGCCCGCATCCGCGGCGTCTCCGGCGAGTCGGCCGTGCAGACGCTGACCGAGCGCGGCCTGATCGAGGAATCGGGCCGCTCGCGCTTCGGCGCCACCATCTACAAGACGAGCCCGCTGTTCGAGCGCCTCTTCGGCCTCTCGGGGCTCGACCAGCTCCCCGACGCCTCGCGCTTCGACCCGACGCCCGAGGACGAGGCCGAGCTCCGCGAGCGCCTGCTCAAGGCCGGCGAGCAGCGCGCGGGCGAGTAACCCTGCGCCTCGCGAAGTACCTGGCCCATTCGGGCGTCGCCTCGCGGCGTGCCGCCGAGGACATCGTCCGCGCCGGGCGGGTGCGGGTCGGGGGAGACGTGGTCACCGACCCGGCCCGCGACGTCGACGAGTCGAGCGGGGTGGAGGTAGACGGGGCTGCGGTCGGGCCCGAGCCGACCGAGGTCTGGATGCTGAACAAGCCCGCCGGGGTGACCTCGACAGCTCGCGAGCCCGGCCGGCGGCGCGCGGTCGTCGACCTCGTCCGCGTCCGAGCGCCGGCTCTACCCGGTCGGCCGGCTCGACGCAGAATCGACCGGGCTGATCCTGCTCACCAACGACGGCGAGCTCGCCAACCGGCTCACGCACCCCCGCTACGAGGTCCCGAAGACCTACCGGGCCACGCTCGCGCGGCCGCCCGACGACACCCAGATCCGGCGCCTGCGCCGGGGCGTCCGCCTCGAGGACGGACCGACCGCGCCGGCGCGCGTGCGGCGAAGCGGCGAGCGAGAGCTCGAGATCACGATCCGCGAGGGCCGCAACCGCCAGGTCCGGCGGATGGTCGAGGCGGTCGGCAACCGGGTGGCCGCGCTGGTGCGGATCCGGGTCGGCACGCTGCAGCTCCGCGACCTCGCCGAGGGGGACTCGAGGAGGCTCTCGGCCGCCGAGGTGAAGCGGCTCTGGAAAGATGCCGCAGCCGTGGAGGAGAAGCGATGACAGAGGAGCGGCTCTTCGCCGTCCGCGCGGCGGTCCAGGCGGACCGCAACGACGCCGACTCGATCCTGAGCGCGACCGAGTCGATCGTCCGTGAGCTGATGGAGCGGAACTCGCTCGAGCCCCGAGCGATGGTGAGCTGCATCTTCACCGTCACCGAAGATCTCGACGCCGAGTTCCCGGCGGTGGCCGCACGCCGGCTCGGACTCGACCACGTGCCGCTGCTCTGCACCCGCGAGATCCCGGTCCCGGGGGCCATGGAGCGCGTCATCCGCGCCCTCGTCCACTACTACGCGCCCGCGGACCACCAGCCCAGGCACGCCTACCTAGGCGCCGCCCGCGAGCTTCGCTCCGACCTCGACTCGGCGCAGTAGGTCTCCACGCGCGAGCTCTAACCTGAGCCGAAGGATGACCGTCACCTTCGCCGAGAAGCTCGCCCGACTGCCGGAGTACACGGCCGGGCTGCCCTCGGCCGACGCCGCCGAGAAGTACGGGGTCGCCGAGATCACCAAGCTCGCGTCGAACGAGTCGCCCTACCCGCCGAACCCGGCCGTCGTCGAGGCGGTGGCCCAGGCGGCAGCCGGGATCAACCGCTACCCGGACCCCGCGGCGAAGGTGCTGCGGCGCCGGCTCGCCGAGATCCACGAGGTCGACCCGGCTCAGATCGCCGTCTCCAACGGCTCCTGCGAGATCCTGCTCGCCGCCGCCGAGGCGCTCTGCGAGCCCGGAGCCGAGATCGTCTACGCCTGGCCGGCGTTCTCGATCTACCCGCACCTCCCGGCGCTCACCGGCGCGCGCGAGATCCGCGTTCCCCTGATCGACGGCGACGTCCACGACCTCGACGCGATGCGGACCGAGATCACCGCGGCGACCCAGCTCGTGATCGTCTGCAACCCCAACAACCCCACCGGCACGCACCTCCCGGCCGCCGAGATCGGCGCCTTCCTGGAGGAGGTGCCGCAGGCACGCGATCGTGATCCTCGACGAGGCCTACGTCGACTTCCAGACCAACGACGACCCCGAGGCGAGCGTCGACCTGCGCAAGTCGTTCCCGAACCTCGTCCTGCTGCGCACGTTCTCCAAGAACTTCGGCCTCGCCGGCCTGCGGGTCGGCTACTCGATCGGGCCGACGCAGTTCCGCCAGGCGGTCGACGCCGTGCGCCAGCCGTTCAGCGTCAACGCGCTCGCCCAGGCGGCGGCGATCGAGGCCCTGAGCCACCACGACGACCTCGCCGACCGCGTCGCGAAGACGATCGTCGAGCGCGTCTTCGTCGAGGAGGGCGTCCGCGACCTCGGCCTCCACACGCCCGACAGCCAGGCCAACTTCTCCTGGATCTCCCTCGGGGAGGATCGCGACGAGCAGGCGATCATCGACGGGCTCGGCGAGCGCGGCGTGATCGTCCGCGGCGGCACCTCGCTCGGAGGCCCCGGCCACATCCGCGTCACCTACGGGCACCGCGCCGAGAACGAGCGCTTCCTCGCGCGCCCTCGCCGAGGTGCTTTGAGGCGCCTGCTGGCGGTCGCCGCGGCGATCACGTTGGGGACTGTCCCCTCTGTCCTCGCGCAGGACGACGGCTTCGAGCTCCAGCGCGCCCGCGCCAAGCCGCACGCCGCCTTCTTCTACGCGAAGCACGAGCCCCAGCTGAACTACCGGTTTCGCGGCGACGCCACCGACGTCCGCGTCGAGGTGGTGAAGGGCAAGGCGGGCAAGGTCGTCCGGCGCTGGGTCGAGCGCGACGCCGCCCCGGGCGAGCGCCACGAGCGCTCGTGGAACGGCCTGAACGAGAAGGGCAATGTCGTCCCTGACGGCAACTACTCGTTCCGCCTCGCCCCCGCCGGCGAGAAGACCCGCCGGGTCGAGACGATCGGCTTCCACGTCCACCGCTTCCCGATCCCCGGTCAGCACAGCTACCGCGAGCGGCGAGGGAGACTTCGGCGCTCCGCGCCCGGGGCGCATCCACCAGGGCAAGGACGTCTGGGCGCCCTGCGGCGCTCGCCTGCTCGCCGCCCGCGGCGGCCGCGTCGCCCGCACCGGCTACGACCCCCGGCTCTACGGCCACTTCATCGTGATCGACGGCCGCGGCACCTCCACCGACCTCTTCTACGTCCACCTCGCCGGCTCGCCCTCGGCCCACGAGGGCGAGCGCGTCCGAAACGGCGAGCGGATCGGCTCGATCGGCCGCTCCGGCAACGCCCAGAGCGTCGGCTGCATGCTCCACCTCGAGGTCTGGCCCCACGGCTTCCGCCGCGGCAGCCCGATCGACCCCGAGCCGCTGCTTCGAGCCTGGGACACTTGGAGCTGATGCCCGAGTCGCGAGCGCAAGCGGAAGTTCGCCAGCGCCCTCGCCAAGTACGGCGCGAGCCCGATCGTGAAGGCGCTCTACCGGCTCGGCATCCCCGCGCCGGGGACGGCGATCCTGGAGACGATCGGCCGCAAGTCCGGCGAGCCGCGCAGGACGCCGGTTACGAACGGCCTCGACGGCGACGTCTTCTGGATCGTCACCGAGCATGGGCACCGCGCCGCCTACGTGCTGAACATCGAGGCTAACCCGCGGGTGCGGATCCGGACCCGGCGGGGGTGGCGCTCCGGGACCGCGGCGATCCTGCCCGACGACGACCCACGCGAGCGCCTGCGCTACATCAACTCAGCTGCACCCCGTCACGCGGGTGAACACCGCGACGGTGCGGTTGATGGAGACCGACCTGCTGACCGTTCGGGTCGAACTCGACCCGGCCAGATAGACAAACGCGGGCGCCTCTGCTTCAATGCTTCGACTCCATGGACCGCGTGACCGATCCCGCTTCGACCCCCGGCGCCCTCGGCGCCGGCCTCGTCGCGCGCTCCTGGTTTTATTCCTGGCGATTTACTTAGGCGTCCGGCCCGCGGCTGCCACAAGCCGCCAGACGCAGAATCATCCCCCGCCGGACGCCGAAGCAACGGCCCGTTCACGGCCACGGCCCGTTCACACGGGCAACTCTCGAGAAACATAGGATTTCCAGCGACTTAGAAGAAGGGACGAAGCAGATGATGATCGTGATGAAGGAGGGCGCGACCGCCGAGCAGATCGAGGCGGTCGTCGAGCGGGTCGAGTCGGTCGGCTGCTCGGCGCACGTGTCGAAGGGCGAGCTGATGACCGTGATCGGCGCGATCGGCGACCGCGACCACGTGGCCGGCCTCGGCCTCGAGGGCGCGCCGGGCGTCGACCACCTGGTGCCGATCCTGAAGCCGTACAAGCTCGCCTCGTCGCAGTTCCGCAAGGGCGAGCGATCGGTGTTCGAGATCGACGGCCGCAAGGTCGGCGGCGAGAACTTCGCCCTGATCGCCGGCCCGTGCACGGTCGAGGGCCGCGACCAGACGCTCGACGTGGCCAGATGCGTTGCCGACGCGGGCGCCTCGATGCTGCGCGGCGGCGCGTACAAGCCGCGCACCTCGCCGTACAGCTTCCAGGGCCTCGGCCAGGAGGGCCTGAAGATGCTCCTCGACGCGAAGGAGGAGACCGGCCTCCCGATCGTCACCGAGCTGATGGACGTCCGCGACCTCGACGACGTCGTCGAGGTCGCCGACGTGATCCAGATCGGCGCCCGCAACATGCAGAACTACACGCTGCTCACCGAGGTCGGCCGCTCCGGCGTGCCGGCGCTGCTGAAGCGCGGGCTCTCGGCGACGCTCGAGGAGCTGCTGATGGCCGCCGAGTACATCCTCAAGGAGGGCAACGAGTCGGTGATGCTCTGCGAGCGCGGGATCCGCACGTTCGAGAACTCGTACCGGTTCACGCTCGACCTGATGGCGGTGCCGGTCCTGCGCGAGCTCAGCCACCTGCCGGTGATCGTCGACCCGAGCCACGCCGCCGGGCGGCGCGATTGGGTGCAGCCGATGTCGCTGGCGGCCGCCGCCGCGGGCGCCGACGGGATCATCGTCGAGGTTCACAACGAGCCCGACGAGGCGATCTGCGACGGCCCGCAGGCGATCGCGACCGAGCGCTTCGCCGAGTACGCCGACCAGATCCGCCGCGTCGCCGAGGTTGCGGGCAAGGAGCTGTCGACGGTCTGATGAGGGTTGCTGTGCTGGGCGTCGGGCTGATCGGCGGCTCGATCGGGCTGGCGTCGAGGCGGCGGCTCGAGGCGGAGGTCGTCGGCTTCGATCCCGAGCCGGCGAACCTCGAGCGCGGCGCTCGAGCTCGGCGCGCTCGACGACGCCGCCGCGTCGGTCGGCGAGGCCTGCGCCGAGGCCGACGTCGTCTTCTGCGCGGCGCCGGTCGGCGCGCTGCCGGCGCTGGCCGCCGAGGCGCTCGCGACGAGCGGCTCCGAGGCGGTCGTCACCGACGTCGGCTCGACCAAGCGCGAGCTCGTCGCCGAGGCTCGCCGCCGGACCCGGCGGGAGAGCGCTTCATCGGCGGCCACCCGCTCGCGGGCGCCGAGACCTCGGGGGTCGAGAACGCCCGCGCGGAGCTCTTCGAGGGCGCGCGCTGGTACCTGACCCCGACCGAGGGCTCGAGCGGCATCCACTACGACCGTCTCCAGCGCGCGATCGGCGACCTCGGCGCCCGCCCGCAGGCGATCGACGCCGCCACCCACGACCGCGTGATGGCCACGGTCAGCCACCTGCCGCACGTGCTCGCCGACGTCCTCGTCTCCCAGGCCGCCGAGGCGCTCGCCGAGGACGGCGAGCGGATGCCCGACGTCGGGCCGAGCTTCCGCGACACCACCCGCGTCGCCGGCGCCAACCCGGCGATGTGGCGCGACATCCTCGTCGCCAACCGCGACGCGGTCGCGGACGAGATCGACGCCGTCATCGCCCGGCTGACCGAGGCCGCGGGCCTCCTGCGCTCCGCCGATGCGGGCGCGATCGAGGCCTGGCATCGTGGTGCGCGCGAGGACCGCCGCCGCCTGCTCGACGCCGGCGTCGCGGGCGGCCCGGTGACCGAGCTGCGGATCGTCGTCGACAACCGGCCCGGCACCGTCGCCGAGATCGCTCTCGCTCTCGGCCACGCCGCGGTCAACATCGAGGACATGGCGCTCTACCCGGCCTCCGACATGTCGAGCGGCGCGGTCTCGCTGTGGATCGCCGGCGCCGAGGAGGCCGAGCGCGCGGTCGGGATCGTCCGCGGGCTCGGCCACGCGGTCACGCTCGCGACCGAGTCGTGACGCGGTTCGTCGCCGGCGACGCGGCTTCGCGGGCAGCTGCGCCCGCCGCCGGACAAGTCGATCTCCCATCGCGCCGCGATCCTCGCGGCGATGGGGGAGGGGGAGACGCGAGATCGAGGGCTACCTCGACTCCGCCGACACGCGCTCGACGCTCGCCGCCGTCCGAGCGCGTCGGGGCTCGAGGTCGAGGATCGCGCAGGGCACGAGGCGGGGCTCGACGCTGCGGATCGGGGGCGTCGGCCTGCGCGGCCCCGGCCGGCCGAGATCGACGTCGGCAACGCCGGGACCCTGCTGCGCATCCTGCCCGGCTGGCTCGCGGGGCAGGGGGAGGGCGAGTGGACGCTCGACGGCGACGAGTCGATCCGCCGCCGGCCCGTCGACCGCGATCGCCGAGCCGCTGAGGCGATGGGCGCCGACGTCGAGTGCCGCGACGGTCGGCTGCCGCCGCTGCGGGTGCGCGGCGCGGCGCTCAACGGCACCGAGCACCGGCTGCCGATCGCGAGCGCGCAGGTCAAGTCCTGCCTGCTCCTCGCCGGCCTCCTGGCCGAGGGCGAGACGACCGTGACCGAGCCGGCCCCGAGCCGCGACCACACGGAGCGCATGCTGTCCGCGGCCGGTGCCGCGCGTCCATCGGGCGGGGCTCTCGGTCACGGTCGAGCCCGCGAGCGAGCTGCGGCTGGGTGAGGTGGCGGTTCCCGGCGACTTCTCGTCGGCCGCGTTCTGGATCGTTGCCGCGACCCTGGTCGGGGACAGCGAGGTTCGGTTGCGCGGTGTGAACCTGAACGAGACGCGGACCGGCCTGCTGCCGATCCTCGAGCGGATGGGCGCCGCCGTGGAGGTCCGTACCGGCGGGCATGAGCGGCGGCGAGCCCGCCGGGGAGGTCGTCGCCCGCCACGGCCCGCTCCGTTCCACGCTCGTGCGCGGCGAGGAGGTCCCGCGCGCGATCGACGAGCTCCCGCTGGTCGGGCTCGCCGCCTGCTTCGCCGAGGGCGAGACCAGGGTCCTCGACGCGGCCGAGCTCCGCCACAAGGAGTCCGACCGGATCGCCGCCACGGTCGCGGCCCTGAACGCGCTCGGCGGCGACGCGTCCGAGCTCGAGGACGGCTTCGTCGTCCGCGGCACCGGCGGCCTGAGCGGCGGCACGATCGACTCCGTCGGCGACCACCGGATCGCGATGCTGGGCGCGATCGCCGGCCTCGCCTCCCGCGAGGGCGCCGAGGTCCGCGGCATGGACGCCGCTGCCGTCAGCTACCCGGGGTTCGAGCGGGACCTGAAAGCGCTGCTGTAGGGCGAACAACGGCGGCAATAGGGGGGAGGGACCGAGGCAATCCTACTCTCCGTCGTCCTGACTAAACCACCGTATGGGTGGTTTTCTCAGGACAGCGCGAGGAACGGCCGGGCCCGCCGCTACGCGAGCTGCTCTAGCCGAGGTTCGAGGGGTGGCCCTCGCCGGGCCAGGGGGCGAGCATCAGGAGCAGCCGGGCGTCGGCGGTCGCCTTCACCTCGTGGCGCTCGCCGGGATCCCACTCGGCCATGAAGCCGTGCTCGCCCGCGATCGCCTCGCCGCCGGGCTCGGAGACCTCGATCGCGCCGTCGACGACGACGAGCCAGGCGCGCTCGTGGACCTGATGCTCGTTGAGGAGCTCGCCCGCGGGAAGCTGGATCACGATCGCGCGCCCCTCCTCCTGGGAATCGATGACAACCGGGTTGTGCGGCTCGACGTCCATGCCGGCGATGTCCCAGGACTGCAACTCGGCTCCTCTCCTCGGTGGCGGTCGAGCTGACTCTATCTTCAGCGGCATGGGCGAAGCGAGGACGAGCCGATGGTGATCGCGATCGACGGCCCCGCCGGGGCCGGGAAGTCGACGGTCGCCCGCAAGCTCGCCGCCGAGCTGGGTTTCACCTACCTCGATTCCGGGGCGATGTACCGCTCGCTCGCGCTCGCCGCGATCCGCGGGAACATCGACACCGGCGACGGTGAGCGGCTCGGCGCCGAGGCGCGGGCGCTTCCGATCGCGCTCGACGGCGGCGTGGTCGAGCTGGGCGGCGAGGACGTGAGCGAGGCGATCCGCACCCCCGAGGTGAGCGCCGCGGCGTCCGAGGTCTCCGTCCACCCGCAGGTGCGCGCGGCGATGGTGGACCGCCAGCGCGAGCTGATCGATGCCGGCCGCTACGTCGCCGAGGGCCGCGACATCGGCACCGTCGTCAGCCCCGACTCGCCGCTCAAGATCTTCCTGACCGCCTCGCCCGACGAGCGCGCCCGCCGCCGCGCCGCCGACACGGGCGAGGACCGGGCCGCGGTCGCCGCGGCGCAGGCCGAGCGCGACGGCCGCGACCGATTCCGCGAGCACGGCGCCCTGCGCGCCGCCGACGACGCCGTCGAGATCGACACCACCGGCTTCCCGATCGACGAGGTCGTCTCGCGCATCGCCGAGCTGGTCCGCGAGCGCGGCCTGGCATGAGCGGGCGCCTGCCGCAGCTCGCCGTCGTCGGCTTTCCCAACGCGGGCAAGTCGACCCTGGTCAACCGCCTCGTGGGCGGGCGCGAGGCCGTCGTCCACTCCGAGCCCGGGGTGACCCGTGACCGCAAGACCCTGGAGGGGGAGTGGAACGGCGTGCGCTTCGAGCTCGTCGACACCGGCGGCGTCGACCTCGCGGCCGGAGACTCGCTCTCGCGCGCGGTTCAGGCCCAGGCCCGCGAGGCGATGGCCGACGCCGACGCGATCCTCTTCGTCGTCGACGCCCGCTCCGGGCTCGGGCCCGGGGACGCCGAGCTTGCCAAGACCCTGCGGGCCTCGAGCCGCCCGGTGCTCGTCGTCGCCAACAAGGTCGACAACCAGGCAGACGAGCCGCTCGCCGCCGAGCTGCACGCGCTCGGCCTCGGCGATCCCCATCCGGTCTCGGCGACGCACGGGCTCGGCACCGGCGACCTGCTCGACGAGATCGCCGCGATCGCACGCGGCCTCGACCTCGACGCCCGGCCCGCCGACGACGCGATCCGGCTCGCGGTCGTCGGCCGGCCGAACGCCGGCAAGTCCTCGCTCGTCAACCGCTTCCTCGGCGCCGAGCGGGTGATCGTCTCCGAGCAGGCGGGGACGACCCGGGACGCGATCGACACGAGGCTGGAGTTCGAGGACCGCCAGATCGTCCTCGTCGACACCGCCGGCCTGCGCCGCCGCAGCCGGCTCGGCGGCTCGGTCGACTTCTATTCCCAGCTCCGCACCGAGCGCGCGGCGGAGCGCGCCGACGTCGCCATCGTCGTCTGCGACGCCTCCGAGGGCCTCGTCGCCGACGACCTGCGCGCCTCCGAGCTGGCGATGCGCTCCGGTTGCGCCACGATCGTCGCGCTCAACAAATGGGACATCGGCGAGACCGATCTCGAGGACGCCCGCGCCCGGCTCGAGAAGCGGCTGCGGCTGCGGCCGCGGGTGGTGGCCGCGTCGGCGAAGACCGGCCGCAACGTCGAGACCCTGCTGCGCGAGGCGATCCGGCTCGCCGACGCCCGCGCCGAGCGCATCCCGACCCCGGAGCTGAACCGGTTCGTCGCCGACGTCACCGCCCGCCACCCGCCGCCCTCGCGAAACGGCCGCCGCCTGAGGCTGCTCTATGCGGCCCAGATCGAAACCGCGCCGCCGCGGTTCGCGGTCCAGATCAACGACCGCCGCCTGGTCAGCCGCGACTGGGCCTATTACTTCGAGAACCAGATGCGCGAGCGCTACGGCATGCAGGGCGTGCCGCTGGTGATCGACTTCGTGCCTCGCAAGCGCCGCGGGCGCCCCGGAGCGGCGGCGAAGGTATAACGCTGGGGTGGCAAGGCTGCCTCGGCCAAGGCTCCCGTCCGGAGGACGGATTCGCGAACGGATTCGCTCGCGCCGGAGCGGCGCGCCGCGACGCCGTCTCTTCCGGCGCCGGCGCGCCGGCGAACGCCAGGGGCGGCCGCCGAGGCGAGCCCCGCGCCGCGAGAGCTCGCTTCGTGCCCGTCTCGGCGGTGCGGCCCGCCGGGTCCGCTACCTCCTGGGCGACGCCCTCTACGTGGTCGGCCGCGGGCTCGAGGCGATCGGCCGGTTCCTGGTCGCGATCGGGTCGCGGATCCGCGCCCTCTGGTTCCGGTTCTCGCTCACGAACCGGCGCCGGATCGCCGCCGTGGTCGCGCTCGCTGCCGTCGCCGCGCTCGTCTGGTTCGCGGCGGTCCCGAACCTGCCCTGCCGGTTCCCCGCGGGCGAGGAGTGCCCGCCCGAGGACGAAGCCGCGAAGATCGTGCCCGGCGACGCGCTCGCCTACGCCCACGCGAACGTCGACCTCGAGACCGACCAGTTCACGGAGGCGGCCACGCTCGCGTCGCGACTCCCGGCGCTGAGCGAGCAGCTCCTCGCCCTGCTTCCCGGTCCCTCGGGGGCTCCGCTCGACTTCGAGAGCCAGATCCGCCCGTGGCTCGGCGGCGAGGTGGCGCTGACGCTCGTCCCCGGCGCCGGCGGCCGGCCCGAGCAGGCGCTCCTCTTCGAGGTCGCCGACACCGCCGGCGCCCAGGAGTTCGCCGAGGGCCTCGCCTCCGGGCCGCTCACCGAGGGCGAGCATTCGGGCGTGGCCGTGCGGACCGACCAGCGCGGCAACGCGAGCGCGATCGTCTCGGGCTTCCTCGTCTTCGGCAGCGAGGCGGCGGTCCAGCAGACGATCGACGCGGCCCAGGGCGACGCGCGGGCGCTGACCTCCTCGCCGCTCTCCGAGCAGGTGCTCGACGCGCTGCCCGACGACGCGGTCGCCGAGGTGGCGATCTCCGAGGACGGGGTCGCCGAGCTCCTCGCCGGCAGCCGCGGGACGCTCGGATCGCTGGAGGCGTTCGTCGACTTCGACGCGAGCGTCGGCGCCGGCGCGGCGCTCGTCGCCGACGAGGGCGCGATCGAGATCGCCGTCCATTCCGAGCTCGATCCCGAGCGGCGGGATGCGTCGCCCGGCTTCTTCGAGGCTTTCGCCGACTTCGACCCGTCGCTCACCGCCGAGCTCAGCCCCGAGACCCTCGCCTACCTCGGGCTCGGCGACCCCGCATCCTCGATCGAGGACCTCTTCACCCAGGCGATCGCCGAGGCGCCGGGCGTCGCCACCGGCTTCGACGAGCTGATCGACGACCTGCAGCGGACCGGCAAGCTCGACGTCCAGTCCGAGCTCCTGCCCCTGCTCGAGGGCGAGGCCGCCTTCTCGGTCCAGCCGGCGCCGACCGGAGGCGACGAGGGCAGCGGCGGTGGGGGAGCGGAGGAGGAGGCGCCGGTTCCGGGCGAGGACATCGGCGAGCCGACCCCGGGCGAGGCCCCGGCGGAGGAGCTGCTTCCCCCCGAGGGCGCGCCGGCGCCGCCCGGCGTCGTTCCCCCCAGCGGCGTTCCCTATCTCCTCTTCGTCGCCGACGAGGTCGACGAGAGCGCGGCGCGCGAGGCGCTGGCGAAGCTGCAGGGCCCGCTCGCTGAGGCGCTCGACCCCGCCGAGGAACTGCAGGCGCCGGTGTTCCAGGACCGCGAGATCAACGGGATCCAGGCGTCGAGCCTTCGCCTCTCGCGCACGGTGGACCTGACCTATGCCGTGTTCGACGGCCGGCTCGTCATCGCCACCGATCCCCGCGGGATCGCCCAGGCCGCGAGCGCGCGGGAGGAGGGCCTCGCCGACACCGTCCCATTCAAGGAGGCGACGGAGGGCCTGCCCGAGGAGCCCTCGCTGCTCGCCTTCTTCAACGTCGCCGACCTGCTTGCGCTCGCCGAGCGCGAGGGCCTCAGCGAAGACCCCGGCTACGCGTTCTTCGCCGCGGATGCGCGCCGGCTCCGCTCGCTCGCCCTCGCCGTCGAGCAGGGCGAGACGACCCTCGACACCACGGTCAGGATCCCGGTCGAGTAGCCAGCCGGGCCGCGACTGGATTCCGTCGCCGGTCGCTAGGATGCCCCGCTCGATGGGAGCCGACTCCTACCTGTTCACGTCCGAATCGGTCACCGAAGGCCACCCGGACAAGATCTGCGACCAGATCTCCGACGGCGTGCTCGACGCCGTCCTCACCGACGATCCGAAGGGCCGGGTCGCCTGCGAGACGCTCGTCAACACCGGCCTCGTCGTCGTCTCCGGCGAGATCACGACCGAGACCTACGTCGACATCCAGGACATCGCGAGGGAGACGATTCGCCGGATCGGCTACACGGACGCCGACCTCGGCTTCTCCGCCGACTCCTGCGCGGTCATCAACGCGATCGACAAGCAGTCGCCCGACATCGCGCAGGGCGTCGACACCGCGCTCGAGGCGCGCACCGACCACGGCGAGGACGACGAGCTCGACGTCGCCGGCGCGGGCGACCAGGGGATGATGTTCGGCTACGCGACCAACGAGACCCCGGAGCTGATGCCGCTGCCGATCTCGCTCGCCCACAAGCTCGCCCACCGGCTCGCCGAGGTCAGGCGCGGTGACGTCGTCCCCTACCTCCGGCCCGACGGCAAGACGCAGGTGACGGTCCGCTACGAGGACGGCCGCCCGGTCGAGATCGAGAAGGTCCTGATCTCCACCCAGCACAAGGACGGGATCGACACCGACACGCTGATCCGGCCCGACCTCTGGGAGCACGTCCTGCACCCGATCCTGCCCGCCGAGCTCTACGACGAGGCGGAGCTCAACACCAAGAAGAACTTCCTCGTGAACCCGACCGGCCGCTTCGTGATCGGTGGCCCCGTCGGCGACGCCGGCCTCACCGGCCGCAAGATCATCGTCGACACCTACGGCGGCGCCGCCCGCCACGGCGGCGGCGCCTTCTCCGGCAAGGACCCGTCGAAGGTCGACCGCTCAGCCGCCTACGCGGCCCGCTGGGTGGCCAAGAACGTCGTCGCCGCCGGCCTGGCCGACCGCTGCGAGGTCCAGGTCGCCTACGCGATCGGCGTCGCCCACCCGGTCTCGGTGATGATCGAGACCTTCGGCACCGAGCGGGTCGATCGCGAGAAGATCGCCGCCCTCGTCGGCGAGCACTTCGACCTGCGCCCCGGCTCGTTTCGCAAGGAGCTCGACCTCCACCGGCCGATCTACCAGAAGACCGCCGCCTACGGCCACTTCGGTCGCGACGACCACGACTTCACCTGGGAGCGCACCGACCGCGCGGACGCTCTGCGCTCGGCTGCGGGCCTCTAGCGCGGCGCGGGCTCGCGCCCGGAGTCGGTGCCCATCCCGTCGTCCCCGGCGAGCCTCGTCGCGCGGTCGACCTGATGGACGACATCCTCCGGCTGGGCGACCCCGGAGAAGACGAAGTTGTAATCGTCGCCGGCCGCGGTGTCGAAGTCGACGTCGCCGATCTGGAGCGCCCGCTGGAGGACGCCCTGGTTGTAGTTGACGTTCTGGACCCGGACCAGGCGCGTCTCCTGGATCGTCCGCGAGATGATCCCGCGCTTGATGTGCAGGCGGCGGTCGGTGATCACGTAGTCGGTCGCGATCCGCTTGATGAACCCGGCGAGGATCGTGATCGCGACGCCGGCGACGGCGATGATCGTGACCAGGCCCTTGTCGACCTCGTCGCCGAAGACCGAAGTGACGACGCCGACGAGCAGCGCGAGCCCGGCGGTCACGAGGATCCCCTTGATATAGAAGCCGATGATCGAGCGCCACGAGGGGTGTCCCTCGAAGATCACCTGCTCACCGGGGTTCAGCTTCGGCGCCACGGGTCGGGAGCATAGAGGCGCGCCGCGCCGGTTGTCCGAACCCGCCCGTACCTTCCGGCGCCGATGATGATCGCCAAAGTCGAGCCCCTGACGAGCGCCCGCGCCCTGCGGGGGCCGTTCGACTACCTGCTTCCGGAGCGGCTCGACGGGGTCGGGGTCGGCAGCCTGCTGCTCGTGCCGTTCGGGCCCCGGCGCATCCAGGGAGTGGTGGTCGGCCTCGCGGAGCGCAGCGAGCTGCCGCCCGAAAGGCTCGCCGAGCCGATCGCGGCGCTCGGCGCCGGGGTGCCGCCGGACCTGGTCGAGCTCGCCCTCTGGACGGCTCGGGAGTACTGCTCGACGCCCTCGCGCGGGCTTCAGCTCGTCCTGCCGCCCGGCACCGGCCGCACGAAGGGCCCGGTTCGCCCGCGCACCGAGCTCCTCGTCAGCGCGACCGCGGCCGCCGCCGAGGCCCTCGCGGGGGCCGAGCGGCTCGGGGCGAAGCAGCGCGCCGTGCTCGAGCGGCTGGCGGGCCCCGCCGGAGGGACGCTCACGCTCGGCGCCGAGCTCGCCGCCGCGGAGATCGAGGCAGCCGACCGGGCCACCATCCGCCGTCTCGAGGACCGCGGCCTCGTCCGCACCCGTGAGGTCGAGCGCTCCCGCCGTCCCGAGGTAGTCGCCGTCGGGACCGTGCGCGGCCGCGTCGAGCTCACCCCCGACCAGACGGCCGCGGTCAACGCGATCGAGCGCTCGGACGGCGGCCGGTTCCTGCTCCACGGGGTCACCGGCTCGGGCAAGACCGAGGTCTACCTCGCCGCGGTCGAGGCGGCGCTGGCTCGCGGGCAGGGCGCGATCGTGCTCGTCCCCGAGATCGGCCTGACGCCGCAGACGATGGGCCGCTTCCGCGACCGCTTCGGCGATCGGGTCGCGCTCACGCACTCCCAGCTCTCCGACGGCGAGCGCGCCGACGAATGGCGGCGGCTGCGAAGCGGCGAGGCGCGGATCTGCGTCGGCCCGCGCAGCGCCGTCTTCGCGCCGGTCGCGGACCTCGGCCTGATCGTGATCGACGAGGAGCACGACTCCTCGTACAAGCAGGAGGGGGACCCGCGCTACGACGCCAGGGCCGTCGCCCGCCGCCGCGCCGAGGCGAGCGGGGCGACCCTCATCGCCGGAACGGCGACGCCGCGGCCCGAGAGCTGGGTGGAGCTCGACCACCTCGAGCTCCCCGAGCGGGTCGATTCCCAGGCCCTGCCCGCGGTCGAGCTGCTCGACATGCGCGAGCGCGCGGGGACGGCGGGGGCGCTTCACGAGCGCACCCGCTCCGAGCTCGAGCGGCTGCGCGCCGAGGGCGGCAAGGGGATCGTGCTCGTCAACCGCCGGGGCTACGCGCCGCATCTGAGCTGCCGATCCTGCGGCCGTGCCTGGGGCTGCCCCGAATGCGACGTCTCGCTCGTCGTCCACCGCCGAGCCGAGCGGCTCGCCTGCCACCACTGCGGCCACCGCGCGGCCCTGCCGACCCAGTGTCCCGATTGCGGCTCGGTGACGCTCTCGCGCTTCGGTGCCGGAAGCGAGCGGATCGAGTCCGAGATCGCCGAGCTCCTGGCGCCGCTGCCGGTGCTCAGGCTGGACTCGGACTCCGCCGCGGGCGGAGACGGGCACCTCGGCGTCCTGCGCCGGTTCCAGGAGGCGCGCTCCGCCGTTCTCGTCGGCACCCAGATGGTCGCCAAGGGCCACGACTTCGCCGACGTCACCCTCAGCGTCGTTCTCGACGCCGACTCCAGCCTCCGCTTTCCCGACTTCCGCGCCGAGGAGCGGACCTTCGCGCTCGTCTCCCAGCTCGCCGGGCGAAGCGGGCGCGGCGCGGCCGGCGGCCGCGTTCTCGTGCAGACGCTCGCCCCTGAGGCGCCGAGCATCGCCGCCGCCGCCCGCCACGACGCCGCCGGCTTCGTGGCCGCCGAGCTCGAGCGCCGCCGCGAGCTCGATTACCCGCCCTACGCGAGCCTCGTGCGTGTCGAGATCACCGCCGAGGACGGTGCGGCCGCCGAGCGCACCGCCGCCGCCCTCGCCGAGCGGATCGAGCCCGCGCTCCCGGGGGACGCGACCCTGCTCGGACCGGCGCCGCGCTTTCGCCTGCGCGGCCGCGAGCGCCGCCAGCTGCTCGTCAAGTCCGCCGAACGCACCGGGGCCGTCGCCGCCGTCCGGGATGCGGTCGAGGCCGCCGCGAAGAGCCGCGAGCTCCGCGATGTCTCGATCTCCGTGGACGTCGACCCGCAGTAGGAGACGGTCCGGCCCGCTCTAGAATCGGCTCGTGGGCAACGAGCAGATCCAAGCTGAGCTCGAACAGGAGCCGATCGAGCCCGAGGGGCCCGACGAGGAGCGCGTCGAGGAGCTCGATGCCGAGACGCTCGAGCGCCGGCGCCACGCCCTCGCCAACGTCCGCAAGTTCGGCGATCCGGTGCTGCGCTCGCCGGCCTCGCCCGTCGAGGAGTACGGCCCGGAGCTCGCCGCCGAGGTCGAGCGGATGGTGGCGATCATGCACGACGCGCTCGGCGTCGGGCTCGCGGCGACGCAGCTCGGGCTGATGCGGCGCCTGCTCGTCTTCCAGGCTGGGCCTGACGCAACGCCGACAGCCCTCGTCAACCCGGAGATCGAGTGGAGCTCGGACGAGGCCGAGACCGCCGAGGAGGGCTGCCTCAGCCTGCCCGGCATCGTGGTCGACGTCGAGCGGCCGCTCCACGTGCGGGTGCGCGCCCACGACGCGGCCGGTGAGCCGCTCGAGGTCGAGGCCTCGGGCCTCGAGGCGCGCGTGATCCAGCACGAGGTCGACCATCTCGACGGGGTGCTGATGCTGGACCGCACCCTTACCGACCAGCGCCGCGGCGCGCTGCGGGCGCTTCGCGAGGGCACCTCGTTCAGCCCCGAGCCGGAGCACGTCGGCAGCGACGACCCCGAGCCCGCCGCCGTCAACGGCGACTAGCCTCCGCGGCGGGCGGCGGCGAGCGCGTGCGGACGGTCTACCTCGGCACCTCGGCCTTCGCCGCCACGGTGCTGCGGCGCCTCGCCGACTCGCCGCACCGGCCGGCGCTCGTCGTCACCCCGCCCGACAGCCGCCGCGGCCGCGGCCGCCGGCTCGCACCGCCGCCGGCTGCCGTCCTCGCCCGCGAGCTCGAGATCGAGCTGCTCCAGGCGGCGAGCGTCAATGACGCGGACGCCGCCGAGCGGGTGCGCGCCGCCGAGCCGGAGGTCGGCGCCGTCTGCGCCTTCGGGCAGCTGATCACCGACCCGCTTCTCGCCGAGCTCGAGATGCTGAACGTGCATCCGTCGCTGCTGCCGCGCTGGCGCGGCGCGGCGCCGATCGAGCGGGCGATCATGTCCGGCGACGCCGAGACCGGGGTGACGATCCTCCGTGTCACCGCGGGCCTCGACTCCGGCCCGATCGCGCTGCGGGAGGCGATGCCGATCGCCGCCGGCGAGGACTTCGGCACGCTCGAGCCGAGGCTTGCCGAGCTCAGCGGCGAGCTCCTCGTCCGCGCCCTCGACCTGCGCGCCGACGACGCGCTGTCCCTCGCCGAGCAGGACGAGGGCGCCGCCACCTATGCCGAGAAGATCGCCCCTGAGGATCGCCGGCTCGACCCTGAGCGTTCCCGCGACCGAGCTCGAGCGCCGGGTCCGCGCGCTCAACCCTCACATCGGCACCTATCTCACGCTCGACGGCGACGAGCGCCTGGGCGTGCGGCGGGCTCGGGCCACGTCCGGGGAGCTCGCGCCCGGGACGCTGCT
This sequence comes from uncultured Thermoleophilia bacterium, assembly GCA_963844425.1. GTDB lineage: Bacteria > Actinomycetota > Thermoleophilia > Solirubrobacterales > 70-9 > DASUSH01. The sequence continues at coordinate 239,096 of CAWJOD010000014.1, read as the reverse complement.
GAGCGAAGACGAGGAGCGGCTGCTGCTCGGGACGGGCGAGGGTCTCCTGGATCTCCTCGAGGTCCAGCCGCCGGGCAAGCGGCCGATGCCGGCTGGCGCGTACCTGCGCGGTCACGCGCCCCCGGGCCGCGCGCTTTGATCTCGCCCGCCCGCGCCGCGGCCTTCGAGGTCCTGCGCCGGGTCTTCGAGGACGGCGCCTGGGCCGACCGCGCGCTGCCGGCCGCGATCGATCGCCACGGGGTCTCTGCCCGCGAGCGCGGCCTGGCCCAGCGGCTCGCCTACGGCGCGGTCCAGCGGCGCGGCAGCTCCGATTACCTGATCGGAGCGCTTGCCAGGCGCGCGCCCGAGAAGCTCGACGACCCCGTCCTCGCCGCGCTCCGGCTCGGCATCTTCGAGCTCCTCTTCTCCGATGCCGCCGCGCACGCCGCCGTCGATCAGGCGGTCGAGCTGGCGAAGGCCTCGCCGCGCGGCCGCCGGGGGGCGGGGCTCGTCAACGCCGTCCTCCGCCGCGCTTCGAGCGAGGGCCAGGCGATCCTCGACGCGCTCCCGGAGACCGAGCCCGGCGGCGCCGCGGCGCGCCACTCCTACCCGCCCTGGCTCGCCGAGCTCTGGTGGGAGGAGCTCGGCGCCGAGTCGGCGCTGGCCCTGATGGCCGCCCAGAACCGGCCGGCGGAGACGGCGCTGCGGGCGAACGAGCTGCTGGCGAGCCGCGAGGAGCTGATCGCCGAGCTGCACGCGGGCGGCGTCGAGGCCGGGCCCGCGCCGGGGCCCGCACCGCTCGACGTCAGCGAGGCGGTCGTCGTCGAGGGGCCGCTCGGCGAGGCCGGCGCCGCCGCGATCGGGTCAGGCCGTGCAATCGGGCAGTCGCGCTCGTCGGCCGCCGCCGTCGCCCTGCTCGATCCTGCCGGCGGCGAGCGTGTGCTCGACCTCTGTGCCGGCCCCGGCGTGAAGACGACGATGCTCGCGGCCCGGATGGGGAACGAGGGCACGATCCGCTCGGTCGAGCTGCGCGCCCAGCGAGCCTCGCTCGTCGCCGAGCTAGCCGGACGCATGGGCGCGACGATCGTCGAGCCGGTCGTGGCCGACGCGGCCACCGCTGACGACCTGGGCGAGGGCTACGATCGCGTCCTCGTGGACCCGCCGTGCTCGGATCTCGGAACGCTCGCCTCCAGGCCCGATGCCCGCTGGCGCAAGGACCCGGGCGACCCGGCTCGCCTCGCCGGCCTGCAGGGCGAGGTCCTCGCCCGCGGCGCCGAAGCGCTCGCCCCCGGAGGCACGCTCGTCTACTCGACATGCACGGTCTCGGCGCGCGAGAACGAGGGCGTCGTCGGAGCGTTCCTCGAATCCCGCGCCGCGGGCCTCGGACTGATCGCCGACGGCCTCGGCGAGCTCTACCCTGGCCTCGCCTCCGAGCGCGATTCCCGGTTCCTCCAGATCCGACCCGACCGCGACGGGACGGACGGGTTCTTCATCGCCCGGCTGCGACGCCATGACCAGCCCTGAGCTCCGAACTACCACGCCCGAACTGCCCGGGGTGTGGCGAGCCCTGGCTGCGCCCGACCAACCTCCCGGGGCGCTATCGCTGCGTGAACTGCCTGAACCGTTACGAGCTCGTCTCCGCCTGTCCCGACTGCGGGGAGCACCAGACGATCGCGCGGATGCGGTCGACCGAGGACATGTCCTGCCAGCACTGCGGCCACTCGATGCTGAAGGCCGTGTGATGGCGGGCGATCCGAAGGGGCTCTATGCCGCCAAGCGGATCGCGCCGTCGATCCTCTCCGCCGATTTCGCGCGATTGGGCGCTCAGGTCGCGGAGGTGATGGACGCGGGCGCCCGGGTGATCCACGTCGACGTCATGGACGGCCATTTCGTTCCCCCGATCACGATCGGCCCGCTCATCGCGGGCGCGATCGCAGACCAGGTCCACGACGCGGGCGGCGCGATCGACGTCCATCTGATGATCGAACGCCCGGAGAACCACGTCGACGAGTTCGCCCGCGCCGGCGCCGACTCGATCACGATCCACGACGAGGCGACCCCGCACACGAACCGCACGCTGCACGCGATCCGGGAGGCGGGCTGCCTCGCCGGGCTCGCGATCAACCCCGGGACACCGGCCGAGGCAGTTGCCGAGCTCGACGATGCGGCCGACCTCGTCCTGTGCATGACCGTCAACCCGGGCTGGGGCGGGCAGGCCTTCATCGCCCGCTCCCCGGGCAAGGTCGAGCGCCTGCGCGACGTCGTCGCCAATCCGGTGATCGAGGTGGACGGTGGCATCGACGCGGAGACCGCCCCGCTCGTCGCCGCCGCCGGGGCGACGCTGTTCGTCGCGGGCTCCGCGATCTTCGGCGACGACGACCCCGCCGGCGCCTACTCGAGGATCGCCGCCGCCGCCGGGGCCGAGTAGCCGACTCGTTTCTCAGCTCGCTTCGTCGGCGGCGGCCAGGCGAGCCTCGAGCTCGGCCGGCGAGTCCGGCGCGGGGACGTCCTCGAGCCGGCCGTGGGGATGGCGGTAGAGCAGGTAGAGCAGGATCGCCAGCAGCCCCGCTGCGACCGTGAAGCCGACCTCGATCCGGCGGTACTCGTCGAGCACCGGGAGCAGGTTCCAGGCGACGAAGGCGACGGCGCACGCGGCCCAGCAGGCGGCGGCGCGGCGGACCTGCCCCTGCGCGACCGCGGCCTGGTTGAGCGTCGCCGCGCACAGATAGAGGCCCATGCCGGCGGTGACGATCAGAAGGCCGGCGCGGTCGTATTCGAACTTGTCGCCGAAGGCGATCTGCATCAGCTCGGGCCCGGCGACGGCGACGACGACGGCTGTGCAGCCGGCGAAGGCCACGATCGCCCAGATCGTCGAGCGGATCGAGAGCCGGAACGCCTCGTCCCCGCTCTCGGTGGCGCCGGAGCGAAGTCGGGTGAGGTGGGGGAGGAGGCTGGTCGCGACCGCCTGGAAGAGCTGCAGCGGCGCGCGGGCGATCATCAGCACGTTGAAGATGAAGCCGGCGGCCGCGGCGCCCGTGGTCGCGTTGGCGAGCAACGGACCGGCGTTGAGGAAGGCCTGCTCGCTGAGCATGATCACGAGCACCGCCGCGGCGAAGCCGCTGCCGTGGGCGAGGGTGAAGGCCGGCGCGCCGCCCTCCGAGTCGGCGGCGACCACCGTGGGCTCTCGGCGGACGCTGCGCCCGATCGCGAAGGGGACGACGAGCAGGCTGGCGAACGGGGCGACGACGATCCCGAGCGCGACCACCGTCTGCCCGGTGGCGATTCCGAGCGCGACCGCAAGCGCGAACCCCGTGCGGGCGATCGACTCGCACAGCATCAGCAGCGCGTAGAGCGGGAAGCGCCGGGTCCCGGCGAAGAAGCCGCGCGCGAAGTAGCTCGCCGAGTAGGCGAGCACGGCGCCGACCAGCACCCAGTAGAGGGACTCGTTGCCGGACAGCAGGTCGTCCGTGAGCGGTCCCTTGAACGCCAGCGCGAGCACGGCGAAGAGCACGGCGAGGCCGCCCTGGATGGTCGCGGCGATCCGGATCGTCCCCCCGATCGGATCGCCGTGGGCCTCGCGCTCGGCGATCGTCCGCGAGAGCAGCTGCTCGACCGGGCGGTAGAGGACGGAGACGGTGATGAAGACCGCCGACCAGAGGACGACGAGCTCGCCGTAGTCCTGGCGGTCGAGGTTGTGGGAGGCGAGCGCGAAGTAGAAGTAGGTGATCAGCCCGGTCGCGCCGACCCCGAGCCCGAGCAGCCCGGCGGTCTTGCCGTAGCGCTTGGCCTCGTCGCCGGCGGCGCCGGGCTGGTCCTCCGGTGTGCTCACGGAGCTATCGCGCCCGGGTCAGGCGCTCGGTCTCGGCGTCGCCCGCGCCGCCGGAGCCCTCGCTCCGCGGCTTCGGCGGCGCGCCGGCCTCGTAGTGCGAGGGCTCGATCCCGAGCGTGAGCTCGACCCGCCGCACGCGTTCGAAGACGCGCTGGGTGATCACCCGCTGGCCGGCGAGGGCGTCGCCGACGACGCCGAGCGCGAACAGCTGCACGGCGGCGATCACGAGCACGGCGCCGAGGATCAGCGACTGGATGTGCCCGGTCGAGTCGCCGTTGAAGATCCAGTCGATGAGGAAGGGCATCCAGGCCGCGAGGGCGGCGAGGGCGACGACGATCGCGGCCGTCGTGAACACCCGCAGCGGCTCGTACATCGCGTAGGCGCGGAAGATCGAGAGCGCGTTGCGGCGGACGTAGGCCGAGGTCGAGGGGAAGAGCCGCGACTCGCGCACCTTCTCGTTGGTGCCGACCTCGACGTGGTCGACGGCGACGAGCATCTTCCCCGCCTGGATCAGGCTCTCGAGCGTGTACGTGAAGCTGGAGACGACCTGGAGCGAGATCGCCGCCTCGCGGTTGTAGGCGCGAAATCCAGAGGTCGTGTCGGGGACGTCGGTGCCGGAGGCCCGGCGGACCACCCAGCTCCCGAGCCGCTGCAGGAGCTTCTTCGCCCCGGAGAAGTGCTCGATCGTCTGCGTGCGGCGGTCGCCGACGACGAGGTCGGCGTCGCCCGCGAGGATCGGGGCGACCAGCTTCGGGATGTCGGCGGCGCGGTACTGGTTGTCGGCGTCGGTGTTGACGATCACGTCCGCGCCGAGCTTGAGCGCCGCGTCGAGACCTGCCTGGAAGGCGTTGGCGAGGCCGCGGTTGCCGGTGAGGCGGACGATGTGCTCGACGCCGTGCTCGCGGGCGACCGCGACGGTGCGGTCGGTCGAGCCGTCGTCGATCACGAGCCACTCGACCTCGTCGAAGCCGTCGACCGACCGCGGCAGCTCCGAGAGCGTGAGCGGAAGCGTCGACTCCTCGTTGAAGCACGGGATCTGGATGAACAGCTTCACGGCTCAGAGAGGGTACGCATCTAGCATCGGGCGCCGTGAAATCCGGGACCCTTAGAAAGCTGGAGTACGCGGGCCTCGCCGCGCTCGTCGTCGTCACGATCGTCGGCTTCGCGCTCTGGCCCAGCTACCCGAACTACGACTCGGTCTACTCGCTGGTCTGGGGGAGCGAGCTGCTCGGGGGCTCGGAGCCCAGCTTCGAGGCTTTCCGCGCGCCCACCCAGCACCCCCTCGCGATCGCCGTCGCGATCGTGCTCTACCCGCTCGGAGGCGCGGCCGACCACGCCCTGGTCCTGCTGACCCTGCTCTCGTTCGTCGCCGTCGTCGCCGCCGTCTACCGGCTCGGCCGCGACGCTTTCGCGCCTCTCGTCGGGCTCGCCGCGGCGCTCGTGATGCTCTCGAGGTTCGACTTCCCCTATCTCGCCGTCCGCGCCTACATCGACATCCCGTTCATGGCGCTGGTGCTCTGGGCGGCGGTGCTCGAGTACCAGCGGCCGCGGCGCGGGGGACTGGTCTGGGTCCTGCTCGCCGCCGCCGGCCTGCTGCGGCCGGAGGCCTGGGCGCTCCTCGGCCTCTACTGGCTCTGGCTGAGCGTCGACCCCGAGGCGGATTGGCCCAGCCGGATCAAGTGGGCCGCCTACGCCGCGGCGCCCGTGCTGGTCTGGGTCGGGATCGACTTCGCGTTCACCGGCGACCCGCTCTACTCCCAGCACGCGACGAGCGAGACCGTCGCCTCGCTCGACCGCGGCGAGGACCTCGTCCGAGCTTCCCGGGCGCGCTCGCGGTCTCGATGACCGAGCTGGTCAAGCCGCCGGTGGTCCTCGCGGGCTTGATCGGAATCGCGCTGGCGGTCGCGCTCGTGCCGCGGCGCGCGCTGATGCCGGGAATCGTCCTCGTCACCGGGATCGGCACGTTCCTCGCCATCGGCGCCGCCGGCTTCGCGGTCATCGACCGCTACCTGATCGTCGCCGCGGCGGCGTTCTGCATCTTCGCCGGCTTCGCGATCGCCGGGTTCGCCGCGATCGAGCGCTTCCGGGCGCTGCGGATCGCCTGGGCGCTCGGGGCGGCCCTGATCGTCGTCGCCGTCGTCGCCTTCACCTTCACCCGCACGCTCGCGCTCGACGAGTTCAACGCCGACCTGAACTTCCGCAACGACGCCAACGCCAGCCTCGACCGTGTGCTCGAGTCGGACCCGGTCGCCGACCGGCTGGCGGCCGGCTGCGGACCGGTCACGACCCCCACGCACAAGATCGTCCCCGACGTGCGCTGGATCCTCGACGCCGACCCCGGCGAGGTGATCTCGCGCAGCGACCCCGCGTACGGGGAGGGGGAGGACGAGCTCGTGCTGATCGCCGAGGGCAGGCGCACGCTCGACAAGCAGGCGTTCGACGGCGACACCCCGGCGACGACGCAGCTGCCCCCGCAGGGCTTCGAGCCGGTCGCGCGCGACCGCTACTACTCGGTCTGGGCGCGCTGCGAGGCCTGAGCGGCGTCGGCGGCGCCGGGGCCGTTCTTCAGCCTGTCGAGCAGGAAGCCGCCCATCGCCACCGCGCAGAGGGCGAAGAGGACGACGACGCTCTCGTCGAAGTCCGCGACGGCGGCGAGGACCATGAACAGGACCACGGCGCCGATCACGGCGATGTAGGAAGCCGCCCAAGGATGTGATCTCGCCCAGCGCTTGACCATCAGGCCCGAATATACGCCTGGCCGGCCGGCGGCGCGCCGGGCGTACAATGGCTATTGACTGACGAGTCAATCAGTGCGATGACGACGACCGAAGCCAAGCGAGAGCAGGATCGGGCTCATCTGCGTCGCGCCCTGGCGCTTGCCGAGCGCGGACGCGGGCACGTCAGTCCCAACCCGCTGGTCGGCGCCGTGATCGCCCGCGGCGGTGACGTGATCGGCGAGGGCTGGCACGCCGAGCTCGGCGGCGACCACGCCGAGGTCGCGGCGATCGCCGATGCCGGCTCGCGCGGCGAGGACCTCTCGGGAGCGACGATGTTCGTCACCCTCGAGCCCTGCGCCCACCAGGGCCGGACGCCGCCCTGCACCGACGCGATCCTCGCCACCGGGATCGCCAGGGTCGTGATCGCCTCCGAGGACCCGAGCGAGAAGGCAAGCGGGCGGGGGCCCGGGATCCTCCGCGACGACGGCCGCGAGGTCGAGGTCGCCCATGGCGCCGAGGCGACCGCGGCGCGCCTGCTCAACCAGCCCTTCCGCAAGCACTCCCGGACCGGCCTTCCCTTCGTCACCTGCAAGATGGCGAGCTCGCTCGACGGCCGGGTCGCGACCCGGACCGGCGACTCGAAGTGGATCTCGGGCGAGTCGAGCCGATCGCTCGTCCATCGCTGGCGCGCCGAGTCCGACGCGGTCGCCGTCGGGATCGGCACCGCCCTCGCCGACGACCCCCTGCTGACCGCGCGCGACGTCGACCCGCGGCCGAGCGCCAGCCCGCCCGCAGAGTCGTCTTCGACACCCACGCGCGCCTGCCACTCGACTCGAACCTCGTTAAGTCGATCGACGAGGCGCCCCTCTTCGTCGTCACGGAACAGGACGCTCCTGAGCTGCAAGCCGCCGGCGCCGAGATTGTCAAGGCGCCAGGCCCCTTAACAAATGCGCTCGCCGAGCTTGGGCGGCGGGGGATCACGAGCCTCCTGCTCGAGGGCGGGCCGACCCTCGCCGGCTCGTTCCTCGACGCCGGCGAGATCGACGAGCTGAGGCTGTTCATCGCCCCGGTCCTGATCGGCGGCGCCGACGCGCGTCCGCTCGCCGCCGGGCTCGGCGCCGAGCGGATCGAGCTCGCCGAGCGCGCCCTCGCGCTCAGCACCGAGCCCTCCGGCGAGGACGTCCTGATCACGGCGCGGATGAAGGAATGGTGAGTTGTTCACGGGTCTGATCGCCGACGTCGGCACCGTCGCCTCGCTCGAACGGGGCGACGAGGGCGCGCGCCTGCGGATCCGCACCGAGCTCGCGGGCGAGCTCGCCGAGGGCGACTCGATCGCGGTCAACGGCGCCTGCCTCACCGCGGCCGCGGTGGGCGGCGGCGAGTTCGAGGCCGACGTGATGAACCAGACGCTCTCGCTGACCTCGCTCGGCCCGCTCGGGCGAGGGCGACCCAGTGAACCTCGAGCTCGCGCTGCGCGCGGCGGACCGGCTCGGCGGCCACGTCGTCCAGGGCCACGTCGACGGGACCGGGACGGTCGCCGCGGTCCGCGAGGACGGCATCGCCCGGCGGGTCGGGGTCGACCTGCCCGAGGACCTTCGCCGCTACGTCGTCGAGCGCGGCTCGATCGCGCTCGACGGGGTCAGCCTCACGGTCGCAGGGCTCACCGAGACCGGATTCGAGGTCTCGCTGATCCCGGAGACGCTCGAGCGCACCAACCTCGGCTCGGCCGAGCCCGGAAGCATCGTCAACATCGAAGTCGACGTCGTCGCCCGCTACGTCGAGCGCCTAACGTCTAGGGAGGAGTCCGAATGAGCGAGCAGGCCACCGACACCGAGCGCACCGACTTCGCTTCTATCGAGGAGGCGCTCGAGGACATCCGCCGCGGCAAGATGGTCGTCGTCTGCGACGGCGAGGACCGCGAGAACGAGGGCGACCTCGTGCTCGCCGCCCAGTTCGCGACGCCGGAGGCGATCAACTTCATGGCCAAGGAGGGGCGCGGGCTGATCTGCCTCGCGATGACCCCCGAGCGCTGCGAGGAGCTCGGCCTCAACCTGATGGCGGCGAAGAACGAGGCGCCGCTGCAGACGGCGTTCACGGTCTCGATCGAGGCCGCGGAGGGCGTCACCACCGGGATCTCCGCTCACGACCGCGCCCGGACCGTCCAGGTCGCCATCGACCCGCACTCGAAGCCCGAGGACCTGCACCAGCCGGGCCACGTCTTCCCGCTGAAGGCGAAGGAGGGCGGGGTGCTCGAGCGCACCGGCCACACCGAGGCCTCGATCGACCTCGCCCGGCTCGCCGGCCTGATCCCGGCCGGGGTGATCTGCGAGATCATGAACGACGACGGGACGATGGCCCGCGTGCCCGACCTCGTCGGCTACTGCGAGCGCCACGGCCTGAAGATGGTCACCGTCGCCGACCTCATCTCCTACAGGCGGCGGACCGAGAAGCTCGTCGAGCGGATCGTCGCGACGAAGCTGCCGACTAAGTACGGCGAGTTCACGGCGGTCGGCTACCGCTCGCTCGTCGACGACAAGCACCACGTCGCGATGGTCAAGGGCGAGGTCTCCGGGACCGACGACGTGCTCGTCCGCGTTCACTCCGAGTGCCTGACCGGTGACGTGTTCCACAGCCTGCGCTGCGACTGCGGCGACCAGCTGGAGGCCGCGCTGGCGATGATCGAGCGCGAGGGCAGGGGCGTCCTGCTCTACCTCTCCCAGGAGGGACGGGGCATCGGCCTGCTCAACAAGCTCCGGGCGTACCGGCTCCAGGAGGAGGGGCTCGACACCGTCGACGCCAACCTCAAGCTCGGCCTGCCCGCCGACCTGCGCGACTACGGGATCGGCGCCCAGATCCTCGGCGACCTCGGGCTGACCAGCATCCGCATCCTCACCAACAACCCGAAGAAGATCATCGGGCTCGAGGGCTACGGCCTCTCGGTCAGCGAGCAGGTGCCGATCCAGTCGGTCTCCAACCCCCACAACGAGGCCTACCTGAAGACCAAGCGCGACCGCCTCGGCCATGCGCTCCACCATCAGGGGCTGGCGCTCGACGAGGAGCTGATCCACTCCGAGCACCTCGACGACGCGGTCGACATCGAGGGCGACGGGAAGCCCTAGCTCATTCGCCCTTCCGGTCCCGGTCGCGCGACGGCTGCACCCGCTTCGGCTCGCCGGGCATCTTCGGGTAGTCGGGCGGGTAGGGCATGTCGCCCTCGCCCTCGCTCTCGTCGCGCTCGTACATCTCGAGCAGCGGCTCGAGCGAGTGCGCGGCGTCGTCGATCGCCGCGAAGCGGTCCCCGTGCTCGGCGAACCGGGCCGGCATGGTCGCCACCGTGAAGTCCTCCGGCTGGACGCCGCCGAGCTCGTCCCAGTCGAGCGGCGCCGAGACCGGGGCGCCCGGCTTCGGGCGGACGCTGTAGGGAGAGGCGATCGTGCGGTCGCGCGCGTTCTGGTTGTAGTCGACGAAGACCCGCTCTCCGCGCTCCTCCTTCCACCAGTTCGTCGTCACCTCCCCCGGCAGCCGGCGACCGAGCTCGCGACCGAAGGCGATCGCCGCGTGGCGGACGTCGGTGAACGTCCAGCGGGGCTCGATGCGGACGTAGATGTGGATCCCGCGTCCCCCGGAGGTCTTCGGGAAGCCGGCGTAGCCGAGCTCGGAGAGGAGCTCGCGGGCGACGCCTGCGACGCGCACGGCGTCGTCGAAGTCGGTGCCCGGCTGCGGGTCGAGGTCGATGCGCATCTCGTCGGGGTGGTCGACGTCGACCCGCCGCACCGGCCACGGGTGGAAGGTCAGCGTGCCCATCTGCGCGCACCAGCCCACGACCGCGATCTCGGTCGGGCAGACCTCGTCGGCATGGCGGCCGGACGGGAACTCGATCCGCGCGGTCTCCACGTAGTCGGGCGCCCCCCGGGGCACGCGCTTCTGGTAGAAGGCGTCGCCGCCTCCCCGCTCGCGGGTCGAGACGACGATCCCCGGGTGGACCCCCTTCGGCCAGCGCTCGAGCGTCGTCGGCCGCTCGCGAAGGGCGCGCATGATGCCGTCGGCGACCGCGAGGTAGTACTCGACGACCTGAAGCTTCGTCACCTCCGCCGTCCGCTCGGTCGCCGGGAAGATCACCCGGTCGGGGTTGGAGACGCGCAGTTCCCGCCCGCCCGCGTCGACGAATTCCTCTGACGCCTTCGCCATTGCCCAGTCAGTATGGTCCCGGCGCGATGAGCGAGTACGCGATCTGCGTCGCCACCTTCTACGAGGACCTCGCCGAGAGGCTCGTCAACGGCGCCACCGAGGCCTTCGCCGAGAACGACGTCGCCCCGACGTCGGTCCACACGTTCGAGGTCGCCGGCGCCTTCGAGCTTCCGCTGGCCGCGAAGTGGTGCGCGGACTCCGGGCGCTTCGCCGGCGTCGCCTGCCTGGGCGCGGTGATCAAGGGCGAGACCGACCACTACGACTTCGTCTGCGCCGAGGCCGCGCGCGGCATCCAGCGGGTGGCGCTCGACACCGGCGTCCCCTGCGCGTTCGGCGTGATCACCTGCGAGACGATGGAGCAGGCGCTTGCCCGCGCCGGCGGCGACAAGCGCGATCAGGGTCGCAACGCCGCCATCGCCCTGGTCGGGATGGCGAAACTCCGCGAGTCGATCTAGCCAAAAAATCAGGGTTCCATCCCTGACGACAAGGGCGCCCCCGGGCGCGATAGTCACTCGCGATGAGCGAGTACATCCGCCGCAACATCCTGGGCGTGGTCGCGATCTTCGTCGCCCTCTCCGGTACCGCCGCCGCCCTCCCCGGCAAGAACAAGGTCGACTCCGGCGACATCAAGGCCGGCAACGTAAAGCTCAGTGACATCGGGCCGAACGCAGTTGAAGGCTCCAAGGTCGTGGACGACTCGCTGAAGGGCGCCGACGTCGACGAGTCGAGCCTCAACATCCCCCAGCAGTCGCTGCCCACCAGTCTCCCGCCGAGCGGGGCGGCCGGTGGCGACTTGAGCGGGACCTACCCGAACCCGCAGGTCCTGGAGTCGGGCCTCGCCGCGGGCGGCGACCTGACCGGAGCGCTCAACTCGACGGCGATCACGAACAACGCGATCGGCGCTTCGGAAGCGGGATCCGCCGAGGACGAGATCGCCGACGCGGGGGTGGACTCACAGGACGTCGCCGACGCCGAGCGTCGGATCCTCATCCCGGTCACCGAGCTCAACCTCGCCTTCAGCGCACCCAACGAGCCCGATGTGAATCCGCTTTCCGGCCTGGTTCCCTCGCTTGCCTTCGATCCGGCCGTGACCGAGCGGATCGAGCTCGCCACGCGGATCCCGGACGATCGCGTGCCCGGGACAAGCGTCTCCTTGGACCTTCACTGGTCGCCGGACGCGCCCGGCACGGCCCCCAACGCCGACGTGCTCTGGGGGGCCGAACTTCTCGACGGCTGCCCCGGCGAGCCCGTCGCTGACTCGCTCCACCCGGCGTCTGCCCCGGCGTCAAGCGCGACCGTCGCGGACGAGCACCGCGTCAGCACGATCCCTGCGCCTGCCGGCGCCGACGTCGACGGCGGCGACCTCCTCTTCGTCGACGTCTTCAGGCCGTCGACCGCCGGCGAGGACGACCTGCCGGCGGACGCCAACCTCCATCTGATCGCCATCCGCTACACCGCCGAGCGTTAGTCGGCGTCGCCGCTACCCTTTTGCGCCGATGGCCAAGGTCTGCTTCAGCTGCGGCAAGAAGCCCGCGTTCGGCAACTCGCGCTCGCATTCGATGACCGCGACCCGGCGGCGCTTCAACCCGAACCTGCAGAAGGTCCGCGTCGACGATCGCGGCACCCCGCGCCGCGTCTACGTCTGCAGCCGCTGCCTGAAGTCGAACAAGGTCACCAAGGCCGCCTGACCGCGCCTCGCTGAACCTGCCTGCGTCCCGCGCGGCGCTAGGCTCGCGCACCGTGGCAGACCCTTCGATACGCCGGTTTCGCCAGATGACGGCGGTCGCGCTATCCCACCTCGAGGAGCGCCGGCAGGAGATCAACGATCTCAACGTGTTCCCCGTCGCCGATGGTGACACCGGCGACAACATGGCGCTGACGATGCGCTACGTCCTCGAGGAGCTCGACCGGCTCGAGCGCGAGGAGAAGGACCCGCCCCGGCAGGAGATCGTGCGCCTGGTCGCTCGCGCGGCGCTGATGGGCGCTCGCGGCAACTCCGGGGTCATCCTCAGCCAGTTCATCCGCGGAGCCGCGGAGAAGCTGGTGACGCCGGCGGGGCGGCTGATCGATCCCGAGCTGATCAAGGAGGGCCTCTGCGCCGCCAGCGACGCGGCGAGCGCGTCGGTCCGCGACCCGCAGCCCGGGACGATGCTGACCGTCGCCGAGCGCATGTCCGATGCCGTCGCCGAGCGGCTCGACCATTGGCGCGAGCACCACCGCCTCGATCAGGACGCGACCGACGAGGAGCAGAACGCGCTGCTCGCCGAGATGATGGCGACGGCGCTCTTCGCCGGCGAGGAGGCCGTGCGCCACACCCCCGAGCAGCTCGCGGTGCTCGCCGAGCACGGCGTCGTCGACGCCGGCGCGCTCGGGCTCGTCGTGCTCGTCCGCGGGTACATCTCCGGGCTCACCGGCGAGCGCGTGCAGCTGCCCGAGATCCCGCACTACGCGCCGGCGCGCACCCACGACGTCCACCACGACGACCTCACCTACCGCTGGTGCACGAACTTCATCGTCACCGGGCAGGGCCTCGACGCCGACTCGTTCGTCCCGAGGCTCGAGGAGCTCGGCGACTCGGTCCTCGTCGTCGGCGACCCGTCGACGATCAAGGTCCATGTCCACACCGACGACTTCGAGGCGGCGAAGGCGCTCTTCGACGGCGCCGGCGAGATCGTCCAGGAGGACATCGCCGACATGCGCGAGCAGGTCGCCGAGCGCGAGGCGCGGCTCGGCGGCAGCCGCTCGGCGATCGTCGCCGTCGCGAGCGGCAACGGGCTGAAGCGGATGTTCGAGGACCTCGGCGCGATCGTCGTCGACGGCGGCGCGACGCTCAACCCCTCCACCCGCGACCTCGTCGCGGTCATCGAGCGCGCCCCCTCCGAGGAGGTGGTGCTGTTCCCGAACTCGCCGAACGTGAGGATGGCCGCCGCCGAGGCCGCCGAGCTCGCCGAGAAGCAGGTCGTCGTCGTCGACTGCGACTCCCAGCAGGCGGCGCTCGCCGCCCTGCCCGAGGCGGACGGCGACGCCGGCGCGGCCGAGAACGCGGAGCGGCTCACCGGCGCGCTCGGCCGGATCCGCTCTGGAGGCGTCGCACCCGCGGTCAAGGACGACGTCAAGGGGAGGTTCATGAAGGAGGACGCGGTCGGCTTCTACGGCTCGGAGATCATCGCGTGGGGAGGCACCGGCTCGACCCTGAACCAGACGCTCGAGCGCCTCGGCGAGGGCTCCGAGCTGGTCACCGTCTTCGCGTCCCCCGACGCGCCGATCCCCGCCGAGGAGCTCCCCGCCGAGCTCGAGGGCGGCGCGGAGGTCGACGTCCAGATCGCCGGCCAGCCGGGCTGGTGGTGGCTGATCACCGCCGAGTGAGCGAGAGTGAGCGCCGACGCCCTTCTGGCCGAGGTGCTCGAGGCGCACGGCGGGCTCGAGCGCTGGCGCGCCGCCGGCGAGATCACGGCCCGGGTGCGCTCGGGCGGCCTCCTGCTCGCGACCCGGGCCCCGCGCGGCCTCTTCTCCGACTACCGGATCAGGGTCGAGGTCGGCGAGCAGCGCGTCGAGTTCGACCCGCAGGCGGTCCCGGAGCGGGCGAGCTTCGATCGCGGACGCGTCCGCCTCGAGGACGCCGACGGCAGGACGATCTCCGAGCGCGCCGATCCGCGGCCGCTCTTCTTCGGCCGCTCGGGCCTTCGCCGCAACCTCCGATGGGACGCGCTCGACACCGCCTACTTCGCCGGCTACGCGATGTGGAACTACCTCACGACGCCCCTGCTCCTGACGCGCGCGCGAGGTCGAGCTCAGCGAGGGCAGGCCCTGGACCGCGCCCGGCGGCGAGCGCTGGCGCCGGCTCGACGCCCGCTTCGATCCCTCGCTCCACACCCACTCGGCCGCGCAGACGTTCTGGGTCGGTGGCGACTCGCTGCTCCGCCGCCACGACTACACCGCGGAGGTGGTCGGCGGCTGGGCGAAGGCCGCCCACGCGCTCGAGGAGAACCGCGAGTTCGGCGGACTCGTCTTCCCGACCCGGCGCCGGGTGACGCCCCGCGGCCCCGCGAACCGGGCTCTTCCCGGGCCGACGCTGGTCTGGATCGAGCTCACGGACATCGAGGTCGCGACCGGTTAGCGTTGACGCTCGTGGCGAAGCCCGTCCTCTGGCAGATCAAGGTCTCGCACTTCTCCGAGAAGATCCGCTGGGCGCTCGAGTACAAGGGCGTCGAGCACGAGCGCCGCTCGCCGCCGCCGGGCCCGCACATGGCGTTCGCCCTGGCGAAGAGCCGCGGCGCGTCGAAGACCTTCCCGCTGCTCGACCTCGACGGGCGCACGCTACTCGACTCCACCGACATCGTCGCCGCGCTCGAGGA
The DNA here is from genome assembly GCA_963844425.1 of uncultured Thermoleophilia bacterium. Classification (GTDB taxonomy): domain Bacteria; phylum Actinomycetota; class Thermoleophilia; order Solirubrobacterales; family 70-9; genus DASUSH01. The sequence continues at coordinate 224,028 of CAWJOD010000014.1, read as the reverse complement.
GCGCTGGCCCGAGCCGCCGCTCTACCCGGCCGATCCGGCCGATCGCGCCCGCGCGCTCGAGCTCGAGGACTTCTTCGACGAGGAGGTCGGCCCCTACACGCGCCTCTACGCGTGGCACGAGATCATCAAGGACCGGCCGACACGGCCGCGAAGCTCCTCGCCAAGCCAGATGCCGGGCCCGCTGCAGCGCCGCGGCGCGCCTTGCCGTCCCGGTCGCCGCCGGCTTCCTCCAGCTCCGCTACGGCGTCAAGTCCCAGGAGGCCGCCGCGCGAGGCCCGCGCCAAGATCGACGCCGGCTTCGACCGGCTCGAGGCCGAGCTCGGCGATCGGCGATTACCTGGTCGGCGACTCCTTCACGGTCGCCGACCTGACCGCGGCGGCGCTCTTCTACCCGTCCGTGCTGCCCCCGAAGGCCCGCCGCTCCCGGACCCTCGGCCGCTACACCGAGTTCCGGCCGAGTTCGCGATCGCCGCGGCTTCAAGTACGTCGAGGAGATGTTCGCGCGGCACCGCAGGCGCGCGAGGCACCCTCGCCCGCCTGAGTGCTGTCGAGTAGGTTCGGGCGGTGAATTCCGAAGAGGGCCAAGAACCGACCACTCAGGAGCTCAAGCGAGACCAGGCGGAGCGTGAAGAGGATGAGCGACGGCGCCTGAAGGAGGCCGAGCAGCCGCACGAAGCACGCCAGCACGAACGACGCGGCGAGAAGGCCGCCTACCTGAAGGAAAAGCTGGCCGAGCGTGACCGGGCCGAACGCGAGGGCGGGAGCGCCTAGGGGTCAGAGCTCCAACGAGCTCACGCGACCGCGACGACCGCCTCGACCTCGACCGGGATGTCGAATGGCAGCTCGGAGGCGCCGATCGCGGAGCGGGCGTGGCGGCCCGCCTCGGGACCCCAGAGCTCGAGCACGAGGTCGGAGAAGCCGTTGATCACGCCGGGAGTCGCGCTGAAGCCTGGCGCGGAGTTGACGAGGCCGAGCAGCTTCAGCCAGCCGCTTACCCGGTCGAGCTCGCCCAGCTCGCGCTTCAGCGACGCCAGCACCGAGAGGCAGGTCTCGCGCGCCGCCTGGTAGGCGCGCTCGGGGGTGACCTCGGCGCCGACCTTGCCCTGGACGAGCGGCCGGAAGCCGTCGATGGGGCCGTGGCCCGAGACATAGGCGATCCCGCCGTGCACGCGGACGAGCTCGAACTTGAACTCGACTCCGCCGGGCGCGCAGAACGGCTCCGGCAGCGCCAGCCCGAGCTCCTCCAGCCGCTCCTCGATCCGACCCATCTCGGGCGTAGCCTAGAGCCGAGTGAGCGGCGCAGCGACCACCGTCGGTCCAGGCACCGTCGGACTCCCCGAGGCGCCGCGGGCGATCGGCACCGGCGAGCGCCCCGAGCGCGAAGCGCTTGCCGCCGTCGAGCTGCGCTCCGTGCCGCGGCCGAGCCGGCTCGCCGTGCCCCTCTCCTCGCTGAGCGGCGTGGGCCCGCGGCTCGCCGAGCGCGCCGCCCGTATCGGCGTCGAGACCGTCGGCGACCTGCTCGCCAACGTCCCTCACCGGCACGAGGACCGCTCCGATCAGACGCCTGATCTCCGACCTGCCCCTCGGCGCCGAGAAGACGATCGCGGTCGTGGTCCAGTCGGCGAAGGTGCGGCCGACCCGGCGCCGCAACCTGAAGATCGTCGAGGCCAAGGTCGCCGACGAGTCGGGCGTCGCCAAGGCCGTCTGGTTCAACCAGGCATGGCTCGCCGACCGCCTCGTGCCGGAGAGCCGCTGGCTCCTGCACGGAAAGCTCGATCGAAACGGCTTTCGCGTCTCCGACTACGAGGAGCTGGGGGAGGGGGGCATCCACACCACCGGCATCGTCCCCACCCATTCGGCGACCGAGGGCCTGGCGCCGAAGAAGCTCCGCGACTGGACCTGGCAGGCGCTCGCGCACGCCACCGACGTGGTCGAGCCGCTCCCCGCGGCGATCCGCGCCCGGCGCGGGCTCGCCGGCGTCGCCGACGCGATCGCCGCCGCCCACTTCCCCGCCACGCTCGAGCAGGTCGCAGCCGGCGCGGGAGCGGCTGGCCTTCGAGGAGCTCTTCCTGCATCAGGCCGCGCTCGCGGTCCGCCGCCGCGGCCGCGAGCTCGAGCGGCCCGCGATCGCGCTCGAGCCGCCCGGCGAGCTCGTCGCGAGCTGGCTCGACTCCCTGCCGTTCGAGCCGACCGCCGACCAGCTGCCGGGCGATGGACGAGATCGACGCCGACCTCGCATCGGGGCGGCCGATGCAGCGGCTGCTGATGGGGGAGGTCGGATCGGGCAAGACCGTGCTCGCCGCTGTACGCGATGCTGCGCGCGGTCGAGGCCGGCCACCAGGCGGCGCTGATGGCGCCGACCGAGACCCTCGCCGAGCAGCACGCGGTGACCCTCGACCGGCTGCTCGAGCCCTCGATGCTCAGCTTCACGCTGCTGACCGGGTCCTCGCGCGCCGCCGGCCGCCGCGAGGCGCTCGCCCGGCTCGCGTCGGGGGAGCTCTCGATCGTCGTCGGCACCCACGCGCTGATCGAGGAGGACGGTCGAGTTCGCGAGCCTCGGCGTCGCGATCGTCGACGAGCAGCACCGCTTCGGCGTTCGCCAGCGCGCCGCGCTCGATCGCAAGGCGCCCGGCGACGCGGTGCCACACGTCCTGCACATGACCGCGACGCCGATCCCGCGAACGCTCTCGCTGACGGCCTTCGGCGACCTCGATTCCACCGTCCTGCGCGAGCTGCCCGCGGGCCGGCGGCCGGTGAAGACCTGGGTCGTGGGCGAGGAGAAGCGCGCCGGCGCCTATGAGTTCATCCGCGGCCGGCTCCGCGAGGGGCGACAGGCATTCGTCGTCTGCCCGCTCGTCTCCGAGTCCGAGAAGCTGCAGGCGACGGCGGCGACCGCCGAGGCCGAGCGGCTGGCGGCGGGCGAGTTCCGCGACTTCGACGTCGAGCTGCTGCACGGCCAGATGCCGGCGGCGGAGAAGTCGGCCGCGATGGAGCGGTTCGCCTCGGGCGAGGCCGACGTGCTGGTCGCGACGAGCGTGATCGAGGTCGGCATCGACGTCGCCAACGCAGCCGTGATGCTGATCGAGGGGGCCGACCGCTATGGCCTCTCGCAGCTCCACCAGCTGCGCGGGCGGATCGGCCGCGGCGAGCACGAGAGCCAGTGCATCCTCTTCGCCGACCCCGAGTCCGAGCGCGCCAAGCTGCGGCTCGACGCGATCGCCTCGGAGCGCGACGGGTTCAAGCTCGCCGAGGTCGACCTCGCGCTGCGCGGCGAGGGCGAGGTGCTCGGCACCCGCCAGCACGGGCTGCCGAGCTTCCGGGTCGCGACCCTGCCCGAGGACATGGCCCTGCTCGCCGCCGCCCGCGAGGAGGTGCTCGCCCTCGTCCGCGAGCACGGCTCGCTCGCCGCGCCGGAGCTGGGCCCGCTGCTCGACGCCGCCCGCGAGCGCTTCGGCGACGAGCGCGCTGGAGCCGATCGCGGCCTGATGGGTGCCCGGTGAGGGTCGTCGCCGGCGAGCTGCGCGGCCGCCGGCTCGCGGCGCCGCCGAAGCGGGCGGACGTGCGCCCGACCGCGGACCGCGTGCGCGAGGCCCTGTTCTCGATCCTCGGCGACGTCTCCGGCGCCCGCGTCCTCGACCTCTTCGCCGGCACGGGCGCGCTCGCGATCGAGGCGCTCTCGCGCGGCGCGGCCGAGGCGACCCTCGTCGATACCGACACCTCGCCTGGCGGCGCGCAACGTCGAGGAGCTCGGCCTCGGCGAGCGGGCCCGGGTCGTGCGCGCCGACGCCGGCGCGTTTTTGCGGCGTGAGCGGGCAACTTTCGATCTCGTCTTCTGCGACCCCCCGTATAGACTCGCCGACCGTCTTGGCCCTGAGCTCGACAAGCTGCTGCCGCCCGCTGCTCGCCCCGGGGGCGCTCGTGATCACCGAGTCGGCCGCGCGCGAGCCGCTCGAGCTCGCGCTACCGAAGGGCGACGAGCGCCGCTACGGCGACACCCTGATCCGGATCCACCCGGCGCCCGGCGCCGCGGGCGAATGAGCCCCGACGGGCGCCTGGCGGTCTGCCCGGGAAGCTACGACCCGGTCACGAACGGCCACCTGGACATCATCGGCCGCACCGCGAACGTGTTCGAGCGGGTGCTGGTCGGCGTCGTCGGCAACGCCCCGCGCAAGAGCGACCACCTGTTCACCGCGGAGGAGCGGCGGGACTTCATCGTCGAGGCGACCGCTTCGCTCGAGAACGTCGAGGTCAAGATCTTCCGCACCCTGCTCGTCGAGTTCGCGCGCGAGCAGGGCGCGACCGCGATCGTCAAGGGCCTGCGCGCGATCTCCGACTTCGAGTACGAGTTCGAGATGAACCAGCTCAACCGCAAGCTCGCGCCCGAGATCGAGTCGGTCTACGTGATCGCCTCGCCGAGCTACAGCTTCCTCTCCTCGACGGGGGTGAAGGAGATGGCGATGTTCGGCGGCGACGTCTCCGACCTCGTGCCCGACGTGGTCGCGCAGGCGCTCGCGGAGCGCGCGAAGCAGGACTGAGCCGCACGCCCACGCCTGGGGCAGGCACCGCCATCACGCACGTTTGCAGGCAGCGTTTAGCGCGTGGGCAGGAGCTTGCAAGGCGGCGACGAAGTTTCACCGTGCGCGCCAGCATCCGTGCGCACCCCGTACTCTTACCCCCACTTCAGATGGACGTCCTGGTCCTAATAGACAAGCTCGACGACCTGATCCACAACGCACGACCCGTGCCGTTGACGGATCAGGTGCGCGTTGATCGCGAGGAGATCTACGACCTGCTCGATCAGATGCGGGCGACGATCCCCGAGGAGATCAAGCAGGCGCGCTGGATCGTCAAGGAGCGCCAGGAGATGCTCGCCGAGGCGAAGCGCGAGGCCGAGCGGATCGTCAAGGAGGCCCGCGAGCAGCAGGCGCGCCTGATCTCCGAGGAAGAGGTCTACAAGCAGGCCGAGCGCGGCGCCGAGGAGATCATCGAGGACGCCCGCGACACCGAGCGCCAGATCAGGCTCGGTGCCGAGGACTACGCCGACGAGATCCTCTCCACGCTCGAGGTCAACCTCCAGAAGTTCCTCGCCGCGGTTCAGCGGGGCCGCGATCGACTCGCCGGCCGCGACGAAGAGCCCGTCGAAGCCGGCATCGAGTAACTCGGCCGCCGCGCACGAGACCGGCACCTTCCGGGGCGACGGCGAGGTCGAGATCCATTGGCAGGCCTGGCGGCCTGAGGCGAAGCCCCGCGCCACCGTCGTGCTGGCCCACGGCGCTCTCCGAGCACTCGGGCCGCTACGAGCACGTCGCCGCCGCCTTCAACGAGCGCGGCTACTCGCTGTGGGCGCTCGACCACCGCGGCCACGGCCGCTCCGGCGGGCGCCCGGTCTACGTCGAGCGCTTCGAGGAGCTGACCGACGACCTGCACACCTTCATCGGCCGGGCCGGGGAGGAGCTGCCCGATCGCAAGCCCTTCCTGCTGGGCCACAGCATGGGCGGCTGCGTCGCCACCGGGTACGCGATCCGTCACGACGGCGAGCTCGCCGGCCTCCTGCTCTCGAACCCGCTGGCGACGATCAAGACCGCGCCGGGCGCCGTCGCGGCCGGCCGCCTGCTCTCGCGGGTCGCCCCCAGGCTCGGGATCTACTCGGTGCCGGCGGAGGGTGTCAGCACCGACCCCGAGGAGGTCCGCAAGTACGTCGAGGACCCGCTCAACTTCCACGGCAAGGTCCCGGCGCGCACCGTCGCCGAGCTCGGCGACGAGGTCGAGACCTTCGCCGAGTCGGCGAAGGCGATCACCGTGCCGGTGCTGATCATGTACTCCTCGACCGACCCGATCGTCGCCCCCGAGGGCAGCAGGATGCTCGCCGAGACGCGTCGGCTCGGAAGACGTCACGATCCGCGACTGGCCCGGCCTGCGCCACGAGATCTTCAACGAGCCCCAGCGCGACGAGGTGATCGGCGCGATGCTCGACTGGCTCGACGAGCGGGCGTAGGCCCGCCCCTACCGCGCGAATTCGCCCGACCCCCGGCAGGAAGCGGCCGACGCGGGCGGCGTACGCGGCGTACGCGTTGCCGTGCACCCGGAGCAGGTACGGCTCCTCGACCAGCCGCGTCTGGATCTCGAGCGCGACGACCATCAGGACGACGGCGCCGAACGAGACCGGGTTCGGGACGAGCAGCGCGATCCCCGCGAGCGTCGGCATCATCCCGGCGTAGATCGGGTTGCGGACGATCGCGAACGGTCCGTCGGTGACGAGCTCGGTGCGCTCGGACTCGTCGACTCCCACCCGCCACGAGTCGCCCATCGCGAGCTGGGCCCCGACCGTCGCGGCCAGGCCGGCTGCGTAGACGACGATGCCGGCGGCGTGGACCGTGGTCGTGTCGAGGTCCTCGTACGGCTCGATCGTGTCGTTCAGGTCGAGGATCGGCGCCGCGACCCCGGCGGCGATCGCGAGCGCGAAGAGGATGCCGCCGAACCACTCGACCGAGCCCGGCTTGGCGCTGATCCCGATCAATCCGCTCGACCCGGTGCGCCGGTACTGCAGGTAGGCGCGCGCCACGATCGCGAGCAATCCGTAGACCACCCAGAGCACCAGAGCCAGCCCGGCCATCGCGACAAGAATAATCTCGCGACGACGCCAAGCGAAGGAGGAGTGCGATGGGTGAGAGATGGTTCTCCGACGACGAGTTGCGCGAGATGTCGCGGCCCACGATGGAGCGTGCGATCGAGGCGATCGAGCGCGGCGACGCCGAGGAGGCGAAGCGGCTCTGCGAGGAGATGAAGCACGAGTCGCAGTTCATGCACGACCTCCTCGTCGACGGGGTCGCCGGGCTGATCTCCTTCGTCAAGGACGAGCTCGGCGACGAGGGGGTCGAGCGCGCCTGGACCTACAGCCTCGAGCGGAGCTGGAAGCGGCCGGTGGAGACGATCGCGAAGACGGACCGCAGGGAGGTGGCGAAGGCGCTGGCGGCAACCTGGCGGGCGCACTCGACGAGCGGGGTCGGTCCCAACCCCGGCGCCTTCGAGATCGGCGAGGACGCGGAGAAGCTGACCTTCACGATGAATCCCTGCGGCTCGGGCCAGCGCCTCTGGCGTAACCGCCGCTACGGCCCCGAGGGGTGGGGGGTCACCGACGAGTCGCACGACTGGAGCTACGGCCGCGAGGGCTTCCCGCTCTACTGCACCCACTGCGCGTTCATGAACGAGGCCCTCCCGATCCGCTGGATCGGGCACCCCGTCTATCCCTCCGACCCGCCCGAGGACTTCGATCGCGATCCCTGCACCTGGTACTGGTACAAGGACCCCGCCGAGATCCCGGACCGCCACTTCGAGCGCCATGGGCTGAGCCGTCCCGAGAACGGTGGCTGAGCCCCCCGCTGCCGAGGCGGTCCGCCAGGCGCTCGCCGAGGCGCTCGGCGCCGACCCCGGCGAGCTCGGGCTCGAGCACGTTCCCGGTGGCGCCTCGCGGGAGACCTGGCTGATCGCCGGCGAAGAGGGCCGCTGGGTCCTCCGCCGGGACCCGCCCGGGGCGGAGTCGTTCTCGCCGCTCGCGGTCGAGGTCGAGGTGAGCCGCGCGGCGGCGGCGGCCGGCGTGCCGGTGCCGCCGATCGTCGCCTTCGAGGAGGAGGGCGGGCGCTTCGGCAGCGCCGGGTTCGCGATGGAGCACGTCGACGGGACGTCGGTGGCGCCGCGGGTGCTGCGCCGCGATGAGCTGGCGACCGCGCGCGAGCGGATCCCATCGCAACTCGCCGCGGCTCTCGCCCGGATCCACTCGGTCGATCCGTCCGAGCTCCGGTCGCTGCCCGAGGCGGACGCCGACCCGGCCAGCGCCGCCTGCGATTTCTGGGAGCGCGCCCTCGACGACGTCGGCGAGCCCCTGCCCGCGGTCGAGGCTGGGCTCCGCTGGCTGCGGCTGAACCCGCCGCCTCCGCCCGAGCGGGTGGCGCTCGTGCACGGCGACTTCCGCCTCGGCAACTTCATCGTCGACGCCGGCGGGCTCGCGGCGGTGATCGACTGGGAGCTCTGCCATGCCGGCGATCCGGCCGAGGACATCGGCTGGCTCTGCATCCGCTCGTGGCGATTCGGCAACGACGAGCGCCCGGTGGCGGGCCTGGGCGCCCTCGGCGAGTTCCTCGATGCCTACGAGGCGGCGGGCGGGCGCCGCCCGGACCCCGAGCGCCTGCGCTGGTGGGAGGCGATGGGGAACGTCAAATGGGCGGTGATCTGCGCGCGCCAGGCAGCCGACCATCTGACCGGCCGGCGACCCAGCGCGGAGCTCGCCTCGCTCGGTCGGCGAATCTGCGAGCCCGAGTGGGACCTTCTGGAGCTGATCGCGGCGTGATCTCCGGCGCCCACGTAGTCCTGTTCTCGAGCGAGCCCGAAGCCGTCCGCGAGCTCTTCCGCGACGTCTTCGGTCTGCCGTCGACCGACGCCGGCGGCGGTTGGCTCATCTTCGCGCTGCCGCCGGCCGAGGCCGCCGTCCACCCGGGCGAGGGCGACGCCCGCGCCGAGCTCTACCTGATGTGCGAGGACATCGAGGCGACCGCCGCCGAACTCGAGTCGCGCGGCGTCGAGCTCGCCCGCCCGGTGAGCGACGAGCGCTGGGGCCTCGTCACCGCCATCGCCCTTCCCGGCGGCGGCGAGCTCGGCATCTACCAGCCCCGCCATCCGCTCCCGCCGCGCCCGGAGACCTGATGCAGGACCGCCCGACCGCACCCGAGCTCCTCGATGCGCTCGCGGCCATGCTCTTCACCGAGGTCCGCGAATGGGTCCCGCGCGAGCGCCGCTTCCAGATCCTCGTCGCCGCCAACGTCTGCGCCGTCGTCTCCCGCGAACTTCGCGCCGGTGCCGAGCCCTCGCTGGCCGATGCCCGCCTCTTCCGCGAGCTGTTCGGCGCCGAGGCCGCCGAGCCCGCTCCCGAGCGGGCCGCGGCTGAGGCGCGCGAGGCCGCGGCCGAGCTCTCGGAGGCGTTGCGCGCCGGCGAGCTGGACGACGAGCTCGCCGACGTTGCCGCTCGCCTGCGCGAGCACGTCCGGCGCAAGCTCGAGATTGCCCGGCCCGGTTACTGGGAATGGCAGGGCGACGGGTGAAGCGGAAATGGGTCGTTATCGCGCTCGTGAGCGTCGCCGGGGTCGCCGGCGGGCTCATGGCCCTGGCCGGCGGCTTCGCCACCGTCTGGAACTGCAGCTCGGGAGACGGCGGCTCGCCGTACGTCTCGCCCCAGTCGCCGCAGGCCGACGTCTGCTCCGCGACCGGGGACGGCCTGCTCCTGGTCGTGCTCGCGCTTGCGGCCGCCGCGGGAATCGCCGTCGCCGCCTACCACGTCGGCCGCGCCTGGCTGAGTGGCGCCCGGCCCGCGATCGCCTTCCTCGCGTCTCGTCCTCGCCACCGTGCTCGCCCCGTTCGTCGTCATCTGGCTCGGCAACCAGCCCTCCGACCAATGCACGGGCGAGGACGCCGCGGCCTACGACCAATGGGTCGAGTCCGGGTCGCGCGGAGATCCGCCGGCGGATTGCGAGACCTACTGATGGCCGACGACAACGTCGAGCTCGTCCGCGATGCCTTCGGGCGCTTCGTCGAGACGGGTGAGCTTCCGATGGAGGTGATCCACCCGGAGGTCGAATGGAAGACCCAGCTCGAGTCCTACCACGGGCACGAGGGCGTGCGCCGGTGGCAGCAGGCGATCGTCGAGAACCTCGGCCGGATGGACATCGAGATGACCGCGATCGAAGCGGTGGGGGGGAAGGTCGTCGCCGACGTGGCGATCAAGGGCACCGCCCAGATCACCGGGATCGAGGGCGCGGTCACCTCCTCGACCGTGTGGACGATCCGGGACGGCCTCGTCACCAGGGTGGAGGCCTTTCTCGATCGCGACCAGGCGCTCCGCGCCGCTGAGTCGTGATCAGTCCGGCTTCGCCGCCCGTGCCAGCGACATCGTGTTCAGGCCCATGCCGCCGTCGATCGCGATCGCCTCGCCGGTGATGTAGCCGGCGTCCTCGGAGGCGAGGAAGGCGACGAGCGCGGCGACCTCGGCGGGGCTCGCCATGCGGCCGGCCGGAAGCGTCTCGTCGAGGCGATCGAGGATCTCCTGCGGCATCGCCCGCACCTTCTCGGTCGCCACCATCCCCGGGAGGACGGCGTTGGCGGTGATCCCGCGGCGAACGTTCTCCGCCGCGACCGTCTTCACCAGCCCGACGATGCCCGCCTTCGAGGCGGCGTAGGCGGCCTGGCCGGGCAGCCCGTCGCGGGCGGCGCCTGACGAGATCGCGACGATCCGGCCCTGGCGGCGCTCGCGCATCCCCGGGAGGCACGCCTGGATCACCCGAAAGGCACCTGTGAGGTTGACGTCGAGGTCACCCTGCCATTGCTCGGCGCTCATCCGGTGGGCGGGGGCGATCGTGTCGGTGATCGCCGCGTTCGAGACGCAGACGTCGATCTCGCCGTCGGCGATCTCCTCGGGGACCTCGTCGCGGGCGACGTCGAAGCGGAGGTCGCAGCCCTCGGCGACATCGGCGGTGATCACGTCGAGCCCGTCGGCGCGCAGGCGTTCCGCGATCGCCGCGCCGATGCCGCGGGCGGCGCCGGTGACGAACGCTCGCCTCACCGAGTCGCGTCCCTACTCGTAGACCGCGCGGATCACGGCCAGGTCATCCACGTCCCAGACCACCTCGCCGTCGCACCACTCCGCGAGGTCGGCTGCGGGCGCGGGAAAGTCGTGCTCCGGGTTCACCGGCGCGATCGGCTCCGGGACGGCCACCACGTCGCCGATCACCAGCGATCGCGACTGCTCGCGAACGCGGCGGAACAGCTCCTGCTTCTGCGGATCGCGGAGATGGTGCACCGAGAGCACCGCGATCACGAGGTCCCAGGGCCCGTCGGGGAGCGGGTCCTCCATCCGCGCCAGCCGCACGTCGATCCCGAGCTCGCGCGCGCGGAAGGCCATCTCCGTGCTGGAGTCGAGCCCGGTCACCGCGGCATCGGGAAAGCGAGCGAGCAGCTTGCGGGCGGTCTCGCCGGTGCCGATCCCGAGCTCGAGCACCCGCTCGGGCGTCCCCGCGATCGCCGCGATCGCCGCGTCCTGGAGCTCGTCGTAGCGCTTCACCTCGCCGCGGACCCAGTCGAGATAGGTGTCGGGGTCCCAGTGGAATTCCTCGCGCGCCTGGCGTTGCGATTCGACCATTACTCTCGAATCATGACCGAGGCGCCGCAGCGAACGCTCGACATCGACCGCCTCGCGCTCGTTCCCGGCGGCGGAACGAGGCTCGATCTCCCGGTCGAGCCCGGCCCGGTCGTGGTCGGCGGGGTGACCTACGAGGGTTCGGGCGAACCGGTGGACGCGAGGCTCGAGATCTCCCGGACGGCCTCCGGCTACGCCTTCCGGCTGCGTTTCGGCGTGGACCTGGCCGGCCCCTGCGTCAGCTGCCTCGAGAACGCGAGCCGGCGGATCGAGGTCGACGCCCGTGAGGTCCACCAGCCCGGCTCCGGCGACGAGGAGCTGGAGAGCCCCTACGTCGAGGACGAGCACCTGCTGCGCCTGGCCGACTGGGTTCGCGATGCGCTCGTGCTCGCGACGCCGACGCGCTTCCTCTGTCGCGACGACTGCGCCGGGCTCTGCCCGGTCTGCGGCGAGACCCTCAACGACGCCGATCCGGCCGAGCACGAGCACGAGAGCGCTCCCGATCCGCGCTGGGCGAAGCTCCGCGAGATCGACCTCGAGTGAAGTGATATGAACCGCGCATGGCCGACTACACGAAGAAGAACCTGAAGACGGACGTGGAGGACAGCGGGCCCAAGTTCGGCATGCCCGCGGAGATGAAGGCCCATTTCGCGTCCTCGGACCTCGGGCTGACGACCTCCGGGGCCGCGTACGAGTGGAGGGGCCCGGACTTCCGGACGCCGTTCGGGCATTCGCACTCCCAGCAGGAGGAGCTCTACGTGGTCGTCGAGGGGTCGGGGCGGATCAAGCTCGACGACGACGTCGTCGAGCTCGGCGAGTTCGACGCGATCCGGATCTCGCCGAGCGTGATGCGGAACGTCGAAGCGGGCCCGGACGGGATCGGGATCGTCTGCTTCGGGGCGCCGAAGATCGAGGGCGACCCCCAGGAGGAAATGAACATGGTGCCCGGGTGGTGGGACTGAGACCCCCTACCATTCTCCGCCTCCGATGGCCGTCCCGAAGAAGAGAACCTCCTCGCAGCGCCGCGACAAGCGCCGCGCCACCCATAGCGTGCGCGCGCCTCGGCTGAACACCTGCCCGCAGTGCCACAGCCCGCGCCTTCCGCACCGGGTCTGCCCGACGTGCGGGACCTACGCCGGGCGCGAGGTGATCTCCCAGGAGGTCCCCGAGCTGCCTGCCGCCGAGCCCGAGGAGTAGTCGATGGCCGCTATCTCCTGCAGAGGAGATTGAGCCGAACCGGACGCGAAGCGGAGGATTCGGCGGCAGTGATCTCCGCTGGTCGCCCTCGACGCCCTCGGTGCCGACCAGGGCACCGCACCGATCGTTGCCGGCGCCCAGGCCGCCGCCGCCGAGGGCATCCGCCTGCGCGTCTTCGGGCGCCCCGCCGAGCTCGGCGAGCTGCGCGGCGTCGACGGGGTCGAGCTGTTCGAGGCACCCGAGGAGATCTCCAACGACGAGGAGCCGCTGCCCGCGGTCCGCTCTCGCCCGAACGCATCCGTCGTCGCCGCGGCGGCCGACGTGGCCGAGGGCAACTCGGCGGCGCTGGTCAGCGCCGGCCCGACCGGGGCGACGATGGCGGCGGCGACGTTCGGGATCAAGCGCCTGCGCGGCGTCCACCGCCCGGCGCTCGCGGTCCAGCTGCCCAGCCCGGCGCGCCGCGGGCGACCGGTGCTGCTGCTCGACGTCGGCGCCTCGACCGAGGCGCGCTCCCAGCACCTGATCCAGTTCGCGCACCTGGGCTCCGCGTTCGCGAGCGCGGTGCTCGGCGTCGAGCGGCCGCGGCTGGCGCTGCTCTCGATCGGCGAGGAGGCGAAGAAGGGGAACGCGATCGTCGTCGAGGCGCACGAGGAGCTCGCCGCGTCCGGCGGCGCGTTCGAGTTCGCCGGCAACGTCGAGGGCCGAGACCTGCTCACCGGCGACGCCGACGTCGTCGTGACCGACGGCTTCACCGGCAACGTCACCCTGAAGACGATCGAGGGCACCGCGAAGGCGGTCTCCGGAGCCGTGCGCGAGGCGGCGCGCTCGAACCCGCTCGCGGCCGCCGGCGGCCTGCTGCTTCGCCCGGCCCTGTCCGGGCTACGCCACGAGATGGACCCGGACACCACCGGTGGGGCGATCCTGCTCGGCCTTCGCCGGGTCACGGTCGTCGGCCACGGCAGCTCCGGGCCGGAGGGGATCGCGAACGCGATCCGGCTCGCCGACCGCGCCGTGCGCGAGCGCGCGGTCGAGCGCACCGCGGAGCAGCTCGAGGCCTCCGGGGCGGGGCGCGGGGCGCTCCGCGGCCGCGCCGGAGCGGACTCCTAGCGGGATATGTTGTTCGGATGAACCGGGACGAAGTCATGACGAAGGTGCGCGAGCACCTCTCCGCCGAGCTCGAGGTCGACGCCTCCGAGATCGCCGAGACCACGCGCTTCCGCGAGGACCTGGACGCCGACTCCCTCGACCTCTACGAGCTCGTCATGGAGCTCGAGGACAGCTACGGGGTCCGGGTCCCCGAGGAGGACGCGGCCGAGATCGAGACCGTCGGCCAGGCCGTCGACTTCGTGCTCGCCCGGCTGCCCACGGCGTGAGCGTCGACGAGCTGGCGGGCCTCTTCGGCGGGCTCTCGGAGCGCATGCGCCGAAACGCCCTGACCCACTCCTCGTGGGCGGAGCAGCGCACCGACTCCTACGGACGCCTCGCCTTCCTCGGCGACAGCGTCCTCGGCCTCGCCATCGCTGAGGCGATCTACTCGCGATTTCCGCGATCGGACATCGGCCGGCTGACCAAGGTCCACGGCCAGGCGGTCAGCGGCCGTGCCTGCGCGGTCGTCGCCGAGCAGCTCGGGGTGCCCGACCTCCTGCGCGAGCTCGCCCCGTCCGGCCCCGAGTCGATCGACGTCGACCAGCTGCTCGCCTCAGAGCGGGCGATGGCTTCGATCACCGAGGCCGTGATCGGCGCCTGCTACTTCGAGCACGGCTACGAGCGCACCGCGGCGGCCACGGTCGCCGCCTTCGAGCCCGAGATCGAGCTGGCGACCGAGACCATGCTCGACTTCAAGTCCGCGCTCCAGGAACGACTGGCTCGCCGGGGCGTGCGCGTAAGCTACGCCGTCGTCGACGAGTCCGGACCGCCGCACGACCGGCGTTTCGAGGTCGAGGCAAGAGTCGATGGCGAGGCCGTCGGCAGCGGCAACGGCCCCTCGAAGAAGGCCGCCGAACAGGCGGCCGCAGCCGAGGCACTCGAGCAATTCGACGGCTGAAACCTAAAGAGGGGCCTGGCCCCTTAACCGTTTGCTCGTACACCGTTTGGCGTCCGGGGCGCCCGCGAATCTACGCGTGAGGAGAGGCACTAGGGCATGCATCTGAGGTCGATCACGATGAAGGGCTTCAAGTCCTTCCCTGAACGGACGCGGCTGGATTTCGCGCCGGGCGTCAGCGTGGTCGTGGGCCCGAACGGGTGCGGCAAGTCGAACATCACCGACGCGGTCCTCTGGGCGCTGGGCGAGCAGAGCCCGCTCGCCGTCCGCGGCCAGTCGATGCAGGACGTGATCTTCGCCGGCGGTCAGGGCCAGTCCCGCCGCCGCGCCGCCGAGGTCGAGGTGGTGATCGACAACTCCGACGGCCTCGCGCCCAGTGAATTCTCGGAGATCGCGGTGAAGCGCCGCCTCGACCGCTCCGGCGACGGCGGCTACTGGCTGAACGGCGCCCGCTGCCGGCTCGCCGACGTCGTCGAGGCGCTCGCCGACACCAACCTCGGTCGCGAGATGCACTCCGTGATCAGCCAGGGCCGGGTCGAGGAGATCGTCCACTCGAAGCCGCGCCATCGCCGGCTCCTGGTCGAGGAGGCCGCCGGGCTCGGCAAGCACCGGAAGCGCCGCCGCCGCGCGCAGCTGAAGCTCGAGCGCACCCAGGACAACCTCGACCGCGCCCTCGACGTCGAGCGCGAGGCGAGGCTGCGGCTGCGGCCGCTGAAGCGCCAGGCGCAGGCGGCCGAGATCCACGCCCGCCTGGAGCGCGAGGGCATGGAGCTGCGGGCCCGGCTGCTCGCAGAGGAGCTCCGCTCCCACGACGAGGTCCTCTCGGGCCGCGAGCGCGACGCCACCAAGGCACGCGAGACCCGCGACGCGATCGAGGCGAAGCTCGCCGAGGTCAACAAGGAGCGCACAGCGATCGAGGAGCGGCTGGCCGAGCGCGACCGCGAGCGCACGCTCGTATGGGGCAGGCTGACCGCGATCCGCGCCTCCCACGAGCGCCTCGCGGTGCGGGCCGAGTCGCTCGCGTCCCGGCGTGCCGAGCTCGCCGCCGGGATCGAGCGCCGCCGGTTCGCTCTCGGTGAGCTCGCCGCGGAGGCCGCCGCCAGGGGCAGCGAGGCCGACCAGCTCGAGGCCGAGATGCGCGCCGTCGGCGAGGCCCTCGCGGAGTCGAGAGGAGCTCTCGAGCGGGCGCTCGAGAACGCCGAGGTCGACGCCCGCGCCCGTGAGCTCGCCCGCGTCCGCGAGGGCTCCGAGCGCGCCGCCCGCGGGGCCCGCCGCGCCGAGGGGCTGCTCGGCCGCGGCCGCCAGGACTCGCTCGAGCGCCGGGTCGAGTCGGAGGGCCTCCTGCTCGAGGCCCTCGGCGAGCTCGTCGACGCTGCCGGCTCGGCTCGCGAGGCGCTGGGGGCGAGGGTCGCGACGATGGAGCGCGATCTGCTCGGCGGCGAGCAGGCCTCCGACGACGTCACCGAGCAGCTCCGCGCCTGCTCACGCCGCGACGCCGAGCTCCAGGCCGAGCTTCGCGTCGCCGCCGAGGCCGTCACCCAGGCCGAGGTCGGAGCCACGCAGGAGCGGGATCGCCGCGCCGAGGCCGCCGCCGAGCTCGGCCGGATCTCCGAGCGGCTCGGAGAGGAGCTCGCCCCCGCGGGCGAGGCCCTCGGCGACTCGGAGCGCGAGGAGATCGAGCGCAAGCTCGAGCGCCTGCAGCGCCGCCGCGAGCAGCTCGGCCCCGTCAACCCGCTGGCGAAGAACGAGTACGCCGAGGCGCTCGCCCACGTCTCCGAGCTGGAGGACACGCGCGAGGACCTCGAGACGGCGATGGCCGAGCTCCAGAAGCTGATCCGCGAGACCGACCGCCGCATCCAGAGCGCCTTCGAGGAGACCTTCGAGGCAACCGAGCGCAACTTCGAGGAGCTCGTCGAGCACCTCTTCCCGGGCGGCCGCGGAAAGCTGCGCCTCGTCGAGGACTCACAGACCCCCCGCCCGGTGCTGGGCGGCCAGCGGACGGAGCCTGCCAGTCGGCAGCCCGCCGAGTCCCGAGCCGGCGTGAGGCGGAAGACGAGACCCGACGACAGCCGGGGCGTCGAGATCGAAGTCACGCCTGCCGGCAAGGCCACGCGCCGGCTCTCGCTCCTCTCCGGCGGCGAGAAGTCGCTCGTCGCGCTCGCCTTCGTCTTCGCGGTCTTCCTCGCGCGGCCGTCCCCGTTCTACATCCTCGACGAGGTCGAGGCCGCCCTCGACGACGCCAACATCGACCGTTTCCTCCAGCTCGTCCGCCGCTTCTCCGACCGCGCCCAGTTCGTGATCGTCACCCACCAGAAGCGGACGATGGACGCGGCCGACGTCCTCTACGGCGTCTCGATGGGGGAGGGCGGCGTCACCAAGGTGATCTCGCGTCGCCTGCCGCAGGAAGACCAACCGACGCTCGCCGAGGCTCCGGCCGCCGGCGAGGACGAGGCAGAAGCCGCCTAAGCTGCGCCGGAATGAAGGCGCCGAATCCTCCGCTTCGCGTCCGGTTCGGCTTGATCTCATCTGCATGAGATGGCGCGCGAGTGGACAGAGGTCTTCGACCTGGGCGACCGCGAGGTCCGCGAGCAGCTCACGGGCGAGGAGCCCGCCGAGCGCCGGGGCTTCTTCAGGAAGCTCCGGGAGAACCTTGGAAAATCGCGCCGCGCCCTGCAGGCCGAGCTCTCCGCGAGCCTCTTCGAGACGCTCGACGCCGAGACGTGGGAGCGGCTCGAGGAGGCGCTGATCATGGCCGACGTCGGTGCCCCGACCACCGCCGAGGTCGTCGGCAAGCTGGAGATGGAGGCCGAGGCGGGCGAGGTCGCGGCCGGGGAGCCGCTTCGCGAGCGCCTGATCGAGCTGCTGGCCGAGACCGCTGAGAGCGGCGACGGCCGGATCGCGGTGCGCGAACGCCCCGCGGTGCTGATGGTCTGCGGCGTCAACGGCACCGGCAAGACCACGACGATCGGCAAGCTCGCCTGGCATCTGCAACGCGAGCTCGGGCTCTCGGTCTTGATCGCCGCCGCCGACACCTACCGTGCCGCCGCCGTGGAGCAGCTCGAGACCTGGGCCGAACGAGCGGGCTGCGAGATCGTCAAGAGCACTGAGGGCGGCGACGCCGGCGCCGTTGCCTTCGACGCGGTCTCCGCCGCCGAGTCCCGCGGCATCGACGTCGTCATCGTCGACACGGCCGGCCGCCTGCACACCCACGGCAACCTGATGGACGAGCTGACGAAGGTCCGGAGGGTGATCTCGAAGCGGCTCACCGGCGCTCCGCACGAGACCCTGATCACGATCGACTCGACCACCGGCCAGAACGGCCTGCGCCAGGCGAAGGCCTTCGCCGATGCGGTCGACGTCACCGGCGTCGTGCTGACCAAGCTCGACGGCACCGCCAAGGGCGGGATCGCGCTGGCGATCTCCCGCGAGCTGGGCATCCCGGTGAAGCTGATCGGCGTGGGGGAGGGGCTGGAGGACCTGCAGCCGTTCGATCCCCGGGAGTTCTCCGCGGCGCTGCTCGCCGAGTAGTCCCTTCCGGACTCCCGAGGCCTAAGCTGGTCGTCCTTGTTCGACCAGCTTTCAGACCGCCTCCAGTCGACCCTCTCCGACGTTCGCAGCCGCGGCAAGCTCTCCGAGGCCGACGTCGACAAGGCCATGCGGGAGGTCCGCCTCGCCCTGCTCGAGGCCGACGTCAACTTCAAGGTGGTCAAGCAGTTCGTCGGCCAGGTCCGCGAGCGCTGCGTGGGGGAGGGGGTGCTGGAGAGCCTCGACCCCGGTCAGCAGGTGGTGAAGATCGTCAACGAGGAGCTCGCCTCGCTGATGGGCGGGTCCGGGCGCGAGCTCGCGTTCGCCTCCAAGGGACCGACCGTGATCCTCATGGCCGGCCTGCAGGGCGCCGGGAAGACGACCGCCTGCGCGAAGCTGGCGATGCTGCTCAAGGGCCAGAAGAAGTCGGTCGCGCTTGCCGCCTGCGACCTGCAGCGCCCGGCCGCCGTCGAGCAGCTGGCCACCGTGGGCAAGCGTGCCGGCGCGACCGTCTACGCGCAGTCCACGGACCGCGATCCCGTCGACGTCGCCGAGTGGGCCCTCGGGCAGGCGCGCGCGGAGCAGAAGGACGTCCTCATCGTCGACACCGCCGGCCGGCTCCACATCGACGAGGAGCTGATGGACCAGCTCGTCGCGATCCGCAAGCGCACGAAGCCGCACAACGTCCTCCTCGTCCTCGACGCGATGACCGGCCAGGACGCGGTGAACGTCGCCGAGGAGTTCTCCGAGAAGGCCGAGTTCGACGGCGTCCTGATGACCAAGCTCGACGGCGACGCCCGCGGCGGCGCCGCGCTCTCGGTGAAGGCTGTGACCGGCAAGCCGATCATGTACGCCTCGACCGGGGAGAAGCTCTCCGAGCTCGAGCGCTTCCACCCCGACCGGATGGCCACCCGGATCCTGGGCATGGGCGACGTGATGACCCTGATCGAGAAGGCCGAGGGTCAGGTCACCGAGGACGAGGCCGCCGAGCTCGAGCGCAAGATGCGCCGCGCCGAGTTCACCCTTGAGGACTTCCTCAAGCAGATGAAGCAGGTGCGCAAGATGGGCCCGCTCCAGAACGTGCTCGGGATGATGCCGGGGATGGGCAAGGCGATGAAGCAGATCCGTTCGGCGAACGTCGACGAGCGTGAGCTCGATCGCCTCGAGGCGATGATCCTCTCCATGACCCCGGAGGAGCGCGCGCGCCCCGAGCTCATCAAGGGCTCGCGGCGAAAGCGGATCGCCCAGGGCTCGGGCACGAACGTCGCCGCCGTCAACAACCTGGTCAAGCAGTTCGACCAGATGCGCAAGATGATGAAGCAGCTCGCCTCGGGCAAGATGCCGGACCCCGCCGCGCTCCTGGGCGGCGGCGCTCGTCGCGCTGGGCGCTAAGCGCTCACCGGGCGCTAACCTCCGCGGTCGTCCAATGGCTGTCCGAATGAGACTTACGAGGGTTGGTTCGAAGAAGAACCCGATCTGGCGCATCGTCGTCGCCGACCGGCGCTCGCCGCGCGACGGTCGCACGATCGAGACGATCGGCTCCTACAACCCTCGCACCGAGCCTTCGACGATCGTCGTCGACCCCGAGCGAGCCCAGCACTGGCTCGACCACGGGGCGCTGCCCACGGCCACCGTTGCCCGCCTGCTGCGGGCGAAGGGCCTCGAGGCCGCTGCCGGCCGCTAGCCGCGGTCGCCGATCCATCCGATGCGCGACCTGGTCGAGTTCCTCACCCGCGCGCTCGTCGACGATCCCGACGCGGTCAACGTCGAGGAGGTCGAGGAGGACGGCGACATCGTGCTCGAGATCACCGTCGCCGAGGAGGATGTCGGCCGGGTGATCGGCCGTGGCGGCCGGATCGCGAACGCGATCCGCACCCTCGCCAAGGCCGCCGCGGTGCGCGAGGACCGCCGGGTCATCGTCGACATACTCGATTGAAGCTGGATCTGTTCACGCTGTTCCCGGAGGCGTTCGACTGGTTCGTCGCCCAACGCCACGTCCGCAACTCCCTGGGCGAGGGCACCGAGATCGAGCGGATCAACTACCGCGACACGACCCCGCTGGGCGCCGGGCAGGTCGACGACGCCCCCTACGGCGGCGGCGCCGGCATGGTGCTGCGGGTCGACGTCGTCGATGCCGCACTGCGCGCCGCCTATCCGGAGCGCAGGCCGGACCGGGTCGTGCTGCTGACGCCGTCGGGAACGCAGTTCGACGATTCGCTCGCCTCCGAGCTCGCCGCCGAGCCCCACGTCGCGCTGCTCTGCGGCCGCTACGAGGGATTCGACGAGCGCATCCGCGAGCACATCGCCACCGACGCGGTCTCGATCGGCCGTTACGTGCTCGCCGGCGGAGAGCTGGCCGCGATGGTCGTCGCCGACGCGATCCTGCGCAAGCTCCCGGGGGCGCTGGGACACGCCGATAGCGTTCTCGAGGAGTCGTACTCCGAAGCGCTCGGCGGCGCCCCGGAGTACCCGCACTACACGCGCCCGCCGAGCTACCAGGGCTGGGACGTACCGGAGGTGCTCGTCTCCGGCGATCACGGGCGGGTGCGAGAGTGGCGGCTCGAGCAGAGCCGGCGCCGCGGGCAGACCGGTGGGGCCTGACGCCGCCCCGTCCGATTGCTGAAAAGGGGCCGCTAAGATTTCGCTCCCGCGCGGGCAGTTTCCAGCCCGCGCGTTCTTTCTGTCGCGCTTATCGCAGCCAGACAAGATCGCCCGCCCATGAGCAGCATCATCGAGAGCATCGAACAGGCACAGCTGAAGCGCGTCCCGCGCTTCGCGGCCGGCGATCGCGTTCGCGTCCACTTCCAGGTGGTCGAGGGCAATCGCCGCCGCACCCAGGTCTTCGAGGGAATCGTGATCAAGCGCCAGGGCTCCGGTGCCCGTGAGACGTTCACCGTGCGCAAGCAGTCCTTCGGCGTCGGCGTCGAGCGCACGTTCCCCCTGCACTCGCCCAAGATCGAGCGACTCGAGGTCGCCGGTCGCGGCGACGTGCGCCGCGCCAAGCTCTACTACCTGCGCGGCCGCATCGGCAAGCGCGCCCGCGTCGCCGAGCGCCGCTGGGGGATCGACGAGGAGCTGGTCATCGCCGAGCCCGAGGAGGAGGCCGTCGACTCCGAGGGCGTCGCGCTCTCGGAGGCCGAGGTCGAGGACCTCGGTGTAGACGAGGAGGAGGACGCCGCCGAGCACGAGGAAGAGGCGGCCGGTGAGCCGAGCCGAGGCCGAGCCTGACGCCGAGGCCGAGCCTGACGCCGACGGCGAGGCCGAGCCTGACGCCGAGGCCGAAGGTGAGCCGGAGGCCGAGGCGGCCCAGGAGCCGGAGGCCGAGTCCGACGAAGCGGACGGGTCCGGCTCCGACGAGGAAAAGGGCTGATCCCGAAGCCGAAAACCGGCATCGGCGCGCTCGTCGAGCTCGTCGTGATCGTCGCCCTCGCGATCGGCCTGGCGCTCGGGATCCAGGCCTTCGTCGTCAAGCCGTACCAGATCCCCTCCGAGTCGATGGTTCCGACCCTCGAGGTCGGCCAGCGGGTCCTGGTCAACCGGCTCAGCTACCACTTCGGCGATCCAGGGGTCGGCGACATCGTCGTCTTCCACCCGCCTGTGGGGGCGGATCGCGGCAACCAGTGCGGCGTCGCGCGCGACACCGGCGAGGCCTGTCCGGAGGCGACCCCGGAGATGTCCGACACGAACTTCATCAAGCGGGTGGTCGCCGTCGGCGGGGATCGCCTGCGGATCGAGAACGGGATCCCGATCGTCAACGGCGAGCCGGTCGAGGGGGACTGGGAGACCAGGCCCTGCCGCGCAGGAGGAACCTGCAATTTGCCGGAAGAGATCGAGATTCCGCCGGACCATTACTTCATGATGGGCGACAACCGTGGAGCCAGCGACGACAGCCGATTCTGGGGCCCAGTCCCCCGCGACTGGATCATCGGCAAGGCCTTCCTCACCTACTGGCCCCCGGACCGCATCGGGATCTTCTAGCCCCGCACCGAAGCGGAAGGTGAGCGCGCAGCGGCGCCGCCGTGCCGCGAAGCTGTTCAAGTTCGACCGCATGCTCGGCGCCCGCTTCGTCGCCGGCGCCGACGAGGCCGGCCGCGGGTCGCTCGCGGGGCCGCTGGTCGCCGCGGCCGTGCTGATCGACTACGCGTCGCTCTCGATGAGCGACCGCCGCGCGCTCGGCCAGCTCAACGACTCGAAGACCCGTAGCGAGGCCGAGCGCGAGGAGCTCTATCCCGTGATCGTCCGCGCCGCTGCGCACGTCGCGGTCACCGCCCGGTGCGTCCGCGGCATCGACTCGCGGGGCCTCCACGTCACCAACCTCGAGGCGCTCGCGAAGACGCTGGAGCGCGCCGCCGCCGCGGCCGACCCCGACGACCTCGTCTGCCTCACGGACGGGTTCTCGGTCGGCAAGCGCTGCGCGGTCGAGCACCGTCCGGTCATCGGCGGCGATTCCCGCAGCGCCGCGATCGCCGCCGCCTCGGTGATCGCCAAGGTGACGCGCGATCGCTACATGCGCCGCGCCCACGACTTCTATCCCGGCTGGGACTTCGAAACCAACGTCGGCTACTCGACCCCCGAGCACCGCGCCGCGATCGAGGCCAACGGCATCTCCCAGCTCCACCGCCGCTCCTTCCAGTCGATCGCCTACAGCCAGCTCGAGCTCGGCTGATGGCGGAACAGGGCCAGGTCCTCGAGGGCCCCGACGGGTTCCGATTGCACCTGAAGGAGATCGGCGAGGAGGAGCTGGTCATGGAGGCGACGTACTCGGGCGAGGCCGGGATGCCGCCCGAGCACCTGCACCCCGGCCAGGTCGAGCGCTTCGAGGTGCTCGAGGGCTCGATGCGGGCGATCGTCGGCGGGGATGAGCGGGTCCACGGCCCGGGCGAGCCCTTCGAGGTCCCGGCCGGGACACCCCACCAGATGGCCGCCGAGGAGCCCACCCGGATGCGCTGGGAGGTCCGCCCGGCGCTCCGCACGGCGGACTTCTTCGAGCGCCTCTACGCGGCGATCGCGGCCGAGGAGTGGTCCGACGTCCCGGCGATCCTCGAGGAGTACAGCCCCGAGGTCAGGATGACGGCGACCTAGAGGTCAGCCTGGCGAGTTCCTTTCGCTATGCGAAAGAAAGTCGCCAGGTCCGCTCAGAACGCATCCTTTATCCACTCGATCTCGGTCATCCGCCCGGCGCGGTCCACCGTCACGCCCACGACGTCGAAACGGATCGCCTCGTGCCAGGGCGCGGCCTCCGTCACCAGCCAGGCCCGCGCGAGGCGGCGCAACCGCCGCTGCTTCTGCGGTCCGACAGCGAGCACGGGACTCGCCGGCCCGATCATCGAGCCGGCCCGGCCCGCCTTGACCTCCACGAACGCGAGCGTGCTGCCGTCCATCGCCACGATGTCGAGCTCGCCCGCGATCGCCAGCTCGACGTAGCGGATGCGGGCGTTGCGGGCGACGATCCGGCAGCCGGCCGCGCGCAGGTGGGCGGCGGCGAGCTCCTCGGCGACGTCGCCGAGCCGCTTTCTTCGGTGCGCCATGGACCTCTAGAGCGCTCGACGGCCCGCGACTCTCCGCCCGCCTGGCGAACTCGGCGCACTGCGCGCGCCACCCGTGACATCCGCCTCCGTAGCGTCGCCCCGCGATGCTGGCGACCGTCAAGACATTCGCCCTCGCCGGCGTCTCGGCGCGCGCGGTCACGGTCGAGGTCGACGTCCGCAGGGGCCTGCCGGCGCTGGCGATCGTCGGCCTGCCAGATCGCGCGGTGCGCGAGTCGGCGCAGCGCGTTCGCGCGGCGATCGCCAACTCCGGCTTCGAGTTCCCGCTGAAGCGGATCACGGTCAACCTCGCCCCGGCCAACCTGCGCAAGGCCGGCCCCGGCTTCGACCTCGCGATCGCCTCCGCGATCCTCGTCGCCTCCGAGCAGCTCCCTCCCGAGACCCTCGACGCCTGCGCTGTCGCCGGTGAGCTCGCGCTCGACGGCGCGCTGCGCCCGGCCGCCGGGGCGCTGCCGATGGCCGAGGAGGCGGCCCGCCTCGGGCTGGCGCGGCTTGCGATCGCCGAGCAGAGCGGCCCCGAGGCCGCCCTGGCGGCGCGGCTCGCCCGCAACGGCGATGGCGGCAAGGGACTGCGGGTGACGCCGCTGCGCCGGCTCGACCAGCTCTCGCTGATCGACTCCGATGCGGAGCCGGCCGAGCCCGAGCCGCCACCCGATGGCGCGGGCGGGCGCGAGTCGCCGCTGCCTGACCTCGCGGAGCTTCGCGGCCAGCCGCTGCTTCGCCGGGCGCTCGAGATCGCGGCGGCCGGCGGCCATGGCCTGCTGATGATCGGGCCGCCCGGGGCCGGCAAGTCGCTCGCGGCAAGGCGGCTGCCGTCGCTCCTGCCGCCGCTGAGCGCGGCCGAGGCCCTCGAGGTGCGCCGGATCGCGAGCGCCTGCGCCGACGAGCACGATCCCGCCGCCGCCCTCCACCGCCGCCCCTTCCGCGCTCCCCACCACACGATCTCGCCCGCCGGCCTGGTCGGCGGCGGCTCGCCTCCGCAGGCGGGGGAGGCGACCCTCGCCCACCGCGGCGTCCTCTTCCTCGACGAGCTCGGCGAGTTCGCCCGCGCGGCGCTGGAGGCCCTGCGCCAGCCGGTCGAGGAGGGCTCGGTCTGGATCGTCCGAGCGCGCCAGCGGATCGAGCTCCCCTGCCGCTTCCAGCTGGTGGCCGCGGCCAACCCCTGTCCCTGCGGTCGCGGCCAGGACTCGCCGCGCTGCACCTGCGACGCGGCCGCCGTGCGCCGCTACGAGGCGAAGCTGAGCGGCGCCCTCGCCGATCGCTTCGACATCGCGCTCGGCCTCGGCCAGCCGGACCCCGAGGCGATGGCGGGCGCGGGCGGGGAGGGCTCCGGAGCGGTTCGCGACCGTGTCTGCGAAGCCCGGGAGCGCCAGTTCAGCCGGTTCGGCTGCGGACGGACGAACAGCGAGCTCGGGCCGGAGCAGACGCGCCAGCACGCGCGCCTCACCCGCTCGGCCCGAGCCCTCCTCCTCGAGGGCCACAAGCGCCTCGAGCTCACCGGCCGAGGCCACGATCGCGTGCTCCGGGTCGCCCGCACGATCGCCGATCTCGCCGGCGCCGAGCGGGTGGGGGAGGAGCACGTCGCCGAGGCGCTCTCGCTGCGCCGGCGCGAGGCCGAGTGATGGCGGGTGGCGAATCCGCCGGCGGCGCGCCTGCCTGCGAGCGCTGCCTTCGGCGGGCGGCGCTCCTCGCGCGGCTCGCGCCGAACATCGAGATCGCCACCCGCGATCGGTCACGCGGCCACTCGGGCGAGCTCCTCGCCCTCTCCGACCAGGACCTCGCGGATGCGGTCAACGGCCGCACCGGCGGCCTCGAGCTCCCCGACGGCGCCGGCGCCACCTGCCGCCACCGCGACGTCTACCCGACCGTCCTGCACCAGCTCGAGGACTCGGCCCCGCACGCCCTCTGGCCCCTCGGGGACACGAGCCTCCTCGCCCGCATCGAGCGCGAGCCCGCGGTGACGATCGTCGGCTCGCGCCGGGCCAGCGCCTACGGGCGCGAGGTCGCCCATGAGCTCGGCCTGCTCCTCGCCGGCGCCGGCGTGATCGTCGTCAGCGGGCTCGCCCACGGGATCGACGCCGCCGCGCACCGTGGAGCGCTGGACGCGGGCGGCGCGACCGTGGCCGTGCTCGGATGCGGGGCCGACGTCGCCTACCCGGCGGGTGAGCGCCGCCTCTACGAGCGGATCGTCCGCGAGGGCCTCGTCGTCTCCGAGATGCCCCTCGGGTTCACCCCGTTTCGCTGGAGCTTTCCGGCGCGAAACCGGATCATGGCCGCGCTCGGCGACCTCACCGTCGTCGTCGAGGCCGCCGAGCGCTCGGGCTCGCTGATCACCGTCCGCATCGCCCAGAGCCTCGGCCGCGATGTCGGCGCCGTCCCGGGGCCGATCAACTCGCGCTTCGCCCGGGGCTCCAACGCCCTGCTCGCCGACGGCGCGTTCCCCGTCCTCGGCGCCGACTCGGTCCTCGACGAGCTCCTCGGGCCGGGCGCCCGGCCCGCCGCGGTCCCGACCGCACCGCTCGAGCCCGGCCTCGCCGCGATCCTCGAGCGCGTCGAGGCAGGGGACCAGGCGCCCGACGACATCGCCCGCTCCACCGGCCTCGATGCCGGCGCCCTCGCGGCGGGTCTCGCCCGGCTCGAGCTCCTCGGGCGCGCGCCGATCCGCCGGCCGCTACGTCGTCACCGGGTTGCTCGGCCAAGTGCTTGGACGCCCGACGTCCACCGACACGGCGCAGATCGCCGCCGGCCACGTCCTCGGTCGCCCCATGGCGCTGCCATGCGGCTCCCGCGTCCTTGCCAGCCGCGCCTGCGACTCGCTGCGGCGCAACGTTCGGACGCCACTGATTCGCGATGCCGCGAACGCCCCCGTCGTGATCTCGATCGCCGGATCGGACTCCGGCGGCGGTGCCGGGATCCAGGCGGACCTGAAGGCGTTCGCGCGCTGCGGGGTCCACGGCACGACCGCGATCACCGCGATCACCGCCCAGAACACGGTCGGCGTCTACTCGATCCATCCGGTGCCGCCGGCTTCGATTCGCGAGCAGGTGGCCGCGGTCGCCAGGGACATCGGCATCGACGCGGTCAAGATCGGGATGCTGGGCACCGCCGAGACGACCGAGGCCGTGGTCGGCGCGCTCGAGGACGCGGGCCTCGTCGGCGCGGTGCCGATCGTCGTCGATCCGGTGATGGTCTCCGAGAGCGGCGCCGTCCTCCTCGACCCCGGCGCCCGGGACTGCCCTGATCGAGCAGCTCCTGCCGCGGACGACGGTGGCGACCCCGAACCTGCCCGGAGGCCGCGCGAGCTCACCGGGCGTCGGGGAGGGCACCGACCGGATCGAGCTGGCGCGGGCCGTGCTCGCGCTCGGGCCCGCGGCGGTGATCGTCACCGGCGGTCACACCGAGGAGGGCAGCGACCTGCTCGCCACCGGGACCGGCGAGATGGTCGCGATCCCGGGCCCGCGCCATCCCGACGGCGCCGCCCACGGCTCCGGGTGCACCCACTCCTCCGTCGCTCGCCGCCGAGCTCGCGCTCGGCCTCGCCGCTCGCGGACGCCGCCCGCCGCGCGCGCGAGATCGCCGCCGAGGCGGTCGCCGCCGGGCTGCGCGAGCTCGGTGAGGGCGCCGGGCCCGTCGACGTGCTCGCGCTCGCCTCGCGGCGACGGAGCTAGCCGAGCTCGGCGGCGCTGCCATAATCCCTGGTGTGAAGCTGGTTCGGATGAGACCCGGGCACGGCGACGTGCTGCTCGCGGAGGGCGACGTCGAGAGTGCCGAGGACGAGGAGCGCCTCGTCGAGGAGTTCCGCCGCCAGCTCGACCTGGGCATGTGGGCGGCCGTGCCGACGCCCGCCGGACCGCGCCGCGAGGCGGTCATGGTCCGCGATTTCGCCGAGGTCCCGCGCGACGCCGACCGGGTCATCTTCTTCCCGCCGGCCGCGGGCGGCTGACGAGGCCTCGTACCCGTGAGCGTCCCCCTTCTCGTCCTCCTGGTCGTGCTCGGCTCGCTTGCCGTGGCCGGTTTCGGGCCCACGGGCGGCCGAGCGCCTGCGCCGCATCCGCGACGCCCGGCGCCGCCGCGCCGCCGCGGAGACGTCGTTCGAGGTCGCCTATGACCCCGGTCGGGAGCGGCGCGCCGAGCGCAAGGCGCTCGAGCTGCTTCGCGACGCGGTCGGCGACGAGGAGTACGCGATGTACGCCGAGCCTCGGCTTCCTGCGGGTGCGCGGGCGCGCTCGCGACGGCGGCGAGTACGGCTACCTGATCTATCCCCACCGCCCGATCGTCGCCTACGACGCCGAGACCGGCGAGCTACTCAGCGAGTACTGCGTCGGCTTCCCCGACCGCGCCGAGACGGCGTTCGGCTCCCGCCTGCCCGATGCCGACGACGTGCTCGCGAAGTGGATGTCGCTGCACGGCGACGAGCGCGGCCTGATCTCCGGGGCCAACATGCACCTGCCCGGCCGCCAGGTCGATCCGGAGCAGGTCCGCCGCGACCTGCGCCGCCTGCGGGAGTGGGACGGGTCGCTCCGCGGCGATCGGGGCCGCCGCCTGATGGCTTCGACGACCGACAGCCGCCCGCGCTCCAGCGGGGTCTTCGACGGCCCCGAGCGCGCCGCCGCGCGCGCCTACATGAAGGGGATCGGGTTCGACGACGACGCGCTCAAGCGGCCGACGATCGGCATCGCCAACACCTGGATCGAGGCGATGCCCTGCAACTTCCACCTGCGCGCGCTCGCCGAGCACATCAAGGACGGCGTCCGCGCCGCCGGCGGCACGCCGATGGAGTTCAACACCGTCGCGATCTCCGACGGGATCACGATGGGGACGAAGGGGATGAAGACCTCGCTCGTCAGCCGCGAGGTGATCGCCGACTCGATCGAGCTGACCGCGCGCGGCTACCAGTTCGACGCCCTCGTCGCGCTCTCGGCCTGCGACAAGACGATCCCGGGCTGCGTGATGGCGCTCGCTCGCCTCGACATCCCCTCGGTGATGCTCTACGGCGGCTCGATCGCCCCCGGCCGCTGGCGCGGCAAGGACGTGACGATCCTCGACGTCTTCGAGGCGGTCGGCGCCCACGCCGCGGGCAAGATGTCCGACGAGGACCTGCACCGACCTCGAGAACCACGCCAGCCCGGGCGCCGGCGCCTGCGGCGGCCAGTTCACCGCCGAACACGATGGCCTGCGCGTTCGAGGCGCTGGGGATCTCGCCGGGCGGCTCGGCGATGGTCCCCGCCGAGGACGCGACCAAGGAGCAGGTCGCCGAGCGGATCGGCGAGCTGGTGATGCGGGTGCTCGAGCAGGACCTGCGCCCGAGCAAGGTGATCACCCGGGACTCGCTCGAGAACGCGATCGCCATGCGTCTGCGCCTCCGGCGGCTCGACCAACGGCGTCCTGCACCTGCTCGCCGTCGCCCGCGAGGCCGGCATCGAGCTCTCGATCGACGACTTCGAGCGGATCTCCAAGGAGACGCCGCTGCTCGCCGACCTGAAGCCCGGCGGTCGCTTCGTCGCCACCGACCTCTACCGCGCCGGCGGCGTCGCCGCTGATCCTCAAGCGCCTCTCCGACGCCGGGCATCCTCAACCGCGACGCGATCACCGTCACCGGCCGCACGATCGGCGAGGAGGCCGACGCCGCGACCGAGGAGGACGGGCCAGGAGGTCGTCCGCCCGCTCGAGGACCCGCTCAAGCCCGAGGGCGGCCTCGCGATCCTGCGCGGCAACCTCGCCCCCGAGGGCTCGGTCGTGAAGCTCGCCGGGACCGAGCGCAAGGGCCAGACCGGCCCGGCGCGCGTCTTCGAGTCCGAGGAGGACTGCTTCGCCGCCGTCAAGGCGCAGGAGCTCAAGCCCGGCGACATCGTCGTGATCCGCAACGAGGGCCCCGCCGGCGGCCCGGGGATGCGCGAGATGCTCCAGGTGACCGCGGCGATCGTGGGCGAGGGGCTCGGCGAGGAGGTCGGCCTGCTCACCGACGGCCGCTTCTCCGGCGCCACCCGCGGCCTGATGGTCGGCCACGTCGCCCCCGAGGCGGCGAAGGGCGGCCCGATCGCCGCGATCCGCGACGGCGACGAGGTCACGATCGACGTCGAGAGCCGGAAGCTCGAGGTCGCGCTCTCCGACGAGGAGATCGCCAAGCGCATCGCCGACTACGAGTCGCCGCCCCCGGCCTACGAGTCGGGAGTGATGGCGAAGTACGCCGACACCGTCTCCTCGGCGTCCGTCGGCGCGATCACCGGCTAGAACCTAAAGAGGTGCCAGGCACCCTTAGGTTTCCGCGAGGAACGCCTCCAGCAGGCGGTTGAAGCGCACCGGGCGCTCGAGCTGGGGCACGTGGCCGGTCTCATCGAAGATCACGGTCCGCGAGTTGCGAAGGCGCCGGCCCCACTCGGAGGCGTCGGCGGAGGGGACGACCTTGTCCTGCCGGCCCCAGACGATCAGCGTCGGCACCTCGACCTCCTCGAGGCGGTCGAGGATGTCGTAGCCGACGAGCTTGGTCAGCGCGTCGACGAACCCGGGCCGCCCGGCGCCGTTCGTGTACTGCTCCCAGAGCAGCTCGGGGCGCAGCTCGTCGGGGCGGTGGAAGATGCCCTGGAAGAGCGCGTTGCGAAGCGCGGGCCGCTTGAAGGTCCGGTCCTGGAGCTTCAACGTCAGCGGCGCCGACGCGCCATCATCCGCGCGGCCATCTCGACCGGCGCCTGGCGCGCCTCCGTGCTGGAGACGCCGGCGGCCGAGACGAGGACCAGCTTCTCCATCCGGTCCGGCTCGGGTGATCGCGGCCTCGGCGGAGATGAACCCGCCCATCGAGTTGCCGACGACGCAGCAGTCGCCGATGCCGACCGCGTGCGCAGAAGTCGTGGAGTAAGCTGCCCGTAGCGCTCGATCGTAGAGTCCCATCGGGCATCGGGGTCGCGCCGAAGCCCGGCAGGTCGAGCGCGACCACGCGGCGGGTCTTCGCGAAGTGGGGGATCGTCTCGAGCCAGTTCTGCCAGGAGCCCGAGAGGCCGTGGACGAGGAGGAGTTCCAGCTCGCCGGGCTCCGTATCGCCCATCTCGACGTAGGTGACCGGGACGCCGCCGACGTCGGCGGTGCGCAGGTGCTCGCGCCAGTCGATCCGCAGCCACTCCGGCTCCGGCTCCGGGTTGCCGTAGGGGTCGGGGCCCTCGG
The DNA here is from genome assembly GCA_963844425.1 of uncultured Thermoleophilia bacterium. Taxonomy (GTDB): domain Bacteria; phylum Actinomycetota; class Thermoleophilia; order Solirubrobacterales; family 70-9; genus DASUSH01. The sequence goes on along the minus strand of CAWJOD010000014.1, from coordinate 193,385 downwards.
ACGGGCTCGGGTCGGGCATCTCGTAGCGCGCGTCCGAGCAGCGGCCGCACGAGGTCCGCCGCCGCGTCTTCCGCGCTCGAGCTCACGCGTACCCCATCCGCTCGAGGATCGGGATCTCGCGGATCTGGGGCGGCTGCAGGTGGTCCCAGAGGATCCCCCGGGGTCGGTCGTAGGCGCGCTCGACGTCGATCATCGTCCGCGGCGTCGCGATCAAGTCGATCGGCAGGTCGTGATCGAGCATCGGCAGGTTCTCGCGCAGGATCTGGATCGGGTGCACGGTGGTCGCGACCGTGGTGTGCTCGTCGATCCTCCCGGCCTCGATCAGGAGCGCGAACTCGAGGTCCGAGTAGCCGCCGCCCTTGCCGACGCGGGCCCCGTTGAGGTTGACGGCGACCGAGCCGCAGAGGAGGAAGTCGATCTCGGGCAGCTCCTCCTCGGCGACGACGCGCCCGTGCTTGAGCGCGCCCTTGATCGTCGCCGCCTCGCGGATCTCGTCTTTGCCGAGCTTCTTGGGGTCGAGCAGCCGGAACGGATGGGGGTCGCGCAGGCGCGGCACGGCCATGATCAGGTTCTTGCCCTGCTCGAGGGCGATCCGGCGCACGTGCGTCTGCGGTGAGTCGGGGTTCGCCTTGATCGTCCGAGCCCGCTTCCAGACGCGATGGCCGGAGATGCGCTCCGCGGCGAGCTTGGCGCCGGCGAAGTTCGGGATCCGCCCCTCGGCGCCGGGAAAGCGCGAGACGCCCTCGCGGTCCATCGCCGCCCAGATCTCCCTTCGAACCTTGTCCTTCGTCTTCATCTTCACCGAGCTTTCACTGGTAGTAGACGCCGGATCATATTTTCGACTGCTTCAATGAGGTCGATGGCCCCGGACCGCACCTCGATAGCGCCGCACCGCGGCGAAGAAAACGACGCCGACGAGCGCCACCTTCCCGCTCGCCGCGATGCCGAGCGCATGCGCGAGCTGATGCCGGCGATCGAGCCTGAGCGGCGCCTCAACGACTGGGGTCGCTCGGAGCGGATCGAGGGCGCATTCGACGCCTCCGTGATCGAGTTCTTCTACCGCTACTGGTTCCGGGCCGAGGTCGAGGGGATCGAGAACGTCCCCTCCGACGGCGGCGCCCTGCTCGTCTCCAACCACTCCGGTGCCCTGCCCCCGGACGCCGCGATGATCGCCCGGGCGATCCGCGAGGAGCACCCCAACCCGCGCCAGCTCAACATCACCGTCGAACATTTCTTCAAGGGCTATCCGGGCTTCTCGATGCTGATCCCCAAGATCGGCTGCGTCGCGGCTCACCCGGCCAACGTGCATCGCCTGCTCTACGACGAGGAGGAGCTCGTCCTCGTCTTCCCTGAGGGGCGCAAGGGGACCGAGAAGCTCTACAAGGATCGCTACCGCCTGCGGCGCTTCGGCCGCGGCGGCTTCGTCGAGGCGGCGATGCGGGCAGAGGCGAAGCTGGTCCCGGTCTGCGTCGTCGGGGCGGAGGAGGCGGCTCCGATCTTCGCCCAGGTGGGGCTGATGAAGCGGCTCACGGGGCTCCTCTACTTCCCGCTCACCCCGACGTTCCCCTGGTTCGGGCCGCTGGGGATGCTCGGCTACCTGCCGGCGAAGTTCAAGCTCCGCTTCCTGGAGCCGATCGACACCCGCGCGATGGGCGCCGACCCTGCCTCGGACCGGGCCCTGGTCCAGACCGTCTCCCAGGAGATCCGCGCCCGGATCCAGGAGAACCTGCACGAGATGCTGGCGACCAGGAAGTCGGTGTGGTTCGGATGAACGACGCGCTCCTGAACATCGGAGACACCGAGACAACGACCAAGCGCGTCCTCGTCACCGGCCTCTCGACCTACTGGGGCGGGCGGCTGGCCCAGGCCCTGGAGAGCTTCCCCGAGGTCGAGACGATTATCGGCGTCGACAACCGCGACCCCGTCCGCGAGCTCGAGCGGACCGAGTTCGTCCGCGTCTCCAACCAGCACTCGCTGATCCAGCGGATCGTCCGCGCCGCCGAGATCGACACGGTGATCGACACCCGGCTCGTGGTCGACTCCCTCATCACCGCGCCGCGCGCTCGCGCACGAGAACAACGTGATCGGGACGATGAACATCCTCGCCGCCTGCACGGGCGCCGACTCGCCGGTCCGCAAGTTCGTCTTCAAGAGCTCGGCGCACTGGTACGGGTGCGAGCAGGACGACCCGGCATTCTTCACCGAGGAGATGCCGCGCCCGCATCCGCCGAAGGCGCCAATCGAGCGCGACATCGTCGAGGCCGAGGCCGCGGTCTCCGAGTTCGCCGACAAGCACCCGGACACGACCGTTTCGATCCTGCGCTTCTCGAACGTGCTCGGGCCCGGCGTGCGGACCTCGTTCACGACCCTGTTCTCGCTGCCGGCGATACCGATGGTGCTCGGCTTCGACCCGCGAATGCAGGTCGTCCACGAGGACGACGTCGTCCACGCACTCGAACACGCCGCCTTCCATCACATGCCCGGCACCTACAACGTGGCCGGCGACGGCGTCCTCGCCTACTCGGAGCTGGTCGACCTGCTCGGCAAGCGCCCGCTTCCGATCCTGCCTCCCTGGGGGACGGGGCTGATCGCGGCGCCGCTGCGCAGGCTCGGGATGCGCTTCCCCGACGAGATGGTCAACCAGCTCCGCTTCGGCCGGGGCATCGACAACCGCAAGCTGAAGGCCACCGGGTTCCGCTACGGCTACACCTCGCGGGAGACCGCGATCAAGCTCGGCGAGCACCTGCGGCTGCACCCGATCGTCCGCGGCGCGGACAACCAATACACCTACGAGCGCGACGTCGAGGAGTTCCTGCGCCGCAGCCCGCACGTCCGCCGCGAGCTGCCGAAGAGCGAGGACCACGAGCCGCTCGGGATCTAGACGATCTAGGCCCCACGTCGGCGAAATGCCCGCAAACCTCGTTGCAAGGCGTACGAATTAATCGCGAGAGGCCGGTTTCTCTCCCTACACTTTTTCCGACGACCGATGGGGACTAAGACAGTCACAGCGATCGTCTGCGGGTTGGTGCTGCTGGTCGCAGGCGCGGTAGGGGCGTATGCCTGGGACAACTCGAAGGCGGGGCAGGTCGCCGACGGCGTCCGCGTGGGCAACGTCGAGCTCGGCGGCCTCGACGAGAACCAGGCGACCGATCTGCTCAAGCACGAGCTCGTCAAGCCGCTGGCGAAGCCGGTCAAGGTGACCTACGAGGGCGAGGACTACACGCTCTACGCCGATGACCTCGACGTCCGCGCCGACATCGACGGGATGGTCTCGGAGGCGCTGACCGTGAGCCGCGAGGACGCGCTGCCGTCCCGGATCGTTCGATACGTCACCGGCGGCGAGGTCGATCACCGGATCAAGCCCGAGGTCGCCTATTCGGAGACCGCGATCGAGCGCTTCGTCCAGGGCGTCGCCGCGAAGGTCAACACCGAGGCGCAGGACGCTTCGATCGAGCCGACGACGACCAGCCTCGAGCCGGTTCCCGGCAAGGAGGGCACGGCGCTGCGCGAGGACGAGCTCCGTGCCGGCATCAAGCGCGTGCTCGAGTCGAGCGGGAACGGGGCGCGAACGGTGAAGGCGACCGTCGAGACCGTCAAGCCCGAGGTCACGACCGAGGAGCTCGCCGCCCAGTATCCGACCTACATCACCGTCGACCGCTCGACCTTCACCCTGCGCCTCTACGAGGACCTGAAGCTCGCCAGGGAGTACACGGTCGCCGTGGGCGCCGAGGGCTTCGACACGCCGACCGGGGTCTACCCGATCGAGTCCAAGCAGGTCGACCCGGTGTGGAACGTGCCGGACTCCGACTGGGCCGGCAGTCTCGCCGGGACCACCGTGCCCGGCGGTTCTCCGGAGAACCCGCTGAAGGCGCGCTGGCTGGGGATCTACGCGGGAGCCGGCATCCACGGGACCGACGACGTCGGCTCGCTCGGGTCGGCGGCGTCGCACGGCTGCGTGCGGATGGCGGTGCCCGACGTGATCGAGCTCTACGACCTCGTCGACGTCGGCACCCCCGTCTACATCCAGTAGCGGCTGCAAGCGCCGCTGCTGCTGAAGGGCCGCCCGTGCGGGCCGGGAACCTACCCACATGGCCACGGAGGCGCCCGCGGAGCCGGAGCTGAGCGACGAATGGGAAGACGCCCTCGGGCGGTTCGACCGTGAGCTCCGCCGCCGCGGCGCCGCCGAGGCGACACGGCGCGCCTACCGCTCGGACCTCCGCCGACTCGGAGCCTGGTCGAGCGCCCGCGGCCTCGCACCCGCGGCGATCGGCTACCGCGACCTGCGCGGCTACGCGGCCACGCTCTCGGAGTCGGGAGCGGCGAAGGCGACGATCGCGCGCAAGCTGACCTCGACGCGGAGCCTCTTCGACCACATGGTGCGGACCGGGGAGATGGCCCAGAACCCCGCCGACCTGATGCCCTCGCCGAAGCGCGAGAAGCGACTGCCGCGGGTGCTCGGGCCCGACGAGATGCGGGCCCTGCTGGAGCGGATCCCCAACCGCGGCCCGCTCGAGGCCCGGGACCGGGCGTTGTTCGAGGTCGCGTACTCGTGCGGCCTTCGCTGTCAGGAGATCGTCAACCTCGACGTGGGCGACGTCGACTTCGACTCGGAGCGCGTACGCGTCAACGGCAAGGGCGGCAAGATCCGGATCGTCCCGATCGGCGAGCCGGCGCAGAAGGCGCTCGCTCGCTACCTCTCTGCTGCGCGGCCGGCACTCGCCGACGGCGGCGGCGAGACCGCGCTCTTCCTCTCGCGCCGCGGGCGCAGGCTCTCCGCCTCGGACATCCGCCGCCGGCTCGAGGGCTGGGTCCGCGAGGCCGCCCTCGCCGGCCACATCTCCCCGCACGCGCTCCGCCATTCCTTCGCCACCCACCTGCTCGAGGGCGGGGCGGACCTGCGCTCGATCCAGGAGCTGCTCGGGCATTCGAGCGTGTCCACGACGCAGGTCTACACGCGCGTCGAGCCGTCGCGATTGCGCCGCCAATACGAGGCGGCTCACCCGCGCGCATAGGGTATGGGCGGGCTGTGGTGCGCATAGGGGAGCGCAACTTGCAGCCCTGGACGAATGTACGGGTAACGTTGCCGCGCCCCTTTGTGGGAATGAGGATGGAGACCCAGGTCAAGGCAGTCGAGCTGCGCGAGCTGTGGAGGCTCTGCAAGCAAGACGGCGATGAGCGCGCCCGCGAGCGCCTCGTGGTCGCCTATTCGCCCCTCGTCAAGTACGTAGCGGGGCGGATGGCATCCGGCCTGCCCTCGCACGTGGAGGAGGCCGACCTGATCTCCTACGGACTCCTCGGCCTGATCGGCGCGATCGAGCGCTTCGACCCCGAGCGCGAGATCAAGTTCGAGACCTTTGCCGTTTCCCGGATCAAGGGCGCGATCATCGACGAGCTGCGCTCGCTCGACTGGGTTCCCCGCTCGGTTCGCTCGAAGGCGCGTGACGTCGAGAAGGCGCATTCGAAGCTCGAGAACCGCCTCCAGCGGGCGCCGAATGACGAAGAGATGGCGAGCGAGCTCGGCGGGAGCGTGAGCGAGTTCCACGACACCCTGCTCGAGATCGCGAACTCCTCGGTGCTCGCGCTCGACGACCTCTGGACGATCGCCGACCCCGACGGCGGCCAGGTCTCGCTGCTCGACACGATCCACGATCCGCACGCGGTCGACCCCGAGCGCGAGATGAGCTCGGCGGAGCTGAAGGACAGGCTCGCCGACGCGATCGAGTCGCTGCCCGAGCGCGAGCGCCTCGTGATCGCCCTCTACTACTACGAGAACCTGACCCTGCGGGAGATCGGCGAGGTCCTCGGCGTGACCGAGTCGCGCGTCTCCCAGCTCCATACCAAGGCCGTGCTCGGGCTGCGCTCGAACCTCCAGCCCTCCTCGTAGGCGGGCGAGCGCGCCGTTCACATATATTGCGCCCGTGGCTGGGAGAAAGCCGGCAGACCGGATCCGCAACGTCGCCCTGATCGGGCATCGCGGCTCTGGCAAGACCTCGCTCACCGAGGCGCTGCTCTACGAGGCCGGGATCGTCAACCGGCTCGGCAAGGTCGAGGACGGGTCCACCGTCTCCGACTACGAGTCCGACGAGCACGCCCGCGGGATGTCGATCGGCGCCGCGCTGACCTCGTTCGAGCACGACGGCCGCAAGATCAACCTGATCGACACCCCCGGCGACCCGAGCTTCGTCGCCGAGGCGCTGGCGGCGCTCCACGTCGTCGACGCCGCGGTCGTCGTCGTCAACGGCGTCATGGGGGTCGAGGTCAACACCGACCGCCTCTGGCGCCGGGCAGCCGACGAGAAGCTGGCCCGGCTCGTCTTCGTCAACATGCTCGACCGCGAGCGCGCCGACTTCTTCCGCGCGCTCGACTCGCTGAAGGCGGCCTTCGGCCCGCACGTCGTCGCCACCGAGATCCCGATCGGGACAGAGCACGAGACCCGTGGCGTGATCGACCTGATCGACATGAAGGCGTTCGAGTACACGAGCACCGAGCGGGGATCGGCGAAGGAGATCGAGATCCCGGAGGAGCTCGCCGAGCAGGCCGAGGAGTACCGCGAGAAGCTGATGGACGAGGTCGCGGAGAACTCCGACGCGCTCATGGAGCGCTACCTCGAGGGCGAGGAGATCTCCCACGACGAGATCGTGAGCACGCTGAAGAAGGGCGTCGCCGACGCCCACCTGTTCCCGGTCACCTGCGGCATCGCCACCCAGAACCTCGGCACCAGCCGCCTGCTCGAGGCGCTTGTCGAGGACCTCCCCTCGCCGGCGATGCGCGGTGCGCTGAAGGCGACCGACGCGGACGGCGAGACGGTCGAGGTCGAGCCCGTCGAGGACGGCGACATCGTCGCCTACGTCTTCAAGACCCGCGCCGACCCGTTCGTCGGCCGGATCAACATGGTCCGCGTCTGCTCGGGGGTGCTGAGCTCGGACTCGCACCTCGTCAACCTCACCAACGGGGCGAAGGAGCGGGTCGGACAGCTGCTCCAGCCCGAGGGCAAGGAGTCCGAGCAGATCGACGAGCTCGGCCCGGGGGACATCGGCGCGGTCGCCAAGCTCAAGGAGACCCACGCAGGCGACGTGGTCTCGACGAGCGACCGCAAGCTCGCCTTCCCGCCGCTCGACCTGCCGGCCCCGGTGATGGCGTTCGCCTACACGCCGAAGTCGAAGGGCGACGAGGAGAAGGCGATCAACGCGGTGCGGAGGCTGAAGGAGGAGGACCCGACGCTCGACGTGCACCGCGACCCGCAGACCGGCGAGCAGATCATCGCCGGGCTCACCCAGATCCACGTCGAGGTGATCAAGGACCGGATGAAGGAGCGCTACGGCGCCGAGATCGACCTGAAGCCGCCGCAGGTGCCCTATCTCGAGGCGATCCGCAAGCCGGCCAAGAAGCACGCCCGCTACAAGAAGCAGACCGGCGGGCGCGGCCAGTTCGCCGACTGCCACCTCGAGATCTCGCCGGCGGAGTTCGGCAGCGGCCTCGAGTTCGAGAACGCGATCAAGGGCGGCGTCATCCCCGGCAGCTTCATCCCCGCGGTCGAGAAGGGGATCGTCGAGGCGATGGAGCACGGCGAGCTCGCCGGCTACCCGGTCAAGGACGTGCACGTGCGCCTCTACGACGGCCAGCACCATTCCGTCGACTCCTCGGAGATGGCGTTCAAGATCTGCGGCTCGATGGCCTTCAAGCAGGCGATGAGCGAGGCCGACCCGGTCCTCCTGGAGCCGATCATGGAGATGACGATCTCGGTCCCCGAGGACGCGGTCGGCGACGTCATCGGCGACCTCAACTCCCGTCGCGGCCGGCCGCTCGGGATGGAGCCGAAGGGCGCGATGACCGAGGTCAAGGCCGAGGTCCCGATGGCGGAGATCCTCGACTACGCGCCCGACCTGCGCGCGATCACCGGCGGCCGCGGCGACTACACGATGGAGCTCGAGCGCTACGAGGAGGTCCCGGGCCACCTCTCGCAGAAGGTGATCGACGCGGCCCGGGCCGAGGACGAGGCGACGGCCGCGGCCTGAGCAGTCTCTCCCGGGGACCGCCGGGGGCCGTTGCTACCGTGCCTCCCGTGCCCGATCTGAACGGAGAGCCGGGAGCTTGCGAGGTCTGCGGGCGCTCGATGCTCGCGGGCGAGCGCACGCGCGCCTACCTCACCCGCGATCGCGAGGAGCGCCAGGTCTGCGACCTCTGCATCGTTCGCGCCGAGAGCGCGGGTTGGGTCTCGCAGGAGCTCGCGGGCACGCAGTCCCCCGAGCGCCGCGAGTCCGGCAGCGCGGTCCGGCGCCTCTTCGGCCGTGCCCGCGAGAGCGCGGCGACGCTCGGCCGCTCGCCGGCGGACAGCGGGACCGCCGACGCTCCCGAGCCCGCGGCGAGTACCGAGACGACAACGCCCACACGGCCGCGCCCCCGCCGCCAGGCGCCCAGGAGACAGACGCCGAGGCGGCCCGCGCCCAGCGACGCGGAGGCCGGCGGGGAGGCGATTCAGCCGAGGCGCGGCCGAGGCGGCGGAGCGTGCCGCAGAAGCCCGAGCGCCGGATCCGGCGCGCCTTCGAGAGCTTCAACGACAGCGAGCACCGGGCGACCGTGCGCAGCCTGATCCGCTCGCTCGGCGGTCCGTACGTGAGCGCCGTGACGACCGAGGTCACCCCGGCGGAGGTAAAGATCACCGTCGCCTGGGAGCTCTCCTGGTACCAGTACGAGGTCGACCTCACCGCCGAGGGCGAGGCCGTCCGCGAGCTCGGCAGGGGGGAGGAGCTGACCCAGCTCTCCGCGGAGGACCAGGCCTGGAACGCCCATGCCGCCGAGGACGGCGAGCTTCGCACCGGCCTGATCGGGAGCCAAGCTGACGGCTGAGGGGGCAGGGGAGACGGGGATCCGCAGCGTCGTCGTCAACGTCGACGGCGGCGCGCGGGGGAATCCCGGGCCCGCCGCGGTCGCCGCGGTCGCGACCACCCCCGAGGGAGATGAGCTGACCAGCCGCGGTCAGCCGATCGGCCGCGCCACCAACAACGTCGCCGAGTACCGCGCGATGCTGCTGGGGATCGAGCTGGCCCGCGAGCTCGGCGCCTCCGAGGTCGAGCTCGTCGGCGACTCCGAGCTGATCGTCAAGCAGATGAAGGGCGAGTACAAGGTGAAGAAGGCCGACCTGAAGCCCCTTCGCGACGAGGTCCTGAAGGCGCTCCGGGACTTCGATCGCTGGACCGTCCGCCACGTCCGCCGCGAGCAAAACGAGGCCGCCGACCTGCTCGTCAACGAGACGCTCGACGCCTGAAGCCAGGCCCGCGGGACGCCCCCGGGCAACGCCTATACTCGGCCGTCGCGCGGCTGTAGCTCAGTTGGCTAGAGCGTCTGCTTGCCATGCAGAAGGTCGTGGGTTCGAATCCCATCAGCCGCTTCGCTTGACTACTCCGATAGGCCAGCAGCTTCGTGGGCCTCGTTGCGCGTTTGAAAGATGGTGACTCGCACACAAGCGCCGTCGCGGAAGGTCCACAGGTAGGTGAACCGAGCCGTCACTTCGAGCCCATCTCGACTCCGGAAGTACCCGATCAGCGGTGTGATCACATGCTCACCGGCGTCGATCAGCTCATCCGGCTCAGTCCTCACGGATTCAAACATCCCGGCGAGGGTGAAATCAGGGAACTGATCGAGGCTGTATACGCCTCTTTGTGGACTGATTGAGCGCGACCAGTCGAATTCGAGGTCCGGACTGGCGTGCTTCAACATCGCCTCAAAATCTCCCCGGTTGTAGGCGTCAAGGGCTGCGCGAACTATTTCCACGTTCTCTTCCGACATCGCCTACTCCGAGAGGCCGGCTTCGAGGGCTTGGATGGGGTCGTTGTAGACCTCGGAGCGCGTGATCTGGCCCTCAGCAACGGTGACGACGCACCACGTGCGTTCCTCCACGTCTATCCCACTCGACGCACCCTTGAAGCGGGTCACCGTTGCGACCAGCACTTTGTTAGGGCCAATATCGACTGCGCCCTTTAACTCCCCCTCCCAGCTCACCGCATCGCCAGTCTGCTGAAGCCAGGTCTTGTAGCCCGCCGCACCTACGGCTTCCCCCTCTCCCAAGGTGTTCGCCGTCAGCGAAACGAGAACGTGGTCTGGGTGGTAGAGCGCGTTTACCGTCTCGAAGTCGGGTTCCGGCAGCCTGATTGCGGCCTGTGTCGCCCGTACGACCAAGTCAAGGTTCTCCTGCGACATCGCCTACTCCGACAGCCCGGCGGCTTTGAGGGCGAGCGCCCGATCAGTGAATACGCGAACTCGCCGAAGCAGGCCGCCCGAAAACTCGATTACACCCACCTGAGGACCCTCCACCGTCGCGCCACTTGTCCGACCGCGTGCGACGAGCCTGCAATCAGCGACCACCATGTCGCCGTGATCCGTGAAGGCGACGGGTTCCAGAATCAGCCCCTCCCAAGCCGCCTCCACTTCTCGCACCATCGTTCGGACGCCTTCGTGCCCTCGCCAGACCGAGGTTCCGGGCATCCCAGAATCCCACTCGATGTCCTCGTGCACGACCGCAAGTATGGCCTCCGTATCCCTGCGGTTGTAGGCATCGATCCCTGCCCGGACAAGCTCGACGTTCTTCTGCGACATCGCCCGCGCAGTATCTCCCAGGCAAGCACCCGCGGTTCGCGAAAAGGCACTGGTGCCTAAATCGGCGATGACATGCGTGGAGATTCAGTAAACCGGGGCGTGCGCTTACGTCTGCCGGTCGGGTCGATCCGGCATGATCAGCGAGATTCTCGGGTAACCGCACGGATCAGCCCCGCGGCTTGCCATGCAGAAGGTCGTGGGTTCGAATCCCATCAGCCGCTTTCAGAAAGGAAAAGACCCGGACGATTTCGGTTTGCGGCTGTTCGGGTGGGTCGGGGGACCTTGCCGCCGCTTCGCGGAGCCGCTTGGCTACTCCTCCTCGTCCGAAGCACCTATTCCGACAGCCCGAGGGCTTCGAGGGCTTCGCTACGGGTGCCGAAGATGTCTACGCGGTCCACCTTCGCGCCGCGGAAGCGGTAGACGTTGACGGCATCGCGCTCGACCGGTACGCCGCTTACTCGGCCGTGCGCATGAACCCGGTAAACGACCAGCACGGACGGGTCGGCGTCGAGGACCTCAAACACGTCCATCGTCTCGTAGTCCAAGGCCTCCTGGGCGGCGGCTAGGTGTCCCTCCACACCCTCGATCCCGTGATGGACCGTCGCCCCAGGCAGCTCGCGCTGATCGTGCCATTCGACGTCTGGATGAAGCAACTCGGTCCCGAGCCGTCGGGCCTCCTCCGATTCCCATCCGAGCAGGTTGAAGACCTCGTGGGCGCCTCGAATCCGCTCCGCGTTCTCCTGCGACATCGCCTACTCCCGCAACCCGGCGGCTTCGAGGGCTTCGGCCTCGGTCGCGAAGACCTTCCACCAGAGCACCCTGCCGTTTCGCCACTTGCTGGCCTGCCACACGGTCTCCTCGATGGGCGTGCCGCTGTCGAGGCCGTGGGCGCTACGCCGCAGCAGTGCGATCACGAAGTCGCCATGGTCGCGTGCTTCGAGGACCTCGGCGTGGAAGTCGGGAAAGACGGCGAGCAGATCGCGGAACCAGTCGCGGGCGCCGCTATGGCCCCTGTAGAAATGGCCCTCCACCGACACGAGGTCCGTAGCCGTCTCCACCTTAGAGTCCATCAGCTCCAGGAAGGCGGCAACGTCGCGTCGGTTGAAGGCGTCGATAGCGCGATGGACACGCTCCACGTTCTCTTGCGACATCGCCCCGCAGTATCCCGCGGGCCGGAGGGATTCCGGCATTGCGCCTTCCAGACCAAGGTCGAGGCCCTCGAAGCCGCTGGACCGAGCGAGTAGCCAGGACTTCCGTTCCTCGCGCAAAGCAGAATTGCCGCTTCGCATGGAAAGTGAAACGTTCCGCGAGATACTGCACGGGCGATGTCGCAGGAGAACATCGAAGTCGTCTACAGGTTCCGCGATGCATGGAACTCCAACGACTGGGAAGCACTTGCTGCGTGCTTCGACTCGAATGTTGTCGGCATCGGCCCGAAGGACTGGCCCGACGCCGAGGACACGCACGACTGGACGCATGCACGGCGCCAGTTTGAGCGGATCAAAGATTCCTGGGAAGTAGAGACGGCCGAGCTCGACGAGATTCGAACGGTTGGTGAGGACGTGGTTCTCGCGCGGTTTCGCTGGATCACAAGCGGCAAAGCCAGCGGTGTTTCGACTGAGGTCCCGATGTCGTTTCTTTCGACCGTCCGCGAAGGACGAATCGAACGTTTTCAGTTCTTTCTTGACCACGCCGACGCCGAGAGAGTCGCCGGGCTGTCGAAGTAGGCGGTGTCGCAGGAGAAGGTGGAGCTGCTTCAGCGGGAGTGAGCCGCCTAGGTCGTGAGGTCGGGAGCGGACGCACCTCACAGACAGGAGCTGCGAAGAAGAGTACGGTCGCTGCAATAGGGCTTATCAGCCGCTGCTGCACTTCTCGCGCGGCCGTCTTGGACCCAAAGTCTCGGCCGGATCTCACGGGCTGTCCCCAGTGACAGAGACGCCGACCGATGGACTCGGAGGAAGCTGAGTAGCTACCCCGAGGACATAAGGAGGTCCCGCATGCCCGTAGATCCTGCAGGTCCCGTCCACACCCGTGGACCGGCGAGGTCCATGATCCGAAGGCTTACCGCCCACGGGCGGAGGCTCATCACCCGCACCACGACCGTGGCAGCGACCGCGATGATCGCCATCGGCCTCGGCGCGGCGCCGAGCGCCGCCGACACCGGCAAGAGCCCCGGCCCGAAGATGCAGCGCCATCTCGACCAGGTCAAGGATGCGGCCAAGCGCTACAAGGACGTCGAGGTGGCTCTGCGTGATGGCTATCTCGCCAGCGACCACTGCGAGGCGAAGCCGGGCGTTGGCGCCATGGGCTACCACTACACCAACCCGGAGCTCCTCGGCGATCGCCGGATCAGGCCGCTGCATCCCGAGCAACTCCTCTACGTCCCCACCCCATCGGGAGGTCGGCGCTTGGGCGGCGTCGAGTATTCGCGCGCCGATGCCGATCAGGACTTGAGCACCGATTTGGATCGGCCTGACTTCTACGGGCGCCGCTTCAACGGTCCGATGGCCGGCCACTTCCCCGGCCAGCCGATCCATTACGACCTCCACGTCTGGCTCTTCCAGGACAATCCGGACGGGGTCTTCGCTCGATACAACCGGGAGGCGTCCTGCTGATCCTCGCCCCGCCCTAGAAGCGCCGGGCTGCGGGAGTAGGCAGAAACACTCGCCTTGGACGACGAGCGGCGGTTCCGCTTTGCATGGAAAGCGCAACGATCATTAGGCGCCGTCGTCCTGACTTTTGTTGGCAGTGGCAACGCTGGGCAGGACAGCGGCAGCGGCAATAGCCGCTTAGGACGAGAAGCGACACGTCCGCTTCTCGCGCGAAGCGGTAGCTAGCGCGGTGGCAGAAAAGGCACGCTTCGCATTGGAAAGCGGCCCGTTCGCGCCGCGCGGATCTTCAGCAGGGATACTGCGCAGGCGATGTCGCACGAGAACGTGGAGGCCTTCAAGCGCGCGCTCGACGCCTATAACCGTCAAGACATCGAAGCGCTGGTGGAGGGTGCCGACCCGGAGATCGAGTGGCACTCGGCGATCCTCGCCGGGTTGGGTGGGGAGGCGACGGTGTATCGGGGACTCGACGCCGTCCGCGAGGTGCTCCGAGACCTGTACGAGGCTCTGGGCGAGACTCGGATCGAATACCCGGACATCCGAGACCTCGGCGATCGAGTCGTCGGGATCGGCCGGACCCGCACCCGTGGGAAAGGGAGCGGGGCAGAGACCGAGTCGCCCCATGCCTCCGTGGTCGACTTCAAAAACGGCAAGGCGACCCGCGTTCGCTCCTATCTTGACCCCAGCGAAGCGCTCGAAGCCGCCGGGATCTCGGAATAGGCGATGTCGCAGGAGAACGTGGACCGTATGCGTCGGGCCTTCGAGGCGTGGACGCGGGACGATCGTCGGAAGACGGAGGCGCTGCTGCGCGAGGGCCTTGCCCCCGATTTCGAGATGCACCCGCTTTACCTCGACAAGGTCTACCGAGGTGTCGAAGGACTGTTGGCAATGCCAGCCGACGCGAGGGAGACCTGGGAGGACTACCGCTTCGAGCTTGAGGAGATCCTCGATTGGGACGACCACGTGCTGGTGATGGGTCGAATACTGGGCCGCGGAGCCGCCAGCGGGGTACCGATCAACCAACCGCTCGCCATCCTGTTCACCTTCCGGGATGACAAGGCGGTGCTCGGGAGGTCATTCACGTCGAAGCAGGACGCCCTCGAAGCCGCCGGGCTCGCGGAGTAGGCGATGTCGCGGGAGACTGTCGACCTGGTCTACCGGCTGGTTGACGCCTTCAACCGGCGCGACATCGATTCATTCCTTGCGCTCTGCGACCCCGACATCGAGTACTTCTCCCACCTCGTGGAGCTGGAGGGCGGCGCCCCCTACTGCGGCCACGACGGCATCCGAAGCTGGTGGGAGGGCCTCCTCGCGTTCTCTCCGGACTTCAGAGCGGAGATCGAGGAGGTACGAGACCTCGGTGAGATCACCGTTGCGCGGCAGCGCGCTTCCGGCCACGGTATGGGGAGGAACGTGCCCCTGGACCAGACGCAATGGGGTGTCGCCGAGTGGCGCCACGGGAAGGCGGTCTGGGGAGGCGTTTTCCTGAGTGAAGCCGAGGCCCTCGAAGCCTCGGCGTTGAAGGAGTAAGTGGATGTCTGAGGAGAACATCGAGCGGTTCAGGGAGTACATCGAGCGGTTCAATGGCGGTGACGTCGAGGGCGCGCTTCGCTACGCACACCCGGAGATCCGGTTCGAACACCGGCTCATGGAACTCCAGGGGGAAGTGATCGGAATCGACGCGCTCCGGGATTGGTTTGTCGACGCCAGAAATCTCTTCGACCGCTGGACGGTCGACTGCGACGACTTCCGTGATTTGGGCGACCGGGTGCTGGCGCTCGGTACGGTCCGAGCTCTCGGGAAGGAGGGCGGGGTTGAGGTGGAAATGCCCTTTACGGTCCTGGCCAAGTTCAAGGATGGCCTCGTGACCGATTTCACCGACTACGGCGACAGAGTGCAAGCCCTTGAAGCCGCCGGGCTGGCGGAGTAGCGCCCGGACGAAGATCGAAGCGTTGCCAGCCTCGCCGCTCGCTCTCGCCTTCGCGTGCGAGCGGTAGCGAAGTCGATCTGCGCGAAGGATCCTCTTGTGACCTCAAGCCGTTGGGCGCAGAGGGCACCATGTACCGCCTTGCCATGCAGAAGGTCGTGGGTTCGAATCCCATCAACCGCTTAGCTTGACTGGCGACATCGCCTACTCCGACAGCCCGGCGGCTTCGAGGGCTTCCTCCCTGCTTCCGAAGTATTCGAATCGGGCGAGCTTTCCGTCTCTGATCGTCCAGGTCTGCGCCGTCGTGCTCTCGACTTTGGCATGGCTCTCACGACCGTGGGCACGATTGCGGACAACCGCGATCACGCGCTCGCCGAGCGGGATCAACTCCTGAGGTTCGACGCGCAACGAATCTCCCCAGGTCTCGTAAATCCGCAGCGCGGCCGCGAGAGCGGCATCCCGGCCATGGAGGACTTCAGGTTCTACCGGGCGCCGCGACGCGTCGGCAACAAAATCCTCCGCGATGAGAGCGTTCGTCTCCTTGGGGCCACCACGATTGAGCGCCTCGTAATAGCGCTCGACCAGTTTCACGTTCTCCTCCGACACCGCCCCGCAGTATCGCCCAGCCGCTTCCCATTCCAGAACCGTCGGCGCCCGGGGTGCGCTCAGCGGCGGGGCGGAAGCATGGTGATCGGCTCGCTGATCGACTTCCGGGCCGGCACAGGGCGTTTTAGCGTCACGTTGGCTTCCACGTTCCGGTCGCGGCCCTTCTTCTCGAGCGTCTCGAGCCCCCGTCTCGAGAGGCCGACCGGCACCCTGGCTTCCGTGTGGGCGGGGATCCTGAGGTCGGCTCGCCCGTATTCCCCTCGGAAGCTGATGAGGATGATCGCGCCGACGCAGTCCATATCGAGGTTGCAGGTGGCGGTGACCTTGACGATCCGGTCGCGCGTGCCGTCGAGCGTCTGGCGCAGCATCATGACCGGCTGCTGCTCTGGCGGAATCGGAAGACATGGGCCCCTGCAGCCGAAGCCGCCCGCCTGCTGGCAGAACCTCCGGCAGCCGGGTCGCTTCTTCTTGCCGCGCAGGGCCTCGGCCGCACCGCTGACCGCGTTCGCTTCGTCCTGAACCCCCCGGACTGGCGACCCCCATGCAGGAGCGACGGTCGCGATGAGGGCAAACGCCGTTCCAACCAGGAGCATCACCCTCACGAAATTCTTCACAACGCGATTTTACGCGCGCCCGTAGCGCTCGTAGGCCACTTACTCCGGGCCGGCGACGGTTGCGCTCGCCGCTTCACGCAAGATGCTGATCAGCTCGTCAGCTGCGTCCAATCCCACATGGTGACCACTGTTCGCCAACGTCACGGTTCGCGCTTGGGGTATCAGCCGCTTGAGGCGCTCGCATGAGCGTCGCAGGAACGCGGGGCTCAGCCCCGCCTCGATGATCGTCACCGGCACGTCGATGTCGGCGAGGCGCGACTCGTCGACGTGCTCGCCGCCACCGGATGCGAAGTCGTCGAAGACGGCCGCCGAGTGCCGTATCGATTATTTTCACCGTGGCCACGGGTCGTAGTGGTGGATGCGGGTACCGTCCAACCGATCGGCCGCGTAGGTACAACGGAGGAGATGACAATGCCCGAGCACACGGTGGGAACCCGAGAGGAATGGCAGACGGCACGCGACGAGCTGGCGAAGCTCGAGGCCCAGCACGCCGAGCTGAACGAGGAGATCAAGCGGAAGCGGCTCGAGCTCCCTTGGGTCCCGGTCGAGAAGGAGTACGAGTTCGACACCGAGGACGGGAAGAAGTCCCTGGCCGAGCTCTTCGACGGCCGCTCGCAGCTCCTCGCCTACAACATCATGTACGGGCCCGACTACTCGATCGGTGCGTGCCCCGGATGTACGAGCCTCGGCGATGAGTTCTCCGGCGGGCTGATCCACATGAACAAGCGGGACGTGACGTTCCTCTGCTTCTCGCGCGCGCCGATCGATCGGCTCGCCGCCTACAAGCAGCGGATGGGCTGGCAGTTCCCCTATGTCTCGACCTACGAGACCGACTTCCCATGGGACTACGGGCTCGCGTTGACCGAGGAGCAGGCGACCGAGATCCCCGAGGTGAAGGAGATGGTCGACAACCCGCCCGAGTGGCTTCGGGAATGGGGCGAGCAGACCGGGGCGGAGCTCAAGGACGGCCTGCGCGAGGGCCCGGGCTACATCGCGTTCGCGCGCGAGAACGGGACCATCTACCACACGTACACCGTGATGGCGCCCGATCCGTTCGTTCAGCCCCACTTCGGCATGATGCTCGAGCGGACCCCGAAACCCCAGCCCGAGGAGCCTCGCTCGTGGCGCAAGGACGAGTACCCAGACTGAGCGGCGCCGTCAACCGCGCTGGCAGGGCATGCCGTCGACGTGCTTGGTCTTCACTCCGTCGGCCCAGGTAAACCGAACCTTGAACGTCCAGAAGCCCCTGTCGGGACAGGTGGGCGGCGTGCGGACGTAGGCCCTGTTACCGACCGAGCGGGCGTCGAAGACGTTGTGGATCCTCCGGATGGCGCCCTCACCGTCGGGCGGTCCGCCGGGCATCATCGGAGCTTTGACGGTGATCACCCGTCCCTCCCGCGTCGCGCGGCTGACCATCCGGATCATCGGGAGGTCCCTCGACGAGCCGACGATCACGAAGGCGGAGCCGTCGTCGAACATGTCGAGGTCCATCGGCGTCTCGCCGGCGCCGGGGAAACCGGTCATGAAGGTGCCGTCGTGTCCCATTCCCACGTGGCTCTCCGGCGGGCACGCAGCCTCGCCGAAGAGCTGGAGTTCCAGGTCGGAGGCCGTGCACTCGGGGACAACGGTGTTGTCCCACCTCGTGCCCTTCGGGAAGGTGAACACCTCCCGCCGCACTGGGATCGGCTTCGCCTCCGGGTCGTCGGGGTGCTTGTAGACGATCCGGGTGTCCGTCCCGGTCGAGGCGCCGGGAACCGGGGTGGTGAACATCTGCTCGTAGTCCGCGCGCGTTCCGGCCTGCGCCGGCGCAGGCAGCGCCGCTGCCGCCCCAGCGACCAGCAGGACGAGGACCGCAGGTGTGAGTGTTCGCGTGGTGGTCATCCCCTAATTCACCGTCGTCCGGTCAATCTTCGTCGACCGCGTAAGCCCCCGCGCCGGTAGCGCCGGCAGTGATTCGTTACTCCGACCAGGCCTATCCGTCGCGGCGGTTCCAGGCGCCTTGATGGGGATCGTCGTGCACTCGGATCAGAGTGTCCTCGTCCTCGGCGTCGGTCTGGCCCTCGTGCTTGGGTAGCTCAGCCGGCCGCTTATGGCAATGGGAGCGGCCGGCTCGCCGCTGGCGGGCTCAGAGGTGCGCCTGGATCGAGGCGGCGATCAGGCCCAGCTCGTTGTTGACCTCCAAGAAGTCGTCGATCGAGTCGATCTCGATGTTGTTGGCGTAGAGCCCGAACGAGTAGAGGCGCCCGCCCGCCCGCATGTAGCCGCCCAGCGCCTTGACGCCCAGTTGCAGGCGCGAGTTGAGCAGGTCGGCGTCGATGAGCGAGCCCGTCTTCGCAAACACCTTGCCCCTCGCCTTCGTGTTCCTCGCGACGTGGACCAGCGACCCATCCACGCCGAGAACCGGCAGCGAGCGCTTGAAGGCCTCGAAATCGTCTTGGCCGAGCCAGTAGGCGACGAGCTTGGACGTCGCGTGCGCGGTGACCAGATCGCTCCGCTTGCCGCCCTGGCCGTCGCTCAGCGAGATGTCGCGGCTGTCGATCCCCGCCTCCTGGTTCAGGAAGCGCCTGATCCGTGGGAGGCCGGCCTCGCACTCGTCGCTGCCCGCGTCGACGGCGAGGAGACAGACGGAGAGGTTGGCGCCGAGGTTGTGGCTCACCTTCATGATCAGCCTCACGTACTCGCTGAACGGCGGCGAGGTGAGCAGCGCCACCGGCTGGCTCGGGTACGTGCCCTCCGGGGTGAGCAGGCCCTCGGGGTTGGGGCCTGAGCCCGGCGCGGCCACCGTGACGCCCGCTCGGGCTAGGGCCTCGATCAGAGCGGTGCGAGCGAAGGCGGCCGGATCCGTTACCTGCACGACCTTGAGCTGGGGCGGCGAGCCTGCGGCGATCGTGCCCGAGACCTCGATCCTGCCGTCATCGGAGGCGTCGACGTCGATCTCGGTCGGGCCGCCGGCCGCCACTGTCGTCACCGTCGAGGACACCACGTTGCTCGCCGTCTGCGGGCGCCAGCTGAGCTGGGCCGGCTGGCCGGGCTCGGTCGGGATCGTATTCAGGTCGATGAGGTTCTCGTTCACCATGATCGGCGTGACCGGCAGGTTCGGGTTCATCGCCGTGTCGGTCTCGAACAGCCGGTCGTCGATGATGACGTCGCCGGCGACCGAGGTGATGCCGGAGGCGCGAACCTGCGAGGCGAGCTCGTCGAGTCCGGCGAGCGGGTCCTGAGGAGTCAGCTTGGCGCCGGGCACGGCGTTGGCGTCGGCGTGGTCGAAGTTGCGGAAGTCGACCTCGCCCTCGGTCGCGCCGCGACCGCCGAGCACGAGATCACCCGATGCGACCAGGACCAGGTTGCCGGAGAGCACCGACCCCTCGACCGCGCCGGTGGCGAAGACCGGGGTTTGGAAGGTGTGGTCGGGACCGAGGACGTTCAGCGCCGTGGACAGCGAATAGAGCTTTGCGGTCGAGCCCGGCATCACCGCGCGGCGCGGGGAGGCGGAGAGGACCGCCTTGCCGGTGCGCGGATCGACGACCCGCACCGTCCAGGTGCTGTTCTCGTAGCGCTCCTTGCCCATGATCGCCCGCGCCCTCGCCGGGAGATCGTTGAGCGAGGCCCCGGCGGGGCTGGGTATCTGCATCGCGACGGCGATCGCGGCCACCAACACCGGCGCGAGAGAACGCCGGCGCGCCCGCCGGTTGAGAGCCCCCCCTGTAGGGCGCGTCGAGATGGGCCGGATGCTAGCTAATTCCGAGGGGGTGGGGGAGGCCTAGACTGCGCGTTGATCCCGGCGCCACGATGGCGCCAAGCGACACGCGAAAGGGAGTCATGGATTGGACACGCGTAAGCCGAATGGTCGCGTTCACGGCTGTTGTCGGACTGGTCGCGATAGCCGCGACGGCTCGGACGCCGGTCGGCGCCGAAGCCGGAGCTGCACACGACGCCGCCGGGCCGGCCGGGGCCGCAGATCGGACCGGCTCGCACACTCCGCGCCCACCTCGCCTGCCGCGCGACTTTCGAGGACGGGGCAAATGGATCGTCCCGGACCTGGGCATCACCGTCCCGTTCACCTGGCAGGGGAGAGACGGCGACAGCAGGATGGTCGCCGGCGGCCCGGACTATCCGATCTGGTTCACGAACCTGATCTACGACGACACGCTCTACACGCTGACCTACAAATGGCCTGGTCTAAACGAGCATCCCTGCTCACAGATTCCGGGCGTCTTCAATCTGCACACGTTGAACCAGGGGCTCCAGGGCGCGCGGTTCGTCGGCCGGGAGATCCTGCAGGGAAGCCCGCGGCGGTTCGTGAATCACTGGAGGGTCGGTCTCGTCCTGCCGCAGCTGCCTCCGGGGAACTTCCTGCGGTTTCCGCTGGCGCTCGGTGACATCTACGTCGAGCAGGGCGATCGGGGCACGTTCTGGCAGGTGCTGCAGTTCGGCGTCCAGAACCTCTACGACCCGGAGTTGGATGAATGGCTCGTCCATGGACACGTTCCGGCACCGGCCGGGGAGGGTCACGCTTCCCGGACGATGCCAGCCGCCGTCGTGACCTAACGCTCAGGTCCCGGGGTCGTCCGCCGAGTTGAGGAAGGTCAGCCTGATCGCGACGTCGTTGCCGGGCGGCCCGGCCCAGTTGTGGACCTCGAGCCGGTAGCGGCCGGGGTCGAGGCGCTCGGTGCCGATTGTCTCACCGTCGAGCGCACCGCCGTTGCTGCCGCCGCTCACCTCCGACCAGGTCCCGTCGGCGCCTTCGCGCTGGAGGTAGAGGTCGAGATCCGCGGGCATCGTCGGCGTGACGACGCCCCGCATCTTGGCGTTGTCGTGGACGGCGTCGACATCGAACTCGAAGTACTCGCTCGTCACGCCCGCCACCCGCTGGCCGGCGCCGGGCGCCTTGGTGGTGATCGTGCCCTCGACCGGCGGCTGTGCCGGCGCGGCCGGGACCTCCGGCGGCGGCTTGTAGCCGGACTGCTTCGGAGGCAGCCCGAAAGCGCTGGACTCCGAGCTTGCGATCGTCTCCGGCGGCACCGTCACGGTCTCGGACAGGTAGCCCTGTAGCTGCGTGCCTGGGTCGCCCTGGATCGTCTTGTCGCGGTAGCGGCGCAGGAACGGGAGCGTGACCTGCCCGCCGTTGACGCTGACGTCCTGGAACGTCGGCACGTTCGTCCACCAGTCGCTGTTCGCATCCGTGACCCGGATCGCGATCCGGTGCCCGGCCGGGATCTTCCAGTCGGCCGACCAGAGGTCGAGCGGGACCTCGCCGCTGGCGTAGATCATGTGGCCCTGGCGGGTGATCAGCGGGCCGGTGCCGGACTTGTCCAGGTCGTAGACGTCGACGACCAGGTTGGACCTCGGCAGCGCCGAGGACACGTCGACGATCGCGCTACCGGAACCCGAGAGGTGGGCTGCGTAGGGCAGCGGCGGTGAGATCGTCCACACCCCGTCGGAGCCGGTGACCGAGCCGCTTCCGTCGTCGGCATACGACCCGGGCCGAAGCTCGGTCTCATAGCCGGTCGAGTCCGCAGGTGGCCACACTTTCTCGCCGCGCCATTTGCCGTCGTTGGTCTGCACCGCGATCATCGGGTCCTTGACCTTCGGCTTGTCGCCCGTGAGGAAGCGGTCGTAGAAGCGCATCACCTCGTCGAACCAGCCGGCGCGCCCCATCTTCAACGTGCCGTCTTCGTCGGTCTCGTTGCCGCGGACGTGGTCCCACGGACCGAGCCAGGCGCGCTCGTAGCCGGTGTGATTCTGGAGGTATTGCGCCGTGCCATCGGAAACCGTGTTGTTCTCGGTCAGTCCCTGGGTCAGGAACAACGGCACGGCCGAACCGTCCGCGCCCGGGATCAGGTTCCGCTTGGCCCAGTAGGCCGTGGAGTGATCGTCGTTGCCCGCCTGCTCGGCCCAGTTGGCGGCCTTGCAACCGGGGCGCTGGGTGTCGTTGGCGCCGTTGACGTTGTACGTGGGATCGTCGGCGAGTGGTCCCGGGGTGGCGTCGATCGCGTCGTAGAGCGCCGGCGTCAGGACCGAGTTCTGGCGGCGCATGCCATCGCCATACAGGTACCGGTAGAGGTCGTAGACGGGCTCCTGGGAGACGACCGCGTCCAGGCCCGCGGGTTGGCGGTTGACGCCGATCAGCCCGGTGACGCCGTCATAGGACTTGCCGTACATTCCGACGCTGCCGGTCGACCAGGACCGCCCGGCCGCCCACTCGACGGCCTTGACGACATCGGACTGCTCGCCCGGGCCGCCCCAGTCCAGGCAGCCCGTCGAGCCGCCGAAGCCGCGCAGGTCGACCATCACGTAGGTGTAGCCGCGCTCCATCAGCTGCGCGCCCTCGACGAAGTCGAGGAAACGGTCCGAGGGGCCGGTCGACGGCCCGATCGGGTCATACGAGGTCCCCTCGACGGGTCCCGCCGGGCCGGTCTGGCCGGAGTGGTTGAAGTACGGACCGATCGAGAGGATCACCGGCGTCCTCGCGTCCGCGGGCAGGTGCGACGGCCTGAGGATGTCGGCGTGCAGCTTGACCCCGTCAGTCGAATCGATCGTCGCCTCCGACCAGGTGGCACCCGGGGGCACGTCGGCCGCGAACGCCGCGGGCGCCGCGCAGAGCGCGGTAAGGACGGCGACCAGCACAATGAGCCGCCGGCGACGGCGGCAAACCATAGACATCCAGTTCCTCATCCCCCGTGCCGTCAACAGCACGTACGGCCTTATACCAAATCGGGGCGGCGCGAAACCTCCGCGCAATCCCGTTTCGGCCGCGGAGATGGGGGTAGGAATTCGCTGATCCTCCAGGTGGTTGGTTCCCCCGGGAGGGTCCACAGGAGGCAGGGTCATGCGGGCTTGCGCGGAGGCGTCCGCTTGTGTGGGAGCGGGCGCCTCCCCTTTTTTCACCGCGCCTAATGGGTATGACACGGGTTAAAGGATCCCCAGGGGTGGATCACGAGACGATTGAGGAGGGTTCGTATGGTGGGCAGAAGAGGGCGGATGGGCGGCGTGCTGGCGCTCGCGGTTGGGGTGGCGGCGATGCTCCCCTCGGCCGCGTTCGCGCAGTCAGATCTTTCGATCGACAAGACCGATAGCGCGGACCCGGTCACCACGGGTTCGCAGTTCACCTACTCGATCGCGATCTCGAACGGGAGCTCGGTGTACTCGGAGTCGGCGAACGGCGTCACCGTCGAGGACACGCTTCCGAACGAGGTCGACTTCGTCTCGGCGACCCCGTCCCAGGGGAGCTGCACCACGCAGGGCTCGAAGAGGGTCGAATGTTCGATCGGCACGCTCGGCCAGCGGCGGGACCGCCTCGGTGGCGATCGTCGTGAGGGCGCAAAGGGCGGGGACCGCGATCAACACCGCGACGGTGAGCGCGAACACGCCCACCGACCCGGTGCCTGCGAACAACACCGACACCGAGCAGACCGTGATCCAGGACCCGAGCGGCGGGGCGACCTGCGCCGGCAAGGCGATCGACATCGTCGGAACCGCCGGCCCGGACACCCTGACCGGCACCAAGAAGGCGGATGTGATCGCCGGTCTCGACGGGGACGACACGATCGTCGGCCTGGATGGGCGGGACACAATCTGCGGCGGCCTCGGCAACGACCTGCTGAAGGGCAAGACCGACGGTGACACCGTCAAGGGCGGCGGCGGCAACGACCGCGTCCGGGGAGCCGGCGGCGACGATTCGCTGTTCGGGAACGCCGGCGACGACAACCTCGGCGGCGGGCGCGGCAACGACACCCTTCGAGGTGGCGCGGGCGTCGACAACTGCCGCGGCGGGCCCGGCAAGGACGTCCGCAAGGGCTGCGAGTAGCGGTAGCCCCGGCTGGGGCCGCCGCCGGTGGCGTGCCGCCGGGATGGATGACGACTAGTTCGGTCGTGCTGGCCGCATAGGCTCCGCGTTCCGTGGACCGTTCGACGCGGCGAGCCCGCAATCTCGACGCGCTGATCGCGCGGGCCGAGTCCGACCGCTCGGGCCTGCGGCGCGACATGGGGCCGGTGCAGCTCGCGGCCCTCGGGGTCGCGACGATCGTCGGCTCCGGGCTCTTCGTGCTCACGGGCCAGGCGGCGGCACAGTACGCCGGCCCGGCGGTGGCGATCTCGTTCGCGATCGCGGGTTTCGCTGCCACCCTCGCCGCCCTGTGTTACATGGAGCTGGCGACCGCGGTGCCGGTCGCCGGGAGCACCTACACCTTCACCTACGTCGCCCTCGGGCCGCTCCTCGCCTGGCTGGTGGCCTGGAACATCGTCCTCGAGTACCTGTTCGGCGGCGCGGCGGTCGCGGTCGGCTGGTCCGGGTACTTCGAGAACGCGCTCGAGAAGATCGGCATCGACCTCCCGACGGCCCTGACCGCCGGCCCGCTCGACGACGGCGTCCTGAACGTGCCTTCGGTCCTCCTGGTCGCCCTGGTCACGCTTCTGCTGGTGGTGGGGACCCGCGAGTCCGCGCGCGCGACGACCCTGCTCGTCGCGCTCAAGCTCGGCGTGCTCGTCCTGTTCGTCGCCTTCGGTGTCTTCTACGTCACCTCGGCCAACTACGAGCCGTTCATCCCCCAGAACGCGGGCGAGTTCGGGGAGTTCGGATGGAGTGGCGTCCTCCGGGCAGCGGGCACGGTCTTCTACGCCTACATCGGCTTCGACATCATCTGTACCGCCGCCCAGGAGGCCCGGGACCCCCGGCGTACCGTGCCCCGCGGCGTGCTCGGCGCGCTGGCTGTCGCCGTCGTTATCTACATCGCGGTCGCCTTTGTCGTCGTCGGGCTGGTCAGCTACACGCAGCTCGATGTCGCCGATCCGCTCTCCGTCGCCGTCGGCGCCGTCTCCGAGCTGGAGTGGCTGCAGGCACTGGTCGACGTCTCCGCGGTCGCCTTCCTCGCCGCGACGGTGCTCGCCACGCTTTACGGGATGACCAGGGTGGTCATGCGGACCGGCGAGGACGGGATGGTCCCGCGGCGGCTCGCCCGCGTGGATGCGCGCCGCGGGACGCCGGTCTTCACCACCATCATCGTCGGAGGCGTCGCCGCGGTCCTCGCCGGCCTGCTGCCGATCTCCATCCTTGCCGACCTCGTCTCGGTGGGGACCCTGAGCGCGTTCGTCGTCGTCGCGATCGCCGTCCTCGTCCTGCGGCGAACCCGGCCGGACCTCGAGCGGCCGATCCGCCTCCCGTTCGGCCCGGTGATCCCGCTCGCGACGATCGTCGTCACGGTCGGGGTCGCCGCGATGCTGCCCGCCGTGACCCTGCTGCGGCTGGCGATCTGGGTCGCGATCGGCCTCGCCGTCTTCATGCTCTACTCGCGGGCGCGGTCGCGCGCGGTGATCGACGCGCGGATCGGCGAGACCGCCTGAGCGGATTTTCGCCACGCTGTCCATCTACGCCTCCGCCGTTCGTCTCTCACGCGACCATCCACCAAGAAGGAGGAAGCGATGAAGTACATGCTGCTGATCCACCAGGGCGACGCCCCGACCCCGCGCGACGAGGAGGCGTGGAAGGGCCTCTCCGAGGACGAGCAGAAGGCGGTTTACGCCGACTACCAGGCGATCAACCAGACGCGAGGGCGTAACCCCAGGCATGCAG
Organism: uncultured Thermoleophilia bacterium; assembly: GCA_963844425.1. Lineage (GTDB taxonomy): Bacteria > Actinomycetota > Thermoleophilia > Solirubrobacterales > 70-9 > DASUSH01. Next base: position 167,468 of record CAWJOD010000014.1, on the reverse strand, counting down.
CTCGCAGAGCCCGATACCGCGACCACGGTTCGCGTCGAAGACGGCGAGACGCTCACCACCGACGGCCCGTTCGTCGCCACCAAGGAGGCGCTCGGCGGCTACCTGGTCTTCGAGGCCGACGACCTCGACGCCGCGATCGAGCTGGCTGCCCGGATCCCGGCTGCGCGCCTGGGCGGCGCGATCGAGGTGCGCCCGGTCGTGGAGTGGTAACGACCGTCGAGCGGGCCTTCCACGACGAGTGGGGGCGCGTCCTCGCGGGACTGATCGGCTTCCTCGGCGACTTCGACCTCGCCGAGGAGGCCGCCCAGGACGCGTTCGCGGCCGCCGCCGAGCGCTGGCCCCGCGAGGGCACGCCCGATAGCCCTCGCGCCTGGCTGATGACGACCGCGCGCAACCGCGCGATCGACCGCATCCGCCGCGACCGCACGCTCGCGGCGAAGACCCGGCTGCTCGAGGTCCCGGAGACCGCGGAGGACGAGATGGACGAGACGACGATCCCCGACGAGCGACTCGAGCTCATCTTCACCTGCTGCCACCCGGCGCTCGCGCTCGATGCCCAGGTCGCGCTAACGCTGCGAACGCTCGGCGGGCTCAGCACCGAGGAGATCGCCCGCGCGTTCCTCGTCGCCGAGCCGACGATGGCGAAGCGGCTCGTTCGCGCCAAGCTCAAGATCCGGGCTGCCGGGATCCCCTTCCGCGTGCCGCCGGCGCATCAGCTGCCGGATCGGCTCGCCGCCGTCCTGGGGGTCGTCTACCTGGTCTTCAACGAGGGCTACGGGGGCCGCGGCGATCTCGCCGCCGAGGCGATCCGGCTGGGGCGCGCGCTCGCGGAGCTGATGCCCGACGAGCCCGAGGCCCACGGCCTGCTGGCCCTGATGCTGATCGACGACGCCCGCCGCGAGGCGCGATTCGCCGGAGGCGCGGTCGTGCTCCTCCGCGACCAGGACCGTTCGCTCTGGGATCTCGACCAGCTCGCCGGGGGTCGGGTGGCGCTCGACCGCGCGATCGCGCTCGGCGGCCGCGGCAGTTACGTGCTGCAGGCGGCGATCGCGGCCCTGCACGTCGAGGAGCCGCCGGACTGGCCCCAGCTCGCCGCGCTCTACGGAGAGCTCGCCCGCCGCACCGGCTCGCCGGTGGTCGAGCTCAACGAGGCCGCCGCGATCGCCGAGGCCGGCGACCCCGAGGCCGCGCTCGCCCTGGTGGAGGGGCTGGAGCTGGACCGCTACCACCACCTCCATTCGACCCGCGCCGAGCTCCTGCGCCGCCTCGGCCGCACCGACGATGCCCGCGCCGCCTATGAGCGCGCGCTCGAGCTCGTCGGCACCGACGCCGAGCGGCGCTTCCTCGAGCGGCGGCTGGCCGAGCTCTAGAGCCGTTCGGCTAGTAGGGGTCCTTGGGCGACCGGTCCTCCGACAGCGTCTCTCGCGAGCGCTCGGCGAGCGCCTCGATCGCGTCGGCGAGGTGGACCTGGTCGATGTTGTAGTCGTCGCGCTCGACCCGGAGCTTGTGCGCCTCGAGCAGCACCTCGGCATGGGTGAAGCCGTGCGGCGGCTCGAAGCGGTACGAGGCGAGCTCGATCAGCAGGCCGAGGGGATCCTCGAAGTAGATCGAGTCCATGAAGCCGCGGTCCTTCACGCCGCTGTGGTGGATGCCTCGCTCGTCGAGCCGCTCGACCGCCTGGTTGAAGGTGGCCTGCGAGAGCGCGAAGGCGAGGTGGTGGACGCAGCCGGGCTCGGTTGGCGTGCGCTCCGGGTCGGCCTCCCGGTCCTCGTTGGTGAAGATCGTGATCAGGCGGCCGTCGCCCGGGTCGAAGTAGAGGTGGCTCTCGGACTCGTTGTCGAGGTTGGGCTGCTCGAAGACGAACGGCATCCCGAGGATCCCCTCCCAGAAGTCGATCGACGTCTGCCGGCCGGCGCCGACGATCGTGATGTGGTGGACGCCCTGGCTCTGGAGCTTTCGCACTACCTGCCTCCTAAGGCTCGAGCTTCGACTTGTATTCGACCGCGTCCTCCGCCGCGCCCGCCATCAGGAAGCCGATGGGGTGGTCCCGCTCCTCGGCGAGGTGGGCGAGCAGGCCCGCCGTGCGGCCGAGGATCGGCACCGCCTTGACGGCGGAGGACGGGAAGCCGAGGTCGAGCATCACCGCCGCGATCGGCATCGAGACGTTGAGCGTGAGCGGCCTGCCCCAGGCCTCGGCGACGGCGTCGCGAAAAGCGCGCGCGAGCGCGACGTGCGGGCCGCTCACCCCGCGCTCGTCGGCGAGCTCGAGGATGCGCTCCGCGCGCGGGTCGAGGGGCCGGTGCACCGGATGCCCGAAGCCGGGCAGCTTCTCGCCGGACTCGCGGATCTCGCTCGCGAGCCGCGCCGCGACCGCAGCCGGGATCGGCTTCGGCGGCGACCTCGCGCTGCGCGCGCTCGAGCAGGCGCGCGCAGGCCTCGGCGGTGCCGAGGATCACCGGGCCGCAGCCGAGGATCCCCGCCGCCACCGCGCCCTGCAGCGAACCGGGGTCGGCGGCGAGAGTCATCCGCGCGGCGACGTTGGTCGGCATCATCCCGTGCTCGGCGATCGCCACGAGGAGCAGGTCGAGGAAGTAGCGCTGATCGTCGTTGGGCTCGTCGCCCGTGAGCAGCAGGTAGAAGTACTCGGTGAAGCTGAGCCTTCCCATCAGCTCGCCGGTGAGGTCGCGCCCGCGCACCTCGACCCGGTCGGGATAGGCCTGGCTGATCTGGCTGAAGGGCTCCCCGGAGCCACCGATCGGCATGGCTTCGACGCTACTACGCCGTCGGGGTAGGGTGGATCGACGATGGGTACCGGAGTGAGCCGCAGGACCCTTCTGAAGGGCGCCGCCGCAGGGACGGCGACGGCGATCGCGCCGGCGACGGCGATGGCGGCGTCGAAGCGCGGCCGCGAGACCAAGGTCGACGTGGTGGTCGTCGGCGCCGGCATGTCGGGCCTGTACGCGGCCGATCTGGTGCGAAAGGCGGGGCGCTCGGTGGTCCTGCTGGAGGCGAACGACCGCATCGGGGGCCGCGTCCTCAACCTCGATGTCGGGCCGCGGCGCCAGGACGTGTCCGAGGCGGGAGCGCAGTGGATCAATTCCGACCAGACGCGGATCCAGGCGCTGATGCGGCGGTTCAAGCTGAAGACCTTCAAGAACTACACCGAGGGGCAGACCACCCTCATCGTCGACGGCCAGGTGAGCCGGTTCGAGGGCGGGATCCCGGACTTGCCGGACGGTTCCACAGGCCAGCTGGTCAACGCCTTCGTCGCGCTCAACGAGATGTCGCAGGAGGTGCCGGTCGAAGCGCCCTGGGACGCGCCGCAGGCGGCGGAGTGGGACGCGATCACGGCGCAGACCTGGATCGAGGACAACATCTCGAGCCCGATCGCGCGCTCGTTCGCCGAGATCGCCATGGGCGGCCCGGTCAGCGTCCAGGCGCATGACATCTCGCTGCTGCATTACCTGTTCGTCGCCGCCGCCTGCGGGGGGCCGCTCAGCCTCGTCCAGGTGGGCGAGGGCGTGCTCTCCGACCGCATCGTCGGCGGCACCGGACTGCTCGCCGCCGGGCTCGCCAGGCCGCTGGCCCGGGTGACGCACCTGAACACCCCGGTGACGATGGTCGAGCACGGCCGCTCGAAGGTGCGGGTGACGACCCCCCACGGGCGCTTCGTCGCCGGCGACGTGATCGTGGCGATGGCGCCGACGATGACCCAGCAGATCCTCTTCGACCCGGTGCTGCCCGCGAACCGCAACCAGTCCGTGCAGCGGACCGGGATGGGCTCCTGCATCAAGTGCTTCCCGGTCTACGAGACGCCGTTCTGGCGCGCCGACGGGTACAGCGGCAGTCTGCAATCGAACTCGACCCCGTTCGCCGGCGCCTTCGACAACTCGCCTCCCGACGGGTCGATCGGCGTCCTCTTCACCCTGATCGAGAACGTCCACGCGCGCCGCCTCGGCCGGCTCTCGCCGAAGGCGCGACAGGCCGAGGTTCTCGAAGGCCTCGCGCTCGCATTCGGCGAGAAGGCGCGCGACCCGATCGGCTTCGTCGAGCACGACTGGTCGGCGGAGCCGTGGATCCGGGGCGGCGCGGCCTGCTTCTTCGCGCCCGGCCTGCTGACCGAGTACCGCAACCTGTTCGACCGCTCGATCGGGCGGATCCACTTCGCCTCGACCGAGACCGGCACGACCTTCTGGGGCAACATGGAGTCGGCGCTCGCGACAGGCGAGCGCGCCGCCGAGGAGGTACTGGGCCGCTAGCGGCCTAGCCTGGTTCGCATGTGGGCACGGATCAAGCAGTTCTTCAAGGACACGATCGTCGGGTCGACCAGCACCCACGGCGGCGTGGCCGGTGGCCTCGGGGCTGGTAAGTCCCGGCGCAAGAAGCGCCGCGACTAGCGGAAGCGCTTCTCGAACGCCCTGAAGTCGGCGTTCAGGTCGGCCATCGCCTCGCTCTTGGCGCCGTCCTGGAGGAAGCCGTACCTGAGCGAGTCGCGCGAGATGCCCTTGAGCGCGCCGTAGGAGAGGTCGTACTCGCGGGTCGCCAGCAGGTACTGCTCGGTGAGGTCGGTGCGCGAGACGCCCTCGTCGTCGGTGCAGAGCGCGACCGGGACGCCGAAGCGGCGGTAGACGGGGAAGGAGTGCCGGCGGCCGTCGATCTCGAGGATCTGCTTGTTCGAGGTCAGGCACTGCTCGACGAGGACGTTCTCGCGGTCCATCCGGCGCAGGAGCTTCTTGGCGCCGTCCTCGTGGCGGATCGAGACCCCGTGGCCGATGCGCTCGGCGCCGGCGGTGCGGACCGCGGCGCCGATGTGGAAGTCGAGGTCCGACGGCGGCACCAGCCCGCTGGCGAGCTCGCCGGCGTGCAGGGTCACGTGCTCGCCCTCGTACTGGTCGCGGAGGAAGCCGATCATCCGCATCTGCAGGCGGTAGTCGCGCAGGGCGACGAGCGCGTCCTCGGGCTGGACGAGGTTGAGGCCGACGAAGCGCGGGTCGGCCTTCTGCAGCTCGAAGCCGAGGACCAGCATCGCGAAGACCGTCTGCGGCGGCATCGCGCGCAGCACCTGGTAGTCGAAGCGGATCGGCAGCTCGCAGGCGGGCTGGGCGGCCTCGGTGCCGCAGCCCAGGGTGGTGTTGAACTGGGCGTAGATGCCGTCGATCTCGGTGCTCGCGGCGGCGACGATGTCGCCCATGCCGTTCGCGAGCAGGGCGTCGCGGGTGGCGCCGAAGTCGGAGCTCAGGCCGACCTGGTTGGCGAGCGCGTTGACGCGGCCGAACTGCGCCGTGTAGAGCAGTTCGAGGTAGTGCTCGTTCTGGTCGGCGGCGCGGCTCGCGACCTCGGCGAGGGCGTCGCCCTTGCGCTGCGACTGGGTCGCGCTGAACTTGTCGAAGCTGGCGAAGAAGTGGTCGTGGCCGCTGATCTCGCCGGGGACGAATCCGCGCATCGACCAGGCGGCGACGATCTCGTTGTAGAGGATGTTGTCGGTGAGCGCCTTCGCGATCGGGACCTGCGACGAGTTGCAGGGCGGGAACGAGGAGAAGAAGGTCATGGTGTCGATGCAGAGCCCGTCGGCGGCGCCCCAGGCGATCATCGACTCGGCGTAGACGGCGCCGGACAGGTGGTTGTGGATGTCGCCGCCCTTGGGCAGCTCGCGCATGAACTCGTTGAGCGCGATCGGGTCGTCGCGGATGCCGTCGAGGTAGCTGTTGGTGCTGGCGGTCGCGGGTGCCGCCGGCAGGAGGAGGAAGAGGAGGGTGGCGAGGAGCTTCGCCGCAGTCGCGCGCATCGTCGGCGGAACAATGCCATGCCCGGCAGCGGTCGGCGGGCGGGGCTTCGATCTCCCTCCGTAATAACCGGCAGCGCCGGAGCGTTCTCCGTTCGACAAGTCATTCGAACCACGGAGGACGAGATGCACGCGAACGCAGTCAGTACCAAGTCGGCCCGGCGGGTCGCCCTGGCGCTCGTCGGTGCGGTCGCGCTCCTGCTGGCCGCGATGAGCGGCTCGGCGGTGGCGAAGGATCGCAACCACGACCAGATCCCCGATCGCTGGGAGAAGCGCAACGACCTCTCGCTGAAGGTCAACCAGGCCAAGCGCGACCAGGACTCGGACGAGATGCCGAACCTGGGCGAGTTCGAGGGCGCCACCGATCCGCATGACGCGGACACCGACGGGGACGGCGTCCCCGACGGCGAGGAGAACGCGGGCGAGATCGCCTCGTTCACCCCGGGTGCCGAGGAGGACACGGGCACGCTCGTGATCAACCTCTACACCGGCGAGACGCTGACCGGCGAGGTCACGGAGGACACCACGATCGCCGTCCTCTCCGACGAGGACGAGGAGGCGCTCGAGGCAGCCGCCAGGCCCGGCGGCCCGCCGATGGGAGCCGCCCCCGAGGGCGACGAGGAGTCGACCGACCCGCTCGCGCCCAGCGAGGGCGAGGAGTCCGGCCGTCCCGGCCGCGACGTCGGGCAGCACGACTGCCCCGGCGCCGAAGAGGGCAGCGTCGACGACCTCGTCCCCGGTGCGGTGGTGCACCAGGTGACGCTCGACGTCAACGCCAACGGCAAGGAGTTCCGCCGGATCGAGGTTGCCCCCTCCGCGTAATCACGCGAACGATCCGACGGACCCGGAGGGGCGGCGAGAGCCGCCCCTCCGTCGTCTGTGCAGGCCTATCCGGCACCGAACCCGACGCTACGCTTCGGCGCCCCGGCGCCTTGGCGGAGTGGCTACGCAGCGGCCTGCAAAGCCGTTTACACCGGTTCGATTCCGGTAGGCGCCTCTCGATCCGCGGCGAACGTCCCAATTACGCCGCTATAGGGGCGTCTCCGGGACGTTCGCGGCGGTTCCGCGCCCTCAGCCGAACACAATGGCCACGCAGGTCAGCACGCCGAGCACGATGCCGGCGATTGCGAGGCTCGCTGAGACAGCGGGGGCGAGGCGGCTGAAGCCGCCGCGGTCGACGGCCTCCTCGACGGCGCGGCTGCGGGCGACGCCGTAGCCGATCATCCCCGCGCCGTAGATGGAGAAGCCGAGGCCGAGGGCGACGTAGGGCCACTCGGTCGCGGTCTTGTCGAGCTCGGGGATGATCCGGCCGAGGCCGACGCCGACGGCGATCGCGGTCAGGCCGGTCCGCCACCAGGCGAGTTGGGTGCGCTCGCCGGCGAGCCTCGTGCGCTTCTCGGCGTCGCCTCCTCGTCGCTCCGCGTCCGTTGGCACGGACGGAGCTTATGCCCGCCCGCGCTTCGGACCGCCTACGAATCCAGCTCCGCCGCCAGCTCCACGTAGGTGAACTCCGGGTGGCCCTCGAGGCCGGCCGCGGCCATGATCTCCTCGCTCTCGGGGTCCGCCATGAAGGCTTCGACGCCGGCGCGGTCCCATTCGAAGACGTTGACCACCGCGTTGGGGTCGTCGAGGCTGCGGAAGACCCGCACGCCTCTGGACCCGTGCTCGCGGCGCTTTGCCGCTCCTCGGGTGGAGAACGTCTCGAGGAAGCGGTCGAAGTCCACGAACCGTGTGCGGGCGATCACCGTCGGCATGGTTCTCCTCTCGAGGGGGAACGGAAAAGGGCCCCGTTGAAGGGGCCCTTTTGTTCCGAAGGACGTACCACCGGTCTTTCCCGCGACCGGCTCGTCGGTCCTCTAAGTCAATCGGCCACCTTATCGGCAGCTCCTTGCACAACCTTAACACCGTCCATCGGGAAAAGTTGCAGTCCGTTGCAAAATGAAATTCCACGCACCGGTTTTCCGCATTTTGCGGCCCTCCCGCGGCGGTTCCGGAGTATTGCCGGACAGGGCCGTCCAGGGCCCTACGAAGGCGGGAACTATGAGCGTTCTGTGAGCAGAGCCGATGCTAGGCTCAGCGACCCCCGGGCGCTTAGCTCAGTTGGGAGAGCGCCAGCTCGACAAGCTGGAGGTCACTGGTTCGAGCCCAGTAGCGCCCACCTCCGAAAACCCCGCTGCGGCGGGGTTTTCTCGTTCAGGACTCGTAAAAGGCGCGGTAGCCGTGATCCGCGCCGTCACAGGCGGCCTGTGTGTACTCGCCTTCCACAACGTGGGTGGCGCCGAACGAGCCCGTCACCGTGAAGCCGGCCTGCTTGTCCTTGATCGTGAATCGCGGCCTGCCCTCTTTGGGCACCTTGATCTTCGCGGGCATGATGTCGGGGTCGCTCTTCTTCGTGTACTCGGTCACCCCGCAACCGTCGTGGCTGCTTTGGTCGACGCTCCACTTCGTCACGAACTTGTCTCCATGGATCTTCTTCACCTTGACCTGGACCGGATGCGGCGGGAAGCCCCCCGGATGGCTGCCGGAGAATGCTCCGCCCGTGTAGTCGCCCTCCTTGACAACAACATTGGCCGCGAACGCGAGTCCGCCGATGACGACCAGCGCCAAGGAGGCCAGCGCGGTCAGCTTGCCGATTCGATACATCCCGTCCACTCCCCTTCGATACTAGACCGAGGGCCACGGGGCGGGGCCCCGATCCCTTGTCAGAGCGTACTCAACCGGAAGCCGCTCTACAGAGCGGTTTCGTCGCTTAGGGGTGCTCAGCCGCTGCCCGGCTCGAGCTCCCCGATCACGCCGATCCTGAAGCCGAGCCACGGATAGGTGAGGCCGTAGAAGGGGTTCTGCTGCGGGTTCAGCCCGACCGCCGAGAGCCAGAGCTGGTAGGCGGGGGCGTTGGCGATCCCGCCGTGGAGGCGGCGCCAGACGCGGCCCTTCGTGTTGCCGGCCGGGGAGGGCGTGATCGTGTCGGTCCACTCGACGACGTTGCCGCCCTGGTCGAGGGTGCCCCAGGGTGAGGGCGTGCCGGCCTGGCCGACCGTGCCGACGCTGCCCTGGTAGAGGTCGGCGTAGGTCGTCGAGTCGAACCCGAACGGGTTGACGCTCGAGCAATCGGAGGGATCGATCTCGGCGGGACACCACGTCGGCGCGGTCTCGCCCGACGCGTGGAAGGTCGCGACCGGCTGCGAGGCGGAGTTGGTGACGTCGCCCGTCGTCGGGTCGAGCGTCGTCTGGTTCGGGGCGTCGGCCTGGGTGGACTGGCTCGGGGCGCCGCCGTCGCCGAACGTGCCCGGGTTGGTCGGGTACTTCCAGTAGGAGAGCGTTCCGCCGCCCGCCGGGTCGTAGTAGGCGGCCTTGATCCACTCGTCCTGGCTGGGGACGACGAACCCGGTGTCGTCCTCGCGGGTCGCGCCGGTCCGCTTCTGGTTGGCGAGGTCGTACATCCCCGTGTCGGTCTCGGTCGCCAGCCGGACCCGGTAGCGGACGATCTCGAAGCCGTTCTCCTCGGCTCACGCGCTTGGAGATCAGGCGCCCGTTGTCGAGCGAGTTGACGAAGCGCGCCGCGTGCACGAAGGTCGCGAAGGCGTAGGGCTTGTCGTTCCACTCGGGATAGGAGACCGAGAAGTGCTCGCCGTCGGGGGCGGACGAGTCCTTGTTGACCTGGCCGTACCTAGGCCAGCGCGCGGATGCCTGCGTCGGGGCGTAGAGGTGATGGCGGTTGGTGCCCGCGGGATCGACCGTGTTCAGGAACGCGACCCATTGGCTGACGGTGACCTCGAGCTGGGCGATGTCGTAGGTGTCGTCGACGTCGCCGACCTCGAGGCAGTCGGTCGAGCTCGACGGCGCGTCGGCGCACGACTCGTAGATCGCGTCGGTGAAGGGAACGATCGCGACCGAGGGATTTCCCGGATCGGCGACCTTGACGGTCTTGAAGGTCACGTCCGCGCGCTTGGCGGAGGCGGTGGCCGGAGCCAGGCACACCATTGCGAGGACCGCAACGGCCACCAGACGGCCTATTCGTGAACAGGCCGCGGCGGCCGCCCTGCGATTCATCGGTCGGAGTCTCGCAGGCGCGACTTAAGGGGAGACCCGTAGTCCTTGAGCGGACACCGGTAGCTCGGATCCTCCAGCGCCTGCTCGAGGTCGCCGGCGACCCTGCCCGTCAGGCAGCGGATCGACGACTGCTTCGTGGGGACGTCCAGCAGCACGTAGTGGTAGATCCCGCCGGGGAACTCGGGGGTCGGGCTCTTGATCCCGTTGCAGCCGTCCAGGTCCTTGGGGTCGACCTTCCTGCCGTCGATGTCGCGGTTGCCGTAGATCGGGAAGCCGTCGAAGGCGATCCCCTGGATGTGCGAGGGGCCCTTCTTCTTGTCGACCTGCTCGGTGACGCAGGTCGAGAGCGCGTGGTAGTGGTAGGCGCTCAGCGGCCTCGGCGCCGGGTGGCCGAAGCAGGGGTCGACGAACGGCACCTCTTCGCCCTGCGCGTTCGTGAGCGTGAAGTTGGAGGCCGCGGCGACCGTCTTGCCGTCGCCCTCGAACGGGTTGTAGGTCATCGCGCCGGTGATCATCAGGCCGACGGGCCCGGTCTTGATCTTGGTCTTCTCGTTCGCCTTTCGCGGCGCGGTCGTGATCGGGAAGTCGTAGTTCTGGGGCTTGATCGCCTCGGCGGCGCTCTCGACGTGCGAGTTGGTCTCGTCGGGCACGACGACGCCGGGGTTCGGGACCGCGTATTCGGGCAGCAGCTCGTGGTTCGGCAGACCGTCGGAGCGGTAGCGGAGGAGCTTCGCGCCCTTGTTGAACGAGACCGTGACGTTGTCGCCCCAGCCGGTACCGCGGAAGGCGGAGGTCGTGTTGGTCCCCTTGGCGGCGGCGGAGACGGGCGCGGTGGCGGCGAGGCAGCCGGCGATGAGCAGGATCGCTCGCGTGCGTGACGGCGATTTCATCCTTGATCCTCCTGACGGTCGTGAGCATCCAGCTCGGAGACGATGCGATCGTGCCCAATCATGCACCAGCAGCCCGACGGCCGCGGGCACGCCGGCCCCGGCACTACCCTGTAGGTGCGCGCTGGGTATCACCGTCCCCCTCTGCCCTCCGAGCTTCGATCGATCGAGCGGGACGGGAAATGAGGCCGTATGGCCACCGCCGACACGACCCAGCCGCTGCCGGAGGAGATCACCAGCTCGCTCGCCGCGGTCTGGAAGCGCTACACGGAGAAGCGACCCGAGAGCGCCTCGACCGAGATCAAGGGCAACATCGTGCGGTGCGTGATGCCCGCTTCGGTGAAGGATTTCGAGAGCGGAGCCGAGACGGACGAGGGGGAGGAAGCAGATCCCGCGGGCCGTCTTGTCAACTTCCGCCGCGACGCCTCGCGCGCCGTGGCGAAGACGACGCACTGCCGCGTGCTCGCGATGATCTGCGAGCACGACGCCAAGACGGACGTGGCGACGCAGATCTTCGTGCTCGAGATGGCGCCGAAGGGGGCGCCGTTCGGAGAGCCCGGATGGATCGTCTCGTGAGCTGGACCTGCGTTGATTGCGGCGTGACGGCGAGCTTCGGCCCCGCGCAGGCGAAGGCGTTGCCGGACGGCTGGATGAACGGCAAGCGGGGCTGGCTCTGCCTCGGGTGTCGCCGCGAGGAGGTCGCGGCCGCGGCCGAGGAGGCGAGCGAGCTTGTCGGCGGAGTCGCCGGGCGCCGCGCGCTAGCGGAGTTCGAGCTGCTGCGCGACCCCGATGCCTCCGACGGGCAGATCGCCCGTCGGGTCCATACCTCTCCGGCGGTGATTCGCCCGGTGCGTGCGGAGCTTCGCGAGGACGGACGGTTGCCCGCGGTCCAGTAGGTGGCGCGCCGCCCGTATATTCGGGTGGGGATGTCGGAGGCGAACGTCGATCTCGTGCGGCGCGTGTTCATGGCCTGGCAGGCCGGGGCGATCGATCGCCTCGACGAGCTGATGGCCCCCGACATCGAATGGCGCCCGACCGCGCTGAGCGAGTCCGGGCACGACGTCTTCCGCGGCCGCGAAGGGGTCCACGAGTGGATCACGATCGTCAGCTCCCGCGGGGCGGAGATCCGCAACGAGATCGCGGAGATGCGCGACCTCGGCGACCGGGTGCTCGTCCTCGGCCGGGTGATCGAGAAGGTCGACGAGCGCACCCGCGTCGACGCCGAGCTCGCCTGGCTCTTCCACATCTGGGACGGGAAGGTCATCCGCGGCCAGGGCTTCGTCAGCCGCACCGAGGCCTACCGGGCCGCCGGCGTGACTGACGAAGCCTCAAGCGCCGAGGCGCCGGGCGGCTAGACCGCCTTCAGCTGCCCCCGGATCGCGCCGTCCTTGGGGTACTTCTTGTTCTTGACGTTGACGTGGTAGTTCTCGGGATGCTGGGCGATGGCCTTGAGGTTCCCGAGGCTGACGTTGTCGACGCAGCCCTCGATCGGGCTGGGATGCTTCACCGTGGTCAGCGAGACGACCTCGTTGCCGTTCTTCCCGGTCTTGCCCGAGTAGACGCCGATGTTGAGGCCCTGGCTGTTGCCGATCTTGTTCCACTGGACCTCGTAGCAGAGCCGGCCCTTGTTCTTGAGGACGTGCAGGTTGGCGCGGCCGGTGCCCTCCGGAGCGCCTGCTGCTCCGACCACCTGGGAGCCCGACATCTTCGCCTTCAGGTGCGTGCCGTGAGCCGACGCCATCGCCGGCAGGACCACTGCGATCGCCAGGCAACCGGCGGCAGCAACCAATGAGTTTCGAATTCGCATTTCCCTCGTCTCCTTGTGTGTATGGCCTTCCTTGGCCGGATTCGAATCCGATCCGGTGGTTCCTTCAACACCGGCGGGGGTGAAGAAGTCTCGGAGTCGGGTCCACCTTGGGTCCGCTCAATAGCATCAGCGCCGGAATGGCCGCGATCACCGTCACGCTCCCCGACGGCGCCCAGCTGGAGCTCGAAGAGGGCGCCAGCGGCGCCGACGCGGCCGCCGCGATCGGGCCCGGGCTGGCGAAGGCGGCGCTCGCGATCAAGGCCGACGGGGAGATCCGCGACCTCTCGGCGCCGCTCCCCGACGGCGCCGGCATCGAGATCGTCACCGACCGCTCACCGGAGGCGCTGGCGCTGATCCGCCACGACGCCGCGCACGTGATGGCGACCGCCGTCCTCGACCTCTGGCCGGGCACCCGGGTGTCGATCGGGCCGCCGATCGAGAACGGCTTCTACTACGACTTCGAGTTCCCGGACGGCTTCCGGCCCTCGGAGTCCGACCTCGAGCGGATCGAGGCGGAGATGGCGAAGCATGTGGACGCCGACGAGCCCTTCGAGCGCACCGACGTGAGCCCGGGCTCGGCGATGGAGCGCTTCGCCGCCGAGGACCAGCCCTACAAGGTGGAGCTGATCGAGGACCTCGTCCGCGACGAGGGCGTCGAGATCGGTCTCGCTCTACCGGAACGGGCCCTTCGAGGACCTCTGCCGCGGCCCGCACGCGCCCTCGACGGGGCGGATCGGCGCGTTCAAGCTGACCTCGACCGCGGGCGCCTACTGGCGCGGCGACGAGACCCGGCAGATGCTGACCCGGATCTACGGCACCGCCTTCTTCTCCGAGAAGGACCTGGAGGAGCACCTGGAGCGCCTCGAGCAGGCGCGCGAGCGCGACCACCGCCGCCTCGGTCCCCAGCTCGGCCTCTTCACCTTCCGCCCGGAGGCGCCGGGGATGCCGTTCTGGCAGCCGAACGGGACCGTGCTCCTGCGCACGATCGAGGCCGAGGTCCAGAGCCAGCTCAGAAAGCGCGGCTACCGGGAGATCAAGACGCCGCAGGTGCTCGACGAGGAGCTCTGGCACCGCTCGGGCCACTACGACAACTACCGCGAGAACATGTACTTCACCGAGCCCGCCGAGCGCGAGCGGGCGAACGAGCGCCGCTTCGCCCTGCGGCCGATGAACTGCCCGGGCGCCTGCCTCGCCTACGACTCCGGCCAGCACTCCTACCGCGACCTGCCGCTGCGCCTTGCCGAGTTCGGCCAGGTCTTTCGGTTCGAGCGCGAGGGCGTCCTGCACGGCCTGCTGCGGGTGCGCTCCTTCACCCAGGACGACGCCCACGTCTACTGCACGACCGAGCAGATCCCCGACGAGGTGATCGACATCGTCGAGGCGATCGACGAGCTCTACGCGACCTTCGGCTTCGACGACGTCCGAGTCGAGCTCTCGACCCGGCCCGAGAAGTCGATCGGCACCGACGAGGAGTGGGAGCGCGGCGACCGACGGCCCTGCGGGAGGCGCTCGAGCGCATCGACCGGCCCTACCAGGTGAACCCCGGCGACGGCGCCTTCTACGGGCCGAAGATCGACTTCCACGTCACCGACGCGCTCGGCCGCTCCTGGCAGCTCGGCACCTGCCAGGTCGACTACTTCATGCCGAGGCGCTTCGAGCTCTCCTACACCGGCGCCGACAACGCCGAGCACCGCCCGGTGATGATCCACCGCGCCCTGCTCGGCTCGATGGAGCGCTTCGCCGGGATCCTGATCGAGCACCACGGCGGCCGCTTCCCGCTCTGGCTCGCCCCCGAGCAGGTGATCGTGCTGCCGGTCGCCGACCGCCACAACGAATACGCCGAGACGGTCCGCGCCGCGCTCCACGACGCCGGGCTGCGGGTGCGGGTCGACGAGCGCTCGGAGTCGGTCGGCAAGAAGATCCGCGACGCCGAGCTCGCCAAGGCGCCCTACATGCTCGTCGTCGGCGACCGCGAGGCGGACGCGGGGGAGGTCTCGATCCGCTCGCACGAGCGCGGCGACCTCGGGGCGATGGCCACGCCCGAGGTGGTGGAGCGCCTGCTCGAGGAGTCCGCCGAGAGGCCGGAACTCAACGGCTGAATGACCATTTCGTATACTCGCCAGCGAATGAAGGGCACCCACAACACGCCGCGCCGCTGAGCGCCCCGCGTGCCCTCACCCTTGCCAGACCACCGAGCCTTCAAGTCTTCCGAGCAAGCTTGAGCCCCTACGTGCTTCCTCGATAGTGCCGGTCCCGCGTAGGTTCGACCGGCGACCGCCGGAGCGCGACACCACTCGGATCAACGAGAGGATCCGCGTTCCCGAGGTGCGCCTCATCGGCGCCGACGGCGAGCAGGTCGGCGTCGTCCCGACCGACAAGGCGATGGCGCAGGCCCGCGAGGCCGACCTCGACCTGGTCGAGGTCGCCCCCGACGCCCGCCCGCCGGTCGTCCGGCTGCTCGACTACTCGAAGTACAAGTACGAGCAGGAGCAGAAGGCGAAGGCCGCCCGCAAGCACCAGCAGCAGGTCAACATCCGCGAGATCAAGCTGCGGCCGAAGATCGCCGACCACGACTACAACACGAAGAAGGGCCACGTCGAGCGCTTCCTCCGCCACAACGACAAGGTCAAGGTCACGATCATGTTCCGCGGGCGCGAGCAGGCCCACCCCGAGCGCGGCCGCGCCCTGCTCAAGCGCCTCTTCGAGGACCTCGGCGACCAGGCGGTGATCGAGCAGCAGCCCCAGCAGGAGGGGCGCAACATGCACATGCTCGTCGCCCCCACCCGGGAGGCGATCGCCGCCGGCGAGGCCGCCAAGGGCCCGAAGTCAGGTGACGACTCCGCGGAGTCGTCGTCCGACGGGTCCGCCGAAGCCGCCGCCTGAACGACGCCCGCGCGGCGTCTGCTTCAATACTCGGCTCGATGCCGAAGATGAAGACCCATTCCGGCGCCAAGAAGCGCTTCAAGAAGACCGCGAGCGGCAAGCTCCGCGGCAGGCGTGCCTACTCGAGCCACATCCTCGAGAAGAAGTCGCCGAAGCGCAAGCGGCGGATGGCGCGGCCGGTCGAGATCAAGCGGCAGGACGGGGGCCGGGTCAACAGGCTGCTGGTCAAGGGCGGCCGCAAGTGAGCCGCGCGACGAACGCGCCGGCCCGCAACCGGCGCCGCAAGAAGACGCTTCGCAAGGCGAAGGGCTACTGGGGGCGCAAGCACTCGAGCTACCGCTTCGCCAAGGAGCAGGTCGCGCGCTCGGAGCGCTACGCATACCGCGACCGGCGCAACCGCAAGCGCGAGTTCCGCCGGCTCTGGATCACCCGCATCAACGCCGCCGCCCGGCGCGAGGGGATGAGCTACTCCGAGCTCATGCACGGCCTGCGCGAGGCCGGCGTCGAGGTCAACCGCAAGATGCTGGCCGACATGGCCGTGAAGGACCCCGAGGGTTTCCGCCGATTCGCCGAGCTCGCCCGGGAGGCCGTCGCTGCCTGACCTTAGAAAGCGACGGAACCGAATCTCCCGGGGCGCCCAGTGAGGCGCCCTTTTTCGTTCCCACGCCATGATCACGTCACCTGACAACCCGAAGCTGAAGCAGATCCGCAAGCTCGCGGCAAAACGCGAGCGCGATCGCTCAGGGCTCTTCGTCGCCGAGGGCGAGGACCTCGCCGAGGCGGCCGCCGCGGCGGGGGCAGAGCCGGAGTACGTCCTCGTCGCCGGCGAGGACGTCGAGCCGGGGCTCCTGGACGCGGTCAGCGCGCTCGGCTCGGGGACCCGCGTGATCGGGGTCTACTCGCAGGCCTGGTCGGAGCCCGGCGGCGAGCTCTCGCTCTACCTGCACGGCGTCGGCGACCCCGGCAACGTGGGCACCGCGATCCGGTCCGCCCACGCGCTGTGCGACGGCCCGGTCGTGCTCGGCCCGGGCTGCGCCGACCCGTACTCGCCGAAGGCGGTGCGGGCGAGCATGGGCTCGGTCTTCGCGCGGCCGCCGGCGCGCGGCGGCCGCCGCCGAGCTCGCCGGCAGCCCTGATCGCCCTCGACCCGCGCGCCGATCGCGAGCTGGCCGCGCTCGAGCCCGAGCCGCCCGTGGTGGTCTGCGTCGGCGCCGAGCGCGAGGGGCTACCCGCCGAGGTCGTCGAGGCAGCCGCCGCGAGCGCCCGGATCCCGATCCGCGAGGGCGGGCCGGACTCGCTGAACGCGGCGATGGCGGCGACCGTTGCCCTGTACGAGCTCGGACATAGGATGCGCCGCCATGCCTGAGCAGCCTGCGTCAGAGCGGATCGCGCTCCTGCAAAGGGAGGCCGAGGCGGCGATCGCCGCCGCCGGGTCCCCGGACGCGCTCGAGGAGATCCGGGTGACCTACCTCGGCCGGAAGTCGCCGCTGACGAAGATCCTGCGCGGGATCTCGGAGCTCCCGGGCCAGGAGCGCGGGCCGGTCGGCAAGGCCGGGAACGAGGCCCGCGTGGCCCTGGAGGCGGCGATCGGCGCCCGCAAGGTGGAGCTCGAGGCCGCCGAGCTGGAGCGCTCGATCGCCGAGGACTCGATCGACGTCACCCTGCCCGGCACCCCGCGGGCGCCCGCGGGCTCGCGGAACCTCCTGATCCGCACCCAGCGCGAGATCGAGGACGTCTTCGTCGGCCTCGGCTACCGGGTGATGGAGGGGCCCGAGGTCGAGCTCGACTACTACAACTTCACCGCCCTCAACCACCCGCCGGGGCACCCGGCGCGGATGGCGCAGGACACCTTCTACGTCGACCCGGCCACCGTCGACCCCGAGCTCGAGATCGACGGGCTGCCGCCCGGTCCGGAGGACGTCGTCCTTCGCACCCACACCTCGCCGATGCAGGTGCGCTCGATGGAGGCGCAGGAGCCGCCGATATTCATCGTCGTCCCCGGGCGCTGCTACCGCGCCGACCCGTTCGACGCCACCCACAGCCCGGTCTTCCACCAGGTCGAGGGGCTCGCGGTCGGCGAGGGGATCACGCTCGCCGACCTCAAGGGGACGCTCGACGAGTTCGCCCGCGCGATCTTCGGGCCCGAGCGCGAGACGCGGTTCCGCCCCGGGTTCTTCCCCTTCACCGAGCCGTGCTGTCGAAGTCGACGTCTCGTGCTTTCGCTGCGGCGGCTCGGGCGTGCTCGCCGACGGCAGCCGCGACCCGCTGTGCAAGGGCGTCGGCTGGATCGAGATCCTCGGCGCGGGCATGGTCGACCCGAACGTGTTCGGCTTCGTGCGCGAGCACGGCTATGACCCCGAGCGCGTCCAGGGCTTCGCCTTCGGGATGGGGATCGAGCGCGTGGCGATGCTGAAGCACGGCGTTCCCGACCTGCGCAAGTACTTCGAGAACGACGTCCGCGTCCTGGGGCAGTTCCGATGAGGGTCCCGCTCTCCTGGCTCAGCTCCTACTGCGACCCCGGGCTCTCGGTCGAGACGCTCGCCGGCGAGCTCGCCCTGCACGCGATCGAGGTCGAGCGGATCTCCCACGCCGGCACGACCTCGCCCGAGAACTTCGTCGTCGGCCGCGTGCTCGGCGTCGAGAAGCACCCCGACGCCGACCGGCTCAGCGTCTGCGAGGTCGACACCGGCGACGGCCCGCGGACCATCGTCTGCGGGGCCCCGAACGTGGCCGCCGGCCAGACGGTCCCGGTCGCGCTCCCGGGCGCGGTGATGCCCGACGGGACGAAGCTCGGCAAGGCGAAGCTGCGCGGGATCGAGTCGAACGGGATGATCCTCTCCGAGTCCGAGCTCGCAGATCGGCGATGACCACGACGGGATCGCCGTCCTCGCCGAGAACGGGGACGGGCCCGAGCCGGGCACCGCCCTCGCGGACGTCGTCGCGATCTCGGACCCGGTGATCGAGCTCGAGCCGACCTCGAACCGGGTCGACTGCTTCGGCGTCTACGGGGTCGCCCGCGAGGTCCGCGCGATCACCGGCGCCGAGCTGGCGGCGCCGCCCTGGGCCGAGGACGCCGAGCCGAACGGCGAGGGCTCGGTCACCGACCACGCCTCGGTCACGGTCGAGGTGCCCGAGCTCTGCCCGCGGTTCACCGCGCGCGTCTTCACCGACGTCACGATCGGGCCCTCGCCGCTCTGGCTCAAGGCCTGGCTGAGCGCCGCGGGCCAGCGGCCGATCAACAACGTCGTCGACATCACCAACTTCGTGATGCTGATGACCGCGCAGCCCCTGCACGCCTTCGACCTCGACAAGGTCCCCGGCGGCGAGCTGATCGTGCGCACCGCGAGCGAGGGGGAGACGATGCGCACCCTCGACGGGGTCGAGCGCCGCTTCGACGCCGACGCCGTGCTCGTCTGCGATCGCAACGGGCCCTCGGGCGTCGCCGGGATCATGGGCGGCGAGGTCTCCGAGGTCTCGGAGGCGACGACGTCGGTCCTGCTCGAGGTCGCGACCTGGAACGGCGTCAACATCCTCCGCACCTCGCGCAAGCTCGGCCTCCGCTCCGACGCCTCGAACCGCTTCGAGAAGCAGCTCCACCCCGAGCTCGCGATGCGCGCCCAGCGGGTCGCCTCCAAGCTCATGATCGAGCTCTGCGGCGCCAGGCTGGTGCCCGGGACGATCGACGTCGCCGCGACCGACCCGCCGCCCCGGCGGATCTCGCTGCGCGGCGAGCGCGTCGAGGGCCTGCTCGGGATGCCGGTCCCGCGCGAGGACCGCGAGGAGTACCTGCGCCGGCTGGAGTTCGCCGTCACCCCCGAGGGCGACGACCTCGAGGCCGAGGTCCCGCCGCACCGCTACTACGACGTCACCCGCGAGGTCGACCTGATCGAGGAGGTCGGGCGCATCCACGGCTACGCGGACCACCTGCCGAGCCGGCTGCCGGAGGGGATCGGCCGCGCCGGCGGCCTCACCCGCGAGCAGGCGCTCCGCCGCCGCGCCGAGGACGTGATCCGCGACATCGGCTTCGACGCCATCGTGACCATCAGCCTCACCGACCCGGAGATGCCGGGACGGCTGCGGATCCCCGCCGGCGACGAGCGCGCGCGGCCGATCACGGTCGCCAACCCGCTCTCCCGCGACCACTCGGTCCTGCGCACGAGCCTGCTCGGCTCCCTGCTGGAGGCCGCCCGCCACAACCTCGCCCACGGCGCCGAGCGCGTCGCCCTGACCGAGTCCTGGCGCGTGCCTACTCGTCCTGCCCGCGACCCGGCGCCCCGGAAGCGAAGCTGAGGCCGGCCGGCGGTGATGTGCTCTCCGGGGAGTTCCCCGGCGAGCGCCCGGCGCCGGCGTATGAGCCCCAGCGGATCGCCGCGCTCACCGTCGGGCCGTTCGCGGTCTCGGGATGGCGCGACGAGGGCGGGACCGCCGACTTCTTCGCGCTCAAGGGTGCCCTCGAGTCGCTCTGCGCGCAGCTCGGCACCGAGGTCGAGGTCGAGGCCGGGGAGGAGCCCTTCCTGCACCCGGGCCGCGCCGGGAAGGTGGTGATCGGCGGGCGCCGAGGCGGGCTGGATCGGCGAGGTGCACCCGCTCGTCTGCCGCGCCTGGGACATCGAGGCCGCGGTCGCCTTCGAGATCGACCTCGCCGTCCTGGTCGCCGCCTCGCCCCTCGGGATCGAGCAGTACGAGGACGTGATCTCCTACCCCGCCGTCCACGAGGACATCGCGGTCGTCGTGCCGGAGGAGGTCGAGGCCGCCCGGGTCGCGGCCGCGGTCCGCGACGGTGGCGGCGCCCTGCTGCGCTCGGCGCGGATCTTCGACGTCTACCGCGGCGAGCAGGTCGGCGAGGGCCGCAAGAGCCTCGCCCTGCGACTCGAGTTCCGCGCCCCCGACCGCACCCTCACCGACGAGGAGGTCGCCGAGCGCCGCGCCGCGATCACCGAGGCCCTCGCCGGGATCGGGGGGTCGCTCCGTGAGTGACGCGAAGCGCGTCGGCGTGGTCGGCGCCTCCGGGTTCACCGGTGCGCTCGCCGCCGAGCTCGTCTGGCGGCACCCGAGGCTCGAGCTGGCCGCGGCGACGGCCCGTGCCGAGGCCGGCACGCCCCTGGCCGACCTCTACCCGCGCTACCGCGCGCCGGTCACCCTCTCGGAGTACGACGTCGAGGAGGCCGAGGGCTGGGAGGCGGCGATCGTCGCCTATCCGCATGGGGCCGCCGCCGCCGTGGTCGCCGAGCTCGCCGGCCGCGGGGTTCAGGTGGTCGACCTGTCCGCGGACTTCCGCATCCGCGACCGCTCGACCTACGAGGCCTGGTACGGCGAGCACCCCGCGTTCGACCTGGTCGCGGAGGCCGCGTACGGACTCACCGAGCTGAACCGCGACGCGGTCGCGGAGGCGATGATCGTCGCCAACCCCGGCTGCTACCCGACCGCGACCATCCTCGCGCTGGCGCCGCTCGCCGCCGAGGGACTCGTCGACGAGGTGATCGTCGACGCCAAGTCGGGCGTCTCCGGCGCGGGGCGGGGGGAGGGGACAGCCTCCATTTCGTCAACGTCGACGAGAACCTGAGCCCGTACGGGACCGAAGGCCACCGCCACGAGCCCGAGATCGCCCAGGAGCTCGCGGCGCTCGGCAGCGAGGTCGCGGTCACGTTCGTCCCGCACCTGGTTCCCCTCGACCAGGGCGAGCTCGTCAGCTGTTACGTGCGGCCCTCGCGGGAGGTCTCGTCCGAGGAGCTGCGGGAGCTGTTCGCGGCGCGCTACTCCGACGAGCCGTTCGTCGAGCTCGTCGACGGCCCGCCCGGCGTCCGCGACGTGCGCGACACCAACTTCTGCCGGATCCACGCGACCACCGACAGCCACGGCCGCCCGCTCGTCTTCTCGGCGATCGACAACCTCTGGAAGGGCGCCTCGGGGCAGGCGATCCAGAACCTGAACCTGATGCTGGGGTTTTCAGAGACCGAGGGCCTGCTGTGAGCGGCCCGGGCTTCTTCAGGTCGCGCTGGGTCGAGCCGCCCGATGGCGTCGAGGAGCTCGAGCCCGCGCAGCTCGCGCCCGGCTTCCGCGCCGGCGGCGCCGCCTGCGGGCTGAAGGACGGCGGCAAGACCGACGTCGGGCTCGTCGTCTGCGACTCCGAGTCGGTCGACTCGGCGATCCTGCTCACCCGCAACGCCGCGGCCGCGGCGCCCGTGCGCGTCTGCCGCGACGAGGTCGACGGCTCGGCCCTGCGCGCGGCGGTCGTCAACTCCGGCAACGCCAACGCCGCCACCGGCGAGCAGGGATACCGGGACGCGCTCGCGATGCGCGACACCGCCGCCGCCGAGCTCGGGGTCGACCCGCGCTCGGTCGCGGTCGCCGAGACCGGCGTGATCGGCGTGCCGCTCGCCGATCGACGAGGTGCTCGGCGGGATCGGGCGCGCGGCCGAGGGGCTCTCCGAGCTCGGCGGCGACGCCTTCTCGGAGGCGATCATGACCACCGATGCCTTTCCCAAGCGCTGCACGGTCCGCGCCGGCGGCGTGACCCTGTCGGCGCAGGCGAAGGGGGCGGGGATGATCGAGCCGGGCTTCGCGACGATGCTCTGCTTCTGCCAGACCGACGCCGTCCTCGGCGACGCCGCGGGCGCGCTGCGCGCCGCCACCGACGCCTCCTTCGAGCGGATCACCGTCGACGGCCAGATGAGCACCAACGACACGGTCGTGCTCCAGGCGAGCGGGAATGCCGGGGCGCCGTTGCCCGAGGGCCTGCTCGAGGCGGTCCTGACCCAGCTCGCGATCGACATCGCCGCCGACGGCGAGGGCGCGAGCCGGGTGGGGCGGATCGCCGTCACCGGGGCCGCGACGGCCGCCGAGGCCGAGCGCGTCGCGCGGGCGATCGCCAACTCGCCGCTGGTGAAGACCGCGCTCCACGGCCGCGACCCCAACTGGGGCCGGATCGCGCAGGCCGCGGGCATGGCGCTCGCCGGCGAGGAGCTGCCCGAGCTCGGCCCCGCCGAGATCGACGCCTCCGAGCTCGGCGGCGAGGAGGCCGAGGCCGAGCTCTCGCTCGCCCTCGACCGCGGCGAGTTCGCGGCCCATGTCTACTTCTCGGACCTGAGCAAGCGCTACATCGAGATCAACGCGGAGTACACGACATGAGCACGAGCGAACGCATCGAGACCCTGCTGGAAGCCCTGCCCTACATCCGTGAGTTCCACGGGCGCACGGTGGTGATCAAGTACGGCGGCGCGGCGATGCGGGAGGAGGCCCTGCGCGACGGTTTCGCCACCGACGTCGTCCTGCTCAAGTACGTCGGGCTCAACCCGGTGATCGTCCACGGCGGCGGCCCGGACATCACCTCCTACATGGAGCGGCTCGGGATGGAGGTCCGCTTCCACGAGGGCGTCCGCGTCTCCGACCCGGAGACGGTCGAGGTGGCGAAGATGGTCCTGCTCGGCAAGGTCAACACCGACATCGTCTCCCGGCTCAACCGGCGCGGGCCAGCCCGCCGTGGGCCTCTCGGGCGAGGACGGCTCGATGTTCGAGATCCGCCCGCACGCGAAGGCGGAGGAGGTCGGCTTCGTCGGCGAGATCGAGCGGGTGGACGTGGACGTGCTGAACCACATCGCCGCCGACTACATCCCGGTGATCGCCTCCGCGGGCGCCGACCGCGACGGCAACTCCTACAACGTCAACGCCGACACGGCCGCGGGCATGGTCGCCGCGGCGCTGCGCGCCTACAAGGCGATCTTCCTCACCGACGTCGAGGGCTGGCTGGCCGACCCCGACGACCCCGGCTCGCTGATCTCGCGGACGACGGTCGCCGACCTCGCCGAGGCGATCCCCTCGCTCTCCGGCGGGATGCGGCCGAAGCTCGCCGCCTGCGCCGAGGCGATCGCCGGCGGCGTGCAGTCGGCCCACATCGTCGACGGCCGCCGCCCGCACTCGCTGCTGCTCGAGCTCTTCACGGACGCGGGCATCGGCACCATGGTCACGCCATGAGCGCTCGAGGACACCCGGGCGCTCGACGAGCGCTACGCGATGCCGACCTACCCGCGGACGCCGGTCGAGTTCGTCCGCGGCGAGGGCGCGCGGCTCTGGGACTCCGACGGCAACGAGTACCTCGACTTCTTCGCCGGGCTCTCGGTCCACAACGCCGGCCACTGCCACCCGCGCATCGTCGAGGCGATCGCCGGGCAGGCGGGCCTGCTGATGGGGACGTCCAACCTCTACCTCTCCGCCAACGCGGCCCGGCTCGCCGAGCGCCTGGCGGAGTCGAGCCTCGGCGGCCGGGTCTTCCTCTGCAACTCCGGCGCCGAGGCGAGCGAGTGCGCGATCAAGCTCGTGCGCAAGCACGCACACGGGCGCGGGATCGAGGCGCCCGAGATCGTCGTCCTCGAGGGCGCCTTCCACGGCCGCACGCTCGCGGCGCTGGCGGCGACGCCGAAGCTCGCCCGCGACGATCTCTTCGGGCCGCTGCCGCCCGGGTTCGTGCCGGTGCCGCGCGATGACCCGACGGCCCTGCGCGAGGCCGTCGGCCCGGCGACGGCGGCGGTGATGCTGGAGCCGATCCAGGGCGAGGCCGGGATCCATCCGATCGCCGACGAGGTCCTGGTCGCGGCGCGCGAGGCCTGCGACGCCGAGGGCGCCCTGCTCGTCTTCGACGAGGTCCAGTCCGGCATGGGGCGGACGGGGACGCTCTGGGCCTACGAGCAGCTGCCCGTGACGCCCGACGTGATGACGGCCGCCAAGGCGCTCGGCGGGGGGCTCCCGGTCGGCGCCTGCGTGACCGCGCCCGCCTACGGCGAGGTGCTCGGCCGCGGCGACCACGGCTCGACCTTCGCCGGCGCGCCGGTGACCGCGGCGGCGGCCCTCGCCGCGCTCGAGGTGATCGACGACGCCGGCCTGCTCGCCTCGGTCCGCGCCCGGGGCGAGCGCTTCGCCGCCGGCCTCGCCGAGCTCGACGGAGTCGCCGAGGTTCGCGGCCGCGGCCTGATGCTCGCCGCCGGGCTCGAGCAGGGGCTCGAGGCCGCCGAGGTCTCCTCCCGCGCGCTCGCCGGCGGGCTGGTGATCAACGTCCCCGCTCCCGACACGCTGCGCTTCCTCCCGCCGCTGATCATCGGCGACGCCGAAGTGGACGAGGCGCTCTCGAAGCTCGCGGCCGCGCTCGCGGCCTGACTTCGTGGCCTCGCCCGCTAGTCTGCTGCTCGACCTCTACATCAGACGATGTTTCATCGAACGGCGACGTGGTTATCTGATAGGTGTGGGCGGGGATCGAAAGAGATATGGCTGAACGAGGCGCAAAACCCAAGGTCCCGCCCCTGCGCCGCAAGGCGCTGCAGGCGATGGGCGCGTTCTTCTCGCCGCTTCTCCCCGACGACTACCTCGAGCTGATCAACCCGCTCTGGTCGACGCAGGAGCTGCGCGGCCGGATCGAGCGAATCGATCGCGAGGCGGGCGACGCGGTCACGGTCACGATCCGCCCCGGCTTCGACTGGGAGGGTCACGAGCCCGGGCAGTACCTGCGCGTCGGCGTGATCGTCGACGGCAAGCACCACTGGCGCGCCTACTCGCTGACCTCCGATCCCGACCGCGAGGACGGCTACATCTCGATCACCCCGAAGCTGGTCGCGGAGGGCGTCGTCTCGCCCTACTTCGTCGAGCAGGTCAAGCCCGGGGAGATCGTCCGCCTCGGCGGCGTCGAGGGTGACTTCGTCCTCCCCGATCCGCTCCCAGAGAAGATGCTCTTCGTCAGCGCCGGCAGCGGGATCACGCCGATCATGAGCATGCTGCGTCATCTCGACCACCAGGACGAGCTCGACGACGTCGTCCACCTGCACTCAGCCCGCGAGCCCGACGGCGTGACGTTCGGCCCCCGCCTCGACGATCTCGACGATCGCCGCGAGCGGCTACCGGCTGCACCGCCAGATCACCGGCGAGATGGGCCGGCTCGGCCCGCCCGACCTCGACGAGCTCTGCCCCGACTGGCGCGAGCGCGAGATCTTCGTCTCCGGCCCCGGCGAGATGATCGACGCCTTCGAGGACCACTACGAGGACGCAGGCATCCTCGATCAGCTTCACCTCGAGCGTTTCCAGCCGAAGCTCGGCACCGCCGAGGAGGGCGAGGGCGGCACGATCACTTTCTCGAAGTCGGACTGCGAGACCGAGTGCGACGGAGGTACGCCGATCCTCGTCGCCGGCGAGGAGGCGGGCCTGGAGCTTCCCTTCGGCTGCCGTGAGGGGATCTGCCACACCTGCGTCGGCGTGCTCAAGTCGGGAACCGTCCGCGACCTGCGCAACGGCCAGATTCACGGCTCCGAGGGAGAGACGGTCCGCACCTGCATACACGCCCCTGAGGGGCAAGTCGAAATCGAGCTCTGAGAGGGGCAAGGAGGAGAGATGGCCACGGAAACCGCACCGCGCACCGACGAGAACGGGATCGCCAGCCCCCTGGCGAAGCTCAGCGACGAGCAGATCGAGGAGCTCGCTCGCGAGTTCGACGCGATCCACGACGAGGTCTACGAGGACCTCGGCGACCGCGACCGCAAGTACATCGTCGCGATGATCGAGTTCCACCGCACGCTCGCCGTCTCGAGCCGGGTGCTGCTCCTCGCCTCGGCCTTCAAGCCCGCCTGGCTCGCCGGCACGACGACCCTCTCGCTGGCGAAGATCCTCGAGAACATGGAGATCGGGCACAACGTCCTGCACGGCCAGTGGGACTGGATGAACGACCCCCAGATCCACTCCTCGACCTGGGACTGGGATACCGCCTCCACCTCCGAGGCCTGGAAGCACTCCCACAACTACATCCACCACACCTACACCAACATCCGCGGCAAGGACAAGGACCTCGGCTACGAGATCATGCGGATCGACCCGAATCAGAAGTGGCACCCGGTCTACCTCTTCCAGCCGCTCTACAACCTCGCCCTGATGGCGCTCTTCGAGTGGGGTGTCGCCGTCCACGACATGGACATCGAGGCGATCCGCGCCGGCAAGAAGCCGAAGGAGGATGTCGTCAAGGACCTGAAGGGCATCGCGGGCAAGGCGCGCACGCAGATCGTCAAGGACTACATCGCGTGGCCGGCGCTGTCCGCGCTGGCGGCCGCCGCGGCGACGACCGCCGTCGAGCTGGTCCGGGGCGGGGGAGAGCCGAAGCCCCCGAGCCGCCGTGCCGGCCTACGACGCCGCCTCGACCCGCGCCGGCGCACGAAGCGGGCCAAGGCCGAGCAGCTCGGCAGGCGCGCGCTCGAGAGCGGCGTCCGCACCTACAAGACGACGTTCTGGGCGGACATCGCCGCGAACATCGTCCGCAACCTGTGGTCGCACGCGATCATCTTCTGCGGGCACTTCCCCGACCAGACCTACACGTTCAGCCAGGACGAGGTCGAGGACGAGAGCCGGGGCGCCTGGTACGTCCGCCAGCTCTCCGGCGCCGCCAACATCGAGGGAGGCCCGATGTTCCACGTCTGGAGCGGCAACCTCGGCTACCAGGTCGAGCACCACCTGTTCCCGGACATGCCCTCGACCCGCTACGCGGAGATCGCGCCGCGGGTGAAGGAGATCTGCGAGCGCTACGAGCTGCCCTACAACAGCGGCCCGTTCTTCCAGCAGTGGGGGATGGTGAACCGCACGATCGCGAGGCTCGCCTTCCCCGGCGGCGAGCCGCGCCCAAAGCCCGGCCCCTACAAGGGCGGCGACGGCGACGGCGCCGCCTCCGCGAACGGCAAGCCGCGACGCCGGGCGCAGGCGCCGACGGGCGCGAACGGATCGGGGCCCGAGCAGTCCGACGACGGGGTCCGGGTCGACATGCCCGAGGGGGGCTGACTCAAGCGCCGAGCAGGGCCGCCTGGACCTCGCGCATGCGCTCGAGGTCCCGGGGCTGCTCGTCGGCCGCGTAGTTGAAGAGGCCGCTCTCGGCGAGGCGGACGAGCACGTAGGCGAGCGTGTCGGGGTCGGTCGGCGGCACGTAGTCGCCGTGCTCGACCTCGGCTTCGATGATGTCGCGGATCAGCTCGACGATCCGCGGGTGGACCTTTCCCCGGCTCGAGGTCATCAGCGGGAACGCGAACGAACGCTCGTTGTCGACCAGGCTGCGCAGGTGCGGCGCGGTCACGATCCCGCCGTAGATCAGCGCGATCGTGTCGAGCAGCGCCTTCGCGCCGTGGCCGCCGACCCCGGCCCGGGCCTCGGCCACCCTCTGCTCGAAGACGCCGATCATCGCCTCGGCGGCGAGCCCCTCCCGCGAGCCGAACCAGCGATACACGGTGGCGCGGCCGACGCCGCATTCGGCGGCGATCGCCTGCACGTCCACGCGCTCGCAGGCGAGGAAGCGCGCGCGGGCCACGTCGAGCACCTCCTCGCGGGTGGCGCCCGGCACGGGCCCGCTGCGGCGATTCGGAGCGATGGCCGGATGTTCCCACGCCCGCCACATCCGTTGCGCAGGCAGGAAAACGCTGCTCACGTGCGCATTGGTCGAGGAGAACCCGCCGTCCGTACGTCAATTCCGGCAACGGGCGGAAAACGAGTGGGAGCACGGCGATGTCAGCGAGAAAGGGCGAAGGAGGCGAGCGGCGATCCGCGGCTGAGCGGCTGCGCGCCGCCGCCGCGGCCGCTCGCGGCGAGCTCGACCGCCGCACCGGGGGCCCACAGGAGCCCGTCGGGCGCGAGGTCGAGGCCCTGGAGGCCGCCGCCGAACGCGGTGCCGCCGAGGCCGCGGCGCGGCACGCATCCGCGCTCTCGGTGCGCGTCGACGAGGTGGTCCGCGACGTCCGTGCCCAGGCCGACGAGATCGAGCAGCGCGTCGCCGGCACCATCGAGGCCCGGCTCAGCGAGGGACTCGACCAGCTAGCCGAGGGGCTCGGCACGGAGTCGGCGGCGCAGGGGGAGGCCCTCGAGCGCCGCCTGGAGGAGCGAATCGAGCGGCTCCAGCAAGAGCTCGGCCACGACGTCCGCAGCGAGTACGAGCGCGCCGCGCGGGAGATGGAGCAGCGCCTCGAGTCCAAGCTCGAGTCGGCGCTGGGCGGCCACCGCCGCGACCTCGCCGAGGAGAACCGGGCGCGCGAGATCGAGGCGCAGCGGCGGGCCTCCAGCCTCGCCGACGAGATCGGCGAGCGCGCGGTCGAGCGCGAGCGCGCGTTCGCGGAGCGACTCGAGACGACCCTCGTCCAGAGCGAGGAGCGGCTGCGCTCGCAGGCCTCCCTCGAGCGCAAGGAGACCGCCGACGTCCTCGGCGCGAAGATCGAGACCGCGCTCGCCACCGCCACGGAGAGCGCGTCCCAGCGCGCCCAGGTCGAGATCGACGGCCGCCTCGCGCGCGCCGAGAAGGAGATGCGGCGAACCGCCGGCGAGGAGCTGCGGGCGATCGAGCGCGAGCTCGAGCGCCGGGTGGACTCCCGGATCGAGGAGCTCTCCGCGACGGTCGACATCCACGTCTCCGAGCGGCTCACGTCGGCCGACACCAGGATCTCCAAGCTGGTCGCGACCGCTCGCTCCGAAGCCGAGCAGGCCCGCGCCGAGGCCGAGGAGCGCGTCGCCGCCCAGGCCGAGCGCGCCTTCCGCGAGCGCGCGGACTCGCTCGAGACGCGCCTCGCCGAGCGCTCCGACTCGCTCGCGTCCGAGCTGCGCAGCTCGGTGTCGACCGAGATCTCGACCGGCCTCGACCACGTCGCCGCGAAGCTCCGCGATGACCTCGCCGCCGAGGTCACCGAGCGCGCCAGCGCCGACCTCGGCCGGGTCGTCGCCGATCACCGCGCCCACGCCGAGGCGGCGATCGCATCGGCGCGCAGCGAGGCCGAGGCCGGTATCGCGGCCGCGCAGGGCGCCGCGCACAGCGATATCGACCGGCTCTTCGACGAGAAGCGGCGAGAGCTCGTGGACGGCGCCGACCGCGAGTTCGCCCAGCGGCTCGCGCAGCGCTCCGACGCCGAGCGCGAGCGGATGCAGGCCTGGCTCGCCGAGACGAACCAGTCACACGCCGAGCACCTGGGCCAGGCGGCCGCGGCGGGCGAGAAGCGGATCTCCGACTACGTCGACCAGAACCTCACGAAGGCCGCCCGCCGCCAGGAGCTGAAGCTCGCCCGCGACGAGCGCGAGCGCCGCATCCGCGAGGCGGAGAAGCGGGTCGAGCGCGAGGGCGAGAAGGTGATCCGCCACGCCCGCGAGCAGGCCGGGGCCGAGGCGCGGCGGACCGCCACCCAGGCGGCCCAGGAGGCGGCGGCGGCGACCGTCCAGGCCGCGACGGCGAACCTCACGATGGAGGCCGGTGCGAGCTTGCGAGCTGACGTCGAGGTCCTGGTCGGAGAGGCACGCGAGGAGCTGCGCGAGGCGAGCGCTCGGCTCGAGGAGGCCGAGCGCCGGACCCGCGCCGAAGCCGGGGCGACCGCGCAGCGCGGCGCCGCGCTCGCGGAGGCGGCCGAGGCCCGGGTCCGCGCCGCCGCCGACGCCGCCGGCGCCGAGGCGGCCCGCAGCGTCTGGGCGACCGCCGACGCGGTCTGGAAGCGGATCGAGCACGAATCGAAGGTCCAGGCCACCCGCCGCCAGCTCGAGTCGGTGCTCGAGCGCTTCCGCGAGGCCGATCGCAGCCTGCGCCAGAAGGAGGCACGGCTCAGGGCGGCCGCGATGCCGCTGATGGAGATGCGCCGCGGCCCGGGCAACGGCGAAGGCGGGAACGGGCAGGGCGGAAGAGGGCTGACCCGAGCCGTCAGCGGGCGGCCGGCTCGACCCGGTCGAAGTCCGCGAAGACGGCGTAGCGCTCGGCGTCCGAGTAGAGCGGGTGGCACGCGGTCAGCACGAGCCGCTCGTGCTTTCGCTTGCGGACTATCCCGACCTGGGACGGGGCGACGACACGGGCGTCGTCGACGGTGTAGACGAGGGTGGCGTAGGGCATCTCGACGGTCACCTCGTCGCCGGCCTCGAGCTGGTCGATCTTGCGAAACGGCGCCAGGTAGGTGGTGCGGTGGCCGGCGATCCCCACGGTGCCGCCGGCGCCCGGGAGGTCGGTGGCCGAGTAATGGCCCGGCCCCTGCTGCAGCGCGCCCGGATCGGTGCCCTCGACGAGCGCGTACTCGGCGCCGATCGCCGGGATCTCGATCCGCCCGATGCCCTCGCCCTGGCCGGCCTCGGCGGCGAGGCGCCGGGCGAGCCGGGCCGCGTCGCGGCGAAGCGCGGCAGGGGTCGGGCCCCGGGCCTCGGGGAAGCTCTCCTCGAGCGCGGCGACCTCGTCGTCGACGCCGAGCTGCTTCAGCGCTCCGTAGATCGAGGAGACCGGTTCCTTCCACGCGAGGGTGACGCCGACGTCGGCGACGACGAGCAGGCCGGCGGTGACGAGCACGACGGAGGCGATGGAGAGGGGGCGAGAGATCAGAGAACCGTAGAGTTCCCGCCCGCATGAACCCAGCCGAGTCCGAAAACCAGCCGATCGCCTCCTACCTGGCGGGCCCCGGCGAGGTCGACCGCGTCCTGCTCCTCTATTCCGGCGGGCTCGACACCTCGGTGATGCTGCGCTGGATCCAGGAGCGCTACGACGCCGAGGTCGTCGCGATGACGGTCAACCTCGGCCAGCCGGACGAGGACTGGGACGTGATCGCCGGCAAGGCGCACGACCTCGGCGCCCGCGAGGCGATCCTCGTCGACGCCCGCGAGGAGTTCGTCCGCGACTACGTGCACCCGGCGATCAAGGCGAACGCGCTCTACGGCGGCGGCTACCCGCTCTTCACCGCGCTCGGCCGCCCGCTGATCGCGAAGCTCGCGGTCGAGCACGCCCGCCGCACCGGCTGCGACACGATCGCCCACGGCTGCACCGGCAAGGGCAACGACCAGGTCCGGATCGAGGCGACGATCGCGACGCTCGCTCCCGAGCTCAAGGTGATCGCGCCGGTGCGCGAATGGCGGATGGGCCGCGAGGAGGAGATCGCCTACGCCCGCGAGCACGGGATCCCGGTCAAGGGCGGGACCGAGGCGGCGCCCTACTCGATCGACGACAACATCTGGGGCCGCTCCTCGGAGGGCAGGACGATCGAGGACCTCGGCGAGGCCCCGCCGGACGACGTCTTCCAGCTGGTGACGAGGCCCGAGGAGGCGCCCGACGAGCCCGAGCTCGTCCGCATCGGGTTCGAGCGCGGGCTGCCGGTCGCGATCGACGGCGAGCGCCTCCCCCCGGTGGCGCTCCTCGAGCGCGCCGCCGAGATCGGCTGCCGCCACGGAGTCGGCATCGTCGACCACGTCGAGGACCGGATCGTCGGCCTCAAGGTGCGCGACATCTACGAGGTGCCGGCGGCCGAGATCATCCTCACCGCCCACCGCGAGCTGGAGAAGCTCGTCTCGACGATCCACCAGAACGAGTTCAAGCATCTTCTCGACCGCCACTGGGCATACCTCTGCTATGCCGGGCTCTGGCTGGAGCCGCTGCGCACCGACATCGACGCCTACATGGACGCCGCCAACGAGACCGTCACCGGCGAGGTGACGCTGAAGCTCTACAAGGGCTCGGCGCGCCCGGTCGCGCGAAGCTCGCCCTACGCGCTCTACGACCGGTCGCTCGCGTCCTTCGGCGAGTCGGGCGGCGAGTTCTCGCAGGCGGCGAGCCCGGGATTCATCGAGCTCTTCACCCTGCAGAGCCGCCTCGCCCATAGGGTGCGGCGCAAGATCGCAGAAGACGACGAGAGCGAAAGGAGTGGCAGTTGAGCGCCATCTACGAGGCGGTCGGGCGGGCAGTGATCCTCTTGGTCCGCCGCCGGTTCCGAACCCAGCTCAGGGTCGCGGCGGGCGTCGGCCTGGCCTCGATCGCCCTGGGGGCCTACCTGGCCCTCAGCCGCGACGTCAAGGAGGGTTAGGGATCAAGGCCCTGGTGACGGGGGGCGCGGGGTTCATCGGCTCGAACCTGGTCGACGCCCTGCTCGAGCGCGGCGACGAGGTCGCGGTGCTCGACGACCTCTCGACCGGGCGGCGCGAGAACCTCGAGGGCGCCCTCGAGCGCGGCGCCGAGCTGATCGAGGCCGACGTCGCCGACGCCGAGGCTGTCGGCGCGGCCGTCGCGAGATTGCGCCCGGAGGCGGTCTACCACCTCGCCGCGCAGATGGACGTTCGCCGCTCGGTGCTCGATCCCGGCTTCGACGCGCGCGTGAACGTCGTCGGCACGGCGAACCTGCTCGAGGCGGTCCGCCGCGAGGCGCCGTCGGCGACGGTCGTCTTCGCCTCGACCGGTGGCGCCATCTACGGCGAGGGCGAGGGCCGCGAGCTTCCGTTCGGCGAGGACTCGGAGCTGGCGCCCGAGGCGCCCTACGGGCAGTCGAAGCTCGCGGGCGAGGGCTACGTCGCCTACTACCGGCGCATGCACGGCCTCGCCGCGACCAGCCTCAGGCTCGGCAACGTCTTCGGGCCCCGGCAGGACCCGCTCGGCGAGGCGGGCGTGGTCGCGATCTTCTGCGGGCGCCTGCGCGACGGCGGCCGCCCGACGGTCTTCGGCGACGGCCTCCAGACCCGTGACTTCATCTACGTCGACGACGTCGTCGCGGCGATGCTGAGCGCCGCCGAGCGCCTCCGCTCCGGAACGGACGGGATCGCGGATGTCTACAACGTCGGCACCGGCCGCGAGACGAACGTGCTCGAGCTCGCCGAGACCCTCGCGTCGATCGGAGGCCGGGACGACTTCGAGCCCGAGATGGAGCCCGCCCGCGACGGCGAGATCCAGCGCTGCGCGATCGATCCGGGCAAGGCAGAGGCGGACCTCAACTGGCACGCCGAAACAGGCGTCGGCGAGGGTCTAAGGATCACCCTTGACGCGGTCTAGAGGCTGCAATATTCATTGCATGCAGGAGTTTTTGCCTTGAGGTAATAGCCCCGAAATCGTTAGCGGTTGCTAACGTCGCCGCTCGATCAGCCGAATCCCTGCGCATTCCACAGCGCGGGATCGGGGGACCCGAACACGGGGCGAATCGCGAGTCCGCGTAGCGCCATTCCTTCGGCGCGAGCCCGTCAGCTAACCCCGTAGGCACGAGAAGGAATGAGCCGACCGAGCACCCTCCATAGAGCCTTTCTAGCGGGCCTCGCGTTCGCGGCCACGGCCGTGGCCACCGCCGTGCCCGCGTCCGGCCAGAGCATCTCCGACCTCGAGTCGAGGATCTCCGGCGCGCAGGCGGAGGCCGGCGGGCTCGCCGCCGACATCGACGCCAAGAGCGCGGAGCTCGCCTCGGCCCAGGCCGAGGCCGCGGCCGCGGCCGCGCGCGAGGCGGAGCTCAGCGCGACCCTCGCCCGGGGCGAGGAGCGCGCCGCCGAGCTCGACGCCCAGGTCGCCGAGACCGAGGCCGCCCTCGCGGAGGCGCGGGATCGGCTCCGGCGCGCGCTCGACGCGCTCTCCGACCGTCTCGTCGCGATGTACAAGGGCGACGTCCCCGACTCCACCACCTTGATCCTCGAGTCCGACGGCTTCGACGACCTCGCGACCAGGACCGAGTACCTGAAGGCGATCGAGGAGGCCGACGCCTCGCTCGCCGACCGGGTGCGCGTCCTGCGCGCCGAGGTCGCGACCCAGCTCGACGCGGTCGAGGCGGCCCGGGCCCAGCAGCAGGCCTTCAACGACCAGGT
Source organism: uncultured Thermoleophilia bacterium (assembly GCA_963844425.1). Classification (GTDB taxonomy): domain Bacteria; phylum Actinomycetota; class Thermoleophilia; order Solirubrobacterales; family 70-9; genus DASUSH01. The sequence goes on along the minus strand of CAWJOD010000014.1, from coordinate 133,507 downwards.
CGAAGCCGCCCGCGACCAGATCTCGGCCGCCCGCGCCGCCGCCGAGCAGGCCGCCGCCCAGCTCGCCGCCGCAAGGGCCGCGCAGCAGAGCGCGCTCCAGGGCCTGCAGTCGCAGGTCGACGGCTGGACCTCGGAGGTCCAGGACCTGCGCAAGGCCCAGCAGCAGGAGGCGAGCGCAGCCGCGGCCCAGGAGGAGGTGGCCGACTGGGTCGGCGACTACGCGATCCCCTCGGCGATCGTGATGTGCGAGTCCGGCGGCAACTACAACGCCGTCAACCCCTCGTCGGGCGCCGGCGGCGCCTACCAGATCCTGCCCTCGACCTGGGACCTCTACGGCGGCTCCGGGAACCCCGAGGACGGCTCACAGGCCGAGCAGGACGAGATCGCCTCGCAGATATGGGCCGACTGCGGCGGCATCGCCTGGGTCTGCGCGGGCTGACGGGCGATAAGCGGCGCATTGCGCGTGCGTCCTCGGCCGGGCAGTCTCGGTCGACGTGGCGAATTGCCCACGCGTCCGCTTCGCTCGAACCTGGCCCTGCGCATCGGCTCGAACTCGGCTATCGACTTCCTCGCTCGTCAGCCGGTCGCAGCTTGCGGCCCGTCACGCGCATCCGCTCCAGATCGGACGGCTTGTAGAGGCGGTGGAGCTCGTGGCCGTCGAGGGCGGCGAGGCCGCCCTTCTTCAATTTGACGAGGCCGCCGGTGGCGGCCTGGATCGCGCGGTGCATGTCGGGCTCGTGGCCGACGAGGAGGACCTCGCCGCGGCCGGCGGCGAGGTCGGCGATGTCGAACTCGCCTCCTCGCAGCGCGTCGGTCTGCTCCGCCTCGACCCCGAGCTCGCGGCAGGCGATCTCCGCGGTGTCGCGGGCCCGCACCTTCGGGCTGGTCAGGCAGGCCTCGATCTCGACCCCGATCGCGGCCATCGCCCTGCCCGCGCTCTCGGCCTGGCGGCGGCCCTTCTCGGTCAGCTTGCGCGAGGCGTCGTCGGCCGCGTCGTCTTCGGCGTCGCCATGTCGGAGGAGCCAGATCACGGCGCGGGATCATCGCACGCCGGTGACTCGCCGGAGTTTGCGGAAACACCCTCGGTGCGGCCTTCGCCGGGCCCGGGAGCGGTCCGATTCGATTGGCATGATCGGGGCGATGGCCGCCGCCTCCGCGCAAGCCGTGCATCTGCACGTCCACAGCGAGTACTCGCTGCTCGACGGCGCCTGCCAGATCCAGCGCAAGGTCGGCGGCAAGATGACCTTCCCGATGGCCGAGCGCGCCGCCGCGCAGGGCATGCCGGCCCTCGGGCTCACCGACCACGGGGTGATGAACGGCGCGGTCGAGCACTACAAGGCCTGCAACGCGGCGGGGATCAAGCCGATCCTCGGGCTCGAGGCCTACTACGTGGACGACCGCAAGGCGATCGAGCACCGCACCGAGCGCAACCACCTGACCCTGCTCGCCGCCTCCGACGAGGGCTTCCGCAACCTGGTCCAGCTCACCTCCCTCGGATACCTCGAGGGCTTCGCGCGGGGGAAGCCGTCGGTCGACATGGAGCTCCTCGACCGCCACTCGGAGGGCGTGATCGCGCTCTCCGGCTGCCTGCAGTCCCGCTTCTGCCGGCGCCTCGTCGAGGACCGGCCGGACGACGCCCGCGCCCATCTCGACGAGCTCGCCGGCGTCTTCGGCGCCGACAACCTCTACATGGAGATCCAGGAGAACGGGATCCCCGAGCAGGACAAGGCGAACGAGGGGATCGCCAGGTTCGCCCGTGAGCTCGGCAGGCCGCTGGTCGCGACCGGCGACGTCCACTACCTCCGCCGCGAGGACTACGGGAACCACGCCGCGCTCCTGTGCGTGCAGACGAAGTCCAAGCTGGACGCGCCGAAGCTGACCTTCGACACGAACGAGTTCTTCCTCAAGAGCCCGGAGGAGATGGCGGAGTCGTTCGCCGCCTGGCCGGAGGCGGTGCCGAACACGCTCGAGGTGGCCGAGCGCTGCGAGCTCGAGATCGAGCTCGGCAAGCTGCTCCTGCCGCGGTTCCCGACCCCGGACGGGGAGGAGCCCGAGGAGATGCTGCGCCGGCTCGCCGAGGAGGGCCTGCGCCGCCGCTACGGCGACCCGGTTCCGGCCGAGGCCCGCGAGCGGCTCGAGTTCGAGCTCGGGGTCATCGGCGAGATGGGCTTCGACTCCTACTTCCTGATCGTCTGGGACTTCGTCCGCTTCGCCAAGGAGAACGGGATCGCCGTCGGCCCCGGCCGCGGCTCGGCGGCGGGCTCGATCGTCGCCTACTCGCTCAACATCACCGACCTCGACCCGCTCGCCAACGACCTGCTCTTCGAGCGCTTCCTCAACCCGGCGCGCAAGTCGATGCCGGACATCGACATCGACTTCTCGGTCCGCGGCCGCGAGCGCGTGATCCGCTACGTCGCCGAGAAGTACGGCCGCGAGGCGGTGGCCCAGATCATCACCTTCGGCAAGATGGCCCCGCGCGCGGCGACCCGCGACGCCGCCCGCGTGCTCGGCTACCCGAACCTGAAGGGCGACGAGCTGGCGAAGAAGATCCCGGAGCCGATCATGGGCCGCAGCCCCTCCTTCGAGGAGTGCCTGAAGACGGGCCAGGAGCTGCGCAAGGCCTACGACTCCGACCCCGAGGCGAAGAAGATCGTCGACGTCGCCCAGGGGCTCGAGGGGATCGTCCGCAACAACTCGATCCACGCCGCCGCGGTCGTGATCGCCGACCGGCCGCTCCAGGAGATCGTCCCGCTGCAGCTCGCCGAGGACCGCTCGGGGGCGAACGGCAACGGCCAGAACGGGAACGGTGGCCGCCAGGAGCGGGCCTACAAGATCGTCACCCAGTACTCGATGGGCCCGATCGAGGAGATCGGCCTGCTGAAGATGGACTTCCTCGGGTTGCGCAACCTCGACGTGATCGAGGACGCGGTCGAGATCATCCGGCGCTCGCACGGGGTCGAGCTCGACATCGAGGGGATCCCGCTCGACGACCCCAAGACCTACGAGATGCTCGCACGCGGCGACTCGATCGGCGTCTTCCAGCTCGAGTCGGAGGGCATGCGCGAGGCGATGCGCAAGGTGCGCCCGACCGAGTTCGAGGACATCGTCGCCCTCGTCGCGCTCTACCGCCCGGGCGCGATGCGCTACATCGACGACTACGCCAAGGGAAAGCGAAACCCGGCGACCGTGCGCTACCAGGACCCGCGCCTGAAGCCGATCACCGAGGCCACCTACGGCTGCTGCCTCTATCAGGAGCAGCTCATGGAGATCGCCAAGCAGATGGCCGGCTTCAGCCCCGCCGAGGCCGACGACCTGCGCAAGGCGGTGGGGAAGAAGAAGCGCGACCTGATGGCGACGATGGAGGGCAAGTTCGTCGACGGGCTCGCCGAGTCGAACACCGACCGCGCCGTCGCCCGCGACCTCTGGAAGCTGATGACGGCCGCGGCCGACTACAGCTTCAACAAGTCCCACGCCGCCTGCTACGCGCTGATCGCCTACCGCACCGCCTACCTGAAGGCGAACTACACGGCGGAGTACATGGCGGCGCTGATCTCGTCGGTGATGTCGACCAAGGACAAGGTCCCGTTCTTCGTCAACCGCTGCGAGGAGATGGGGATCGAGGTGCTGCCGCCCGACGTCAACTCCTCCGACCACGGCTTCGTCGTCTCCGGCAAGTCGATCCGGTTCGGCCTCGACGCGGTCAAGAACGTCGGCCACGCGGCCGTGCAGGCGATCATCAGGGCGCGCGAGTCAGACGGCGAGTTCAGCTCGATCTGGAACTTCTGTGAGCGCGTCGACGCCCGCGCCGTCAACAAGCGGGCGATCGAGTGCCTGATCAAGTGCGGCGCGCACGACTCCACCGGCGCCTCCCGCCAGGGGATGCTCGCCGTGCTGCCCCAGGCGCAGGCCAACGGGCAGAAGACGCAGGAGGACGCGCAGCGCGGCCAGGGGTCGATCTTCGACCTCGGTGGCCCGCCCGCCGACGGCCCTCCCGACGACAGCGCTCATGACCCGTCGGAGCTCGCGGCGCTGAGGGCGCCCGCGGACCCGCCCGTGCCCCCGGGCGAGTTCGAGCAGCGCGACCTCCTGGCGATGGAGAAGGAGACGCTCGGAACCTACGTGACCTCGCACCCGCTGAAGGGCATACGGGAGGTCCTGCGCGAGCGCGTCGACTGCTCGCTCGCCGAGCTGCGCGAGAAGGAGGACCGCTCGTTCCTGACGGTCGGCGGGCTAGTGGGGGAGTGCAAGAAGCTGCGGACGCGCAGCGGGCAGGACATGATGTTCGCGTCGCTCGACGACCTCGCGGGCTCGGTCGAGCTGCTCGTCTTCAACCAGGTGCTCGAGCGCTCCGCCGAGGTGCTGGTGCCCGACAACGTGATCGTCGCCAAGGGCCGGCTGGACCACCGCGAGGGCGGCAAGACCACCCTCGTCGTCAACGAGGTCGAGGCGTTCGAGCCCGACGAGACCCAGATCGCAGCGGCCCGTCGCCGTGCCAACGCCCCCGCCGAGCCCTTCAAGCTCCGGCTCGCGCCCGCCGACTTCGAGCCCGCGCTGATCGAAGAGCTGAAGTCGATCTTCTCCACCTACCCGGGCGAGTGCGAGGTCCTGCTCGAGGTGGACACCAACGCCGGTCCCCGCCGCCTCCGCTTCGGCCGCGAGTACCGCGTTCGTCCCTCGGCCGGTCTGAGGGCCGAGGTCGACTCGCTCCTGACGGCGCGAGCCCTGGCGGCGTAGGCGTAGGGACGTCAGCGCGGCGTCCGCGGCGCGAGGCGCCGTGGACGCGGGCTTGTGGGGGGTGGAGAGGGGACAACTCCCACGCGACGGCACTCGGCGCATCGCGATGGGACACTTACACCCATACGGTGCACAACTCCCATGGGCGTCTATCGAATGGCCCCGCGGTGGAAGTTTCCCGCGCGGCCGGCTACTCCATCAACCCCCGGCGCATCGCCTCGGCGACCGCGGCGGCGCGGTCGGAGACGCCGAGCTTGCGGTAGGTGTGCTGGAGGTGGGTCTTCACCGTGGCCGAGCTGAGGTGGAGGTGCTCGCCGATCTGAGCCACGGAGTTGCCCCCGGCGGTGAGGCGCAGGACCTCCTGCTCGCGATCGGAGAGGATCGGGCCCGAATTGTTGGCGCGGAGCTTGATCTGGTCGGCGAGGGCTCCGTGGAACTCGGGGGCCAGGTAGGTGCCGCCGCGGGCGACGGTCGTGATGGTCTCGCAGACGGTGGCCGGCTCGGACGTCTTCGAGATATAGGCGGAGGCGCCGGCCGCCATCACCTCGTAGGCGGTCTCGCCCTCCGCGTAGCCGGTCAGCATCACGATCTTCGTCTCGAGCTTCTCGCGCTTGACCGCGTTCAGGATCGCGAGCCCGTCGAAGTCCGGCATCTTCAGGTCGACGACGGCGACCTGCGGTTCGAGCTCGCGGATCGAGTCGAGGGCCTCCCGGCCTGATTCCGCCTCGGCGAGGAGTTCCAGCTCAGGCCGCTGGCCGATCATCCGGGCAAGCCCCGATCGGTACACCGGATGATCGTCCGCGATGACGACCGAGACACGTTCGGCTCGATTTCCCATTTGTCACCTTTCTACCAGGCTCGTCCCCCGGACTTCAGGCGCCGTCGCGGATCAGCGCGCAGGTCTCGAGCATGACCTCGTCGGTCGGCGCCGCGTCTGGGAAGTCGTAGCCGAAGGCGATTCCGGTCTGCCGCTCGAGGTCGACTGAGCCGACGCCCTCGCACTCGCTCGGGTTGTCGTCGATGAACTCCGCGGCGGAGGCGAGCCGCTCGTCATCGGGGAGCTTGCGCCACCAGGTTCCGAGGCCGGCGTAGTCCGGCTCGCCCTCGGCCGGCGCTCCCGGGACGTGGGTGTCCTCGGTCGCGGCCGCCGGTGGAGCCGGCGCCGAGTCCTCGGCACCGTCGTCGCCGCAGCCCGCGGCGATCACGATCGCGGCCGTAACCGCTCCTAGTAGACGTAGACTTCTCAACATGCCCCTCAAGCAGCGTGGCCAGAAGGGTACGCAGGCCGGTGAGTGCCGGCGCTGCAGGACCTTCTGCGACAAGCTGATCGAGCCGCGCGGCTGCGTCGAGATGGGGTGTCCGTATCTCTACAGCTACGACGACGAGCTCAGCGGCCGCCGTTACTTCGGCTGCCTCAACCGCGTCTTCGGCTGCGAGATCGACGTCGACGCCTTCGAGGAGGCGGAGCGCGCCGGCGGTTACGGCGGCGTGAAGATGACGGGCACGCCGATGCCGCATTGCCAGTTCACGGTCGAGCCCAGCTACGAGGGCGACGGCAAGGCATACGAGTGCATCAACCCCCGCTTCTTCGACTGCACCGACGAGGGCGCGCACGGCCTGCGCGTCTTCGACCTGCGCGACGCGCTCACCCAGAGCTAGATCTAGCCCGAGCGGCGTTCGAGCCCCTTCTTCCGGATCCGGCGCGCCTTCTCCATCTGCTTGCGATCGAACTTCGTCTCGAGGATCGCGGGCAGGTCCTGGAAGCGGGGCTCGGAGAGGAAGGTGGCGAGCCCGTCGCGGCCGATCTCGCCGTCCCCGAGGGTGGCGTGGCGGTCGCGATTGGCGCCGAGCGGGACCGCGGAGTCGTTGACGTGAAGGCAGGCCAGCCGCTCGAGGCCGAGCTCGCCGTCGATGTCGTCGAGCAGCAGGCCGAGCACCTCCGCGTCGCGGACGTCGTAGCCGGAGCCGAACAGGTGGCAGCTGTCGAGGCAGATCCCGAGACGCTCGTCGCCGCCCGCCCGCTCGATCAACTCGGCGAGCTCCCCGACGTCGCGGCCGAGGAGCCCCTTCGAGCCCGCCGTGTTCTCGAGCAGCAGCGGACAGCTCTCCGTCTCGGCGAGCGCCTCGCGGATCGCCTTGCTGGCACGCTTGAGCGCGACGTCGACCGGGTCGCCCTTGGCGGCGCCCGAATGCAGGACGACCCCCGCCGCGCCGATCCCCTCGCCGACCCGCAGGGCGTGGACGAGCGAGGCCAGCGACTTACTGCGGAGCTCGCCGTCGGACGTCGCGCAGTTGATCAGGTAGACGGCATGGATCACCACGGTCTCGACCCGCGAGCCCTCGAGCGCTTCGCGGAAAGCGGCGAAGTCCTCGGGGCCGTAATTGGTCGGCCGCCACATCCGCGGGCTCTGGTTGAAGACCTGGATCGCGTCCGAGCGCGCCTCTGCTCCGCGCTCGACGGCCCTGTGCAGACCACCCGCTGTGGAAACATGCCCGCCGATCAGCATCGTGAATGAACCCCCGCTCCTAGTCCGCTTCGCGCCTTCGCCCACCGGCGTCCTGCACATCGGCGGGGCCCGGACCGCACTCTACAACTGGCTCGTCGCCCGCCATTCGGGCGGCGACCTGGTGCTCCGCATCGAGGACACAGACCGCGAGCGCTCGACCGACGAGAACGTCAAGCAGATCCTCGAGGCGCTGCGCTGGCTCGAGCTCGACTGGGACGAGGGCCCGCTGAGCCAGTACGAGCGCGCCGGGCGCCACCGGGAACGGATCGAGGAGCTGATCGACGGCGGCCACGCCTACCGGGACACGGCGGCGAGCGAGGACGTGCGTGCCTGGAAGGAGGCGCACGGCGACGTCGGCTACCGCGGCACGCCCTCCGACGCCGAGGGAGCCGCCGTGCGGCTGCGCTGGCCCGACGATGGGGCGACGGTCGTCGAGGACCTGATCCGCGGCCCGATCAGCTTCGAGAACCGCCTCCAGGACGACCTCGTGATCGCGCGCGGCGACGGTTCGCCCGTCTACAACTTCGCGGTCGCGGTCGACGACCTCGACCAGGGCATCACCGACGTCATCCGCGGCGACGACCACCTCTCCAACACGCCCAAGCAGCTGCGCGTGATCGAGGCCCTGGGCGCCTCGCCTCCGCGCTACGCCCACCTGCCGCTCCTGCACGGGCCCGACGGCAAGAAGCTCTCCAAGCGCCACGGCGCCGCGTCGGTGCAGGAGCTCCGCGACGCCGGCTACCTGCCCGCTGCGGTGCGCAACTACCTCGCCCTGCTGGGATGGGGCACGGAGGACGACACGACGCTGCTCTCCACCGAGGAGCTGGTCGAGCGCTTCGAGATCGAGCGCGTCGGCACCGCCTCCGCGATCTTCGACGAGAAGAAGCTGCGCTGGATGAACGGGCGCTTCATGCGCGAGATGCCGCTCGACGACTACACGGCCGCCGTCGCCCGCCATATCGGCCGCGAGCCCGACGAGCGCCTGCGGGCGGCGTGCGAGATCGCCCAGGACAAGGCGCAGACGCTGGAGGAGGTCTGGCCCCTCGTGCGCTTCCTCTTCGAGCCCCCGGCGGACGACGCCGCCGCCTGGGAGAAGGTGATGAAGCCAGGTTCGCGCCCGCTGCTCGAGGCCGCGCTCGAGGCGCTGCGCGCCTGCGAGCCGTACGACCCCGAGACGATCGAGGGCGCGTTGCGCGAGGTCGTCGAGCGGACCGGGGCGAAGCCGAAGCAGATCTTTCAGCCGCTGCGGGTGGCGATCACCGGCGGCACCGTCTCGCCGGGCATCTTCGAGTCGCTCGCGGTGCTCGGCAGGGAGCAATCGCTGGAGCGGATCGAGGCCGCGATTACACGCCTGGACTGAGGTTCGGACTAAAGCCGGGACCGCCGAACTCCGATGATGGAACTGGCGTGACCACCGCAAGTCGCCACAAAGACCAGCCGCTCGGGGGGCCGCAAGCGGCGCCCCGTCGCCACCGACCAAAATCGCGTTCCGCCCGTGTCCGACGGCCGTCCGCCACGCGCCGGGGGGCGTGGGGGAGCTCGGCTCGCCGCCGCCTTCGACGCCGTCGAGGCCTTCCCCGTTCTCGCCGAGGCCCGCACCCGCCTCGTTCGCGGCGCGAAGCGGAGGGGCGCGTCGGCGGACAGCCTTTCGCCGGTGATCGAGTCCGACCTCGGGCTCACCGTCGTCATCCTGCGCGCGGCCAACGCGCAACGCGGCCAACGCGGGATCGGCAGCGTCCCCGCGGCGGTGGAGCTGCTCGGGGCGGCCGGCGTCGCCCGCGTCGCCACCGCCGCGACGGCGTATGACTTCCTCGACGAAGAGGGCCCCTGGGGCCCGGTCCCGGAGAGGATGCGCCGCCACGCGGTCGCCACCCGCCGTGCGGCCGAGCGCATCGCCGAGGTCGCCAGCCTCCCGGCCCGCGACGATCTCGCTGCCGCCGCCCTGCTCCACGACTTCGGCCGCCTCGTGCTTCTCAGCCTCTACGGGGAGTATCCGAAGCTCGTCGCCGACCCGCAGATGAGCTCCGAGGAGCGGCTTCGCGTCGAGCGCCGGGAGCTCGGCATCGACCACGCCCTCGTCGGCGGCGTCCTCGCCAGGCGAATCGGCGTGCCGGCCGAGCTCGCCTCCGCGATCGAGCGCCATCACGCCCCCGACGCGACCGGTGCCGCCGCCGCCGTCGGCCTCGCCGACCAGGTCGCCCATCACTCCCATGGCGATCCGATCTCCGTCGCCGGCGCCCGATCGCGGGCGAAAGCACTCGGGATCAAGCCGGCCGAGCTTCGCGGCCTCCTCTACGAGTTCCCGTACGCGGTCTCCGCGCGCCCGCACGCGACCGAGCCCTGCCCGCTCTCCGCCCGCGAGCTCGACGCCGTGCGCGGGCTCGCCGAGGGCAAGGTCTACAAGGAGATCGCCAAGGAGATGACGCTCTCGGCGAGCACGGTGCGGACGCACCTGCACAACGTCTATCGCAAGGTCGGCGCCTCCGACCGCGCACAGGCCGTCCTCATCGCCCGAGACAACGGCTGGATCTGAGTCGGGGCTAGCTCCTCGTTCGGGCTCTTCGTGACCTTGCCGGCGCCCGGCCAGACCTCGTCGGTCCAGTGCTGCTCGACCGACGGCGCGGCGAAGAACCCGATCACGCGCAGGTCCTCGTCGCCGGTGTTCTCGAGGTCGTGCACCTTGCCCTCCTCGAGGACGATCACGTCGCCGGCCTTGATCGGCTTGTTCCCGGCGTCGAGCAGGATCTCGCCGCTGCCGGCGAGGATGAACTGCGTCTCCTCGGCCGTGTCGGTGTGCTTGCCGAGCCGCTTGCCCGGCGGCACAGCGAAATAGATGACGGTCGACCTGTCGGCGCCGTTACCGCCGTAGGCGAAGTAGCCGCCCTTCCAGGCGGCTTCGCCTGACTCCGCGACCAGGTCCGCGAGGTCGAGGTCGTCGATGTTGAGGGGTGCGTCCAACGCTCACTCCTGTCGTTCGGGAAGGCCGATTGTCCCAGGACGGGGACGAACTAGTCGATCAGCCCGCCGCGGAAGGCGATCGCGACGGCATGGGCGCGGTCGCGGGCGCCGAGGCGGGATAGCACGGCCTTGATGTGGGTGCGGACCGTTTCGGGGCTGAGCCCGAGCGACTTCGCGGCGCGGTCGGTCGAGAGCCCGTCGGCGAGGAGCTGGAGGATCTCGCGCTGGCGGCGGGTGAGGGCGGGGGTGGCGCGGTTGCCGCTTCCGGGGGTCGCGGCGGGGTCGACGAACGTCTCCGCGTCGGCCGACGCGGCGTCCACCGCGCGGCTCAGCTCGCTGGCCGGAGAGCTCTTCGAAACGTAGGCGCGGGCACCGGCCCGGATCGCCTCGGCGGCGACGTAGCGCTCGGGGCGATCGCCGTGCGCGACGATGCCGAGCCCGGGCCTGGCGTCGAGCAGGGCACGGATCATCCGCGTGCCCGAGATCCCGCCTCCCCCGGTCGCCGGCCTGCCGGTGGCGACGATCGCGATGTCGAAGTTCTCGACGTCGGTGACCATCTGCAGCGCCCCCTCGCCGTCCTCGGCTTCGTCGATGACCTCGAAGCGGTCGTCGAGCAACCTGCGTACGCCGAGGCGCACCAGCGGTTGGTCATCGACGATTAGGCAGCGTGCTTCTTCAGTCACTTCCCCCTCCTCGACCCCTTGTGCCGGCGCCCCTCGAACCGGCGGTGGTCCGGAGCGCGGGATGGTAACGGAGCAGGGCCAGGGCGATCAGCACCCCCGCGGCGTCGACGAGGATGTCGGTCGCGGCTCCGTGGCGACCCTCGACGAAGGTCTGGTGAAACTCGTCGGAGGCCGCGTAGAGGATCGCGATCAGCGCCGCGGCGGGGACGTTCCAGCGTGTCACCGGCCGCAGGGCCCAGGCCCAGAGCAGCGTCAGCAGGGCGTACTCGGTCGCGTGCGCGAGCTTGCGCAGCACCAGGTCGAGCGTGCCGAGGCCGGTGTCGAGATCGGCTTGCGCGGAGAGCACGAAGATCAACGCCATCAGCGCCAGCGGCGCAAGCGCACGCACGGCGAACTGGCGAGAGGCGGCGACGTCACCCATCTGCACGCCATTATCGGAGGCGGCCCGAGTTCGCGGCGTCAGGCTCGTGCGGTACAAACGGGTCGTGATCTCCGTCACCTCCAAGTCGCGCTACGCGGTGGTCGCGATGGCCGAGCTCGCGCGCTCGGGCCCGGCACCGGTCCCGATCGGGGCGATCGCCGAGCGGCGCGAGATGCCCGTGCAGTTCCTGGAGCAGCTGTTCTCGACCCTGCGACGCAACGGCCTGCTGACCAGCCATCGCGGGGTGAAGGGCGGCTACACGCTCGCCCGCCCCGCGTCCGAGATCAGCGTCCTCGAGGTGGTCCAGGCGCTCGACGGAAGGGTCGGCGAGGAGGGCAAGGAAGCCGGTGGGATCTGGGAGGAGGGCGTCGAGGCATTGCGCTCCGTCTTCTCGGAGACGACGATCGAGGACATCGCCCGCCGCGAGGCCGGAAGCGCCGAGTCCGGCATGTACCACATCTAGGCACCGGCTACCGTGTTGGTGCAGGAAGGGACTCCTGATGAGCGCCGGAAAGACATTTCGCCTTGCTGTTCTCGCCGTGCTCACCGGCGCGCTCGTCTTGGTCCCGTCCGCATTCGCCCAGGGCGAGCAGATCCTCGGCGCCGCGAGCTACCCGGACATGACGACCTACTCGTGCCGGACCGACGCGATCGAGATCGAGCCCGGCCAGAACCTCAACCGGATCGGTGGGACGAAGACCTGCCCGAACGCCGAGGTCCTCAGCGGGCCGGGCGACACGAGCCCGTTCGCTCGCGGCTCGAACGCCCAGGGGTACGTCACGCGCTTCAGGCCGAGCATGGTCGAGGTCCTCGACAACGGCGAGACCGTCACGCCGAGCGTGTGGGACCTGCACCTTCACCACGTCGTCTGGGTCAGGCCCAACGGCGGGCCGACCTTCGCGTCGGGCGAGGAGAAGACCCACGTGAAGCTGCCGCAGGGCTACGGGATCAAGGTCGGCGGGGACGGGAACTGGATCCTCAACGACATGATCCACAACCTCACCGCCGAGGCGGGCCGGCGCATCTACATGACCTGGGAGATCGACTGGGTCCCCGAGACGACCCCGCCGAGGACCGACATCGACGAGATCGAGATCGAGTGGATGGACGTCGCCGGGTACCCGCAGCTCTATCCGGTCTTCGACGCCGAGCGCGGATTCGATCGCGACGGCGACGGGAAGTTCGTCTTCCCCGACGACGTACCGACGGATCCAAGTGAGCCCGGTTACGAGGAGCGCGGCAAGATCAGCCCCTCGGCGAGCTGGACCGTTCCCGGGGGCGGCCGCACGCTCGTCTTCGGCGCCGGGCATCTGCACCCCGGCGGGACGAGCGTCGATCTGGAGGTCGCCCGCGACGGCGCCGATGCGGGCAACGTCGACGGCGACGACCCATCCGAGGTCCGGCCCCTCTTCCGCTCCGATGCGCACTACTACGAGCCCGCCGGGGCGGTCAGCTGGGACGTGAGCATGGAGGCGACGCCGCCGGAGTGGCGGGTCAGCGTGAAGGCGGGCGACACCGTCTCGATCGACGCGACCTACGACGTTTCGAAGGCGTCGTGGTACGAGTCGATGGGGATCCTCCCCCTCGCCGTCACGACGGCGGACGACCCCGCCGCACGCGACCCGTTCGACAACGACGCCGAGGTGCGCGCGATGTACGACGCGGGCGGCATCCTGACGCACGGCCGCCTCCCGGAAAATATCGACGCGACCGCGAACAAGGACCTCGGCCTGGCCGACCCGCGCAAGCTGAAGCCGCGCGGCAAGGTGAAGAAGAAGGGGCTCGAGATCGACGGCTTCGCCTACTCGCTCGGCGGCTACTCGGCCTTCCGCGGCTTCCCGGAGACCCTGCAGCGGCCGCCGCTCGTCAAGCCGGGCCGCGGCGTCAGCTTCACCAACCTCGAGGCACTCCCCGGCATGCCCGACCAGGACCAGGTCTGGCACAGCATCACCTCGTGCAAGGCGCCCTGTAACCGCGGCCCGGGGATCGGCTACCCGCTCGCGGACGGCCCGATCAAGTTCGACTCGGGCCAGCTCGGCTTCGGCACCTTCGCCAACGAGGGAGTGACCGCCGGCACGAACGAGTACACGACGCCGCCGCTCAAGAAGGCCGATAAGACGTATACGTATTTCTGCCGGATCCACCCGTTCATGCGGGGCTCGATCCGGACCAAGGGCAACAACCGCAACTGAAGACCCCGAGGGAGGGTTGAGTAACCGATGCGCAGATCACTTTCAATCGCAGCTGCAGCGGGGCTGGTAATCGCGATGCTGGTCGCCGCGGGGGCCTCCGGCCGCGCGACGAAGACCGTCGATGTCGCGGACGACTTCTTCGACCCGGCGAAGGTCACGATCAAGGAGAAGAACAAGCTCGCCTTCAACTGGATCGGCGCGAACGAGCACGACATCGCCAAGACCAAGGGCCCGGGCAAGTTCTTCGAGTCCGGCCCGATCCAGGGCTCGGGCGTCCTCTACACGAAGAAGTTCTCGAAGGCGGGCAAGTACACGCTGATCTGCACCCTGCACGACGACATGGATATGAAGGTCGTCGTCAAGGACTAAGCGCGTCGCGCGGTACGGTGGCGACCGTGAACGTCACGGGCGCGCGACAGCGGATCGCCGAGCAGGCTGCGGTGACGATCGGCAACACGCCGCTCGTCGCGCTGAACAGGCTCGGCACGGGACTCGGCGCAGAGGTCGTCGCCAAGCTCGAGCAGATGAACCCGGGCGGGTCCGTCAAGGACCGGATCGGGGTGGCGATGATCGACGCGGCCGAGGAGCAGGGCCTGATCGAGCCCGGTCGTTCGGTGATCGTCGAGCCGACGTCGGGCAACACCGGGATCGCCCTGGCCCTGGTCTGCGCCGCGCGCGGCTACCACCTGGTGCTCACCCTGCCCGAGGGGATGTCGCGGGAGCGCGGCAAGCTCCTGCGCGCCTACGGCGCCGTCGTCCGCGAGACGCCCTCGCTCGGCGGCATGAACGAGGCCGTCGACCTCGCCCGTGAGATCGCCTCCGCCGAGAACGCCTACATGCCGCAGCAGTTCTCCAACCCGGCTAACCCCGAGATCCACCGGCGCACGACCGCTGAGGAGATCTGGCGCGACCTCGACGGCGAGGTCGACGCGCTCGTCTGCGGCGTCGGCACCGGGGGCACGATCACCGGGGTCGGGCAGATGCTGAAGGAGCGCCGCCCCGAGGTCCGCGTGCTCGCGGTCGAGCCGGAGCGCTCGCCGGTGCTCTCCGGCGGCGCCCCCGGGCCGCACAACATCCAGGGGATCGGCGCCGGGTTCGTGCCCGAGATCCTCGACCGCTCGGTGATCGACGACATCGTCACGGTCGAGGACGACGTGGCGATCGAGTGCGCCCACCAGTGCGCCCAGCGCGAGGGCCTGCTCGTCGGCATCTCCGCCGGCGCCGCGATCTACGCCGCGCTCCAGCTCGCCTCGCGCCGGGAGATGGCGGGCAAGCGAATCGTCACGATCGTCCCCGACGGCGGCGAGCGCTACATGTCGCTGCCCTTCTTCTCGGCGGAATGAGCGGCTGATGTTCGGTCTAGGAACGCTTTCCCGAGTCGTGCGGGAGGTGACCTCGGACGTCGCCGCCGCCCGCGACCGCGACCCGGCCGCGCGCAGCGTCGGCACCGTCGAGATCCTGGCGAGCTGGCCGGGGGTGCAGGCGATCCTCTCCCACCGCTTCGCCCACGTCCTGCACGAGGCGCGCGTTCCGGTCGCCCCGCTGGTGCTCTCCTACGCCACGCGGGCGGTGACCAGCATCGAGATCCACCCCGCGGCGCAGATCGGCGAGGACTTCTTCATCGACCACGGCGCCGGCGTCGTCATCGGCGAGACCGCCGAGATCGGCTGCTGCGTCACCCTCTACCAGGGCGTCACGCTCGGCGGCACCGGATTCCAGCGCGGCAAGCGCCACCCGACGCTGGAGAGCTACGTGACCGTCGGCTCCGGCGCGAAGCTGCTCGGCCCGATCACGGTCGGGCAGGGGGCGAAGATCGGCGCCAACACGGTCGTGATCGAGGACGTGCCCGAGAACTCGACCGTCGTCGGCAACCCCGGGCACCCCGTTCGGGTCGAGGGCCGCAAGCCGGAGGGGCCCGACACCGACTGGATCCACCTCCCGGACCCGATCGCCGACGCGATCAAGGGGCTCTCCGAGCGGGTGCGCGAGCTCGAGCAGCGCCTGGCCGAGCTCTCCGGCGACGAGGCGCCAGAGGACCGCGTGCGCGAGCTGCGGCCGAAGCAGGGCCCCTCCTCGGCCGGCGGCTGACCAAGCGGAAGGCGCCGAGCTCTGGGCGGCGGGATCGACTGAGCCGCTCTCTATGCTCGCTGCGTGGCCCCCACGGAGGCAGATCAGCAGCCTGAACAGGTGGAGCTGGGCGCTCCGCTGACCCCTGGCGCGACCCAGGTCGAGCGCCTGCTCGAGGGCCTGAACGAGCCCCAGCGAAGGGCGGTCGAGCACGGCGAGGGGCCGCTGCTCGTGCTCGCCGGCGCCGGCTCGGGGAAGACCCGCGTGCTCACCCACCGGATCGCCTACCTGGTCGCGACCGGCCTCGCGCACCCGAGCGAGATCCTCGCGATCACCTTCACGAACAAGGCCGCCGACGAGATGCGCGAGCGGGTCGAGGGCCTGGTCGGCGGCGTCTCGCGGCTGATGTGGGTGATGACCTTCCACTCGGCGTGCGCGCGGATCCTCCGCCGCGAGGCCGAGCGGCTCGGCTACAAGCGCTCGTTCACGATCTACGACCAGGCCGACTCGCAGCGGATGGTGAAGCGCTGCATGGACGAGCTCGACGTCGACCCGAAGCGCTTCCCGGCGCGCGCCGTGCAGTCCCAGATCTCGGGCGCGAAGAACCGCCTGCTCGACGCCGAGGGCTACCGCGAGGAGACCTCGGGCTTCTTCGAGGACACCGTCGCCGACGTCTACGCGCTCTACGAGCGCCGCATGCACGAGGCGAACGCGATGGACTTCGACGACCTCCTCGTCCGCACCGTCAACCTCTTCGAGCTCTTCGAGGACGTCCGCAGCCGCTACCAGCGCGCCTTCCGCTGGGTCCTCGTCGACGAGTACCAGGACACGAACCGCGCGCAGTACCGGTTGCTGCAGTTGCTCTCCCAGGAGCACGGCAACCTGGCGGTTGTCGGCGACGATGCGCAGTCGGTCTATTCCTTCCGCCACGCCGACATCCGCAACATCCTCGACTTCGAGCGTGACTTCCCCGGCGCCGAGGTCGTCAAGCTCGAACAGAACTACCGCTCGACCGAGGTCATCCTCGAGGCGGCGAACGCGGTCATCTCCCACAACCGCGACCAGAAGCCGAAGCAGCTCTGGACCGACCTCGGCCGCGGCGAACCGGTCAAATCGCCGAGCTCGGCGACGAGCACGAGGAGGCGCGATACGTCGCCGGCGAGATCGGGCGGCTCGTCTCCGAGGAGGACTACGGCCGCTCCGAGGTCGCGGT
This sequence comes from uncultured Thermoleophilia bacterium, assembly GCA_963844425.1. Taxonomy (GTDB): domain Bacteria; phylum Actinomycetota; class Thermoleophilia; order Solirubrobacterales; family 70-9; genus DASUSH01. The sequence continues at coordinate 116,732 of CAWJOD010000014.1, read as the reverse complement.
CTTCTACCGGACCAACGCCCAGAGCCGGGTGCTCGAGGACACCCTCGTGCGCTTCGACGTGCCCTACCAGGTGATCGGCGGCACGAAGTTCTACGAGCGGGCCGAGATCAAGGACGCGATCGCCTATCTCAGCCTGCTGGCCAACCCCGCCGACGCCGTCTGCTTCGGGCGGATCGTGAACTCCCCCCGGCGCGGGATCGGCAACACGACCCAGGGCCGGTTGCTCTCCTACGCGAATACGACCGGCCGCACCATCTCGGAGGTGCTCGAACGCGTCGAGGAGGTGCCGTCCATGGGCACGGCGGCACTCAAGTCGGTGATGCGCTTCGCGGAGACGATGGCCGCGCTGCGCGAGCGCGTGGAGAAGGAAAAATCCGTGGCCGACCTGCTGGAGGCGGTGATCTCCGAGACCGGCTACGCCGAGGCGCTCGAGGCCGAGCGCACGATCGAGGCCGAGGGCCGGCTCGAGAACCTGCACGAGCTGATCGGCGTCGCCTCCGAATTCGACGCGAACCGCGCGATCGAGGGCGATTCCGAGGTGACGCCGCTGGAGGAGTTCCTCCAGCAGATCTCGCTGATCTCCGACCAGGACGCGATCACCGACGACGAGGGCCAGATCACGCTGATGACCCTCCACAACGCCAAGGGCCTCGAGTTCCCGATCGTCTTCGTGATCGGCGCCGAGGAGGGCGTCTTCCCGCACTCGCGCTCGGTCGAGGAGGGCAACATCGAGGAGGAGCGCCGGCTCGCCTACGTCGCGATCACGCGCGCCAAGCAGCGGCTCTACCTGACCTGCGCCCAGCGCCGCAGCCTGTTCGGGCGCCGCCCGGACTTCAACATGCCCTCGCGGTTCCTCGGCGAGGTCCCCGACGAGCTGGTCGAGCGCCGGCAGTCCGAGAACCGCCTGCGCCGCGGCGGCGAGACGGGCCGCTATTCGCTCGGCGGCCCGGTCGCGCGGCCGGAGCCGAAGATGCCCGCGGTCGAGTTCCGCACCGGCGACGACGTCGTCCACGCCAGCTTCGGCGAGGGGGTCGTCACCCAGGTCGAGGCCGGCAACGTGCTCGTCGTCCGTTTCGCCGGCGACGGCACCGAGAAGAAGCTGATGGCCGAGTACGCGCCCATCCGCAAGGCATCCTGACCTTGGCGGCGCGGATCATCGACGGCAAGGCGCACTCGGCTCGCGTCCGCGAGGGCGTCGCCGCCGAGGTCGCCGAGCTCGTCCCGGAGCTCGGCCGCCCGCCGGGCCTGGCGACGGTGCTCGTCGGCGAGGACCCCGCCTCGCACGTCTACGTGCGCAACAAGCGCAAGGGCACCGAGGAGGCGGGCATGCGCTCGATCCACCACGAGCTGCCCGTCGAGACCTCGCAGGAGGACCTCCTGGCGCTCGTCGGCGATCTCAACGCCGACGACGGCGTCGACGGCATCCTCGTCCAGCTTCCGCTGCCGGACGCGATCGACCAGGACGCCGTGGTCGCCGCGATCGACCCCGCGAAGGACGTCGACGGGCTGACCGCGACCAGCGCCGGTCTGCTCGCCCAGGGTCGTCCACGTCTCGTCGCCTGCACCCCCTCGGGGGTGATGGAGATGCTCGCGGGGGAGGGGATCGAGGTCGCGGGCGCCGAGGCGGTGATCGTCGGCCGCTCGATCCTCGTCGGCCGTCCGCTCTCGGCGCTGCTCACCAACGCCGACTCGACGGTGACCGTGTGCCACTCCCGGACCCGCGAACTGGACGAGGTCTGCCGCCGTGCCGACATCCTGGTCGCCGCGGTGGGCTCGCCCGAGATGGTTCGGGGTGCGTGGGTGAAGCCTGGGGCCACCGTGATCGACGTCGGCATCAACCGGACCGAGGGAGGCCTCGTCGGCGACGTCGAGTTCGAGGCTGCGAGCGAGGTCGCCGGTGCGATCACGCCGGTTCCGGGCGGCGTGGGACCGATGACGATCGCGATGCTCCTGAAGAACACCGTCCGTGCCGCACGACTCGCGTCCGCAGGCCCCCTATAGGCTGCGGGCGAAGTTTCCTGTCAGACGGAGGAGGAGGAAGTCTTGGATACCAATATTGGCCGGGGGACGATGATCGCCGGGATCTCGGCGGTCCTGCTGCTGATCTTCATGTTCTTCAGCTGGTATGGGCTCGACAGCATCACCAGCTCGGGGTTCGGCTTCGAGCAGGAGATCACGGGCGACCAGCTCGATACGTTCTCCGGCCTTGGCGGCGAAGCCGATACCTCGGCGAACGCCTGGCAGGCGTTCAGCTTCATCGACCTGATCCTCTTCGTCTGCGTCGTCGGCATCGTCGCGCTCGTGATCGCCGAGGTCGCGGGTGCGGCGATCGAACATGCCGGTGGCGCCGAGCGCGATCATCGCCGGGCTCGGGATCCTCGCCTTCGTGCTGATCCTCTTCCGCCTGATCATCACCCCGGACCCCGGGGGAGGCGCCGACTTCGCGCCGGCAGGGGTCGACATCGAGATCGACGTCTCGCGCAAGATCGGGGTCTTCCTCGGCCTGCTCGCATCCGCCGGGATGGCGATCGGAGGCTGGCTCTCGATGCAGGAAGAGGGCGCGTCGTTCGGCGATGTCGGTGGAGGCGCAGCCGCGGCCGCGCCGCCGCCGCCCGCGCCCCCGCCGCCCGCGCCGCCGCCGGGCCAGGCCCCGGGCGCGCCGCCCCCGCCGCCCCAGCAGGCCCCGCCGCCCCCCGCCCCGCCTGCGGCAGGAGGGTCACAGCCACCGCCCGGGCCACCCCCGCCGGGTAGCGGTCAATAGCCCTCGCGGTCCGCACCGAGTACAACTGGGGCGGAATGGAACTCCGCAAGCTCGACGCCGGTGAGATCCTCGCCGGCGTCGCCGGCATCGTCCTGATCGCCGCGATGGCGACGCTCAACTGGTTCGGCGTCGACGTGCCGCCGGGCACCGAGCCGATCGAGGGCTTCAACGCCTTCCGTGCCTTCGACGTCGTCGACATCATCCTGCTGCTGGTCGCGCTGATGGCGATCGCATTGCCGGTGACCGTCCTGGCGACGTCGCGCACGAACGTGCCTGTCGCGCTCGGCGCCCTGCTATCGCTCGGCGGGATCGTCGCCACGCTGGTGCTCGCCTACCGGCTGGTGGACACCCCCGACCTCAGCGGCGACCGCTTCGCGCTCGACATGCCGCCGTTCAACATCGGTTTCGAGACGACCGTCGGCGCCGGCGCGATCGTCGGCCTGGCGGCGACGATCGCGATCGCGGCCGGCGGCTGGCTGGCGATGCGCGATGATGGCACCGGCAGGGAATGAACACCTCCGAGGAAAACGCCGGCGAGAGATCTCGCACACCGTGGATCCTCGGCGGCATCGCTGCCGCCGTGGTCCTCATCGCAGTCGCCATCGTCCTCCTCGTCGTGCTCGGCGGCGACGACGAGTCGGCCGGCCCGACGGCGGAGGTGAGCGTCGACGAGATCCCGGAGGGCGCGGTTGCCCTGGTTGCCGAGGTCCCGGACGGCGCGATCACCCAGGAGGACTTCGACGATGCCTTCGACCGCATCGCGGTTCAGCAGGGCCTGAAGAAGCCGCCGCCGCCGGACGACCCGGCGTACGAGACCTTCCGCGACCAGGTGATGTTGGAGCTGTTGACGACGATCTGGATCCAGGGCGAGGCGGCGGAGCGCGGGATCACCGTCAGCGATACGGAGATCGGCGACCGCCTCGACCAGATCGTCAAGCAGAACTTCAAGGACCCGAAGGAGTTCGAGAAGTTCGCCGCCGAGCAGAAGTTCTGCACCGAGGACGAGCTCGCGAGCGGACCCGTCGAGGACTGCGAAGGCGTCCTCACCCAGGTCGAGGTGATGCTGCTCGCCGAGCAGATCCAGGAGGAGGTGACCGACCCGGAGGCCGATCCCGCCGCCCAGCAGGAGGCTGCAACGGACTTCGAGCAGGAGTTCTCGGAGAGGTGGCGGCTGCGGACCGCGTGCGCCGAGGACTACGTCACCGATCACTGCTCGAACGGGCCCGAGCTGGTGGTGGAACCCGCGGTCCCGCCGGCCGCTCCGCCCGGCGCACCGCCGGGCGCCGTGCCTCCGGGTGCACCGCCGGGAGCCGTGCCCCCGGGCGCTCCCCCCGGCGCTGTGCCCCCTGGCGCCGCTCCTCCCGGAGCCGTCCCACCGGGGGCGGTGCCTCCAGGCGCGGTGCCTCCCGGCGCTCCTCCGCCGGGCGCCCCGCCGGTCAGCCCGTAAGCGTCTCCGCCAGCCCGCGAGCGACGTGCGCCGACATCGCCGAGACGGTCATCATCGGGTTGACGCCGAGTGAGCTCGGGAACAGGCTGGCGTCGGCGACATAGAGGCCGTCGACGCCGTGCACGGCGCCGTCGACGCCGGTGACGCCGCGCTTCGGATCGGCTGACATCCGCGCGGTCCCCATCGGGTGGAAGGCCTCGAGGCGAAGCGCGGCGGGTGGCGGGTCGGCTGCCTCGAACTCGGCGACGCGCCCGGGCTTGATCACCGGCATGCCGCGGATCTGCGAGTAGACCTCGGTCGCGCCCATGGCGAAGAAGATCTCGGCAGCGCGGGCGATGCCGAAGGTCAGCTTGCGCCCGTCCTCGCGGTTGAGCCGGTAGGTCACCCGCGCGGAGCCCCCGCCGTCCAGGCGGACCCGCCCGGAGGAGGAATCGGAGAGGTGGACGCCGTTCGATCCGAGCCGGTCGTAGGCGAGCATCCGCTCGGCGTGCTCGCGCCCGGTCCCGGGGAGCCACTGGGCTCCGAACGCGAGCGGCGTGAAGGTCGCCTCCATCAGCAGTCCCATCTCATGCCATTCATCGACGTAGTAGCTCTGCATCACCCCGTCCCAGCCGCGGACCTCGTCGTCGAAGAGGCCGCCGATCCAGGCCGCCGGATGGATGTGGAGGTTGCGACCGACCTGTCCGCCGGGGGAGCGGATGCCGTTGCGAAGCAGGAGCTCCGGGGTCCCGATCGCGCCGCTGGCGAGGACGACGGCGCGGGCGCGCACCTCGAGCTCCTCGCCGACGTCGTTCGCGGCCGGACCGCTGCCGTCGGGAAGGGGCGGGCGTGCGACGACGCAGCGGACGCCGCTCACGCGGCCGTCCTCGCGGATCAGCGTCCGCGCCTCGACCCCGGCGCGCACGCGCGCGCCCGCTGCCACCGCGCGCGGCATGTAGGAGACGTGCATTGCCCGCTTCGCGTCCAGCCGGCAGCCGAGCGGGCAGGAGCTGCAGCCGACGCAGCGACCGGCGTTTCGCGGGATCGGCCCGCCGCTCGCCCCGATCGCGGCGGCTCCCTCCATCACGATCTGCCCGTTACGGCCCATCCGCTCGACGTCGACCGGGGTCACCTGGAGCATCTCCTCGGCCTCGGCGTACTCGGGGTCGAGCCTTCTCGCCCAGTCGATTCCGTGCTCCTCGGCCCAATTCCGCAGGACGGGCTCCGGTGCGCGGAAGCAGGTCCCTGAGTTGATCACGGTGGTGCCGCCGACCGCGCGCCCGATCGGGACGGGGATCGCCGGGCGTCCCTCGGCGACCGTGAGGCCGTTGTCGCGGTAGAGGCTCTGGATCGCGCTCAGCGGATCGTCCGGGTAGCTCGAGCGATCCAGGTACTGCCCCGCCTCGAGCACGATCACGTCGAGCCCGGCCTCGGCGAGCACCGCCGCCGCGACCGCGCCCCCCGCGCCCGACCCGATCACGACCACGTCCGCCTCCTCGCCTTCGAGGCGCGGCGCGAGGTCGCCCAGCGGATTCTCGGCGGCGGGAGGCGGGCTCGAAGCCCGCCGTCCACCTCGCACCCGACCTCGTACCCCAGCGCCTCGGTCACCCGAGGGTGCGCGCCGTACCCGACGCCCACCAGCACCTTCAGGAGCAGAAGCAGGTCCTGAACCCAGCCGGCCCGCGACCGGTCCATGTCGCGGAGGAACTCCTCTCTCGTCGCCAGGTCCTGGCGCGAGAACCGCCATGGGAACGGCATCCAGTCGAGCGGCGACGAGGGCCAGGCGGATGACGAACCGGCCGCGGGGCGGCAGGCCCGTGTACATGGCGGCGACCGAGTCCCCGACGCCGAGCTCGGCGGCCGGCGGCAGCGGGCCGGCGCCCGGGGCCATCGCCTCGGCCACCGCGCGCAGGGTTCGCAGCTCAGCGGCCCGCAGCCCCGGGGCGCGCCTTCAGGAGGGCGCGGCGGGTTCGCCGACGCGCCCGGCGACGCTCCAGAGGAAGAGCGCGACGCCGACGAGGAAGCCGTCGACGAGGAAGTTGAGGAGGTAGGCGAAGACGTCCTCGTCGAACAGGTAGAAGCCGAGCGTGGACAGCGACGAGGCGGCCTTGCCCGCGGCGAGGACGAGCAGCAGCGGGCGATAGCGGACGACGTCGAGCGAGACGACGAGGCAGATCCCGGTGATCACCATCATGTAGGCGAAGCCGAGGCCGAGCCAGAGCTGCTCGGTCGTCTCCGGGGCGGGGAGAAGTCGCCGAACCAGTCGCCGACGTCGTCGAGGACGCGAGAGCACGCCGTCGGGGGCGGCGATGAAGAGGATCCCGACCACGGCGAAGGTGGCCGCCAGCAGGCGGCAATTGAGAACGACGAAGCGCTCCGCTCGGTCCCCTGTCATCGCGGCGGGATCCTATGCTCCTGCCGCAATGATCGACCGCGAGCAGGTCCTCCACGTCGCCCGCCTCGCCCGCCTCGAGCTCTCCGACGAGGAGGTCGAGCGGATGTCGGGGGAGCTCTCCGGGATCCTCGAGCACGTCGACAAGATCGCCGAGCTGGACCTCGACGAGACCGAGCCCACCGACCACGTGGTCGCGCTCGAGAACGTCCTCCGGCCCGACGAGCCGCGGCCGAGCCTGCCCCGCGAGCGCGCCCTCGAGAGCGCTCCGGATCCCGACGAAGGCGCCTTCCGCGTGCCCTCGCCGCAGGCATGAGCGAGATCCTCGAGCTGACCGCGGCGGGCGCCCTGGAGAAGATCGGCGCCGGTGAGCTCTCCGGCGACGAGGTCTACGACGCCTGGGCCGAGGCCGCCGCGGGCGACGACCTGAACGCGTATCTGCAGAGGGCCGAGCGGACCGGTGAGGCCGGGCGGACCGCTCAGCGGCCTGCCGATCGCTGTCAAGGACATCTTCTGCACCGAGGGCGTCGAGACGACCGCGGGGTCGCGCATCCTCGAGGGCTACAAGCCGCCGTACACCGCCACCGCCGTCCAGAAGCTCGAGGACGCCGGCGCCCGGGTGCTCGGCAAGACCAACATGGACGAGTTCGCGATGGGCTCGTCGAACGAGAACTCCGGCTATGGCGACGTCCGCAACCCGTGGGACCGCGAGCGCGTCCCGGGAGGCTCCTCGGGAGGCTCTGCGGCCGCCGTCGCCGGCGGCCTCGCGCCGTGGGCGATCGGCACCGACACCGGCGGCTCGATCCGCCAGCCGGCGGCGCTGTGCGGGATCGTCGGGATGAAGCCCACGTACGGCGCCGTCTCGCGCTACGGGATGATCGCCTTCGCCTCCTCGCTCGACCAGTGCGGCCCGCTCACCCGCGACGTCACCGACGCGGCCCTCCTCCTCGGCGTGCTCGAGGGGCGCGACCCCTGCGACTCGACCTCGACCGGGATCGAGGGCGGCGTCGAGCTGCCCGGCTCGCGAGGACCTCTCCGGGCTCCGCTTCGGGATTCCCCGCGAGCTCTCGGAGGATGGGATCGAATCGGGTGTCCACGACGTGTTCGAGCGCACGGTGGCGCTGATCGAGGAGCTCGGCGGCGAGGTCACCGAGACGGCGCTCCCGCACGCGCCGCACGGGATCTCGGCCTACTACGTGATCGCTCCGGCCGAGGCCTCGGCGAACCTGGCCCGCTACGACGGCGTCCGCTTCGGGCCCCGGGCCGACGCCGACGACCTCACCGCGATGTACGAGCGGACCAGGGCCGCCGGGTTCGGGCCGGAGGTCAAGCGCCGGATCATGCTCGGCACCTACGCCCTCTCGTCGGGCTACTACGACGCCTACTACGGCCAGGCGCAGCGGGTGCGGACGAAGATCGCCGAGGACTTCAGCGCTGCCTTCGAGAGCTTCGACTTCGTGATCACGCCGACCTCGCCGACCGTCGCGTTCAGGCTCGGCGAGCGCACCGACGACCCGCTCGCGATGTACCTCTCCGACTACTGCACGGTGCCGATGCCGCTCGCCGGGATCCCCGCGATCTCGATCCCGGCCGGGCTCGCCGAGCCCGAGGGCGGAGGCTCGGAGCTGCCGGTCGGGTTCCAGATCGCCGGCCCGGCCTACTCCGAGACGAAGATGCTCGATGCCGCCTACGCGCTCGAGCGCGCGATCGGGTTCGACGCGAGGCCGCCGTCGTGACGCCTCCCGAAGATCGAGGCGCGGGCTGGGAGCCGGTCATCGGGCTCGAGATCCACGTGCAGCTGAAGACGCGGACGAAGATGTTCTGCGGCTGCGCGCTCTCCTTCGGCGACGAGCCGAATGTCCACACCTGCCCCGTCTGCCTCGGCCACCCCGGGACGCTCCCGACGGTGAACGAGCAGGCGATCAAGTACGGGCTTCAGATCGCCGCCGCGCTCGGCTGCGAGGTCGCGCCGCGGTCGATCTTCCACCGCAAGAACTACTTCTATCCCGACCTGCCGAAGGGCTACCAGATCAGCCAGTACGACATCCCGCTGGCGAGCGGGGGCCGGCTCGGCGACGTCCGCATCCATCGCGCCCACCTCGAGGAGGACGCGGCGAAGCTGACGCACATCGGCGAGTCCGGGCGAATCCACGGCTCCGGCGCCTCGCTCGTCGACTTCAACCGCGGCGGCACGCCCCTCGTCGAGATCGTCACCGAGCCCGACCTGCGCGACGCCGCCGCGGCCCGCGAGTGGGCCCAGCTCCTGCGCACGACGCTGCGGCGGCTCGGCGTCTCGGACGTGAACATGGAGGAGGGGAGCCTCCGCGTCGACGCCAACGTCTCGGTGCGGCCGGCCGGTGAGGAGACGCTCGGGACCAAGGCCGAGCTCAAGAACATGAACAGCTTCCGGTTCCTCGAGCGCGGCATCAAGGCCGAGATCGCCCGCCAGATCGAGCTGATCGAGAGCGGCGGGACGGTCGAGCAGGAGACCCTGCACTACGACCCGCGCACCGGCGCGCTCACGCCCCTGCGCTCCAAGGAGTACGCGCACGACTACCGCTACTTCCCCGAGCCGGACCTCGTCCCGCTGGCGCCCACCGAGGAGATGGTCCGCGAGGCGGCCGAGTCGCTTCCCGAGCTGCCCGAGGCGCGCCGCGAGCGCTACCGCGACGAGCTCGGGCTGCCCGACGCGGCCGCCGTCCAGCTCGCTAACGACGCCGAGGCCGGCGACTACTTCGAGGCCGTCCTGGCCCGCGCCGACGGCGTCGAGGCCAAGGTCGTCGCGAACTGGCTCGCCAACGACCTCGCGGCCGTCGCCCGCGAAACCGAGGCCGAGAACCCCGACCCCGAGCCGGTCGCGAAGCTGATCGCCATGGCCGACTCCGGCGCGGTCTCGCACTCGGTGGGGCGCCAGATCCTCGAGACCCTCGTTGCCGACGGCGGCGATCCGGAGGAGCTCGCCAAGCAGTACGAGTCCGACACGGACATCGGCGAGATCGTCGACCGCGCGATCGAGGCCGAGCCCGAGGCCGCGGAGAAGGTGAGGGCCGGCGAGATGCGGGCGATCGGCCCGCTCGTCGGCGCCGTCATGAAGGAGACTCGCGGCGCCGCCGACGGGGGAGAGGTCACGAAGCTGATCCGCGAGAAGCTCGGTGCCTAGTCCAATCCCGCACAAGGGGTCCCCCTTGTAACAAGTTGTTACAAGGCCTGTCATAATCAAGGCATGGCCTGGAACGTCGTCATCGCCGGTGGTGGGTTCGCGGGCGCGTCGGCGGCCCGCCGGCTCGAGCGGATCGTGCCGAAGCAGTCCACGCGGATCGTCCTCGTCAACGACGTCAACTTCCTGCTCTACACGCCGTTCCTGCCCGAGGCCGCGGCGGGAACGCTCGAGCCGCGCCACGTGGTCACGCCGCTGCGCGACATCCTCAAGCGGACCTACCTCCGCCTGGGCGCGGTCACCGGCCACGACCCCGGCGCGCGCACGGTCGAGCTGACCACGCACGAGGACGAGGTCGAGGAGCTGCGCTACGACCAGTTCCTGGTCGCGCTCGGCTCGGTCTCGCGCCTGCTGCCGGTGCCCGGCCTCGACCGCCACGCGATCGGGTTCAAGAGCCTCGCCGACGCGATCTGGCTGCGAAACCACGTCATCGAGACCCTCGAGGCGGCGAACGCGACCGAGGACCCCGCCCTCCGCGAGCAGATGCTCACCTACGTCTTCGTCGGCGGCGGATACGCCGGCCTCGAGGCGCTCGCCGAGCTCCAGGACTTCGCCGTGGACGCGATGGACCGCTACCCCCGGGCGCGCCTGCACGGGATGCGCTGGATCCTCGTCGAGGCGACCGACCGGGTACTGCCGGAGACCCCGGCCGACCTCGCCGCCTACGCCGTCAAGGAGCTGCGCGGCCGCGGCATCGACATCCGCCTCGGCACCCGCCTCGAGGAGGTCGGGGCCACCAGCGCCACGCTCTCCACCGGCGAGGTGATCCCCAGCCGCACCGTCGTCTGGACGACCGGGGTCGCGCCGCACCCGAGCCTGCGCTCGCTGAGCCTGCCGCTGAACGAGCACGGGCGTGTCCCCACCGACGAGAACCTCCGCGTCCAGGGCCTCGACGCGGTCTGGGCCGTCGGCGACGCCGCCGCCATCCCCGACCGGGGCGGCGGCGTGATGCCGCCGACCGCGCAGCACGCGATCCGGCAGGGCAAGGGAGCCGCCCGCAACATCGCCGCCGAGCTCGGGGTCGGCGAGGCGAAGCCGTTCACCTATCGCAACAAGGGCTCGTTCGTGAACCTCGGCCGCTACAAGGCGGTCGGCAAGCTCGGCCCGTTCAAGTTCTCCGGCTTCCTCGCCTGGTGGCTTGCCCGCAGCTACCACATGAGCCAGATCCCCGGCCTGGCCCGCAAGATCCGCGCCGTCGTCGACTGGACGGTCGGGCTCCCGTTCCGCCGCGACACCGCCGAGGTCGGCTCGATCGGCCACCCGCGCCCGCTGAGCTCGGCGACGTACGAGCGCGGCGGCAGCCACCGGCCGGTCGGATAATGATCGCGTGGAATACGCGGTAATCGCCATCGCCTTCGGGCTCGCGACCGGGATCGTCGGCCGCGCCAAGGGCAGCTCGTTCTTCCTCTGGTTCCTGATCGGCGCGGTCCTGCCGCTGCTGGGCCTGGTCGCCGCCTTCCTCTACCGCTTCGAGAAGGCCGAGCCCGAGCGCCGGTGCCCGCGCTGCGGCAAGGTCCACAAGCTCTACGTGCAGGTCTGCAACCGCTGCGGCTACGACATGTACCTGCCGGACCCCGAGGAGGTCCATCACCCGATGGGGTAGGGCGCCTCCCGCCGGGCTCAGCCCGGCGGGACCCAGCCGCCGAGCGCGCGCTCGAGCTCGAGGGCGACCGCGATCGAGACGTGGTCGCGGCCGGGGCCGGCGACGACCTGGACCCCGAGCGGCAGCCCGCGCCGGCCGAGCCCGAGCGGGACCTGCGTGACCGGTGTCGCGGCCAGGTTGAAGAGGACGACCGGGGTGATCGAGAAGGGGCGCAGCAGGATGCCGTGGTGGCGGGGAGCCACCCGCGGGTGCGGCGGGTGCAGGAGGACGCCGTCGCCGATCGTGTCGGCGACCTCGCGGGCGAAGGCGTGGCCGGCGGCCAGCGCCCGGCGGGTGAGGCCGTCGGGCTGCAGCGAGGCGAGGCGCTCGAGCGCGGCGAGCATCTTGATCGGCGCCGTGTGCGGACCCTGCCGGCTGAAGATCCTGCGCATCGTCAGGGGCTCGCAGCCGGCGTCGGCGAGCATCTTCGCGATCGAGGACTCGCCGTCGTTCAGCGCGGTCACGTAGAGCGCGTAGGCGTGGCGCATCGAGCGGATCGGGACGCGGCGCAGGCGCGCGCCGGCGCGCTCGAGCGCCTCGGCGGCGCGATCGCGGGCCTCGCGCAGCTCGCGCGAGACGGGCAGGATCGAGGTCTCCTCGCCGATCAGCACGTCGAGGCCGGCGAGCTCGACCTCCGCCGGATCGCCGAGCGCCATCTCGCGCGCGTGGTCGTCGCGGGGGTCGGGGCCGGAGACGATCCGCAGCATCGGCATCAGGTCCTCGGCGCGCCGCGCCATCGGCCCCGTGCAGAGCAGCCGCTCCGCCGCCGAGCCGTCGGACTCCGGATAGGAGAGCGCGTTGGGCACCAGCCCCGGGGTCGGCTTGTGGCCGAAGATCCCGCAGAAGAAGGCGGGGGTGCGGATCGAGCCGCCGACGTCGGAGCCGAGGCCGAGTGGCGAACCGCCCGACCCGATCGCGGCGCCCTCGCCGCCGGAGGACCCACCAGCGGTGCGGCGCGGGTCGTAGGGGTTGCCGGTCCGCCCGTAGACGTGGTTGCCGGTCTCGGGCCACATGCAGAGCTCGGAGGTGTTCGAAAGGCCGAGCAGGATCGCGCCGCTTGCCAGTAGCCGCTCGGCGACCGGGGCGGTCTCCTCGCTGCGGTGCTCGCAGCGCGCGTGGAGGCCTGTGCAGTTCGGCATCCCGGCGACCGCGATCGCCTCCTTGATCGTGCAGGGGACGCCGAGGTAGGGCGGTAGCTCCTCGTCCGCGGCGGCGCTCGCGATCCGCTCGTCGGCCTCCTCGGCCTCGGCGAGCGCCTGCTCGTAGCGCGGCACCGCGATCGGGTTCACCGCCGGGCCGATCTCGCGCAGGCGTTCGATGTGGGCGCCGACGACCTCGCGCGAGCTCACCTCGCCGGCGCGGATCGCCGCCGCCAGCTCGAGCCCGGAGCGCTCGGTGAGCGGGGCGGGGGAGGGGACCGGGGTCGCCGCGGGTTCCGAGACCGTCGCCATTCGTCGGCCAGGCTACGGGGTGCTCAGCACCGGCGTGGCACCTCGGCGTCGAGGCTGAGCACGCGGCCGTCGAGCACCGTCACGTTGGCCCGCAGCTCGGTGGGCCGTCCGCGCCGCAGCTCGCCGGCGGCGACGAGGGCGCGCAGCGGCGGCGCCGGGTCCTCGCCCGCGGGCCTGCCGCCGGCGAACGCCTGGAGCGAGATCGCCTCGCGGGCATCGATGCGAGTGAGCGTGAGGCCGACCCCGGAGGCCGTGCAGGGCCCGCCGCCGCGGCGCTTGCGCTCGTAGTCGAGCTCCAGGTCCAGCCGCGGCTCGACCCGGCACTCGACCCCCGCGCAGGCCCGCAGGCGGCCGAGCAGGCGCGAGAGCGCCCCGCGGATCGCCGCGTAGCCGGGGTCTGCGTGACGGCTTTCGAGCTCGTAGGGGTCCAGCGGCAGGTCGTAGAGCTCGGCCTCGCCGTTGGGGTACTCGAAGTAGGCGTAGCGGGCGGTGCGCACGCCCTGGTAGCGCGGGATCGTCGGGTCGAAGCACGCCTCGTTCTGCCCGCACCAGTTCTCGATCAGGATCGCGCGACCCGGCTCGAGCCGGCCGTCCGCGGCGAGCCGGCGCAGCGAGCGCCCGTCGGGCGGAACCGGCGAGCTGACTCCGGCGTAGTCGAGGATCGTCGCCGCGAGGTCCACGTTGGCCACCGTCTGGCGGCGGACCTTGCCCGCGGGCAGCCCCGGGCCGCGGACGATCAGCGGCACCCGGATCGACTCCTCGTAGGGCAGCTGCTTGCCCGATCTCACCCGGTGCTCGCCGTGAAGGAAGCCGTTGTCGGAGGTGAAGACGAAGAGGGTCTCGTCGAGCTCGCCGGAGCGGCGCAGCGCGGTCACCAGCGAGGCGACCATGTCGTCGACCGCGAGCAGCGCCTCGAGCCGGTCGCGGTAGCGGGCCTGGATGGTCGCCTGCTGGCCGGCGCCGATCGGGCTTCGCGCACGGATCGCCTCCGGCTTGTCGGCGACGTCGGCCTCGTTGAAGGAAGGCGGGAGCGGCAGCGCCTCGTTCGCGAACGCGCCCTCGTGGCGCGGCGCCGCGCGCGGTCCGGGCGTGGCGTCCGGCGACTCGTCCTCGCCCAGGTCGTTCTCGCCGTGTGGCGCGAGTGGCGCGACCGAGAGGAAGAACGGCTTGCGCTTCGGCGCCCGGCGCCCGATGAGGTCGACCGCCTTCTGCGCGTAGACGTCGGTCTGGTAGGTCGCCGGGTCGGGCACGTCGGGGTCGCCGTAAGTGGTGAGGGCGCCCTGCTCGTTCAACGTGAAGCCGTACATCGAGTACGTGGTCGGGTCGACCGAGCCCCGCCACTCGTCCCACCCGGGCGGGATCTCGGTCGGCAGGTCGCGGCCGTAGCCGTTCAGGTACTTGCCGATGTGGGCCGTGTAATAGCCGTCCCGCTGCAGCCAGACCGGGAGCGTCTGCGAGCCGTCGAGGGTGACGTAGCCGCCGTTGGGGACGGTGTTGCGCAGGACGCCGTGGTTGTGGGCGTAGCGACCGGTGAGGAAGGTGGAGCGCGAGGGGCAGCAGAGCGGGTTGGAGGCGAAGTTGTTGGCGAACTCGACCCCTTCGCCGGCGAGCAGCCGCCTTGTCTGGGGCATCGCCCGCAGCGACTCCACCGTCTGGTCGTCGGTCATGAGGACGACGATGTTGGGGCGATCCTCAGCCGGCCCCTGATCAGCGCCGGTGACGGCTACGGGCCCGGTGGCGATCCCGAGCCCGAGCGCGACCGCCAGCACCGCTGCGCTCGTCGCTGCTGGCCGCCCGCTCATGTCCATTGGAACCCGCGACCGCGGGCGATGATTCGCCGTGGCGGGTCAGCGCAGCCAGGTGCGCACGATCGCGTTCGCGAACCCGAGGCCGTAGCGGACCACCGCGGGCTTCTTCGAGTGCCCGTGCAGGCGCTTCTCGACCGTGACCGGGACCTCGCGGGCGGGGACGCCCCGCTTGATCGCCTCGATCATGAACTCGGAGGTGTGGAACTGCTCCTGGCGGAGGACGAGCTGGGGCAGGACCGAGGCGCGCACGGCGCGGTAGCCGTTCGAGCAGTCGCTGACCTTGGTGCGGGTGATGAAGGAGACGAGCCGGTTGAAGAAGACGATGCCGAGCTCGCGGGCGAAGTGGTTGGGGTCGGCGTCGCCGAGGACGCGCGAGCCGTGGGCGACGTCGACCTCCCCGCTCAGCACCGGTTCCACCAGCCGGTCCATCTCCGAGGGCAGGTGCTGGCCGTCGGCATCGAGCGTGACCACGACCTCGGCGTGCGAGTCGGACATCAGCCGGTAGCCGGTTCGAAGAGCCGCGCCGCCCCCGCGGTTGATCACGTGGCGGGCGACGGCGACGCCGTGCTCGCGGGCGATGTCGCCGGTGCGGTCGCGCGAGCCGTCGTCGACCACGAGCACCTCGGTGCGGACGCCGCAGGACTCCGGCGGGATCCGCGAGAGCACGTGGCCCAGGTTCTCCTCCTCGTTGTAGGCGGGGATCACGACGGCGACCTTGCCGCGGAAGCGCTCCGGCAGGCCGGCGTTGCGGAACTCCTCCCAGGCGATCCCTTCGAGCGCGGCCGAGAGCTCGCGGCTGATCCGCGAGCCCTGCGAGAGCGCGCGCAGGACGAGGAGGAAGAGGATCAGGATCGCGAAGACGGCGATGCCGATGATCCGCTCGCCGTTGCCCTCGTTGAACGAGAACGCCTCGAGCACGGCGTTGGTGAGCTCGGTGCCGCTGACGATCGCCAGCCCGGCGGCGAGCCCGAGCAGGATCAGGACGTCCACGTTGCGCAGCGATCGGCGCCGCCAGATCGCGAAGATCGCGAGCGCGGCGGCGATCGCGAGTCCGCCGGCGCGAAGCGCCGTCAGCTCGGAGGGGAAGACCTCCGCGAGGAGGAAGCCGCTGGGCGCCACGGGCGGCCAGAGGATAGAGCGGCGACCAGCCATGAAACCGCTGTGCCGGCCAGCGCGATCGCGATCGGCATCAGGATCAGGTTGCGGCGGGTCGAGGCGAGCAGCACGGCGCCGATCGCCGTGATCCCGAGCACGAGCAGCGCGATCACGAGCGCCTCGCGCCGGCGGCGGGCGGCGAGCAGGACGAGGCCGCCGAGCCCGGCGAGGCAGAACCCGACGTGGATGACCTCCTGCCAGACGCCGTCCATCCCCGGCCCGGAGCCCGAGCGCCACATGCGGGCGACCTTGCGGCCCATCATCGCGACGAGGTCGCCGGGCTGCTCCGTGACCAGGTCGCCGAGGTTCTCCTTCCCGATCGCGCCGAGCGCGGCGTCGCGGTCGAGCTCCGGCCGCTCCTCGGCGACCTCGTTCAGGATCGGCTGCATCGGCAGGAGGTTCACCTCCTCGGGGCTGAGGTCGGAGCCGGGGTTCTGCTGGTAGTAGAGGGCGCGCTTGGTGCCGAAGTGGTCGCCGTCGCCGGGGAGGTAGGTGCCGATGAAGAGGGCCTTGCCGCCGCCGGTGGAGATGGGGACGAAGCGGTCGAGCTCGATGGCGTTGCGGATGGTCCAGGGGAGGACTATGAGGGCGAAGGCGAGCAGGAAGACGGCTAAGGGACCGAAAATCGTCCAGGGACCAACGCTTCTTCGGGCGGGTCCTGTCACAGCGGCTCCCCCCAACTTCGCCCTTTCGGGCTCGTCGGGGCCCTCCGCTGCACCACCCGCCCGATGGGAGCGCGCGGTGACCGATCTGTAGGACCACCACCCTGCGAGTAGGGCGAAGAGGATTGAAAAAGGCAGGTACTCCGGGCGGAACATCGCCGTGAGGCCCAGCAGGGCACCCGGGGCCGCGTATGCCCACGGGCTCCGGCCCGGGTCCGATGCCCACAGGTAGGAGAGGACGAAGCCGGCCAGCGCCAGTTCCGCGAAGGGCTCGGACATGAGGCGGCCGGCGTCGTAGATGAAGGCGGGGTAGACGGCGACGCCCGCGGCGGCGACGAGGCCCGCGACCCGCTCGTCGACGCCGCCCGCGCGGGCGAGGCGGCGGGCGAGGGCGTAGGCGACGAGCACGAGCGCGGCGCCGACCAGGGCGACGAGGTAGCGGGCGGCCTCCTCGCGCACGCCGCCGGTGACGACGTAGACCGCGGTGTAGGTGAGCACGGCCCCCGGCGACCAGTCGCTCTCGTTCTCCATCCCGGGCGTGCCGTAGTCGCCGGTCTTGTAGAGGTTCGAGGCGAGCGCCGAGTAGGCCTCTGAGTCGGGCCCCGGGGCGGCGATCTCGTCGCCGGCGCGCGCCACGCGCAGGCCGAGCGCCACGAGGACGATCACGGCGAGGACGATCAGCGTCGTCCGCCCGTGGCGTTCGGGCAGGCCCGAAATCCAGGCTCGAATCCGGTCGCGCATCGCGCGTGATGCTACGGACGCCCTCCGCTACCCTCCCCGCCCTCATGCGGATTCTGATCCTGGGTGGCGACGGGTACCTGGGCTGGCCGACCGCGATGCGCTTCTCCGCCCAGGGGCACGAGGTGAGCGTGGTCGACAACTTCTCCCGCCGCCGCTGGCACCACGAGCACTCGACCGATTCGCTGACCCCGATCAGCTCGCTCGGCGAGCGAACGCGCGCCTGGCGCGAGCTCACCGGGTCCGAGATCCGCGCCTTCGTCGGCGACATCGAGGACGGCGAGTTCATCGATCGCGTCGTCCGCGAGACGCTCCCCGAGGCCGTCGTCCACTACGGCGAGCAGCCCTCGGCGCCGTTCTCGATGATGAGCCGCCGCAACGCGGTCCTGACCCAGTACACGAACGTGATCGGGACCCTCAACCTGCTCTTCTCGATGCGCGACCGCGTGCCCGACTGCCACCTGGTCAAGCTCGGGACGATGGGCGAGTACGGCACGCCCAACATCGACATCGAGGAGGGCTTCCTCGAGATCGAGCACAACGGGCGCAAGGACACCCTGCCGTTCCCGAAGCTGCCCGGCTCGCTCTACCACCTCTCCAAGGTCCACGACTCCCACAACATCCACTTCGCCTGCCGGATCTGGGGCCTGCGCTCGACCGACCTCAACCAGGGCGTCGTCTACGGCGTCGCCACCGAGGAGACCGACCGCGACGAGCGCCTGATCACCCGCTTCGACTACGACGAGGTCTTCGGCACCGTGCTCAACCGCTTCTGCGTGCAGGCGGTGATCGGCCACCCGCTGACCGTCTACGGCGAGGGCGGCCAGACCCGCGGCTTCCTCAACATCCGCGACACCCTTCAGTGCGTCGAGCTGGCGGTCGCCAACCCGCCCGAGCTCGGCGAGTACCGCGTCTTCAACCAGTTCACCGAGCAGTTCACCGTCACCGACCTCGCCGACCTCGTCCGCCGCTCCGCCGCCGAGGTCGGCTACGAGGTCGACATCCGCACCTACCCGAACCCCCGCGTCGAGCTCGAGCGCCATTACTACAACGCCTCCAACACCAAGCTCCGCGACCTCGGCCTCGAGCCCCACCTGCTCGGCGAGGAGCTGGTCCACTCGATGCTGAAGATGATCGAGCGCCACAAGGACCGCGTGATCGAGAACGCGATCGCCCCACGGACCCGCTGGAAGCCGGGCGAGCTGGAGGGCTCGGCCGTCCAGAGCCGCCACGTAGGCGCAAAACAGCGGCAATAAGGGGGAGGGACGGGGCGAACCGGTCGACTGCCGCCTTATGCGGGCGATGGCCTGTACTACCCGGCAGTCGCTCGCGAATCTGGTTTGGGCTACGGCTCGTAGGCAACACGGCGCGATCGCGCGCTGGCAGCTGATTGACTCGGGCTTCGCGGGCGTGGATCGAGCATCGGATTCAAAGGGCCGGCTCCATCGGGTCCACCGCGGCGTCTACGCCGTCGGCCGCCCGGAGCTCACCCAGGAGGGCCGCTGGATGGCCGCAGTTCTCGCTGCGGACCGAATGCGTGCCTTAGCCACCTCTCCGCCGCGGCCCACTGGAAGATCCGGCGGGAACCCAGAGGTCCAATCGACTCTCCCTACTTGCCGCCGTTTTTCGTCAACCACCGGGCATCCGCGTCCACCGCGGCCGAACCTTAGACCCGAGGACCTGATCACGCATCGAGGCATCCCGACCACCACGCCCATCCGCACCCTGCTCGACCTAGCCACGATCCTCACACCAAACCAACTCGAGGCCGCCGTCAGCGAAACCGACGTCCTCGACCTGATCGACCCCGAGACCCTGCGCGCCGAGCTCGAGTCGCGCAAGGGCCGGCCCGGCGTTCGCCCCCTGCGCGCCCTGCTCGACCGCCACACCTACCGGATGACCGAGACCGAGCTCGAGCGCCGCTTCCTCCGCATCGTCAAGAGCACCGGGCTGCCCCTGCCCGAGACCCAGCAACAGCTCGCCGGACGCACCGATTTTCACTGGCCCGCGCTCGGCCTGGTCGTCGAGACCGACGGCTGGCGCTATCACCGCACCGCGGCCCGACAGGCCCGCGACAACCGGCGCATGCAGGCGCCACGCCGCCGCGGGCCGCACGGCGGTCCGGATCAGCCATCACGAGATCCGGTTCGAGGAGGGGCGCGTCGAGCGCCGTCCTGAAGGGGCTCGTCCATCGCCTCCAAGCCCGAAAAGCAGCCTGAACTCGTGCTCTAAGCTGCCTGCACTCATGCGTGCCGCCGACGCACTCTGCGAAGCCCTCAAGGCCGAGGGCGTGAAGCACGTCTTCGGGATTCCCGGAGGCGCCAACCTGCCGACCTACGACGCGCTCTACGACGCCGATATCACCCACATCCAGGTGCGCCACGAGCAGGGTGGAGGCCACGCCGCCGAGGGCTACGCGAAGGCCTCCGGCAAGGTCGGTGTCGCGCTGGCGACGTCCGGCCCCGGCGCGACGAACCTCGTCACCGCGATCGCCGACGCCCATCTGGACTCGGTGCCGACGGTCTTCGTCACCGGCCAGGTCCGCACCGACCTGATCGGCACCGACGGGTTCCAGGAGGCCGACGTCACCGGGATCACGCTCCCGGTCGTCAAGCACTCGTTCCTGGTCCAGGACCCGCGGCAGATCCCCGAGTACATCCACCAGGCCTTCCACGTCGCCTCCACCGGCCGGCCCGGGCCGGTCCTCGTCGACGTGCCCCAGGACCTCTCGCGCGCGGACATCGACTACGAGCCGGCGACCGGCAAGCCCGACCTCCCCGGCTACCAGCCGACCACCGAGGGCAACATCAAGCAGATCCGCCTCGCCGCGAAGGCGCTCGCGAACGCCTCCCGCCCGGTGATCTACGCCGGCGGCGGCGTGGTCAACGCCAATGCCTCGGAGGAGCTCCGCGAGCTCGCGGGATCGGACAACCTGCCGGTCACCTGCACCGTGATGGGCCTGGGCGCGTTCCCGGCGCCGCACGACCAGTGGCTCGGGATGCTCGGCATGCACGGCACCCGGACCGCGAACTGGGCGATGGACCAGGCCGACCTGATCCTCTGCGTCGGCGCGCGCTTCGACGACCGGATCACCGGCAAGCTCTCCGAGTTCGCGCCGCGGGCGAAGTTCGTCCACATCGACGTCGACCCGGCCGAGATCTCGAAGAACGTCCCGGCGCACATCCCGATCGTCGGCGACGCGAAGGACGTGCTGCCGAAGCTGACCAAGGAGTACCAGCGCGCTCAAGCCCGACTCCGAGCGGCTCTCGGCGACTGGTGGAAGCAGATCCGCGACTGGCAGGAGAACTACCCGCTCGGCTACGAGGACTCCGAGGACTCCGAGATCAAGCCGCAGCTGATGGTCGAGGCGATGTACCGGGCGACCGGGGGCGACGCGATCGTCGCCTCCGACGTCGGCCAGCACCAGATGTGGGCGGCGCAGTACTACCACTTCTCCAGGCCGCGCCGGTGGATCAACTCCGGCGGCCTCGGACGATGGGGTTCGGCCTGCCGGCCGCGATCGGCGCCAAGGTCGCCTGCCCCGACGAGACGCGTCGTCTGCCTCGCCGGCGACGGCTCGCTGATCATGAACGTGCAGGAGATGGCGACCGCCGCGGTGCACGACATCCCGGTCAAGGTCTTCCTCATGAACAACGGCTACATGGGCATGGTCCGCCAGTGGCAGGAGCTCTTCTGGGAGAGCCGCTACAGCTCGGTCGAGCTCGGCCCGAGCCCGGACTGGAAGGCGCTCGCCGAGGCGTTCGGCTGGACCGCCGACGTGGTCACCGACAAGGCCGAGGTCGAGGGCGCGATGCGCGATGCGATCGCCGCCGACGGCCCGGTCCTCCTCGACGTCCGCGTGACCAAGGAGGAGAACTGCTACCCGATGATCCCGGCCGGCGCCGCCGCCCGGGACATGGTGGGCTAGGGCCGATGGAAGCCGGCACGCCAGAGCTGGTCCGCCTCGAGGACCTCCAGGTCGCCTCGCAGCTGACCGGGCGCAAGCACATCCTCTCGCTGCTGGTCGAGAACCGCCCGGGCGTGCTCGCCCGGATCGCCGGCCTCTTCAGCCGCCGCGGCTTCAACATCGACACGCTCACCGTCGGCCCGACCGACGACCCGAACATCTCGCGGATCACGCTCACCCTCGACGGCGCCGTTCACCCGATCGACCAGGTGACGAAGCAGCTTCACAAGCTCGTCAACGTGATCAAGATCCGCGACATGGAGCCGGGCACCACGATCGCCCGGGAGATGGCGCTGTTCAAGATCACCGCCTCGGTCGAGTCCCGCGGCGAGATCATGCAGTTCGCCGAGATCTTCCGGGCGAAGATCGTCGAGGTCTCGCGGCGCACGCTGACCGTCGAGATCACCGGCACCAAGGACAAGATCGACGCCTTCGAGCGGATGATCCGCCCGCACGGCCTCGTCGAGATGGCGCGCACGGGCGAGGTCGCGATCGCCCGCTCCAAGGCCGACGCGCTAGCGTGCTCGCGGCGCTCGACGCCGACGCTGCGACCGCCTCGGCTCGAGCGGCTGGCTGATCGAGCGCGCGGGCGAGCCGCCGGCGCCTCGTCAGCGTCACCGTCGAGCTCCGAGCGACGGCTCGATCCGGCCGCCGCCGTCTTCGCCTCGCGGCTCGCCTCCGATCGCTGGTTCTGCTGGGAGCAGCCCGACGCGCGACTTCGCGCTCGCCGGCCTCGGCAGCGCCCACGAGGTCGTCTCGCGCGGCGAGGTCCGCTTCGAGGACGTCGGCCGCGCCTGCGCGGAGATCGCGCGCGACCGGCTCGCCGACGAGCCCGCCGACCTGCCGCGCGGCGCCGGGCCGGTCTGGGTCGGCGGCTTCGCCTTCGCGCCCGACGGGGGCTCGGCCCCCATGGTCCTCGTTTCCGCCCGCGCTCGCGGTCCTCCCCGAGCTCTCGATCGTCCGCGCGCCGGCGGGCGCTGCCTGCTGACTGAGCGCGCTCGCCGCGGTGGCGAGGACCCGGCGGGGCTGCGGCGGCTCGCGCGCCCGGCTCGGCTCGCTGCGCAACGCGCGAGCTGCCGATGCTCGACCCGCACCCGACCGGGGCGGTCTCGATCCGCAGCGTCCGCCCGCCCGACCACTACGAGGCCGCCGTCGCCGCCGCCCGCGACCGGATCCGAGCCGGCGAGCTCGAGAAGACGGTGCTCGCCCGCGAGGTCGTCGTCGACGCCCCCGCGGCGCACGACCCGGCCGCCCTTCACGGCGCCCTGCGAGAGCTCTTCCCGGCCTGCTTCTGCTTCTGCGTCGGCTCGCCTCAGGGCGCGTTCTGCGGCGCCAGCCCGGAGCTTCTCGTCCGCCGGCACGGAGCCGGCGCGGCGACGGTCGCCCTTGCCGGCTCGGCGCGGCGAAGCGCCGATCCGGCGGTGGACGACCACCTCGGCGAGCAGCTGCTGCGCTCCGACAAGGAGCGAAGCGAGCACCGGATCGTCGCCCGCAGGATCGAGCGAGCGCTGCGGCCGCACTCGGTCTGGGTCGAGGCCGGCCGGGAGCCGGGGCTGGTCAAGGTCGCCAACATCCAGCACATGGCGACGCCGATCCGGGCCCAGCTCGCCGAGCCCCGATCCGCGATGGAGCTGGCCGCGATCCTGCATCCCACCCCCGCCGTCGGCGGAGAGCCGCTCGATCGCGCGCTCGCCGCGATCGACGAGCTGGAGGACATGGACCGGGGCTGGTACGCGGGCCCGGTGGGGTGGATGGACGCCGCCGAGGACGGCGAGCTCTGCGTCGCGCTGCGCAGCGCGCTGCTCCGCGATCGCCGCGCCCACCTCTACGCGGGGGCCGGAATCGTCGCCGATTCCGATCCCGCGGCCGAGCTCGCCGAGACGGAGGTCAAGCTCGGCGCGATCCTGCCCCTGATCGCAAGCTGACAACCAGCGAGGTCGTTTCCAGAGTTCGTTGTTTCCGTCGGATCCGCATGGGTACACAAACCTTGGACCATGAGCCCAGCTGCCCTCAGAGACGAGGCGCGGGCAGCGGAGGCCTGGACCTCGTTCAATCTTCGAGGTGGCCCCGGTGTCGCGTCGCAGGCACGGTCGGTGATCGAGCCGCTCCGTCCGACCCTGGGCGAGGACGTCTCCGCGGACCTGGCGTTGATGGTCTCCGAGCTCGTCACCAACTCCTATCGCCACTCCGGGGCCGGCGACCGGAGGATCAGCGTCGACGTCGAGGTGAGCCACGACCGGGTTCGCGCCGAGGTCCGCGACCAGGGCGAGGGGTTGAAGGCCGAGCCGGTGCCCGCGAAGAAGCGCGGCGCGGGCGGTTGGGGGCTGGTCATCGTCGACCGCCTCGCCGAGAGCTGGGGAGTGCGCTCGGGCCCGCCCTCGTGCGTCTGGTTCGAGCTCGCCTGAGCGCGACTGGGTGCGACGCGCAGCGGATGATGCGCGGATGCCGCCGGACGCGCGAGGGGGGAGGATCGTCGAGCAGCTCCAGCCGGTCGGCGAGGCCGGTGACTTCGAGCAGCCGGTTGACGGTGTCGCCACCCTTGACCAGCGCGAAGCCCCGGCCCGCCTCCTCGGCGCGGCGGAGGGCGGTGAGGAGGATCCGCAGGCCGCTCGAGTCCATGAACGTGACCTCGCGCAGGTCGATCACCAGCTTCCCCGGCTCGCGCGCTTCGGCCTCGGCTATCAACCGCTCGGCCTCGGGGGCCAGGGCGAGGTCGATCTCGCCCTCGAGCGCGACGATCGCAGTCTCCCGCTCCTCACTCACGCCAGGAAGTATCTCCGACGGAACCGGACGCTGCCTTGCGGTCGCGATCGGCGCCCGCAAGTCGGCCGTCTCCGCCCGGTCACGCGGGCTTCGCGATCGCCGCCGCGACGCGATCGGCGATCCGGCGGTGGATCTCGACGTTTCGCCTGCGGCCGGTCCGGACCTCGATCAGCCCGGTGCCGGCCGCGGCCGCGTCGCCGAGCGCTGTCGAGGCGATCGACCCGCCGGTAGGGCAGGCCGTAGGCCGCCGCGAGCCGCTCGGGCTCGATCCCCGAGGCGGTGCCGAAGAGCGCCTCGAACTCGGATCGCTCGAGCAGCTCGGCCTGCGGCAGGAACTCGAAGATGCCGCCGCCCTCGTTGTTGATCACGACGACCCGGACCGGGCCCTTCGCGGGGCGACCGAGGCCAGCCCGCGGCGTCGTGGACGAGCCCGAGGTCCCCGGTGACGATCCAGGTCGGGCGGCCGGCGGCGATCGCGGCGCCCGCTCCCGGAGGAGACGAGCCCGTCGATCCCGTTGGCGCCCCGGTTGCAGAGAAGGCGACCTTGCCCGGGCCCGCGGCGAGGAACGCCTCCTGGTCGCGGATCGGCATGCTCGAGGCGGTGTAGACGACGTCGCCGTCGGCGTAGAGGCGGCCGAGCTGGGAGTGCACGCCAGGCTCGGAGGGCTCGCTCTCGCCGGCGAGCTCGGCTTCGATCGCCCCCGCCGCCCGCTCGCCCGCGCGCAGCCAGTCGGCGGTCCAGTGCACCGCCGCGCCCGCCGCCCGCGCCGACCCGAGCCGGCCGGCGAGCCCCTTCGCGATCGCCGCCGGGTCAGCGCGGACGATCTCGTCGGCGCGGTTGGTCGGCTCGTACCAGCCGTGCGGGGCGAGCACGATCTGCTCCGGCTCGAGGCGACGATCCAGTCCCGCAGCGAGCGCGACGTCGGCATGTCGCCGATGCGCAGCACGAGGTCGGGGGAGAGCGCGTCCGGTCGCGTCCGCGCGATCGAGTCGTAGGCCCAGATCACCCGCGAGAGGTCGTGGTCCCCCATGCGCAGCTGCGAGGTCGGCTCCGGCAGGATCGGGTAGCCGGAGACCGCGGCGAGGGCGGCGACGACCCGGCCGAGCCCGGGTCGGTCTGGCGGCCGGCGACGATCAGGCCCTGAGGCTGCTCGGCGACCCTCTCCGCGAGGCGGTCGAGCAGGGCGGCGCCCGCGCCGCGCGGGCGGGGGGAGACCGAGGTCAGCGGGCGATCGCCCCGGCCCTCGCGGGCGAGCGGGGAGGTCGCGACGATCCCGCCCGTCTCCCTGCGGGGCGCCGAGCGGCTCGCGGAAGGCACGTTCAGGTGCACCGGCCCGGCCGGGGCTCGCCGCGGGCGGCGGCGAACGCGCGGCACGCGACGCTGCGGAAGTGAAGGAGTCCGTCGTCGTCGGCATCATGGGTGCCGACCTCGCAGAACCAGCGGACGGCGGATCCGTAGAGCTTGATCTGGTCGATCGTCTGCCCGGCGCCGATCCCGCGCAGCTCGGGCGGGCGGTCGGCGGTGAGCACGATCAGCGGCACCCCCGCCTCGTCGGCCTCGCGACCGCGGGGTGCAGGTTCGCCGCCGCCGAGCCCGAGGTGCAGAGGGCGACCGCCGGCCGCCCGCTCGCCTGCGCGGCGCCGAGTGCGACGAAGCCGGCCGAGCGCTCGTCGAGCACCACCGGGCCTCGATCCCCGCCTCTCGCCAGAGCGCCAACGCCAGCGGAGTCGACCGCGAACCGGGCGAGATCACGGCCAGGCCGACCCCGCTGCGGGCGAGCTCCTCGACCATGGCCGAGGCGAGCGCCGAGTTGTCGTTGGTCGGGTCCATCCGCGCGAACGCTACTTGCGCCTAGAGCCGGTGGCGCTCGAGCGCGTCGTCGTCGATCTCGACCCCCAGGCCCGGACCCTCGGGCAGGACGAGCATCCCGTCGCTGATCGCGGGCCCGCGCGCGGCGATCGACTCCGAGAAGAGGAGCTGGGTCGCGAGCCCGTGGGCGATGCCGGCATCGCTGCCGCCCGCACGCATCGAGGCCGCGACCCGGCCGGCCGCGGCGATCCCGACGGGTCCCTCGAGCGCGCTCGAGACGTAGACCGGCATTCCCCACTCGCCGCGCTCGGCCGCCACCGGCCCACCGACCTTCGCGAGCTTCAGCGTCGCCAGGTCGCAGGCGCCGAGCTCCGCCGCGCGCGCGCCTCGGCGGGCTCGGTGACGCTCTCGTCGGCGGCGATCGGGATCTCGGTCGCCGCCCGCACGACCGCCATCTCCTCCAGGCTCGCGACCGGCTGCTCGCACAGCTCGATCCCGAGCGGCTCGAGCTCGGCGAGGACGCGCGATCGCCTCGTCGGCGCGTCCAGGCCCCGTTCGCGTCGACCCGGATCCGCGACTCCTCGCCGACGGCTTCGCGGACGGCCTCGACCTGTTCGACGTCGCGCCCGCCGCCGACCTTGAGCTTGAAGGTGGTGAAGCCCAGCCGGCCCAGGCCTCCGCCGCCCGCGCCACCTCGCCGGGCGGCCCGGAGGAGAGAGTCGCGTTCACCGGGATCGCGTTCGGCGCCGGCGGCCGCGGTCGCCCGGACCCTTCCTGCGAGCTCGAGCCTTCGAGCGCAGCGGCGGGGGCGGAGCGTCGCGCATCGGCAGCCTCGGGCGCAGCGCGCCGCCCTCGTGCGGGCGGTCCCAGGAGACGGCGCGCAGCTCGGCGGCGATCGACCTCCAGCGCGACGCCGCCGCGCAGCGAGAGCGACGTCGTCTCCCCGAGGCCGACGACGCCGTCGGCATCGGTCAGCCGCAGCAGGATCAGCTCGCGCCGCTCGAGCCGGCCGCGGGCCGTGACGTAGGGCTCGCGAAACGGCAGCGCGTAGGGGACGACCTCGACCTCGCGGATCAGGAGGAGGCGAGGAGCAGCCCACGGCGAGCAGGAGGCTGAAGGCGCCGAGCAGGGCACCCGACTGGGGCCAGCGCCTCGTTCAGCGAGGGGCCGTCGGTCCGGGCGCGCACCGCTCTGATCGGCCCGATGGCGAGCGGTAGCGAGAGCAGGGCGATGAGCGCGGTGGCCGGACCGCCCGCGGCGGCGAGCCCGATCGCGAGGACGCGTAGGCGCCGAGCAGGAGCGCGACGAAGAGGCGCCGGGCCCGCTCGCGGCCGATCCGGACGGCGAGCGTCATCTTGCCCGCGCGCCGATCGGTGTCGATGTCGCGGACGTTGTTGACCACGAGGATCGCCGTGGCGAGCATCCCGACCGGGATCGAGAGCGCGAACGGGAGCCAGTCGAGGCGCTCGAGCTGGACGAAGTAGGAGCCGTTGACCGCGACGAGGCCGAAGAAGAGGAACACGAAGAGCTCGCCGAGGCCCGCGTAGCCGTACGGGCCGCGGGCCGCCGGTGTAGAGGACGCCGGCGAGGATCGAGACAGCGCCGACGGCGAGGATCACCGGGCCGGCGACGATCGCGAGGTAGACGCCGGTGGCGACGGCGCCGGCGAACGCGAGCCAGGTGGCGACGAGGACGCGGCGCGGAGCGACCAGCCCGGCGGCGGTCACCCGCACCGGCCCGAGCCGGTCGACGTCGTCGGCGCCGCGCTTGGCGTCGGAGTAGTCGTTGGCGAGGTTGGTGCCGATCTGGATCAGGACGCTGCCGGCGAGCGCGGCGAAGAAGGGCCCGAGCCGGAGGTCGTCGGCGGTCTCGACCGCG
The DNA here is from genome assembly GCA_963844425.1 of uncultured Thermoleophilia bacterium. GTDB lineage: Bacteria > Actinomycetota > Thermoleophilia > Solirubrobacterales > 70-9 > DASUSH01. Next base: position 89,062 of record CAWJOD010000014.1, on the reverse strand, counting down.
GCCGCGGTGCCGACGAGAACGGGGGCGATCGCCGCGGGAAGCGTCCGCGGCCGTGCCGCCATCAACCAGATCCGCAGGCGCCCAAGGTCTTAGGGGCGGCGCGGAACTTCGAGAAGTCCGGCCGGCGCCCCTGCTGGTAGGCGTTGCGCCCCTCCTGGCCCTCCTCGCTCATGTAGAAGAGGAGCGTCGCGTCGTGGGAGAGCTGCTGGAGCCCGGTGAGGCCGTCCTCCTCGGCGTTGAAGCTCGCCTTCTGCAGGCGCAGGGCGAGGGGGGAGAGGTGGCCCATCTCGCGGCACCAGGCGACGGTCTCGCGCTCGAGCTCGCCGTGGGCACCACCGCGTTGACGAGGCCCATCTGCAGCGCCTCGGCGGCGTCGTAGAGGCGGCAGAGGAACCAGATCTCCTTGGCCGCTTGACGCCGACGTTGCGGGCGAGCAGGCTGGCGCCGAAGCCGCCGTCGAAGCTGCCGACCCGGGGGCCGGTCTGCCCGAAGACGGCGTTCTCGGCGGCGATCGTGAGGTCGCAGACGAGGTGGAGGATGTGGCCGCCGCCGACGGCGTAGCCGGCCACCATCGCGATCACCGGCTTCGGCAGCCGCCGGATCTGGACGTGCAGGTCGCCGACGTCGAGCCGGCCGACGCCGCTTGCGCGACCTCGTCGTCGCCGATGTAGCCGTCGTCGCCGCGGATCCGCTGGTCGCCGCCGGAACAGAACGCCTGCGTCGCCCGCGCCGGTGAAGATGACCTGCCCGACCTCGAGGTCGTCGCGGGCGAGGCCGAAGGCCTCGCGCAGCTCGGCCAGCGTCTGCGGGCGAAAAGCGTTGCGGACCTCGGGCCGGTCGATCGTGATCTTCGCGATCCCCTCGGCCTTCTCGTAGCGGATGTCGCCGAAGTCGCCCGCGCTGCTCCACTCGATCGGCGCGTAGAGCTCGCTCGCGCGGCGGTGCGTCCTTGTGCGGGGTCGGCATAGGCTGCGGGCACGATAGCCACGAACCGGGTAGCCAAGCCTTGAACCTCGACAACTGGCTCGCACAGCGCTCGCAGACCTGCCCCGACCGCCTCGCCCTGGTCTCGGCGGGCCAGGAGCTGACCTACGCCGAGCTCGAGGCCGAGGCGAGCGCGATCGCCCGGCGGCTGGCCTCGCGCGGAGTGCGCCGCGAGGGGACGGTCGCGCTCGAGCTCCCGCCCGGGCCCGACTTCGTCGTCCTCGTGCACGCGCTGATGAAGCTGGGCGCGATCGCCTACCCGCTGAACCCGCGCCTGACCGACGCCGAGCGCGAGGCCGAGCTCGAACGCGCCGACCCGATCCTCGTCGTCTCCGGCCCCACCGACCTCTCGGAGACCGAGGCCGACCTGCCGCTGCTCGGCGAGCACGACCTGAACGCGATCCACTGCCGGATCCTCACCAGCGGCACCTCGGGGCGGCCGCGCCCCGTGGGCCTCACCTACGGCAACCACCTCTGGAGCGCGGTCGGCTCCGCCTTCAACCTCGGCATGGAGCCCAGCGACCGCTGGCTCTCGTGCCTGCCGCTGAACCACGTCGCGCGGGCTCTCGATCGTCATGCGCAGCGTCATCTACGGGACCACCGCGGTCGTCCACGACGGCTTCGACGTCGACCGCATCGCCGACTCGCTCGAGGGCGACGGCGTCACGCTGATCTCGGTCGTCGCCACCCAGCTGCGCCGCCTGCTCGAGGCCGGCGTCGACCTGCTGCCGCTGCGCGCGGTCCTGGTCGGCGGCGGGCCGGTCCCGGACGACGTCCTCGAGGAGGCGATCGGCCGCGGCGCGACCGTGGTCCAGACCTATGGCCTCACCGAGGCGGCCTCGCAGGTGACGACGCTCTCGCCCGCCGACGCCACCCGCAAGCTCGGCTCCGCCGGCCGGCCGCTGCTGACCACCCACCTGCGGATCGACGACGGCGAGATCCTCGTCCAGGGACCGACCGTCGCACCCGGGCTGCGCCGACGTCGACGGCTGGCTGCACACCGGAGACCTCGGCCACATCGACGACGAGGGCTTCCTCTACGTCACCGACCGGCTCGGCGACGTGATCGTCTCCGGCGGCGAGAACGTGATGCCGGCCGAGGTCGAGGAGGTGCTCCTGCGCCATCCCGCCGTCGCCGACGCCGCCGCGATCGGCCGCGCCGACGCCGAGTGGCAGGAGGCGGTCGAGGCGGTCGTCGTCCTCCGCGACGGCGCCGAGGCAAGCTCCGACGAGCTCCGCCGCCACTGCTCGGGCGCGCTCGCCGGGTTCAAGGTCCCGAAGCGCTTCGAGTTCGTCGGCGAGCTGCCGCGGACCTCCTCCGGCAAGCTCCTGCGCCGGGCGCTTCGCTGAGCGCCCGTCAGAGTCAGCAGGAGATGGGGCGGTCCCGGCCCGAGCCGCCGGCGCAGCGGTCGTCCGCGCCGCCGCCGGCGAGCCGGTCGTCGCCGGCGTCCCCGAGGAGAAGGTCCGCGCCCGAACCCCCGAGCACCCGGTCGGCGCCGTTACCCGCGCAGACGACGTCGTCGCCGCCCAGCGATCTGACCGTGTCTCGTCCCCCATCGCCGCGATCACGTCGTTGTGGCGCGTACCGCGAAGGGTCTCGCTCGCGGACGTGCCGATGAGCGTCGGGACGTCGTGTAGGTGGCAGCTGGCGCTGAAATGGAACTTGCCCTTCGAGCGATTGAACACGGCGAGACCGTCGTCCCCCTGGGAGGCGACGTAGAGCGAGCGGTTGTCGGTGCTGGCCGCGTTTCCGCTCGCCCCGTCGAGGCCCCTGACGTTGAGGCAGAGTCCGCCGAAGCCGGTCGCCGAGAGGCATCCCGACGGGTAGGGGCTCTGGCTCAGCGTGCCCGTCGTCGGGTTTCGGGAGAACCGTCCGACCGCGCTCTCGAGCGGGGCGGCGCGGCCGGTGGTATAGAGAGAGGTGCCGGTCGGACCCAGCGAGGTCTCGATCACTCGGTGGATGCCGCGGACATCCGTGCAGCTTCCGCTCGAGCCGTCTTCGCTCAAGCACCCGGCCTGCCCCGCCTTCTGGGTCAGCGCGCCGGTCGGGCCACGGTCGAAGACAGCGATCACACCGCTCGCGTAAGCCGGGCTGGCGTCGTAAGAAGTGGCATAGACGTTCTCGCCGTCGGCAGAGACGTCCACGTCGGAGACGTACTGGAGCGCGCGGCCATCGGCACAGTTCGGTTCGCCGTCCTCGGATACGCAGCCCTCGAGTCCGGGCTTGAGCGAGACCTCGCCGTTCGGCGCACGATCGAGCACGCCGAGGGCGCTGTTCAGGCCGTAGGTGACGTAGACGCTCGCGCCATCGGGGCTGACGGCGACCGTCGTCCCCGCGAGCAGCTCGCCGCTGTCCGCGCAGCCCTCGGCCCCGTTGCGGGCGAGGCAGCCGGCGGTCCCGGGCTTCTGCGTGAGCGCTCCGCTCGGATCGCGGTCGAAGACGGCCAGAGCGCCCTCCCCGATCGCTGGAACCACACTAGAGGGAGGAGCCATCGGGGCTGAGCGCGATCCCGGCCGCCCTGCCCACCGCGCGCGCCTCCGTGCAGGGTCCACGGGGTGGTTGGTCGGAGACGATGCATCCGGCGGCACCCGGCTTCTGGGTGAGGGCGCCGGTCGCCGGATCGCGGTCGAAGACGACGAGCGAGGACGCGAAAATCGCGCTCACGTAGACGGACTGGCCGTCAGGGCTGACCTCGATGTCGGTCACGCCGCCAAGCCCGGTCACCGCCGCGCAGCCGCCGTCGCCGTTGGCGTTCAGACAGCCCGCAGGGGCGGGCTTCTGGGTTAGCGCGCCGTTCCCGGGGCTGCGGTCGAAGACCGCGATCGAGCCCGAGCCGGAGAGCGACCCCGAGTAGACCGAGCTCCCGTCGGGGGAGACCGCCACCGCGGCTGCCCCGTTCAGGGAGAACCCACCCGCGCAGCCGTCGCTCGCGGGTTCGAGGACACAGCCGGATGTCCCGGAAAGCTGGGTGAGCACGCCGGCGGGCGGAGGGACGTAGGCCGGCGCCGTGGCGGGCGCGGCAATGGCGGCGCAGGCGACGAGGCCTGCGATGCCTCCGCTCCAGCTCGCGGCACGGCGGGCTCGCATACCAGAAGTATCCATGCTCGCCCTGAGCTACGCTGCCCGTCCTCATGACGGTCCCGGCGAAGGCATCTACTACGACGACGACGCCGACCTCTCCCTGCTGGAGGGGAAGACGGTCGCGATCCTCGGCTACGGCTCGCAGGGCCACGCGCACGCGCTCAACCTGAAGGAGTCCGGTGTCGACGTCGTCGTCGGCCTGCGCCCGACTCCTCGAGCCGCGCGGAGGCCGAGGACGCGGGCCTCGAGGTCATCGACGTTGCCGACGCCGCGAACCGCGGCGACGTCGTGATGATCCTGCTGCCCGACGAGAAGCAGGCCGAGGTCTGGGAAGCGGAGATCCGCGACGGGATCGTGCCCGGCAACCTGCTGATGTTCGCGCACGGCTTCTCGATCCACTTCGACCAGATCGACCCGCCCGAGGGCGTCGACGTCGGCATGGTCGCGCCGAAGGGCCCCGGCCACCTCGTCCGCCGCCAGTTCGAGGAGGGGCGCGGCGTGCCCTGCCTGATGGCGGTGCACCACGACGAGTCCGGCTTCGGCGCGCGACCTCGTCCTCGCCTACGCCAGCGGCATCGGCGGCGGGCGCGCCGGCGTCATCGAGACCACCTTCAAGGACGAGTGCGAGACCGACCTCTTCGGCGAGCAGTCGGTGCTCTGCGGCGGCGCGACCGAGCTCGTCCGCGCCGGCTTCGAGACCCTCGTCGAGGCCGGGCTACGACCCCCGCCTCGCATACTTCGAGTGCCTGCACGAGCTCAAGCTGATCGTCGACCTCATGTACGAGCAGGGGATCTCGGGGATGCGGCACTCGATCTCGAACACCGCCGAGTACGGCGACATCACCCGCGGGCCGCGCGTCATCGGCGACGAGTCGCGCGCGGCGATGCGCAAGATCCTCGACGACATCCAGTCCGGCGAGTTCGCCAAGGAGTGGATCGCCGAGAACCGCGCCGGCGGCGAGAACTTCGACCGCCTGCGCTCAGAGCAGGCCGACCACAGATCGAGCACGTCGGCGGTGAGCTGCGCTCGATGATGCCGTGGATCGAGAAGAAGTAGGCAGCGGACCGCCGGCCGTCGCCGGCACCGCCGAGCTGCCGACGGAGCTGCGCGACTACCCGGTCCAGCTCGGGGTCGTCCACCAGGAGGAGTACAACCGGCTCCTCCCGCTGGTCAAGTGGCTGCTCGCGATCCCCCACTTCTTCGTGCTCACCTTCCTCGGGATCGCCGCCGCGTTCGTCCTCATCTACGCGTTCTTCGCGGTCCTCTTCACCGGCAGCTACCCCCGCGGCGCGTTCGACTTCCTCGTCGGCGTGCAGCGCTGGGCGATCCGGGTCTCCGCCTACACGCTGCTGATGGTCGACGACTACCCGCCGTTCGCGCTCGCCGACGACCCCTCCTACCCGGTGCGTCTCGAGGTCGCCTACCCGGAGGCGGGGGTCGACAACTGGCGCCCGCTCGTGCACTGGCTCCTCGTCTGGCCCTACGCGATCGTCGCCGGGGCGCTCGTCTTCGCCGCGGCCTTCGCGGCGATTGCGTCGTTCTTCACGATCCTCTTCACCAGGGAGTACCCGCGCGGGCTCTTCGAGTTCACTGAGATCGCGTTGCGCTGGCAGATCCGCGCGAACGTCTACGGCCACTTCATGGTCACGCGCTACCCGCCGTTCGCCTGGGGCTAGCCAGGTAGAGGTCGAACGTCGGGCCCAGCCATTTCGCGATCTCCTGCCCGTCCATCGAGGCGAGCGGCTCCACCCCGACGACGTAGCGCCCGATGACCACCCCGAGGAACTGCGTCGCGAGCAGGCTGGCGCGGACGTCGGGCCGCTCGCCCTTCATCGTCCTCGCGAACTCGACCAGTTGCGCGCCGATCATCTCCCGCACGACGTCGGCGGCGGCAGGCTCGCTGGAGGCCGACCGGATCCGGCCCAGGAGGGCCTGCCGGGCCCCCTCGTGCTCGAGCCACTTCATCAGCAGGGCGGCGAGGTCCGCGCCAGGGCTACCGCCCGAGGCGCCTCCGGCTTCCTCTGCGAGCTCCGCGAAGGTGACGGGAGGGCGGGTTGCGGCGGCGAACAGGTCCCGCTTCGAGCCGAAGAACTGCACGACCAGCGCGGGATCGACGCCCGCCTCCTCGGCGATGCCGCGAAACGTCGCCCGCTCGTAGCCCCCTTCGGCGAAGGCGCGGCGCGCCGCCACCAGGATCTCCTCGCGCGTGGAACTGGGCCCCGGCCGGCGCCCGGGCCGGGGGTTCGCGGAGCTTTCCGAGCCTGTCCCATGAGCCGGAACTCTACAGCTGTTGACTTTCGACGCGTTGTGGGTTACGGTGGCTGCAAGAACTCAACGCATGTTGAGAAACGCCGATAGGAAGGGACAAGATGTCCGCACACGCCGTCGACAGCCAAATGGGAGCCACGAAAGACCGAAAGGTCGCGAGCCTCTTCGGCCTCGAGGGGGACAGCTGGATGAAGCACGCCAACCCCGCGAGCGTCTGGACGCGTTTCTCCGTCCTCTCGATCCTGGCGCTCGCGGTCTGGAGCCGCGACTGGATCGGCGCCTGGTCGCTGATCCCCGTCGCCCTGGCGATCGCCTGGATGTTCGTCAACCCGTTGCTCTTCGGGCCGCCGAAGTCCACGCGCAACTGGGCTTCCCAGGGGGGTCCTCGGTGAGCGCATCTGGGTCGACCGCGACAAGGTGGAGCTGCCCGAGCAGTTCCGTTCGCGCGCCGCGGCGCTGGTCGCGAACGGTATATCCGGGATCGGCATGGCCCTGCTCGCCTTCGGCCTCGTCGACCTGAACCTCCTCGCGGTCATCGCCGGGCTGGTGCATCACCCACACCGCAAAGGCGTGGTTCATCGACCGGATGGTCCTCCTGTTCATGGAGATGAAGGACCGGAACCCCGAGTACGCCTCCTGGGACTTCTGAGCGACCGGCGGGCGGTGGGCTACTCGCCCATCGCCTTGATCACCAGCCGCTTCGGCCGGCGGCCGTCGAACTCGACGTAGAAGATCGCCTGCCACGGGCCGAGGTCGAGGCGGCCGGCCGTCACCGGGACGATCACCTGGTGGTGGACGAGCAGGTTCTTCAGGTGGGCGTCGCCGTTGTCCTCGCCGCCGCGGTGGTGGCGGTAGTCCCCGCCCTCGGGCAGCAGCTCGCTCCGCGACGTCGTTCGAGGGCGGCTTCCAGCTCGGCGGCGCGACCTTGTCGAGCCACTCGAGCGCGTCGGCCTGGATCCCGGGCTCGTCGTCGTTGATCCAGACGCCGGCGGTGATGTGCATCGCCGAGACCAGCGCCATGCCCTCTTCGATCGCCGCCTCGTCGACCGCCGCCTGCACCTCGTCGGTGATCCGGACGAACTCGCGGCGCTCCGCCGTCTCGAACGTGAGGTAGTCCGTGTGGGACTTCACTCGGGCTGCCGGGAAGGCGCGCCCGTCCGGGTCCTCGCCGCCGGCCAGGTGGCCGTCGCGGCCGACGTAGCCGCCCTTGCCGCCGACGACGACGTAGACCGCGTCGCCGTCGCCGGTGTTGCGCACGCTGCGCACCGTCACCGGGTCGACCCGGGCGAAGGCGCCCTCGGAGAGCCGGTGGGTGGCGCCGTCGCCGAAGCTCATCTCGATCTCGCCGCGGTGGACGAAGTAGAGCTCCTCCTGCTCGTCGTGGTAGTGCCCACCCGTCTCCCAGCCGGCGGGGAGGACGATCGCGTTCACGCCGAATGCGGTCACGCCGAGGCCGCGCCGGACCTTGCGGAAGCCGTAGCCCTCGCCGAGGTCATCGAGCGCGCCGACCGCGTAGCCGTCGCCCTCGATCACCGTGCGCTCGCCGTTCGCGCCACGCACGGACCCTATCCGCCGCAGATCGCGGGAGTGGCGTACCGACGGGCACCCGTGATACGAATGCGCGCTCAGCAGGGTCCAACCGGGGCACGCGCTGCCCCCACCTAACAGGAGGAAACGCCAAATGGGGACTCCCCCGCAAGCACCACCACCACCCCCGCAGCAGCCCGGGTACGGCGCGCCGCAGCAGCAGGGAAACCCCGGCATCGCGGTGGCCGGTTTCGTCTGCGCGCTCGTCGGACTGCTGCTCTCGTGGGTCGGCTGGACGATCGTGCTCTGCGTCGTCGGCCTCATCCTCAGCATCATGGGACGGCGGCAGGCGCTCGAGCGGGGGGCCCCGACGGGTCTTGCCACCGCCGGCATCGTCATGGGGATCATCGGCACCGTGATCGCGATCATCATCATCGTCTTCGTGATCATCCTCGTCAGCGAGAGCGAGGACGCGCTCGACGACCTCACGTTCACCACGTCGACGTTCGGACAGGCAGTGATCGGATGGAAGCTCTTCCGCGACCGGACGATCCAGCCGCTGAGGCGTCTGCGCAGCTGATTCCGCGGCGAGCGGGCCGCCCGGCGCAATCGCCGGGCGGCCCGCGCCCGCGCCAACCAGAAAGGCCGCGATGAACTACGACCCGAACCAGCCGCAACCGCCCGCGCCGCCACCGCCGGCCGCTCCGCCGCCCCCCGGGGGCGCACCGGGCCACCAGGGAGCGCCCGGCATGGCCGTCGGCGGCTTCGTTTGCAGCCTGGTCGGGATGATCCTCGCGCTCATCGGCATCTGCTTCTTCATCGGGGGCCCGCTCGCGGCGATCGGTCTCGTGCTCTCGATCGTGGGCAGGAACCACGCGCGGGAGCGTGGCGCGTCGAGCGGTCTCGCGACCGCCGGCATCGTCATGGGGATCATCGGCGTGCTGGCCGGGCTCGCCTGGCTCGCCGTCGCGCTCACCTCCGACTCCAGCGACGTCGACTTCGACTTCGACACGTCCCTGGTCGTGCCGCTGATGCTGGCGGGCTCGCGGCTCCGCATGCCGGCGCTGCGCCGCGATGGAGGCGAGGGCTAGCGACGCGAGCGGACGTGATCGCCCGGCGCCGGGTTCGCGGGGCGCCGGTTCCTGCGTTTCGCGCCGGGCCTCGCGGTCACGCTGTGCGGGCTGGCGCCGTTCCTGCTCGCCGGGCTCGCCTGGCAGCGGCAGGATGGCGAGATCGCCGGCGCCGGGCTCGATCGGCGGCGTGCCCGCTGCTCGAGCTCACCGGGATGCCGTGCATCAGCTGCGGTGGCGCGCGTGCCTTCTTCAACCTCACCCACGGCGACGCCGAGTTCCTCAGCTACAACTGGTTCTGGCCGCTGGCCGCGATCTTCGCCGTGGGATACGGGATCTTCCTGATCGCACGCGCCGCGCGTGGCGGCGAGCCGTTCGGGGCGCGCGTGCGGGCGATCGGCAGGCGCTACGCGACGGAGCCGGTGAGGATGGCCGTGATCACGCTCGCCGTCCTGACCCTGCCGTGGGTCGTGGCATTCATCAACCTCGACGCCATACGATCCGGCTGACATGGAGCGCGACCCGAACCAGGAGGCCACCGCCGGGCTGCCCGTCCAGGCGACCCCGCCGGGGTGGTACGTGGATCCGCAGGACCCCCGCACCCAGCGCTACTGGGACGGGACGCAGTGGACCGAGCACCGCTCGCCCGCCGCTCAGCAGGCCGGGCCGCCGACCAACGGCAAGGCCACTGCGTCCCTCGTCCTTGGGATCGTCTTCGTCTGCGGCATCGGTTCGATCCTCGCGCTCGTCTTCGGATACCAGGCGAAGAACGAGATCGAGGCATCGAACGGGGCCCAGGGGGGCGAGGGGATGGCGACGGCGGGGATAATCCTCGGCTGGATCGGGGTCGGGCTCGCGATCGCCTACCTGCTCTTCTGGGTCCTCATCTTCGGCGGCGGGCTCTTCCTGAGCGGCTCGTGATGGAGATGCAGCACACGCCCCCCGGCTGGTACCCGGACCCCCACCAGGCGGGGACCCAGCGCTACTGGGACGGCTCGCAGTGGACCGAGAGCCGCGCCCCGGGCGCGGTCCCGAAGCTGCCGACGAACGGCAAGGCGACCGCCTCGCTCGTCCTCGGGATCCTCGGCCTGGTGATCCTCTACCTGATCGGGCCGATCCTCGCGCTCGTCTTCGGATACCAGGCGAAGAACGAGATCGAGGCCTCGAACGGCACCCAGGGGGGCGGCGGCGCCGCGACCGCGGGGATCGTCATGGGCTGGATCGGGATCGGCCTCGCGGTCCTCTATCTCGTCCTCGTGTTGATCTTCGGCGTCGCCGCGTTCAGCCTCAGCGACAGCTAGATGACCGATCCCCAATCCACGCACACCTGGATGACGCGCCTGGCACTGCGCTGGATCGCCACCCACGGCACTCGCGCGTAGCGCCGCTACGCGCTTCGGCCGCGTGCGGCGCCCAGCTTGGCCAGGCACGCCCCCAGGCGCACGTCGATTAGAGATCGATCATCTCCGCGAACTCGCCGCGGCCACCACTAACCTGATCCGCCGATGGCCACCGGCGATGCAAATCCGTTCCTGAAGCAGTACCTGATGACCGCCGGGCCGACGCCGCTGCCGCCCCGGGTGAGCCAGGTGATGGCGGAGCCGATCCGCTACCACCGCGCGCCCGCCTTCGTCGACGTCTACTCGCGCGTGCTGGAGCGCCTGCCCCGGGTCTTCCAGACCGGCAACCAGGTCCTCTGCTTCGCCGCCTCGGGCACCGGCGCGATGGAGTCCGCGGTCGCCAACCTGCTCGCGCCCGGCGATCCCGCGGTCGTCGCCTCCTGCGGCAAGTTCGGCCAGCGCTGGGCCGAGCTCTGCGACGCCTACGGCGCCGAGACCGGCCACCTCGAGGTCGAATGGGGCGAGCGGGTCGAGCCCGAGGCCCTTGACGAGTACATATCCGGCCGCGAGCGGCCCCCGCGCGCCGTCTACGTCACGCAGTCGGAGACCTCGACGGGCGTCCTCAACGATGTCCGCGCCCTGAACGAGGTCGCGCGCTCGCACGGCGCGGTCCTCTGCGTCGATGCCGTCTCCGGCCTCGGCGCTGCCGACCTGCCCCAGGACGAGTGGGGGATCGACGTCGTCGTCTCCGGCTCGCAGAAGTCGCTGATGTGCCCGCCCGGGCTCGCCTTCGCCTCGGTCTCCGAGCGCGCGATGGAGCTCGCGGCCGAAAAGCCCGGTGGCCGTTACTACCTCGACTGGGCCAGGACCGCGAAGGGCCAGGGCGAGGAACCGCCGAACTCCGCCTTCACCCCGGCCGTGACCCTGTTCATGGGGCTCGACGTCGCCCTGGAGATGATCCTCGAGGAGGGCCTCGAGCGCGTCTTCGCGCGCCACGCGATCCTCGCCCGCGCCGCCCGCGCCGGCATCGAGGGGCTCGGGCTCGAGCGCTTCGGCCCCGACGACGATCACGCCAACGTCGTCACCGTGGCCGCCCTGCCCGGCTCGATCGACGGCGCCAAGGTCCCGAAGCTGATGCGCGATCGCTACGGGGTCACCGTCGCCGGCGGCCAGGGCCACCTCAAGGGGCGGATCGTCCGCGTCGCCCACTGCGGCTACTTCGGCGCCTTCGACATCGTCGTCGCGCTCAGCGCGCTCGAGATCGCGCTGCGCGAGCTCGGCCACGACGCCGAGCCCGGTGCGGGCGTCGCCGCGGCGCAGGCCGTCTTCGCCGATGCAGGCGCGCCGGAGCCGGTCGCGAGCTAGCCCGGAGCGCGCCATGAACGATCGTCCAAAGGTCCTGGTCAAGGAGAAGATCGCCGAGTCCGGCGTCGACCTCCTGCGCGAGGAGTTCGACGTCGAGCTCGGCTTCGATTGGTCCGACGAGGAGCTCGCCGAGCGGATCGGCGAGTTCGACGCGATCCTGATCCGCTCGGGAACGAAGCTGACCGCTGACCTGATCGACCGCGCCGAGCGCCTGCGCGCGATCGGGCGCGCCGGCACCGGCGTCGACAACGTGGACCTCGCCGCCGCGACCAAGCGCGGGATCGTGGTCGCCAACGCCCCCGAGTCGAACTCGGTCGCGGCCGCCGAGCACACGGTCGCGATGGCGCTGGCGCTGTTCCGCAACGTCCCCCAGGCGCACGGCTCGCTCGTCGCCGGCGAGTGGGCCCGTTCGCGCTACGGCGGCAACGAGCTCTACGGGAAGACGATCGGGGTGATCGGGTTCGGTCGCATCGGCCAGCTCGTCGCCCGGCGCGCCCAGGCCTTCGACATGGACGTCGTCGCCTTCGACAAGTTCGTCTCGCCGGAGCGCTTCCGCGAGCTCGGCGTCGAGGGCGTCGACTCGAGCGAGGAGCTGTATGCCCGCGCCGACCTGATCACGATCCACCTGCCGAAGACCCCGGAGACGGTCAACTGGATCGACGCCAAGGCGATCGAGGCGATGCGCGACGGGGTGCGCATCGTCAACTGCGCCCGCGGCGAGCTCGTCGACCTCGAGGCCCTCGAGTCCGGCCTCGAGTCCGGGAAGATCGCGGGCGCCGCGCTCGACGTCTTCCCCTCCGAGCCCTTCACCGGGCATCCGATCTTCGAGCGCGACGACGTCGTCGTCACGCCGCACCTCGGCGCCTCGACCGAGGAGGCGCAGGACCGCGCCGGCGTCGTCACCGCCGCAGCAGGTCCGGGCCGCGCTCACCGGCGGCGTCGTCACCAACGCGGTCAACATCGTCGCCGTCCGCCCGGAGACGATGGAGGCGCTGGCCCCGTTCGTCCCCCTCTGCGAGAAGCTCGGCAAGCTCGCCACCGGGCTCGCCGGTGGCGCCGCGGGCCGGGTCGAGGTCGAGTTCCACGGTCGCATCACCGACCACGACACGCGGCTGCTCGGGATCTCGGTCCTCGTCGGGATCCTCTCCGGCCACACCGAGGTGCCGGTCAACCTCGTCAACGCCCCGGCGATGGCCGAGGAGCGAGGGATCGAGCTCGTCGAGGTCACCGAGAGCGCCTCGGAGGACTTCACCGAGCTGATCGCGGTCCGGGTCCCCGGCAACGGCGGGCTCGTCGAGGTCGCCGGCACCGGCGTCGGCCCGCGCAACGTGCCCTACCTGGTCGGGGTCTGGGGCCAGAGCTTCTACATGCCCTTCGCCGACCACCTCGCGATCTTCCGGTACGCCGACCGCCCGGGGATGATCGGGCGCGTCGGCACCGCCTTCGGCGAGCACGGCGTCAACATCGTCTCCGCAGCCGTCGGCGCGGAGTCGAGCTCCGACGAGGCGGTGATGGCGCTCACCACTGACGCCCCGGTCCCGAGCGACGTCGTCGCTGCGATCGCCGGCGGGCAGGGCTTCGCGGAGGGCTACGCCGTAGATCTCTGAGAGTCTGAGAGGCGCCGATGAGCGCCGACCAGCCTCGACGAATAGCCCTCGACGACGGCCGCCACCTCGCCTTCGACGAGTACGGCGACCCGGACGGCGCTCCCGTCTTCAGCTTCCACGGCGGGATCAGCTCGAGGCTCGACGCGGCACCGCTGGCGACGTGCTGCCGGGAGCTCGGCGTGCGCCTGATCGCGCCCGACCGCCCCGGCAGCGGCCGATCCGACCACGCCCCCGGCCGGACGCTGCTCGGCTGGCCGACTGACGTCGCCGCGCTCGCCGACGCTCTCGAGCTCGACCGCTTCGCGGTCATGGGCTGGTCGCTGGGCGGCCAGTACGCCGCCGCCTGCGCCTACGCGCTGCCGCGACGGGTGACCCGGGCCGCCGTGCTCGCCGGCGTCGTCCCGTTCGAGGTCGAGCCGAGCCGCGCCGGGCTGACCTGGGTGGACCGCTGGCTGCTCACGCTCTGCCGCTGGGCGCCCCCGCTCGCCGCGCTGGGCATCCGCGCCGCCGTCGGGCTGCCGTCGGCCGAGCAGATGCAGCGGGTGATCCGGCGCGACGGGACCGACGCCGACCGCGAGGCGCTTCGCGGCGACCCCTCGCCGGCGTGGATGGCGACGGCGGTGAAGGAGTCGATCCGGGCCGGCACCCGCGGCGTCATCCGCGACTACCGGATCTACCGCGAGCCCTGGGGCTTCGAGCTGGAGCGGATCCGGGTCGAGGTCGGGATCTGGCAGGGGGACGCCGACAAGGAGGTGCCCACCGGCGACGCCGAGATCCTCGCCGCGCGCATCCCGCAGGCGAAGCTCGTCGTCTGCCCCGGCGAGGGCCACCTCTCGCTCCCGCGCAACCGCTGCGCGGAGGTCGTCGGCTGGCTCACGGCGCCGTTGCCGGCGGCTCGCGTCTAGGGTTCGGGTCGTGAGAGCCGTCGTCATCCCGAAGCCAGGGCCGCCCGACGTGCTCGACGGTCGAGGAGCGGCCCGACCCGCAGGTGGGACGCCGGCGACGTCCGGATCGCGGTGCAAGCGCCGCCGGGATCAACTTCGCCGACACGATGGCGCGCGCCGGGCACCTACCCGGACGCGCCCCCGACGCCAAGCGTCGTCGGCTACGAGGTCGCCGGCGAGGTCGAGTCGGTGGGGGAGGGGGTGGAGGTCGCAGGTCGGCGACCGCGTTGTCGCCGGCACCCGCTTCGGCGGCTACGCCGAGCTCGTCTCCGTCGCCGGAGGCCAGGTCGTGCCGCTGCCGGAGCGCCTCAGCTTCGAGCAGGGCGCCGCCTTCCCGGTCAACTACGGCGACCGCGTACGCGGCGCTGGTGATCATGGGCGGCCTGCAGGAGGGCGAGAGGGTGCTGATCCACGCCGCGGCCGGCGGCGTCGGGATCGCCGCCACCCAGCTCGCCAAGCACCTCGGCGCCGAGATCTACGGCACCGCGTCGGGCTCGAAGCACGACGCGATCCGGGCCCAGGGCGTCGACCACGCGATCGACTACCGCACCGAGGACTTCGAGGAGGAGGTGCAAGCGCATCTCCGGCGACGGCGTCGACGTCGTCATCGACGCGATCGGCCCATCGAGCTTCCGCAAGAGCTACCGCTCGCTGCGCCAGGGCGGGCGCCTGATCATGTACGGGGCATCGGAGATGTCGACCGGCGAGACCCGCGATCTCGCAGCGGTCGCGAAGGGCCTGCTGAAGATGCCGCTGGCGACGATGCCGTGGTGGCAGAGCCTCGCGATGATCAACGAGAACAAGGGCGTCTTCGGTCTCAACATGCTCAAGTGGTGGGACAAGGAGGGGAGCCTCGACCGGATGATCGAGCCGCTCGCCCCGCTGCTCGAGAGCGGCGTGCTCGAGCCCGTCATCGCCGAGGCGTTCCCGTTCGACCGAGCCGCCGACGCCCACCGCTTTCTCGCCGAGCGGAAGAACATCGGCAAGGTCGTCCTCACCCCGTAGATGAGTTAGCCGTGGACCCGGTCGTCCCGATCGCCAGCCTGGGGAGCCTGTTCGAGCGGGCGATCGTCGACACGGGTCGGCTGCCCCAGTTCCTGTTCTTCGCCTCGTTTCTCTTCAGCTGGGGATTCATCCGCACCAGCGCGCATCTGATCCGCGCGCAGGTCGCCTGGTGGCCGGGCAACGTCGAGGTCGGCGGGACGCACATCCACCATCTGGTCTGGGGGATCATCATCGTCCTGATCTCGGGCTGGGTCGGGCTCACCGTGCAGCCCGACTCGCCCTGGCAGGAGATCCTCGCCGTGCTCTTCGGCTTCGGCACGGGTCTGACGCTCGACGAGTTCGCCCTCTGGCTGAACCTCCGCGACGTCTACTGGGAGAAGGAGGGGCGGCGCTCGATCGACGCCGTGATCGTCGCCGCGATCGTCGCGGGCCTCGTCCTCGTCGGCTTCACGGCCTGGCTCGACGTCGCCAAGGGCGTCGAGGACGGTGTCTTCGCCGTGGTCGGGTTCTTCGGCCTGCTGGAGATCTTCCTCGCCTTCGTCAACGCCGCCAAGGAGAAGTTCGGGATGGCGATCTGGGCGCTCCTGGTGCCACCCGTGGGGCTCGTCGGCGCGATCCGCCTTGGCCGCCCGCACTCGCTCTGGGGCCGCTACCTCTACCGCTCCGATCACCGCCGCGAGAAGGCGACGGCGCGGTTCGAGGGCCGCGAGAGCCCGTGGTTCTGGCGGAACCCGCGCCGCCGGCGGCGGCTCGGGCGTAGGGCGGAGCCCGCTACTCGGTAGCCGGCTCGACCTGCGCCCCGGCGGGCAGGGGCTCGCCCTCCTCGACCTTGCGAGGGACGAGCTCCTTGAGGACGACGCCGATCGAGCCCGCGACCGGGATCGCGATCAGGGCGCCGAGGATCCCGAGCAGCTCCGCGCCGACGAGGATGGCGACGATCGAGATCGCGGGGTTGAGGTGGACCGCGCTCTTGAACAGGAGCGGCTGGAAGACGCGGTCCTGGAGCTGCTGGTAGACGAGGAAGACGGCGATCCAGACGATCGGCGCGGTGGGGAAGTCGGTGATCGCCGCGGCGATCGCGATCAGGAGGCCGCCGAGGGTGAAGCCGATCAGCGGGATCAGGTCGAGGAAGGCGACCAACACGGCCAGCGGGACCGCGAGCGGCACGCCGAGGATCTCGAGCATGATCCAGGTGAAGACGCCGGCCATCAGGGCCGAGAGCAGGCTGACGCTGATGTAGGACTTGACGACCCGGAAGATGCCCTCGCCGATCCTGCGCCCGCGCTCGGCGGCGTCGCCCGGGAGGCGTGAGACCGCCGTGACGTAGAGCTTGCCGCGGTCGAGGAGGAGGAAGAAGGCCAGCGCCAGGATCGTGATCGCGCCGAAGATGTTGTTGGCCGCCCGGACCGTGAGCTGGCCCGCCTCGCTGGCCGCGGAGCCGAGCTTCGACGGCAGCTCCTTGGCGTCGTCGGTGAGGGTCTTGGTGATGTCGTACTTGTCGTTGAGCTCACGGAACTGCTCGTTCTGCTCGGCCCAGTCCTCGAAGTCCCTGACGTAGGTCGGCAGCTGCGACCCCAGCTTCTCGACCTCCTTGACCATCGGCGGGATCACCTGCAGCAGGACGAACACGAAGAAGAGGAACCCGAACAGGTAGACGACGAGGATCGAGAGCCAGCGCGGCAGCCCACGGCCGCGGATCCTCAGGCGCTCGACCAGCCCGACCACCGGGGCGACGCCGAGCGCGAAGAAGACCGCGATCACGACCCACTGCAGGGTCGTCCGCGTGTGCAGCACGATCAGCACCAGCAGCAGCGCGACCGCGACCATCGCCAGGGAGACGATCGCCACCTTCGCCACTGCGCGCGCCTGGATCCTCGCGGCGTCCATCAGGTGCCTTTTCGATCCGCCGGTGGCGTTCCCTGTCGGAGAACTACGATGGCCGCCATGGCTTCGGCGGGACGAAGGGCGGCGGTTGCGGCGATCTGCGCCGTCGCGGCCCTGGTCGCGGCGGCTCCGGCGAGCGCCGAGATCCGCGAGATATCGCTCTCCCGCGGCTCGCTCGAGATCAAGGCCGGCGACGGGCCGCGACGCGATCTCGGTGGCGGCGACGAAGAAGGGCGTCGTCGTCGAAGACCCCGACGGCGTGCCCTCCGTGGGCCCGCCCTGCGAGGGCGGCTACCCCGAGTCCTCGGCGGTCGTCACCTGCCCGCGGCGCAAGGTCGACTTGGTCGTCGTCGACCTCGGCGACGGCGACGACTCGTTCGACGGTGACGGCGACGTTCGCTTCAAGGTCGACGGCGACGCGGACGACGACGAGATCGACGGTGGCGACGCCCGTGACCTGCTCGAGGGCAAGTTCGGCGACGATTCCCTCGACGGCAGCGAGGGGAGCGATTCGCTCCTCGGCGGCCTCGGCGACGACAGGCTCAGCGGCAAGGCCGGCAAGGACCTGCTCGACGGCGGTCCCGGAAGCGATCGGGGCAACGGCGGCGCGGGCAAGAACCGGTGCTACGGCGTGGAGAAGGCGACCGCCTGCACTGACCGGGCCCGGGCCTGGAAAGTTCCGAAGCGCAGGCATGACTTGCGCTAATCTCCGCCGACCGATGACGACCCGGCTCCACAGCCTGGCCCTTCTCCTTCTGCTCCCCCCTCGGGGGGATTAACGCCGGGCGGCGCGATAGCCGCGAGCAAAAGGTCATCGGAGTCTCAACCAGAAGGAGAAAGCCCATGAGCGGGCCCACGGAAGTACCAGAGCAGAACCGCGTCCAGATCTTCGACACGACGCTTCGCGACGGCGAGCAGTCGCCCGGCATCTCGCTGAACACCGGCGAGAAGGTCGAGATCGCGCAGCAGCTCGCGCGCCTGGGCGTCGACGTGATCGAGGCCGGCTTCCCGATCACCTCCCCCGGCGACTTCGACGCGGTCCAGGCGATCGCCCGCAACGTCGAGGGGCCCGTGATCTGCGGCCTGGCCCGCACCCACAAGGCCGACATCGACGCCGCCTGGAACGCGATCAAGGACTCCCAGCGTCCTCGCATCCACACGTTCATCTCGACGTCTGACATCCATATCGAGCACCAGCTCCAGACCACGCGCGACGACGTCAGAGGCCAGGCCAAGGCCGCCGTGGCGCTCGCGAAGTCGTACTGCGAGAACGTCGAGTTCTCGCCGATGGACGCGACCCGAGCCGACGTCGACTTCACCGCCGAGGTCTGCGCGATCGCCGTCGCCGAGGGTGCGACCGTGATCAACATCCCCGACACCGTCGGCTACATCACGCCGGAGGAGTACACGCGCTACTTCGCCCGCCTCTACGAGCTCGCGCCCGAGCTGCGCGACGTCCGGCTCTCCGTCCACTGCCACGACGACCTCGGCCTCGCCGTCGCCAACTCCTACGCCGGCGTGCTCGCCGGGGCGCGCCAGGTCGAGTGCGCGGTCAACGGGATCGGCGAGCGCGCCGGCAACTGCTCGCTCGAGGAGATCGCCGTGCTGCTGCGCACGCGCAGCGACGAGCACGGCCTCGACACCACCCTCAACACCCGCGAGCTCGCTCGGACGAGCCGGATGGTGACCCGCTTCACCGGTTACCAGGTGCCTCCGAACAAGGCCGTCGTCGGCCGCAACGCGTTCGCGCACGAGTCGGGGATCCACCAGGACGGCGTGCTCAAGGAGCGCACCACGTTCGAGTGGATCCCGGCCGCGGAGGTGGGCGCGGAGCCCGAGGTGATCGTGCTCGGCAAGCACTCCGGCCGGCACGCGCTGCGCGACGCGCTCGAGCAGCTCGGCTTCAAGGTCGAGGGCAACGCGCTCAACCAGGCGTTCCAGCGGTTCAAGGAGATCGCCGACAAGAAGAAGCAGGTGACTGCGCTCGACCTCGAGGCGATCGTCTCCGACCAGCTCCGGGCCTCGGCGCAGCGCTACGAGCTCGTGTGGTTCGACGTCGAGGCGTCGTCGCGGCGACCCCCGACGGCGCGGGTCGCGGTGAGGCTGCCCTCGGGCGAGGAGTCGGAGGCGACCTCCTCCGGCGACGGCCCGGTCGACTCGATCTTCGGCGCGATCCAGGGCGCCGTGGGCACCGAGTGCGAGCTACGCCAGTACACCGTCTCGGCGGTCACCGAGGGCGACGACGCGCTCGGCGAGGTGACGGTGATGGTGCGGGCGCACGGCCGCCTCGCCTCCGGGCAGGGCGTCGCCACCGACATCCTCGAGGCCTCGGCCGAGGCCTACGTGCGCGCGCTCTCGAACGCGCTCGAGGGCGCCGCCGTGCGCGAGGCGGAGGCGGCGACCGAGGACGCGTCGCGGGTGCCGGCGACCCCGGGCCCGTAGCGGTCCGGTGCCGCGGCGAAACCGGCCGCGCGGCGCGAAGCCCGAGCGGCCTCACGAGGTCACTTCGCCCCTTCGCAGCGAGGCCCAGCGCCAGGCGTGCCGTTCGAAGCAGCGCTTCGCCACCGAGCGCGAGGCCGACGACGCCGTCTACCGCGCCCGCATGGAGGGCACCGAGCTGAGCTACTACCGCTGCCCCTGGTGCGACGGCTGGCACCTGACCCGCCGCGAGAAGGCATGAGCGCCTGGCGCCACGCGGTGGCGATCGCGGTTCTACCGGGGACCGTGACGATCCTGCTCCCGGCCGTGATCCTCGCCACCGGCGACGGGCCGGAGGCGGGGTGGGGGGAGGGCGACGCCCTGGCGTTCGTCACCGTCGTCGCCGGGGCGGTCCTCATCGCCGCGGGCCTTGCGCTCTGGGCCTGGACCGTGCGTCTCTTCGCCCGGATCGGGCGTGGCACCCTCGCGCCCTGGGATCCGACCACGCATCTCGTCGTCGAGGGCCCTTACCGCCATGTCCGAAACCCGATGATCAGCGCCGTCCTCGCCATCCTCGTCGGCGAGGGCCTCGCCCTCGGCTCCGCCGGCATCCTGGTCTGGAGCGCTGCCTTCTTCGCGGTGAACTGGGCCTACTTCGTCGCATCCGAGGAGCCGGGGCTCGAGCGCCGCTTCGGCGAGGAGTACCGCACCTACAAACGGGCGGTCCCGCGCTGGTTGCCGCGGATAACGCGAGGCATATGATCGGCGCGATGGCCGAATCGATCGACGGCAAGGTCGCCCTCGTCACCGGCGCCTCGTCGGGGATCGGCGAGGCGACGGCGGTAGAGCTCGCCGAGGCCGGGGTCAAGGTCGGGCTCGTCGCCCGGCGCGAGGACCGCATCGACGCGCTGGCCGAGAAGATCTCATCGGGCGGAGGGACGGCGCTCGCGATCGCGGCCGACATCTCCGACGAGGCCACCGCGAACGACGCGGTGAAGCGCGTGAGCGACGAGCTCGGCGGCCTCGACTTCCTGATCAACAACGCCGGCGTGATGCTGCTCGGGCCCGTCGCCGGGGCCGACACGGGCCAGTGGCGGCAGATGATCGACGTGAACCTGCTCGGGCTCCTCTACTGCACCCACGCGGCGCTGCCGATCATGGGCGCGGCGGGCTCGGGCCACATCGTCAACGTCTCCTCGGTCGCGGGGCGGACGGCCTCGTTGGGCTCCGCGGTCTACAACATGACCAAGTGGGGGGTGGTCGGCTTCTCCGAGGGCCTGCGCCAGGAGGTCCTGCATGCCAACGTCCGCGTCACCTGCGTCGAGCCGGGATTCGTCGAGACCGAGCTGCAGGGCCACAACGAGCATCCGATGGTGGTCGACGCGATCGAGAAGGTGACCGAGCAGATCGGTGACCTGCTGCAGGCCTCCGACATCGCCGACGCGATCCTCTACGCCGTCACCCGGCCCCAGCACGTGGCCATCAACGAGGTGCTGGTCCGGCCCACGAAGCAGCAGCGCTGAGCGACGCGGAGTGAGACCGGCGGGGCCCCGAAGGGCCCCGCCGTCTCCGTGAGCGATTCCCGCCGACGGCGACGGCTTCCCTGCGCCTGCCTTCCCCCCCTCGGTCCGCGCCTACGCCTCGCTTTGCGCGACGGCGTCGCAGGTGACCCTGCCGGCCTCGCGCTGCTGCGAGAGGACGTTGACCGCAACGTCGCAGATGTTCGCGGCGACGCTCACAGGCACCTTGACCACGACATCCGAGACGTTGACATTGACCAGCCCGTTCTGGCGGGGGCTCGAGCCACCTCGATCGGGACCGAACACGGCGCCCGACTCGGCGTCCGCGACGCATGCGGTCTGACCGAGCTGACGCGCATCCGCGAGGACGTTCACATCCAGGTCGCAGATGTTCGCTGCGACCGAGATCGGAACACCGATGTCGATGTTCTCGAGGTTGACGTTGACGAGACCCTCCTGACGGGTCTGGGCGGACGCCGGAGCGACCGCGACTGCTGAGGCCACCAGGACGATGACGGTGACCATGAGCAAGCGCATCCGATGCACTTTTTCCCTCCTCTGTTGGGGTCCATCCCCCCGCGAGGCGTCCCTCAGCGCCTCGCCTGACCACCGCGTACCCGGAGGCCGGGCTACATAACGCCACTCGGATACGAGTGTTCGATTCCAGACAGTCAATTACGGATGTACGTGATAACGTACAAAGCGAATGGCGACCCTGGTGCGTGACACGGACGGAGCGACCGCGCCTCCGGCGATCGGCGAGCGAATCCGCGCGCTGCGCGAGGCGATGGATCTCTCGCTTCGCGACCTCGCCGAGCGCACGGGCGTCTCGGCGCCGATGCTCTCCCAGGTCGAGCGCGGCGAGACCAGCCCGACCCTGTCGGTCGCGACCAAGATCGCCGCCGGGCTCGAGCTCAGCCTCTCCCAGCTACTCCGCCTCGACGAGGCGAGCCACGTCGTCGTCACCCGGCGGGCCGACCGCCGCGGCCGGCGCCGCGACGGCCACCGGGTCGAGGAGCTGACCCCGGCGCTTCCCGGCCAGCGCGCCGAGCTCTCCCTGCACGCCCTGGACCCCGGCGCCAGCACCGGCGGTCCGGGCGACCCGCCGATCCACGAGCCCGGCAGCCGCGAGACGATCTACCTCAACTCGGGCCGGGCGGCGCTCGTCCTCGACGGCGAGCGCTACGAGCTCGCCGAGGGCGACGCGGTCACCTTCGACGCGGACCTGCCCCACCACTTCGAAAACGACGGCGACGAGAAGGCCGAGATGCTCGCGGTCGTCGCGGCGGGCCTCCGCCGCAGCTGAGAGGAGCTACACGGATGGCGAAGACGTTGTTCGACAAGATCTGGGAGGCCCACGAGGTCGCCGACGGGCTGATCTACATCGACCTGCACCTCGTCCACGAGGTCACCTCGCCCCAGGCGTTCGAGGGCCTGCGGCTCGAGGGGCGCACGGTGCGGCGCCCGGACCGCACGCTCGCCACCGCGGACCACAACGTCCCCACCGACGGCACGCCCACGGCGCGGCTGATCGCCGACGAGCTCTCCCGCACCCAGGTCGAGACGCTGGAGCGAAACGCCGAGGAGTTCGGGGTCCCGATCTACTCGCTGGGCTCCGAGCGCCAGGGGATCGTGCACGTGATCGGGCCGGAGCTGGGCGTCACCCAGCCGGGGATGACGATCGTCTGCGGCGACTCGCACACGTCCACGCACGGTGCGTTCGGCGCGCTCGCGTTCGGCATCGGCACCTCCGAGGTCGAGCACGTCCTCGCCACCCAGTGCATGGTCCAGCGCCGCCCGAAGACGATGCGGATCCTCTACTCGGGCGAGCTCGGCGAGGGCGTCACCGCCAAGGACCTGATCCTCGCCACGATCGGCCGCCTCGGCACGGGCGGCATGACCGGCCACGCCGTCGAGTACGCCGGCCCCCCGATCGAGGGCCTGACGATGGAGGGCCGGATGACGATCTGCAACATGACGATCGAGGGCGGCGGCCGGGCCGGCATGATCGCCCCCGACGAGACCACGTTCGAGTGGGTGAAGGGCCGCGAGGCGGCTCCCGCCGACTTCGACGGCGCGGTCGAGCGCTGGCGCGAGCTGCCGACCGAGGAGGGCGCCAGCTTCGACACCGACGTCGACATCGACGCCTCCTCGATCTCGCCGATGGTCACCTGGGGCACGACCCCGGGCCAGGTCGTCGAGGTCACCGGCGAGGTGCCGGACCCGGCGAGCCTCGAGCCCGACCACCGCGACACCGCCGAGCGGGCGCTCACCTACATGGCGCTCGAGCCCGGGACGCCGATGCAGGAGATCAAGCTCGACCGCGTGTTCCTCGGTTCCTGCACGAACTCGCGGATCGGCGACCTGCGCGAGGCCGCCGGCGTGGTCGAGGGCCGCAAGGTCGCGGGCCACGTGCACGGCATGGTGGTCCCCGGCTCGGCGCAGGTGAAGGCCCAGGCCGAGGAGGAGGGCCTCGACGAGGTCTTCCGCGCCGCCGGCTTCGATTGGCGCGGGGCGGGCTGCTCGATGTGCCTCGGGATGAACCCCGACACGCTCTCCCCGGGCGAGCGCTGCGCCTCCACCTCGAACCGCAACTTCGAAGGGCGCCAGGGCAAGGGCGGGCGTACCCACCTCGTCTCGCCCCGGATGGCCGCGGCGGCCGCGATCGAAGGCCATTTCGTCGACATCAGGGAGTGGCAATGAGATCACCGCCAGAATGCTCCGCTTCGCGTCCGCTTCTGCCGGGTTCCAGGAGGTCGCCCCATGCAACCGATTGACGTGATCGAAGGTGACGTCTCGGTGCTCGACCGAAACGACGTCGACACCGACCAGATCATCCCGAAGCAGTTCCTGAAGCGGGTCGAGCGCACCGGGTTCGGCGAGTACCTCTTCTACGACTGGATCCGCGACGGCGAGATCGAGCTGGAGCCCAACCCGATCCTGGTCGCGGGCCGGAACTTCGGCTGCGGCTCCTCGCGCGAGCACGCGCCGTGGGCGCTCGAGGACTTCGGCTTCGAGGCGATCATCGCGCCCTCGTTCGCCGACATCTTCTTCGTCAACTGCACCAAGATCGGCCTGCTGCCGGTGGTCCTCCCGGAGGAGCATTGCCGAGGCATAGCCGAGGCCGGCCGGGCGCGGATCGACGTGGACGAGGGGACGGTCGACTACGCCGGCGGCGTAGTCGAGTACGAGATCGAGGAGGAAGTCAAGCACCGGCTCCTGAACGGCCTTGACGACATCGGGATGACCCTGCAAAACGTCGCCGCGATCGAGGCCTACGAGAACGCGGGACACGCCGACAACGCACCGTCGACGACGGCGAAGCTGTGACGGACTGGGACGCGGCGACCTACGACCGCGTCGCCAGCCCTCAGGAGGAATGGGGGCTCAAGGTGATCGACCGGCTCGAGCTCCAGGGCGACGAGACCGTGCTCGACGCGGGCTGCGGGTCGGGCCGGCTCACGCGCCACCTCGTCGAGCGCCTGCCGAACGGGCACGTGATCGGAGTCGACGCCTCGCCGTCGATGATCGAGAAGGCGCGCGAGCAGCTCGGCGACGAGGTCGAGCTGATCAACGCCAACCTGCTCGACCTCGAGCTCCCCGAGCCCGTCGACGCGATCCTCTCGGGCGCGACCTTCCACTGGGTGATGGAGCACGACCGCCTCTTCGCCCGCCTGCACGCGGCGATGAAGCCGGGCGCCGCGCTCGAGGCCCAGTGCGGGGGACAGGGAAACATCGCCGAGTTCGAGGGCGCGCTGCTCGGCCTCGAGGGCGACGAGCGCTTCTCCCCGTACCTCCGCACCCTGCAATCGCCGTGGAACTTCGCCAGCGTCGCCGTCACCGAGTCGCGCCTCGAGCGCGCGGGGTTCGGCGAGGTCCGCTGCTGGGTCGAGGATGCCCCCACGGTCCCCGAGGATCCGCGCGCCTTCCTGGCGTCTTCGGTCATCCCGGTGCACCTCGAGTGCCTCCCGGTCGAGCTCCGCGACTCGTTCCTGGACGCGATCCTCGAGTCGATCCCGCGCCCGCTGACCCTGAACTACGTCCGCCTCAACATCTCCGCCCGGAGGATTTAGTCCGATGAGCCATCGTGTCGTGGTCCTGCCCGGTGACGGCATCGGGCCCGAGATCGTCGCCGCCGCCGAGCGCCTGCTCGACGCGCTGGGCGGGATCGAGACCGAGGAGCGCATCGTCGGCGGCGCTTCGATCGACGCCCACGGGACCGCGCTCACCGACGAGGTCCTCGGGGACTGCCGTCAGGCCGACGCGGTCCTGCTCGGCGCCGTCGGCGGGCCGAAATGGGACACCACCGACCCCGACGCCCCCCGCCCCGAGCAGGGCCTGCTCGGGCTGCGCAAGGGGCTCGGGCTCTACGCGAACCTGCGCCCCGTGCGGCCGAGCCCGTCGCTGGTCTCGGCGAGCCCGCTGCGCGAGGAGCGGATCGCCGGCACCGACCTGCTCGTCGTCCGCGAGCTCACCGGCGGCATCTACTTCGGCGAGTCCGGTCGCGACGGCGACACGGCACACGACGACTGCCTCTACACGGTCGCCGAGATCGAGCGGATCGCGCGCGTCGCCTTCGGCGCCGCCCGCCGCCGCGCGCTCGGCCAGGCGGTCGATCGGCCCGCCCGGGTCACCTCCGTCGACAAGGCCAACGTGCTCGAGACCTCGCGTCTGTGGCGCGAGACCGTGACCAGGGTGAGCGAGGACTACGAGGACGTCGAGCTCGACCACATGCTCGTCGACAACACCGCGATGCAGCTCGTCGCCGCGCCCGCGCGCTTCGACGTGATCGTCACCGAGAACATGTTCGGCGACATCCTCTCCGACGAGTCGGCGATGCTCACCGGCTCGCTGGGGATGCTTCCCTCCGCGAGCCTCGGCAGCGGCGGCCCGGGGGTTTTCGAGCCCGTGCACGGATCGGCGCCCGACATCGCCGGCGAGGGGGTCGCGAACCCGCTCGCGACCTTCCTCTCGGCCGCGATGATGCTCCGCGACGGGCTCGACCGCCCGGACGATGCCGCCGCGGTCGAGCGCGCGGTCGAGGACGCGCTCGGGCGCGGCCTGCGCACGCCGGACCTGGCCCCCGGCGACGAGACGGACAGCATCGTGGAGGTGGGAACCGAGGAGATGACCGACGCGGTGCTGGAGGCGCTTGCCCGCTGAGGCGCTCGTCATCGGAGCCGGTTTCGCCGGGCTCGGGACCGCGCGCGAGCTTCGCCGCCGCGGGGTCGACGCGATCGTGTTGGAGGCGAACGAGCGCGTCGCCGAGCCCTGGCGGGACCGCTACGACAGCCTCCGCCTGAACACGATCGGGTGGCAGTCGGCGGCGCCGGGGCGTCGCTTCCGGGACGGAACCGGCCCGTACCCGGCTCGCGACGACGTCATCGCCTACCTCGAGAACTATGTGCGCTCGGAGCGGATCCCGGTCGAGTTCGGGGTCGAGGCGCTGCGGATCGAGCCGGAGGACGGGCGCTGGACGGTGCGCACCGGCGACGGGGATCGCGAAGCGGCGGCGGTCGTCGTCGCGGCCGGTTTCGACCGCGAGCCGAAGCTGCCGGACTGGCCCGGGCGCGAGGGCTTCGGGGGCCAGCTGATTCACGCCTCCGAATACCGCAACCCGCAACCGTTCGCGGGCAAGGACGTCCTCGTCGTCTCCGCCGGCAACACCGGCTCGGAGATATCGCTCGAGCTCGCCCGGGGTGGGGCGGGGGGAGTGCGCACGGCGATGCGGAGCGCCCCCAACATCGTCGCCCGCTGGGTCGGGCCGAATTCCCGGCACCTACTTCGGCACGGGGCTGTCAGCGCTGCCGATTCCGGTGATCGATCGCGTCGGCCGGATCAACCAGCGCCTCACCTTCGGCGATCTCAGCCCCTACGGGATTCCGAGCCCGACCCGTGGGCTCGGCACCAACGTCTTCGAGCGAAGCGTCGCGCCGGTGGTCGACAACGGCTTCGTCAAAGCGGTTAAGGGTGGCGAGATCGAGATCGTGGCGGCCGTCGAGTCGCTCGAAGGAGCCGAGGTCGTGCTCGCCGACGGCGAGCGGCTGCGCCCCGACGCCGTGATCGCCGCGACCGGCTACCGACGGGCCCTCGAGAATCTCGTCGGCCACCTCGGGCTGCTCCTCCCAGACGGGCGCCCGGCGCACAACGGGATGCCGGGGCCGCCGAGCGCTCCGGGGCTCTGGTTCGTCGGCTACGAGACGCTGATCCGCGGCCAGCTCGTGCTGAGCAGGCGTCATGCGAAGCAGGTTGCCCGCGAAGCCGCCCGCTGGATCGCCATGAAGCGATAGGGCATACTTCTGCGCGCCATGGAGAAGGCAGAGCTGATCTGGCAGAACGGGGAGTTCGTCGCCTGGGACGATGCGCAGGTGCACGTCCTCAGCCACGGGCTGCACTACGGGACCGGCGTCTTCGAGGGGATCCGGGCATATGAGACCGAGCAGGGGACGGCGGTGTTCCGCATGCGCGAGCACCTCGACCGCCTCGAGAAATCGGCTCAGCTCTACTTCATGGAGCTGCCGTACGACCGCGAGGCGCTGCGCGACGCGACGCACGAGCTGATCCGCCGCAACCAGCTTCGCTCGTGCTACATCCGCCCACTCGCGTTCCGCGGCTACGGCGAGATGGGCCTCTACGCCCAGTCGGCGCCGATCGAGGTGATGATCGCGGTCTGGCCGTGGGGGGCGTACCTCGGCGAGGACGGCAAGAAGAACGGGATCCGCGCCAAGGTCTCCTCCTGGCGCGCCCTCTCCGGCGAGAGCCTGATCCCGCACGCGAAGGCCTCCGGCCAGTACCTGAACTCGATCCTGGCGAAGACAGAGAGCGCCAAGGCCGGCTACGACGAGGCGATCCTGCTCGACGATACGGGCAACGTCTCCGAGGGCTCCGGCGAGAACATCTTCCTGGTCCGCGAGGGCAAGCTGATCACGCCGGGCCACACCTCCGCGATCCTCGACGGCATCACCCGCCGCTCGGTGATCCAGATCGCCGGCGACCTCGGGTATCCGGTGGAGGAGCGGGACGTCGCCCGCGCCGAGCTGTACCTCGCCGACGAGGTCTTCTTCACGGGAACCGCGGCGGAGCTCGTCCCGGTCCGCGAGATCGACGACCACCCGCTCGGGGGGCCGGGCGAGATCACCCAGCACGTCCAGGCGAAGTTCGAGGACGCGCTGCACGGCCGCGCCGAGGAGTACCGCGAATGGCTGGACTTCGTGGAGCAGCCCAGTAAGGTCACTGGCTGATCGTGCTTCGGTTCGAGCGCACAGGTCACATCGGGCGAATTAGCCCCGCCGCTGCCGCCTAGCGGCATGCGGCCGCGTGGGAGGTCCCGCGCACAGGCTTCGCCCCCTCGAACTCGAAAGGAACCATCGTGACCCAGGACCACCAGGTCTTTCTGTACGACACCACCCTCCGCGACGGCATGCAGGGGCAGGGGATGTCGCTCTCCGCGGCCGAGAAGGTCCGCGTCGTCCACGCCCTCGACCGGCTCGGCGTCCACTTCGTCGAGGCCGGGTTCCCGAGCTCGAACCCGAAGGAGACCGAGCTCTTCGAACTGCTCGGGCGCGAGGGCTTCGAGACGACGGCCGTGACGGCCTTCGGCATGACCCGGCGCCGCGGGATCGCGGCCGAGGAGGACCCGGGGCTGCGCACCCTCGTCGCCTCCTTCGCGCCGGTCGTCTGCCTCGTCGGCAAGACATGGGCGCTACACCTCGAGAAGGTGACGCGGGTCTCCCGCGAGGAGAACCTGGCGATGGTGATGGACTCCGTCAACTACTGCCGGGCGGAGGGGAAGCGGGTCGTCTACGACGCCGAGCACTTCTTCGACGCCTGGCGGGACGATCGCGGCTACGCCCTCGAGTGCCTGCGGGCCGCGGTCGCCGCGGGGGCCGAGAACGTGACGCTCTGCGACACCAACGGCTCCAGCCTCCCGGGGCAGGTCGCGGAGGCGACCGCGGAGGTGGTCGGCGAGCTCGGCGAGCGCGCGATGGTCGGGATCCACACCCACAACGACGCCGAATGCGGGGTCGCCAACTCGCTGGCCGCGGTGGAGGCCGGCGCCCGCCTGGTGCAGGGCACGATGAACGGCTACGGCGAGCGCACCGGCAACGCCAACCTGGCCTCGATCCTGCCCGCGCTCCAGCTCAAGCTTGGCTACGAGGTCGTCGGCCCGGAGCGGCTGCGCCTGCTCACCGAGACCTCTCATTTCGTCGCCGAGCTGCTCAACCTCAACCCGGACCCCGACCAGCCCTATGTCGGCCGCAACGCGTTCGCCCACAAGGGCGGCCTGCACGTAGCCGGCGTGCAGGCCGACGCGCGCACGTTCGAGCACGTCGAGCCGGGGTCGGTCGGCAACAGCCGCGACGTCCTGATCTCCGAGCTCTCGGGCACGGGCTCGGTGCTCTCGCGCGCCGACGACGCGGGAATCGAGCTCGACGCCGATGCCGCCAAGCGCGCGGTCGAGCGGGTCAAGGAGCGCGAGCATCGCGGCTATCACTACGAGGCGGCGGACGCGTCCTTCGAGCTGCTCCTGCGGCGCGAGTCGGGCGAGTACACGCCCCTGTTCAAGCTCGAGAGCTTCCGGGTGATCGTGGAGAAGCGCGCCAACGGCCGGGTCGAGACGGAGGCGACGATCAAGATCTGGGTCGGCGGCAACCGCTACGTGCGCACCGCCGAGGGCAACGGCCCGGTGAACGCGCTCGACAAGGCCCTGCGCGACGCGATCGGCGACCTGCACCCGCACCTCGGCGACATCGAGCTCTCCGACTACAAGGTCCGCATCCTGGACTCGCACGATGGAACGGGAGCAGTCACACGTGTCTTGCTCGATTCGACCGACGGGCACGAGACCTGGGGCTCGATCGGGGTCTCCGAGAACATCATCGAGGCCTCCTGGGAGGCGCTCGTCGACTCGCTCGAGCACGCGTTCCAGGAACGGAGCACGCCGCTCAATGCGGGGGTCGAGGCGGTAAGAGTCGTCTCGGATGACTGAGCCTGATCCGATTCCTCTCGCTCGCCCGGACGTGGGCGAGCGCGAGGAAGAGCTGGTCTTCGACGTTTTGCGCTCCGGGCGCTTCTCGCTCGGGCCGATGGGCCGCCGCTTCGAAGAGGAGTTCGCGGCCTGGCTCGGCGTCGAGGACGCGGTCGCCGTCTCGAGCGGCACCGCGGGGCTGCACCTGGGCGTGCGAGCGCTCGGATGGGGCCCCGGCGACGAGGTGGTCACCTCGCCGTTCAGCTTCGTCGCCTCCGCAAACTGCCTGCTCTACGAGGACGCGAAGCCGGTTTTCTGCGACATCGACCCGGTCACGCTCAACATCGACCCGGCGGCCGCCGAGGCGGCGGTCGGCGAGGCGACCGCGGGCCTGCTGGCGGTCGACATCCTCGGCTACCCGGCCGCGATCCCGGCGCTGCAAGGCCTCGCCGAGCGCCAAGGGCTGGGTTTGCTGGAGGACGCCTGCGAGGCGCTCGGGGCGGTCGACGGCGACGGCCGCCGGCTGGGCGGCGCCGGTGTGACGACCGCCTTCGCCTTCTACCCCAACAAGCAGCTGACGACGGGGGAGGGGGGAATGCTGATACCCGCAGACGGGCGCGTCGCGGCGCTGGCGCGCAGCGAGCGAAACCAGGGCCGCAGCGACGACATGGAGGTCGTCGACCACGTCCGGCTCGGCTTCAACTACCGCCTCTCCGACCTCGCCGCGGCGGTCGGCGTCGCCCAGCTCGAACGGCTCGACGACCTGCTCGCCGCCCGCGCCCGGGTCGCGTCGCAATACGGCGAGCGCCTGGCCGAGCTCGGGGCCCCGGCCGGAGAAGGAGACCCCGACGGGCTCGTCCTGCCATGCGAGGACCGCGGCGAGGAGCGGCGGAGCTGGTTCGTCTACGCGGTGCGCCTGCCCGTGTCAGCCGCCAGGGAGTCCGTCCTCGCCGACCTGGCCAACCGCGGCGTCCAGGCGAAGGCCTACATGCCGTCGATCCACCTCATGCCCCACTACCGGGAGCGGTTCGGCTTCCGCGAGGGCCAGTTCCCGGTCGCGGAGGACGCCTCCGCCCGCCTGCTCTCCCTGCCCTTCTTCCCGGCGATGACCGAGGACCAGGTCGAGCGGGTCTTCGAAGCGCTCGACGAGGCGCTCACCGGCAGCTGGGTCTAGCCGCTTCGCTTCGCATGGAGGGCGAGCCCCACGCGAATCTGCGCTAGAGCGCGATAACAGCGCTGAAAGGCAGCTTCGAGCTGCCGGAGACGGTGAACTCGAGCTTTCCCCCTGCCCGCTTAGTCGGCCTGTCGCGCGATCTCGACGGCGCGCTTGATCCCATCGACCCACGGCTCCCCGTGGCCGGGCAGCACCGTGTCCGCGTTCGTGGAGGCGAGTACGTCGAGTGACTCCAGCGCGAGGGCAGCGTCTTCGGTGTGTGGACCCCGGACGATCTGCGGCCCGCTCCGGCCGCGCGGGCCGCGCGTCATGTCAAGCGTCACCAGAGCATCACCGCTGAAGAGGAGCGAGTGCTTTTCGAGAAACAATGAGCAGCTGCCTGCCGTGTGACCGGGGGCGTGGACCACGCGAGGGGATCCCGGCACATCGAGGACCTCGCCGTCGCCAAGCTCGTCGAGCTGAGCGATTGCCGGCACTCGGAGGATCCCCTTGACCAGGTAACGCAGCATGTACAGCGCGTACCACGGGTGCCACAGAAACCTCACGACACGCCGATTGCTCATCCGCTTCTGACCGCGGAGATAGGGCGCATCCGCCGGATGGGAGAGCACCCGTGCTCCAGTTGACCGCATGCGCTCAGCATTACCTGCGTGGTCCGGGTGGTGATGGGTGATCAGAACCGCGTCAATATCCGCGGGCGTGTGCCCGAGCCGCGACAGCGCCGAGGAGAACTGACGCCAGTCTCCGGGCAGCCCTGCATCGAGAACGGTGAGCCGCCCGCCGTCTTCGAGCAGGTACCAATTCGTGTGGACGCTCGCGAGGCCGGTGGACGCCGGGGGCGACCTGAGTCAACGAGAGCGGCATCCGCAGACGAGTCTAAGTCGGTGACCAACACGGGTCGACCCCGCATGGGAACCGGGTCCAACCGGTTCGCGAGAAAGTGGCGCTATGCGCTCGTAAGTCGCGAACCGCACGGGGCGCGAGATACTGCGCCCCGTGTCTCGGGAAAACGTTGAGATCGTCGAGATGCTGCTCGAGAAGTTCAGGGCCGGGGACCACGACGTCTTCGAGCACTACGACCCGGAGATCGTGTGGGACGCGACGCGAGGCGGCGATCACGTCTCGGACATCGCGCGCGTCTATCGCGGCCACGACGGAGTACGCGCCTACTGGGGAGCATGGCTGGCGGCCTGGCAACCGATAGACGTATTCGATTACGAGCTCAGGGACTCGGGGGAAAGCGTGGTGGCGCTCATCAGCGGCCAGCGAAATCGCGGTCGCATCAGCGGCATCGAAGTTGACGTTTCGCCCTACGCGCTGGTCTTCACGTTGCGGGAACGCAAGGTGGTTCGATGGGCCTTCTTCTCCGACCAAGGCGAGGCCCTCGAGGCGACAGGGATTTCGCGGTAGCCCCGTGGACTAGATCCGGCCCTCGGCGTCCATCCAGCGCACGGTGCGGGCGATGCCGTCCCGCCAGGGAGTGAACTCGATCCCGAGCTCGTCGCGGGCCTTGGCGCTGTCGACCCGCGCCTGCCAGAGCAGGAAGTGGAGCTGGCCGCGGCCGAGCAGGGGCGGGCGGCCGATCAGGCCTGCGAGGCGCTCGCCACCGCTCGCCAGCGCCTTCGCGAGGGGAACAGGCATCGTCGGCGGGACGAATCCGCGGCCGGCCTCCTCGACCGCGGTGGCGACGATCTCGCGCATCGTCGCGAAGCCGTCGCCGAGGATGTAGCGCTCGCCGGGGCGGCCGCGGTCGAAGGCGGAGACGTGGCCGTCGGCGACGTCGTCGACGTAGGTGAGGGTCATGCCGCCCGGCGGCACCGCCGGCAGCCGGCGGCGGATCGCGTCGCGGATGCCGCCGTCGAGGCCGGCCGAGTGCCAGGGGCCGGGCCCGTAGACGCTCGTCGGGTTGACGATCACGAGCTCGAAGTCGGGCGAGCCGGCGCGGGCCTCGGCGAGGACGAGCTCCTCGGCGCGCTGCTTCGAGCGCTCGTACGCCGTCCCCTTCGGGTAGTCGGCGAGGTCGGCCTCGGTCATGGTGCCGCCGGTCTCCGCGTGGAAGACGTCGAAGGTCGAGGTGTGGACGGCGCGGCGGGCGCCGGCCTGGCGCGCCGCAGTGATCACGTTCAGGGCGCCCTGCGCGTTGACCTGCTCGAAGCGCGAGTCGTCGGGCAACCACTGCTCGTAGATCCCCATGCAGTTGAAGACACCCTCGATTCCCTCGCACGCCTCCCGCACCGAGGCCGGGTCGGTGACGTCGCCGCGGGCGAGCTCGACCCCGGCCGGCAGCGCCTCGCGGGCGGCGGCGACGTCGCGGACGAGGGCGATGACTTCGTCGCCGCGGTCCGCCAGGCGGCGGGCGACGGCGCTTCCGACCTTTCCGGTGGCGCCTGTGACCAGGACCCGCATCGGCGGCGCACACTATGCGAACCGCCTCGGCTCCCACGTCCTAGCGCGCGAACCGCGTCCGTCAAGCCCCCGGGCCGAGAAGCTCGACCCGCCACCGGCGCGTGGCGGCGTTCAGCTCAGTGTCGATCGCGGTGACCTCGATCGTCGCCCTGACGCGGCGCCCCTCGCGAAGGGCCCGTCGCGCCACCTTCAGGCCGGCGTCTCGCAGCTTCAGGCGAAGCGTTTCGGTCACGCCGCTCGTGAGCGTCGACCTCGCCTGCTCGAGCTCAAGGTCCGCGCCGGTGACCTTCCGCGGAAGGTGGCGGAGCCTGAGCTCGCCGTCGGCCGTGGCCGTGCACGGCTCGTCGCAGGAAGCCTCGAGCCCGATCGAGCGGCCGAGCGCCTGCCTGCCGTCGCCGCCGAGCGCCAGGGAGGGCGCGCTCCCGTCGCGCTCGGGAGGAGTCGTGGGGGCGACGGGGACCTCGGGCCCGCCGTCGTCCGCGGGCGGGGGGTCGACCGGCGGAATCGGCGGGGCCGGGGGCTCCGGGTCGGCCGCCTGCCGCAGGGAGAGCTGGAAGCTCCCCTGCTTCGCCGGCGAGCCGCCGCTCCAGCCGTCGACGGCTATCTGGTAGGTCGTGCCGGCGACGGAGTCGAAGGCCACGTTGCTCTGAAGCCCGCACAGGGACCAGTTGTCGTCGTTGCTCGCGAGCTCCGTCAGCCCGCCCAGGGACGAGCCCCCGTACACGCTGAGCAGCGTGTCGTAACCGCTTCCGCAAAGGTCCACCTCGACCGGCCCTGACGTGGGGGCGGTCCATCGGTACCACACCGAGGCACCGCCCCGATCTGCTGACGGCTGCGGCTCGCCGGGCTCGCTCGTCGCTGCGACGTTCGTGCCGCTCCTGGTGGCCGTCGAGCCCGAGCCCAGGTTCACGGCGTCGGCGAAGTCATCGTTCGGCGGCGCCGCGGGCGGGGGTGGGGGTGGGGGTGTGGAGGGTGGCGGGCCGGAGCCGCCGAGCACGCCGAGGAAGCCGAAGTGGCTCGCGAGCGGCGAGTGCAGGGGGTCGCGCAGGAACCCGTAATTGGGGTGCGCGGTCGAGTAGGTCTCGGCGTCGGCGCGCATGTAGGCGATCGTCTGTGCCGGCGTGAGCCCGGCACACGGCCCCGCCGCGCCCGCCTCGTCCATGCAGAGCGCCACGAGGCCGGCGACGTGAGGGGTGGCCATGCTGGTGCCGGAGATCGCGCGATAGCCCCCGCCGGGCCAGGTCGAGTTGATGCAGACGCCGGGCGCGGCGATCGTGTGAGCGATCCCGCCGGCGGTGAGTGCGTAGCTCGAGAAGGAGGCCCGGACGTCGTCGGACTCGGATGGGCGGCAGGACGGTGCGCCTCCCGAGCCGCCGGGCGCTCCGTCCGCGTCGGCGACCGCGGTCACGGTGAGCACCTGCGGGTAGGCGGCGGGCACGCTGAAAGGCGACCGATCGAAGCCGGTCCCGGAATTACCCGCCGCGACCGCGTAGTTGACGCCGGCGGCCGTCGAGTTGCAGATCGCGAGGTGCATCGCGTCCGTCGTAGTCGCGCAGGGTTGCGGCGCCGGGCCGCCGCTGCCAAGGCTCATGTTGGCGACGCCGATGTCGAGCGATGCCCTGTTCGCCGTCACCCAATCGATCCCGCAGATGACCTGCGACCAGGTCCCGCTGCCGCTGTTGTTCAGCACCCGCACCGCGTAGACCTTCGTTCCGGGAGCCACGCCGACGACTCCCGCGCCGTCGTTCTCGGCGCCGATCGTGCCCGCGACGTGCGTCCCGTGCCCGTTGCCGTCGGCGGCCGGCGTGCCGGCGTCGACGCAGTCCTTGCCGTCGGCGGCGTTCAGGTCGGGGTGGTCGAGTTGGACGCCGGTGTCGATCACCGCCACGTTCACGCCACTCGCCTGGCGGACCTGGCTCGCAGTCGCCGCGAGGACCCGGCGAACGCCGGTCGGGGTGCCCTCGCCGGGGGCGAGCGGGACGCTGGCCGTGGCCTCGACGCGGCGGTCCTCGCTGACGAAGTCGACCTCGGGATCGGTGCTCAGGGCGCGCGCCTGGGCGCCGTTCAGCTCCGCCGAGAATCCGTCGATCGCGGCTCGGTATCGCTGGTCTGAGTCGAAGCCGAGCGACTCCTCGCGTGCGGCCGTCTCCTTTCCCACACCCTCGGCGGAGCGGTCGAAGACGACGATGTAGCGGTCATCGATCACGTCTCCGCGGGCGGGATCGCCGTTTGGCGAGGCGGACTCGGCGAGGGCCTGCGGGGCGCTCGGCGCGGCGATGAGCGCGCACCAGACCGCCACCGCGGCAAGTGACCTTCCGTGGCGTCGCTTGGCTCGTACTGCGGTCCGGACTAAGAGCACTGAGACGGGTTCCTTCCCATCGGTCCGCCGGTCGGATACAGCGTAGGCCCTCTGGCTGGGCCGATGGGGCGTGAGCTCCGCCTAACATCCGCTCGCAATGTCGCGCTTCGGCGAGCCCCAGGACCCGCTCTTTCACCGCCTGAACGCGTCGATCGGCTTCGATCGGCGCCTCTGGCCCCAGGACGTGCGCCAGTCGAAGGCCCACGCGCGGGCGCTGCTCTTCGCCGGGGTGCTCGACGACGGCGAGCTCGAGGCGCTGCATTCCGCGCTCGACGAGGTCGCGGCCGAGCTCGGCGAGGATCGCTTTCCCTTCGCCCCCGATGACGAGGACATCCACATGGCGATCGAGCGGCGGGTCACCGAGATCGCGGGCCCCGTCGGCGGCAAGCTCCACACCGGGCGCTCGCGCAACGACCAGGTCGCGACCGACGTCGCCATCTACGTCCGCGAGCGCTGCGATCGCGCGATCGAGCTCAGTGGCTCGCTGATGGCGACGCTCTGCGAGCTGGCGGCGAGGCACGCCGGCTGGACGATGCCCGGCTACACGCACCTCCAGCGCGCCCAGCCGGTCTACCTCGCCCACCACCTGCTGGCCTACTTCTGGATGTTCCGGCGCGACGCCCGGCGCTTCGCCGCGGTGCGCGCCGGCGCGATGGAGATGCCCCTCGGCTCGGGGGCGCTCGCCGGCCTCAACTGGGAGCTCGACCGCGACTCCGTCGCCCGCGAGCTCGGCTTCGAGGGCGTCACGCCGAACTCGATCGACGCGGTCGCCAGCCGCGACTCGGTGCTCGACTACCTCGCCGCCGCAGCGACCTGCGCGACGCACCTGTCCCGGCTCGGCGGCGAGATCGTGCTCTGGTCGAGCGAGGAGTTCTCGTTCTGCGAGGTCGGCGACTCGTTCGCCTCGGGCTCGAGCATCATGCCTCAGAAGAAGAACCCCGACGCGGCGGAGCTGATGCGCGCGAAGGCGCCGCGCATCACCGCCGCGTTCGCGGCGATGGCCGGCGTCCTGCACGGCCTCCCGCTCGCCTACTCGAAGGACATGCAGGAGGACAAGGAGGGCCTGTTCGACGCCGCCGACAACCTCGAGCTCTGCCTCGAGGCGGCCGCGGCGATGATGGGCGTGGTGTCCTTCGACCGCGAGCGCCTCGCCGAGGCGGCGGGCGACGAGTTCCTCGCCGCGACCGACGTCGCCGACCTCCTCGTGCGCAAGGGCATGCCGTTCCGCGAGGCCCACGGCGTCGTCGGCGGCCTCGTCCGCCACGCGCTCGAGCGCGGGGTCACCCTCTCCGAGCTCGACCAGGCCGAGGTCGCCGGGTTCTCCGAGCTGCTCGACGCTGAGTACTACGAGGTGCTCGCCTCCGATCAGTGGCTCGAGTCGAAGCGCTCGGTGGGTGGGACCGCCTCGGAGCGCGTCGCCGAGCAGCTCGCCGCGGCCCGCGCTGCGCTCGACGACTACTGGCGTGAGCACGGCCGCCCTCGAAGCGCCGCGCCTGGACCAGGCCTTCTTCGCCCGCTCGGTCCACGACGTCGCCCGCGACCTCGTCGGCTGCGCGCTGCTCCACGACGGCGTGGGGGGCACGATCGTGGAGACCGAGAGCTATCACCGCGACGACCCCGCCTGCCACGCCTACGGCGGCCCGACGCCGCGCAGCGAGATCCTCTGGGGCGCCCCCGGCACCGCCTACGTCTATTTCTCCTACGGCATCCACAGCCTCCTGAACGCGGTCGCCGAGCCCGAGGGCGAGGCGGCGGCGGTCCTGATCCGCGCGATCGAGCCCCGCTGGGGGATCGAGTCGATGCGTGAGCGCCGCGGCCGCGAGGACGTCCGCGAGCTCTGCTCGGGCCCGGGCAAGCTCACCGAGGCGCTCGGCGTCGGCCTCGCCGACAACGGCCGGAGCCTGCTCGAAGCGCCGTTCGAGCTGCGAGCGCCGCTCACGGACGACGCTCCCGCTCGAGGTCGTCACCGCCCCGCGCGTCGGCATCACCAAGGCCGCTGACTACCCGTGGCGCTTCTGCGCCGCGGGCAGCCGCTACGTCTCGCGGCCCGTCCCCGCGCTAGCCGTCGACGCCGCCGGCGGTCGGGGCGCCGTTGCCCTCGGGAGCGACCGGGGCGGGCTCGGCGGGGGCCGGGACGGCCTCCTCCACCGGCGCCTCGGGTACCGGCGCGGGCGCCGGTTCGACCGGCACGGCCTCGGTCGGGGCGACCGGAGCGGGTGCGACGGGCACCGTGGCCTCGGGGTCCACCACGGCGTCCTTGTCGTCGTTCGCTCTCCTTGAGCGCCTCGTAGGCGGTCATCACGTCCGCCCAGATCAGCGCGGGATAGGTGCCGCCGTCCACTGGGGCGCCGGCGTATTCGGTCTCCATCGGGGTGTTGGTCTCGGCGTGGCCGACCCAGACGCAGGCGGTGACGTCCTCGCTGCCGCCGCAGAACCACGCGTCGCCGTTGTCCTCGGTCGTGCCGGTCTTGCCCCAGGCGTAGCCGCCGTACTGGGCGCGCTCGCCGGTCCCGCCGTCGACGTTGGCCTCGAGCACGGACTTGGCCTCCTGCGCGACCGCGGGATCGATCGCGCGTTGCTCGATCGTCTCGTTCTCGCCGCTCTCGCCGTCGTTCGTCTCGACGAAGTCGGCCTCGTCGCCGGGGCCGTCCTTCACGCTGATGATCCCCAGCGGGCCGCCCTTGGAGCTGGCCAGCGAGCCGCTCACCCGCTCGCCGTCGTTGGCGAGGGTGGTGTAGGCGTAGGACATCTCGAGCGGGGTGACGCCGACCTCGAGCCCTCCGAGCGTCATCGCCGGCGGGTACGGCTCGAACGGCCCGCCGTCGACCGAGTACTCGTTGGCCGTGGTGAGGTCGGTCTCGATCCCCATCGCCTTGGCGGTCGCGGCGATGTTCTTCAGCCCCACCTGGAGCCCGAGCTCCGCGTAGACGGAGTTGTCCGAGTGCAGCGTGGCGTCGTAGAGGGTCGAGGAGCCGTAGTAGCCGTCGCCGTAGTTGGAGACGTCGAAGATGTCGGGGAGGACCTTGCCGTTCTTCTCCAGCCTGACCTTGAAGGGGAACTCCTTCGGGTTCGAGCTGTAGACGTTCGAGGTCGAGATGCCCTGGCCGAGCGCGGTCACCAGGGTGAACGGCTTCATCGCCGAGCCGGGCTGGCGCTGCCCGTTGGTGGCGAGGTTGAACGGTGACTCGTTGTAGTCCTCGCCGCCGACCATCGAGAGCACGCCGCCGGTCGCGTTGTCGATCACGACGACCGATGCGGTCGGCTCGATCCCGCCGATGTTGTTGACGACGGCCTCCTCGGTCGCGCGCTGGAGGTCGAGGTCGAGCGTCGACTTGATGTGCAGGCCGCCGCCGAAGGCCTGGCCGGCGCCGTAGTAGTCGACCACCTGCTGGCGCAGCCACGAGGTGAAGTAGGGGGCCTCCGACTTCTCGCGCGGGGGCTTGATGTCCTCGGGGTCCGGGAGGGGTGCGTCGACGCCGGTCAGGTCGTCGTCGTACTGGTCCTGGGAGATCGCCCCCTGCTCGAGCATCTTCGAGAGCACGAGGTTGCGGCGCTCGAGCGCGAGGTCCGGGTTGGCGCGCGGCGAGTAGGCCTCGGGCGAGGAGATGATCCCCGCGAGCAGCGCGGCCTCGTGGGGGAGGAGCTGGGAGGCGCAGCGATCGCCCTTGTCGCCGCAGCCGTCGTGCGCCTCGCCGAAGTACGTCTTCGCGGCGGCCTCGATCCCGTACGCGCCCTCGCCGAAGTAGATCGAGTTCAGGTACTGCGTGAGGATCTTGTCCTTCGACCACTCGCGCTCGAGGTGGTAGGCGAGCGCGGACTCGCGCAGCTTCTGGAAGATCGTCCGGCTCTGCTGCGCCTCGAGCGCGTTCTTGACGAACTGCTGGGTGATCGTCGAGGCGCCCTGGACGGCGTCGCGGGCGACGACGTCCTTGATCACCGCGCGGGCGACGCCGAAGAGGTCGATGCCGCGGTGTTCGTAGAAGCGCTCGTCCTCGATCGCGACGACCGCCTGCTTCATGGTCGGCGAGATGTCGGCCGATTCGACCAGGATCCTCGCCTCGTTACCGGTCAGCGTGGTGAGCGGCCGGTTTTCGCGGTCGGTCACGACCGAGTTCTCGGCGGCCAGGTACTGCTCGCGGTTCTCGAGGCGTGGCAGGTCCGAGGCGACCGCCATCATGATCCCGAAGATGAAGGAGATGAAGGCGAGCAGGCTGAGCCCGAGGACGACGACGAGCAGGCGCAGCTTCTTCAGCCGCGGGCCCTTGCGGGGTCCCCGGTCGCGCAGGCGGAGCAGGCGCATGCGGTCGCGCGGCGGCCTGCCGTTACCGCCGGAGCCGTTCGAGCCCGTGCCATCGCTTCCGCGGCCGCCCCTCGCGAGCGCGTCGCGGGCGGCTCGAACCTGACGGCGCATCTGGCTGGTGGTTCGTGCCATCTACCTCGAGTGTGACGGAGCCGGCATGGTGCGCGCGGCCTGCGGGTGGGGCCGTATCGGCCGGAATCGACGCTTTCGCAGGCGACGTGGTGCGGGTAGCCGGGCCGCCCTGGAAGGACGCGGAGTCTAGCATTGGGCCGGTGAGCGACCCCCAGTTCTCAGGCACCCGGTGAGCGACGCCGGGGCGGCCGCGGGCCGCCTCTCCGCGGGGGCGGTCGACGTGCTTCCGGAGGGCCGGCTCGCGGAGCAGATCGCCGTCGCCGAGCGCGAGGGCAGGCCGCTGCGGGTGAAGCTGGGGATCGATCCGACCGCTCCCGACATCCACCTCGGCCACGTCGTCGTCCTGCGCAAGCTGCGCCAGTTCCAGGACGCCGGCCACACGGTCGTGCTGATCGTCGGCGACTACACGGCGCGCGTCGGGGACCCGAGCGGGCGCTCGGCCGAGCGCCCGGTGCTCACCGACGAGCAGATCGACGCCAACGCCGCGACCTTCCGCGAGCAGGCGGGCAAGGTCCTCGACCCCGAGCGCACCGAGAACCGCATGAACAGCGAGTGGCTGGCTATGGGGAGCGACGAGCTGTTCGCGCTCGCCCGCCGGTTCACGGTCGCGAGGCTCCTCGAGCGCGATGACTTCCAGCGGCGGATGCAGGCCGACCAGCCGATCTCGGTGCTCGAGCTGCTCTACCCGGTCCTGCAGGGCTACGACTCGGTCGCGATCGAGGCCGACGTCGAGCTCGGCGGCACCGACCAGAAGTTCAACCTGCTCTTCGGGCGCGACGTGCAGGGCTCGTTCGGGGTGCCGGAGCAGTCGATCCTGACGATGCCGATCCTGCCCGGGACAGACGGCGTGCGCCGGATGTCGAAGTCGCTCGGCAACTACGTCGGCGTCACCGACCCGCCGGAGGAGATGTTCGGCAAGCTGATGAGCGTCCCCGACGACGTCATGGGGACCTACTTCGAGCTCCTGCTCGGCGAGCGGCTCGAGCCCGGCCGCCACCCGATGGAGGCGAAGCGCGAGCTGGGCCGGCGGATCGTCGAGTGGTTCTGGGACGCGGAGGCCGCGGCCGGCGCCGAGCGGCATTTCGACCAGGTGCACGTGGAGGGCGGCACGCCCGACGAGATGCCCGAGATCGCGCTCGACGGGGGCGACGCCCACCTGCCGGCCCTGATCGCCGACGGCTTCGGCATCAGCCGCTCGGAGGCGCGCCGGATCGTGGCGCAGGGCGGGGTCAAGCTCGACGGGAAGGCGGTCGATCCGGACCGCCTCGACCTCCCCGTGGCGGAGCTCGACGGCAGGGTCCTCCAGGTCGGCAAGCGGCGCTTCGCACGCCTGCGCACGCACGGCTGAACCGCCGCTACACTGCCCGTCCCCGGCACCGAGCAACGCTGCTCAGGTTCTCGGAAGAGCCCCGATTTCGGGCTATACTCAGTGGTTGCCCCTGAAGAGGCTTCGGGGGCGCACCGGCTCCGAGCGCGGAGACCCTGCGAGCGGAGCCGGAACGGTCTTTGAAAACTGAGCAGTGCGCGCGAGCCAGGGCTCGTCCGGCATCCCGTCGGCCGAAGCCCAGGCTTGTGACCATGCCCGAAACCGTTCTCGCGCCAGCGCGAGGGCGGTTTTATAGATGCCTCTCCCTCGGGAGGGGCGTCGTAACAACCTCGTCATGTCGATCGTCGCTCTGTGTACGCGGCGGTCAGCAGTGTCATGGCGAACTCTCTGAGACAGAGGAGCCGGCCCGGGTGACACCGGTGCCGGATGAAACCCTCGAGTCATTTTTTACGGAGAGTTTGATCCTGGCTCAGGACGAACGCTGGCGGCGTGCTTAACACATGCAAGTGGAGCGACGAACCAGGGCTTGCCCTGGGGCAGAGCCGCGAACGGGTGAGTAACACGTGGGTAACCTACCCCGATGACTGGGACAACCCGAGGAAACTCGGGCTAATACCGGATGTTCTCTTCACGCGAAAGCGCGATGAGTAAAGGAAGCTTCGGCCTCCGCATCGGGAGGGGCCCGCGGCCCATTAGCTTGTTGGTGAGGTAACGGCTCACCAAGGCGACGATGGGTAGCTGGTCTGAGAGGACGATCAGCCACACTGGGACTGAGACACGGCCCAGACTCCTACGGGAGGCAGCAGTGGGGAATCTTGCGCAATGCGCGAAAGCGTGACGCAGCAACGCCGCGTGGGGGAAGAAGGCCTTCGGGTTGTAAACCCCTTTCAGGAGGGACGAAGGTGCGGCGGCGAATAGCCGTCCGTACTGACGGTACCTCCACAAGAAGCCCCGGCTAACTACGTGCCAGCAGCCGCGGTAATACGTAGGGGGCTAGCGTTGTCCGGAATCATTGGGCGTAAAGCGCGCGTAGGCGGCCCGGTAAGTCCGTTGTGAAAGTCAAAGGCTCAACCTTTGAATGCCGATGGATACTGCCGGGCTCGAGTCCGGAAGAGGCGAGTGGAATTCCTGGTGTAGCGGTGGAATGCGCAGATATCAGGAGGAACACCAATAGCGAAGGCAGCTCGCTGGGACGGTACTGACGCTAAGGCGCGAAAGCGTGGGGAGCGAACAGGATTAGATACCCTGGTAGTCCACGCCGTAAACGATGGGCACTAGGTGTGGGAGGTGTCGACTCCTCCCGTGCCGCCGCTAACGCATTAAGTGCCCCGCCTGGGGAGTACGGCCGCAAGGCTAAAACTCAAAGGAATTGACGGGGGCCCGCACAAGCAGCGGAGCATGTGGTTTAATTCGACGCAACGCGAAGAACCTTACCTGGGTTTGACATGTTGGTGACCGCCGTGGAAACACGGTTTTCCTTCGGGACACCATCACAGGTGGTGCATGGCTGTCGTCAGCTCGTGTCGTGAGATGTTGGGTTAAGTCCCGCAACGAGCGCAACCCCTGTCCTATGTTGCCAGCATTTAGTTGGGGACTCATGGGAGACTGCCGGTGACAAACCGGAGGAAGGTGGGGATGACGTCAAGTCATCATGCCCCTTATGTCCAGGGCTACACACGTGCTACATTGGCGCCTACAGAGGGACGCAATACCGTGAGGTGGAGCAAATCCCACAAAGGGCGTCTCGGTTCGGATTGGAGGCTGCAACTTGCCTCCATGAAGGTGGAGTTGCTAGTAATCGCGGATCAGCAACGCCGCGGTGAATACGTTCCCGGGCCTTGTACACACCGCCCGTCACACCACGAAAGCAGGCAACACCCGAAGCCGGTGGCCTAACCCTTACGGGAGGGAGCCGTCGAAGGTGGGGCTTGTGATTGGGGTGAAGTCGTAACAAGGTAGCCGTAGCGGAAGCTGCGGCTGGATCACCTCCTTTCTAGGGAGATATTCTCTGGAATGTCGACCGGACATGGCTTGCCCGGCGCTCTTCCGTTTCGGCGGACGTGCCGGCGCTCGAGCACTGCTCAGTTTCCAGAGACCGAACGGCGGAAGACATCCGCCGCCGGCCTCGGCGGAGCTTGAAAACTGCACGTAAAGGCCAAATTTACGAGTAAAGAAACATCACCCGGACGCTTCGGCGGCCGGGTGCTCACCGTCAAGATGCTAAGGGCGCACGGTGGATGCCTTGGCACCAGGAGACGACGAAGGACGTGGACGGCTGCGATAAGCCGCGGCGAGGCGCTGAACAGCCTTTGACCCGCGGATCTCCGAATGGGGAAACCCAGCGCCGGTAATGCGGCGTTACCCAGCACTGAATTCATAGGTGCTGGGAGGTAAGCGGGAGAACTGAAACATCTCAGTACCCCGACGAAAGGAAATCAACCGAGACTCCCTGAGTAGTGGCGAGCGAAAAGGGATCAGCCCAAACTGGATAGGTGCAAGCGGACACGCGTTGCCTATCCGGGGTTGTAGGAGC
Organism: uncultured Thermoleophilia bacterium; assembly: GCA_963844425.1. Taxonomy (GTDB): domain Bacteria; phylum Actinomycetota; class Thermoleophilia; order Solirubrobacterales; family 70-9; genus DASUSH01. The sequence continues at coordinate 44,848 of CAWJOD010000014.1, read as the reverse complement.
TCTGTCCGGATCGTGTCCGATCCGGCGGCAGTTACCAAGTCAGGCGTTAGTCGAAGTCGAGTGGAACCTCGCACCATAGAGGGCAATCGTCCCGTAGACGAAAACGCGCTGACCTGCCGATGAGTTTCCTGAGTAGGACCGCTGCCGTGAAACGCGGTCTGAATCCGGGGGGACCACCCTCCAAGGCTAAGTACTACCTGGTGACCGATAGTGAACTAGTACCGTGAGGGAAAGGTGAAAAGCACCCCGGAAGGGGAGTGAAATAGTACCTGAAACCGCGCGCCTACAAGTGGTCGGAGCGACTTCGGTCGTGACGGCGTGCTTTTTGCATAACGAGCCGACGAGTTACTCGTACGTGGCAAGGTTAAGCGATGAGCGGAGCCGCAGCGAAAGCGAGTCTGAATAGGGCGACACAGTCACGTGCGGTAGACCCGAAACCGGGCGAGCTATCCATGGGCAGGTTGAAGCGGGGGTAAGACCTCGTGGAGGACCGAACCGACCTACGTTGAAAAGTGGGCGGATGACCTGTGGATAGGAGTGAAAGGCTAATCAAGCCCGGAGATATCTGGTTCTCTCCGAAATATATTTAGGTATAGCCTCAAGCGTTTGCGTTATGGCCGTAGAGCTACTGCTTGGACTAGGGGCCCTACCAGGTTACCGACTTCAGGCAAACTCCGAAGACCATTACGTTCAGCTTGGGAGTCAGTGTGCGGGGGATAAACTCCGTACGCGAAAGGGGAACACCCCAGACCATCAGCTAAGGACCCTAAGTGCTGGCTAAGTGGAGAACGATGTCCGAATGCCGAGACAACCAAGAGGTTGGCTTAGAAGCAGCCACCCTTGAAAGAGTGCGTAACAGCTCACTGGTCAAGTGTTCGGGCGCGGAGAATGTAACGGGGCTCAAGCCAGCCTCCGAAGCTATGGGCTTGCGAGATCTGCGGATCGCGTGAGCGGTAGGAGAGCGTTCCTGTCTGCGTGAAGCGGCGCCGTAAGGCAGCCGTGGAGCGGCAGGAAGTGAGAATGTCGGCATGAGTAGCGCAAGAGGGGTGCGAATCCCCTCCACCGATTGAGCAAGGTTTCCTGAGTAAAGTTCGTCTGCTCAGGGTTAGTCGGGACCTAAGGCGAGGCCGAAAGGCGTAGCCGATGGCCAACAGGTTGATATTCCTGTACCACGTCGTGTCCGTTATCACCAATGGGGTGACGGGGAAGGCTAAAGGAACCCAGGCGATGGTTGTCCTGGGGCAAGCACGTAGCTAGTCGCGGTTGGTAAATCCGCCGTGGCGTTTTGACGCGAGGTGCGATGCCAGCTGGCTTGACCGCCGGCGAGTCCTCTACGCCATGCCTCCGAGAAAAACCTCTAGGGAGGACGCTCGTGCCCGTACCGAGAACCAACACAGGTGCTCAAGTGGAAAACACTAAGGTGAGCGAGATAACCCTCGTTAAGGAACTCGGCAAAATCGCCCCGTAACTTCGGGAGAAGGGGCGCCCCGGTAAGGTGAACTCCATACGGAGGGAGCCTGAGGGGGCCGCAGTGAATTGGTCCAAGCGACTGTTTACCAAAAACACAGGCCTCTGCTAAGTCGAAAGACGATGTATAGGGGCTGACGCCTGCCCGGTGCCGGAAGGTTACGCGGAGTCGTTAGCCATCTTCGGATGGCGAAGCGGTGAAGCTAAGCCCCGGTAAACGGCGGCCGTAACTATAACGGTCCTAAGGTAGCGAAATTCCTTGTCGGGTAAGTTCCGACCTGCACGAATGGCGTAACGACTTGGACGCTGTCTCAACGAGGGGCTCGGTGAAATTAAAGTCTCGGTGAAGATGCCGAGTACCCACAGAAAGACGGAAAGACCCCGTGAACCTTTACTGCAACTTGATATTGGAGTCTGGGTTACCTCGCTCAGGATAGGTGGGAGGCTTTGAACCGGTGGCTTTGGCCACCGGGGAGCCGCCGTTGAGATACCACCCTTGGTGTTCTGGGCTTCTAACAGCTTGCCGTGATCCGGGAGCTGAACAGTGTCAGGTGGGCAGTTTGACTGGGGCGGTCGCCTCCTAAAGAGTAACGGAGGCGCCCAAAGGTTCCCTCAGCACGGTTGGAAATCGTGCGCAGAGTGTAAAGGCATAAAGGGAGCTTGACTGCGAGATCGACGGATCGAGCAGGAACGAAAGTTGGGCTTAGTGATCCGGCGGTTGCAAGTGGAAGCGCCGTCGCTCAACGGATAAAAGGTACTCCGGGGATAACAGGCTTATCGGTTCCAAGAGTCCACATCGACGAACCGGTTTGGCACCTCGATGTCGGCTCGTCGCATCCTGGGGCTGTAGTAGGTCCCAAGGGTTGGGCTGTTCGCCCATTAAAGCGGTACGCGAGCTGGGTTCAGAACGTCGTGAGACAGTTCGGTCCCTATCTTCTGTGGGCGTTGGAGAGTTGAGAGGAGTCATCCTTAGTACGAGAGGACCGGGATGAACGCGCCTCTGGTGTATCTGCTGTCCTGCCAAGGGCATTGCAGGCTAGCTACGCGCGGATCGGATAACCGCTGAAGGCATCTAAGCGGGAAGCCGACCTCGAGATGAGCTCTCCCATCCCCTTGAGGGAGTAAGACCCCTGGTAGAACACCAGGTCGATAGGCCGGTTGTACAAAGACAGCAATGTCCTCAGCAAACCGGTACTAATGGGTCGAGGGCTTGACGGATTATTTTGTTTCCGCGCTCGTGACGCGGCCTTGCGTGCAGTTTTCAAGCCTCGCCGGGGCCTCTCGGCCTCGCACGATTTCGGTGGCAATAGCGAGAGGGAAACACCTCTTCCCATTCCGAACAGAGCCGTTAAGCCTCTCTGCGCCGATGGTACTTGGTGGGCAACTGCCTGGGAGAGTAGGTCGCCGCCGGTTCTTCACTCAAGGGCCGTCCTTCGGGGCGGCCCTTTTTCGTGGCGGCGTGGCGACCTTGTGCGTCCAGCGCTTCGCGGCGCTCGACGCCCCGGCCGGGGTGCCAGGAGTCGATCACCATCTTGGTGCGCTCGTCGTTCAGGCCGACGACGACGAGCTCGGTGATGTCGGCTCGGAACAGGTGGTAGTCCTCTTCGCCCGGGCTGTGGCGTGCCCGCTTGGCCTCGTGGTCCTCGATCGCCGTGCCGGCGATCTTGGCGTCGCCCTCCCAGCCGTCGTCGGGGTCCGCGGAGCCGCTGTGGATCGCGAATCGGGGGTCTCGGCGCAGGTCGAGGGCCTTGACGCCCTTCCACATGCTCCCGAACCAGATCTCGCCGTCGCGCATCTGGATCTCGCTGCCGCTGATCCTGGGAGAGCCGTCCTTGCGGATCGTCGCCAGGGTCAGGTGCGTGTGGGCTTCCAGCAGCGCTCGGGCGCGCTTCGCCAGGTCCGGCGCCTCGGCTTCGACCTCGCTCCAGCTCGCCACCGGGCGACCCTAACGGCCCGGCCCGCCGGCCCTGGCCAGCGCAGGAGGCAGCGCTAGCGCAGGGCGGCGATGCAGCCGGGATCGGGGATCCGGCGAGCCTCGCATCCGCCATGCCGGGCGCGCGAGAAGGCCTCCCAACCGTCCGCGGCCGAAACCGCGGCGGCGCCTTCGCACGCGCCCGCGCCCGGGCTCATGACGGGTTCGAACCCGTACTCGCCGAGCGTGGCGAAATCGATCAAGAGGTCGACCGCGCCGGCCGCGCGGTCCATCAGTTGTTCTCTCAGCTTGCTCATCGCGGGGGAAGCTACGTTCGGGCCCGGACAGAACATACGTTCTGCAACCCATCTTGCATTCACATCCTCATCCGCGCCTGCCGAAGCTGTGCACGGCGGGCAGCGCGGCCTCGAGCTCGCCCGCTTCGGCGCCGGCATCGCGGCCCGTCTCGCGCGACACCGAGGGCTCGATCGGGCGGACCTCGGCGGGCGGGAGGTCCGGCCTGTGGAGGCGCTCCAGGGAGGCGACGACGACGTTGATGTTCGCCCCTCGCCGCTCGAGCCGGCCGTGGGCGAGCAGGAGCGGGCCGGAGCGCGCGATCATCCGGTGGCGCTCGTAGACCTGGCGGCGGGACGATCAGGTTGATCGTGCCGTGCTCGTCCTCGAGCAGCATGAAGAGGATCCCCTTCGCGGTGGCCGGGCGCTGGCGGGCGACGACGAGGCCCGCGACGTCGATCTGCGAGCGGTCGTCGAGCCGGCGAAGGTCCGCGCTCGTCGCCAGCCCCTGCCCCAGGCCGGGGCGCAGCAGGCCCATCGGGTGCTCGCCGAGCGTCATCCCGGTCGAGGAGTAGTCGGCGACCAGCCGCTCCCACTCGCCGAGCTCGCGCAGGCGGGGCGCGGCGGGCACGGCCAGGGGCAGGGCGAGCTGGTCGGAGCGCTTTCCCTCGCGCGGGGCGCTCGGCAGCGCCCCGGCGGTGATCCCGAGGCGCCACAGCGCCGCCCTGCGCCCGCCCGGCTCGAGCCCGTCGCAGGCGCCGGCCCAGGCGAGCCGCTCGAGCGCGTCGGCGCTCACGCCCGAGCGCGAGGCGAGCTCCCCGACGTCGTCGTAGGGGCCGCCGCGCTCGCGCTCCGCCGACGAGCGCGCCCATCTCGTCCTCGCGCACGCCGTTCACGTAGCCGAGCCCGATCCGCACGCCGCCGTCCTCGGTCGTGCAATCCACGGAACTGGTGTTCACGTCGACGCCGCGCAGGTCGATCCCGCGGCGCTGCGCCTCGTGCACCAGCGCGTCCGGCGGGTAGAAGCCCATCGGCTGCTCGTTGAGGAGCGAGCAGAGGAACTCCGGGCCGTAGTGGACCCGCAGCCAGGTCGACTGGTAGGCGAGCAGGCCGAAGGCGGCGGCGTGCGCCTTCGGGAAGCCGAAGCCCGAGAACCCGACCACCTGCTCGAAGACCAGCTCGGCGACCTCGGGCTCGACCCCCTTCTCGATCGCGCCGGCGAGGAAGCGGTCCTGGTAGGCCATCATCGCCGCCTCCGAGCGCTTGCGGCTCATCGCCCGCCGCAGCCCCTCCGCCTCGCCCGCGGTGAAGCCGGCGAGCGCCATCGCCACCTGCAGCACCTGCTCCTGGAAGACGATCGCCCCGAGCGTGTCGCCGAGCACCGGCTTCAGCGCCGGATGCGCGTATGGCACCTCGTAGCCGGGGTCGGCGCGCAGCTTCTCGCGCGCGTCGAGGTAGGGGTGGACGGCGCCGCCCTGGATCGGCCCCGGCCGCACGATCGCCACCTGCACGGTGATGTCGTCGAGCGTCTCGGGCAGCGAGCGGGTCAGCATCTGCATCTGCGCCCGGCTCTCGATCTGGAAGACGCCCGTCGTGTCCGCGGAGCGGATCGCGCGGAAGGTCTCGGGGTCGTCCATCGGGATCCGGGAGAGGTCGACGTACTCGTCGCGCGTGCGCGCGATCTCGTCGACCGCGCGCTCGACCGCCGAGAGCATCCCGAGCCCGAGCAGGTCGATCTTCAGAAAGCCGGCGTCGGCGCACGAGTCCTTGTCCCACTGCGCGATCTGCCGGCCCTCCATCGCCGCCGGCACGACCGGGCAGATGTCGGTCAGCGGCTGCGTCGAGAGCACCATCCCGCCCGGGTGCTGGGAGGCGTGGCGCGGCTGCCCGTGGGCCTCGCGCGCGAGCTCGGCGAGCTCGCGCCAGCGCTGCGTGCCGGCCCGGTTTGCCCCGATCGCCTCGGCCATGCTCTCGGCGACCGCCTCGCGCTTGTCGAAGACGTCCACCATCCGCGCCACCCGCTCGACCTCGCCCAGCGGCAGCCCGAGGACCTTGCCGAAGTCGCGCACGGCGCTGCGCGAGCGGTAGGTGGCGAAGGCGGCGACGAGGGCCGAGCGCTCGTTGCCGTAGCGCTCGTGGACGCGCGGGATCAGCCGCTCGCGGATGTCGCGCGGGAAGTCGAGGTCGATGTCGGGCACATCGGTGATCTCCTCGTTCAGGAAGCGGCCGAGGAAGAGCTCGTTGCGGACCGGGTCGATGTGCGAGAGCCCGGTCAGGTAGCACACGACCGAGCTCACGCTCGAGCCCCGGCCCCGGCCGGGGGGCAGCAGCATCCGCGCCGAGTCCGGGCCGCGGACCTCGGCGGCGATCTCCCGCGCCAGCTCGAGCAGGTCGTAGTGGAGCAGGAAGAACCCGGAGAGCCCGAGCGAGCGGATCACCCGCAGCTCCTCGTCGAGCCGCCGCCGCGCCTCGGCGAGCTGCGGGGTGTCGGCATAACGGTGCTCGAGCCGGCCCGCGCAGATCTCGGCGAGGGCGTGGTCGGCGTCCGGGTCCTCCGAGCCCGGGTAGCGGTAGCCGAGGTCGCGGGTGAGGTCGAACTCGATCGTCTCCGCCAGCCGCGCCGTCTCGGCGACCGCCTCGGGGTGATCGCGGAAGAGCCTCGCCGCGGTCTCCGCCGGCGGGCGCAGCCAGGCGCTCGCGTTGCCGCGCCGCCGCGGCTCGGTCTCCTCGAGCGTGCCGCCCAGCCGGACGGCGACGAGCGCATCCTGCAGGCGCGCCCGCGAGCGGTCGTGCATGTGGACGTTCCCCGTCGCGACGCAGGGGACGCCGAGCCGCTCCGCGATCCGCTCCAGGCGCCGGTTGCGGGCCCGGTCGTGGCGCCAGAACGGCCGCTGGAGCTCGACCCGGAAGCGGTCGCGGCCGAAGGCGGCGCAGAGCCTGTCGGCGTGCTCGTGCCCGCCCTGGCGGGCGCAGCCGGAGAGGCAGACGACGCCCTCGGCGCGCTCGGTGAGCGTCGGCCAGGCTCACGGAGGGGGGAGGGGCTCGCGCCCGGGCTTCGGCCGGGTGCCGGCGTGGGCGGCGTGGCGAGCCGGCAGAGGTTGCGATAGCCCTCGGCCGACTGGGCCAGGAGGGTGACGTGGAAGTCGTCGACGGTCAGCTCCATCCCGGTGATGGGCCTGACGCCGTAGTGCGTGCACGCCTGCGCGAACTCCATCGCCCCCCAGAGCCCGTCGTGATCGGTCAGCGCCAGCGCCTCGTGCCCGCGCTCGGAGGCGGCGAGCGCGAGCTCCTCCGGCAGCGAGGCGCCGTCGCCGAAGGAGTAGGAGGAGTGGCTGTGGAGCTCGACGTAGCATCATGCTCGCTGGCGAGTACCAGCGCCCGCCCTCGCCGTCGGGCTCGCGGAAGACGACGACGCAGCGCCCGTCGGCGAGCGCCAGCTCGAAGTAGCGGCGGCTGAGGGGGCGCGGCGTCCACCAGCGGTCCTCGACCACCCACTCCTCGCGCACCGCCTCGACCGCGACCGCCCCGATCGCGGCCGGCACCCCGTCCTCGCCGGCGCGGACGTCGGCCGGCCGGGGCCCGTAGACGATCTCGCTCATCCGGCGATCCGTCTGGTGCGGGACGCTGCGAGCATGTAGGGAGGGAAGGGCCGGCGTCCACAGCGGCCGCTCGCCGGCGTTCCTCCCGATAGCGGGAGTAACTCGATATCCGTCTTGCGGACAGTTCCTCGTTGCCCGCCCTTTGCATCCCTCACCCCCGGCTCCGGATAGGGCGCCAGGAGCACCCGCCGCTCGGGCACCCGCGAGTCCGGGTCGACGTCGAGCACCTGCAGGACCGCGTCGCGGCCCGCCGCCGCGCGCACCTGGCGCACCGCCTCGCCGAGGCGCTCGCGCCGGCGCTCGGCCGGAGAGCGGGCGAGGGCCGGCTGCTCTCCCGAGGGTGGGCCGAGCTCGAGCGCCCGCAGTGCCAGCGCCGAGGCGGGGGAGGGGAGCGCGCCGAGCTTCGGCTCGAGCGCGAGGCGGAGGCGGACGACGTCGGCGCTCGCCTGCCGCAGGACCGCCTCGGCCCGCCAGCTGCCGCCGGCCGCCAGCCGCGCCTCGAGCCGCAGCCGGCGCAGCGTCCGCCCGCGCCGGGCCCGCTGCGCGAGCAGGCGGTCGGTGAGCAGCTCCAGCGCCCGCCCGAGCTGCTCGCCGGAGGCGGCCTCGGGCAGCTCCAGCTCCTCGACCAGCTCCTGCGCAGCCCGCCGGGGGCGGATCGGCTCGTCCTCGCCGGCGGCGAGGCGGCGGGCCCGCAGCCCGAGCGCGCCGAAGCGGTCGGCGACCGCGTCCACCGGCAGGGCGGCGAGCTCACCCAGCGTGGCGACACCGAGCCGCTCGAGCGCCCGCACGAGCTCCTCCCCCCGCCGTTCGGCCAGCACGGCGGCGCGGCTCTCGGCGGCGGCGCCCGGCGCGCCCAGCCGATCGCCGACGAGCTCGACCGGCAGCGGGGCGAGAAACGCCCGCGCCGCGCCGGCCGGCACGATCTGCGCCCGCCGCGCCCGCGCCCGGCCGGCGGCGGCGAAGGCGCAGAAGCGCGTCGGCCCGGCGCCGATCCGGCTCGGCGCCCCGATCGCCCGCCGTGCCTTCGCGATCACCCCCTCGAGATGGCCGCCCCACAGCCCGCGCAGCCCCTGCGCCTCGAAGAACGCCTGCCCGGCCCACCCCGGCTCGACCGCCGCCCCGATTCCCTCGAGGCGGCGCAGCACCCGCTCCCAGGCGGCGCCGGCGCGGCCCGGGTCGGGCGGCACCAGAACCAGCTCGGGACAGCGCGCCAGCGCCTCGCCGAGGCTCATCCGCGCCCTCACCCCATAGGCCTCCGCCGGCCCCGAGACCTCGCCGACCTTCGCCTCGCCCCCCGGCTCGGGGGCGAGCGCGAGCGGTTTCGAGAGCAGGTCCTGCCGGGTGGCCGCGGCGGCGAGCAGCGGAAAGCGGGGGATCAGGACGCAGGTGACGGTTCTCTCCATAGGCGAACACATGTTCGCACACGGATGAGGAAAGGTCCAGGCGGTTGCGATCATGGTCTCTGCATGCGCCGTCTTTCGAGCATCGCCGCCGCCACCGCCCTCGCGGCACTCGCCCTCACAGGCTGCGGCGAGGACGTGCCGACCCTGACCATCAAGGGAGGTCCCTCCGGCGACGCCGATCCCGAGGCGGTCGAGGTGATCGAGGAGTGGGCGGGCGCGCTCGCCGAGGGCGACGTCGAGAAGGCCGCCTCCTACTTCGCGATCCCGAGCCTCGCCGAGAACGGGCCCGCGGCGATCCGGATCCGCGACCGCCGCGACGCCGTCGCCTTCAACGAGAGCCTGCCCTGCGGCGCCACCCTGATTCGCGCCGAGGGCAAGGGCGGGCTCGTCCTCGCCACGTTCCGCCTCGAGGAGCGCCCCGGGCCGGGCAGCTGCGGCGCCGGCACCGGCTCGACGGCCGGCACCGCGTTCCGGATCGAGGACGGCGAGATCGCCGAGTGGCGCCGTGTCGCCGTTCCCGGCGGCGGGGAGGGCGGCGGTGGAGCCGAGCCGATCCCCTCCGACATCGTCTGAGGAACCGCACCCGGCACTACCACGACGCGTTTAGGATCAGCGTGGGTTAGGGTGCCGCCGTCCATGAGAGAGGAGGTTGTATGAGCAAGCTCAGGCTTGTTCTTCCCGCGCTCGTCGCCTTGGTGTTCGCACTCGGGCTGGCGGCCTGTGGGAGTGATGACGATGACGACGGTGGCAGCACCACCGCCGACATCACCGGGGGTGAAGAGACGCTTGATCTGACGATCGGTGACTCGCTGCCGCTGAGTGGCGACCTGGCGGACTTCGGTCCTCCGGGTGAGAAGGCTGCCGACCTCGCGATCGAGGAGATCAACTCCGCGATCGAGGAGGCCGGCGTCGACCACACGGTGAACATCGTGCACGAGGACAACTGCGGCGGTGCCGATCAGCAGTGTGCGGTCCAGGCCGCTCGCAAGCTGGTCGATTCCGAAGGCGCAAGTTGTATCGCCGGTGCATGGGCGTCCGCCGACACGATCCCGACCGCGGAGTCGGTCGCGATCCCGGACGAGGCGGTGCTGATCTCGCCCGCATCGACGAGCGATGAGATCACCGGTCTCGACGACGACGGACTCGTCAACAGGACGGCGCCGCCGGACTCCTTCCAGGGTCCGACGCTCGCCAACTTCATGGACGAGGAGCTCGGTGGAGCCGAGGGCAAGACCGTCAACGTCGGCGCCCGTAACGACGCCTACGGAAACGGCCTCGCGGATACGTTCACCGCGGCCTGGGAAGACCTCGGAGGCACGGTCGGCGAAGAGGTCATCTATGACCCGAAGGCGCCGAACTACGACTCCGATGCCGAGACCCTGGTCGGTGGCGATCCCGACGCACTCGTGATCATCGATTTCCCGGAGACCTACAACAAGGTCGGCCCGGCACTCGTCCGGGCGGGATTCGACCCGTCGACCACGTTCGTCACCGACGGCCTGATCTCTGGTGATCTCGCCAAGGGTGCGGGCTCGGATGCCGTCAACGGCCTCCGCGGAACCGCTCCCGGCGCGCCCGATGAGGGCGAGGCCTCGACGGCGTTCGACGAGGCATATGTCGATGCGGATCCGACTGACGTCGAACGGCAGACGTTCGACGCTCAGAACTTCGACGCGGTAGTCCTCTGCTATCTGGCAGCGGTCGCGGCGGGTTCGACGGAAGGCGCCGACATGGCCGAGGTCGTCCAGACGATCAGCGGTCCGGGCGGCACCGAGTACACCTGGGAGGAGCTCCCGGAGGCGATCGAGGCTCTCCAGAACGGAGAGGACATCGACTACTCGGGCGCCTCGGGCGCGATCGACATGGACTCGGCCGGTGATGCCACCGCGGGTGTCTATGACATCTACGAGTTCAAGGACGACGCCCCGGAGACGATCGACGAGATCGAGGTGGCCAACCCCAACGAGTAGGGGAACGCCATCCGCGCGGGCCTAGGTCCGCGCGCGCCTTACCGAAGCGGTCGGAGCCTCAGGCTCCGGCCGCTTCGTCTTTGCGTGGGCCCTCGTCCGCCGCCGAGGCGTCGCCGATCCGCTCGTCGGCGGGTATGTCCTCGGCCGCGTCGACGCGCGCAGTGCCGCCGAGATACAGCTCGGCGACCTTCGGGTCGTCGAGCAGGTCCTTGCCCGGCCCCTCGAAGCGGTCCTTGCCGAGGTCGAGGACGTAGCCGCGCGTCGACATGCCGAGCGCCCGGCGGGCGTTCTGCTCGACCATGACGATCGTCACGCCCGCCTTGTTGACCTCCTCGATCTTCTCGAAGATCGCCTCGACGAAGGCCGGCGCGAGCCCGGCCGAGGGCTCGTCGAGGAGCAGGACCTGCGGGTCGGGCATCAGCGCCCGCCCCATCGCCACCATCTGGCGCTCGCCGCCGGACATCGTCCCCGCCTGCTGGCCGGTGCGCTCGCCGAGGCGCGGGAACAGCTCGAACATGCGGTCGAGCTGCGACCTCTTCGTCGCCGGGTCGAGGACGCCCATCTCGAGGTTCTCGAGCACGGTCAGGGTGGGGAAGACGTTGTCCACCTGCGGCACGTAGCTGAGGCCGAGCCGGGTGATGTCGTGCGGCTTCCGGCCCGCGATGTCGTTGCCGCGCAGCTCGATCCGGCCGCTGCGCGGGTGAAGCAGCCCGAAGATCGTCTTGATCAGCGTCGACTTGCCGGCGCCGTTGGGCCCGACGACGGTGACGATCTCGCCGTCGGCGACCCGGATCGAGACGCCGTTGAGGATGTCGACCTCGGGGATGTAGCCGGCGACGAGCGCCGTCGACGCTGAGCACGGTCCCGTTGTCAGTGCGTCATGCCGACCCGCCCAGGTACGCGTCGATCACCTTCTGGTCGCGAGCGCACCTCGTGCGGCTCGCCCTCGGCGATCACGCGGCCCTCGGCCATCACGATCACGCGATCGGAGTGGTTCATCACGACCTCCATGTCGTGCTCGACGAAGAGGAAGGTGACCCCGGCCTCCTTGCGCAGCGACTGCATGTGGTCGAGCAGCTGGCGACCGAGGGTCGGGTTGATCCCCGCCATCGGCTCGTCGAGGAGCAGGAAGCGCGGCCGGGTCATCAGCGCCCGCGCGAGCTCGAGCAGCTTGCGCTGGCCGCCCGAGAGCGTTCCGGCGTAGGAGTCGGCGAGCTTGGTCAGGTTGAAGATCTCGAGCAGGTCCTCGGCCTGCTTTCGGACCTCGGCCTCGCGGCGGCGGCTCGCGCCGGGGCGGAAGACAACGTTGCGAAGCGTCTCGCCGGGCTGGTCGTGGGCGGCGAGCATCATGTTGTCGATCACCGGCATGCCCTCGAGCGCCTTCGTGATCTGGAAGGTCCGGACCATCCCTCGGCGGGCGATCTTGTAGGGGGCGAAGCCGGTGATCGTCTCGCCCTTGTAGGCCGTCCGCCCGCGGTCGGGCTTGTAGAAGCCGGTGATCAGGTTGAAGAACGTCGTCTTGCCCGCGCCGTTCGGCCCGATCAGCGCCGTGATCGAGCCCTCGCCGATGTCCATCGTCGCGCCGTTGACGGCGTTGATGCCGCCGAACCGCTTGGTCACGCCCTCGGCGGAGAAGATCGTCCGGCCGTTCTCGCGCTCAGTCACCGAGCACCATCTCCTCCTTCTTCCCGAACATCCCCTGCGGGCGGAAGGCCATCAGCAGGATCAGGGCGAGGCCGACGAGGATGAAGCGGAGCGCGGAGATCTTGACCTCGGATATCGGCAGGTCGATGAAGCGCAGGCCCTCGAGGATCGTCCAGAAGATGATCGATCCGATCGCGACGCCCCAGTAGTTGGCGAGCCCTCCGAGGACGAGCACGGCGTAGCCGAGGAACGTGAAGATGGGTAAGAACTCGTCGGGGATGACGAAGCGCAGGTTGAGCGCGAGGAAGAACCCGGCGATCGCGCCGAAGCGCGGCGGCGATCACGAGCGACTGGAGCTTGTAGGCGAAGGCGTTCTTGCCGAGTGCGCGGGCGGCGTCCTCGTCCTCGCGGACGGCTCGCATGACCCGGCCCCACGGCGACTTCTGCAGCTTCGCCATCACGAAGGTGAGGATCAGGGCGACCACCCAGACGACCAGGAAGAGCGGGAACAGGTTCTCCGGGTTGGACCAGCCGAGCGCCTCGAGCCAGCCCTCGATCGTTTCGGAGACCTCGTCCCAGGAATCGTCGAAGCCGAAGAGGCCCTGGGCGCCGCCGGTGAGCTCGGTGGCGTTGAGGGCGAAGAGGCGCACGGCCTCGGCGGCTGCGATCGTCGCGATCGCCAGGTAGTCGGTGCGCAGCCGGACCGCCGGCAGGGCGACGATAAGGCCGAAGGCCATCGTGATCAGGATCGCCAGCGGCAAAGAGAGCCAGAAGTCGATCCCGGTGTCGGTGACCAGGATCGCCATCGAGTAGGCGCCGACGGCCATGAACCCGGCCTGGCCGAAGTTGAAGATCCCCGTGAAGCCGACGTTGAGCTGCAGGCCGAGCGAAAAGATGGTGTAGGTGCCGGCGATGATCCCGACGCCGGTCCAGAAGCCGATCGAGGTGAAGGCGTCGAGGCTGACCGCGAAGAGACCGGTGGCGTCGGTCATATCGCCTTCGCCTTCCCGAAGATCCCCTGCGGGCGGATCACGAGCACGAGGATCAGCACGACGAACCCGATGAACGTCTTCCAGCGCTCGTCGATCACGAGCGTGGACCACTCGATCACGACGCCGAGGAGGATCCCGGCCGTGAGCGCGCCGAAGGCGTCGCCGATGCCTCCCAGTACGACGACGGCGAAGATCGGCAGCAGGAGCTCGAAGCCCATCTCGGGTTGTAACTGGGTAGTCGCGCCGAGCATGACGCCGGCGAGGCCGGCGAAGCCGCCGGCGAGGACCCAGGTCCAGAAGATCACCCGCGAGGTGTTGATGCCCGAGGTCTCGGCGAGCTCGATGTTGTCCGAGAGCGCGCGCATCCGCTTGCCGAGCGTCGTGAAGCGCAGCATCAGGCCGGTCGCCGATGAGGACGACGAAGCCGACCGATGATCACGAAGGAAGATCCGTCCCGATCGAGATGTCGCCGATCAAGTCGACGGCCGAAGTGTCGTTTACGTCGAGCTGGCGCAGCTCGGTGCCCCAGATGTACTGGATCGCGTAGCGGATCACGAGCGCGAGCCCGATCGACATGAGAAGCAGCTGCAGCATTCCGGCCCCGCGGGCCCGCATCGGCGCCCACATCACCCGCTCGAGCACGATCCCAAGAATGGCCGTCGCCACCATCGCCCAGAAGACCGCGACCACGAACGGCAGGTCCCAGGTGACGTTCACCAGGTACGCCATGTAGGCGCCGAAGGTGAGGAAGTCGCCGTGGGCGAAGTTGACCAGCTTCAGGATCCCGTAGACGAGCGTCAGCCCGACCGCTCCGAGCGCGTAGATCGCGCCCGTCGAGAGCCCGGTCAGCGCGGTGTCGACGACCTCCTCCAGCCCCTCGCCGATCACGAGCGCCAGGAAGATCGCGGCGATCACGCCCCCGGCGACCAGCGCCGGACGATCGCGCATCGTTTCGCGCCACCGTTCGAACGGGGTCAGTTCCTCCGCTTGCGCATGCGCTCCGGCTTCCATCTCTCTCCCTGAGCGCCCCCGCTCGCGCCCTTACCCGTCGCCATCCTATGCACAGAGCGCGTACCCAGGCCCCAGGCATACTCTCTCGGGACGCCGGGGCAAGCCAACCAGAAGGGGAATGCGATGGGAAAGCGGACCGAGTACGCGCCGGGGGCGTTCAGCTACGTCGAGCTCTCGACGAGCGACGCCGAGGCGGCGAAGGCCTTCTACGGCGGGCTGTTCGGGTGGGACTTCGACGACAACCCGCTACCCGAGGAGGCCGGGGGCGGCGTCTACACGAGCTGCAAGGTGCAGGGCGACACCGCCGCGGCGATCTTCCAGGGCGACGGCTCGCTGCCGCCGCACTGGAACAACTACGTGACGGTCGAGTCGGCCGACGATGCGCAGGCGAAGGCGGCGGAGCTCGGCGCGCAGGTGATGATGGAGGCGTTCGACGTGATGGAGTTCGGGCGCATGGTCGCGCTCGCCGACCCGACCGGTGGGGCCTTCGCGCTCTGGGAGGCGCGCGCCAGCATCGGCTCGGAGCGGGTCAACGACGCCGGCTGCCTGACCTGGAACGAGCTCCACACCGCGGACGTCGATGCCGCGATCGCCTTCTACACGGGGCTGTTCGGGTGGGGCACCGACGAGATGGACACCCAGGGCGGCCCGCGCTACGTGATCGTCAGCGTCGGCGACCGCAGCAACGGCGGCATCATGGAGGCCCAGGGGGAGAGCCGACCCACTGGCTGCCCGTACTTCACGGTCTCCAGCCGCGATGGCGCCTGCGAGAAGGTCGCCGAGCTCGGTGGCAGCGAGATCACCCGCCTGGAGATGGGGCCGCGGAAGATCGCGATCCTCGCCGACCCGCAGGGCGCCGCCTTCGGGATCTTCGAGGGTGAGGTCCAGGACTGAGAGGCGCCCGGAAGGCGCCGCAGGGCGCTAGCCGCAGACCGGCCAGTGGCCGGCGCCGTCCTTGTTCTTGAGCGCGACCGCGACCACGGCCTGCGTCTTGTAGTTGAACTTGATCGGGTCGCCGCCGGGGCTCTTCGGCGAGCTCTTCCAGGTGGACTTCATGAACTGGAAGGCGCCGCGATAGGCACCCCCGCCGCCGATCGCCTTCGGGTCGCCGCCGGACTCGCACTCGGCCGTGCTCCGGGCCCAGCGCTTGTCCCTGGTCGATGTGCGGTCCCAGATCCGCGAGTACTTGTCGCCGCCCGCGGAATCGGAGCTCGACTCCTCGGTCTCGGTGCTGACACCACCCGATGAGGCGGCTCCGGCCGCGTCGAGCGAGCTCGTGGTGACCGCGAGCGCCGCGAAGGCAGCGATCGCAAGGCCGACGGCCCGGATCAGAAGTGTGGGGGTATGGGTATTCATCACGCTCCGCTCTCGTCGCTTCCGGGGTTAGCTGACGGGCTCGCGCGTGGAAGAGCTTTGCGCTACGCGATCAGCAGATCGCGACTCGCCCCAACAGATTGGGTCCCCCGGCCTCCGCTTATGTGGAGCGAAGGTTCAGCAGGAAGGCGGGCATGTTAGCAAACGATTAGAAAGGCGTGAGCACGCCTCATGATTCCGCTTACTTATGCGGTTTCTTGGGCGCCGCGGCCTCGGCGGCGAAGTCGAGGATGAGCTCGGCCGTCTCCTCAGGGGCCTCGACGTTCGGCGAGTGGCCGGCCCCGTCGATCATCTCGGTGATCGCGCCCGGCACCTCGTCGTAGGTCTCGAGCGCGACTGCGGGGTCGTCGTAGATCTGGTCCTCGGAGCCGAAGATGGCCAGGACCGGCACGGCGGCGGTGGTCAGGCGGTCGGTCAGCGGGCGCTCCTCGACGAAGTCGCCGGCCTCCGCATGGGCCTGGTCGAAGGACGTGTAGGTCATCGCCTCGAGGTCGTTCGACGACCTGGTCGGGGTTTGGGAACCCGTCGGCCATGTCGTAGTCGGGCGCGAAGGCCTGCGCGTAGCCGCTCTTGATCACCGAGTCCGACCACGGCCCGACGCCGCCGATCCGGAACAGGGCCTCGCCGAGGACGGGCACGTACTGGGCCTGGGCGAGCAGGCTGAGGCTGCCCTGCCCGCTCTCGGCGGCCTCGTCGATGATCACGACGCGGTCGACGAGCTGGCTCGAGGTCTCGGCCAGCGCGGCGGCGACGGCGCCTCCCATCGAGTGGCCGACGACGACCGCGCCCTCGGCCTCGACCTCGTTCATGGCCGCGGCGACCAGGCTCGCCTGGGCGCCGATCCCGTAGCCGGAGGAGGGCTTCTCCGAGCCACCGTGGCCGAGCAGGTCGATCCTGATCACCCGGTAGCCGGCGTCGGTGAGCTCGGGCGCCATCCCGTCCCACCAGTGCAGCGAGCACGAGTAGCAGTGAAGGAGCACGATCGGAGGGAGGTCGGGGTCCGGCTTGTCGACCGGGTCCTCGTAGACCTGCACCTCGCCCTCGGGCAGCTCGAGGATCTCGCCGCCGTCGATCGTCGTCCCGGCGCCCTTGGTCTCGTTGTCGAGGGCGAGCGTGTTCAGCGTGAGCAGGACCGCGAGCACGATCGCCACCCCGATCAGGACCTTCCAGCGGCGCTTCATCTCCTGCAGAGGGATCAGCCGTCGTCCTCTTGAGACGCTGCTCCGGCGCGCTCAGGCCGAGCGCCTCCTTCTCGGCCTCCATCGCCTCGATCACGACGACCAGGTGCTCGTCGAAATCGACGCCGAGCTCCTCGGCGCCGCGGCGGACCTGGTCGCGGTCGACGGCTGCGGCGAACGAGGGCTGCTTCAGCTTCTTCTTCACCGACTTCGGCTTCATCCCCTCGATCCCGGTCGGCCGCACCAGGGCGCAGGCGGCGACGAACCCGGAGAGCTCGTCGACCGCGAACAGGGTCTTCGCCATCGTCGTCTCGCGCGGGACCTCGAGGAACTCGGCGTGCCCGGCGACGGCGTCGACGACGTCCTCGGGATAGTCGCGCTCGCGCAGCTCCTCGAGCGCGTAGCGGGGATGGCCCGTGTCGAGGTCGGGATAGCGCTCGTAGTCGAGGTCGTGGACCAGCCCGGTGACGGCGTAGAGCTCCTCGTCCTCGCCGAAGCGGCGGGCGTAGGCGCGCATCGCGGCCTCGACGCCGAGCGCGTGCTTGCGCAGGGACTCGGACTCGGTCCACTCGCAGAAAAGCTCCCAGGCCTCGTCTCTGGTGGGGGTGCCATGGCCGTTAATCTCGCAGATCGTCCGACGACGAGCCTTCGAGGATCGGCGACGAGGCTGCCACCAGGAGGGTCCGCACCCTCGTCAGCCTGCCGGATCCGCGGCCTCGCCGTCCTGGTGCCGGCCAACGCCGCGCTCGCCGGGAAGCAGGCGCGGCCCCCGACCTCGTGGTCGAGCAGGTCTCGCTCAGCGGCACGCGACACACACGATCCACGGCTAGGACAATGAGCTTCGGCTCGCCGACTACGACCGCCAACGAGGGCTACCAGGCGGCGGGCAAGTCCACGACGGGAGTCACGATCTCGGCGCCCAAGGGATCCGGGAGCAGACGCGACAGCCTCGAGAGGTTCACCCGCCCGGTGCAGCAAGATCGACGGGCACGCTCGGCGAGATCGAGCCCAGCAGGTCTCGCGCTCGCACGATCCTCCGGCACGCCGGCCTTCCGATCGATGCCTACGACAGTGACGCATCTGCGCAAGCTCTGCGCGATCAGGCGAGGGAGCGCAACGAGCAGATTCAGCTTGCCGGACGCAGCCCGACAGCCACCGTCACCGTGATGAAGCGCCACCGGACCCGGGCTCGCTGGAGCGGATCGGCGTCCGGCGGGAGCGGTTCGGCTTCGCGACGACCGGTCTTCGGCGAGACGGCGATGCTTGAGCTCGACCAGCTATCGCGGCGTCGGCGAGCATCACGGTCCGCGTGCGGCGGCCCCGCACACTCCGGAACACCGCCGGGACCGACTCCGCCGGCCGCGCCGGAGCGGAGTCGGGCTCCGAGACCTCTACAACGAGCAACGACGATCCCGGCGACCTCCTCGTCTGCGACATCGACCCGGACGGCTACCGGGGCACGCTCTCCGGGTTCGCGATCGACTACCCGACCGCCGGCGTCTGCCCGAGGCGGGACCCGCACCGGGACAGGCCCGAGCCAGGCGACCGACCTCGACACCGGCGCGGGAGAGCCCCGGCCGCACCCGTTCCCGCTCGGCGCCGATGCGATCGCGGGCACGAGCAGCGACCCAGGCGGATAGCTGGGCCAGGGACTTCCGCTTCCAGGCGTACGGGAAGCGCGCGATGACGGAGAAGTAGCCGCGGCAGGAGAGTCCCGGCGGGCGGCCCGCCCGGTGTTACCCTCGCGGGCGCCATGCAGAAGTTCCTAATCGACGGCGGAATACCCCTCTCGGGCGAGATCGTCGCGGCCGGCAACAAGAACGCCGCGCTCCCGATCATCGCCGCCTGCCTGCTCACCGAGGAGGAGCTCGTGCTCTCCAACGTGCCGCGGATACGCGACACCGAGACCCAGGTCTCCCTGCTCGAGGGGATGGGCGTCGAAGGCGAGCTGGACGGGGCCGAACGAGGTCCGCCTCCAGGCGGACTCGGTGAGCGGCGAGATGGACGAGGCCGCCGCGAGCAGGATCCGCGCCTCGTTCCTGGCCGCCGGCCCCCTGCTCGGGCGCTTCGGCGAGGCGCGGATGCCGCCGCCGGGCGGCGACACGATCGGCCGCCGCCGCCTCGACCCGCATCTCGACGCATTCCGCGACATGGGCGCGAAGGTCTCGGGCGACCGCCGGATCGAGCTGCAGGCGCCGCCCGACGGCCTCAAGCCGTGCAGGATCTTCATGGACGAGCCCTCGGTGATGGGGACCGAGAACGCGCTGATGGCCGCGGCGCTGACGCCGGGGCCGACGACGATCGGCAACGCCGCCTGCGAGCCCCACGTCCAGGACCTGGCCCGCCTGCTCGTCGCGATGGGCGCCGAGATCGACGGGATCGGCTCGAACGTGATGACGGTGCATGGCCGCGACAAGCTCGGCGGCGCCGAGCACCGGGTCACGCCCGACCACATCGAGGTCGGCAGCTTCATGGCGCTCGCCGCCGTCACCGGCGGGGAGCTCCGCATCCGCGAGACCGAGCCCGAGGACCTGCTCGGGATCAGGCGCCAGTTCCGCCGGCTGGGGCTGCAGACGATGGTGGAGGGTCGCGACGTCCTCGTCCCGCCGGACCAGCGGCTCGAGGTCCGCGACGACGTCGGCGACGCGATCCCGAAGATCGACGACGGGCCCTGGCCCGCGTTCCCGGCCGACCTGACCTCGATCGCGCTCGCGCTCGCCACGCAGGCGAGGGGCACGATCATGATCTTCGAGAAGATGTTCGAGAACCGCCTCTTCTTCGTCGACAAGCTCGTAGCTATGGGCGCTCGGATCGTCCTCTGCGATCCCCACCGGGCGATCGTCAGCGGTCCGGGCCGTCTTCACGGTGAGCGCCTGGAGAGCCCCGACATCCGCGCCGGGATGGCCATGCTCATCGCCGCCCTGGCGGCCGACGGGAGCTCGGAGATCGGCAACATCGTCCAGATCGACCGCGGCTACGAGCGCATCGACGAGCGCCTGCGCGGCCTCGGCGCCCACATCGAGCGCGTCTCACGAAGAGCCCGACCCGACGACGACCGAGCAGAAGCAGATCGCCGCTTAGGCACCGTCCAGGTGCCTCCCTAGGCTGGCGCCGAGGCTCCGGCCATGACCCACCCACCGATACCCCCCGGAACCCGGGACATCCTCGCCGAGGAGATGCGCGAGCTGCGAGCGCTCGAGGACTCCCTGCGCGCCGCCTTCGAGCGCTACGGCTACGGCGAGGTCGCGACGCCCGCGATCGAGTACCACGAGGTGCTCGCCCGCGGCGACGACCGTGGCGCGCCCTCGGCCTACCGCTTCTTCGACGAGTCGGGCGAGCTGCTCGCGCTGCGCTCCGACATGACGATCCCGATCGCTCGCCTGGCCTCGAGCCGCTTCGCCGGCGACGAGCCGCCGTTCCGCTTCTCGTACGTCGGCAGCGCCTACCGCGCCGTGCGCCCGCAGCGCGGGCAGGCGCGCGAGTTCCGCCAGGCCGGCGTCGAGCTGATCGGCGTCGAGGCCCCCGAGGGCACCGCCGAGGTGATCGAGGTGCTGGCGTCCGCGCTCGAGGCCGCCGGGCTCGGGCGCGCCGTGATCGGGCTCGGCGACGCCGATCTGTACCGCCAGCTCCTCGACGAGCTCCGCGTCTCGGCGGAACCCCGCCAGGCGATCCTGGACTGCCTGGCGAGCCATGACCTCGTCGGGCTCGAGGCCGCCGTCGACGAGGTCGAGGGGCTCGACGCGGGCGCTCGCGAGACCCTCCTGCGCCTGCCCGGCATGCGCGGCGACCGCTCGGTGCTCGATCAGGCGCACGAGCTCGGCGGCGACGCGGTCGAGCGCGCGACGGCGAGGCTGCAGGCGACCTACGACGAGCTCGCGGCGCGCGGCGTCGCCGATCGCGTCCAGCTCGACCTCGGCCTGCTCCGCGACCTCGGCTACTACACGGGCGCGATCGTCGAGGTCTACGACCCCGCCCTCGGCCACGTGCTCGGCGGCGGCGGCCGCTACGACGAGCTCGTCGGGCGCTTCGGCCGCGATCTGCCGGCGGTCGGGTTCGCGCTCTACACGGAGCGGCTGCACATCGCCCAGGCCGAGGAGGAGCGCCTCGGGAGGGAGGGACCGTGAGCCCCGGCTCGGTCGCCGGCCGGCTGATGCCGCGCGAGGAGGGCCCGCTGAAGCTGGCGCTTCCGCGCGGCGCGCTCTTCGGCGAGACGCTCGACGTCCTCGACGCCATCGGCGTCGACACGAGCGAGCTGCGCGGCGACTCCCGCTCGCTCGTCTTCCGCACCCCCGAGCTCGTCCTCGTCACGATGCGGCCGTCCGACGTGCCGACCTACGTGGAGGCCGGCGCCGCCGACGTCGGCATCACCGGCAAGGACGTGCTCTCGGAGCAGGTCGACCGGGTCACCTACGAGCTCCTCGACCTGCGCTACGGGACCTGCCGGATGGTGCTCGCCGGCCGCAGGGACGAGGAGCGCCTCGCCGAGGTCGAACGCCGCCTGGGCGCGATGCGGATCGCGACCAAGTACCCGCGCACGGCGGAGCGCTACTTCGAGCGGGTCGGGCGCTCGGCCGAGGTGATCGAGGTCAAGGGGTCGGTCGAGCTGGCGCCGCTGGTGGGTCTCGCCGACGGCATCGTCGACCTCGTGGACACGGGCCGTACGCTCGCCGAGAACGACCTCGAGATCCGCCAGGAGATCTTCGTCTCCACCGCGCGACTGGTCGCGAACCGCGTTGCCCACAAGCTGCGCGCGGCCGAGGTGGACGAGCTCGTCGAGCGCCTCCGCGGGGCGACCTGGAAGTGAGCGAGAAGCGATGAGGACCGAACGGATCGAATGGGACGGCCGCGACGCGGCGGCGCTGGCCGCGCGGCTGCGCTCGCTGGCGCCGGCGCTCTCCGAGGTCAGCGCGGACGTCGCCGACATCCTCGGCGCGGTCCGCAGCCGCGGCGACGAGGCGATCCGCGAGCTCGCCGTGCGGCTGGGCGAGGCGGCGCCGGAGAGGCTGCGGGTCGACCCCGAGGCGATCGAGGCCGCGCCGGGCCTGCTCGACCCCGAGGTCCGCGAGGCCCTGCGCGCCGCCGCGGTCAACATCGCCGCGGTCGCGCGTGCCGAGCTGCGCCAGGTGTCCTCGCCGGCGATCTCGGAGCTGCCCGAGGGCCAGACGGTCGAGTTGCGCTCCGAGCCGGTCCCGTACGCCGGCATCTACGCGCCCGGCGGCAAGGCGGCCTATCCCTCTTCGCTCCTGATGTGCGCGATCCCGGCGCGGGTCGCCGGGGTCGGCCGGATCGTCGTCGCCAGCCCGCCCGGGGCGTCGACCGGGCGGCCGAGCTCGACGGTCCTCGCGGCCTGCGCCGTCGCCGGCATCGACGAGGTCTACGCGATCGGCGGCGCGCAGGCGATCGCGGCGTTCGCGTTCGGCACCGAGACCGTCCCGCGGGTCGACGTGATCGCCGGCCCCGGCAATCGCTACGTCACCGAGGCGAAGCGGATCGTCTCCGGGCAGGTCGGGATCGACGGCGTCGCCGGTCCCAGCGAGCTCGCGATCGTCGCCGACGCCACCGCCGACCCGAACCTGCTCGCCCTCGACCTCTGCGCCCAGGCGGAGCACGGCGACGACAGCTCCCTGCTCCTGATCTCGCCGTCCTCGGACATGCTCGACCTCGTCGCCGAGCGGGTCGAGGCGATCGCCGCGGGGCGCGAGAGCGTTGCCTCGCCCTCCCTCGCGCTCGTCAGCGCGCCCGGCGTCCAGCGCGCGCTCGAGCTCTCCGACGCCTATGCGCCCGAGCACCTCCAGCTCGCCTTCGACGGCGCCGACGAGATCGTCGCCCGCGCCCGCCTCGCGGGCTGCGTCTTCGTCGGCGACGGCGCCGCGACCGCGTTCGGCGACTACGCCGCGGGCTCCAACCACGTACTCCCGACCGGCGGCGCCGCGCGCTTCGGCGGCCCGCTCGGCCCGATGACCTTCATGCGCCGCGCCAGCGTCGTCACGATCCCGTCCGCGGCCGCCGAGGCGCTCGCGCCGACGGTCGATGTGCTCGCCCGCGCCGAGGGGCTGCCGGTGCACGGCGAGTCGGCCGTCGCCCGCAGCCGCCAAACTGGGGAGTGAGGACCCGACGATGAGTAGAACCGCAACGATCAACCGCAAGACCGGTGAGACGGAGGTCTCGCTGACCCTCGACCTCGACGGCGGCGAGGTCTCGAACGACACCGGGGTCGGCTTCCTCGACCACATGCTCGACCTGCTCGGCCGCCACGGCCGGCTCGGGCTCCGGGTCAAGGCCAGCGGCGACCTCGAGACCGGTGCTCACCACACCGTCGAGGACGTCGGCATCGTCCTCGGCCAGGCGCTCGACGAAGCGCTCGGCGACCGCAGCGGGATCACCCGCTACGGCAACTTCGCGGTGCCGATGGACGAGGCCCTCGGGGTCTGCGCGCTCGACATCTCGGGCCGGCCGTTCTGCATCTTCGAGGCCGAGCTGCCGCCGGTCGCGATCGCCGGGTTCGACACCGAGCTCACCGAGGAGTTCTTCCGCGCCGTGGCCACCAACGCGAAGCTCACCCTGCACCTCCGCACGGAGTACGGCTCCAACGCCCACCACATGATCGAGGCCTGCTTCAAGGCGTTCGCCCGCGCGCTGCGCCAGGCGGTCGCGATCGATCCCACCGAGAGCGGCGTGCCGTCGACGAAGGGGACGTTGACGGAATGACGACGATCGCGATCCTCGATTACGGCATGGGGAACCTCAGGTCGGTCGAGAAGGCCTTCGAGCACGTCGGCGCCGACGTGCTTCGCACCGCCGACGCCGATGCGGCCGCTGACGCGGCCGGCCTTGTGCTGCCCGGCGTCGGCGCCTTCCCGAAGGCGATGGAGCGCGTGCGCGAGCTGGGCTTCGACCGCCTGCTCGACGCGCGGATCGAGCAGGGAACGCCCGTGCTCGGCATCTGCCTCGGCATGCAGCTCCTGTTCGAGCGCTCCAGCGAGCTCGGCGGGGCGGAGGGCCTGGGCCTGCTCGCCGGCACCGTCGAGCCACTCGACGCGCCGGGCCTCAAGGTGCCGCACATGGGCTGGGAGCCGATGCGGCTCGAGCACGACTCCGCCGTCACCGAGGGGATCGAGTCGGAGACCCCGTTCTACTTCGTCCACACGCTCACGCCGAGGCCCGCCGATCCGGCGGACGTGCTCGGCACGGCCGTCTACGGCGAGCGCTTCGCCTGCGCGGTCGAGCGGCCACCGCTCTACGGCTTCCAGTTCCACCCGGAGAAGTCGAGCGCCGCCGGGCTCCGCCTGCTCGCCAACTTCGCCGGCGTCTGCGCCGCCGTCCCCGCGTGAGCGCGGCGCGCCCGTGATCCTCATCCCCGCGATCGACATCCGCGGCGGTCGCGCGGTGCGGCTCGTCCAGGGTGACTACGACCGCGAGCTCGAGTTCGACGCCGACCCGGTCGCCGCCGCGCGCCGGTGGGTGGACGGCGGGGCGCGCTGGCTGCACGTCGTCGACCTCGACGGCGCCCGCGAGGGTGCCCCCGCGAACCTCCACCACGTGGAGCGGATCGCGAAGCAGGCGAAGGTGCCGATCGAGCTCGGTGGCGGCCTGCGCGACTCGGTCGCGGTCGAGGCCGCGATCGACGCCGGCGTCGAGCGCGTCGTCCTCGGCACGGCGGCCCTGACCAACCCGGAGCTCGTCAACGCCCTGATCGAGGTCCACGGGCCGGAGCGGGTGATGGTCTCGATCGACGCCCGGGACGGGGAGGTGGCGCACTCCGGCTGGACCGAGGGGGGCGGCGCGACGCCCGCGGCGCTCGCGCGGGCGATGGTCGACCGCGGCGTTCGCGGTTTCGTCTACACGCCGATCGAGGCCGACGGGATGCTCACCGGGCCCTCGGTCGAAGGGCTTCGCGAGATCGCCGATACCGCCGGAGAGGCGAACGCCGAGCTGATCTACTCGGGCGGGATCGGCTCGACCGAGGACCTCGCCGGGCTCGCGGAGCTCGAGCTCCCGGGCCTCAGCGGCGTGATCGTCGGCCGCGCCCTGTACGAGGGCCGATTCACGGTCGCCGAGGGCCAGGCCGCCCTCCAAACCTAAAGCGGGGCCAGGCACCTTGATAATCGCCCGGCAGGGCTAAGCTCAGATCGATGCCCGGACCAGCCGCACTTCTCGCCGCCGGCGCCCGCCGGCTCTCGTGGGCCCAGGTCCTCTGGCTCAGCAAGGAGGCGCTCGAGCGCGGCTCCGCCGTGGGCCGCGAGCTCGGCCCGCACGGCCGCGCCCGCGCGCTGGAGCTGGTCCGCAAGTCGAACGGGCGGCCCGGCAACCTGACCCGGCGCGAGCGCGAGGAGCTGCGCAAGCTCGCGATGACGGTCTGGGACGCGGCGGTCCACCCCGAGCGGCACTAGGCCGTGGCTCTCAAGCGCGTCATCCCCTGCCTCGACGTCGATCGCGGGCGGGTGGTGAAGGGAACCAACTTCGTCGGGCTACGCGATGCCGGCGATCCGGTCGAGCTCGCCGTCCGCTACGACGCCGAGGGCGCCGACGAGATCGTCTTCCTCGACATCACGGCCAGCCACGAGCGCCGCGACACGATCGTCGACCTCGCCCGGAGGACGGCCAACGACGTCTTCGTCCCGTTCACGATCGGTGGCGGGATCCGCACCGTCGAGGACGCCCAGGCTGTCCTGGACGCGGGTGCCGACAAGGTCTCGGTCAACTCCTCCGCGCTCGCCCGGCCCGAGCTGATCGCCGAGCTCGCCGAGGTCTTCGGGTCGCAATGCGTGGTGGTCGCGATCGACGCCAAGCGCGAGGAGGACGGCTGGGGCGTGTACGTCGCCGGCGGGCGCACCCGCGTCGAGGGTCGTGAGGCGGTCGCCTGGGCCCGTGAGGCCGAGGAGCGCGGGGCGGGGGAGATCCTGCTGACGAGCATGGATCGCGACGGCACGACCGACGGCTACGAGCTCGACCTCACCCGCGCCGTCGCCGACGCCGTCGGGGTGCCGGTGATCGCCTCCGGAGGAGCCGGCAAGCTCGAGCACCTGAGCGAGGCGATCACCGAGGGCGGGGCCGACGCCGTCCTCTGCGCGTCGATCTTCCACTACGGCACCTACCGCGTCCGCGACGCCAAGGAGCACCTGCGCGACGCCGGCATCCCGGTTCGCACGTGAGCCGGGGGCTCGCCGGGCGCTTCGGCGGCGGCGGGCGCCTTCTCGCCTTCGTCAGCGCCGTCGTCTTCGTGGACAGTGCGCTCTTCGGAGTGATCGCCCCGCTCCTCCCGTTCTACACCGACGAGCTCGGGCTCTCGAAGACCGAGGCGGGGGTGCTCGTCGCCGCGTTCCCGGCGGGCGTCTTCGCGGGCGCCTTCCCGGCCGGCGCGCTCGTCGCCCGCTTCGGCGCGAAGCCGACGGCGATCGTCGGCCTCGCGCTGTTCGCGGGCGCGAGCCTCGTCTTCGGCTTCGCGAACGACATCGTCCTGCTCGACCTGGCGCGGTTCCTGCAGGGCGCGGGGAGCGCCGCCTCCTGGACGGCCGGGCTCGCCTGGCTCAGCCGGGAGAGCCCGCCCGAGCGCCGCGGCGAGCGCCTCGGCATCGCGTTCTCCGGCGCCCTCGCGGGCTCGCTGCTCGGTCCCGCGCTCGGGGCCGCCGCTCGCGGCATCGACCCGGCGATCGTGTTCAGCCTCGCGGCCGCGGTCGGGGTCGGCCTGATCGCCTGGTCGCTGCGCGTGCCCGCGCCGCCGGCGAGCCGGGACGAGGGGGGCTGGGTTTCGGCTCTGCGCGAGCGGGCCCTGCTGCCGGGCGCGGGCGCGATCCTGATGGTCGGGCTCCTCTTCGGGGTCGTCGAGGTGCTGGTGCCGCTTCGCTTCGACGCGCTCGGAGCGGGTGGCGCCGTGATCGGCGGGGCCTTCGCCCTAGCGGCGCTGGCCGAGGGCGTGACCGGCCCGATGATCGGCCGCCTCAGCGACCGGATCGGGCCGCTACGCCCGGTCCGGTGGAGCCTCGTCGCCGGGATCGTGCTCGCCCTCGTGCTGCCGCTGCCGGAGACGGCCGCGCTGCTCGTCGTCCTCTGCGTCGTGCTCGGGCCGGTCGAGGGCGGGATGTTCGTGCCGGGGATGAAGATGCTCGCCGACGGCGCCGAGCAGGCCGGGCTGGACCAGGGCTACGCGTTCGCGATCTTCAACTTCACCTGGGCGCTGACCACGGCGGCGGGCTCCGCCGGTGGCGGCGCGATCGCCGACGCCAGCAGCGACACCGTCGCCTACGGCGCGATGGCCGCCGTCCTGCTGGCGGCCTTCGCTGCAGCCTTCGGCCTCTCGCCCGGCCGCGGGCGGGGGAGTAGCCTCCCCGGTACAGGAAGGGGAAGGTGCAGTTTGCGCTTCGTGAGGTCGTCCGTGCTCGTCGGTGTGGTGCTGGGCTCGGCCCTGCTCGTCCCGGCGAGCTCGTTCGGCGTCGTGAGCTGCCAGTACAACGGGTCCAGCAAGCACCTCGAGGTCTTCGAGAGCTCGCCGACGACCATCGTCCGCAACGGCAGCGCGATCCAGGTCAACTCCGGGAGCAACCCCGTCGCCTGCAGCGGCGGCCCGACCGTGACCAACACCGACGCGATCATCGTCTTCGACAGCGCGCCGGCGAACTTCAGCTATCACGTCACGATCGACCTGTCGGGCGGGCCGTTCGCGCCCGGCGCGGACAACGAGGGGGGATCCAACGACGAGATCGAGATCGAGCTTCAGGACGTCGAGAGTGCCGAGTTCAAGGGCAGCTCGGGTGCCGACAACTGGCGCTTCGGCAGCGACGGCGCGAACCTGAACGGCGCGAGCGAGGCCAACTTCCTCACCCCCGGCGTGGACACCGACGTGACCTTCCTCGCCTCGACGGATCGCGTTCGCATGGACACCGGCGGCTCGAGCGACGTGGTTCGCGGCAACGGCGGGCTCGGCGCCGGGACGCCACTTCAGATCCCGATGAGGATTCACGGCGGCGTCGGCAACGATCAGCTGACCGGCGGCGACATGGACGACACGATC
The DNA here is from genome assembly GCA_963844425.1 of uncultured Thermoleophilia bacterium. Classification (GTDB taxonomy): domain Bacteria; phylum Actinomycetota; class Thermoleophilia; order Solirubrobacterales; family 70-9; genus DASUSH01. The sequence continues at coordinate 16,996 of CAWJOD010000014.1, read as the reverse complement.
GCGTTCGAGGGCGCGATCTCCAACGACGCCGGCAACGACACGGTGACGGGCGGCGCGGGGGCGGACGTGATCGGCTCGGATGCCGGCAACGACACGGTCGACGGCGGCTCCGGCACCGATCTCCTCAGCTACTTCAATACGCCCGCCGGGGTGACGCTCGACCTCGCCGTGCCCGGCCAGCAGAACACGGGCGGCGGCGGCCTGGACACGGTGTCGGGCATCGAGAGCGTGGACGGCTCCCAATTCGCCGACACGCTCCTCGGGGATGGCGGCGCGAACCTGCTCTCAGGCCACACCGGCGGCGACACGCTCGACGGCCGTGCCGGCGTCGACGTCCTCGACGGAGACGGTCTGGGCGGGTTTGGCGCCGACATCCTGAACGTCCGCGACGGCGGTCCGGACACCGCGACGTGTGGGCCCCAAGCCGACACCGTCAGCGCGGACGTGCAGGGCGTGGACACGATCGCCGCCGACTGCGAGACCGTCGACTTCGCCCCGTTCGTTCAGCCGCCCGACGACGGCGGGGGTGGGGGTGGGGACGGCGGAGGGCCCGGCTCCGGCTCCGTGGTCGACGTATCGATCAAGGCGAAGAAGAAGCAGGACATCGTCGACAGGGGAGCGCTCACCGTACGCACGGGCTGTCCGGCGGTTGACTGCGAGGCGAAGGTCACGGGCGCGATCCGGCTGCCCAAGGGCGGCGGGAAGTCGGCCCGCGCCGCCCGGAAGGTGAAGCTCCGCCCGGTGAGCGAATCGCTCGCCGCCGGCGCGCCCGAGAAGCTCAAGCTCATACTTCCGAGAAAGGGCGAGAAACGGGTCGTCAGGGCGATGACGACGCGGAGCCGGCTCCCCGCACTGGTGACGGTCGACGTGACGGACGGGAACGGCAATCAGGGCACGGCGAGCGCCAAGGTCAAGGTCGTCGACTAGCGCTTCTTCTTCGGCTTGCCGGTCTTCTTGGCGCCCTTGTCACCCTTTCCGCCCTTGCCCTTCGGCTTCTTCTCCTTGGGCTCGAGCGCGTTCACCGAGGAGTACCCCGTCAGGTAGATCCGCTCGCCGTCGGAGATCACCGGGTTGTACTCGCCCTTGTCGAAGGTGAAGAGGAGATCGCCGTTGGCGGTGTCGTAGCCGAAGGTCTTCCCGGCGAGGATCGAGACGTAGTAGACGTCGCCGACGATCGAGCCCGCGCCGCTGATGATCCCGCCGGTGTCCTTGCTCCAGATCACCTCGCCGGTGGCGGCGTCCATCGCGTAGACGCGATGGTCGAAGGAGCCGGTGAAGACCGCCGGCCGGTCCCCGGACTCGCCGACGACCGCTCCCGAGTAGACCCAGTCGCCCGTGGACTGGGTCCACGCGACCTCGCCGTTCTCGGAGTCGAAGGAGTAGACGCGGCCGTCGACGTTGCCGGCGTAGACCCGGCCGAAGGCGACCGCCGGCGAGGAGTAGAAGCGGCCGGCCTGCCCGAAGCTGCCGCCCTGGCCCGACGACTGCCAGATGACGTCCCCGTTGACCGCGTTCAGCGCGTACATCTCGCCGGCGTAGTCGCCGACGTAGACCTTGCCGTCGGACACCGCAGGAGCGGCCTTCACCTCCGCCGCGGTCGATGTCTGCCAGACCTGCTTGCCGGTCTTCGCGTCGTAGGCGAAGACGGTGGCGCACTCGCAGCCGAAGATGACCTTGCCCTTGTAGATCGCGGGCGAGGACTCCGTGCGCCCGGGCAGCGGTTGGCTCCAGACCGTCTTGCCGTCGCGGGCGCGCAGGGCGAAGACGTGGCCCGGCTCGAGGTTGACCGCGTAGAGGATCCCCTTGTTGTAGACCGGCGAGGACGCGTTCAGCTCGCCGACGTCCTTCCTCCAGAGCACCTTGCCGGTGTCGGCGTCGAGGGCGAAGAAGAGCGCGTCGTTGTTCATCCCGTAGATGACGTCGTTGACGACGATCGGCGAGAACTCCATCAGCTCCTTCGAGTCCCAGCTCCAGATCTTCCGCAGCGGCGGCCGCACGTCGACGTCGAGGTTCTTGGTCCGCGCGAGGTTGGCCCCGTAGATCGGCCAGTCCACGGTCTCGACCTCCTCCGGCTTCTTCGGCTTCCCGGGAGCCTCCTCGTTCTCGTCGAACGCGACGCCGGTGTTGAGGATGTCGCCGGGCCGCTTGAGGGTGTCGTAAGCCGTGACGGCAAGGCCGCCAAGCGCCGCCAGGGAGACGGCCCAGATCGCGATCGTCCAACGCATCGGGAAGGTCGGCAATGCTACGAGCTTCGTGTCAACCGATTTCGAAGCAGGCGACGGAGAGCTCACGACGCGCGTGGCCGCGCTCGGCCTGGCGCCGATCGCGGAGGCGGCGGGGGAGACCCCGGTCTATCTGGTGGGCGGCGCCGTTCGCGACCTGCTGCTCGGGCGGGCGCCCGAGCGGATCGGGAACCTCGACCTCGCGGTCGAGGGGGACGCGATCGAGCTGGCGCGGAGGCTCGACGGCGACGAGGTCCGTGAGCACGAGCGGTTCGGGACCGCGACGGTCGAGCTCGGCGGGCGCGAGGTCGACCTCGCAAGGACCCGCACCGAGACCTACCCGGCGCCCGGAGCGCTTCCCGAGGTCGAGGCCGCCAGCCTTGTCGAGGACCTCGGCCGCCGCGACTTCAGCGTCAACGCGATGGCTGTGGCGCTGGCCGCCCCGGGAGAGCTGGTGGATCCGCTTCGCGGCCGCCGGGATCTCGACGCGGGGCTGCTGCGGATCCTCCACCCGCGCTCGTTCGCCGACGACCCGACCCGGGCCCTGCGCGCCGCCCGCTACGCGGCCCGCCTGGGCTTCGGCCTCGACGCGCGAGACCGAGCTCGCGCTCCGCAGCGCCGACCTCTCCGCCGTCTCGCTCGAGCGGGTCGAGGCGGAGCTGGTCCGGCTCCTCGGCGAGGAGGAGTGGCGCCGCGGGTTCGAGCTCCTAGCGGAATGGGGGCTGGCACCGCCGGCGGACCTCGGCCTGATGGAGGCAGTGCGCAAGGTGCTCGAACAACCGGCCTGGGCGGGGACCGCGGACCGGACGACTGCGATGCTCGTTGCCGGGGCGCCTGCCGTCGGCGCCTACGCACCGTCGGCGGGCCCGCTCCGCCAGGCCCGCGAGCTCGCCGCAGACCGAGGACGGGCCGCCGTCCGCGCTGGCCGCCGCGGCGCGCGACATCTCCCCGGTCGCGCTCGTGATCGCGCGGGCGATGGGGGCGGAGTGGCTCGACCGGTATGTGGAGGAGTGGCGGGACGTACGGCTGGAGATCGACGGGGAGGACCTGATCGAGGCGGGAGTCGAGCAGGGGCCCGCGGTGGGTCGCGGCCTGCCGCGGCGCTGGCGGCCCGGTTGGACGGGCAAGTAAGGGGCAGAGAGGCCGAGCTGGACGTGGCGTTGCGGCGCCGCTAGGGAGGGATAGGCAAACGCCCCCTTACTAGCCTGCCGTTGTATGGAGTGGCGCGAACATGGACGGGGTCAAGTGGCTCGACGCCGAGCTCCCGCACGGCGCCCGGGCCGCCTTCTCGACCCGCGCCGGCGGCGCCAGCAAGGCGCCCTTCGACAGCCTCAACCTCGCGATCCTCACCGGCGACGACCACGACGCGGTGCGCCAGAACCGCCACCGCCTCGCCGGCGCGCTGGGCCTCGACGCCGAGCGCGTGGTGATCGCGCGCCAGGTTCACGCCGCCGAGATCGAGCGCCACGACGGCCCGCAGTCGCCGAGCCCATTCGCCGAGCCCGGCGTCGTCGATCCGCCCGAGCGCGACGGGCACGTCACCGCCGAGCGCGACCTCGCTGCGCTCGTCTTCGTCGCCGACTGCCTCCCGGTGGCGCTCGCCGGGGAGGACGGCGTCGCGATGCTCCATTGCGGCTGGCGCCCGCTCGCGGGCGGCATCGTCGAGCGTGGGGTGGAGGCGGTCTCGGCGACCGCCGCCGCGATCGGGCCCGGGATCGGCCCGTGCTGCTACGAGGTCGGCGAAGACGTCCTGGCGCGCTTCCTTCCGTTCGGCGAGGGGGTCGCGGACGGCCGCATGCTCGACCTCCCCGAGGTCGCACGCCGGCTCCTGGAGCGCGCCGGCGTCACCGATATCGAGACCGCCGGCCACTGCACGAGCTGCGAGCCCGAGCTCTTCTACTCGCACCGCCGCGACGGGCCGAAGACCGGGCGCCAGGGAGGACTCGCGTGGCGGGCCTGATCCACGGCATCGAAGCCGGGAAGGTCCGCGCCAACCTCGACCGGGTCCGCGGGGCAGCCGGCCCCGAGGTCGAGGTCCTCGCCGCGACGAAGTACGTGCCGCTCGAGGAGATGGGCACGCTCGCCGAGGCCGGCGTCACGCTCGTGGGCGAGAACCGCCTCCAGGACCTCGAGGCGAAGCGCGAGCGCTGGCCCGACGCCTTCACCTGGGACTTCATCGGCAACCTGCAGAGCCGGAAGGTGAAGCGGATCCTTCCGATAGTCCGCCTCATCCACTCGGTGGCGAGCGAGTCGGCGCTCGCACAGCTCGAGCGCCACGGCACGGAGGAGACCGAGGTCCTGGTCGAGGTCGACCTCGCCGGCGAGGAGTCGAAGGGCGGGCATCCGGCCCGATGCCCTTCGCCGCCTTCATCGAGGCCTGCCCTGTCCGGGTGGGTGGGCTGATGACGATGCCGCCGTTCAGCGAGGACCCGGAGGCCTCGCGGCCCTACTTCGCGCGCCTCGCGGAGCTCGCCGGCGAGCACGGGCTCGCCCGCCTCTCGATGGGGACGAGTCAGGATTGGCAGGTCGCGGTCGAGGAGGGCGCGACGATCATCAGGCTCGGAACCGCCCTCTACATCTGACGTTCTCGCTGAGAGATCGCCTGCAAGAACGGCCAAGCGCGCAATAATTGTGAAGGGAGCTGGGTAACCGCCCAGAACAACGCCACCGATGGCTTTCCGCGATACATGGCACCGTGCCCTCGTCTACTTCGGCCTCGCCGAAGATCACGAGTACGCCGACGACGAGCTCTACGACCCGGAAACCTCCGGTGCCGGTGAGGACATCTTCGAGCCACCGCAGCGCGAGTCGCGCCGCGGCCGCTCCAACGTCCGCCGCCTCGAGTCCCGCCGCCAGCGCCGCGACGAGATCGACGACATCTTCGCCGACGACGAGCCGGCGACGTCCACCCGCGTCCTGCGCCCCGTCGAGACTGCGGGCAACGGGAACGGCGGCGCCGACGTGCAGGTCCACCTGGTGACGCCCTCGAGCTTCAACGAGGCACAGGAGGTCGCCGACCGCTTCAAGCGCGGGGTCCCGGTGATCCTCAACCTCCAGACGACGGATGCCGAGCTGTCCAAGCGCCTCATCGACTTCGCCTCCGGGCTCACCTACGCGCTCGACGGCGGCATGCAGAAGATCGCCGAGAAGACGTTCCTGCTGACGCCGCGCAACGTCGAGGTCTCCGCCGAGGAACGCGCCCGCCTGGTCGAGAAGGGCTTCTTCAACCAGTCATAGCTCTGATCCGCGTCCTCTCCATAGACGGAGGCGGAATCCGCGGAATCATCCCCGCGATCGTGCTCACCGAGCTCGAACGCCGCACCGGCCGCTCCGTCGCCGAGACGTTCGACCTGGTCGCGGGAACGTCGACGGGCGGCATCCTCGCGCTGGCGCTGACGATGAAGGGCTCCGACGGCGGGCCCGCGTGGTCGGCCGAGGAGATGATCGCCCTTTACGAGGAGGAGGGGCCGAGCATCTTCTCCCGCTCGCTCTGGGACCGGGTCCGCTCCGTCGAGGGCCTCTTCGACGAGAAGTACCCGCCCGAGGGGATGGAGAAGGCGTTCCGCACCTATCTCGGCGAGGCGCGGCTCTCCGAGGCGCTGACCGAGGTCCTCGTCACCGCGTACGAGATCGAGCAGCGAACGACCTTCTTCTTCAAGAGCACGAAGGCGCGCGCCGACGAGCGCGACGACTTCGCGATCCGCGACGCCGCCCAGGCGACGAGCGCGGCGCCGACGTACTTCGAGCCGGTGCGACTCGAGCGCGAGCACGGCCGCCCCGACCTGGCGCTGGTCGACGGCGGCGTCTTCGCCAACAACCCGGCGATGTGCGCCTACGCCGAGGCCCTCAAGGACGAAGGCGACGACGAGATCGTGCTGCTGTCGCTCGGCACCGGCGAGCTCACCCGGCCGCTCCCGTACGAGGACGCGAAGGACTGGGGCCTCGCCGAGTGGGCCAAGCCCATCATCGACGTCGTCTTCGACGGCGTCAGCGACGCCACCGATCACCACCTGGAGCAGATCATCGGCCGCGAGCGCTACTTCCGCTTCCAGACGCGCCTCGACCGCGCCCGCGACGACATGGACGACGCCAGCAAGGGGAACCTCCACCTCCTGAAGCAGGAGGCCGAGGAGCTCCTACGCGACGAGCGCGACCGCTTCGAGCAGCTGATCGCGGCGCTCGGACCCTGAGCGCTCGCCGGCCGGGCCGGGGCACCTGCCGCGGCACCTGGCGCGGACTAGGCTTCGCCCGATGGAGGTCGGGTTCGCCGGAGCTGGAAACATGGCCGCCGCGATGGCCCGCGGATGGGCCGGCGCGGCCGATGGCCCGGGCACGATGGTCTTCAGCGACCTCGAGCGCGATCGCGCGGCGGCCCTCGCCGAGGAGGTCGGCGGCGAGGTTGCCGACGACCTCTCCGAGCTCGCCGGACGCGCGCACCTGATCGTGCTCGGGGTCAAGCCGAATGCGCTGGACGCGGTCGCCGCCGAGCTCGCCGGAGCGGCGCCCGAGGCGCTGCTCTCGATGCTGGCGGGCACGCCGCTGGAGCGGATCGAGTCGGCGTTTCCCGGCGTCCCGGCGGTGCGGGTGATGCCGAACCAGCCCGTCGAGGTCCGGCGCGGGGTCCTCTGCTACACGCGGGGCGCCGACGTCCCGGACGAGCTCGCGGCGGAGATCGTCAGGTTGCTCGGCCTCCTGGGGACGGCCATCGACCTTCCCGAGGATCGCATCGAGGGTGCGATGGCCGTGATGGCCTGCTCGCCGGCCTATGTCGCGATGGTCGCCGAGATCCTCACCGACGCCGGGGTCCGCGAGGGGCTCGACCCCGAGCACGCGGCCCTCTTCGTCGCGGAGACCCTTGCCGGCACCGGCGAGCTGCTCGGCAAGCGCGACGCCGAGTCGATCCGCCGCTCCGTCGCGCCGCCCGGCGGAGCCACCGAGGCCGGCCTCGAGGCGCTCGAGCGCGCTCGAGCTGCGGGCGGCCTTCGATGCGGCGGTCGAAGCGTCCCTGGCGAGGCTCAGGTGAGCGCACTCGCCGCGATCGGCCGCGCTGAGATCGCGGACTACGTCTCGGCGCTCTTCCTCGTCTACCTGATCCTGATCTTCGCCCGGATCGTGCTCTCGTTCATCCCGCGGATGCCCTACAACCGCGCGCTGCGGACGGTCGTCGGATTCCTCCACGAGGTCACCGACCCGTACCTGAACCTCTTCCGCCGGATCATCCCGCCGGTGGGGCCGCTCGACCTGAGCCCGATCCTGGCGATCTTCCTGCTCTACATCGTCGAGGCGGTCGTCGTCGGGCTGATCGAGGGGTGAGCCGCGCCGCCGCCTGGCGTGGCGCGCTCGCCACCTGCGCGCTCGTCCTCATCGCCGACCAGGCGACCAAGCAGGCCGCGATCGACGCCCTGCTCGGCCAGCCGCCCGCCGAGCTGCCGCTCGGCTTCCAGCTCGACTACGTGACCAACACCGGGATCGCCTTCGGCTTCCTCGACGACGGCGAGGCGCTCGTGATCGTGGTCACGCTGCTCGCGCTCGGCCTGCTGATCGGCTGGTTCGCCTCCGACCCGACCCGGCCGAATCTCTGGCTCGCCGCCGGCCTGCTCACCGGCGGCGCCCTCGGCAACCTCGCCGACAGGGTCCGCGACGGCGCCGTCACCGACTTCATCGATCCGCCGAGCTGGCCCGCCTTCAACCTCGCCGACGTCTCGATCACGATCGGCGTCGTCATCCTGCTCTTCACCTACATGCGGCCGCAGCGGCAATGATCGTCCACGAGGACGAGTGGCTCGTCGTCGTCGACAAGCCGGCCGGCCTCGTCGTCCACCCGGCACCCGGCCATTCCGGCGACACGCTCGTCGACCTCCTTGAGGGCCTCGCCGGAGGCGAGCGCGAGCGGCCGGGCATCGTCCACCGGCTCGACAAGGACACCTCCGGCCTGATGGTCGCCGCGAGAAGCGAGGAGGCGCACGCAGCTCTCGCCGCGCAGATCGCGGCGCGCGAGGTCGACCGCGAATACCTCGCGCTGGTCGAGGGGCGGCTGCGCTCCAGGCAGGGGACGATCGACGCGCCGATCGGTCGCAGCCACCGCGACCCGACCCGGATGGCGGTCGCGGGCCGCGCCCAGCGCCAAGCGCGCACCCACTTCGAGGTCGAGGAGCTGCTCGTCCACGACTCGCTCGTGCGCGCGCGGCTCGAGACCGGCCGCACCCACCAGATCCGCGCCCACTTCTCCGCGATCGACCACCCTGTCGCAGGCGATCCGACCTACGGCACCCCCGGGCGCCACGGGCTCACGCGGCAATTCCTGCACAGCCACCGGCTCGGATTCGTCCATCCGGGCACCGGCGAGGTGGTGAGCTTCGAATCGCCGCTGCCGGAGGACCTCGAAACCGCCCTCGCGCGGGCACGCGGCCTGGGCTCCTAGACTGTCGGACGTCAAGCGACCGCTTGGCGCCCAAACCACTATCCCGCCGACAACGCCGAGGGGCCCTGCCCGGGAACGCCCGGGTCCCCAGAGCACCGGCGGGTCTTGCCAAAGACGACAAAGGGAGTCTCATGCCCCAAGAAGTAGGGATGAAGGAGCTGCTGGAGGCCGGGCTCCATTTCGGCCATCAGACGCGCCGCTGGAACCCGCGAATGCGCCGGTTCATCTTCGGCGAGCGCGAGGGCATCCACGTCATCGACCTCCAGCAGACCCAGGTCCTGCTCGAGCGCGCCCGCGACTTCGCCGGCCAGGTCGCTCGCGACGGAGGAACGATCCTCTTCGTCGGCACCAAGAAGCAGGCGAGCGACTCGGTCCAGGAATGGGCCGACCGCTGCGGCATGCCTTACGTCAACAAGCGCTGGCTCGGCGGCCTGCTGACCAACTTCGAGACGATCTCCAAGCGGATCGACCGCCTGCACGAGCTCAACAACCTCAAGGAGAACGACCAGCTCGACCTGCTCCCGACCAAGGAGCGGATGTCGATGGAGGCCGAGCTCGCGAAGCTCGAGTTCAACCTCGGCGGCGTCCGCGACATGAAGCGGCTGCCCCAGGCCGTCTTCATCCTCGACCTGAAGACGGAGGACATCGCCGTGCGCGAGGTGCAGCGGCTCGGGATCCCGATGATCGCGCTCGTCGACTCCAACGTCGACCCGGACCCCGTCGCCTACCCGATCCCGGGCAACGACGACGCGATCCGCTCGTGCGAGCTGGTGATCTCGACGATCGGCGGCGCGATCGAGGGGGCCGCGGGCGAGTTCCGCGCCGCCGAGGAGGCCCGCCGCGCCGAGGAGGAGCGCAAGCGACGCGAGGAAGAGGAGAAGAAGCGACGCGAGCAGGAGGAGCGTGCCCGCCAGGAGGCCGAGCTGAAGGCCAAGCAGGAGGCGCAGGCGAAGGCGGCCGAGGCCGCGGCCCAGCAGCAGGCCGGCGAGGCGCCGCAGCAGCCCGCCGCGCCGCAGCAGCCGGTGGCCGCGCCCGCGGCTCAGCCGGCGCCCGCGGAGCAGCCCGCCGCCACGCCCGCGCCCGCCGAGGGTGATGCCAAGGAGGGTTCATGAGCGCCCAGGTATCGGCGGCGCAGGTCAAGGAGCTGCGCGACCGCACCCAGGCCGGCGTCATGGACGCCAAGGCGGCCCTCTCCGAGGCCGACGGCGACATGGACAAGGCGATCGAGGTGCTGCGGGTCAAGGGCCAGGCGTCGGCCGCGAAGCGCGCCGGCCGCGGCACCGCGGAGGGTGTCGTCTCCAGCTACATCCACGCCAACAAGAAGATCGGGGCGATGGTCGAGGTCCAGTGCGAGACCGACTTCGTCGCCCGCAACGAGGACTTCACCGCGTTCGCCTACGAGGTCGCGCTGCACATCGCCGCCGCCGACCCGAGCGTGGTCGACGCCGAGGACATCTCCGAGGAGGAGCGCGAGGCGGAGCGTCGCCTCCACAAGGCCAAGGCCGAGGAGGAGGGCAAGCCCGAACACGTCGTGGAGAAGATCGTCGAGGGCCAGCTCGCGAAATGGGCCAAGGACGTCGCCCTGCTCCAGCAGGAGCACGTCAACTCCGACAAGCACGACGGCAAGACGATCGAGGAGCTCCGCGCCGAGCTCGCCGTGAAGACCGGCGAGAACATCCGCATCGCCCGTTTCGCGCGCTTCGTCGTCGGGGCGGAATAGCGGGATAGTCTCTTCCACGCTTGGCTGACGCCGTCTTCAACCGGATCCTTCTGAAGCTCTCCGGCGAGGCCCTGATGGGCTCGCTGGAGTACGGCACCGATCCCGAGCGGGTCGAGCGCATCAGCGGCCAGATCCACTCCGTCTCCGAGCGCGGGGTCGAGATCGCGGTCGTCGTCGGCGCCGGCAACATCTACCGCGGCCTCGCCGGCGCCGCGGCGGGGATGGATCGCGCCACCGCCGACTACATGGGGATGCTGGCGACCGTGCTCAACGCGCTCACGCTCCAGGACGCGCTCGAGAAGCGCGGCGAGCACACCCGCGTCCTCTCGGCGATCGAGGTCACCGAGGTCGCCGAGCCTTACATCCGCCGCCGCGCGATCCGCCACCTCGAGAAGGGGCGGACGGTGATCTTCGCCGCCGGCACCGGCAACCCGTTCTTCACGACGGACACCGCCGCCGCGCTGCGCGCGCTCGAGATCCACGCCGAGGCGATCCTGATGGCGAAGCACGGCATCGAGGGCGTCTACGACGCCGACCCCGCGAAGGTGCCGGACGCGACCTTCCTGCCCGAGATCTCCCACCGCGAGGCGATCGAGCGCGGGCTCAAGGTGATGGACTCGACCGCGCTCTCGCTGTGCATGGACAACAGGCTGCCGATCCACGTGTTCAACATGGCCGACGAGTCGAACATCGACCGCATCCTCGATGGCGAGCGCGTCGGCACGATCGTCACCAACGGCGACCGGGTCGCGGCTGGCTAGATGATTAGGATCGGCAGCCATGTCTGACCCCGAGCTGATCGACGCCCTCCTCGACGACGCCGAGGAGCGGATGGGCAAGTCGGTCGAGTCCTGCCGCAACGAGCTCGCGACCGTGCGCACGGGCCGCGCCTCGCCACACCTCCTCGACCGCGTCATCGTCGACTACTACGGCGCCGACACGCCGCTCAAGCAGCTCTCCCAGGTTGCCGCCACCGACGCACGCCTGCTGACCCTGACCCCGTACGACAAGTCCTCGATCTCGGCGATCGAGAAGGCGATCATGGAGTCCGACCTCGGGCTCACGCCGTCGAACGACGGCAACGTGATCCGGCTCTCGATCCCGGAGCTGAACGAGGAGCGTCGCCGCGACCTGGTCAAGGTCGTCCACGGGGTCGCCGAGCAGGGCAGGATCGCGATCCGGAACGTCCGCCGCGACGTCATGCACGACCTGCGCGAGCTGAAGAAGGAGGGCGAGGCCGGCGAGGACGACGAGCGCCGCGCCGAGTCGGAGCTGCAGCGCCTCACCGACGAGGCGACGAGTCAGATCGACACCGCCCTGAAGGGCAAAGAAGAAGAAATCCTCGAGGTGTGAGCGCGGCACCGCGCTACGTCGCGATCATCACCGACGGCAACGGCCGCTGGGCGGAGCGCAGGGGCGTTCCGACGCTCGAGGGGCACCAGGCTGGGGCCGACGTCGTCAAGTCCCGCCTGCGCGACGCGGTCGAGTTCGGCGTCGAGGAGCTCACCGTCTACTCGTTCTCGACGGAGAACTGGTCGCGATCGCCGCAGGAGGTCGCCGGCCTGATGCGGATGTTCGGCGAGCGGATCGACCGCGAGACCCCCGAGCTCGACGAGGAGGGCGTGCGGATGCGCTTCATCGGCCGTCGCGACCGCATCTCTGCGGAGCTGGTCGAGCGGATCGAATGGGCGGAGCAGACGACCCGCGAGAACGACCGGATCACCCTCTTCGTCTGCTTCGATTACGGCGGGCGGACCGAGATCGTCGACGCGGCGCGGCGGTTCGAGGGCACCACCGAGGAGGAGTTCGCGAAGCTTCTCTACGCGCCCGAGATGAACGACCCCGACCTGCTGATCCGCACGTCGGGCGAGCAGCGGATCTCCAACTACCTGCTCTGGCAGTGCGCCTACTCGGAGTTCGTCTTCCGCGAGGAGCTCTGGCCGGACTTCACGCGCGAGGCGTTTCGCGCTTCCCTGGACGAGTACGAGGCGCGCCAGCGCCGTTACGGGGGCCGTTAGCCGATGGACTGGATGAGCGAGCCCGAGCCCGACGACTCGCGCCCTGGGCGGCGCCGCTCCGACACGCTCGCGCGGGTGCTCTGGGTGCTGCCCGTGGATCGTCTTCGCGATCGCGATCATCGCCGTCGGCGACCTGCTCTTCGCGGCGGCGATGGTGCTCCTCGCCTGCGCGGGGATGAACGAGTTCTTCATGATGGCCAAGCGGGCCCGGCCGCTGGCGCCGGTCGCCTACGTCGTCGCGGCGGCGATCATCGTCGTCGCCCATTACGAGGACCAGTACGAGATCCTGATGCTGCTGCTGGCGGCGCTCCCGGCCCTCTTCGTGGCGGCCTTGCTGCGCGAGAAGCGCCGCAACATCGCCTACTCGATCGCGGTCACGGTCTTCGGGCTGGTCTGGATCGCCCTGCCCTTCGCCTACGCGGTCCTGCTCCGCGACCTGCCCCTGCACGGGGGCGCGCTCCTGGTCGACGTGCTCGTCGCCACCTTCATCGCCGACACCGCGGCCTATGCCGGCGGGCGCCTCTTCGGCCGCCACCCACTCGCCCCCGCGATCTCGCCGAACAAGACCGTCGAGGGCCTCGCCTTCGGCGTCGTCGGCGGGATGATGGCGTTCTGGTTCGCCGGCCTCTACCAGGACTGGCTCCCCGGCCTCGACGCGCTCGCGATGGGCGCCGTGATCGCGGTGCTCGCCCCGATGGGCGACCTCTTCGAGTCGCTGCTCAAGCGCGACCTCGACGTCAAGGACTCCGGCAACCTCTTCGGCCCCCATGGCGGCGTCCTCGACCGCCTCGACGGGGTGCTCTTCACGGTCGTCGCCGGCTACTACCTGAGCGTGGCCTTCATCTATTAGGAATTACCATCCACAGCGGTGGAAGCCTCGGTCGATCACGTCACATCGGCGGACGGGACGCGGATCGGATTCGAGCGGGTGGGGGATGGGCCGCCGCTGATCGCGATCCACGGCGGGGTGGCCGACCGCACCCGCTGGAACTCGGTCGCGGGCGCGCTCGGCAACGATCACCTGCTCGTGCTGCTCGATCGCCGCGGGCGCGGGTTCAGCGCAGAGGAGGTCGAGGGGGAGTACGCACTCGCCCGGGAGGTCGAGGACCTGGATGCGGTGATCGCCGCGATCGGGGCGCCGGTCGAGGTGCTGGCCCACTCATACGGCGGGCTGGTCGCGCTCGAGGCGGCGACCTCGCTCTCGGGTATCGAGCGGATGGTCGCCTACGAGCCCGCCTTCGACACGCCGGGCCTGGCGACCTTCCCGCCGCAGACCCTCGCTCGGGTCGACGAGCTGATCGCCGCCGGCGATCGCGAGGCCGGGCTCGAGCTCTTCTTCCGCGATGTCGTCGGCGCGGACGACGAGCTGATCGCCAGCCTGAAGGCCACGCCGGTCTGGGCCGCTCGGCTGGCCGCCGCGCACACGATCGGCCGCGAAGGCGAGGTGGTTCGCGATTACGCCTTCGACTCCGATCGCTTCGCCGCCGTCGATCTCCCGATCCGCTTCCTCGTCGGCACCGAGAGCCCCGAGCCCCTCACTGCCTCGACCCGCACCGCGCATAAGGCGATCGCGAGCAGCGAGCTGGTCGAGCTCGACGGCCAGGGCCACACCGCGATGGACACCGACCCCGAAGGCTTCGTCCGCGCGGTCACGGAATTCCTCGATTAGGCACCAGCGAGTGCAATCCGTGTCCACCCCTAGGACATGAATTGCACTTTGCGAAACCGAGCGCTCCCGCGTCGTGCGGGTCCGCTGAGCGTTAACGCAACCGGGGTAGGCGTCCCGTGTTGGAGTTGACGGTGGGGCTCAGATCGAAGACGGCATTAATCAGCGGCGCGTTCGCCGCAGCCGCTCTCGCGATCTCGCCGGCCGCCGCGCCGGCGGCCCCGGGTGACCTGGACCCCTCGTTCTCGCAGGACGGCAAGGTGATGTTCGACTACGGGACGCCGCAGGGAGTCGTCGACGACGCGGCTGTGGACGAGCTGGGCCGCATCTACGTGAGTGGCTCGACAGCGCCCGCGGAACTGGTCGAAGCGGACATCCCCGCGGACCTCGTCGTCACACGTCTCACGGCGGACGGTCGGCTCGACCCCGCTTTCAACGGGGGAGGCATCGCGCTCGATCTGGGCGGCGCCGAATCCGCTCACGCCGTCGTGCCCGCGCCCGGCGGCGGCGTTTACGCGGCGATCTCCTTCGATACGCCCGTCGACGGGAACCTGTCGGTCCTGAAGCTGGGAGATAACGGGCGACCGGACCCGTCGTTCGCCGGCGACGGGTTCGCCTCGGCGCAGGTCGATGCCTCGAGCGCCACCGCGCGCGACCTGGTCGCGGCGCCCGGTGGCGGCGTCATCGTTGCCGGCACGGCCGGCTCGGGCGCGGGGCAGGACTTCGCATTGGCTCGCCTGGGACCGGACGGTTCCCCGGACCCGTCGCTCGGCGGCGATGGGAGCGTGCGCGTGGACCTGGCCGCAGATCAGTCGCTCGATGCGATCGCGATTGACGCTGCGGGGCGCATCCTGCTGGGAGGAGTCTCCGGTGAAAGCTACCTACTCCTCACGCGGTTGACGCCCGCCGGCGAAATCGACAGCGGGTTCTCCGGGGATGGGTCCACATACGTGGCCATTGCGAGGCGTGGCATCCCGAACTGGACGTCGAAGATCGCCGTGCTCTCCGACGGCCGGATCGTCGTGGCATGGAAGGGAGTTCACAGGTTGACTACCTTCGGATCGACCTCGGAGATGCACTTTCAAACCTGGGACGAATCGGGGTCCGGGCTGGCGTCGAGCTTCCCGGATGGCGTGTTCGGGGACCTCGCCGCGATCCCCGGCGGCGAGTATTTCGTCGCCTACTCGGCGGACCGGGGGCCGGTTGGCGGAGGTAGCGCCCAACTCCGGAGCTTCCTAGTCGACCGGATGCATGGGCCCCGCGAATACAGCGGGGCGTGGGGCGGGCTGCCGGAATCCGTGTGGACCGACTTCGGCCGGGGGGATCCGTATGGGTTTGCGAAGGCCGTCGCGGTGGGGCCCGACGGCCGCGTCGTGGTCGCGGGGAACCTTGGCGGCGCCGGCCCGCGGATCGCGGTCGCCCGCTATCTGAACGAGCCGGGCGTCCGCGACCCCGACGCGGACGGCGTGCTCGCCGGGACCGATCGGTGCGGCCACTCGTTCGGCCCGGCGGAGGCGGCTGGTTGCGAGGAGCTCGAGCGCAAGATCACCGCGATCGCCGACCCCCACAGAGGCCCGCGCGGGAGGTTTGCCGTGCGGGGCAAGCTCACGGACCACTGCGGCCTCGAAGCCACCATCGAGATATTCCGGAAGGGGAAAGGGCCCGCAAAATCGGTCGCCTCCGATGAGACGGACAAGTACGGCGACTACCGGTACCGCTTCCTGTACCGCCCCGGCCGGTACTACGCGAGCGTCGAGCAGGCGTTCACGGAGCTGGGCACGTGCCCGACCACGCGCTCGCGGACGGTTCGCGTGCGCTGAGTGCCCTTTAGCCCCGGCGAACCCCCGTCCCTATCCTCGGCCGCATGCGTAAGGTCGTCGTTCTGGGCGCCACCGGGTCGATCGGTGTACAGGCGCTGGAGGTGATCGCGGGCTCGGATGAGCTCGCCGTCGCCGGCCTCTCGGCCGATACCGGCTGGGAGCAGCTGGTCGAGGACGCCCGCGAGCACGGCGTGCCCAGGGTGGCGCTCGCCGACCCCGACGCGGCGAAGGCCGCGGCGGACTCGTGGAAGGGCGAGGTGCTCTCCGGCGAGGAGGGCATCCGTGAGCTCGTCGCCTCCTCGGAGGCCGACCTCGTCCTCAACGGGATCGTCGGGTTCGCCGGACTGGGGCCGACGATCGTCGCGCTCACCGCCGGCATCGACGTCGCGCTCGCGAACAAGGAGTCGCTGGTGGCGGGCGGGCGGCTGGTGACCGCGCTCGCCGAGGCGACCGGGGCGCAGATCATCCCGGTCGACTCCGAGCACTCGGCGCTCTTCCAGCTCGTCCGCGGCGAAGGCCCGGGCACGGTGACGAAGCTCGTCCTGACCGCTTCGGGCGGCCCGTTCCGCGGTCGCACGGACCTGGCCGGCGTGACCCGGGCCGAGGCGCTCGCCCATCCGACCTGGGAGATGGGCGGGCGGATCACGATCGACTCCGCGACCCTCGCCAACAAGGGCTTCGAGATGATCGAGGCGCACCTCCTCTTCGGCGTCCCCTACGAGCGCATCGACGTCCTCGTCCACCCGCAGTCGCTCGTCCACTCGCTCGTCCACCTGAACGACGGCGCCTCGCTCGCCCACCTCGGCCACCCCGACATGCGGGTGCCGATCTCCTATGCGCTCCACTATCCCGAGCGCGCCGACGTGCCGCTCGAGCAGCTCGACCTCGCGCAGGTCGGCGAGCTCAGCTTCGAGAACGCCCGACACGGACGCGTTCCCGTGCCTGCGCCTGGCCCGCGAGGCCGGTGAGGCCGGCGGCACCGCGCCCGCGGTGCTGAACGCCGCCGACGAGGTCGCCGTCGAGGCCTTCCTCGCCGAGCGGATCGCGTTCACCACGATCCCGGAGGTCGTCGAGGCGACCAGCAATACGCTGAAGTCGAGCAGGGCAAGAACGGTCTACGTATTGCTTC
>CAWJOD010000013.1:0-96926 GCA_963844425.1 uncultured Thermoleophilia bacterium | reverse complement strand
GGCGCAATGAGCTCCGAGACGTTGTTTGATCCGGTCCCGGTCCCGCCCGCGCCACGTTCGGCCGCAAGAGATGGCCGGGCAACTCCTCGGGATCAAGCAGAACACCGTGATCGCGCACATCCACAAGCGCTCCTGGCACCTGGTGCCTCCTCCCGCCGGCGAGGTAGAAAGCAAGCGCTATTGGTGGCGTCGTGATGTGGAAGCCTTGCTAGAAGCTCGAAAGGCCGCTGACTAGACCGGAGGAGGCTCCCCGCCTGAGGCGCGGGTGTCGGTCTCGATGCCCTTGGCGAAGTCAACCGACTCCAAGATGCGTCGCCAGGTGCGCTCGAAGGCCTGCTCGACCATCGCCGGAGGTGCTCCAGCTTCCGCGCCGCAGGATCATCAAGAGCCCAGGCGGCGAGTTCCATCTGGTGATAGGGAGGCGTGGTCTTGCGCTTGAGGATCGTGGTCAGTGAATGTCCTTGGTCGATCAGGCCGCATAGGTACTCGTAGTCCTCGATATCCAGCAGGGTCAACGGCTGAACCTTCGCCTGGTCCAGCAGCCCCGTGGTCTGACTGTCGATCACCTTCCAGAGCGCCGGAAACTGAGTCAGATTGCTCGCGGTCACGAGCACCGGCCAGATCCGCTCGACCTCGGCAAGGTTCACGTCCGGCAGCGTTGCCTCGCCGCTCTCGAGAGCTTCGATGCACCCGTCAAGCTGCTTGACCTTCTTGGAGACGACCCTCTCCAGGTCTTCCTCGAGCATCTCACCGCTGCTGAAGATCAGCGTCTCGGCCCGCAGCCGCGAGGTCGAGATTTCAAGAGCATGAGGTCGAGGCCCAAGTCCACCGCCACGTCGCTGGTCTTTTTGCCGCCTCCCTGTGCCGTAGCGCTGCTCCCCGAAGATGCGTCCGCCGCCGGCAGGCCGCTCGCCAGGGTGGACCGATTCCATCAACTCCAGGGCGTATGGCTCAAGCAGTCTGCCGGCGTGAGAGGTGTAGGCCTGGCTGATCTCACGGCCCCGCGATTGGGCCGCATCGAGGAGTCGGTAGTGGAAACCCTCGGTAAGCCAGGACAGCATCGCCCGCTTCGAGGTCAATAGGAGCGAGTCGTCGCCTAGGCGTACGAACGGGTGGCGGAGGAACGGCAAGGTGTCCCACGCTAGCTGAGCCGGTTCGTCGCCTCGATCAGCGAACTCCTGCCGCAGCTCGCCCTGCGACGCTGAGAGGAGCTTGAGCGCCTCCTCGCGGCGTTCTGCCGAAGAGCCCGAGCTTGAGAAGTAGGTCATCGAAATGCTCCGAGGCCACGGCGACTTTGAAGTCGACGGCCGGATCGTCGCCCCAGATCCGCGTCAGCGCCGCGAGGGCGAAACCGAGCCGCATCTGCTCGTGGACCGTGAAGCCATAGTCGAGGCACCACTGATCAGTTGGACAGCGGGGGTCCTGAAGGTCGGGGCGAGCGGCGAGTCGCTCGAATAGTTCCTGGCTACGGGAGAGCTCGGGCATTGGCGATTTCTGAGCGTTGTACGCCCCGTTCTTGATGAAAAGAGCCAGGATGTCCGTCTCCGACATCGACTCCACGTCGCCATCGCCGCCCGAGATGGCGCTGGCGCCGAACAAGGCCATCACCATCGAAATCCAGTTGGCTTCACCGATCTCGGCTTCAGGTTCGCCATCGGGGCAGAAGTCGACGACAAGGCGCTCGAGGACCAGGCAGTTCTGCTCGGCGACACGAGCCCGTTCGAGTGACGATTCAAGAAGACTTCGATCCGCCGGTATAGGTCTCCGTCACCGCAGTAGTCTTCGAAGCAAACTCGGAAGCTGAGCCGCGGTCCGCCGGCATCGATCCGACTCGTGCAGTCACCCAAGCGGTCCACCGCATTGCCGCCGGGAAGGGGATCGCGCTCAGACGCTCTTCGAGGTCTGCGAGGGAGCTCTCCTGAAGTTTGAGCTCCTCCTCGCTGGCGTAGATTGCAAACCGCGTCGATTCGGTTGATTTCTGAACGGCGACCGGGTGCGCGGAGGGTCGCAGCCCATCTGGGAGGGAGACTCGCTCACCTGCCCCCGCTCGCACGTCGTCCGAGACGAGCTCGGGATCAGGAGCCCGCTCTCTAGTGCGCCGCATGGGTGGCAGGTGGAGCTCTCCGGGTTCACGTTGTTCGTCGGCCACGTGATCATTGAAGCAAGCGGCGTGACACGTCTCAGAAACGGCTTGACAGACCGGTTTGCGGGATCCGTCGAGATAAGAGCCGTCAGAACGCGCGAAACAGGCGAAATATTGGAGGTAAGCCAGGGCGTGACGCCGGAGATGGCTCTGTAGAGCCGTTAGCCACTTGAAATCGAGTCCCTGAGATCGTCCGAGCTTCGCGCGGCTACCGACTGACAGCAGACCTACTCGTCTGGTTTCGAGACGAACCTGTATCGGTGGAGTTCAACTCGATCAAACCTCGGAAGGCCCTGGGCAAGATCTCAGCGTTCATCAACGAGCATCTGGATTAATGCTCGCTCGCCGTTTGCGCGGCGCGGGCACCTGGCGATGCGGAGTCGGGCAGGTGGCGTCCTAAGCGGGCTGCCGTTTCCATTCTGTTTCCATACAGAGCCGCCGAGATGGACCCAAAAGCGCGGCACCCGAGCAAATTACGGCCTCTGCTACGGGAATTTGGGATGGGAGCGGCTGGTTTCGAACCAGTGACCTGTCGCGTGTGAAGCTAGAGGTCGTAACGCGCCAGGTCCGCGTCGAGCCGATCGGAGTCGCTCCTGGCCGGCCCGGCTCGGCGGCCCCGTCCGTCCGATCGGTCCGGCGCCACCGCCGCAGGCCGATGAAGATCGCGATCGCCGCGAGGACGATCGCGATGCCGGGCACGAGCCAGGCGGCGAGATCGAAGCCCTTCGGCTCCGGCACCGCCAGCACCTCGTCGCCGTACTCCGCGACGAGCGCGTCCTTGATCTCGTCCTTCGTCCGGCCCTCGGCGATCAGGCCGCGGATGAACTCGCGCTCGCGGTCGGCCTGGGGGGACTCGGAGAGGCCGAGCGCGGTGCCGCAGATCGGGCACATCACCTCGTCCTCGAGGTCGGCGAGGTCGGTCTGCTGCTCGGCGGCGCCCTCGGTGGGCGCGGGCGGCGGCGATCCCGGGGCTGGAGTCGTTCTCCTGGGCGCCGGCGGGGATCGGGCGAGCGCGAGCGCGACTGCGCGATCAGTCCGGCGAGCCGACGATCGCGAAGCGGGGTGGATTCGAAATGCCGTGTGCGGCATTCGGCATCCACCCCCTTGCCTGCCGCGAGCCCCTCACGACACGAGCTCGCCTCCTCGACCGTCGCCGCGGTGATCAGCGGGGTCACGTAGCGCTCCAGGTACTCCGTCGTCGAGGGCGCCGCGGCGGATCAGGGCGATGTTGCCGTTCGGGTCGATCAGGAAGGACTCGGGCAGGCCGCTCATGCCGAACGGGTCGGCCTGGTCGCCGGAGGCGTCGCGGAGCTGCGGGTAGGTGAGCTCGAACTCCTCGACGAACTCCTCGGCGTCCTCGGTCAGGTCCTCCTGGTTGATCCCGAGCACGGTGAAGGTCTCGGACCCGTACTCCTCCTGGTAGGCCTGGAGATCGGGCGACTCGGTCCGGCACGGGTTGCACCACGAGGCCCAGAAGTTGACCAGCACCCACTTGCCCCGGTAGTCGGCGAACGACTCGGTCCCGTCGCCGTCGAGCCGCGGCAGCGACGCCTCGGGAACGGGGTCGCCCTCGGCGATATCGGCGCCGCCTTTGCTCACCAGCCCGAAGCCGAGCAGGCCGACGACGGCGAGTACGCCGATGGCGGCTGCGAAGGCGCGTGCGCTCACGGTCAAAGACTATGGAGCGCCCTCTCCCGCGCTTTAGACTGCGGGCTCCACGCGGACGTAGCTCACCTGGTAGAGCGCGAGCTTCCCAAGCTCGAGGTAGCGGGTTCAAGTCCCGTCGTCCGCTCTCAGTCGTACGGGCTATCCGGTTAGCTGCCCCTCCGCGCTTCTGCTTTTCGCGCAAAGCAGGTAGCGCCCTGGCTGAGTGAGTGTGAAGCGTCGGAGATGAGCTTTCACCCCGACTCTTCTCCTTACGGCCTCCAGCAGGTGAGACAAATCTGGCCGGCGGTGACGTCCGCCCGCAGCTTGAACCGGTGACGCTTGCCGATCGCGCCGTCGGCGGTGTCGAAGAGGCGCGGGGGTTACGGTCTCCTGCCGCGGCCACGAGCCGCTTCAGGCCTTTGCCGCGTGCCGCGATCGTCAGCTCGGCGGTGCCGGGCCGTCGACTTCGACCCGCTCGGTCCCCTTGTCCTACACGAAAGTGAACGGGGCGTTCAGACACTACCGACACAGCGCCGATAGCGCACAAGCCAAATGACTAAGGTCACAATGCGCACCCGAACGGTTGTCGTTGACAGCGTAAAGCAAGCGTGTTAAAGTCGTGCGACTTAGTAACGCCGGAAGCATCCGAGGGGATAGTTCACCAGGGAGCGAATACTTCTCGTCCCGAGCGGACGGGGCAACACGGCCGGCGCTTGTGGGCTTTGCCCACGGCGACGGCAGCGATCTGCTTCAGCGCACAAGCGCGATCGGCGAATCAGCGCCGGGTCCCTCTGCCTGGCCTCCGGCGGGAGCGGATGATGCGTAAAGCCGTCCTGATTTTACCGCGGTCCTGCCCTGTGTCGGGAACCGCGTTCGCTCACGTCGTAGAACGTGAGGGCAGGGACCGGTCCACTCCCCGGGCCACGCATACAAAGACAATGCGTGGTGGCCTGTGCCGAATGACGCACGGCATTTACGATCACGGCTTCGTCCGCGCCACCACCTACAGCACCTCCAACCCTGGACGTGCGACCTCAAAATGACCGAGACGCGGCAAGATCGCGGCGATGTGGGAGCTCTACCACGGCAACCGCAAGAGGAACGTCGATGTTCTGCGTCGCGACCGATTGGTCGTATAACAGCGAGCGAGCCTGGAACTATCCGACCGTCTTGAACTTCAAACACTCACCGTGCGGCACGACTACTACCTACTGCGAACCCACCACGCGGTCAAATTCGACGGTAGTGGCTGAACGGTGAGATCGGCATCTGTTGTCACCATTGGCCGATCTCCACGAACCGAAGCGAGGCAAACCCGAACATGAACCACGAGGACGGAGCAACGGAACCCTCGTATCGGGATCCCACCCCACCGCCACCTCCCACGGAAAAGCCGCCACCGCCCGCGGTCCAGTCGAGCCAATCACCGATCCCGCGGTCGACGCCGTACGCGACATGGCCGGTGGACCGTACGGCGACGCATAGACATCATCGGAGGTGCTGTTTATCCACTGATCGAGGGCGAGGTGCCGACCGTTAACTGGCCGGCAGCGCTTACGCCCAAAGACATTCCTACCTACGTGCAGGCTATAAGGACTTCTGCAAGTAGGAGGAGACGGTGAACTCAAAAACCACAATCGAGCGCGCGCTCGTGGCGCTCACAATCGGGGTCATCGCAACCGGAGTCACCGCGCATGACGAGCTCCCCCCGCCGCCGTCACGGCTCCGATCCCACAACCCTGCGATCTCGTTGACGTCGCGGGGCCAACGCGAGCCAATTGTCTGCGACAACGTCAACTACTCCAGTTCGGTGCCGAGCGCACCCCGCCACTCAACCCTAACGACGAGAACCCGCCGCCTTGGACCGGGTCGGTGAACGCGACGTTCCTGTTCCGCCCCTCTACCCGCGATGTCCCACACGAGAGCCCGTTTTCCCGGGCGAGGATGTACGGTGACGGGAGGGGATGCGAAGCAGAGCAATGAGGCCCTGGCTCATCATCGCCGCGATCGCTGTGGCGGTGGTCGTTGCATACGTCCTCGCCAACAGCGACGAACCTCCAAACGACCGGCCTCCCGAGCAACAGATCACCGGACCCGGCAAGCCGGCCGAACCCGTGGAGCGCCCCCCGGCAACGGCGATCAAAATGCGCTCTTCGAGCCCTGAGCGTTCCCCTGTTGGGGTTCAGCGGGGCGCACGCACCTCTGAATCACGTCTGATGGCCTCCTGAGAGCCCGCCTCGACCCCCGTTAACAATTCGGTCGAGTTCAGCCCTCACGTAGGCGGCACGGGCACGCCAAAGGGCGCGGATATTCATCCCGTCGTCCGCTCTCTGACGAATTCCCGAAATCCGCTCAAGATCGCGACATCTGCGGCCGATAAACGTTGTGACGAAGGGGCCGCCATGGTGGCGGCGGTACAGGGGCAGCCCGGCTATCCGAAAGGGATTCGCCCTAAGTGACAGCGATTCGGAACCGAGACGTGACCGCGCTCGCGGCCGCGCTTGCCGTGATCGCGTTGCTCTTCGTCGCCGCTCCCGCGGCCGAGGCGAAGCAGGCGAAGCTCGACGGGCAGCTGATCGGCGGCGCGACGACCGCGGGCTCGAAGGTCGAGGCTCCGATCCTGCTCACCGAGAAGAGCGCGAAGAAGCTGAAGCTGCGCTCGCCGCTGGCGACCCTCACCACCAATGCTTCGAAGACGCTGCCGGCGCCGAACCCGCTCGGGGAGGGCGTCGTGCAGATCGCGCCCGCGACCCTGCGCGCCGGCGACGAGCTCCTCGGCAAGGCCAAGCTCACGGGCAGCCGCAAGGCGCTGATGCCGAAGCTGAAGGGCTCGGGGCTCCAGGTCACGGGCCGCGAGTCGCGCTTCACGGTCGACGAGCTCACCGACGCCCTCGTGGCGCTCTACCAGCAGGTCGGCGCTCTCGGCCTGCGGGTCGACGCGCTCGAGGTGGGCCTCGTCCAGCTCCGCGCCGACCTCGAGGCGCTCAGGGCCGAGAACCAGAGCCTCCAGGGCCAGATCAACGGCCTGCTCGCGGACATCGCCGACCTGGAGGCGTCGCTCGCCGCGCTGAACAGCGTCGTCGGCGGGCTGCCCACGGCGGCGCAGCTCCAGGCCGTGATCGACAACGTCGCCGCGCTGCAGGCCGAGCTCGACGCGCTCGAGACGCAGGTCGCAGGCTCCCGACCGACGCCGCCATCACCGCCCTGCAGAGCCAGATCAACACGATCAACACGACGCTGGGCCCGATTCCGGGTCAGATCGCGGCGCTGCAGACCGACGTCAACTTCCTCTGCGGCCTGGTGGTCCTCCCGGCCGTCTGCCCGTAGCCGGGTCTAGCTCAGCTTGATCGAGCCGGAGGTCTTGGCGAGGCAGGTGTTGCCGTTGTTGCCGACGGTCGCCTCCTTCACCTCGGCGTAGTACTTGCCGTCCTTCGCGGGCGGGCTGCCGAGGCCGATCGAGAACTTGCCCTTGCCGCTCGTCTCGTCACCGCCGACCTTCTTCTTGTTTCCGTTGCTCTTGCGGTAGAGCTTCACCTTGCGGTCGGGGATGCAGTTCGACTTGGACGAGTCGATCTTGCCCTCGAACTTCGCCTTGCCGTCCGAGATCTCGTACTTGAACTTGGTGAATTGGGTCGGGTACTGGGTCTGCTGGGTGCCGGCCCCGGCGCTCGGGACGAGCGCGAGCGCGGCGGTGCCGATTCCGATGACTATGGCGCGACTTCGTTGCATGCCTTCCCCTTGCAGTTCTCGAGTTGTGCGAGCTTCGCCGCCAGCTCGGCCTTCACGGATGCGAATGCCGGGTCGGAGGCGACGTTGTTGAGCTGGTACGGGTCCGTCGGCGCGGTCGTAGAGCTCCTCCTCGCCGGTCTCGGTCCAGACGACGTATGTGTATTGCGAGGTGCGGACGCCCTTGTAGGGGCGGTCCCAGCGGTTGACCGGGAAGTTCGGGTCGGCGAAGAGCGGCTCGGGCGCCTCGATCTCGACCGCGCGCTCCGGCAGCTTCTTCGGGTTCTCCAGGCCCGGCAGCAGCGAGAGCCCGTCCATCTTCCGCCCGGCCTTGGCGCCGGCGAGATCGACGAGGGTGGGGGCGAGGTCGACGTTGGAGACCTGGGTGTCGATCGTCTTGCCCTTCGGCACGCCCGGCCCGCGCAGGATCAGCGGGATCCGCAGCGACTCCTCGTAGGGGAGGAACTTGTCGCCGGTGATCCGGTGCTGGCCCTGCATGCCAGCCGTTGTCGGAGAGGAAGACGATCATCGTGTTCTTGAGCTGGCCGGTCTCCTTCAGCGTGTCGACCATCTCGCCGACGTGCTCGTCGACCGCCATCAGCGAGCCGGCGCGGCCCTGGTAGTCCTCGCGCAGGCTCGCGATCTGCGCCTCGGAGAGCGGCGACGCCGCGTTCGTGAGCGCGGAGGGCTTGTCGGAGAAGTCCTCCTCGTTGAAGTTCGGCGGCGTCGGCAGCTCGAGGCCCGCGACGTCGTCGGCGTAGCGCTCGGGCGGGCGCGGGTCGGGGCCCGGCCGGCCCATCAGCGCGACCGCGACGTCCTCGCGGTGCGGCGCGGCGACCGACCACCAGACGAAGAACGGGTTCTTCGACTTCTCCTGCTTGCGCAGGAGCTTCGTGGTCATCTTCCCGGTGACGTCGGGCGAGTACTCGTCGGGGTTCGTCGCGCCCCAGTAGCTGTACGGCGGCGGGCCGAAGACCTCGTCGCGCTTGGCGACGACGCCGGGGAAGCCGTCGGGGTTCGGGACGGTCTGGATGTTCCCGAACTCGACCAGCTTGCTGGCGAAGTCCGGGTCGCCCCAGGACTTCAGCTTGCCGTCCTTGTTCATGACGTAGTTGTGGTAGTCGTAGGCCGAGACGTCGAGCAGGCCGCGCCAGGTGTCGAAGCCGGCCGGGACCTCGCCGTGGCCATCCTTCGCGCCGTAGCCGTTCAGCCACTTGCCGACGAGCGCGGTGTCGTAGCCCTCGTCGTCGAGCCAGACCGGGAGGGTGTTGCCGCGGCCCTGCATCCCGTACCAGCCGAACGGCCAGAAGTTGCCGACGACGCCGTGGTTGTGCGCCATCTGCCCGGTGAGGAAGGTCGCGCGGGAGGGACAGCACAGGGAGAAGTTGGTGATCGCGTTGCTGTAGGTCGTGCCCTTGTTCGACCAGGAGCTTGCGCACGTTCGGCATCAGCTCGATGTCGCTGGCCGCCATGTCGTCGGTCATGACGACGAGGACGTTCGGCTTCTCGGTGCCCTTGCCCTTGCCCTTCGCGATCGGCGCTTCGCGGTGCCGACGCATCGCGGCCAGCGCCAGCAGCGCCAGCGTGGCGAGGATCGTGATCAGCGCGCGGTCGAGGCTCGATGCCTGCATTCGGTGGACTCCCTCCTTGAAGTACCGTCGAGTCAGGTTTTACACCATGTGTCACACGGTGTCAAGATTTCAGTTATGATCGGGTCTACCGATGGAAACCGGAGTGAAGCGATCTGATTCGGCGACGGCGCGAAGAACTCGCACCCGCCGCACGCGCGAGGAGGCGCGTGCGCACATCATCGAGACGACGACCGAACTGGTCCGCACCCGTTCCTACGCCCAGCTCTCGATCGGCGAGATCATGGACGCCGCGGGCATCGGCCGCACCCTCTTCTACCGCTACTTCGACGACCTCGGCGACCTGCTCGCGCGGGCGAGCGGGGAGGCGATCGAGGAGCTCTACGCCGCCGAGGTGGAGCTCCAGGAGACCTACCGCGCCGACCCGCGAAGGCGATCCAGTTCGCGATCGAGGCCGCCGTCGCCGTCTACAGCTCGCCACGGCCCGCTGCTGCGCGCGCTGACGGAGGCCGCCACCGTCGACCTGCGCATCGCCGCCGCCCAGCGCGCCTTCTACGACCGCTTCGACAAGCTCGTCGCGCGCGTCCTCAGCGACCGCTCGGAGACCGCGGCGAACCCGATCGCCGACGTCGAGGAGACCGCGCGCGCCCTCAACCTGCTGAACACGAGCTACCTGCTCGACGCCTTCGGGAACAAGCCGCGGATCGAGCCGGAGGTCGCGGTGCGGACCCTGACCGAGATCTGGCTCCGGGCGTGGTCAAGCCGCTGATGGCGATCGAGCCCGACCAGGCGCAGATCGCCGAGCTGACCGCGATCGCCGAGGGGCCCGAGGACGGCCCGCTGGTGATGCTGAACCTCAACCGCTATCGCGACCGCGAGGCCTACGGGCGCTACGGCGAGGTCGCGATGCGGGTGCTCGAGCGCGTCGGCGGGCGCATCCTCTGGTACGCGCAGGCGAACTCGACCGTGGTCGGCGGCGACGCCGAGACCTACGACGAGGTGATCGCGGTCTGGTACCCGAGCGCGAGGTCGTTCCTCGCGCTCGCGACCGATCCCGAGACGCTCGCGGCCCGCGAGCACCGGATCGAGGGGCTCGAGCGCGCGGCGCTCATCCGCTGCGACGGCGACGCCGAGCCCGTCCTCGGCGTCGGCAACGGCGCCCGCTTGACCGGCGCCTACTGGCCCACGCCCTGGACCTGCGAGGACGGCGGGCCGCGCCGCTGGGGCGTCGCCGACGGGCAGCCCGGGCTCGGGATCGCCGCCGGCGAGCGGCTGGAGGTCGCCGCCGTCCACGACGCCTTCGCCACCGACCTGCTCGTGCGCCGCGACCCGGGCGAGCTCTACGCGCTTCGCCACGACCTGCCGCTGCGCGGCCCCCACGCCGGCCCGGTCGAGGGCTGGGTCGAGCGCCTCGACCCCGACACGCTCGCCGTCGCCGCCTCCTCGCCGCGCCTTCCGGCCGGGGTCTGGTGGCCGGGCGGGATCGCCGCCCACCGAAACGGCGACCTGCACATGGTCCTCGGCCGCTGGGCGCACCGCCTCAGCCCGGAGCTGGACGTGCTCGCCTCCCACCGCCTGCCGGTCGAGCGCCCGCACAACTCCTTCGTCCTGCTCGACGGCGGCGAGCTGGTGACCAAGGACTGCGACGCGCCGGCGGGCCTCGAGCCCTCGACGGTCTCCGTCCTCGACCCCGTGACGCTGCTGCCGGTGGCCGAGCCGCTGCGCCTGCCCGAGCCCTCGATCGCGCGCCTGGCCTCCGACGGCGAGAGCGTCATCGCCGTCGGCACGACCGAGGTCTACCGGCTCCGCCTCGACCGCGACGCCGGCCGGATCGAGCTCGACGAGCGCTGGCGCCCGCGCTACGGGCCCGACCCCGACCGCGCCTACGGCTGGGACCCGGTGATCGCCGACGAGCACGTCTTCTGGATGGACAACGGCCGCAACCACGTCGACCACACGATGCTCGGCAGCGGCGAGGCGGCGAGCCCGGTGCGGCTGTGGTGGGCGCGGCTCGACGACGGCGCGACCCGCTCGGTCGAGATCACCGGCCTGCCCTACGGCACCGAGTCGAACCCGCCGGGCTGGGACCCGGTCGGGCGCATCGTCGTCGCCTACGACGCCGGCAACGGCGGCATCCGCGCCTGGCGGCTCGACGGCGACGAGCTCGAGCCGCTCTGGCGCCGCGACGAGATCGCCCACGCCGGGCACCTGATCGTCTACCCCGACACCCGCGAGCTCGTCTGCGGCGACTGGA
Organism: uncultured Thermoleophilia bacterium; assembly: GCA_963844425.1. Taxonomy (GTDB): domain Bacteria; phylum Actinomycetota; class Thermoleophilia; order Solirubrobacterales; family 70-9; genus DASUSH01. Next base: position 85,567 of record CAWJOD010000013.1, on the reverse strand, counting down.
ACGACGTGCCGCTGATGCGCGCGCCGCGGGGTGCGCCCGATCATGCGCCGCCTCGGCGGCTACGTGGTCCGCTCGCCCGCTTCGCCACGCCGCCGCGAAGCGCTCCCACGACCGCCTCGTCGTCCTCGACCTCGACACCGGCGAGGACAAGGCCCGGGTCGACGTGCCCTCGCCCTCGCAGGGCTTCCTCTTCCCGGCGCCCGGCTTCGGCCGCGACGTCTACTACCAGTCGCTCTCCACGGTCGCGAGGGTCGCGGTGGCCCGCGCAGGCTGACGACAGCCGCCGTCTGTAGCCTGCCCCAGCCAATGCGGAAGGTCGCGGACATCGTCTCGGGCAGGCGCGCCAAGTGGGTCGTGGCCGTCGTCTGGCTGCTTCTCGCGGTCGGGTTCGCCGGGCCCGAGCGGGATGCTCGCCGACGAGACCGACGACTCGACCGAGTCCTTCCTGCCGCGCTCCGCGGAGTCGAAGGAAGCGCTCGCGATCCTCGAGGAGAAGTTCCCCGACGGCGACACCGAGAACGCGATCGTCGTCTACCGCCGCGAGGGCGGGCTGACCGCGGCCGACAAGGCGCAGATCAGCGACGACGCCGAGAACATCTCCAAGCTGGGCATCGCCACCGACGACCGCCGGCCACGCTCTTCGAGGGGCAGGACGGCAGTTCCCCGTCAAGGACCCAGTCGGTCGCGATCACCACCGCGCTCTTCGAGGGCGGCGACCAGGAGAAGCTCGCCGACGAGGGCGAGGCGGCGGACGCGACGCTCGGCTCGACGCCCGGCCTCGACGTCTACCTCTCCGGCTCGCTCGGCTTCTCCAAGGACTCGGCGCGGAGGTCTTCGAGGGGCTCGACACCACGCTTCTGTTCGCGACGGCGACCCTCGTCCTGATCCTGCTGCTCCTGATCTACCGCGCGCCGCTGATCGCGATCCTGCCGCTGATCGTCGTCGGCTTCTCCTACATGGTCGCGACCGCGATCGCCTACTTCATGGCCAAGGGCGGCCTCCACGTCGACTCGCAGGGCACGTCGATCCTCGCGGTGCTGATGTTCGGCGCGGGCACCGACTACTGCCTGCTGATCGTCTCGCGCTACCGCGAGGAGCTCCGCCGCCAGGAGGACAAGCACCTGGCGATGGCGCGCGCGGTGCGCCGCGCAGGGCCGGCGATCCTCGCCAGCGGCCTCACCGTCGTCGGCGCCCTGCTGGTGATGCTGTTCGCCGACCTCGGCTCCACCCGCAGCCTCGGGCCGATCGCCGCGATCGGCGTCTTCACGGTGATGATCGGCTCGCTCACGCTGCTGCCGGCGCTGCTCACGATCTTCGGCCGCAACGGCTTCTGGCCGCGGCGGAGCCTGATCGCCTACGACCCCGACCACCAGATCCACGAGCGCTCGCTGTGGCGGCGCTTCGGCCTGCGGGTCGTCAAGCGTCCCGGCCTCGCCCTGTTCGGATCGCACCGTGCTGCTCGGGATCCTCTGCCTCGGCCTGCTCACCTACGAGTCCGACTTCAACATCAACTCGTTCTTCCGCGACAAGCCCGAGTCGGCGCAGGGGCTTCGAGGTCCTCCAGGACGAACTTCCCCGCGGGCTTCCTCGACTCGACGACGCTGCTCGTCGAGCGCACCGGACGGCTCGCCGGTCACCAAGAGTGACGTCAAGGAGGCGGTCGCGATCGTCGAGGGCGTCGACGGCGTCGACGACGTCGTCACCCGGCGACATCTCCGAGGACGAGCAGCCGACGACGCTCGACGCCGGCGCGTCGATCGTCTTCGAAGGACGACCCGTACGCGCTGAAGACGCTCGACCTGATCCCCGAGATCCGGTCCGACGCTCGCCGCGGACTGGGCCCCGGCCTCGAGGCGAAGCTCGGCGACGCGGAGCGCGATCCAGTACGACTACTCGGAGGCGACGAAGGCAGGACCTGGAGCTGCTCGCGCCGCTCGTCCTGCTCGTCATCTTCGTCATCCTGGTGATCCTGCTGCGCGCCGTGGTCGCGCCGCTCTACCTGATCGCGACCGTGATCTTCTCGCTGTTCGCGACCCTCGGCGTGACCGCCTTCGTCTTCACCCAGATCTTCGGCGACGCGGGCTTCGACACCTCGTTACCCACCTACGCCTTCATCTTCCTCGTCGCCCTGGGCGTCGACTACAACATCTTCCTGATGAGCCGCGTGCGCGAGGAGGCGCGCGACCTGCCGACCCGCGAGGCGGTGGTGCGCGCGCTCGCCGCCACCGGCCCCGTGATCACGAGCGCGGGGATCATCCTCGCCGGCACGTTCGCCGTGCTCGCCTCGCTGCCCGTCACCTTCCTGCTGCACCTCGGCTTCGCGGTCTCCTTCGGCGTCCTGCTCGACACCTTCATCGTGCGCACGATCATGGTCCCGGCGATCGCCGAGCTGGTCGGCGACGCGAGCTGGTGGCCCTCGGGCCGCAAGTCGAAGGGCCTCGTCGCGCGCCGGCGAGCCCGAGCCGGCGCCGCAGCCCGAGTAGGTACGTCATGCCGATCGGCCGAGGCCGATCGAATGAGGCCAGAGAAGCACCGGTGCGGCACGGATGGGGGATGCCGCGGCGGCCGAGCCCCCCGATGATGCTGGTGTGACTCCGAGATTCGAGCGCGATGATGAAACCCCGACCCTCGACCGAGAGCACTTCGACAGCCTTCGGATCGATCTCGGGGACAAGACGATGTCGAATCTGGTCAGGCTCTTCTCCGAGCGGGCGCCTCAGCTGCGCGAGCTCGGTCGCGCCGCCCGCAGCCAGGACGGCGAGGAGGTCGCGCGGATCGCGCACAGCCTCCTCGGCGGCGCGGGGATCCTCGCCGCGAAGAAGCTCGCCGAGTACGCGGAGGACCTGGAGGAGCGCGGGATGGGCGAGCTCGGTGATGACATCGCGACGCTCGCCAACGAGGCAACGATGGAGTTCGAACGCGCCGTCTCGATGATGCGCGCGCAGCTCGCCGTGCCCGCGAAGTACCCCGTCGCGCTCAGCCCGCGAGGCTGAGCACCGCGACGCGGTTGCCGCGGCTGGGCGAGGCGGCGACCCGTGGGTGCGACCAGCGATGCCACTCGCCGGTCGCACCCGCGGCGGCCTGCGGCCGGAGGGCCGGCAGCGCCGCCGCGCGGGTCGTCGTCCGTCCCTGGCCACGCGCAGATGCGTAAGTGTTTGCGACGACCTCGAGCAGCGACTCGAGCGCCTCGAGGATCACCCCGGGGCCGACGCAGAGGACGTCGGAGACGAGCTCGCGCGCGTCCTCGACCCCGCTGCCGATGAAATCGGACCCCACATCGGGCTCCCAGAGGCAGATGACGAGCGGGAACGAATGCAGGTCGTGGACCGAGTGGACGTCGATGATCATGTCCTCGGGAGGGCTGAGGCAGCCGTGCCGGGGCGCGAAGACGACGCCGGCGAGGGCCGCGATCGAGTCCGCGAGATCGACGCCGAAACGGTCGAGACGCCACTCGTCGGGCTCCGTGGGATCGAGTTCGAATGTTTCCGCGATCGCCTCGATCGCCCGCTCGGTGTCCAGTGCGAAGCTCATGGGCGCAGCATCGGCCCGAGCGGGGTGAGAGCGCATCACCCCGCGCGGTGATCAGGCGGGGTGATTTATGGCTACCGCTGGTTCGCCAGCGCGGCTACGCGCTCGGCTTCGAGGGCGACGCTGCGGGCGAGCTCGCGGAGCTCGTCCTCCTCCGCATCCCCCTCGGTGGCGCGCTCCTCGAGCCGCTGCGCGCTGCTCCGCAGGGTCGTGGCGCCGACCATGCTGCTGGCCCCGGCGACCCGGTGCGCCTGCCTGCGAACGGCTTCGCGGTCACCTGATGCGAGCGCCTGCTCGATCGCGTCGACGTCGGCGCGGACCGTGGCGACGAAGTCGGCGAGCAGCGACTCGCCGAGCGCGGCGTCGCCGCCGGTCATCTCCTCGAGCACGGCCGCGTCGAGCACCTCGCTTGCGGAAGCGATCGCCTCTCCGGGCGTGGCCTCGCCGCCACCCGCGAGATCGGTCCAGGGCGCTCCCGGCAGCAGGCGCCGCAGCCGGTCGGCGAGCACCGCGATCGTCGTCGGCTTCGTGATCAGGTCGTCCATACCGGCCTCGCGACACCGCTCGAGCTCGCCGTGAAGCGCGCTCGCCGTGACCGCGACGATCGGTACTCGCTCGGCGCCCGTCTCGGCCTCCCGCAGGCGGGTCCGGCGAGCGAGCTCGTAGCCGTCCATGTTCGGCATGTGGATGTCGGCGAGGACGATCGCGTAGTCGCGCTCGGCGATCCGCTCCAGCCCCTGGACGCCGTCCTCCGCGGTCTCCGGGCGAAACCCGATCGCCTCGAGCTGGGTGCTGAGGACCCGCCTGTTCACCGGGTGGTCCTCGACCAGGAGCGCGAGCCTGCCCTCGCGCTCGGCCTCTTCGGCGGTCCCCGGCACGGGGCCGGCGAGCACCGCCCCCTCGGTCGCCGGCGGCGGCTCCGGCGGGATCTTCGCCGGGTCTCCGATCGGCGCCTCGAGCCTCACCCGCGCCGTCGTCCCCTCGCCCGGGGCGCTCTCGAGCGTCAGCTCGCCACCCATCTTCTCCGTGATCTCGCGGCTGATCACGAGCCCGAGGCCGGTGCCGCCCGCGCTCCGCGTGGCGCCCGCGTCGACCTGCTGGAAGGGCTCGAAGAGCCGCTGCTGGTCCTCCGAGGAGATCCCGATCCCGGTGTCGGCGACCACGATCTCCACCGTCTGGTGCCCGTCGTCGGAGCCGAGCACCTTGGCGGCGACCTCGATCCTCCCCGACGGCGTGAACTTCACCGAGTTCGAGAGCAGGTTGGCGATCACCTGGCGAAGGCGCTCGGCGTCGATCACGTGCGCGGCCGCGAGGCCGGGATCGACGTCGAGGGTGAGCACGAGGCCCGCCTCCGACGCCGCCTCGCGAAACTGGGTGACGGCGTCCTCGAGGACGTTGCGCAGCGAGACCGTCGCCGGCTCGATCGTCAGCTTGCCGGCCTCGATCTTCGACATGTCGAGGACCTCGCCGATGATCTCGAGCATCGACGCCGCCGAGCGCTGGGAGATCTGGACGAGCTCTCGCTGCTCGGCCTCCAGCTCGGTTCGCGCGAGCACGTCGAGCGTGCCCGAGACGCCGACCATCGGCGTGCGCAGCTCGTGGCTCATGACGGCGAGGAACTCGGACTTCGCCCTGTCGGCCTCCTCGGCGCTCCGCTCCGCCTCCTTGCGGCGGGCGATGTCGCTCTGGATCGCGTCCGCCATCTCGTTGAAGTCGACGGCGAGCTGGGAGAGCTCGGCGACCCCGCCGGGCCGGGTGCGCTCGCCGTACTCGCCCGTCGCGATCCGGCGGGTGACCGCGGTCAGCCGCCGCAGGGGCCCGACGATCCAGCGCGCGGTCACGAACAGGGTGGCCGCGACGACCAGGCCGAGCACGGCGAGGAGCACGCCGCGGGTCACGAGGAGCTCGTCGCGGCGGTCCTCGAGCTCGGCGACCCGCCCCGCGGTGCGATCGGCGACGGTCGCGTTGAACTCGTCGACCGAGTCGGCGATCTCGAGCCGGCGGTCGTGGTAGAGGGCGCTGGTGAGCCGGCGCTCCTCGTCGAGGTTGGCGGCGGGAGCGCCGCCGGCGTCGCGAGCGATCGAGCCCATGATTCCCCGCTCGATCCGCGCCAGCTGCTCCGAGCTGCCGATCGCCTCCCTGAGCCGGGCGAGCTCGGGGGCCCTCAGTTCCTCCTCGCGGGCGAGGTCGAGCAGCCCGGCGGGGGCGCCGAGCTCGACGCCGTCCATGCCGTCGGCGATCACCTCCTCCCAGAAGTCGGAGTCGTAGCCGGTCGGCCGCGGCGCGTCGCCCGCGCGGATCTCGAGGATGCGCCGGTGGTAGCGGCGGTAGCGCTCGTCGCCGGTGGCGACGTAGAGCTGCGCCATCCGGGTCAGGTCGGCGGCGCTGGCCGAGACCTCGGCGCCGACCCCGAGGTCGTCGGCGCGGTCGAGCTGTGCCTCGCGGCGATCCCCGGCGTTGTCGAGCTGCAGCGTCATCACCCGGAAGAGCAGGCCGGCGACCACGACCGCGGCGACGAGCAGCAGCCCGACCAGCTGCCGGATCGAGATCCTGCGCCCGACGTTCATGGCGTGAAGCCGTCGATCGCCGCGAACAGGGCGCGGGCCGTCAGCGGCTTGCGGAGGGCGCGCAGCACGGTCACGCCCTGCTCGCGCGCGCTCGAGTCGGCCGCGTCGATCACCTGGTCGTCGAGCCCGCTCGCGAAGACGACGCCGACCTCGGGGTGGCGGTCGGCGATCCGCTTGACCAGCTCGACCCCGTCCATCCCCGGCAGGTCGAGGTCGCAGATGACGACGTCGGGGACCTCGCCGGCGTCGAGCAGGGCCAGCGCCGCCTCGCCGTCGGCGGCCTCGAGCAGCGAGCCGACGCCGAGGTTGGCGAGGATCTGGAGCATCGTCCGGCGCTGGAAATCGTGGTCCTCGACGACCAGCACGGTGAGGTCGGAAACGCTCATATCAACCCCAGCTCCCGTCCCCGCGCCACGGCCTCCCCGCGCGAGCGGACCCCGAGCTTGAAGTAGAGGGTGCGGACGTGCGTCTTGATCGTGTTGTGGGAGATGAAGAGCGAGTCCGCGATCTCGCGCAGGCTGCCGCTCCCGGTCAGCGCCCGCAGGACCTCGAGCTCGCGCTCGGAGAGCGCCTCGGCGCCCCCGTCGGACCCGCCGGGGCCCTCGGGCGGCCCGAGCTCGGCGCCCAGCTCGGAGATCCAGCGCGCGAGCGCCCCCGCGTCGCGCGCGGGCTCGACTCGCGCCGCGGCCTCGCGCAGCGTCGTCCGGGCGCCCTCGGCGTCGCCATCGGCCCGCTGGGCGCGGGCGAGCTCGAGCATCGTCGCCGGGACCATCAACGAGGAGTCGCGCCAGCCGCGGGCGAGCTCGAGCCCGCCCTCGCAGAGGGCGACCGCGCGCTGGGCGTCGCCCGTCTCGGTCGCCAGCCGCGCCGCCGCGCAGACGACCGGCAACGACTGCGGGACCGTCCGCAGCGGTCCCATGCCGTGACGCTCGATCAGCCCGGAGACGAGGTCCTCGCCCGCCCGAGGTCGCCGCGCTCGACGGCCTCGAGCGCGAGCACCGAGGGCGTCAGGTAGGCGACCAGCGGCGGCGTCGCCGAGGGCCGGCGGCGGTGCTCCTCGCTCGCCGTCGCGGCCATCCGCTCCGCCTCAGCGCCGCGGCCGAGCAGGTGCAGGTGCCATGCGGTCAGCGACTCGACCGCGGTTCCGAGCGCCGACCCGGCGGGCAGCACCTCGAGCGCCTCGTCCGCGGCGCGGACGGCGCCGCCGAGGTCGTCGAAGCAGAGGAGGGCCGCGAGCGCGAGGGCGGCGAGCTCGTAGGAGGGGGTGCCGTCGGGCATCGGCCCCTCCCAGCCGGCGGCGGCGCCGAGCTCGAGCCAGCGGTCGCGCCCGGCGCGGTCGCCGCGCAGGGCGGCGAGCATCGCGGCGACGTAACAGAGGCGGGCGTCCGACTCGACGACGTCGTCCGGGAACCGCGCCAGCCACTCCCGGGCGAGGCCGCCGAGCGCCCCGGACTGGACGAAGGAGATCGCGTGGCGGGCGAGCAGCTCCGCGGCCGCGTCCCACTCGCGCGCGGAGAGGAAATGGCCCATCGCCTCGTGCAGCTCGCCCTCGCCGCCCTCGGTCTCGAACCAGCGCCCGGCGCGCACCTCGATCTCGCGGACCCGCTCGGGGGACTCCTCGGCGATCCGGGATCGCAGCGTGTCGCGCAGGAGGTGGTGGAAGCGAAACCAGACCCGCTCGGCGTCGAGCGCGCCCACGAGGAGCGAGGTGCGGGTGAGGTCGCGGAAGGCACGCCGGGTCTCGTCGCCGCCGCCGAGCGCGACCAGGCAGAGCTCGAGCCGGAACCGCTCGAGGATCGATGCCTCGAGCGCGAACCGGCGGACGTGGTCGGGGTAGGAGCGCAGGACCTCGTCGGCGAGGCTCCCGATCAGGTCCTCGTCGGAGCTGCGGAGCTGCGCGATCACCCCGGCGACCGACTCGCCGAGCCGCAGCCGCGTCGCGGCCAGGTACAGCGCCGCCGGCCAGCCCTCGGTGAGGCGCTCGAGCTCGGCGATCTCCTCGCCCGTGAGCTCGAGCCCGAGGCCGGAGACCAGGAAGCGCTCGACCTCGCCCTCGGAGAAGCGCAGGTCGTCGGTGCGGATGTCGAGGCAGTCGCCGTGGATCCGCATCCCGGTGAGCGAGGCGAAGGCCGGCTCGCGCCGCGTCGCGATCAGGACCCGGTGCTCGTGTGGGAGGCGGTCGATGAACCAGTCGAGCAGCTCGAGCGTCTCCTCGTCGGTGATCAGGTGCAGGTCGTCGAGCGCAAGCGAGATCGGCACGGTGGTCGCCGCGAGCGTGTCGAGCAGGCCGATCAGGACCTCGTCGCGGATCTCGGGGTCGGGCGCCTGGGCTGCATCGCGCATCGGCTCGAGCTCGTCGTTCGGGAACAACGGCTCGAGTGCGGCGAGGATCGCCAGCCACAGCCGCGGGCCGTGGTCGTCGGAGTCGAGTGAGACCCAGGCGGCGCTGCCGCCCTCGGCGCGGCGCGTGAGCGATTGCGCCAGGAGCGTCGACTTGCCGAAGCCGGGCGGGCCGTTGAGCACGACGACGCGGGCGTGGCTGGCGTCGATCGCGTCGAGGAGGATCGAGCGCTCTACGTGCTCGTCGCGGACCGGCGGGCGATGGAACTTCGTCCGTGGGAACAGCGCGTCGGTCGCCGTCGCAGGCATCGGGCGCCCATTCTCGCGCCTTCGAGCGGCTAGGTCGGCTGCGAGGCGGGCCGGATCAGGATCTCGTTGATGTCGACGTGGTCGGGCTGGGTGAGCGCGTAGAGCGCCGCGGCCGCGATGTCGTCGTCGGCGAGCGCGTTCTGCGGGCGGTCGTCGAAGAACGGCGTGTCCACCATCCCCGGCTCGATCAGGGTCACCCTGATCGTCGTGTTCTCGCGCATCTGGCGGAGCTCCTGGCGAAGCGACTCGGCCATCCCGGTGACCGCCCACTTCGTCGAGGAGTAGAGGGAGCCCGGCAGCGCCCGCCGGCCGGCGACCGAGCCGGTGAGCAGGTAGTGGCCGCGCGTCGGCCTCGAGCAGGTGGGGGAGGGTCGCGCGGATCGTCAGCGCGGCGCCGAGCACGTTCGTCAGCACCATCGAGCGCCATTGCTCCTCGGACTCCTCGAGGAAGCCGCGCTTGGCGCCGAACCCGGCGTTGGCGAAGACGGCGTCGAGCCGGCCGAAGTGCTCGAGCGTGGCCTCGACGAGCGCCTCCTGGTCGGCGAGCTCGGTGACGTCGCAGCGTTGCGCGAGCGCCGCCTCGGGCCCGCCGAGCTCCTCGGCGAGGGCATGCGAGCTTGTCCTCGCCGCGGGCGCCGAGGGCGACGCGCCAGCCCGCCTCGACCGCGCGGCGCGCGGTCGCCGCGCCGATGCCCGGTCGAGCCGCCCGTGATCAGGATCACCCTGCCGTCTGCCATCGCCGCGCGATTCTGCCAGCAAGGCTCCGGCCGCGTCGGCCAGGGCCCGCGATCGGCGCTGCGATAATGCGCGGTCGCCGTGGATCCCGAACGCAAGCGAAAGATCAGGCTGGTGATCGCGCTCGGCCTCGCCGTGGTGCTGGCCGCGGCGCTCGTCTACACCTCGTTCTCGGCCTCGACCGAGGCGAAGGAGCCCTCCGAGCTGCTCGCCGCCGGGCCGGGCCAGAGCTACGACCTCACCGGCCGCGTCGCCGACGGCACCGTCGAGCGCGACGGCAGCAGGCTCGCCTTCGAGGTCGCCGACCGCGACGACCCGAGCGACGAGCGTCCCGGTCGCCTACACGGGCACGGTCCCCGATCCCTTCCGCGAGGGCCGCGAGGTGATCGTCACCGGCGAGCTCCGCGACGGCACCTTCGTCGCCGAGAAGGACAGCCTCGTCACCAAATGCCCCTCGAAGTTCGCCGAGGAGGCCGAGGAGAACCCCGACCAGGTGATCATCGAGTAATGGTCGGCCTGGGCGCCGCCTGCCTCGTCATCGCGCTGTTCGCCGCCGCCGCGGCGGCCGTGCTGGCGCTCGATCGGCACGCGCGGCGACCGCCGCTACGTCGATGCTTCGCGGCGCGCGATCTACGCGTTCTGCGCGCTGCTCACGATCTGCGTCGTCGTGCTCGAGGCGGCGTTCCTGCGCTCCGACTTCTCGGTCGAGCTCGTCGCCGACCACTCCTCGACGACCACGCCGACCTTCTACAAGCTGACCGCGCTGTGGTCGAGCCAGGGCGGCTCGCTCATGCTCTGGGCCTGGGTGCTCTCGATCGCGAGCTCGGCGCGTCCTCTTCCTGACCCGCCGCAAGCACCGCGAGATCGCTCCCGTGGGCGACGGCGATCCTCGCCGGGCTCGGGCTCTTCTTCTGCGCCCTGATGCTGTTCGGCGCCAACTCCGTTCGCCCGGCTCGACCCGGCTGCCGGTCGAGGGCGCCGGCCTCAACCCGCTGCTCCGCCACCCGATGATGGCGATCCACCCGGTCGCGCTCTACTCGGGCTACGTCGCCTTCTCGATCCCGTTCGCCTTCGCGATCGGGGCGCTCATCGACCCGCCGCCTCGACGCCAGCTGGATCCGCTCGACCCGCCGCTTCGCGCTCGTCGCCTGGATGCTGCTCGGGCTCGGCCTGCTGCTCGGCGCCAACTGGTCCTACGCCGAGCTGGGCTGGGGCGGCTACTGGGGCTGGGACCCGGTCGAGAACGCGGCGCTGATGCCGTGGCTCGCCGGCACCGCGTTCCTGCACTCGATCATGGTCCAGGAGCGCCGCGGGATGCTCAAGGTCTGGAACGTCTCGCTGATCGTCGGCACGTTCTCGCTGGCGCTGCTCGGCACGTTCCTCGTCCGCTCCGGGGTGCTCGAGTCGATCCACGCCTTCGGCGCCTCGACCGTCGGCGGGCCGCTGCTCGGCCTGATCGCGGTCGTCCTGATCGGCTCGACCGCGCTGATCATCAGCCGCCTCGACGACCTGCGCTCGGAGCGGCGGATCGACTCGCTGCTCTCGCGCGAGTCGGTCTTCCTGGTCAACAACCTGCTCCTCGTCGGCCTCGTCGCGGTGATCTTCTGGGGCACGTTCTTCCCGCTGATCGCCGAGGCGGTCACCGGCGAGCGCTCCTCGCTCGCCGCGCCCTGGTTCAACCGCTACACGACCCCGCTCGCGATCGCGCTCGTGCTCTTCACCGGCATCGGCCCGCTGCTCGCCTGGCGCCGGCTCTCGGCCTCGGCGGCGCGTGCGCACCTTCGCGATCCCGACCGCGGCCGCCGTCGTCGCCACGATCGCGCTGGCGATCTTCACCGACGCCCTCTCGGAGCCGGGCGCCCTGATCCTCTTCTGCTTCGCCGCCTTCGCCCTCGCCGCGCTCGCCCAGGAGTTCTGGCGCGGCGCGTCGGCGCGGCGGGCGCTGGCGGGCGGCTCGTGGCCGGCGGCGCTGGTCGCGATCGTCGCCCGCAACCGCCGGCGCTACGGCGGCTACATCGTCCACGCCGGGATCGTCCTGCTCCTGGTCGCGGTCGCCGCCTCCTCCTCGTTCCAGACCTCGCGTGACGTCAACCTGCGCCCGGGCGAGTCCGCGACGGTGGGCGACTACGAGGTCACCTACCTCCGCCCGACCCAGTCGGTCGACCCCGCCGAGCAGCGGCTGACCTTCGGCTCGGTCGTCGAGGTCCGCCGCGACGGCGAGCCCTACGCGACCCTGAGCCCCTCGCGCAACTACTACTCGGGTCGCTCCGACGGCTCGGCCGGGCCGGTGCGGAGCTTCTTCGAGGGCGAGGCGACGAGCGAGGTCGGCCGCCGCACCGGGCTCGGCGGCGACCTCTGGACGGCGATGCAGCCCGACCTGGCCGAGCTCGACCCGGTGATCGAGCAGGGCGACGCGCGGCTCGCGGCGCTGGCCGAGAGCCTGCCCGCGGAGGATCCCGGGGCCCAGGCACAGCTCGCGATGCTCCAGGGCCAGGTGATCCGCGCGATCGGCCAGCGCTACCTCGACGACACCCCGCCGGCGAACTTCCGCGTCAACGTGAACCCGCTCGTCGCCTGGATCTGGCTCGGCGGCGGAGTCGCCCTGATCGGCGCCCTGATCGCGATCTGGCCGGCGCCGGCCGCGCGCCGCCGCCGCGTCTCGGACGTCTACGCGGCGCGCCTGGCGCGCGAGCTCGGCCGCGCCTAAAACGCGCCTGCACGGATTTCATCCACCGATGCGCGATTAGTCCCCGCCATAGCGGGGTCAGCTGCGCAATCGTGTCGCGACCTCCTGGGCGACGGTCGCGCCCGGGTCGCGCTCGATCGCCGGCTCCTCGCCCGAGATAGAAGCGGCTCGGCGAAGGTCGACGTCAACTCCTACCACCACCAGGCCCCGCGGGAGCTCGGCCGCGGTCTGAGCGCGGTCGCCTTCGCCCCCGACGGCGTCGTCGAGAGGCTCGAGGACCCCGCCGCGCGTTCGCGATCGGGGTCCAGTGGCACGCCGAGGCCGACACCGGGCTCGCCGAGAACGCTCGCCTGTTCGCCGCCTTCGTCGAGACGGCGCGTGGTCGCTAGGCCGGGTCGCCGGCGCGAGACCCAGGACGGCTAGCCCGCCCGGGCTGCTCCGCGTTCTCGTCCGAGATCGCGCTGAACCGCTCGGCGAGCTCCTCGACGAGGCCCCGCAGGCGCGCGCTTCCGCGCGCGAGGTCGAGCTGGCGCGCGGCGCCGGTGCTCTCGCTGAGCTCGCGGACGCGCTCGAGCTCGTTGCCGCAGCCGAGGTCGAGGGCGTGGGGGAGGCAGGCCTCGAGCAGGTCGGAGACGATGCCGCGCACCGGCACGCGGCGCGCCTGGGCGGGGTCGATCAGCTCCGCCTCCATGCCGTCGCGAGCCGCCAGGAAGCGGTTCTCGTCGAGCACCTCCGGGCTCGCGACGAGGAGCTCGTCGACGTAGCCCTCCTCGATCTCGAGCCGGGCGATGCACTGGACCAGCGCCGCCAGCGCGCCGGTCTCGACAGCGCGCGTCTGGGCGTCGCAGATCCGCACCTCGACGGTGCCGAAACGCGGCTGCGGGCGCACGTCCCACCAGAGGAAGGTGGGCTCCGGAAAGGCCTCGCAGCGGATCAGCAGGCTGACGGTCTCGAGCCAGTCGGCGTAGTCGTCGAAGGCGCGCGGGATCCCGACGCGGGGGAACGCCTGGAAGAGCGGCGTCCGCGCCGAGGAGAGCCCGGTGTCGCGGCCCTGCCAGAACGGCGAGTTGACCGATAGCGCGAGCAGCAGCGGGAGGTGGGCGCGCATCCGGTTGACGAGCCTGATCGCGTCCTCGGCGTCGGGGATGCCGACGTGCACGTGCATCGCCATGGTCGGCTCGCGCCGCGCCAGCTCGCGCATCGAGCCGTAGACGGCCTGATAGCGGGGCTGGGCGGAGACGACGGTCTCCTGCCAGACGGTGAACGGATGGGTTCCGGCGCTGGCGGCGCGCAGCCCGAGGCTGGAGAGCTCGAGCTCGAGCGCCCAGCGCAGCGCCTCGAGCTCCTCGGCGAGCGAGGCGACGTTGGGGTGGATGCCGCTGCCGAGCTCGACGATCGAGCTCTGGGTCTCGCCGGAGAGGTGGCCCTCGAGGTCGGGGGTGACCCCGGCGAAGACGCGCTCGGACTGCTGCGCGAGCGACCAGTCCGCCGGGTTGAGCAGCATCACCTCCTCCTCGGCGCCGACCGAGTAGGCCTCGGTCCCGCCCCATTGGGCCCAGTCGGGGCGTGAGGACTTAGCGGGCGTTGCGCTCATCCGAGCCCCTGCTCCTGCGCGATGAATCCGTTCATGTGCTCGCGATCGGCCTCCGCAACCTCCCTTACCCAGTCGGTCGAGCCGCGAACAGAAGTCGCCCGCGCTGCCATGGCCGGGCCGGAAGACCCGCCTGGGCGGCTGGCACGATGTCGCGCATGGTTCCATGGCACGAGCGGTTCGGGCGGGCGCTTCGAGGGCGCGCCGCTGATCGGCGTCACGACCTCCGAGATCCGCAAGGCGGAGCGCGTCGACCCGACGCCCGAGGAGCGATCCGCCGCGGGCCGAGATGGCGCTCGGCCTCACCTACCTGCGCGCGATCGAAGCCGCCGGCGGGCTTCCGGTGGTGCTCCCGCCGCTCCCGATCGAGGCGATCGGGCCGCTGCTCGACCGCCTCGACGGGATCTGCCTCTCCGGCGGGCCCGACCTCGACCCGGCCGAGTACGGGCAGGACCCCCACGACGCGCTCGGCCCCACCTGGCGCGACCTCGACATCGCCGAGCTCGCGGTGGCCCGCGAGGCCGACTCCCGCGGGCTGCCGATCCTGGCGATCTGCCGTGGCGCGCAGGCGCTCAACGTCGCTCGGCGCGGGACTCTCTTCCAGCATCTCGTCCGACCGCTTCGGCGCAGAGGTCGAGCACCGCCAGAAGGGCGATCGGGACCGAAGCCGGTCCACCAGGTCGAGATCGAGCCCGGCAGCAGGCTCGCCAAGGCGCTCGGGCACGACCAGCATCGAGGTCAACTCCTTCCACCACCAGTCGGCCGACCAGCTCGGGCCGCGGGCTGCGCGCGGTCGGGTTCTCCCCCGACGGCGTGATCGAGGCGATCGAGGCACCGCGGCTCGCGCTTCGTCGTCGGCGTCCAGTGGCACGCCGAGTCGCTCACCGAGCGCCCCGAGCAGGCCGAGCCTCTTCCGCGCCTTCGTCGACGCCTCCCGCCGGGCGCCGGCGCGCGCAGCAGCCGCAGGCCGCCTGACGGCCGCCGCCTAGCCTTGCGCGACCGTGGAGTACGCGCTCGCGATCGTGATCCTGCTCGCTCTCGCCTGGTTCGTGAGCGCGCCGCTGCGCGACGCGCGCGCAGGGCGAAGGCGCGGCTGGCGACCGGACCGAGGACCCGGTCCTCGCCGAGCTCGAGGCCCGCAAGGAGGCCAAGTACCGGGAGATCCGCGACGCCGAGATCGATCGCGCCCAGGGCAAGCTCGACCGAGGAGGACTTCCGCCGCCAGGACGCCGAGCTGCGGGCGGAGGCGATCGCGATCCTGAAGGAGCTCGACCGCGTGCAGGGGAAGTCGGCGTCGCGGGCGAAGGAGGGAGGGTGAGCCCGCGCCGCCCCGACCTGCCGCCGCTCGGGCGCTCCGAGCTGCGCGGCGACCCGTTCGAGCAGTTCGAGGTCTGGTTCGAGCGGGCGCTGAACGAGGCGCCGCTGGCCGAGGCGATGACGCTCGCGACCGTGGACCTCTCCGGCCACCCGGACGCGCGCATGGTCCTGCTCAAGGGCTTCGGGCCGGGCGGCTTTCGGTTCTTCACCAGCTACGAGTCGGCGAAGGGCGCCCAGCTCGGGGCGATGCCGTACGCGGCGCTCGTCGTCTACTGGCGCGAGCTCGACCGCCAGGTCCGCGCCCGCGGCCCGGTCGAGCGGCTCTCGGCCGAGGACTCCGACGCCTACTTCGCGACCCGCCCGCGCGACTCGCAGCTCGGCGCCTGGGCCTCGCCGCAGAGCAAGCCGATCCACTCGCGCGGCGAGCTCGACACCCTCCTCGACGAGGCCCGCGAGCGCTACGGCGAGGGCGACATCCCGCGCCCGCCGCACTGGGGCGGATACGTGCTGCGCCCGGAGACGGTCGAGTTCTGGCAGGGCCAGGTCGCCCGCCTGCACGACCGCTTCCGCTACACCCGCCGCGAGGACGGCTGGCAGATCGAGCGGCTCGGCCCCTGAGGTGCTGTGCCGGCTTGGCCGGATCTGTTCGCTCGATGTCCGAGCCGCCCGGCTGCCGCGCTTAGGTTCGCCGGATGTCGATCTCACCGGAGCTCGGCGAGCCGCGACAGGTGGAGCTCGAGCAGGGCACGATCCGATACCGCGAGCGCGGCGAGGGCGAGGCGCTCCTCTTCGTCAACGGCGTCTTCGTCACCGGCGACTTCTGGCGCAACGTCGCCCCGCCGCTCGCCGGGCGGTACCGCTGCATCTGCCCGGACTGGCCGCTCGGCGCCCACGAGCGTCGCGATGCGCCCCGGCGCCGACCTCACCTTCCCGGGGATCGTCCGCCTGATCGTCGGCTTCCTGCGACGCGCTCGGGATCGAGCGGGCCACCCTCGTCGGCAACGACACCGGCACCGCCTACTGCCTGCAGGCCGCGCTCGACCACCCCGACCGGTTCGAGCGGCTCGTCCTGACCTCCGGCGACGCGCTCGAGATCTTCCCGCCGCGGGTGGTGCAGTGGCTGAAGGCCGTCGCCTACGTGCCCGGGCCTCACCCACCTGACCCTGCCGCTCGTCGGCTTCCGGCCGCTTCCGCCGCCTGCCGACCGCCTACGGCTGGGTCGCGAAGCGCCCGTTCCCGCGCGAGATCTCCGACCGCTACGTGCGCCCGGCGGTGACAAGCCGCGCGGTGCGAAAGGACTTCATCAAGATCGTCCGCGACGCCGGACCGCGCTACACGCAGGCCGCCGCCGCCCGGGCGCACTCCTACGAGGCGCCGGTGCTGATCCCCTGGTCACGCGAGGACCGGGTGCTGCCCTACCGCCTCGGCGAGGAGCTCGCGAGGCGATTCCCGAACGCGACCCTCGTCCCGATCGACGATTCCTACACGTTCTCGCCCGAGGACAACCCGGAGCGCCTGGTCGAGGTCCTCGGCGAGTTCCTCGCCGCGAACCCCACCGGCCGAGCAGGATCAGAGGCTGCGGAGCGCTTCCTCGATCGGGGTCGTCGCCGGAGACGACCGTGAACGCCTTGCCGATCGTTGCCGGCTCGTGCAGGGCAGGCCGCGACCACCGCGGCGACGTCGGCGCGCGGGATCTCGGCGCGCTCGACCTTCGGCGCCGCCGCGACCCGCCCGGTGGGCTCGTCGTCGGTGAGCATCCCGGGGCGGACGATCGTGTGGTCGAGGCCGGCCGCGGCGAGCTCCTGGTCGGCCTTCGCCTTCGCGCGCAGGTACTCGCCGAAGACCTCGCCGCCCTCGGCGGGCGGGTCGTCGGCGCCGATCGAGCTGACGATCACGTAGCGCTCGACGCCGGTTCGCTTCGCGGCGTCGATCAGCTTCGCGGCGGCGCCGTAGTCGACCGTCCACTTGCGCTCGGCGCCGGAGCCGGGGCCGGCGCCGGCGGCGAAGACGATCGCGTCGGCGCCCTCGATCGCGGGGGAGGCGTCGTCCTCGGCCTCGAGGTCGAAGACCATCGGCTCGGCGCCCGCGGCGCGGACGTCGTCGGCGTGGTCGGGGTTGCGGATCAGCGCGCGCACCGAGTCGCCGCGCTCGACCAGCAGCGGGTGGAGGAGCATCGCGATCTGGCCGTGGCCGCCGGCGACGACGACGAGCATCAGGCGGCCACCGCCGTTCGTGAGCGTTCCGTAGGGGGTCTGACCCCTCCGGTCGCGTGCGCCTGCGCGGCCAGCATCGCCGGCGTAGCGACCGTCGCGGGCGAGCAGCTCGTCGTGGGTGCCGGACTCGATCACCCGGCCATCATCCAGCACCGCGATCTGGTCCGCGTCGCGGACGGTCGAGAGCCGGTGGGCGATCGCGATCGTCGTGCGGTCGCGGGAGAGCTCGGCGAGCGCGGCCTGCACGGCGCGCTCGGTGCGCGTGTCGAGCGCGCTCGTCGCCTCGTCGAGGATCAGCACCGGCGGGTCGCGCAGGATCGCGCGGGCGATCGCGATCCGCTGCTTCTCGCCGCCGGAGAAGCGGTAGCCGCGCTCGCCGACGACCGTCTCGTAGCCGTCGGGGAGCGCCTCGATCAGCTCGTGGATCTGCGCCGCGCGCGCCGCGTCCTCGATCTCGTCGTCGCGTCGCGCCGGGCCGCGCGAAGCGCAGGTTGTCGCGCGATCGAGGCGTGGAACAGGTAGGTCTCCTGGGAGACGAGGCCCGACGGTCGCCGGCGATCGAGCTCGTGGCTCAGGTCGCGCAGGTCGATGCCGTCGATCGTCACCCGGCCCGCGCGTCGGGTCGTAGAGGCGGGCGAGCAGGTAGGCGAGCGTGGTCTTGCCCGAGCCCGTCGCGCCGACGATCGCCAGCGTCGTCGCCGGCGGGGACCTCGAGGTCGATGTCGCGCAGGACCGGCTCGCCGTCGTCGCCGTACGCGAACCCGACGCCCTCGAAGGCGACGCGTCCCTCGATCTCGCCGCGGCGGGATCGCGATCGCGCCCTCGCGCTCGGAGACCTCGACCGGCAGGTCGAGGTACTCGAAGACGCGCTCGAACAGCGCCAGCGAGCTCTGGACCTCGACGCCGACGTTGAGCAGCGACTGGATCGGGAAGAAGAGCCGGGTCTGCAGCGTCGTGAACGCGACCAGGGTGCCGATCGTGATCGCGGTGCCGCCGCCCGCGATCGAGAGCCCGGCGAACAGGTAGACCAGCGCCGGCATCGCCGCGAAGCGCGATCTGCACCGACGCCATCCGCCAGCGGCCGGCCATCCGCGAGCGCACCTCGAGGTCGGCGAGCTCGCCGGACTCGCGCTCGAAGCGCTCGGCGAGCTCCGGCGAGCGCCCCATCGTCTTGCCGAGCAGGATCCCGGAGACCGAGAGCGACTCCTCGACCAGCGCCGACATGTCGGCCATCTGGCCCTGGCGCACGCTCGTGATCCGGCGGCGCTCGTTGCCGACCCGGCGGGTGAGCCAGACGAAGAAGGGCAGCAGGCCGAGCGAGAACACCGCCAGGCGCCAGTCGAGCAGGAACATCGCGGCCGTCGCGGCGAGCACCGTGGTCACGTTGGAGACGATCGAGGTCGCGGTCGAGGTGACGACGTTCTGCACGCCGCCGATGTCGTTCGCGATCCGCGACTGGATCTCGCCGGTGCGGGTGTGGGTGAAGAACGAGAGGGAGAGCCGCTGAAGGTGGCGGTAGACGGCGGCGCGCAGGTCGTGCATGACCCGCTGGCCGACCGTGTTCGAGTAGAGCGTCTGCGCGACGCCGAGCGCGCCGGTGGCGAGCGCGATCGCGATCATCCCGGCGACGAGCAGCGCGAGCAGCTGCGTGTCCTGCTCGGGGATCGCCTCGTCGAGCACGGCGCGCAGCAGGAACGGGGAGACCATCCCGAGCCCGGCCGAGATCAGGATCAGGCCGAGCACCGACGGCGAGCCGCGCCCGGTAGGGGCGAAAGAGCGCGAGCATGCGCGCGCCGGTCGAGCTTCTGCGGCTGTCTCGGCGTCGCTCACTTCGGGCCGCAGCCGCGCATGCCGCACGAGTTGGCGGCCATCCGGCGCAGGTAGGAGAGGAGCTCCGCCGCGCTCGGCGGGGGCGAGGGGCTCGAGGAGCTCGCGCTCGACGTCGATCGCGGCCTTCTGGGCGCGCGGCGAGGCGGCGGAGCCCGGCCGGGGTGAGGCCGACGATGTGGCGGCGGCGGTCGGCCGGGTCGCGGGTGCGGCCGATCAGGCCGTCGCCCTCGAGCGCGTCGAGCAGGCCGACGAGGTTGCGAGGGGTGGATCCGCAGGCCCTCGGAGAGCTGCTGCTGGGAGAGCGGGCCGGAATCGCGGAGGAGGTGGAGCGCGGCGAACTCGTGGCCGCTCATCCCGAGGCTCTCGAGCGAGGCGGCGAGCCGCCGGCCCGAGGCGCGGGCCAGGCGCATGAGCAGGCAGGCCGCAGGCGGCCTCGGTGCTGGCTGTGGGCGCACTTGCCATCGCGATCATGATAGCCGCAAACGATTACGGAAACAAATCGTTATACTCACCAATAGTTTCGACCCACTCGATAGGGGTCTGACCCCTTTAGACGCCGCGGAGGCCACCCGCATGACCAAGAACTTCTTCTCATCCCCCTCGACGACACCGTCCTCTTCCCCGGCATGTCGGCCACCCTCGCGATCGAGGTCGGCGACGAGGAGCGGGTGCTGCTCGTCCCCCGCCACGCCGAGGACTACGCCGGCGTCGGCACGGTCGCCGACGTGGTCCGAGCGCGGGCGGATCCCGGGCGGCGTCAGCGCGGTCGACGCTCGAGGGCGTCGGCGCGCGGCATCGCCGGCGCCGCGCGGACCGACGCCGAGGGCAACCTGCGCGTCGAGGTGACCGAGCACGCCGACGATCCGCTCGCGCGACGAGCGCATCCGCGAGCTCGAGCGCGAGTACCGCGCCGTGGTCGAGGAGATCCTCGAGCTGCGCGGCGCCGACGCGCGCATCAGCGCCTTCCTGCGCTCGATCACCGAGCCCGGCGCCCTCGCCGACACCTCCGGCTACTCGCCCGACATCGGCTACGAGCAGAAGCGCGAGCTGCTCGAGACGCTCGACGTGACCGAGCGGCTCGAGAAGGCGCTCGCCGCGCAGCGCGAGCGGCTCGCCGAGCTGCAGGTCCGCACGCCGCATCCGCGACGACGTCCAGTAGGGCGCCGAGAAGCAGCAGCGCGAGTACTTCCTGCGCAAGCAGATGGAGTCGATCCGCAAGGAGCTGGGCGAGGACGAGGCCTCGGTCGTCGACGAGTACCGCAAGAAGATCGAGGAGTCCGGCATGCCCGACGAGGTCCGCGAGCAGGCCGAGCGCGAGCTCGGGCGGCTCGAGCGCATGGGCGACGGCTCGGGCGAGTCCTCGATGATCCGCACCTACCTCGACTGGCTCGTCTCCGTCCCGTGGGGCGAGGCCTCCGACGAGCGGCTCGACCCCGTGCACGCGCGCGAGGTGCTGGACGCCGACCACGCCGGCCTCGAGGACGTCAAGGACCGGATCACCGAGTACATCGCCGTGCGCCCGCCTGCGCAAGGAGCGCGGCATCGAGGAGGAGGGCCGGGGCGCCGGCGCGATCCTGACCCTGATCGGCCCGCCCGGCACCGGCAAGACCTCGATCGGCGAGTCGATCGCCCGCGCGACCGGCCGCGAGTTCGTGCGCATGTCGCTCGGCGGCGTCCGCGACGAGGCCGAGATCCGCGGCCACCGCCGCACGTACATAGGGGCGCTGCCCGGGCGGCCTGGTCCGCGCCCTGCGCGACGCCGGGACGATGAACCCGGTGATCATGCTCGACGAGGTCGACAAGGTCGGCGCCGACTGGCGCGGCGACCCGTCGGCCGCGCTGCTCGAGGTGCTCGACCCGGCGCAGAACCACTCGTTCCGCGACCACTACCTCGACGTCGAGCTCGACCTCTCGCAGGTGCTGTTCATCGCGACGGCGAACGTCGCCGAGACGATCCCGGCGCCGCTGCTCGACCGGATGGAGGTCGTGCGGTTCGACGGCTACACGACCGAGGAGAAGGTCGCGATCGCCCGCGGCTACCTGTGGCCGCGCCAGGTCGAGCGCAACGGGCTGCGCGACGACGAGGTCGAGATCGCCGACGAGGTCCTGCGCACGGTGATCGCCGAGTACACCCGCGAGGCCGGCGTGCGCAACCTCGAGCGCGAGCTCGGCAAGCTGCTGCGCAAGACCGCGACGGCGATCGCCGTCAGGGACGGCAGAGGCGCCCGGTGACGCTCGACCTCGACACGGTGCGCGAGGCGCTCGGGCGCCAGCGCCACTTCCAGGAGGCGGCCGAGCGCACCGCGGTCCCCGGCGTCGCGACCGGCCTCTCGGTGACCGGCGCCGGCGGCGACGTGCTCTTCATCGAGGCGACGTCGATGCCGTCGAGGGCAAGGAGGGCTTCGTCCTCACCGGCCAGCTCGGCGACGTGATGAAGGAGTCGGCGCGGATCGCGCTCTCCTACGTCCGCGGCCACGCGGAGGAGCTCGGCATCGACGAGGGCGCCTTCGCCGGACGCGAGTTCCACGTGCACGTGCCCGCCGGGGCGATCCCGAAGGACGGCCCGAGCGCCGGGATCACGATGACGACCGCGCTCGCGTCGCTGCTCAGCGGGCCGCCCGGTGCGCCACACCGTCGGGATGACCGGCGAGGTCACGCTCCAGGGCCGCGTGCTGCCGATCGGCGGGCTGAAGCAGAAGGTGCTCGCGGCCCACGCCGCCGGGCTCACCGACGTGATCCTGCCCGAGCGAAACCGCGGCGACCTCGAGGACGTGCCCGAGGAGGTCCGCGAGGAGATGACGTTCCACCCGGTGATGACGATCGGCGAGGTGCTCGAGCTGGCGCTCGAGCCGGCGCCGGCCGCGCACCCGGAGGAGGTGCTGGCGGCCTGAGCAGGCTTCGCCGGGGCCTTCAGTCCTTGGAGTGCCCGTAGGCGTTGCCGTTGCGTTGCCGTTGCCGCCGGCGTTGCTGTCGTCGTTGCCGTAGGCGTTGCCGTTTCCGGGGTTGCCCTCGTCGTGGCCGTAGGCGTAGGCGTTGCCGTTGCCGTTCCCGTTGCCCACGTCGGTGTTCGAGGTCGGCAGCCGGGGTCGGTGCCGGGGCCGGGCTCGGATCGAGGGCGGGGGCGGGGGCGGGGCCCGGGTCTGGTGCCGACCCGCCGCCTCCGCCATCGCCGCCTCCGGTCCCTGATCCCCCGCTTCCGCCTCCTGGCGCTCCGCCGCCGCCGCCCGGCGCTACGCCGTCCCCGCTGAAGCTTCCGTCGCCGTTGCCCGAGCCCCCGCCAGCGGCTCCGCCGGACCCACCCGCGTTCGCGGACCCCTGGCCCGCGGTGCCGCGGCTGCCGGTCGTGCTCCCGCCGCCGCCGGAACCGCGCTCCGCCACCCGCCACCCGTCGGCCCGCCCCGTCGCCGCCGACTCGCGTGGCTCCCGCCTCACCCGATTGCGCGTCGGGCGCCGAGCCCGACGCGTCGCCGGCACCGTCGCGGGCGATCGAGACCGAGTCTTCGCCGCTGCCACCCGAAAAGTGGCCATTTGTCGTAGGAGAGCGCCGATCCGATCGTGAGGAACGCAACGACCATCGCGATCAGGAGCGTCGTGCTGGCGCCCGCTCCCGCAAGGTAGCTGCGCATCTGGTGCATCGACGACCCCCTTCCGACGGGTTCGATTTCCCCTCCCAGCCCTCATGACCGGGCACCCAACCCCCCATCGGCGTGGTCCGCGAATGGCTTTAACGCGATACGAGGGGACGCCTGCTCGCGCTACCCTGGCGAGCCGTGGAGACCCTGCTGCAAGTCGTCCAGGTCCTGATCTCGGTCATCCTGGTGTTCCTCGTCCTCCTGCACTCCGGGAAGGACTCCGGCCTCTCGGGCATGGGCGGCATCGGCCAGAGCGGCTCGAGCATCGGCGGCGGCTCGCTCGTCGAGCGGAACCTCGATCGCTGGACGATCTTCTTCGCCATCCTCTTCGCGGTCAACACGCTCGTCCTGCTGAAGCTCTAGATGCGGCGGCAATCGGTCGCGGCGGCGCTCGCCTGCGTCGGCCTGGCGCTCGCCGGCTGCGGCGATGGCGACGGCGGCGAGGCGGCGACCGGAGGCAGCCGGCCGCTCGAGGGCGGCACGCTCGACTTCGCGCTCGCATCCGACCCGGATCGGCTCGACCCGCTGCTCGCCTCCGATCGCGCCTCGCAGGTCGTCACCCGCCAGATCCATGAGCCTCTCGTCGAGGTCCTCACCGGACCCTTCGGCGACCTGCGCGAGGTCTCGGGGCTGGCGAAGTCATCGGACTCCTCCGGCGACTCGACGATCTGGCGCTTCCGCCTCCGGCCCGGGATCCGGTTCGGGGACGGGACGCCGTTCAACGCCTCGGCGGTGCTCGCCAACGCGGAGCGATGGCTCGCGAGCCCGGAGGGGCGCATCCTGCTCCCCGACCTCGCGGCGGTCGACGCGCCGCGCCCCGCGCTCGTCCGCTTCATCCTCGACAGCCCGGACGAGGGCTTTCCCGAGCGGCTCTCGCAGGCCCGGCTGGGGCTCGTCTCCCCGCGCGCGCTGCGCGAGCTGAGCCCCGTCGACGGCGTCCGCGTCGCCGACGGCGGCACCGGCACCGGCGCCTTCGAGTTCCGCGAGCAGGAGGCCGGCGCGTCCACGGTGCTCGCTCGGAACACGAGCTGGTGGGGGACGAGGCTGCGGCTCGGGCCGGCGCTCGACCAGCTGGTCTTCCCGGTGACTCCAAGCGCCGTCGGAGCGGGTCGACCATGCTCGCCGACGGTGAGGTCGAGGTCGCGGACGAGCTCGATCCGCCGGTGGCGGAGGAGGTGCGCTCCGACCCGCTCCTCGCGGTGGAGGGCGGCGGCACGGGCCCGTTGTTCGGGGTCGAGCGCTCGGTTCGCGGGATCGAGGCGCGCAACGGGGTGCCCGCGCTCTCGGGCGCCTGGCTCACCACCGTCGGCGCCGGCGAGTAGCGGTCGGGATATTGCGGCCGGGAGGTCGCCGAGTCGCCTCAGGTGGTAATCTCCACTAAGTTGATCGAGAAGATCAACAAGAAACCGCGAAGGAGGATCGATGGAGACGAAGGAGCACCAGATTCACCGGGGCCGCAGAGCCGAGCCGGGGCGGGCCGGTCGATAACGATCGCGCCATCGTCACCAGCCTCGACCGCCGGCGGCTGCTCGAGCTCGCGGGAGCGATCCGGGCACACGAGGCGCGCGTGCGCGGGCAGGTCGCGAGCCCGCGCCCGCACGACCTCGCCCTCTACCGCCGGCTGCGCCAGATCGGGGGTGCGCTGTGAGCCGCCTCCACGGCAACGCCGGACCTCCCCGCAGCCGCCGGCCCGGCGCCGCCGCGCGCGACCTCGGGCCGCGCCGCCCCCGGCTGCGCGAGGCCGACCCGGGACTTAGCCTCGCCAGGCTTGCGGCGGCCGTGCGCGAGCACGAGGCGTTCTCGGGCGGCCGCGCCGTACCGAAGCGCCCGGCCGACCACGAGCTCTACCGGCGCCTCGAGGCGATCGAGAGGATCTACAGGTGAGCGCGGTGGCTGCTAACGCCCGGGTCTGCCGCAACTGCGGAGCGATCCTCGACGCGCCCCGCGCGAACCCGGCGACCCGGCGGTTCTCGCGCAAGTGCTCGCAGTGCCTGTGCTGGCACGAGATGACGCCCGAGGACGTGCTCGTCGAGTGGCTGCGGGAGCGCGCCCGGTCGCGCCGGCGCCGGGCCGCCTAGAGCAGCGCGACCTCGCCGGTCTCGAGGATGTACTCGGCTCCGACGATCTTCACTTCGCCGGAGTCGACCAGCCCCGTGATCAGGTTGTCTGCCGTGGAGAGCTCCTCGACCGCGGCCTTCACGTTCGCCTGGACCGAAGGCTCGACGAGCTCCTCGGTCGATAGGTCTGGGTCTTTCTCCCTGACCTCCTCGACCACCGGCACGATCGGCGCGATGAAGTCACCGATCGAGCCCGGCTCGTGCGCCCCGTCGGCCTCGGCGATCGCGCCCTTGACCGCGCCGCAGCCCTGGTGCCCGAGGACCATCACGAGGACGCTTCCGAGATGCTCCACCGCGTACTCCACGCTGCCGACGACGAAGGGATCCACCGCGGTGTTGCCCGCGATCCGGATGACGAAGAGCTTGCCCAGCCCCTCGTCGAAGATCACCTCGGGCGGCACCCGGGAATCGGCGCAGCCGAGGATGGCCGCGAACGGCTCCTGACTCTCGGCGAGCTCGAGCCGGCGGACGCTGTCGCGATCGGGGTTCTCGTCCTTCCCTTCGCGGAATCGCCGGTTGCCCTCGAGCAGGCGCTCCAGCGCCTCGTCGCCGTCGCGCGGCGCGCGCCGCGCGACGGTGTCGGTGGCGGTCGTCGTCGAGCTGTTCGCGTCTCGTCGTCGCCGCAGCCGGCGACGAAGCCCGCGAGCGGCACCACCGGAGCGGCCAGGGCCACTCCTGCGCTCGAGTGGAACATCCGTCGGCGGGTCATCCTTGGAGGTCATCGCAATCCTTTGCTCGCTGGCCGGTTTTCGCGAGCCTAAACGACGGGCGTATCGAGATCAGGCGAGGAGGACTTCGCCGCTGGCGAGGCGGTACTCGGCGCCGACCAGCCTGACCCCGCCGGATTCGAGCAGGCCGGCGACGACCGAGCTGCGGGCGGTGAGGTCGGCGACGGCAGCGCCGACGTTGGCGCGGACCGAGCGCTCGAGGAGCTCATCCGCGGCGAGCTCGGGCTCGTCCTCGACGATCCCCTGGACGACCGGCACGATCGGGCCGATCACGTCTCCGATCGAGCCCGGCTCGGTCGCGCCCTCGACGGTGGCGGCGACGGCTCCCTGCGACGGCGCCGCAGCCCTGATGGCCGAGGACGACGACGAGCGGGCATCCGAGATTGGTGAGCGCGAACTCGACGCTGCCGACGACGAGCGGGTCGGCGGCCGTGTTCCCGGCCACCCGGACGACGAAGAGCTCGCCCAGCCCCTGGTCGAAGACCACCTCGGGCGGCACCCGCGAGTCGGCGCAGCCGATGATCACCGCAAACGGGTTCTGGCCCGCGGCGAGCTCCTCCCGGCGCAGGGTGTCGTGGTCGAGCTTGCGGTCGGCGACGAAGCGGGCGTTGCCCTCGAGCAGCCGCTCGAGCGCCTCGTCGGGGTCGTGCGTTCCGTTCATCAGGCTGGCGAGACTAGATGGTCATCTAGGGACCAGACATCCGGTTGCGGGAGAAGATCCTCCGCAGCCGCTTCGTCGCCCGCGCGTCACCACTGAAGGTCAGCGCGCCCGCGGAGGCCGCCGACGAAGCGCTGAGCTTCCCGGACGTGAGGTCGGCGAAGGTCGCCTCGTCTGTCGTCACTTGGACAGCGGGCTCATGGGCCGGGCCGTCGTGAACCTCGATCGAGCCGTCATCGACCGTGAAATGGAAGGCCTCCTCGCCGACGAGGTACTCGTAGGTCTCGTTGACGCCCTTCGCGGCCTCGCGGTCGCCGTGGCCCGCCATCGCCATCGCCACCCAGCGCGGGCGAAAGCTTTCGCCTGGCCCGCGCTCGCCGAGGCGCCGGGCGCCCCACAGGACCAGCGGTGCGATCGCGCCGGCGAGGTCGCGACCGTCGGCGGTCAACTCGTACACCAGGCGCGCGGCCGGGGCGGGAAGCTCCCGCCTCGCGACGATCCCGTCGCGCTCGAGGCCGCGCAGCCGTTCGGTGAGGAGATTCCGGCTGACTCCGGGCAGACCGTCGAGCAGGTCGGTGAACCGTCGCGGGCCGGGAACCAGCTCCCGCACGATCAGCAGGGTCCAGCGGTCGCCGGCGACGTCGAGCGCGCGGGCGAGCGCGCAGTACTGCTGATAACGGTGATCGGGCAAGGGCTCCTCGGCTGGCAGTCCTTTTCTTGAACTAAATGATATAAAAAGTGAATGACACCAGAAATGCCCGTCCTCTGGCACCTCGAGATCTCGCACTACAACGAGAAGGTGCGCTGGGCGCTCGACTACAAGCGCGTTCCTCACGTGCGCCGCGCCGTGACGCCCGCGCTGCAGGAATTCAGGGCGCGGCGGCTGCGAGCAGGGCGCACCGTTCCCATCCTGCAGTTGAACGGGCACGCGATCGGCGACTCGACCCGGATCATCGAGGAGATCGAGCGACGGTGGCCGGAACCGCCCCTCTACCCGTCCGACCCGGAGGAACGGCGCCGGGCGCTCGAGCTCGAGGAGTACTTCGACGAGAGCTGCGGGCACGACCTGCGCCGGGTCCTGTTCAACGACAACCTCGCCGAGCCGGAGAAGTTCCTCGGGATGCTCTACGGGCCCGACCACCCGCGGCTGGGCCTGCTCAAGGCGCTGGGTCCCGTACTCGCGCCCGTCGTGAAGTGGCGCTACGAGATCAAGCCCGACCGCGTCGCGCACTCGCGCGAGGTGGTTCGGGCCGCGTTCGACAAGGTCGAGGCGGAGGCCGGCCCGGCCGGCTATCTCGTCGGCGACTCGTTCACCGTGGCGGACCTGACCGCGGCCTCGATCCTGGCGCCGATCGTCGTCCCGCCCGAGTTCCCCTACATCAAGCTTCCACCCGGACGAGCGCGCCGCGCAGTCCCGGGAATTCCGCGACTCGCTGAAGGACCGGCCCGGGTTCAAGTGGGTCGAGGACATGTACGCCCGGCACCGGGGGACGAGCGCCGAAGTCGCGGCGTAGGAGCGCGGCGGTGACCGACGGCACGCATCGACGTCTGCTCGGGTTGGCGGGGCTCGGATTCGCGTTGACGGGCACGCTGACGTGGCTGATCGCGCCGATCGCGATGCCGGAGGAAGCCGCCGCGGTCGCGGCGCACTACAGCGACAACCGCACCGCGCTCATCCTCGCGAGCGTCATCGTCGTCGGCGGCAGCGCCCTGATGGCCGCGTGGTATGTCCTCGTCGCGGCCCTCCTCGCGCGCACCCGCGGCGCAGCTGTCCTCGGCCGGATCGGCGTCGTCGGCATGGCCATCCAGATCGCGGCGCTGAGCGTCGGCTTCACCGTCTTCGCGGCGGTCGCCTACCGCGAGCCGGATCCAGATACCGCGCAGCTGGCGACCGACGTCGGGTGGCTGCTGATCAGCCTCGCCGGAGGGCCGGTGACGGCGGTCGCGATCATCGCCTTCGCCCTCGCGCTCAGGCGGGAGGGCTCCGGAGGCTCGTGGTTCCTGCCGGCGTCAGCGTTCGCGGCGGTCGCCCACCTCGTCGTCGCCTCGTCGTTCGCCGAGAGCGGCTTCTTCTCGCCGGTGGGAGGCGTCGAGATCGTCGTGCCCCTCATCTATCAGGCCTGGGTCGCGGCGCTCGGGGTCGCGCTCCTGCGCGGGGGCCGGCAGCTTGAAGTGCCCCTGACTCGCGCCGCTATCAGCCCTTGAGCTTGAGTCCGGCTCGCGGTGGTTGACGGGGTCAGAGTTCGAATTTAGCCTTGCCCGAACGGATGGAGGAGGAGCCCACCAGCACGCCCGAGCGACGAGGACTTCTGGTCTCGAAGGGTTGGGTCCAAGCCGCCGTGCTCGTCATCCTCTTCGGCTTCTTCGTTCTCGGCCTGCTCGCTTACCGCACCTACTCGGCTGATCCGCCGGTACCCGAGAGCGTTGTCGACGAAAGCGGCCAGGTCCTCTTTACCGGCGACGACATCAGCGAGGGCCAGCAGATCTTCCTGCGCAACGGCTTGATGGAGTACGGCTCGATCTTCGGCCATGGCGGGTACCTTGGCCCGGACTTCACCGCCGACTACCTGCGTCGCGCAGCGCTCGAGTCGTAGCGAACAGCTACCGCGGCGTCGGCTCCGATCGTGCGCTGGAGCGGACGATCGAGGACTTCAAGGGCAATCGATACGACTCGGCGACCGGCACGCTGCCCTACAGCGCCGCGCAGGGGCGCGCCTTCGACGAGCGTCGCGGCGCTATTACGCGGAGTTCTTCGGCGAGCCCGACGACCGCTATGGCCTGCGGCCCGTCGGCGATCACCGATCCGGAGGAGATCCGGCAGCTGACGGCCTTCTTTTCCTGGTCGGCCTGGACGGCGCCGGCCGCCGCGGCCCGGCCACGACTACTCCTACACGAACAACTGGCCGCCCGAGCCGCTGGTCGCTAACGAGCCGACGGCGGACGTCGTCCTCTGGAGCGTCCTCTCGCTGATCGCCCTGCTCGGCGGCATCGGCCTGCTCTTCGCCGCCTTCGGTCGCTTGAACTTCCTCGGCTGGCGCGGGCGGGAGCAGGCAGACGCTCTCGTTCCTGGCGCCGGGAGAGGTTGCGCTGACCCCGGCCCAGCGCGCCTGCGCCTGGTTCTTCTTCGTGATGGCGGCCTGTTCTTGATTCAGGTTATGGTCGGCGCGGCTTCGCAGCACTATCGCGCCGACATCGCCTCCTTCTTCGGCATCGACCTCGCGCAGATGCTGCCTTTCAATCTGGCGCGCACCATCCATCTGCAGCTTGCGATCTTCTTCGTCTCGACCTCGTTCCTCGCAGCCGGGATCTTTCTCGCGCCGATGATCGCCGGCCGCGAGCCGAAGCGCCAGAACTGGCTCGCTTACGGCTTGCTCGTCGCGCTCGTGATCGTCGTCTTCGGCAGCCTGATCGGAAACGTCGGCGGCATCCATGGCTGGCTCGGGGAAAGCCTCGGTCGATCTTCGGCATGCAGGGATTCGAGTACCTCGACCTCGGGCGCTTCTGGCAGGTGCTGCTCGTGGTCGGCCTGTTCTTCTGGGTGGGGATCATCTTTCGCGGCCTGCGCCGCGGCTTCAAGCGCGAGCACATGGGCAACCTGCCGTGGCTGTTCTTCTTCGCCGCGCTGGCGATCCCGGCGTTCTACGCGGTCGGCCTGCTCGCCCGCTCGGACGCATTGTTCACGGTCACCGACTTCTGGCGATTCTGGGTCGTCCACCTCTGGGTCGAGGACTTCCTCGAGCTCTTTACGACGGTGATGGTCGCTTACATCTTCGTGCTACTCGGCGTCGTGTCGGGAGCGCGTCGCGCTTACCGTTGTCTTCCTGGACATCGTTCTCTACTCCGCCGGCGGAGTGATCGGCACGATGCACCACCTCTACTTCTCCGGCGTGCCCGCCGAGCACATGGCCCTCGGCGCATTCTTCTCGGCCGCCGAGGTGATCCCACTGACCTTCCTCACGGTCGAGGCGTGGAGCTTCCTTCAGCTCGGCGCGCGGCAGGAGGCGAAAGTCGACAACGCCGTTCCCCCATCGCTGGGCCGTGTGTTCTTGGTGGCGGTCGGGTTCTGGAACTTTCTCGGCGCGGGCGTCTTCGGCTTTCTGATCAACCTGCCGATCGTCTCCTACTACGAGATCGGCACCGCCCTGACGGCCAACCACGGCCACGCGTCGATGATGGGCGTCTACGGAATGCTCGCGGTCGGCCTGGCGCTTTTCTGCCTGCGCTACCTGATCCCCGCCGATCGCTGGCCCGAGCGAGCTGGCGCAAGCTGGAGCTTCTGGTCGCTCAACATCGGCCTCGCCTGGATGATGTTTGCGACCCTGTTTCCGCTTGGCCTCGTGCAGCTCTATGAGTCAGTCAGGTCGGGCTACTTCTACGCGCGTCGCTCGAGTTCCTGACCAACGACACGAACGAGCTGATCGAGTGGATCCGCCTGCCGGGTGACATCCTCTTCATCGCCGGCGGGGTGTTACCGCTCCTCTACATCTGCTGGGTCGGCGTACGCCACCGGGTCAAGCGCACGACGATGGAAGAGCCGGACGAGATCCTCTTCGCTGAGATCACGGAGCCGGTTCCCGAGCCGCCTGCAGCGGGGGCTAGATGAGTGCCGAGGCGTTGATCGCCTCCGCCTATGCGGGGCTCCTGGTCGCTATTGCGATCGGGGTCGACCTGCTCGCCCGACACTCGCACAATCGAACCACTCGCTACCGGACGGCGGGGTTCGAGTATCACCGGCACCTCGATGCCTGGATCTGCCCCGAGGGTGAGCACCTCCATCGGGTTGAGACCGACGAGCGAGCACGCCTCGTTCGCTACCGCGCCAAGGCTCATCTGTGCAACGCCTGCCCGGCTAAGGGCGATTGCACTGATTCCGACCGTGGCCGGGAAGTCGTCCGCCCGCTCGATCCGTGGCCGCACTCTGAGGCGGGCCGTTTTCATCGCGGCTTCTCGGTCGTCCTGGTCTGCCTCGCGGCGGTCGTCGTCCTCCTCGCGCTGGTGCGGAATCATTCCCCCGAGGAGATCGCACTACTCGGCAGCGAGGGATTGATCGTCGTTGCCTTGCTGTTCCGTCTGGCGGGAGCGTTCCGGCGGACACCAAGTGGGTTTCCCGTGGCCGCCGGTGCCTCGGATTCCCTTCCTTCCGACCATGGGACGCCGGGAGCGTCACGGGGGGGTAATGCGGCTGAGAGGAGTCGAACCTCCACGGGCTTATAAAGCCCACAAGGCCCTCAACCTTGCGCGTCTACCAGTTCCGCCACAGCCGCTCGAGGGATCGCGATTGTAGTGCGGGGTGGGGGAGGCCCGCCCACGATCGGTGTCGCGATGTTGCCGCGCTTGCATCCGTCCGAAGGACCACCTACTATCACGAACGTGTGTTCCCTCGAATGACCGGAACGCGGACAGCGCGACGAATACGAAAGGGCAAGCCGGTGGAAATCGATCTGACCAAGCGCCAGAAAGAGATCTTCGAGTTCATCAAGCGGCAGTCGAGAAGACCGGCTACCCGCCCACGGTCCGCGAGATCGGCAAGGCCGTCGGCCTGCATTCCTCCTCGACGGTGCACGCCCACCTCGCGAACCTCGAGAAGTCGGGCCTCCTGCGTCGCGACCCGACCAAGCCGCGGGCGATCGAGCTGCTGGTCGACAAGGCGAAGCGGCGGTCCGCGATCCCGGCCTGCCGCTGGTCGGCCAGGTCGCGGCCGGCGGGCCGATCCTCGCCGAGGAGAACATCGAGGAGTACCTCGAGGTGCCCTCGGTGATCGGCGGCGAGAACGCCGACTACATCCTGCGCGTCCGCGGCGACTCGATGATCGACGCCGGCATCCTCGACGGCGACTTCGTCGTCGTCCAGGACGCCGAGGAGGCGATCAACGGCGAGATCGTCGTCGCCCTGCTCGGCGAGGAGGCGACCGTGAAGCGCTTCTTCCGCGAGAAGGACCGGATCCGGCTGCAGCCCGAGAACAAGGACTCACAAGGCGATCCGCACCCGGGACGCGAAGGTGCTCGGCCGCGTGGTCGGGGTCTTCAGGAGCGTGAAGACAATCGTATGACGACGGCCGGTCGGCGCGGCAGATCGCCGCCACGCGGACGAGGCATTCGGCGCAGCGCCCCCGCGGAGGCCGGGGTTGCGCGCCGCGAGGGCCCTACGAGGGTCGATGATGGGCAGACCCCGTCGACCCTCGCTGAGTCACTCGCGCGCGCGTGGGAGGACCTCACCTCCCGGGGGCGCGCCGAATGCCTGGTCTGCGGCGGCGACCTCGAGGCCGAGCCGGCGGCGGGACCGCCGCTTCTCGGTCGCATGCCGCGACTGCGGCAGCTCGCTCGCCTGAGCATCTCCTCAAGCGTTAGGCGGCCGGGCTAGGGTCGCCGGCCATGCGCCCGCGGCTCAGCGCTCGCACTCATCGCCGCTCGCCGCGTTCGACCGTCGTGGCGGCGGCCGGCTGCGGCGGCGGTGACGAGACCACCTCGACGCTTCGACCTCGACCGCGGCGACGACGCCGGAGGGCGAGGGGCCGGGCGGCAGCGGCGGCGAGCAGGCGCTTCTGCGCGCGCCCGAGGCGAAGCTCGAGACCGTCGCCACCGGCCTCGAGGTCCCCTGGGAGCTCGCCTTCCTCCCCGACGGCAGCGCGCTGCTCACCGAGCGCCCGGGCCGGGTCCGGCGGCTCTCCGCCGACGGGCGAGCTCGACCCCGAGCCGGTCGCCGAGATCCCGGTCGCGGCGATCGGCGGAGGGCGGCCTGCTCGGGCTCGCCGTCGACCCCGGAGTTCGAGCGCAACGCGTTCGTCTACCTCTACCGGACGACCGAGACCGGCAACGAGGTCGTCCGCTACCGCTACGAGGACGGCGAGCTGACCGAGGAAGCGGTGATCCTCGACGGCATCGAGGCCTCCTCGATCCACGACGGCGGCCGGATCCGCTTCGGCCCCGACGATCGCCTCTACATCTCGACCGGCGACGCCGGCCAGGACGAGCTCGCCCAGGACCCCGGGATCGCTCAACGGCAAGCTCCTCGCGCTGGAGCCCGGCGCCTACCGCGGCGAGGGCGGCGAGGTCGAGGTCGTCTCGCTCGGGCACCGCAACCCGCAGGGCTTCGGCTGGCAGCCCGGCACCGGACCGGCTCTACGAGAACGAGCACGGCCCCGAGGGCTTCGACGAGGTGAACCTGATCGAGCAGGACGGCAACTACGGCTGGCCCGAGGCCGTCGGCCCCGACCACGAGGGCTTCGTCGCCCCGCTCACGACCTACGAGGAGTCGATCGCGCCTTCGGGCGCGACCTTCGTCACCCTGCCCGGCTCGGAGTGGAGCGGTGACTACCTGGTCGGGCGCCCTGATCGGCGAGCAGATCCGCCGGCTGCGCTTCGACGGCTCCGAGGTGACGGTGACGAGGCGCTCTTCGAAGGCGAGCTCGGCCGCGTCCGCACGGTCGTCGAGGGCCCCGACGGCGCCCTCTACGCGCTCACCTCGAACCGCGACGGCCGCGGCACGCCGACCGCCGAGGACGACCGCATCGTCCGCATCATCCCGCCTGCCGGCGTGAGCCTCAGTCGATCAGCTCGAGCCGCCGCGCCTTCGTCGCGGCCTCGATGCGCGAGCGGCAGCCGAGCTTGGCGAGCATGTTGCGCACGTGCATGTCGACCGTGCGCGGGCTCAGGTAGAGGCGGCCGGCGATCTCGCGATTGGTCTGGCCGTCGGCGGCGAGGCGGAGTACCTCGAGCTCGCGCCCGGAGAGCCCGCCGCCCTCGGCCTCGGCGGCGGCGCGCTCGCCCGAGCCGCTTCTCGACCGACTCGCCGAGCACGGCCACCTCGGCCGCGGCGGCCGAGGCGAGTGGGCGCGAGCCCAGCTTGCGGGCGGCGCGGTAGGCCTCGCCGAGCCGCTCGAGGCCGCGGCTTCGCGCTCGCCCGGCTGCGGCAGGGCGACGCCGGCGCGAAGCTGGACCTGGGCGCGTCTCGAACGGGATCTCGAGCGTCGCGTGGAGGTCGAGCGCGCGAGCGAAATGCTCCGGCGGCGACGCTCGGCTCGCCCGCGAGCAGCGCGGTCTCACCGAGCGCGTGGGCGAGTGCCGCGAGCGCGTCCCCGTGGCCGCTCTCCGAGGCGATCGCGGCCAGCGCCTCCGCACAGCCGTGCGCGCCCGCCGAGTCCCCTTGCGGGCGAGGATCGAGGCGGCGAGCCGCAGCCCCCAGACCGCGTAATGGCTGTCCTCGCTGCTGCCCCCAGCGCTCGAGCACGAAGCGGCAATGCGAGCGCGCGCCGCTCGGCGTCCCCGTCCAGGGCGCCGCGACCCAGGCCAGGGCCGCAGCGGAGTCGACCTGCATCGAGAGGACGTCCAGTCGCCGCGCGATCCGCTGGCAGGAGTCGAGCAGGGGGCGCGCCGCCGCGAGATCGCCGCGGAAGGCGTGGATCGAGCCGAGGATGCCGTCCGTCACGACCCGCACCGCATCCGGCGTCGCCTCGGGTCGGCGTTGATCTCGAGGCAGAGCTCGGCGGCGCGCTCCCATTCGCCGAGCTCGCGCAGCACGTAGGCCATGCACGCGACGCAGCCCAGCTCGGGGCCGGGATCGTCGAGCGGGCCGCAGAGGCTGAGCGCGCTGTCGAGGGCCTCGCGGGCGCCGGCGTAGTCGGCCGAGGTCTCGAGCACGGTGCCGAGCCGCTGGTAGAGGTCGGCGGCCTCGGCGGTCAGGTTGTGCTCGAGCGCGAGCGAGAGCCCGGAGCGGACGGTTCTCGAGCCCGGCCTCGAACTCGCCGCGCTTCGCGCGCGCCGCGCCCTCGAAGCCGAGCGCGCGCGCCCGGAGGTCGGGCCGGCCGGCGACTCCTCGGCCTCGCCGGCGCGCTGTCGCGGCGAGCTCGACCGCCTCGCTGTGGCCGCCCGAGCTCTGCAGATAGCTGGCCGCGACGATCCTGTTCGCAGCCGCCTCGGCCTGGAGCCCCCCGGCCTCGAAGGCCTCGGCGGCGGTGCGGCGGGCGACGAGCGCGCGGCCGCGATCGCCGAGCAGGCTGTAGACGCCGGCGAGGCGCTGCTCGAGCTCGGCGCGCGCGCGGTCGGAGCCCTCGCTGCGCCGGATCGCGGCCGCCTCGCGCCAGGCGCGCGCGGCCTCGGTCAGCTCTCCGGCGAGCTGGGCGCACTCGCCGTAGGCCTCGATGGCATCGCGGCGCCCGGCCGGATCCTCCTCCTGCGGCCAGAGCTCGAGCGCCTCGCGGCCGGCCGCGGCGGCGTCGCGGTATGCGTGGGCGGCGCGGAACTCGTCGACCGCGCGCAGGAGCGCCGCGCGCGCCCGCGCATCCTCGCGCGCCCCTCGCCAGTGGGCCGCGACCTCGACCGGCGCGCCGCCGGCACCTCTCGAGCATCTCGGCCAGGCCGCGGTGCAGTGACTGCCGGCGCAGCCACGGCACGTCCTCGTAGATCGCCTCGCGGGCGAGCGCGTGGCGGAAGCTCGCCCAGCCGGGGTCGGTCTCGGCGATCAGGCCGCGATCGACGAGCTCGGAGAGCCCGTCGCCGCCGGTGAGCCTCGCGACCGGGTCGAGCTGGAAGCGCTCGCCGGCTACCGCGGCGGCCTCGGCGGCGGCTCGCGCCGGGGCCGAGATCCCCGCGATCCGCATCAGCACCGCGTCGCGGATCGTCTCCGGGATCGGGACCTCGGAGGACGAGGAGAGCTCGAAGCGGCCGTCGACGCTCGCGGATCGCGCCACCCGCGAGGAGCGCGCCCACGAGCTCCTCGACGAAGAACGGGTAGCCCTGGGCGCGGTCATGGACGGTCGCCGCCAGCTCGGGGTCGACGTCGCCGCCGAGGACCTGGGCCGCGATGGCGGCCGACTCGTCCGCCTCGAGCGGGCCGAGCGCCGAGCTCATCGAGCTCGCCGCCGCGGCGAAGCTCGTCGCGCAGCCGGCGCAGCGGCGTGGTCGCGACCGACCTCGTCGGAGCGGTAGGCGACGATCACGAGCAGCGGCAGCTCGGCCAGCCGCGGCGCCAGGCCGGCGAGCAGCTCGAGCGTCGCCGCATCCGACCACTGCAGGTCGTCGAGCACGACCAGCCCGGCGCCGGATTCGGCGGCGGTCGCGAAGGCGCATCGGACCGCCTCGAACAGCGTCTCGCGGTCGGTCTGCGCCGAGGCCTCGCCGAGCTCGGGGAGGAGGAGGGCGACGTGCGAGCGAAGCGGCCCGCACTCGGCGAGGCCGTCGGGCCGAACGCGGAGGAAGGAGCGAAGCGCCGCGGCGATCGGGCCGTAGGGGCTGGTCGCGCCGTTGCTGGCGGCGCCGCGCATCACGAGCGCGTCGGATCGCGTGGCGAGCTCCTCGGCGAGCCGCGTCTTGCCGACCCCGGCCTCGCCGGAGACGAGGACGAGGGATCCGTGGCCCTCCGCCGCCCGCTCGAGCGCCTCCTCGAGGCGCCCCAGCTCGCGGTCGCGCCCGATCAGCGCGCGCGCTGTACCCATGCGTGAATCCTACGCTCGCGGGCCGCTGGGGCCCGCGGCTCTCGCCGCGGGCCCCAGCCTGCGCTCGCGCCTAGGCGCTCGCCGCCGCCGGCTCGGGATCGGGCCGGATGACGACGGTGTCGGCGATCGCCGTGATCTCGTCGGCGGGCATGCCGACGCGCTCGGCGTGCTTGCGGATCGCCTCGTCGCTGGTCGCCTGGTAGACGCAGAACGTGCCCAGCGTGCCGTCGGGCTCGGGGACGACGTAGCTGCGGATCCAGCGGATGTCCTGCGGGAACTCGCTGTCGGCGACCTCCTTCGAGCGCCCCGCGGCCACCTCGAGCTCGGCGCCCGAGGGCCAGCCGGACCGGCGGCGGATCATGTAGAGGTTCATTCGGTGCTCCTTTGGTCGTTTCTCGACAATGACGCGACCGTAAGCCCGGCGAGCATGCGGAACAACCGGAGGACCACCGTATTTTCGGCTTGCAGGTGCCGTATTCGCCGCACCCCGGGCACCAAACCCACCTACACTTGGTGGCGCAAGCTACGCAGTTCGCGGGGGTGAACCCTCGAGGAAAGTCCGGACACCAAAGGGCAAGGGCGGTGGCTAACGGCCACCCGGGGAAACCCGCGGGAAAGTGGCACAGAAACAAACCGCCGATGGCGCGGGCACACGTGACTCGCGCACAGGCAAGGGTGAAATGGTGCGGTAAGAGCGCACCGGCGCCGCGGTGACGCGGCGGCCGGCCAAACCCCGCCCGGTGCAAGGCCAAGCAGGATCGACGACCCGGCCCGGCGAGATCCAGGTGGGCCGCAGAGATGGATGACTGCGCACCGACAGAATCCGGCTTACCGGCTTGCTACGGAAGGGGCCCCGAAAGGGGCCTCTTCTAGTTCCGGCCTTCACGAGTCTAGTCGCTCGCCTCGATCGCCCCGCCGAGGCGCTTCCATTTCGGCACGCCGCCGTCGGTCACGTGCACGACGCGCTTCGCGCCGTGCTTCTGCAGCAGGCTGGCCGCGACGGCCGAGCGCTCGCCGGAGCCGCAGATCACCGCGACCTCCCGATCGGGATCGAGCCCTGCCGGGAGCCCGTCGATGTCGTGCCAGGGTTCGAACAGGGAGCCGGGGATGTGGCCCTTCGCGTACTCCGAGCGCTCGCGGACGTCGAGCACCTGGGCGCCGCCGTCCCCGATCCGCTCGCGCGAGGTCCTCGAGCGGGAGTCGCTCGATCCGCTCCACCGGCCGGGGCTCCTGTCGCCAGCTCGTCATGCCGCCGCCGAGGAAGCCCGCGAGCCGGCGGATGCCGACGGCCACGGCGAGCTCCGCGGCGGCGTGCCCGTCGGCGTCGTCACGGCCGATGAAGACGACGTCCTGCTCGCGGTCGGCGAGCCAGGCCAGGCGCGAGCCGAAGCCCGCGTGGAGCATCGGGATGCAGACGGAGCCCGGGACGTGGGCGTCGTCGAACTGCTGATCGGTGCGGACGTCGACCAGCATCGCGCCCTGGGAGCGCTGCTGCTCGACCTGGCGCGGCGCCAGCGGCAGGACCTCGACGCCATCGGTGAGGAGCGGGCCGCGATTCAGCGCGACGATCGCCTCGAAGTTCGGCGGCTGGGGACCGAGGCCGGCGATCGCGTACTCGACGAACTCGTCGGCGTCGGCGATCGCCAGGGTCTCGTTGTGGCGCCGCTCGAACCCGATCGTCGAGCTCACCTTCATGTCCATCCCCGGTCCGCCGCACATCGAGCCCCCGAGATGAGCGGGCCAGACCTCGCAGCTCTCGGGCAGCGAGAGGATCTTCCCGTGCAGGGAATGGAAGATCGCACGCGCGCCGTCGCGCTTCTCGATCGCGAGGTCGGGCCGGGCGACGTCGCCGACGAAGAGCGTGTCGCCGGTCAGCACCGCCCAGGGCTCCTCGCCGCGCGAGCGATCGATCACGGCGAACGCGGTGTGCTCGGGCCGATGCCCGGGCGTGTGCAGCGCCTTCAGCACGACCTCGCCGAGCTCGAGCTCGAAGCCGTCGTCGATCGCCACATGCTCGTAGTCGGGCGTCGCCTCGCGATGGATGTAGATGCTCGCCCCGGTCGCCGCGGCCAGCCGGCCGTGGCCCGAGACGTGATCGGCGTGGTTGTGGGTCTCGAGGATGTGCTCGATGGAGACGCCGACATAGCGGGCGAGCTCGAGGTACTCGCCGATCTCGAAGCGGGGATCGATCACCGCCGCGACACCCGCGTCCTCGTCTCCCACCATGTAGGAGGCGCAGCCGAGGTCCTCGTGCGTTATCTGGCGGAAGATCATGCCGGCGCCCTCAACTCGGCGTCTCGCCCGCCTCGATCCGCCGCTTCCAGCGCGCCTGGCGCCGGCGGGCGTCGGCCATCATCGCCGGCACCATGCGCTCGGCGATGCCTGGGAAGGCGTCGAAGAGCCGGATCACCGCGCCGCGCCAGCGCGGGATCGTGAGCACGACGCGGGGCGTGTCCAGGAGCGCCACCGTCCGCGCCGCCACCAGCTCGGGGGAGAGCAGCCGGCCGGAGAAGGAGGGGGCCGCGTCGGGATCGTCGAGCTTGTCGGCGAGCATCGGCGACCAGATCCCGTCCGGGCAGACCGCCGAGATCCGGATCCCGCGCTCGCCGGAGCGGCGCAGGTCGGCGAGGGTGCCGATCGTGAACGCGATCGCGGCGTGCTTGGAGGCGGCGTAGAGCGCCTCGCCGGGGGCGGCGACGAGCCCGGCGAGGGAGATGATGTTGATGATGTGGCCGCGTCCCGCCGGGCCGCATCAGCTCGAGCGCGGCGACGGTCCCGTTGAAGGTGCCGTGGGAGTTGACGTCGAGCATCGTCCGGCGCAGCTCGGGCCCCTGCTCCCAGGTGAGGCCCGTGGCGAGGATGCCCGCGTTGTTGACCCAGGCCTCGAGGCCGCCGCCGCGCTCGGCCGTCGTCCTGGCCGCCGCGGCGCAGGCCTCGTGGTCGCGGACGTCGAGCTGGGAGGCGTAGGCGCCGGCCGCCGATCTCCGCCGCGGCGGCCTCCACCGCGTCGAGATCGACGTCGGTGAGGTGGACCGTGAGCCCGCGGCGGCGAGCCCGCGAGCGATCTCGCGCCCGAGGCCCCGCCCCGCACCCGTGACCAGCGCTCCGCCCACGCGTCGAGTCTATGCACGAAAGGATGTAACGGGCCAGGCGCGAAGTGTTAGTACTTCGTAAGCGAGCGGCTGGCGTAGCGTTAGGAAAGTCCGTCCGAGCTTTGCTAGCCTGCCGCTGCTTCCGCTGAATCCCCGTCGCGCTCGCGCGGGGATCGGGGGACCCACAGTTGTTGGGGCGAGTCCCGGGCTGATGCCCGGGTAGCGCGAGCCAGTCGCGCGAGCCCGTCAGCTAACCCCGTAAGCGACCAACCATATGAACGACCTAACCGCCCGCATCGCCGCGGAGCAAGACGAGCAGATCAGGCACGAGGCCGTCGCCACCTCGCGCCGCCGCGCCGCGGCCGCGCGCGAGGCCGGCGAGGCCGGCCGCCTCGTCAGCCGCCCCGACCGGGTGGCGATGTGGGCGTTCCTGATGGCGCTCGCGGTCACGATCGCCGCCGCGGCGAGCGCGCAGGCCGCGAGCTCGGGCGGGGTCGCACACGACCGCCCCCGACCGCAAGGGACATGGACCGCGCGCTCGCCACCTGGTACGGCCCCGGCCTCTGGGGCAACGAGACCGCCTGCGGCCAGACCCTGCAGGCACAGGACCGTCGGCGTCGCCCACCGCCGGCTTCCCTGCGGGACCGAGGTCACGATCCTCTACAAGGGCAACTACCTGACCACCGAGGTGATCGACCGCGGCCCCTTCGCCAACGACGCCGACCTGGGACCTGACCCAGGCCGCGGCGGAGAAGATCGGCTTCACCGAGACCGACGAGATCCGCACGTCGGTCGACCGCAGCAGCCGCTAGCGGCCGGTTCCGGTCGCTCAGGCGGCCTGCGGCAGGTTGTCCGGGTCGCCCGCCTCGCGCGGCAGCTCGGCCGCGCTCGAGACGAGGCTCTGGAACTCGTTCAGCGCCAGGTGCGCGAGCGCCTCGATGATCTCCTCGTCCGACCAGCCGACCTCGCGGGCCTCCTCCTGGAGGTGCTTGTCGGGCCGGCCGTCGGTCTCGAGGGTCGCGGCGAGGAAGGCGAGCAGCGCCTCCTCGCGCGGCGTCCGCCGAGGAGAAGCTGCGGGCGCGCGAGATCTCGTCGAGGCCGAGCCCGGCGCGGCGGGCGAGGCCGGCGTGCTGGGCGACGCTGTAGTCGTCGTTGCGGCGCTCGGCGACGGCGAGGGCGATCCGCAGGCGGGTGTCGCTCGGAGAGCACGCCGGCGCGCAGCTCCGAGCGCATCCGGATGAAGGCGCGGAGCGCGGAGGGGGAGTCGGCGAGGACGCCGATCAGCTTCGAGACCGAGCCGCCGGCGGTGGAGACGCCCTTGAGGATCGGGACGCTGCCCTCGGGCGCGGTCAGCTCGTCGTGGATGTCGAAGCGGCTGTAGTCGGTCTTGACTGTCATTCCACGGCCCTCTTTACTTTACATTTAGCTAGGTACTTACCGCGGGTAAGTATAGGGACTTCAGGGCGAACGCGCATCGACCTCGCGGCGCTTCCCGCGGCCCCGGCGCGCCGATATGCTCGCCTGCCTTCTCACGGGGAACTACGCAGCGAGCGGAGGAACAGATGTCCGACGAGAGCCCGATCCAGACCGAGAACGCCGACGACGTCCTCAAGGTCGTCACGGACCGCGACATCCGCTTCATCCGGCTCTGGTTCACGGACGTCCTCGGCCAGCTGAAGAGCTTCTCGATCAACGCCTCCGAGCTCGAGGACGCGTTCGAGGGCGGGATGGGCTTCGACGGCTCGTCGATCACCGGCTTCAACCCGATCGAGGAGTCGGACATGATCGCGATGCCCGACGCGTCCAGCTTCAACATCCTGCCCTGGCGGCCCGACGAGCAGGGCACGGCGCGGATGTTCTGCGACGTCCAGGTGCCCGGCGGCGAGCCCTACGAGGGCGACCCGCGCTGGATCCTGCGCCGCGCGCTGCAGCGCGCGGAGGAGCATGGGCTTCGACACCTACAACATCGGCCCCGAGCTCGAGTACTTCTACTTCCGCTCGGCGAAGCCCGAGGGCGGCACGCCGGAGATCCTCGACGAGGGCGGCTACTTCGACCTGACCACGCTCGACGCCGGCTCCGACGTGCGCCGCGAGACGATCCTCGCGCTCGAGCGGCTCGGCATCCACGTCGAGTACGCCCACCACGAGGTCGGCCCCTCCCAGCACGAGGTCGACATGCGCTACAAGGACGCGCTGGCGATGTCCGACGACTGCATGACGTACCGGATCGTCGTCAAGGAGTACGCGATGAAGTACGGCTGGCACGCGACCTTCATGCCGAAGCCGCTGTTCGGCGAGAACGGCTCCGGGCATGCACGTCCACCAGTCGCTCTCCAAGGACGGCAAGAACGCCTTCTTCGACCCCGACGACCAGTACTACCTCTCCTCGGTCGCGAAGTCGTTCATCGCCGGCCAGCTCAAGCACGCGCGCGAGATCGCGCCGCTCTTCGCGCAGTGGGTGAACTCCTACAAGCGGCTGGTGCCCGGCTTCGAGGCGCCCGTCTACCTCGCCTGGTCGCGCCGCAACCGCTCGGCGCTGATCCGGGTGCCGCTCTACCACCCCGGCCAGGAGGGCGCGACCCGCGCCGAGCTGCGCTGCCCGGACCCCGCCTGCAACCCCTACCTCTGCTTCGCCGGGATGCTCCACGCCGGCCTCGAGGGGATCGAGAAGGGCTACGAGATCCCCGAGCCGATGGAGCAGAACCTCTACCACCTGACCCCCGAGGAGCGCCACCAGCGCGGCATCGACCAGCTCCCCGAGACCCTCGGCGAGGCGATCGAGATCGCCGCCGAGTCGGAGCTCGTCCTGCGGATCCTCGGCGAGCACACCTTCAACCGCTTCATCGAGGTCAAGCGCCAGGAGTGGGAGGACTACCGGGTGCAGGTCACCCCGTGGGAGATCGAGCGCTTCCTCCCGGTGCTCTAGTGCTCCCGCCCTCGATGGACCGCACCTTGAATCGCGCAATCGCCCTGGCCGCTTTCGGCGTCGTCCTCGCGGCGGTCGTGATCGTCGTGCTCGTCGCCCAGGGCGGCGACGACGACGGCGGCACCGCCGGCGGCGCGACCGCGAGCGACGACCTCGACGCCAAGCCCGAGATCACGGTTCCCGACGCGCCGGCGACCGAGCTCGTCACCGAGGACATCGTCGAGGGCGACGGGCCCGAGGCGAAGTCCGGCGACGAGGTCGAGGTCGAGTACGTCGGCGTCGCCCAGTCGACCGGCACCGAGTTCGACTCCTCCTGGGAGCGCGACGAGCCGTTCACCTTCGGCCTCGGCGCCGGTGAGGTCATCCCGGGCTGGGACGAGGGCATCGTGG
Organism: uncultured Thermoleophilia bacterium; assembly: GCA_963844425.1. Taxonomy (GTDB): domain Bacteria; phylum Actinomycetota; class Thermoleophilia; order Solirubrobacterales; family 70-9; genus DASUSH01. Next base: position 42,479 of record CAWJOD010000013.1, on the reverse strand, counting down.
GGATGAAGGAGGGCGGCCGCCGGCTGCTCGTCATCCCCGGCGACCAGGCATACGGCCCGACCGGCCAGCCTCCCGACATCGGCCCGGACGAGACGCTCGTCTTCGCGGTCGACCTGATCAAGGTCAACTAGGTGCGCCGGACGCGAAGGAGGACCATCGCGATCGCCGGAATCCTGGTGCTCTCAGCCGCGACCATCGCCTCCTGCGGCGGCGACGAGGTCAGCGCGGACGAGTACGTCGGCGCGCTCTGCAGCGCCACCGCGGGCTTCTCGTCCACGGTCGTCGAGGGTCAGGCCGCGGTCCAGGAGGCCGCGTCGGGCACGGTCAGCCCCGAGGAGGGCAAGGCGGAGCTCACCAGCTTCTTCGAGGAAGCCGACGCGGCCGGCGAGGAGGCCGCGAGCCAGATCGAGGACGCCGGCGTCCCCGACGTCGAAAACGGCGAGGAGATCGCCGACGCGCTCAGCGACGGCCTTCGACAACGTCTCCGCCGCTCTCTCCGACGCCGCGAGCGAGGTGGAGTGCCCTGCCGACCGACTCCGACGAGTCCTTCCGTGACGCGGCCGAGGAGCTTTCGGCCAGCTTCCAGGACGACGTCTCCTCGATCGGCGACGGGCTCTCGACGAGCTGGGCGAGAGCCCGGAGCTCGAGTCCGCCGCGGAGAGCAACGCCGAGTGCCCGTCGCTCCAGTCGGGGATCGGAACCCCGACCGGCACGACGGGCACGAGCTAGCCGGTCTCGATCGATATGCCTGCGCTTCACGTGCTCCGCGTGTTCACGGACGAGCGGGCGAGCACGGGAATCCGCTGGGGGTCTTCCTCGACGGGCGGGCGATCTCGAGGCGGAGCGGCAGCCGATCGCGACCGAGCTCGACTTCTCGGAGACGGTCTTCGTCGACGACGCCGAGCGCGGCGTGATCCAGATCTTCACGCCCGCGGCCGAGATCCCCTTCGCCGGGCACCCGACCGTGGGCACCGCCTGGCTCCTCGCCCGGGCCCTGCGGCCGGTCACGACGCTGCGGCCGCCGCCGGGGGAGGTCGAGGTTCGCGAGGACGGCGACCACACCTTCGTCACCGCCCGCGCCGAGTGGTGCCCGCCGTTCACCTACGTGGAGCACGACGATGCCGCCGCGGATCGACGCGCTCGATCCCTCCGCCGCGGACGATGACACCTACAACTGGGCCTGGATCGACCGCGACGCCGGGCTCGTGCGCGCCCGCGGCTTCTACCCGCGCCACGCGATCGAGGAGGACGAGGCGACCGGCTCGGCCGCGCTCGCGCTCTCGGTCGAGCTCGACCGCGAGATCGAGGTGCGCCAGGGCGAGGGCTCGGTGATCCACGCCCGGCCGCTCGGCGACGGCCGCGCCGAGATCGGCGGGACCGTCGCCATGGTCGAGCGGCGAAAGCACTAGACCTCGCGCCGAGCCGGCTCTAGTCGAGGGTCGTGAGCAGGAACGCCACGGCGAAGCCGAGCGCGGTGACCAGCCCGGCCGCCTTGCCGCCGTGGCGGATCGCCTCGGGGAACATCACGTCGGAGAGCATCGTCAGCACGGCGCCGGCGGCGAAGGCGTTGATCAGCCCGACGAGTTGCCGCGGGCGCCGTCGAGCAGGCCGTAGCCGAGCCCCGCTGACAGCGCGCAGACCAGCGCCACCAGCGACCCAGACGCCGAGCACCTTCGCCGCGCGGCCAGCCCGCCGCGCGCAGGCCGCCGACGACGAGAGGCCCTCGGGGAAGTTGGAGAGGAAGACCGCCGCGACGACCGCGACCCCGACGCCCTCGCCCGAGATCAGGGTCAGCCCGATCACGGCGGACTCCGGGATCCCGTCGAGGATCGCGCCGAGGAGGAGCGCCTTCGGCGAGCCCTCGGACTGCTCGCCCATCGTGGCTCATCCGCATCTCGCCGCCGCGGTGGTCGATCAGCCAGTCGCCGGCGAAGAAGGTGAGCGCGCCCAGCGCGAGGCCGATCGCGACCGCGTCGGCGCCGCCCTCCGCGTAGGCGTCCTCGGTCAGCTCGAAGGTGAGCGCGCTGACCAGCGTGCCCGCGCCGAACGCGAGGATCAGCCCGATCACTCGAGCCGGGACCCGGAACGCGAGCGCGACCGCGGCGCCGACCACGAGGCGAGGCGCCGCCGACGAGCCCCCATCCGGCTGCTTCGAGCATCAGGCCCTCGAGCCCGTGTGGAAGCGGCGCGCCGTCAGCGCTTGAGGCGCTTGGTCAGCGCGGTCTTCGCGTTGAACAGCGAGGCCATCGCCTCCTCCTGGCCGGAGCCCGACGGCGGCATCGCGCCGATCTGCCGGGCAAGACCATCCGTTCGTGTAGGCGAAGTTGGCGACGATCTTGCCGTCCTCGACGGTGAGCATGTCCGCGCCGCGCATGTCGACCGGCTTGCCGTTGGCGACGAAGCCCTCGAACCTCCCGGTGCCGGTGAACGTCCCGCGAGCGCGCCAGTGGACGGCGACCTTGTCGCCCTCGGCGACCATGTCGAGCACCTCGAACTGCCAGTCGGGGATCGCGCGCGAAGAGGTCTCGAGAAGTACTCGCGGATGCCGTCCGGCGCGATCAGCTCGCCGAACCCGAAGAGGTCGTCGATCGCGCCGGGCTTCCAGGTCGCGGTCGGCGCGGTCCGGGTCCCGCGCGCGCGAGCGCGTCGAAGTACTCGGTGACGACCTCGCGGGCGGTCTCGGTCTCGGTCGTTCCCATGGCGTGAGCCTATAGCGCCGCGGCGAGCTCCGCGGGCTCGGTCACCGGCGCGCGGCAGGCGAAGTTCTCGCAGACGTACGCGGCGGCGCGGCCGTCGACCGCGTGGCGCTCGTGCATCAGCTCGGGTCGGTCGGTGCCCTCGGGGCCGCCGGCGAGCACGAGCGTCGGGCGGAAGCGCTCGCGGACGACGCCGGCGAGCTCGCCGAGCCCGTCGCCGCCCGGACCGACCACCGCGACCTCGCGGGTGGGGGAGAGGTGGAAGTTGAGCGCCTCGAGCAGGTGCGCGAGCGCCTGGGGATGGCGGCGGGCGGCGCGGACGAGGAGGCGGAAGACGCCCTCGGCCCGCTCCGTGTAGCGGTGCTCGCCGGTGAGCGCGCCGAGGCGGAGCAGGCCGAAGGCGGCGGAGGAGTTGCCGGAGGGGATCGGGTGGTCGTCGATGTCCTTGCGGCGCGCGATCAGCTCCTCGTGGTCGGCCGAGGTCGTGAAGAAGCCGCCGCGCTCCGGGTCGCCGAAGCGCTCGATCATCTCGTCGGCGGTGCGCCGCGCGGCGTCGAACCAGCGCACGTCGAAGGTCGCCTCGTAGAGGGTCAGCAGGGCCTCGACGAGGTAGGCGTGGTCCTCGAGATAGGCCAGCACCCGGGGACTGTCCCCTCCGTCCCCGCTGACCGGCTTGAACGTCCGCAGCAGGCGCCCCTGCTCGTCGCGAAGGTCGCGCTCGACGAACTCGGCGCAGGCGACGGCGGCGTCGACGAAGTCGGCGCGGCCGAGCGCCGCCGCCGGCGTCGGCGAGCGCGGCGATCATCAGCGCGTTCCAGGAGCAGATCCGCTTGTCGTCCAGCCCGGGCCAGACCCTGCGCGAGCGCGACTCGTAGAGCGCCTCGCGCGCCCGCTCGAGCCCCTCGGGCTCGTCCGCGGCCGGCGCCGCCCGGGAGGAAGAGGATGTTCCGTCCCTCGAAGTTGCCGGCCTCGGTGACGCCGTAGTGGGCGACGACCGCGTCGACGGCGTCCGCCTCGGGCAGGCCCGCCTCGGCCGAGCACGGCGCGGACCTCGGCCGGCGTCCAGACGTAGAAGCGGCCCTCCTCGCCCTCGGAGTCGGCGTCGAGCGCCGAGTAGAACCCGCCCTCCGGGCCGCGCATCTCGCGCATGCGCCCACTCCAGGGTGCGCTCGCAGACCGCGCCGGTAGCGCTCGTGGCCGATCACCTGGAAGCCGTGGAGGTAGGCGCGGGCGAGCAGCGCGTTGTCGTAGAGCATCTTCTCGAAGTGGGGAACCAGCCAGTTCTCGTCCACCGCGTAGCGGGCGAAGCCGCCGCCGACCTGGTCGTGGATGCCGCCGCGCGCCATCGCGTCGAGGGTCAGCTCGACGATCTCGGTCTCGCCGCGGGCGAGCAGAAGCTCCAGCGCCGACGCCGGCGGGAACTTGGGCGCGCCGCCGAAGCCGCCGCGCTGGCGGTCGGCCTGGCCGCGCAGCGCCGCGACGGCCTCGTCGAGGATCGACCGCGTCGAGCTCGTCGGCGGACGGGTCCATTCGCGCGACCGCGCCGAGGTGCTCGCGGATCCGCTCGGATGCCTTGCCGATCTCCTCGCGCCGCGTCTCGCCACGACGCGACGACCGCCTCCATCACCATCGGAAAGCTCGGCATCCCCTGGCGCGGCTCGGGCGGGAAGTACGTGCCGGCGTAGAACGGCACGCCCTCGGGGTCGCAGAACGCGGTCAGCGGCCAGCCGCCGCTGGCCGGTCATCGACTGCACCGCCTCCATGTAGACCGCGTCGACGTCCGGGCGCTCCTCGCGGTCGACCTTGACCGGCACGAAGTGCTCGTTCATGTACGCGGCGATCTCGTCGTTCTCGAACGACTCGCGCTCCATCACGTGGCACCAGTGGCAGGAGGAGTAGCCGATGGAGACCAGCAGCGGCCTGTCCTCGTCGCGCGCCCGCGTGAGCGCCTCCTCGCCCCAGGGCAGCCAGTCGACCGGGTTGTCCTTGTGCTGGAGGAGGTAGGGGCTCGACTCCTGGGCGAGGCGATTGGCCATCGCTCGCGAGGCTACCCGGGTGTACTGTCAGCGAACCGATGCCGACGAACCTCACCGTGGTCCTCAAGGACGAGCCGGGTCGAGCTGGCGGCACTCGGCGAGGCGACGGGCAAGGCGGGGATCAACATGCTCGGCATGTCGGCGTTCACCGGTGAGGGCCGCGGCGTGATCAACATCCTCGTCGAGGACGCCGAACCTCGCCCGCGCGGCGCTCGACGCCGCGGGTTCGGGATCGCCGACGAGCAGGAGGCGCTCGTCGTCGACGTCCACGACCGGCCCGGCACGCTCGGCGAGATGGCCCGCGAGCTCGCCGACGCCGGGGTCAACATCGAGCTCCTCTACTCGACCTTCAGCGGCGTCCGCGTCGCGATCGTCACCGACGATCTGCGCCAGCGCCCGCGCCGCGATCGGCTGAGCAGGCGCGGTGTCAGCCGGTGAGCCGGCGCCAGGCGACGGTGAGGTTCTCGAGGTCCGCGTCGCTCGAGCCGGGAGAGGTAGTGCCGGCGCACGCCGTCGAGATGGTCGGGCCGGGCGGCGACGAAGACCTCGCGGCCGGCGGGCGTGATCCGCGCGAAGAGGCCGCGGGCGTCCTCCTTGCAGCGCTCGCGGATGACGAGGTCGCGGCGCTCGAGCCGGTCGACGAGCCGGGTCAGCCCGCTGCGGCTGAGCAGCAGCCGCTCGGCGAGCTCGCCCATCCGCAGGCGTCCGTCCTCGGCCTCGGCGAGGTAGAGCAGCACCTCGTAGGAGGAGAGCGGCAGGTCGTGCGCCCGCTGGAGCTCCTCGTCGAGGTGGGCGACGACCTCGCGATGGGCGCGAAGGAAGCCCCTCCAGGCCGCGAGCTCGCGCTCTTCGAGGTCGACCGATTCGGCCGGCCGAGCGTCGGTTCGCGGCGGGAGCGGGAGGGGTAGGCATCGCTACGAGAGTAGCGGATCGTTTGCAGGTGCAACTAGTTCTCTGGTAAGAGTAGTTGCAGACGCAAATACCTGAGACGAAACGGAGAACCGAGATGAAGCTCGAGGGCATCCACCACATCACCGCGATCACCGAGAACGGGCAGGCGAACGTCGACTTCTACGCGGGCGTGCTCGGGCTGCGGCTGGTGAAGAAGACCGTCAACCAGGACGCGCCGAACGTCTACCACCTCTTCTACGCCGACGAGCAGGGGACGCCGGGCGCCGACATCACGTTCTTCGAGTTCCCGGGCGCCGCCCGCGGGCGGGCCGGCGACGGCATGGTCCACACGATCGTCTGGCGGGTCGCCTCCGACGGAGGCCCTCGACTTCTGGACCGACCGGCTGCGCGCGAACGGGATCGAGAGCCGAGCGCGCCGACGGCATCCTGCGCTTCGCCGATCCCGAGGGCCTCGGCCACGAGCTCGTCGTCGTCGACGTCCCCGATTCGCGCCGCTCATCGCCGAACCACCCCGAGGTCCCGGCGGAGCTCGCGCTGCAGGGATTCCACGCCGCCCGCGCGTACGCCGTCGGACCCGGGCGCGCTCCGAGGGCCTCCTCGCCGAGACGCTCGGCTTCGAGCGCAGCGGCGAGGGCTGGGAGGCGCGCGGGACCGAGCGCGGCGGCCTCTACTACTACGACGAGCCGCCGGGACCGGGCGTCCAGGGCGCCGGCACCGTCCACCACATCGCCTGGGCCTCGACGATGGACGAGCACGAGGCGTGGCGCGAGCGCGTCGCCGAGGCGGGCGCGAACGTGACCCCGATCATCGACCGCTTCTGGTTCCACTCGATCTACTTCCGCGAGCCGAGCGGCGTGCTCTTCGAGATCGCCACGCTCGGTCCCGGCTTCGGCGTCGACGAGGACCCCGAGCACCTCGGCGAGAAGCTCGTCCTGCCGCCGGCCTTCGAGCACCTGCGCGAGCGGATCGAGGCCGAGCTGACGCCGATCCGCAACCCGCGGGCCGAGGCGAGGCGACAGCCGAATGACGCCGAGCAGCTCGAGCACCTGATCCGCGAGCCGGCGGGCGAGCCCGAGGGCGCGCTCGTGCTCAGCCACGGGCGCGGCACGAGCGAGCACGACCTCTTCCCGTTGATCGACGAGCTCGATCCGGAGCGGCGGCTGCTCGGGATCGCGCCGGGAGCCCCGATCACCGGGATCCCGCCCGGCGGCAAGCACTGGTACGTGGTCGCGCGGGTCGGCTTCCCGCACGCGGAGACGTTCGCCCAGAGCTACGGCGCGCTCACCTCGTTCCTCGACTCCACGCTCGCCGTCGCGCGGCATCGGCTGGGACCGGACGGTGCTCGGCGGCTTCTCGATGGGCGCGGTGATGTCCTACGCCGTCGGCCTCGGCCCCGGCCGGCCGCGGCCGGCCGGGATCCTCGCCCTCAGCGGGTTCGTGCCCGACGGTCGAGGGCTGGGAGCCCGATCTGGCCGACCGCGCCGGGCTGCCGGTGCTGATCCACCACGGCCGCAACGACCCCGTGATCGAGGTCGGACTTCGGCCGCGCCGCGCGCGATCTGCTCGAGCCGCGCCGGGCTCGACGTCACCTACCTCGAATCCGACGCGGGCCACTGGGTGCCGCCCGAGGTGATCGGCCCCGCCCGCGACTTCATCTCCGGCACGACTATGCTCGCGCGCCAGCCCGAGCCGGAGAGGAGCCACCCAGATGGAAGCCCATGATCACAACCACCTTCGCGACGAGGCGCGCGCCCAGCTCAAGCGCAAGCGCGAGTTCCGGATCTCGATCGGCGTGTTCCTCCTGGTCAACGCCCTGCTCTGGATCATCTGGCTGCTCTCGGATGAGCGCGGCGATGCGAACGGGATCCCGTGGCCGCTCTGGGTGACGGCCTTCTGGGGGCTCGGGATGGCGATCAGCGCCTGGAACATCTACGGCCAGAAGCCGATCACCGAGGCCGAGCTCGACGAGGAGATGCGGAAGATCCAGCGCTAGCCGCGATCCGCGAGGAACTCGCGGATCGCCTGGTTCGTCTCGCCGCGGCCGCTCGACCTGGGGAACGTGGCCGCAGTTCGAGCTCGACGTGGCGGGCGGCGGGGAGGGTGCGCTCGACGTGCTTCATGAAGGAGATCGGGACGAGCGTGTCCTGGCGGCCCCAGACGAACATCGCGTCGGGCGAGAGCTCCGCGAGCCGGGTCCAGAGGCCCTCTTCGCCGTGCGGCTCGTCGACGTAGATGTTGCGCAGCGCCGAGTAGAAGGCGGCGCGCCCGCGCGGGGTGAGGAAGGCGCGCAGGAACTCGTCGACGCCGGCGGCGGACCAGCCGTTGTCGCCGCCCGGCACGAGCCGGCGGACGAGCGGCTCGGTGATCGCGCGCGGGGTGGGCTGGAGCAGGCCGAGCTTCGGGAGCTGCGGCGGCAGCAGCCACTTCCAGCGGCGGTCGCGCAGCCAGGCGAGCGCGGGGCTGAGCAGGATCACGACCGCTCGACCCGCTCGGGCTCGGTCAGGCCCGACCTCGATCGCGACGCGGCCGCCCATGCTGTTGCCGATCAGGTGCGCGCGCTCGATCTCGAGGGCGTCCATGAGGTCGAGGACGGTGCGCGCGAAGTAGGGGGCGTCGTAGGCCGCCGTGATCGGCTTGTCGGAGTCGCCGAAGCCGGGGAGGTCGGCGGCGATCACCCGGTAGCCGTCGGCGAGGCCGCGCACCGTGGGCATGAACGAGGCCTTGGTCCCGCCGAGGCCGTGGATGCAGAGGACGGGTGCGCCGGTGCCCGCGCGAGAGCGTCGAGATCGTCCCCTAGCCGGTCTCGACCGCGTCGAAGCGGAGGCGGCCGGGCTCGGTGATGCCGCTGGTCGCGGCGAGGAAGCCGACTGCCGAGGTGCAGGTTGCGCCGGACGCGGCAGCTTGCCGCGCCGGAATGCGTCCATGCCGCCGCGGACGTCGGTCGCGATCCGCTCCCAGCTCTTCGCGTCGGCGCGGATCGTCGCGTCGGGCTCGACATCGGCGGTCGGCCGGCGTGCAGCCGTCATCTCGCCGCCGGAGATCACCGCGTCCCACTCGCCGACGTCGTCGACGCCGAGCCGGACCCGCGCCGGGTCGGTGCGGACGTCGATCACATCGGGGTCGAAGCGCTCGGCGAGAACGCTGAAAGCAGCGGGCGCCGCGCGCCTCCCCGATCCTTCGGGCTTGGTCGTCGGGCTCGCGGCCACCGAGCCAAATTACCCATCGGGACGGCCGGCGATAACCCAAATCCGCCGATCGGGGGATGCCGGTATGGCCGAGGCGTCTGCGAACATGCGTTCGTGCGCTGGGAGAATCTGTCGGTCGAAAAGCAGGACGAGGAGGTCGAGACCTCGCACCTCCCGGGCTTCCGCGACCCCGCCGTCGTCCGCCGCTTCGACGCGCCGGAGGCCCTCGGCATCCGCTTCCACGAGATCAACGCCCGCTCCGCGATCAACGAGGTGCCGAAGCAATCGCGGATGCCCTTCCGCTACACGATCAACCCGTACCGGGGATGCACGCATGCGTGCACCTACTGCGCATCGGTGGAGACCCCGATCATCACGGCCGACGGGCGCACTCGATCCCCGGAGGAGATCCGTCCCGGCGACAAGATCTACGGCACGGTCGTGGACGGCCGATACCGCCGGTATGACGTCACCGCAGGTCGTGATCACTGGCGGCGACGTCGAAACCGGCGTACCGGATTACGCTCGAGATGGAACCGAGCTGGTCGCGAGCGTCGACCACAGGTTCCTCACGAGGCGCGGGTGGAAGCACGTGATCGGCGCCGAGCAGGGGCCGGACCAGAGGCCCCATCTCACCCTGCAGCAGCAAGCTGATCGGTACGGGAGAGTTCTCGTCGTCACCCCGGATTTCAGCCCCGATTCAGGCGTGGATACCTATCCGACCTGATCCACGGCGATCGGACGCTGGGTTCCTACGACAGGGTTCGCCCCAGCGGCCGCTCGTCGACACGGCACTCGTTCCGTCTGGCGCGACCGACTTCGAGGCGCTTCGGCGCGCGCGACGCTATCTCGACGAAGCGGAAGTCCAGACAGACGACAGCGCCGTTGCCGACCGGGCGTCGCTCGACTCGGTCAGTCCGACTGCGAGACGATCTACTTCCTGCCCGAGCCCGAACCTGAGCCCGGCGGAGGCGGCGGAGGCGCGCGCCGACGCCGATATCGCCTTCGCGCTCACCGCGAAGAAGAAGCAGAAGTGCTCAAGCGAGGACGCGCGGTCGTCAAGGCGCTCTGCCCCGACGAGGCATGCGCGTTCCCGCGACCGCCTCGGCGAAGCTGCCGCGACCGGCGGCCGGACGCGGAGGGCGAAGCTGAAGCTACGCCCGCAACGGCGGACCTCGCCGCCTGGACGCCGACCAGCTGAGGCTGGTCCTGCCCGAGCGAAAGGCCGAGGTTCTCGAGCAAGCGCTCTCGGCGCCGCGACGGCCGAAGCTGACGGTGAAGGCCGCCGCCACCGACGCCGCCGGCAATCGCGCCACCGACAAGCAAAAGATCAAGATCTCCGGCTAGCTCCGACCCGGTCCAACTCCGCCGCGCGATCTGCGAACATGTGTTCGTGCGCTGGGAGAACCTGTCGGTCGAAAAGCAGGAGGGCGAGACCTCCATCCTCCCCGGCTTCCGCGACCCCGCCGTGGTCCGCCGCTTCGACGCTCCGGAGGCGATGGGGATCCGATTCCACGAGATCAACGCCCGCTCCGCGATCAACGAGGTCCCGAAGGCCTCGCGGATGCCGTTCCGGTACACGATCAACCCGTATCGGGGGTGTACCCATCGCTGTACCTGGTGCTTTGCTCGGCCGACGCACACCTATCTGGACTTCAACGCGCGCGAGGACTTCGAGCGCGAGATCGTGGTCAAGGTGAACGCGCCGGAGGCTGCTACGCAAGGACCTGGCGAAGCGGTCGTGGGGCGGGGATCACGTCGCGCTCGGCACCAACACCGACCCGTACCAGTGGGTCGAGGGGCGCTACAAGCTGATGCGGGGGATCTGGGCGGCGATGCGCGACTACGCCAACCCCTGCTCGGTGCTGACGAAGTCGCCGCTCCTGACCCGTGACATCGACCTGATGCTGGAGATCCGCGAGCGCACCGACTTCACCGCGGCGCTCTCGATCCCGACGCTCGAGGAGAAGGCGTGGCGCGCGACCGAGCCGGGGACGCCCCACCCGCGCAAGCGGATCGAGGCGGTGGCGAAGCTGACCGAGGCGGGGATCCCCACCGGAGTCCTGGTCGCGCCGCTCATCCCGGCGTCAACGACGACCCCGAGCAGGTCCGCGAGCTCGTCGATCTCTGCGCCGAGGCCGGCGCCACCCACGTCACGCCGATCCCTCTCCACCTGCGCGGCGAGGTCAAGGACATCTGGTTCGACTGGCTGCGCGAGAACCGGCCCGAGCTGCTCGGCCGCTACGCCGAGCTCTACGGCAAGCGGGCGTACCTGCGCAGCGAGGAGTCGAAGCGGCTCACCGCGCTGGTCCGGCCGCGGCTGAAGCGCGAACCGGGCGGCGAACCGGCCGCGCTGGCGGGGCCGGGGTGACCGAGTGCAGGAGCGGGCGCCGGAGGCCGGTGCCCGAAGTCCGAGCAGGCCCCGCTCTTCTGAGCGGCGCTCGCTGAGCGTTGTCGCGGATGGAGTACCGACCGCTTCGGTCTTGTCCGAAACGAGATGGGCAGCGTCGATAAAGTCCGGTTCACACCGTTGCGTCGACAAGGGGAGGTCACGGTGTCACTCAGGCTTTCGTTCTCGGTCGTCCTCGCGACATGGCCGCCGTCCTCGTCGGAGCGGCTCCGGCCGCAGCGCAGACCTACGAGACCGGATCGTCCGGCATGGGCGACCCGTTCTTTCCGCAAGCCGGAAACGGCGGCTACGACGTCTCGCACTATTCGCTGACGCTCGACTACGACCCCGCCGTCCCTCGGCTCGAGGGCACCGCGGTCGTCGAGGCGAGCGCGACGCAGAACCTGCGCCGGTTCAACCTCGACTTCCGGGACTTCTACGACGTCTCCAGCCTGACCGTGAACGGGCAGCCGGCCCATTTCCTCCTCCGCCAGGGGCAGGAGCTGGTGATCGACCCGAGGCCCTATCTGAATGCCGGCGACGAGTTCACCGTCGAGGTCGCGTACGCGGGCAAGCCGCGGCCGATCAAGGACCCCGACAAGTCGTTCGAGGGCTGGATCCCGACCGACGACGGCGCGTTCGTGGTCAACGAGCCGCAGGGCTCACCGGGCTGGTACCCGGTCAACGACAACCCGCGGGACAAGGCCACCTACGACTTCACCGTCACGGTCCCGGCGGGTCACACGGTGATGGCGAACGGAGAGCTGGATTCGCACACGACGGCCGGCGGCGAGGAGACGTGGAGCTGGAGCGAGGACGCGCCCATGGCCCCGTACCTGGCCACGGCCACCAACGGCGTCTTCCAGACCGACTTCTACACGACCGACAGCGGCCTGCCGATGTTCGACGCGGTCGATCCGAACACGCGGTCGCGCCTCGCTGATCCGCCGAACCCCGCCCTCGCCTTCCAGCGGCTCGCGCCCCAGGGAGAGGTCATCGACTACTTCTCCGACCTGTACGGCGCCTACCCGTTCACCACCGGAGGCGGGATCGTCGACTGGGCCCCCTCGGTGGGCTACGCGCTCGAGTCGCAGACGAGGGCCAATTACCACCGCGTCCCCGGCTCGTCGACCGTGGTTCACGAGATCGCCCACCAATGGTTCGGCAACGCCGTGACGCTGGCGGTCTGGCCCGATATCTGGCTGAACGAGGGTTTCGCGACCTTCTCGGAGTGGATCTACGCCGAGGACCACGGCGGACCGAGCGCCCAGGAGACCTTCGACGAGCTCTACGCGATCCCGTCGGGCGACCCGGCGTTCGAAGACCTGTGGTTCCCCGCGCCGGCCGCTCTCCATCACCCGAGCGAGCTCTTCCACACGCCCGTCTACGACCGCGGCGCGATGACGCTTCAGGCGCTGCGCGAGAAGGTCGGTGACGACACCTTCTTCCGCATCCTGCGTTCCTGGTACGCCGAGAACAAGTACGGCAACGTGACCACGTCGGACTTCATCGCGTTGGCCGAGCGCGAGAGCGCCCAGCAGCTCGACGAGTTCTTCCACGTCTGGCTGTTCGAGGAGGGCAGGCCGGCGAGCTGGTGAGAAGGCTCGCCCTCCGGGCTCCTCACCCCGGAGCGGGCGCGATGGCCACCTGCTTCTGGCCGGCGCGGAAGGCGAGCGCCGCCAGGCCGAGCGCGAAGAAGGCGGCGAGCCAGAACGCCGCGCCGTAGCCGGCGATCGCGGCAACGGCCCCGGCGAGCGGGGCGCCGACCCCTACGCCCAGGTCGAAGAAGGCGGTGAGCGTGCCCATCGTGGCGCCGCGGCGCTCGATCGGTACGTCCTCGAGCGCGAGCAGGGCCAGGGAGGGAAGGAGCAGGGCGAAGGCGCCGCCCATCGCGAGCGCGCCGAGCATCGCGACCGGCAGGCTCTGCGCGACCGCGATCGTCGCCAGTCCCGCCGCTTCGACCAGCCCGGCCACCGCCGCGCAGCGCGCCCCGCCGAAACGGTCGGGAAGGTTGCCGCCGAGCAGGCGGACGCCGACGACGGTCGCGGCGAAGGCGATGAACGCGAAGGTGGCGTTCTCGATCCCGCGCGACTCGAGCATCAGCACGATGAAGCCGCTGATCGCGGCGAACCCGACCGTGCCGCAGGAAAACGCGAGTCCGGGGCGCAGCGCCTCGCGGGCGATCAGCGGACCGCGGGCGGTGTGCTCCGCCCGCGGCCGGAACGACTCCGGGATCCGCAGGGCGATCAGCGCTCCGGCGAGCGGCGCCGCGAGGGCGAACGCCCAGACCGCGTCGAATCCCCATGCGTGCAGGATCAGCTCGCCGATCGCCGGCCCGATGCTGAGCCCGCCCCAGATCGCGAGCCCGTACCAGCCGATGATCTGGCCGCGGCGCTCGGGCGGCGCGAGGTCGACCACCCATGCCGAGCCGGCGGTGTAGATCAGGCCCTCGCCCGCGCCCAGGAAGAGCCGCGCCACGACCAGGATCGGGACCCCGGCGGGAACGAAGTAGAGGGCGGCGGCGATGGTCGAGAGCGCGGCGCCGACCAGCACCGCCGGCCTTCGCCCGCGGGCGTCGGCGAAGCGGCCGGCGATCGGACGGCAGGCGAGGCCGGTGATGGCGAACGCGCCGGTGACGATCCCGACCGCGACGTCGCCGGAATCGAGCGGGCCGGTGACGTAGCGGGGGAGCACGGGCAGGGTCGCGCCGATGGAGAGCATGCCGAGCGCGGTGACGATGAAGATCCCCGCGAACGCCGCCCGCTCGGGGGTCATGTGGCGCGAGACCCGCTCGGTGCCCGGGACCCGGCTCACGCGGGCGCGCCCGGCTCGTGCGCGGCGCGCAGCTCAGCCCGCTTGACCTTGCCGCTCGATGTCCGCGGCAGCGCCTCGGCGAACTCGACGATGCGGGGGAACTTGTAGGGGGCGGTCGTGCGCTTGACGTGGTCCTGGAGCTCACGCGCGAGCTCGTCGGACGGCTCGCCCTCGCGGAGGACGACGATCGCCTTCACGATCTGACCGCGCTCGGCATCGGGCACCGGCACCGCCGCCGCCTCGGCGACGGCGGGGTGCGAGGCGAGCGCCGACTCGACCTCGAAGGGGCCGATCCGGTAGCCGGAGGAGAGGATCAGGTCGTCGGCACGGCTCTCGTACCAGAGGTAGCCGTCGGCGTCGGAGCGGACGAGGTCGCCGGTCGGCCACCACTCGCCCTCGACGAGCTCGGGCGGACCGTCCGGCATCGAGGTAGCGGCCGAAGAAGGTCGGGCAGCTGGCCGCGCGCACCTGGAGCTCGCCCGGCTTGCCGGGCTCGTCCCCGACCACCCGGACCTCGAAGCCGGGCAGCGGCCGGCCCATCGAGCCGTCGCGGACCGGCTCGCCGGCGAGATTGCCGGTGACGTGCCCGGTCTCCGTCTGCCCGTAGCCGTCGCAGATCTCGATCCCGGCCCGCTCGCGCCATTCCGCGATCACGCCCGGGTCGAGGGCCTCGCCGGCGGAGACCGCCCGCCGCAGCGAGGCGACCGGCCGCACGAGCCCGCGCTTGGCGAGGATCCGGTACTCGGTCGGCGCCTGGCAGAGCACGTTCACCCCCTCGCGCTCGCAGAGCTCGAGCCGCTCCGCCGCGTCGAAGCGCCCCTCGACGATGAGCGCGGCAGCGCCGCACGAGCCAGGGGGCGAGGAAGACGTTTCGCGCCGATTTCGACCAGCCGGTCGCGGTCGTGCACCAGACGAGCTCGTCCTCGGCGGCGCCGAGCCACTGGCGGGCCTGCGCCTCCTGACCGGGCAGGTAGCGCTGGACGTGGAGGACGCCGCGCGGCTTCCCGGTCGTCCCGGAGGTGAAGACGATCGAGCGCGCCGTCCTCCGGGCCGAGGTCGGCCGGCTCCACCGGGGGCGCCTGGGCACGGTCCTCGTCGAGCACCGCCCAGACCTCGTCGAGGGTCATCCGCTCCACTTCCGCGGGCAGATCGGCGAGCAGCTCGTCCTCGCCGACGCAGAGCGCCGGGCCGGTCGCGGCGACCCTGTGCTCGAGGTCGCCGCGCCGCAGCTGGGTGCTGCAGGGCAGCGCGATCGCGCCCATGCGCCAGCAGGCGAGCAGGGTCAGGACCCACTCGATCCGGTTGCCGACGAGGGTCATGACGACGTCGCCGCGGCCGACGCCACGGGCCGCGAGCCCGCCTGAGAGGCCGGCGCTGCGAGCGATCAGCTCACCGAAGTGCCAGACGCGCCGCTCGCCTTCGGCGGAGATCGTCACGAGGGCCGGCTTGGACGCCGGGAACCGCTCGAGCAGGTCGGTCGTGAGGTTCACGCGGGCGCGAATGTTATTTTCGCGCGGTTGAAACGCCTGATCGGCATCGCAGGTGTCCTCGCGAGCATGCTCGCGATCGCCGCCTGCGCCAGCTACGACAAGGCCCAGACCGAGAGCACGATCATCGACGACCTCTCGCCCCAGGTCGAGGAGGTCACCGGAGCCTCGATCAAGTCGGCGGAGTGTCCCGATGAGGTCGAGATCGAGAAGGGCACCAAGTTCGACTGCACCGCGACGCTCAAGGACGGAACCGAGGTCCAGGTCCAGGGCGCGGTGGTGAACGACGCCGGCGACCTCCAGGTCGACATCACCCCGAAGGCCCTGGGCAAGGCGGTCGGCGCGAGCTGAACGTCAAACGAAACCACTGACGAAGGGAACCCAATGAAGAGAACGAATTCGCCGAACCTCCGCGTGCTCGGCGCCGGATGCGCAGCCGCGCTCGCCGCGCTCGCGCTCGCCGCCTGCGGCGGCTACGACCAGGGCGAGGCCGAGAACACGATCGTCGACAAGCTCTCCGGACAGGTCGACAGCGCCGTCGGCAGCCCGATCACCTCGGCGTCCTGCCCGAGCGACGTCGAGCTCAAGGCCGGGACCACGTTCGATTGCACCGCGACGCTCGAGAACGGCGACGAGCTCACGTGGTCAACGCCGAGATCACCGACGACGACGGCAACGCGGAGTTCAACATCAGCCCCGAGGAGCTGCAGAGCGCGTCCGGCGGCTAGCACCTCGGAGCCAGGCGGTCGCGGGGAGCCAGGGTCGGGGTTGAGCGCGGCCTGATCTAGCCGGGAAGGACCGAGGGGGTGCGTGCGTCTTCGCCCGATAGAGGCACGCAAACCCAATCCAGGAGGTGCTCACGGATGTCTTTCCTTCCGAAACGACTGACGGTGGCCGCGGTAATCGCGACGATCGGCGCGCTGGCGATCCCGGCGACGTCGAACGCGGCGGTTACGCCGCTCGTGGACGGCACGACGCTCACAGTGACCAGCAACCAGGACTCCGACACGATCGCCATCGGCACGGCGGGAGGGGTGCTGACGGTGAACGGCACGCCCACGACCCTTGCGGCGAACGAGCAGGCCGTGATCCGCGTCAGCGCCGGCGACGGTGACGACACGGTCGACGTAAGCGCGCTCGCGGCCGCCGACTACGGTTCGCTGGACGTCAGCGGCGGGAACGGAGACGACCTCGTGACCGGCGGAGCGGACCTCGACGTCATCGTCGGCGACGCGGGCGACGACCGCCTGCTCGGCTTCAGGGGCGGCGACGAGATTCTCGGCGGTGAGGGCAACGACGTGATGGTCTGGAACAACGGGGACGGCACCGACGGGAACGAGGGCGGCGGCGGCAATGACGAGGTCGTCGTCAACGGGGCACCGAACGCCGCCGACCTGTTCACCGCGGCGCCCGGCGCCCAGGCCGGGGCAGGTCCAGTTCAGACGCCTCAACCTGAATCAGTTCACCATCACGCTGAGCGCCGAGCGGCTGACCGTCAACGGCCTCGGGGGCGGCGACGTGTTCGGCAACGACGGCGTCGTTCCGCCGGGCCTCGCCGGGCGCACCATCCTCACGCTGAACGGCGACTCCGGGCAGGACATCCTCACCGGCGGCGACGGCGCCGATGCCATCAACGGCGGCGACGGCGCTGACGCGCTCAGGGGCGGCCCCGGCGACGACCGGGTAACCGGCGATCGTGGCGCGGACGACCACGAGGGCGGCGAGGGCGACGACACCCTCGTCTGGAACAACGGCGACGGGAGCGACCTCATCGCAGGCGAGGCCGGCTTCGACACAGCCGAGGTGAACGGTTCGCCGACCGGCGGCGACTCCTTCACGCTCGAGCCGAATGGCGCCGACGCGCGATTCCAGCGGACGAACATCGTCCCGTTCACGCTGAACCTCGCCGCGGACACCGAGGCCGTCGCCGCCAACGGCGGCACCGGGAACGACGAGCTCGTCGTCTCCCCGGGGCTCAGCCGGATGTTCGTGGCAGCCGACGGCGGATCGGGCAACGACGTCCTCCAAGGCGGCGACGAGGCCGACACGTTCCTCGGCGGCTCCGGGAACGACCTCGTGGCCCCGGGAGCCGGGAGCGACCTCGCCGACGGCGGCACCGACGACGACCAGCTCCTCACGCGGGATGACACGGGCGACCTCGTCCGTGGCGGGCCCGGGACCGACAGCGCACAGACGGACTCGGTCCAGGTCGACCAGACGACCGAGGTCGAGGCCCACGACGCGACCCCGCTGCCCGAGCCGGACCCCGCGCCTGACGCGAAGGCGCTCCTGCCGGAGGTCGGCGGGCCGACGATCGCGGGCAAGGGCCGCAGGCTCACCGCCCGCCTGCCGCTCACCTGCCCGGCCGCGGAGGCCGGCGGGTGCCAGGCGACGGTGGTCCTCGAGACCGCCCGGGCGATCCGCCTCGGGCCGGTGCGCGCCCCGCTCGTGCTCGGGACGGGGACGGCCGACCTCCAGCCGGGCCAGTCGGCCACGGTTCGGGTGCCGCTCGCCCGCGGCACGGCCGGCCTCGCGAAGCGCGGGAGGCTCGCAGCTCGGCTGCGGATCTTCAGCGCGGACGCCGCGGGCAACCTCGTGGCCGGGAGAGCGGTCGTTGGCCTCCGCATCCCGAAGCGCTGAGCGGACGCCGCGTTCGAGGGGGTCCCGCATGTCCGCGGGACCCCCTTCGCCGCGCTCCGTACGCTCCGGTGACGTGACGAACGGGGAGCGGCTGCTCGACCCCGACAAGCTCGGCGATCACGTCGATCGCCTCTTCCGGGCTGCGTGGGCCCTCGCGGGCTCCCGCGCCGACGCCGAGGACCTCGTTCAGGAGACGTTCGCCCGCGTGCTCGCGAAGCCGCGCCGCGTCCGCAACGAAGACGACCTCGGCTACCTGCTGCAGGTGCTGCGCAACACCTTCTTCAGCTCGCGCCGCGCAGCCGCGCGGCGGCTCGCGCCGGTCGGACTCGACGAGGAGCCCGAGGCCGCCGACCCGAGCAGCGCCACGCGGCCCGACCGCGCGGCCGAGGCGCGCGAGGTCTTCGCCGTGATCGCCGGCCTGAGCGACGTTTTCCGGGACGCCCTCGTCGCGGTCGACGTGGCCGGGCTCAGCTACAGGGAGGCGGCGGAGCTCCTCGGCACGAAGGAGGCCACGATCACCTCGAGGGTGTTCCGCGCCCGCGCGCAGGTCGCCCACGGGATGGAATCGGGTCCCGTCGACGTCCGGAAAAGTAGAGACTGATCACGATGCCTGACCGCGACGAAGACACCCCGCTTACCGAAGAGGAGCTCGAGCTCGCTCGCAGGGGCGAGCGCCTGATCGCGGCGACGGTCGAGGACACGCGCGCCCCGCACTCGCTGCGCGAGTCGATCGAGGCGGAGCGCATGCGCGCGAGCGCGCCGCAGCGCGCGCCCTTCTGGCGCCGCCACGGCTGGGCGCTGGCGGCGGCCGGACTCGCGGCCACGGGTGTCGCCGCATTCGCGATCGCGCTACAGACCGGGGGCGAGACGGCGGAGCCGTCGCTCACCGACGTCTACGCGGCCGCCCGACTCGCGCCAGCCGAGCCCGCCCCGGCATCTGTCGGCGGCGAGCCCCCGGTCCTCGACGCGGCCGTGGGGACGCTCGAGTTCCCCGACTGGCGGGAGAAGTTCGACTGGCGCGCCGTCGGCCGCCGGGACGAGGAGGTCGACGGCCGCGAGGTGACGACCGTCTACTACCGCAACCCTGAGGGCGCCCGTCTCGCCTACAGCGTGGTGGCGGGAGAGCCCGTCGGCGGCCGCCCGGCGGGCCGGGAGATCGACCGCGACGGCAAGGCGTACAACGTCGCCGGCGGCGGCGAGCGCACGACCGTCACCTGGACACAGGACGGCCACACATGCGTCATCGTCGCGCCGTCGACCGTGCCGGCGTCGACGCTCGTGGACCTCGCAGCGTCGCGGAACGTTTGAGCTCGTTTACGCCTGCCGCTAGCGGCTTAGCTCGGTGCCGTCGTAGAGCTTCTTGACGCGGACGGCGCCGGCGGGGCGCGGCCTCGATGCAGAGCTCGCAGAGCACGCACTCGTCGAGGTTCTCCTCGACGAGTCGCGACCCTGCCGCCCTCGTCCGCGAAGATGTCGACCGGGCAGACCTCGGCGAGCTTCGCCGCGAGCTCGGGGTCGCTCGCGGCCGCCTCGTCGACCTCGACGTCGATGAAGACCCCGTGCTTGCGCTCCTCGGCGGCCATCAGCTCCCGGCCCCCAGGGCCTCGCGGACGCGGTCGGGGATCTCGTCGATGCGCTCGACCACCGGGATCCCGGCGGCCTCGAGGCGGGCGATCTTCTCGGTCGCCGGTGTCCTCCTTGCCCTCGACGATCGTGCCGGCGTGCCCGAAGCTCA
This sequence comes from uncultured Thermoleophilia bacterium, assembly GCA_963844425.1. Taxonomy (GTDB): domain Bacteria; phylum Actinomycetota; class Thermoleophilia; order Solirubrobacterales; family 70-9; genus DASUSH01. The sequence continues at coordinate 22,585 of CAWJOD010000013.1, read as the reverse complement.
TGCCCTTCATCTCCTCGTCGTCCATGAACCTGCCGGCCATGAAGGCGACGATCGGCAGCCGCGAGTCGTTGGCCTCGCGCCAGTCGACGAGCTGCGCCTCCATGCGGCCGCCGGGCTCGGTGTAGATCACGATCGCCTCGGTCTGCGCGTCGGCCTCGAACAGCGGCATCAGCTCGGCGTAGGTGGAGCCGATGATCGCGTCGCCGCCGATCGAGACCGCGGTCGAGACTGCCCGAGGCCGGCGGCGGTGAGCGTCGAGGAGATCTCGGTCGTCATGCCGCCGCTACGCGACATGATCCCGACGCGGCCCGGGCGTGTAGGCCTTCGCCGCGTCCTTCGCGGGGCCGCCGATGCCGCCCATCTTGGCGACGCCGGGGACGATCATGCCGAGGCAGTTCGGGCCGATGATCCGCGCGCCGCGCATGTTCGGCGAGCTCGACCATCTCCGCGACGTCGCGGCGCGGGATGCGCTCGGTGACGATGACGATCAGCTTGACCCCGTTCTCGATCGCCTCGAAGCACGGCGTCCTTGGTGAAGGCGGGGGGGACGGTCACGACCGAGCCGTCAGGGGACCGCGCCGGTCGCCTCGACGACCTGCTCGACGGTGTCGAAGACCGGCACGCCGTGGACGTCGCGGCCCTTGCGGCCCGGGGTGACGCCGCCGACGATCTTCGAGCCGTAGTCGAGGCACTCGCGGGTGAGGTTGACCGCCTCGCGCCCGGTGATCCCCTGGACGATGAAGGTGAAGTCCTCGTCAGCAGGATGGACATCAGCCCCTGCACCTTCTCGACGGCACGTGCCCGCCGCTTCCCACATCGAGACCGAGCGGTCGCAGTACTCGACGCCGTACTCGTCGAGGATCTTGTAGCCCTCGTCCTCCCAGGCGCCCGGGATGCGGAAGATCGCGATCGTCTCCGCCGGGTCCTTGCCGAGCTCGAGGCAGGCCTTGATCACGCCGCGGGCGACGATGTCGACGCGGGTGTTGGAGACGATCGACATCATCACCGCGATCTTCTCGACGCCGTCCTTGCTGCAGGACCTCCTTCGCGAGGCCGCATCGACTTGGCGACCGACGGGTTGCCGCCGATCTCGGCGTAGTTGGCGGGCTTGCCGCCCTGGCTGCGGACCGCGTCGGTGAGGGTCAGCGAGCCGCCGCCGGCGCCGATCACGAGCCCGAGGTTGCCGTCGAAGCCGTGGTCCTTGCCCTGGATCACGCCGCGGTGGTCGGCCTCGTCGATCGCCTTCACGTTTCGCTCGAAGTCGGAGGGCTCGTAGGCCTCGCGCGCCTCGTCCTCGCCGATGCCGAGCTCGGCGAGCAGCTTGCGTGTGGCGGCCCTCGGCCTCGTCCTCCATCTCCATGTGGGCGTCGAGGGCGACGAAGCTGCCGTCGTCGAGCCGCGCGAGCGGGTTGATCTCGGCGAGGGTCATGTCGTAGTCGCGGAAGAGCTGGGCGAGGCGGGCGAGCACCGGGGTCGCGCGGGTCGAGCTCGCGGCCCGGTGACCCCGGTCGTCGGCGACGACCTGCTTCGCCTGGAAGTCCGAGATCGGGCAGGAGGTTCGAGAGGTGGCCGCGGCCGACGTGGTCGGGGTGCTCCTCCGCGACCTCCTCGATGTCGATCCCGCCCATGTCGGAGAAGAGCATCATCGGCCGCTTCGCGGGTCCCGTCCCAGACGACGCCCGCGTAGTACTCCTGCTCGACCTCGGCCTTCGGGTCGACGAGGACGCCGACGGGCATGTGGCCGTTGATCTCGAGCTCGAGGATCTCGGCGGCGTGCGCCGCGGCCTCCTCGGGCGTGTCGGCGAACTTGACCCCGCCGGCCTTCATCCGCCCGCCGGTCAGGACCTGCGACTTGATCACCGTCGGGCCGCCGATCTCGGCGGCCGCGTCGCGCGCCTCGTCGGCCGTGGTGCAGAAGCCGTACTTCGTCACCGGGATCCCGGCCCGCTCGACGATCTTGCGCGATTCGTACTCGTAGAAACGCATCGGCGGCGCGGAACCCTAGTAGACGGTCGGTTGGCCCATCGCGGAACCCGCATCGGCGCCTGTCGGCGATCGTCCCCACTAGGCTCCCTCGCGAGAATCGCGGGCCGATACCGGGGAGGATCGGACCCAGCACGAGAGAGGAGCCCGAGACACCCTGTGAGCAACATGACCGCCGCTGCCACCGAGACGGATCTGACCGACAACCAGAAGCTGATCTCCTGGGTGCGAGAGATCGCCGAGCTGACCGAGCCCGAGAGCGTCCACTGGTGCGACGGCTCGGCCGAGGAGTACGACCGGCTCGCCCAGGAGCTGGTCGACGCCGGCACCTTCGAGCGGCTCTCCGACGCCAAGCGCCCGAACTCCTACCTCTGCCTCTCCGATCCCGGCGACGTCGCCCGGGTCGAGGACCGGACCTTCATCTGCTCCGAGCGGGAGGCAGACGCCGGCCCGACCAACAACTGGCGCGACCCCGCCGAGATGCGGGAGACGATGACCGACCTCTTCCGCGGCTCGATGCGCGGCCGCACGATGTACGTCGTCCCGTTCTCGATGGGCCCGCTCGGCTCGCCGATCTCCCACATCGGCGTCCAGCTCACCGACTCCGCCTACGTCGCGGTCTCGATGCGGATCATGACCCGCATGGGCAAGGGCGCGCTCGACGTGCTCGGCGCCGACGGCGAGTTCGTCCCCTGCGTGCACTCGGTCGGCGCCCCGCTCGCCGAGGGCGAGGAGGACGTCGCCTGGCCCTGCGACGCCGAGAACAAGTACATCGTCCACTACCCCGAGACCCGCGAGATCTGGTCCTACGGCTCGGGCTACGGCGGCAACGCCCTGCTCGGCAAGAAGTGCTTCGCGCTGCGGATCGCCTCGGTGATGGCGCGCGACGAGGGCTGGCTCGCCGAGCACATGCTGATCCTGAAGCTGACCTCGCCCGAGGGCGAGGTCAAGTACATCGGCGGCGCCTTCCCGTCCGCGTCCGGCAAGACCAACCTCGCGATGCTGATCCCGACGCCTCGAGGGCTGGAAGGCCGAGACCGTCGGCGACGACATCGCCTGGATGAAGTTCGGCGACGACGGCCGCCTCTACGCGGTCAACCCCGAGGCCGGCTTCTTCGGCGTCGCGCCCGGGACCGGCGTCGAGACCAACCCGAACGCGATGAAGACCGTCGAGAAGAACACGATCTTCACCAACTGCGCGAAGACCGACGACGGCGACGTCTGGTGGGAGGGCATGACCCGCGAGCCGCCGGCGCACGCGATCGACTGGCACGGCAACGACTGGACGCCCGGACTCCGACACGCCCGCCGCCCACCCGAACGCGCGCTTCACGACGCCCGCCGTCGCAGCACGCCGACGATCGCGCCCGAGTGGGAGGACCCGGCCGGCGTGCCGATGGACGCCTTCCTCTTCGGCGGCCGCCGCGCGACCGCGGTCCCGCTCGTCAGCGAGGCCTTCGACTGGGAGCACGGCGTCTTCCTGGCCGCGACGATGTCGGTCGAGACGACCGCCGCCGCCGCGGGCGAGGTCGGCAAGCTCCGCTTCGACCCGATGGCGATGCTGCCGTTCTGCGGCTACAACATGGCCGACTACTTCGCCCACTGGCTGAGGATCGGCGCGGACGCCGACGCGTCGAAGCTGCCGAAGATCTTCGTCGTCAACTGGTTCCGCAAGGACGAGGACGGCAAGTTCATCTGGCCCGGGTTCGGCGAGAACATCCGCGTCCTCGAGTGGGTCTTCCGCCGCTGCGACGGCGACGGCGAGACGGTCGAGACCCCGATCGGGCTCGTGCCTCAGAGCGGCGAGCTCAACACCGAGGGCGCCGACGTCACCGAGGAGCAGATGAACGAGCTGCTCACGGTCGACCCGGCCGTCGTCTCCGAGCAGCTCCCGCAGGTGCGCGAGTTCCTCGACAAGTTCGGCGACGACCTCCCGGCCGAGATCCGCTCGCAGCTCGAAGCGCTGGAATCCCGGCTCGGCTAGCCCGTCACGCCCTGAAATGCGACGAGGGGCCCGGAGGCCCCTCGTCGCAACGACTTGCCTTTAGGAGACGGGCTATCCGCAATCGGCCGCGGTGTTGGCCGACTGGTCGGCCGTCCCGGAATCCTGGTTGGTGGTGTTGCCGCAATGGACTCCACCCTGGTCGATCCGGGCATAGCCGTTCGCCGGAGCCGTATTCGAGTTGTCCCCGTCGATCGTGGCGTAGCCGCCGCCATCGGTTGTCGCGATGGCGCGACCGTCGATCGGCAACGACGAACCATCGTCCGCGCAGCCCTCGACGCCGTTCTGACCGACGTAGAGATACGTCACGCCGCCGACGTCCTGAGAGGCCGCCTCGTTGCAGTCGACCTGGTTCTCGCCTGCGTCGTCGGCTGCGTCGCCGGCTGCGTCCTCGTCCGCGAGTCCGTCGCCGTCATCGTCCGCGAGGCCATCGCCGTTGGCGTCACCGGCCGGGTCCTCGTCGATGGCGCCGTCGCAGTCGTCATCTGCGAGATGACACTCCGTCGAGCCACTTGGACCTGCCGCGTAAGCCGTCCCGGCGAACGCGAAAAAGAGCGCGCCGAGCATCAGCAACGCTGTAATTGCCTTGTGCATCAACCCTCCTGGGTCCCCTCGTTTTTCGGCCATCCACCCGTCTGCCGAAGAATCCCCCCGGGACAGGCCGCGTTCCGAGCGACGTATGCCCGCTCCGCCAAGAACTAAACCGGCGCGTACCGCTCGAGCGCCTGCCTGATCGTGTCCGGGATCGGCGTCTTCTCCGAGGTTCCGTAGCGGACGAAGACCTGGCGCAGGTCTCCCTCGGCGCAGACGTCGCCGTCGCGCTCGCACGCGATCGCGGTGACCATCGAGGTCGTGCCGAGGTGCGGGATCGTCACGACGAGGTCGAACTCGTCGTCGAAGCGCAGCCCGTCCAGGTAGCGGACCCGCGCCTCGCGCGACGACCATGTCGACGCCGTGGTCGACCATCGTCTCGTTGTAGGGCCCCACCGCCTCGCGCCAGAGCTCGGTCACGGCGACGTCGAAGTAGAAGAGGTAGTGGCCGTTGAAGACCACCTCCTGCTGGTCGCACTCGGAGTAGCGGACCCGCATCGGATGTCGGAACGGGGCTATGAGGCGGCGGGCTCGGTGCTCTTCGCGCCGGCGCCGTTCATGCCGTAGGCCTCGGCCAGCTCGGGGTCGGCTTCGGCGAGCTGCTCGGCGAGCGTGACCATCACCTTGCACTGCTTCCAGGTCGCGTCGTCCTGCATCTTGCCGTCGATCATGTGGACGCCGCGGCCGTCGGGGATCGCCTCGAGCACCTTCTGGGCGAACTTGACCTCCTCGGGATCGGGGCTGAACACCTTCTTCGCGATGTCGATCTGGACCGGGTGCAGCGACCAGGCGCCGACGCAGCCGAGCAGGAAGGCGGCGCGGAACTGGGTCTCGCAGCCCTTGACGTCCTTGATGTCGCCGTAGGGGCCGTAGAAGGGCAGGATCCCGGCCGAGTTGCAGGCGTCGACCATGCGCGCGATCGAGTAGTGCCAGGGGTCCTGCATGTATGAGGCGCGGGGCGCCTCGGCGTCATCCGGGTCGGGGTCCTCGATCGTGCGGTAGCCGGGGTGGCCGCCGCCGACGCGCGTGGTCTTCATCCGCCGCGAGGCGGCGAGATCGGCCGGGCCGAAGCTCATCCCCTGCATCCGCGGGCTCGCGGTCGCGATCTCCTCGAGGTTGGAGACGCCGAGCGACGTCTCGAGGATCGCGTGCACGAGGATCGGCCGGTCCAGCCCCGCCTTCGCCTCGAGCTGGGCGAGCAGGCGGTCGACGTAGTGGATGTCCCAGGCCCCCTCGACCTTGGGGACCATGATCACCTCGAGCTTGTCGCCGATCTCGGGGACGAGGGTGAGGAAGTCGTCGAGCACCCACGGGCTCTCCAGGGAGTTGACGCGGGTCCACAGCGCCGCCTGGCCGAGGTCGGTCTCCTTCGCGACCTTGACCAGCCCGTCGCGCGCGGCTTCCTTGCGGTCGGCCGGGATCGCGTCCTCCAGGTTGCCGAGCAGGACGTCGGTCTGCTTGACCATGTCGGGGACCTTGGCGACCATCTTCTCGTTCGAGGCGTCGAGGAAATGGATCATCCGCGCCGGCTTGACGGGGACCTCCATCAGCGGCTCGGGCGCGTCGAGCGCGAGCGGGTGGCCGAACAGGCGTGGGTTTCTCAAGTTGTGGGCTCCTGGGTCGCTGTGGACTTGCGACCCGGAACGCTAGCGAGCCGCGACCGAGCGCTCTCCCTTCGCCTCGATCCGGCGGGTGACCAGCTGGTAGCGGCCGTCCCAGCTGCCGACCGGGTCGGCGACCACGACGAATCGCTTGGCGGATGCCCGCTCCTCTTCTTCGCGGTTTAGCGCGGCGGCCTTCTCGCACGCTTCCTGAAGGGTCATCCTGGCCTCCTGCCCTGCCTGTCCGCGGGCGACCGTCGTGGCCGGCCCCTGTTAGATCGCTGACTTACCCAGACGAGGTAGGTTCAAAACTGTGCAACCGGTCGAGATCCGAGCAGCGAAGGCGGGGGAGGAGCCGGAGCTCCTCGCCGCCTACGAATGGCTCTTCGCCGCGCCTGGTGCGCGCCCGCCGCGCTGGGACCCCGACCGCGCCGCGGCGGCGCTGGCCGAGGCGATCGCGGGCGAGCGCTCGGCGGTGCTGGTCGCCGAGGACTCTGGCGCGATCGTCGGCATCTGCGCCGCCTACCTCGACCTGAACTCCGTTCGCTACGGCCTTCGCTGCTGGGTCGAGGACCTCGCCGTCGAGCCCGAGGCGCGCTCGCGGGGAATCGGCGGCGCGCTCCTCGACGCCGCGTCGGACTGGGCCCGCGAACGCGGGGCGACCCACCTCGAGCTCGACACGAGCCTGGCCCGCACCGACGCCCAGCGCTTCTACGAGCGCCGCGACCCCGTCGGCACGGGATTTATCTACAGCTGGAAGCTTTGAGCGACGGTGGCCGCGACCGCCGCTGGTTCGCCCAGATCCTCGTCGGCGAAGCGGAAGACCCTGAAGTCTCGGCTTTGGAAATAACGGTCCCGCTCGCGATCTGCCCTGAACGCCTTGCGGTCCGAGTGGTAGCGATAACCGTCGACCTCAACGATGAGGCCGGCGTCGCGCCATAGGAAATCGGGCCTGTAGGGGCCGACCCTTGCATTCACCTCCGGCTCCGGGATGCCGTGCTCCCTACAGATGCGCAGGAAGAGGCGCTCGAGACCGCTCTTCGTCGGCGCCCGATCGTGGCCAAGATCCCGGCGGGTGCGGGCCGGTTTCGTGACCGGGATGTTGTGCCGGCGGGTGGTGTCCTGGCTGGTGAGCGTCGTGGAGTGGTGAAGGACGATGCCCTTGCGCTTGGCCCTGCCGGCGGCGCCGAGAATCGTGACGTGCACGAACGACGGGCAAGTAGGGGACATGCCCCAGAGGTAGGCGGCGCTCTCGTGGCTCACGACGGCGCCATCGCCGTAGGCCAGGGCTGCGGCCATGAGGTGACCTTCGTCGCTCAGGTTCTCGTGGCCGACCGCGTAGACGCCGCGATGGAGGCGATGTAGCCAACCGTCGCGCACGCGCCGCGAGATCGTCGACGTCGACAGCCCCGCCCATCTGAGCTGGGAATGCGAGGCAACTCCGTGCTGCCGCGCCGCGATCCGCGCCACCCGCCGATGCTCCTGTGCGAGTTGTGCCCACACGTTGGGAACAAGTCGCAGACCCGGCCGATCCCTCCCCCCTTTATTGCCGAGCCGACCGTTCGGCCGCCGCGCGGTCGAGGTGGAACTCGACTCGGTGGAGCCGGTCGCCCGCGAACTTGAAGACCGCCGCGCTCGGCTGCTCGATCTCGACGCCGTCGTGGCGGGTGACCCCGACCTGACGCGCGTAGGCATCAGACGTTCTCGCCGACGGTTCGCGACCTCCTCGATCTCGGAAGCTCACCCGGCTGAAGGCCTCGAGCCAGTCGGTCCACGCGTCGCGCAGCGCGTCGGGCCCCTCGTGGTGCCCTCGAACCCCTCGGCGCCGCTCATCAGAACCGAGAACTCGTTGGTCGTGAGCGGGCCCATCGTCTTCGACCATCGCCTCGATCGTCTCCGGGTTCATCTCGATCGGGGAGCCCGCGAAGACCCCCTCGAGGACCTCGAGCAGCCGCTCGGTACTCGACATCACGGCAGTATCCTCACACGCCCGCGACCGAGAAGGAGCCATGGCAGTAGAGACCGCGCCGTTCCAGGAGAAGACCGACGAGCAGAAGGCGATCACCGAGATGGTTCGCCAGTTCGTCGACAACGAGATCCTTCCGGTCGCCGAGGAGTTCGACCACGAGGACAAGTTCCCCGAGGCGATCGTCGAGCAGATGAAGGAGCTCGGGCTGTTCGGGGTGACGATCCCCGAGGAGTACGGCGGCATGGGGCTCGACCTGACGACCTACGCGATGATCGTCGAGGAGCTCTCGCGCGGCTGGATCTCGATCTCCGGCGTCGTCAACACCCACTTCATCGGCTCCTACCTGCTGATGAAGTTCGGCACCGACGAGCAGAAGGACCACTTCCTGCCGAAGATGGCGACGGGCGAGGTCCGCGCCGCCTTCTCGCTCTCCGAGCCCGAGGTCGGCTCCGACGTCCAGGGCATCAAGTCCACGGCGAAGAAGGACGACGACGGCAAGTGGGAGCTGAACGGCCAGAAGATGTGGGTCACGAACGGCCTCGGCTCCGCCGTCGTCTTCGTCCTGATGAAGACCGACACCAAGGCCGACCCGCCCTACAAGGGCATGACCTGCTTCATCACCGAGAAGGAGCCGTGGGCGGAGAAGAACGAGGGCGATTTCGCCGGCCTCGAGATCCCGCCCAAGATCAAGAAGATGGGCTACAAGGGCGTGGAGTCGACCGAGCTCGTCTACAACGGCTACCGCTGCCCGCCGGAGATGATCCTCGGCGGCGAGGACGACGGCCTCGGCAAGGGATTCGTGCAGATGATGGACGCGCTCGAGGTCGGCCGGGTCAACGTCGCCGCCCGCGGCGTCGGCATCGCCCAGCGCGCGCTCGAGCTCGCGCTGCGCTACTCGCAGGAGCGCAAGACCTTCGGCAAGCCGATCGCGAAGCACCAGGCGATCCAGTTCAAGCTCGCCGAGATGGCCACCAAGGTCGAGGCGGCGCGCCTGCTGACCACCAAGGCCGCGCGCCTCAAGGACGCCGGCGAGCGCTCAGACCTCGAGGCCGGGATGGCGAAGCTCTTCGCCTCTGAGACCGGCAAGGAGGTCGTCGAGGAGTGCTTCCGGATCCACGGCGGCTATGGCTACTCGAAGGAGTACGAGATCGAGCGCCTCTACCGCGACGCCCCGCTGCTGCTGATCGGCGAGGGCACGTCCGAGATCCAGAAGATGGTGATCGGCAAGAAGGTGCTGGAGCGCAACCCGATCTGACCCGGGCTTCTGGCGGACCGGGCCTCCTGGCGTAGGGTTTCGTCATGGCCCGCGCCCAGGACCTGATCTCCACCTCCTACCAGCGCTTCATCGCGGAGGTGCCGGCGCTCGACAAGCTCAAGGTCGTCGTCAGGCTCGAGCTCCGCGGCCGCGGCGACGTCCAGGTCTTCCGCGTTCAGCTCCCGGGGCCCGAGGTGACCAAGGGCGAACCGGAAAACGCCCGGCTCGAGATCTCGATGCCGCGCTCGCACTTCAACGAGCTCGCCACGGATGGCCAGCTGAAGCACTGGCGCGAGGCCTACGAGCACGGCGACGTCAAGATCAGCGGCGACCCATCGGTGATCAAGCTCGTCGGCACCGTGATCGAGCGCCACGAGGCCAGGGCACAGTTCCGCAAGGCCCGTTAGCCGTTCACTAGGCTTCCGCGCCTCATGAACGAGAACGAACACAAGCTGATCACCGACCAGGCCGGCCGCGAGGCCTCCGGCGCTCACCGCTACGGCCGCTACCTCGAGGAGTTCGAGGTCGGCGCCGTCTACAAGCACTGGCCGGCGAAGACCGTGACCGAGTCCGACGATCACCTCTTCTGCCTGATCACGATGAACCACCACCCGCTGCACCTGAACGACGTCTACGCGTCGGCCTCGCAGCAGGGCCAGAACGTCGTCGTCGGGCCGCTCGTCTACTCGCTCGCGCTGGGCATGTCGGTCTCCGACGTCTCCGGCAAGGCGATCGCCAACCTCGCGACCGAGGAGCTCAGCCACCCGAACCCCGTCTTCCACGGGGACACGCTCTATTGCGAGTCCGAGGTGCTGGAGGTCCGGGAGTCGAAGTCGAAGCCCGACCGCGGCGTCGTCAAGGTCCACACCCGCGTCTATAAGCAGACCGGCGACCTCGTCGCCGAGTTCAAGCGCGCCGTCCTCGTTCCCCGGATCCCGGAGGACGTCGAGCTCGCTGCCGGGGTCGAGGCCTAGCCAGGAGGCGGTGGAGCCCCAGAAGGGGTCGAGTTCGTGACCGAGCTGCTCGAGCTCAAGATCGCAGCGATCTTCGTGATCTTCGCGATCGCGGTCGCCGGCGGCATGCTGCCGCGCCGGGTGGGGCAGCTCAAGAACGCCGAGGCCGTCTTCTCGATCTCGAACGCGTTCGCGGGTGGGCTCTTCCTCGCGGTCGGACTCGTCCACATGGTCGGCGACTCCGGCGAGCACTTCGCCGAAGCGGGGGTGGACATCAACCCGAACCCCGAGCTCCTCCTGGCGGTGGCCGGCTTCCTCGGAGTGCTGCTCCTCGAGATGGTGGCCGGCGGGCGGTTGAAGGCCAGCCTCTCCGAATCACTCGGCCCCGGCCAAGCCGACGACGACGGCCACATCCACGGGCCGATCGACGCCCCCGACGAGGCGGCCTTTCGCGCGCGGGTCCTGATCCTGCTCCTCTCGGTCCACTCGCTGATCGAGGGCCTGGCGGTCGGGATCGAGGCCGAGATCGCCGCGCTCATCGCGATCCTGATCGCGATCCTGGCCCACAAGGGTCCGGAGGCATATGCGCTCGGGGTCAGCCTCTACGAGGCGGGGACGGAGAAGAAGACGATGCTCCGCCAGTCGCTGGTCTACGCGGCGATGACGCCATTCGGGATCGCGATCGGCGCCGCCATCTCCACCTCGCTGTCGGGCGAGGCCGAGTCCCTCACCGAGGCGATCTTCGACGGCCTGGCCGCCGGCAGCTTCATCTACATCGCGACGATCGGGATCCTGAAGCGGGAGTTCTCGAACCCGACGCGGCTGGTCGCGAAATTCAGCGCCGCGCTCGCCGGCGTCGTGCTGGTGTCGATCGTCTCGATCTGGGCGTAGACGGAGGGCTGAGCGCGCGCCATCGGCGCGCGATCGCCGCCGCCGCGAGCTCGCCGATCGCGCCGGCGCCTGGCATCGGCGCAGGACGGCGGCCCCTGCCTCGGCGAGACCGAGGCCGAGAACGTGATCCCGCAGCCCGGCGCGCCGCCGCTCGGCTTCGGGATCAACCCCGCCGGCGAGGCCGGCGCAATCGGGCCGATGGTGCCCGCCGTCGCCAGGGACGCAAGGCAGACGCTCGCGGCGCTCGACGAGCTGCGGCCCGCGGGGGCGCCGTTCACGGTTCGCCTCAACCGCTTCTTCTGGTCGCTCGGGCAGGAGGGCGTCCGCCACTTCGTGATTCTCGCCAAGCGCTATACGAACCACGGCTACCTGGTCGAGCTCCAGCTGCGCTACCACCCGCGCCCCGACCAGGAGGGCGACATCCCGCGCTGGCTTCGATTTCGTCCGCAAGGTCGTCCGCCGCTTCGGTCCCAACGACGGCGTCGTCGCGCTTCAGGTCACGAACGAGGTCAACTTCTACGAGATCGCCCCGGACGCCTCGGACTCCGCCTACGAGGGCGCGCGCGACGCGCTCATCCGCGGCGTCAAGACCGCCGACAGGCTCACCGAGCGGCTCGGCTACGAGCACCTCGAGGTCGGCTTCAACTGGGCCTACCGCACCGACCCGAACCGCGAGGCGAACTTCTGGGGCTACCTGCGCGACCATGGCGGCCCGCGTTCGTCGACGCGCTCGACTGGGTCGGCCTCGACGCCTACCCGGGCACAGTCTTCCCGCCGGTCGAGGTCGCCGACGGGTACCGCGACGGGATCGTGAACGCGATGAGCGTGCTGCGCGAGTGCTACCTGCCGGTCGCCGGCATCCCGGCCTCGGTCCCGATCAAGGTCGAGGAGAACGGCTACCCGACCGGCCCGGGCCGCCCCGAGTCCGAGCAGGTGGTCGCGATGGAGCAGATGGTCCGCGCCGTCAGCGAGTTCCGCGGCACCTTCAACGTCACCGACTACCGCTGGTTCGACCTCCGCGACCACGCCACCTCGTCGACCAACTTCCAGCACCACTACGGGATCCTCAACGACGACTACTCGCCGAAGCCCGCCTTCGACCTCTACCGCGACCTCGTCGCCGAGCTCTCGGCACCGCGGGATCGATCTGGGGCTAGAGCAGCTCGGCGGCGGCGTCGAGCGTCGCCTCGAAGTCGGTGCGCGGGATCGCGCCGACGCAGGGCGAGACCGCGCCCGGCGTCGCGGTAGCGCTCGATGCCGGCGCGGACCTCGTCGGCCGAGCCGATCCCCGACAGCGCCGTCAGCATCCGCTCCGAGATCCCGGCCTTCGCCTGCTCGACGTCGCCGGCGCCCATGCCCTCGTCGAACGCGGCGATCTCGTCCTCGAAGCCGGAGCGCTCGAGCATCGCGCGGTAGAAGGGCAGGGAGAGGTAGGTGACCAGGTCGCCGCGCATCGTCTCGAGCACGCGCGTCGCGGTCGTCGGTGAGCGCGGCCGGAACCGCGGCGACGATGTCGAACCCGTCCAGGTCCCTGCCCGCCTTCTCGCGCCCCTTCGCGACCTCGGGGACGACGACCTCGCGGATGTACTCGGGCGAGCAGAGCCACAGCATCACGCCGTCGCCGATCTCGCCGGCCAGCTGGAGCATGTTCGGCGAGAGCGCGGCGATGTAGACCGGCAGCTCCGGGCGCGGCGGGTAGCCCATGAAGGCGAACTTGGTGTTGAAGAACTCGCCCGTCGGGCGGGGGCTCGCCGCGCAGGATCGCCTTGACGATGCTCGCGTACTCGCGCATCTGGGTCACCGGCTTGGTGATCTCGGCGTCGAACCAGTTCTCGACCGTGACCTTGTGGGAGACGCCGAGGCCGATCACCATCCGGCCGCCGGAGTACTCGTCGATCGTCGCCGCGGTCTGCGCGGTCGAGGCGGGCGTCCGCGAGAAGATCGGCAGCACGCCGGTGCCGAGCCGGATCCGCTCGGTCGCCGCCGCGTAGGCGGTCAGCACGGTCAGCGAGTCGCGGCCGGCGATGTGCGTCGTGTAGACGGAGTCGAAGCCGAGCTCGTCGGCCAGCTTCGCCCGCGCGATCGCGTCGTCGAGCGAGCGCCCGGCGGAGATGAAGGTGCCGATGCCGGGCATCGGCGCGGACCCTATCCGCTCAGTGCGCTTCGCCCGAGGCGTGCGCCGGCGGGCGCGACTCCTCGGCGAGCGACGTGATCTCGAGCACGCCGCGCGTCGCGTCCTCGAGGACGCCCGCGGCCTCCTCCTCGGTGCGGGCGTAGAGCTCGACGAGGAGGTGGATGACGATCCGCTCCTCGTCGTGCTTGTGGAAGCGCACGTGGGTGAAGAACTCGCGGGTGCCCGAGTCGCCGAAGGCGCCGTAGGTGAGGCAGTCGGCGGCCTCGGGGCCCGAGCAGGTCTCGACCAGGTCCTGGTCGACCATCACGGTGCACGAGGCGACGAACGGCTTGCCGGCGACCATCCGCTCCCAGCGGTCCTCGACCGGGACCACGCGGCCGTCCTCGATCGTCAGGTGCGGCTGGTCGTGCATGCAGTCGAGGCACTGCACGACGGCCTCCTGGACCTCGTCGACCCGGTCCGCCGACTCGCCGGTCTCATGGTCGATCCGCAGGATCGCGTCGTAGTGGACCTGGGCTTCGAGGCGCTGCGACCAACAGCGGTAGCAACGGAGCCATGCGGAGCGATCTCCGTTCAGCTCGTTCACGGTTTCCCAGGCTAGTGGGTCGGGTGTTCCACGGCCAGGCTGAACGGGATCGTCCGGAGCTAGTCCTCGATCACCGCTTTCCGGACCCGGTCGAGGGTGCGCAGGGTGATCAGGTTGCGCTGGTTGTAGCCGTACCGCAGGGCCTCGGAGCCGAAGTCCAGCGGGGCGCAGAACGGGTCGCACTCATACGAGGCGTAGACGTTGGGATGGATGCCGTCGGCGTGCATGCCCTGGTCGATCATCCGCGGCGACTGCGTCGCCCGCCAGAAGTTGATGAGCGGCACGCGGTTCCGGCGCGCGATCCGGACCACGATCGCGTTGAAGCGGTGGACGCGGCGATCGGCGCGCTCGTCGTCGAGACGCGGTGGGATCGTCGAGAGGATCGGGGTCACCCCCCGGGCGAGCGACTCGCCGACGATGCGCGCGATCGCGTCGCGGTAGGCGCCGGCGGCAACGAAGCCGGCGTCGTTGGTGCCGAACATGACCACCGAGAACGCCGGGTGGAGCAGCCGGTACTCGCAGGCGAGCGGCGACTCGTCGCGCTCGCAATCGCCGGAGCCATCCCCGGGACTCGTCGCCCATGCTGCGGTCTGTCCGGTCTGCGCGCCGGCGCTGGCGCGGCTGAACGAGTCCGCGTAGCCGCACCAGACGTCCGTGTAGCGATCCGGGAACCGCTCGCGGTGGAAGAAGTCGACCGTTGGCCGCAGCGAGTCCCATCCGGCGAGCCGCCCTCGCCACGACCACTCGTGAAAGCGAGCATTCGCGGAGGGCCCGGCAGCTGCGAATCGGTGTGTGGACGCAGCGCAGCGCTCAGGCAGGAGCGGGCTCGGCGGAGCGCTCGGCGACGAGCTCGGCGATCTCGCCCATGATCCGGTTCAGGTCGAAGTCCTTCGGCGTGTAGACGCGGGCGACGCCGTCGGCGCGCAGGCGCTCGGCGTGGGCGGGCGGGATGATCCCGCCGACGACGACCGGGGCGTCGACGCCCTCCTCGCGCAGCATCCGCACGATCTCCGGGATCAGCTCCATGTGCGAGCCGGAGAGGATCGAGAGGCCGACGACGTCGACGTCCTCCTGCAGCGCCGAGGCCGCGATCTCCTCGGGGGTGAGGCGGATGCCCTGGTAGACGACCTCCATGCCGGCGTCGCGGGCGCGGACGGCGATCTGCTCGGCGCCGTTGGAGTGGCCGTCGAGGCCGGGCTTGGCGACGAGGATCTTGACCCGCTTGCCGAGCTTCTCGGAGGCCTCGTCGACCTTGGCGCGGATCTCGGCGAGGAGCTCGTCGTCGGCCGTGGCGGTCGTCGCCGCCGACACCGGTCGGGCCGCGGTAGTCGCCGAAGACCTCGCGCAGCGTCTCCGCCCACTCGCCGGTGGTGGCGCCGGCCTTCGCCGCCTCGATCGTCGCCGGCATCAGGTTCTGGGACTCGTCCGCGGCGACCTCGGCGAGCTTCGCGAGCGCCGCCTCGACCGCGGCTCTCGTCGCGCTCGGCCTTCCACTCGGCGAGCGCCTCGACGCGCTCGCGCTCGACCTCGGGGTCGGGGGTCAGGATGCCGCCGTCCTCGCCGACCGTCAGCGGCGAGTCCTCGGTCTCCGTGTAGGAGTTCTGGCCGATCACCTTGAGCTCGCCGGCCTCGATCCTGCGCACGCGCTCGCGGTGGGAGGCGACGAGCTCGCCCTTCATGTAGGGGACGGCCTCGACCGCGCCGCCGTGGTCCTCCACGACCTTCATCTCGGCGTCGGCGCCCTCCTCGAGCTCGGCGACGAGCCCGTCCATCACCTTCGAGCCCTCGAAGATGTCGGGGTACTCGAGCAGGTCGGTCTCGAAGGCGAGCACCTGCTGGATCCGCAGGCTCCACTGCTGGTCCCAGGGGCGGGGGAGGCCGAGCGCCTCGTTCCAGGCCGGTAGCTGGATCGCGCGCGCGCGGGCGCCGCGGCCCATCGTCACCGCGAGGGCCTCGAGCACGATCCGCTGGACGTTGTTCTCGGGCTGGGCCTCGGTCAGCCCGAGCGAGTTCACCTGGACGCCGTAGCGCAGCCGCAGCATCTTCGGGTCGGTGACGCCGTAGCGCTCGCGCCCGATCCGCTCCCACATCCGCGTCATCGCGCGCAGCTTCGCGTGCTCCTCGACGAAGCGGACGCCGGCGTTGACGAAGAACGAGATCCGGCCGAAGACCTTCGGGAAGTCCTCGTCGGAGACCTGGCCGCGGGCCTTGACCTCGTCGAGCACGGCGATCGCGGTGGAGAGCGCGTAGGCGATCTCCTGGACCGGCGTCGCCCCGGCCTCCTGGAGGTGGTAGGAGCAGACGTTGATCGGGTTCCAGCGCGGGATCTCGTTGACGGTGAAGGCGACGGTGTCGGCGATCAGCCGCATCGAGGGCCCGGGCGGGAAGGCGTAGGTCCCGCGCGAGAGGTACTCCTTGATGATGTCGTTCTGGGTCGTGCCCGAGAGCGCGGAGAGCTCGACGCCGGTCTCCTCGGCGACGGTGGCGTAGAGGGCGAGGAGCCAGGCGGCGGTCGCGTTGATCGTCATCGACGTGTTCATCTCGTCGAGCGGGATCTGGTCGAGCAGGGCGTGCATGTCGCCCTTGTGGGCGATCGAGACGCCGACCTTGCCGACCTCGCCGCGGGCGAGCGTGGCGTCGGGGTCGTATCCGGTCTGCGTGGGCAGGTCGAAGGCGACCGAGAGGCCGGTCTGGCCCTTGGCCAGGTTGCGGCGGTAGAGCTCGTTCGAGCGCTTCGCGTCGGAATGCCCGGCGTAGGTGCGCATCACCCACGGGCGGTCCCGCTCGTCCAGGCGGTGCTCGCTCATCGGTGTGATTCTAGTTCTACGGGCGATATCCGACGCCGTCGCGCTCGGCGACGACGGGGGCGAGCGGCGGACCGGTTGCGCCGCGGCGGGCCAGCTCGCGGTCCCTGAAGTCGCTCTTGCGCGGGCACTGGATCGTGTAGACGGTGCGCGCCTCGTCGCTTCGGCTTCGTCACCGAGTGCGACCAGGAGAGGTGCAGGTGGTCCCCGCGTCCGTGGTGCGCGTCGCCGTTGTAGCCGACCCAGCGAAACGGCGCGCGGGGCTAGTCCTGGCGCGGCTCGGCCCACTTCGCCAGCCGGGTGATCTCCTTCCAGCTTCCCTCCGGCCCCGGCAGCGGGACGATGTCGAGGGCGAGCCCGATCGGGTGCTCGCCGTTCTGCGTGTGGACGGGGTCGGTCGAGTAGCCGTCGGTGATGAAGATGTCCTAGCGGCGCTGGAGGAAGTTGATGTCGCGCAGCAGGCGGCGGTCGATCATCTCGCCGGGAAAGCCGGGGATGTCGACGAAGCGCCCGCCGCCCTTGACGAAGCAGAGCTTGCCCGCGAGCTCGGTGGTGGTCATCCGTGCAGGCGCGGCGACCGCGATCGCGGCGAGCACGACGGCCGCGCCGAGCAGGGCGAAGCGAAACCGTTTCCCCGCCGATCTCATGCGTGCAGTATCGCCGGTGGGGCGGATCAGGCGTCGGCGCCGGCGCGCTCGGCGACCACCGGAGCGAGCTTGGGCTTGGTTCCGCCGGAGGGCGCGGGAGGAGGCGGCTCGCCCGGCTCGGTGCCGCCACTCGGGGCGGGTCGGCCTGTCGGGCTTGTCGCCGTCAGGGTCGGCCGGACCCGCCGCCGCGCTTTGGCCCTCGCTCGGGGCAGCGCAGCGTGTAGACGCTCTCGGCGGGCTTCCCGGCCTTCGTCGCCGAATGCTCCCAGGAGAGGTGGAGATGGTGTCCGCGCCCGTGGTCCGCGTCGCCGTCGTAGCCGACCCAGCGGAAGGGCGAGATCGGCTGGTTCTGGCGCGGCTCCGCCCATGCGGCGAGCTTGTCGATGTCGGCCCAGCTGCCGCCTTCGGCCTTGTTCGGGACGATGTCGAGCGCGAGCCCGATCGGGTGCTCGCCGTTGGCCGAGTGCACCGGGTCGCTCGAGTAGCCGTCGGTGACGAAGATCTTGTAGTGGCGCTCGAGCAGCTTGACGTCGCGCAGCAGCCGCCGGTCGATCTTCTCGCCGGGGAAGCCCGGGATGTCGACGAAGCGGCCGCCGCCCTCGGTGAGGCAGAGGCCCGCCTCGACCTTGCGTCGACTGCATCCTCGCCGCCACGGGGATCGCCACCGCCGCGAAGGCCAGCGCGGCGAGGGCGGATGTGAATGCGATCTTCGAACGGAGCATGACAACTCGTGGTGGCGCCTTCCCTGCGCCTCGAACCCCCCGCGACCCACTTCCTGCCAGTCGCTAGCTTGACGCCATGTTCGGCACCGCACGGGTTTTCTTGAGCCGGCTGCAACGCGACGCCCGCCTGGCCGTGCCACGGCTGATCGACGTCCACCACCGCGGCGTCGAGCGGGTCATCGGCGCCTGGGAGGTGCGCGGCCTCGTCGTCGACCCGGGGCCGGAGCCCTGCATCGAGACGCTTCTCGCCGGGCTCGACGGGCGCCCGCCGACGGCGCTCCTGCTGACCCACATCCACCTCGACCACGCGGGCGCCGCCGGCGCGCTGGTGCGCCGCTTCGAGGACCTCCCCGTCTACGTGCACGCGCGCGGCGCCGCCCATCTCGCCGATCCGTCGAAGCTGATCGCGAGCGCCGGCCGTCTCTACGGCGACGAGATGGACCCGCTCTGGGGCGAGATCGTGCCGGTGCCCGAGCGCAACCTGCGCGTGCTCGAGGGGGGGAGGAGGTCGAGGGCCTGCGCGTCGCGTACACGCCGGGCCACGCCAGCCACCACGTCTCCTACTTCGACCCCGAGAGCGGCGACGCGTTCGTCGGCGACGTCGGCGGGGTGCGGATCACCGAGGGCTTCGTCGTTCCGCCGACGCCGCCGCCCGAGATCGACCTCGAGGCCTGGGGCGAGAGCCTCGACGAGATCGCCTCCTGGGCGCCGGGCCGCCTCTGCCTCACCCATTTCGGCGCGGTCGAGGAGCCCGCGGCGCACCTCGCCGAGGTCCGCGCGCAGCTCGAGCGGCTCGCGCGAGCGCGCCCGCGGAGGCGACCGCGAGGCGTTCCTGGCCGCGCTCGAAGCCGAGATCGACGAGCGGGCCGACGAGGACGACCGCGACCGCCTGCGCCTCGCCGTGCCGCCCGAGCACGTCTGGCTCGGGCTCGAGCGGTACTGGGAGAAACGTGGCGTGTTGGAGGGATAGTGCGGCTACGCTCCCTGACTTCCATGCGGCTGAAGACCATGCTTCTCGCGTCCCTGCTCGCCCTCGGCGTCTTCGCGAGCCTCGCGCTCGGCGCCGTGCGCATCTACCACAACCAGTTCGAGGGCAAGGGCGACGCCAAGGCACTCGACCTGAGCGGCAAGGGATGCAAGGCCGAGGTCCGCGGCAAGAAGGGCCAGCTCGGCGTCAGCACCGGCAAGGGCGGTAGCCGCTGCCGCCTGCGGCTGCCCGTCTTCGGCGACGCCGTCCAGGCCCGACCACATCATCGACGTCGAGGCGAAGCTGCTGCCGAAGACACCCGAGCAGATCCGCAAGAAGGTCTACGTCGCGGCCACCGTGCGCGAGGGCGGCGGTGGCTACTACGAGCTCCGCGTCTACCCCGAGAAGCGCAAGTACAGCCTCGTCCGCCGTCCCGAGGACGCGGCCTTCCCGATCAACGGCAAGGACAACAAGATCGGCAAGGCCGGCGACAAGAACAAGCTCACCCTCCGCGCGCTCGGGGACACCGTCAGCGGCAAGATGAACAAGCTCGGCGATCGAGGAGGTCGCCGACCCGGCCCCCGACGACCTGCCGGGGACGAAGCTCTCGATCGTGCTCGGCCAGGAGGGCAGCTCCAAGGACGGCGCCTCGGTCTGGTTCAAGGACCTCCGGGTCTCGGTCCCGAATCCGTAGGCCCGCTCCCCCTACCCTCCGAACCGTCGGCATGTCCACGGACACGCTCGAGAAGCCGCGCGGCGCCGGTCCCGGCGAGGGCCTGGGAGGCAACTGGCTCGTGATCGTCCGCAACGACGATCACAACACGTTCGACCACGTCGCCAAGACGCTCGCCCGGGTGATCCCCGGGATCGGCGCTCGACGAGGGCTACCGCAAGGCCGACCAGATCCACTCCAGCGGCCAGGCGATCGTCTGGTCCGGGCCGAAGGAGCCCGCCGAGCACTACTGGGAGCAGCTCCAGTCCGCCGGCCTGACGATGGCCCCGCTCGAGCAGCACTAGTCTACGAAGGACGGGCCGCAGGCGCACGTCGCGAGGCGCCGATGTCGCGGAAGGGCAGAGAGGTATCGGCTAGCCGCCCCGTGCTGCTTTGCATGGGAAAGCGACACTTTCCGCGAGGAAGTACTCGATCGGGCAATGTCGCGCGAGAACGTGGAGCTCCTGCTGCGGGCCATGAACGCATACAACGCGGGGGACCTCGCCCCCCTGCGTGAGGCGTACTACCGGGCTGCCGTCATGTACCACCTGGAGGGCTGGCCTGAGGCCGGGCCGTCCGTTGGGCGTGATGCGGTGGTGCGCTCGCTGGAGGGTCTTCACGAAACGTGGACGACCAGGGATAGCTTGGAAGTGATCGGTGAGCCCATCGATGTCGGCAACCGGGTGCTCGTGCGAAATGTGTGGCACGTCTCGGGAGAGATCCCGGACCAGCGAATGGAGTTCAGCGCCATCTTCACCCTCGTAGGGGCAAGGTCATCCTGCAGGAGTACTTCTGGAACCACGATGAGGCCCTCAAAGCTGTGGGACTGTCGGAGTAGCGCAGAAGTAGCGCTTAGGACGAAAAGGTAGAAGCGTTCGGCTTTTTCGTCTCTATGAAGAAGGGCCTGGTGTCAAGTAGCGGTCGGTAGTTCGGGTCGGCCTCCTCTCGCGTTCGGGGTTGGGAGCGACGCTCATGTCTCTATGGCCTCCTCGTCGGGAGGATCAGGCGAAATTGGATGGTTCGCTCGCGGGCGCAAGTCCAAAAGGGCGGTCAGGCCGCCAGACGAAAAGCGGCGCCTCTGGGAGCGAACTTCTCGTTGCGAGAAAGCATGTGCCAGATCGCGTGGGCGAAGCCGGCGGGCGATGTCGATCTGGGCGACCTTGGCGCCGCGCTGCTTGCCGAGCCGGCGCTTGTTTCGCTGGTAGCGCTCGGAGTAGGCGGGGTGCTTGAGCGCGTGCATCGTCGCCTCGAGCAGCGCCCAGCGCAGGTAGCGTGGGCCCGTGCTTGGTGAGCGGCCCGCGGCGATCGGACTCGCCCGACTGGACCACCCGCGGGCAAAGGCCCGGTGTAGCCGGTGAGCTTCTGCGGGCGATGCGAAGCGCTCGATCTCGCCGATCTCGGCGGCGATCGTGAAGGCGAGCACCCAGCCGATCCCCGGGGCGCTCATCAGCAGCGGGATGTAGGGGTGATCGGCGTGGCCGGCCCGCAGCCGGCGCGTTGACCTCGTCGATCTGGCTCCTCGAGGTCGTCGATCAGCTCGACGCGAGGCGGTGACGTTGCCGCGCCAGGGCTCGGGGACGTCGAGCCGCGCGAGCAGCCGGCGCCCCTCGACCCCGAAGAGGTCGGTGACCGGGCAGGGCCGCCCGAAGTTGATCAGGGTCGAGTGGATCCGGTGCTTGAGCATCGAGCGGTGCTTGACCAGGTGGAGGCGAAAGCGGGCGAGCTCGCGCTCCTCGCGGACCCTCGGGTCGGGCAGCCAGATCGCCGGCACCAGGTCGCGCTGGCGAGAGCACGCCGAGCACCAGGGAGTCGATCTTGTCGGTCTTGCAGGCAAGCGGCGCCAGGCCCTTGACCTTCTGCGCGTCGGCGATCTCGACCGACCAGCCGCAGCGCTCGAGGGTGTCGTGGACGAGCCGGGCGCCGGTCATCGACTCGATCACGGCGCAGACCGGCTCTGCGGTGGACCTCGTCGATCCGGCCGGCGAGCGTTCTCAGCGAGTCGACGTCGGGCGGGACGGCGAGCTGGTCCAGGTGCTCTCCCTCGTCGGAGAGCAGGCAGACGTCGAGCTTCTTGCGACTGAGATCCAGTCCGGCGTGCAACATGTGAGCGGGCCTCCTTGGTGCTCGCTTCTTGGTGACACGCCTGAGCGTGTCACCAGAGGGGGCCCTTCTTCATGGCAGTCCAAAGCGAATATCCGCCTGTTCGCGACTTATAAGCGCATAGCGCCACTTTCCGCGAAGTGGATCGGTTCGCGCCCCGTGCCTGGCTCGCATCCGTGAAAACGCAACGGCCCCGGCCGGGGAGCCGGGGCCGTCGCGGCCATGGGCTTGAGCGTGCTGCGGCTAACTCGGAGGCCGCAGGCCGCTGAGCGTGAGGTGGCGGCCGCAGGCGCCGGGGGAAGAGGCGGACAGCGCGCCGCGTGACCGGTTGCGCCGGGACCGCCGGCTCCGGCCCTCGTGGTGAACCTCGCCGCCCAGCTGACGGGCTCGGAAGCTCAACAGCCCGATGGCGTGGGCGGAGGGCAGGAAGGGGTCCGCGACGGCCTCGCGAGTCTCGATGAGATCGCGGCCAGGAGGGCCCCGCCCGGGCGACGGCGGCGATCACGGTGCCGCCGGGGACGTTCGAGCTGTCCCGGACGGCGAGCTGGCTGTAGCGCTTCGCGGTCGTTCTCACCGAGGCGCCTGATGGTCATATGCGGTGGCTCTCGAACATCCTGGTCTCGCTTTCTGTGTGGTCCGGGTCTGTCTTGGAAACGATCCGGACGGCT